>CAWIDX010000001.1:0-169445 GCA_963834955.1 uncultured Actinomycetota bacterium
AACTACTTCGGCGTCGTCGACGTTCTCAACGCGTGGCGACCCGCGCTGGCGGCGGCCGACGGCGCGAGGGTCGTGGTGTTCTCCAGCAACTCGACCACCACCGTTCCGATAGTGCCGGAGAGCGAGATCCGTGCGTTTCTCGCGCAAACGGGGAGAAGGCAGAACGGATCGCAAAGCGCTACCGCAAGTACGCACCCGTCTTCGCCTACGCCGGCTCGAAGATCGCCGTCACCCGTTGGGTCCGGCGGAACGCCCCGACCGCCCAGTGGGCCGGGGCAGGCATCCGGCTGAACGCCATCGCCCCGGCGCGATCATGACACCGATGCTCGAGGGCCAGCTGGAAAACCCGAAGGAGCGGGCGCAGATCGAAGCGTTTCCGGTGCCGATCGGGCACTTCGGGGATGCGTCGCACATCGGCGACTGGGTGGCCTTCATGCTGTCGCGGCCGCCGACTTTCTGGTCGGTAGCGTGGTGTTCGTCGACGGCGGCACCGACGCCTACTTCCGCGCCGACGACTGGCCTCGCTGCGTACCGCTGACGGGGTGCTCCGTTACTTGCAAAGAACGCGGGCGTGGGCGAAGCGTCAGCGGTCTTGACCGGGAGCCCGCGGCGACGAGCAGTAGCCCAACTGGCAAGCGCCGAAAAGCGCACCGCCGCTCCTGCTGACGCTTCAACCGCGAGACGATTCCCCATCTCCCAACGGCCCCAAACGTGAAATTCGTTTACCCCGGAGGAGGCGTCGGTGAAGCAATTCTGTCGTCTGTGTGGTACTCGCCTTGAATGACACCGGTGACGCACTGGAGACGGTGAACTCCTCGCCGCGATGACGCGCGGTCACCGGGTCTCCACGCCTTACGCTGTACGTGACCTGGCGCTCCTCGATGTCGACTTCGAGCACTGACCCGCGCATACGGAGGGGAAAGCGAAGCCGACGCGCCCTCGCGGCAGGACCGGGGAAAACTCCGGTATTCCACTCCGCCACCGGTATCCCGCGAATCCGAACACGATCGCCATCCATACGCCACCGGCCGATGCGACGTGGACGCCGTCGCGGAGGTTGCCTGCGGTATCGGCCAGGTCGATTCGACAGCGCCGACGAGGTATCCTCTGCGGTTCGGTACTTACCGGCATCTGCTGCCGCGATCGCCTGAATACATTCCGAAAGCGACGAGTCCCCGGTTGTCAGCGGGTCGTCGTAGTCGAAGATCCGTCGCCGTTCGTCGTCGGTGAATCGATCGTGCAGCATGACGGTCGCGAGAACCACGTCTGCCTGCTTGATCACTTGATGTCGGTAGAGGACCAACGGGTGGAAGTGCAGCAGCAGCGGATAGCGATCCGGCGGCGTGGAGGCGAAGTCCCACGGTTTCTGGTCCAGGAAGCCGTCGGCCTGCAGATGGATCCCGGACTCCTCGTCATAGGGGATGTAGATCTGCTCGGCCGCTCGTCGCCAAGTTGTGATTTCATCCTCGGTCAAGCCGGTGCGTTCGACCACGCGCCGGTAGTCCGGCGGCGACTCTGTGCGAACTCGATCGACGGCCTCGGCGGCGATTCGGAGGTTCTCGGCCGCCATGAGGTTCGTGAACAGGTTGTTATGTACGACGGTCGTGTACTCGTCCGGTCCGGTCACCTCGTGGATCACGAATCTGCCGCCGCGGCGGTCGGAGAAGAAGCCGAGATCCGCCCACATCCGCGCCGTCTCGACGAGCAATTCAACACCGTGCCGGAACAGCAGGTCCGTGTCGCCGGTCACTCGAATGTATTGGTCGAAGGCGTAGGCGATGTCGGCGTTGATGTGATATTGCGCGGTGCCCGCCGCGTAATAGGCCGACGCCTCTTGGCCGTTGATGGTGCGCCAAGGGAACAAGGCCCCTGAGCAACCGACCTCGCGGGCGCGTCGACGCGCGTCGGGCAGCATGCGCACGCGGTGCATGAGCAGGCTCCGGGCAACGTCCGGCGAGGTGTGGATCAGGAACGGCAGCACGTATGCCTCGGTGTCCCAAAAGTAGTGCCCTCGTAACCGCTGCCCGTGAGGCCTTTCGCAGGCATCCCGTGGCCCTCGCTGCGTAACGACGCCTGCATGATCGTGAACAGGCTGAAATGCAGCGCCTGCTGCGCCGCCGGGGTGCCGTCCCACACCACCTCGCTGTCCTCCCAAAACGCTGCGACTCGATGCTCGTGGTCGGAGAGGGCGCTTGCGTAGCCGGCCGCTCGCGCTTGCCGGAGCGTCAGTTCGGCGCGGTTTGCCAGGTCTGCCCCGTCTTCGGCGCCGTAGTGGTAGGCGAGCCACTTCGTGAAGGTCACGGTCTGCCCGGGTAGTGCGTCGACCTCGAACACCACGTAGGCGCGGCCAATATCGGGCTTGGTCTGGACGTGAGTCACAGTTTTCTCGTCGAATTCGTGGTCCATCCCCGCCGCCACCGCAAGCCCGCTCCGCCCGGTGCGATACGAGCGGATGACGCGTACCCCCTCCGTGCGCTCGACGTCGGGCCGGAGTACTTCCTCGGTCAGTGCTCGGCTTCGCCTTGGATCGAGTGCAGCTTCCTCGGGTGTGGTGTCTGGTGTGCGCAACTCCGAGGAGATGACTAAGCGGCTGCGCGCGTCTAAGGCTGTCACGCTGTAGCGAATGCACGCCATGTGCGGCCGGGCTAGCGATACGAACCTCTTCGTATCGACCCGAAATCGGCGACCGTCTGCGAGCTGGTACACCACCGAGCGTTCCAAAGCGCCACGTCGCATGTCGAGGGCGCGCTCGAATTCCCGTACCTCCGTGGTTTCGCACGTGATGGGGCTCTCGTCGACAAGCAGGCGGATCGTCGTGCCGTCCGGAACTGGCACGATCGTCTGGCCGGTGGTGGCGAACCCGTGTGCGGTCTCCGGGTACTGGATAGGCCAGGTCTCGTGGAATCCGTTGAGCAAGGTCGCCGATCGGTAAGACGGTTCGCCCTCTTCGAAAGACGCTTGGATCCCGAGGAAGCCGTTTGACAGCGCGAACAACGCCTGCGTGTGTGCGACGTACGCAGGGTTGTAGGCGCGTTCGATGATTCGCCACGGGTCGGGTGGGTAGTCGTCGCTCGCAGCAACGATTCGCCTCGCCGCGGCCAGCAGCCGCTGCGTCTTGGGACCGGCGCGGTGGACCTTGTCGGTGGGCGCGGCGAGAAGCTCGCCCAGGTCGGTGACGACGACATCGGCGCCGTGAGCAGCCAACTCAGCCGCGTGTCCGTCCCGGTCGACGCCGACCACGAGCCCGAACGCGCCTGCCCGACCCGCTTCCACGCCGGCGAGCGCATCCTCGACCACGATCGCCCGTTCAGGTGGGACGCCGAGCCGCTGCGCGGCCTCCAGGAACGTGTCGGGCGCCGGTTTGCCGGGCAAGTGCAGCTCCAGCGCCGTGTCACCGTCAACGCGAGTGTCGAACAGGTGGGTGATGCCTGCGTACGTCAGGACGGTGGCGCAGTTGCGACTGCTGGACACGACGGCGGTCTTGAGTCCGGCCTCACGCAGCTCCCTCACCCACGCAATCGATCCTGGGAACACCTCGACGCCCACTCGCTCCAGCTCCTCTTCGACAAGGAGTTGCTTTCGGTTGCCGAGCCCCCACACCGATTCCTCCTCCGGCGGGGAGTCGGGTCCGCCCTCCGGAAGCTGGATTCCGCGCGCCGCGACGAAGTCGCGTACGCCCTCCTGACGCGGCTTGCCGTCGACGTAGGTGGCGTAGTCGTCGCGCTCGTCGAAGGGGGCGTTCTTGGTGCCGCGCCGAGCGTCCCAGGCTGCCAAGAACTCGTCGAATGTGTGCTTCCACGCCGCCGCATGCACTGCGCGGGTGGTGGTCAGGACGCCGTCGAGGTCGAACAGCACGGCATCGAAGTTCTGAAGTGCGATCGACGGTGCCATGGCGACCCTTCCACTCAAGCGACCAAATTCTGTACCCGGTTCATCATTACGCCTTCGCCGTCACTATGGGGCAAGAAGCGTGACGTCGCGAGCCATGTTCACCGCCTCGTTGGTGGGTGCGACCCGAATGTTCACCGGTTTCGTCCCAGTCGCGGTGTAAATGTGGCCTGATGCAGGTCCCACTCCTCACCGGGCTGCTCGCCGACCTCCAGCTCATCCGCGCCGAGGACGACCAGCGACTCGATGCCGCCCGCACCGCCGATCCCGTTGCGCGGCAAGGTAAGAGCCTCGACTGCGCGTTGGGCAAGACGGCCACCTCGATCGCCCGCGCGATCGAGGCCTACGGCGAGCAACTGATCACCATCGAAGACTGCGCGCCCGCCTGCCCGACCTGCGTGCGCGTGAAATCAATCTGCGCAACCAAATTCACGCACTCGACGCCCAGCTCGCCGACAGCAGCGACCTGGAGGATGACCATCAGCAACATGCCCATTGCGTGGGAGGCGTGATCGCGGATCCTCGCGGGATACCGCGTCCTGCGGCTGATCGAAGATGTCCTCGGCGAGCAGCAGACCACTAAACAGCAGCATCGCTAGACGTCGTCCTCCCCGATCCGGTGCACGTGGATCAGGTTGGTTGAGCCTACTGTGCCCGGAGGGGCGCCCGCGACGATGACCACCAGATCCCCGCGCTTGTAGCGGCCGAGCTCGAGCAGCGACTTGTCCACCTGGCGGATCATGCCGTCGGTGCTCTGTATGTGCGGGACGATGAACGTCTCGGTGCCCCAGGTCAGCGCCAGCTGGCTGCGCACCTCCGGCTGGTCGGTGAACGCCAGCAGCGGCAGCGGCGTGTGCAGCCGGGCCAGCCGGCGCACGGTATCGCCCGATTGGGTGAACGCCACCAGCGCCTTGGCGTCCAGCCGTTCACCAATGTCGCGTGCCGCGTAGGAGATCACGCCACGCTTGGTGCGCGGCACATGGGTCAGCGGCGGGGCGACGGTCGAGTTCTGTTCGACCGCGGAGATGATCCGGGCCATCGTCCGGACCGCTTCCACCGGATGCTTACCCACCGACGTTTCGCCCGACAGCATGACCGCGTCGGCGCCATCGAGCACCGCGTTGGCCACGTCAGACGCTTCGGCACGTGTCGGTCGAGAATTCTCGATCATCGACTCCAGCATCTGGGTCGCGACGATCACGGGTTTGGCATTCTCCCTTGCCATTTGGATGGCGCGCTTCTGGACCAGCGGCACCTCCTCGAGCGGCAGCTCCACACCCAGGTCCCCGCGGGCCACCATCACCGCGTCGAAGGCCAGCACGATCGCTTCCAAATTGTCGATGGCCTCGGGCTTCTCGAGTTTGGCGATCACCGGCACCCGGCGACCGACCCGATCCATCACCTCGCGGGCAAGCTCGACATCGGCCGGCGAGCGAACGAACGAAAGCGCCAACAGGTCGACACCGAGTCGCAGCGCGAATTCCAAGTCCTCGACGTCTTTTTCCGACAACGCCGGCACCGACACGTCCATGCCTGGCATCGACAGACCCTTGTTGTTAGACACTGGGCCACCCTCGGCGACCACACACACCACGTCGTCGCCGTCTGTGTGCTCGACCACCAACGAGACTTTGCCGTCGTCGACCAGCAGCCGGTCGCCCGGTTGCGCGTCCTTGTTGAGCTGCTTGTAGGTCGTCGAGACACGGTCGTGAGTGCCTTCGCATTCCTGGACCGTGATCCGCACGGTTTCGCCGTTACTCCAGTAAGTGGGTCCGGAGGCGAACCGGCCAAGCCGGATCTTGGGTCCCTGCAGGTCGGCCAACACGCCCACGGCACGGCCGGTGACGTCCGAGGCGGCGCGGACCCGGTCGTATGCGGCCTGATGATTAGCGTGGTCGCCATGGCTCATGTTCAAGCGGGCGACATCCATCCCCGCCTCGACCAGCGCCCGCACTCCCCCGTCGGTACTGGTCGCAGTCCCCAAAGTGCAGACGATTTTCCCGCGTCTATCCACGAGTTTCGAGCATAATCCCGGCAGAGGGTGTTCGCACGACAGCCCGTCGCCGCGCGGCGAGCCGCCTTCACCGCTCACCACCGAAACGGTGCCGCGCGCCACCCCAGCGTTGGAACCAGCGGGAAGCCGGGGGCCATCGCCCGATCGCTATGCGCGTGACCGGCTACGATGGCGTCGAATTAAATTGTTGGTCGAGCTGTCATGGTCGAGCGTGGGCTCTGTCGTGCTCTCGAGTTCCGGGATTATGCGTTGCGCCAGGACCTTGCCGAGCTCGACGCCCCATTGGTCGAAGCAGTCGATACCCCATATGACGCCCTGAGCGAACACGCTGTGCTCGTACAGGGCAACGAGCTTGCCGAGTGTCACCGGTGAGAGCTGCTCGGCGAGGATCATGTTCGAGGGACGATTGCCTTCGAACACGCGATGGGGCACGAGCCAATCCGGCGTGCCCTCGGACCGGACCTCTTCTGTGGTCTTGCCGAAGGCCAGCGCCTCGGCCTGCGCGAACACATTGGCCAACAGTATGTCGTGGTGCCTGCCGACATCGTTGGCCGTCTCGTGGAACGCGATGAAGTCGCACGGGATCAGGCGCGTGCCTTGGTGAATCAATTGATAAAAGGAGTGCTGCCCGTTGGTTCCGGGTTCCCCCCAGACGACCTGGCTCGTATTGCACGGCACTTGTTGACCGTCGATCGTCACCCGCTTGCCATTGCTCTCCATCGTCAGCTGCTGCAGGTAAGCCGGAAAGCGCTTGAGGTACTGCTCGTAAGGCAAGACCGCCATCGTCTCTGCGCCGAAGAAATCGTTGTACCAGAGAGCCAGCAGCCCCATGAGGACCGGGAGGTTGGTCGCGAACGGCGCAGTCCGAAAGTGCTCGTCCATCTCGTGAAACCCGTCGAGCATCGCGCGGAAGTTCGCGGGTCCGAGGGCGATCATCGTGGAAAGACCGATGGAAGAGCACATGGAATATCGGCCGCCGACCCAATCCCAGAAACCGAACATGTTCCGGGTATCGATTCCGAACTCCGCCACGGCGTCGGCATTGGTCGACACGGCCACGAAATGTTTGGCAATCGACTCCTCGTCGGCATCGAAATGGCGCAGTACCCAGTCGCGCGCCGTGTTGGCGTTGGTAAGTGTTTCCAGCGTCGTGAACGTCTTCGAGGAAACGATGAACAGAGTTTCAGCCGGATCGAGATCCTGCACGGCTTCCACGAAGTCGGTGCCGTCCACGTTCGAGACGAACCGGAAAGTCATGGTCCGCTCGCTGTAGTGCTTCAGCGCCTCGTAAGCCATCACCGGCCCGAGGTCAGAACCGCCGATGCCGATGTTGACGACATTGCGAATCGGACTGCCGCTGTGGCCCTTCCATGCTCCGCTGCGTACGCGGTCGGCGAACTCGGCCATCTTGTCGAGCACGCTGTGAACCAGGGGCACAACGTTGTCGCCGTCGACTGCGATCGATGCGTCGCGCGGCGCCCTCAAGGCCACATGCAGCACGGCGCGGTCTTCCGTCACGTTGATCTTCTCACCGGAGAACATTGCGTCGATGCTTGTGCGCAGCCCGGATTCATCGGCGAGCCGAACCAGGAGCGCGAGCGTTTCGTCGGTGACGCGGTTCTTCGAGTAGTCCAGGAATATACCCACTGCCTCCGCCGTCAAGCGCTTGCCGCGATCCGGGTCCTCGGCGAATAGCTCCCGCATGTGTACGTTGCGGACGCTCTCGTAGTGGCGTGCCAGGTCTTTCCAGGCTGGCCGCTCGACCTGTGGAACCGTTTGTGCAGACATTTCCTACTCCTTGCGCGTCTTCAAGGCGATCTGATCCCTCGCCGCGGCCGCGACGTTCTCGGGGGTGAACCCGAACTTCTTCTTGAGTTCCGCGAGCGGTGCTGACGCCCCGAAAGTCTCCATGCCGATGCTGTGGCCGTGGCTACCGACGTAGCGCGCCCAGCCGAGCGTGGACGCCTTCTCCACCGATACGCGAGCCTTGACCGACTCGGGCAGAACGTGGTCACGGTAGTCGGGATGCTCCCGGCAGTAATGCTCAAAGATCTCCCACGACGGCATGCTGACAACGCGGGCTTCGATCGCGTCGGCCTTGAGCAGGTCACGCGCCTCGATGCACAGAGGCACTTCACTACCCGTCGCAAGCAGCAGAACGTCGGGTTTCCGCGTTCCGGCATCCGCGAGAACGTAAGCGCCGCGCCGCACACCGTCTGCGGATGCATAGACCTGTCGGTCCAGCACGGGCAGTGCCTGGCGCGTCAGGATCAACGCGACGGGCTCATGGCGAAACTGCATGATCAGGCGCCAGGCTTCCACCACCTCATTGGCATCCGCGGGCCGGATGGTGATCAATCCGGGGATGGCCCGCAGCGACGCGAGTTGCTCCACGGGCTGGTGCGTCGGTCCGTCCTCGCCCACGCCGATCGAATCGTGCGTGAAGATGTGAATGACCGGGATCTCCATCAGAGCGCTCAGACGGATTGCAGGGCGGGCATAGTCGCTGAAGATCAGAAATCCCGACCCGTATGGCCGAAGCTTCGACAGCGACAGCCCGTTCAACACGGCGCCCATCGCATGCTCGCGGATCCCGAAGTGGAGATTCCTCCCACCGGGGTCGGTGGCCGAGAAGTCCCCGGCCCCTTCAAAGCTCAGACGCGTCTTGCACGACGGGCCGAGATCGGCCGAGCCACCGATGACGAACGGGACATTTTTCGCGATCACGTTCAGCGCCTGACCCGACGCGTCGCGCGTCGCGACGCCCTTCACGGAAGCCGGAAACTCAGGCAACCCGTGGTCCCAACCGTCGGGCAACTCGCGCCGAAACATGCGGTACGCCAGGTCGGCGCGCTCCGGATACTCCCGCTCGAATGCCTCGAACTTGGCCATCCAGGCGTCACGCAGAGCCTTGCCGCGCTCGCCGATGCCGGCTCGGAAGTGCTCGCGCACGCCGTCTGGGATGTGGAACCTCTCGTCCTCCGGCCAGCCGTAGGCGCGCTTGGCCAGTCTCACCTCTTCCTCGCCCAGGGGTTCGCCGTGGGCCGCGCTCGTATCCTGCTTGTTCGGCGCGCCGTAGGCGATGTGGGTGTCGACGATGATCAGTGTCGGTCGATCCGTCGTGCTCTTGAACGTCTCGAACGCGCGCGCAAGCATGTCCAGATCGTTGGCATCACCGACGCGAGTCACGTTCCAGCCATACCCGACGAAACGCGTGGCCGTGTCGTCGCTGTAGGCCAGCTCCGTGCTTCCCTCGATGGTGATGTGATTGTTGTCGTAGATCCAGCACAGATTGGGGAGCTTGAGATGGCCGGCGAGGGAGGCCGCCTCCCCGGAGAGGCCTTCCATCATGTCGCCGTCTCCGCAGAGAGCGTAGACATCGTAGTCGCAGAGCTCGAACCCCGGACGATTGACGCGACTTGCCAGCCAGCGCCCGGCGATGGCCATACCCACGCTGGTTGCCACACCTTGCCCTAGCGGGCCCGTCGTCGTCTCGACACCCGATGTCCAGCGATACTCCGGATGCCCAGCGCATTTGCTGTCGAGCTGCCGAAACAGCTTGATGTCCTCCAGGCTGACCGAAAGGTGGCCGAGCGTTTCGTATTTCGGATTCACCGCCTTCACCCCGGTCAAGTGCAGCAGGGAGTAGAGCAGCATCGACGCATGGCCGACGGACAACACGAAGCGGTCGCGGTTGGGCCAAATCGGATGGTCGGGGTCGAAGCGCAGAAAGCGCTGCCAGAGGCAATAGGCCACCGGCGCAAGCGCCATCGGCGTACCGGGATGCCCCGAATTCGCCTGTTGCACCGCGTCCATCGACAGAGTCCGGATCGTGTTCACGCACAAGTCGTCCATGACCTTGTCGGTTTCGCGTGAATCTAGTGGCCCTCTCCTCGACAGCTCCCGATTTGGCAAGATCATCGAGCACGCTCCTTGTGTCTAACGCGATCTCAACTCTTCATTCGGTCGCAACGATCCAGGCGGCGACCCGGCTCGCGGGGCGATACGGGGCCGCCCTTCTCGCTGCCTCCTCGTCGAGCACGGACGGTTTGCGGCCGCGCCGCCCGTGTCAGCCGGGCCACAACCAGTCGGTGATCTCAGGTCGGTCCGTGCCATGCTCGTGCGCATACGCCATGTTGGCGATGATCTCGTTCCGCATCTGTTCCTTCAGGTGCGTGGCCCGAGTGCGAAGCTTCGGCACTCGATCGATCACGTCGATGACCAGATTGAAGCGCGACGTCTCATTCAGCAGGGCGAGCTCCAGCGGAGTGTTGATGTTGCCTTTCTCCTTGTAGCCGCGCACCCGCATGTTGTCGTGGCCCTTGAATCGGTACGCGAGCTTGTGGATCAGCCAGGGATAGCCGTGGAAGTTGAAGATGATCGGTTTATCCGTGGTGAACAGGCCGTCGAACTCGCTGTCGGTCGAGCCGTGCGGGTGCTCGGAGGCCGGCTGCAACTTGAAGAGGTCGACGACGTTGACGAACCGCAGCCGGAGGTCGGGTGCTCGCTCCCGCAGGATCGCGGCGGCGGCCAGAGCCTCCTGAGTCGCGACGTCGCCGCAGGAAGCCAGCACGACATCGGGCTCCTCGCCTTCGTCGGTGCTCGCCCGCGCCCATATGCCGAGACCCTTGGTGCAGTGCACGATCGCCTCGTCGATCGTCGTGAACTGCAGATGCTTCTGCTTGTCGGCGACGATGACGTTGATGTAATCGGTCGCACGCAGGCAGTGGTCGGCCACAGACAGCAGCGTGTTGGCGTCCGGCGGCAGATAGACGCGCGTCACGGAAGCGCTCTTGTTGGTCACCAGATCGATGAACCCGGGATCCTGGTGGGAGAAGCCGTTGTGGTCCTGGCGCCAAACCGTCGACGACAACAGAATGTTCTCGGATGCCACCGATGCCCGCCACGGCACGTGGTTCTTGCAGATGTCCAGCCACTTTGCGTGCTGGTTGACCATCGAGTCGATGACATGGGCGAATGCTTCGTAGGTGTGGAAGAAACCGTGCCGGCCCGTGAGCAGGTAACCCTCGAGCCAACCGAGCAGCGTGTGCTCTGAGAGCATTTCCATCACGCGACCGTCTTGCGCCAGCTCGCCGCCGTCCGCGTCCTCCGGCAACATGTCCGCCATCCACGTCTTCTTGCTCACCTCATAAATCGATTGCAGGCGGTTGGACGCCGTCTCGTCGGGACCGAAGACGCGGAAACTGGTCATGTTGTTCCTCATCACGTCGCGCAGGAACTCGCCGAGCGGCTTTGTGTTCTCGTACAGAACCCTGCCCGCCTGAGGCACGTCGACCGCGTAGTCGCGGAAGTCCGGCAGCTTGAGATCCTTGCGCAGCAGCCCACCGTTGGCGTGCGGATTGGCGCTCATGCGCCGCCTGCCCTGTGGGGCCAGCGCCTTGATCTCCGGCAAGAGCGCACCCTGCGAATCGAACAGTTCCTCGGGCTTGTAACTTCGCAGCCATCCTCGAGCAGCTGCAAGTGGGCCGGATTCGAGGCGACGTCCGAGAACGGCACCTGGTGCGAGCGCCAGGACCCTTCTGCTTTTTGCCCGTCGATATCCTTCGGGCCGGTCCAGCCTTTCGGCGAGCGCAGCACGATCATGGGCCACCGCGGCCGAAACGCCTCGTTGGACTTCCGGGCTTTCGCCTGGTGCGACCGGATCTTCTCGATCGCGTCCTCCAACGTCGCCGCCATCTTCTGGTGCATCAGCTCGGGATCGTCGCCTTCGACGAAGAGAGGCTCATACCCGTAGCCCACGAACAAGGCTTCCAGTTCCTCGTGACTGATGCGAGACAGGATCGTCGGGTTCGCGATCTTGTAGCCGTTCAGATTCAAGATCGGCAGCACGGCACCGTCGCGCACCGGATTGAGGAATTTGTTCGAATGCCATGCCGTGGCCAGCGGACCCGTCTCGGCCTCTCCGTCGCCCACGACGCACGCGACGATGAGATCCGGATTGTCGAGGGCCATGCCGAACGCGTGTGAGAGGCTGTAGCCGAGCTCGCCGCCCTCGTGGATGGATCCCGGGGTTTCCGGAGTGACATGTGAGCCGATGTGCCCGGGGAACGAGAACTGCTTGAAGAAGAGCCTCATGCCCTCTTCGTCTTCGCTCTTGTCCGGATAGATCTCGGAGTACGTGCCCTCGAGATAGGCGGGACCCAGCACACCGGGCGCGCCGTGACCCGGGCCCGCGACGAAGATCACGTCGAGGTCGTCTCTGACGATCAACCGGTTCAGGTGTAGCCAGACGAAGGACAATGCAGGGCTTGCACCCCAGTGGCCGAGCAGCCGGTGCTTGGTGTGCTCAACCTTGAGCGGCTCTTTGAGGAGCGGGTTGTCCCGCAGATAGATCATGCCCACGGAAAGGTAGTTGCAAGCGCGCCAGTACGCCTGCATCAACGCCAGCTCCTTTTCCTCCAATGGGCCTTCCTTCACCTTCACCTTTGCCACGCTTGCTGCCATGTCGACCCTCCTTGCTTCGTTTCAACTGTCGTGGACCGTTAACTCGAGGCGTGCGTGCTACGGGGGTGGTGCATTCCATCGCTCCACCGCGGGAATGCCCCGATAAAAGCTCAGAATGTTGAGCGTCGCCGTATCCAGCAGAAAATGGCATCCGGCCTGCGCCTGCAGTCCGATCCAACGCGCCGCAAATACCCTGAAGACATGCCCGTGGGCGAAGAGCGCTACATCGTCCTGGATACTCCGCACCCGCTCGATCACGCCATCGACACGAGCGCCGACCTGCGCGGGGCTTTCACCGCCCGGACAGCCGTCGCGAAAGATCATCCACTCTGGCGCGCTGACGTGGATCTGGGCCGGGGTCAGCCCCTCGTAGTGGCCGTAGTCCCACTCGCACAGGCTCGGATCGGTCTCGGCGCGCTCCGCGAGGCCGGCAAGCTCGCAGGTCTCTCGCGCACGCTGCATCGGGCTCGTCAACACCAACCCAAAACTCTCCTTGCCGAGCAGGGGCGCCAGCGTCTCGGCCAGACGTCGGCCGTTATCGGTGAGCGGAATGTCGGTTCGGCCCGTGTGCTGGCCGCTCAGACTCCACTCGGTCTCGCCGTGGCGGATGAGGAAAACCTGTTGCGTGATCTCGTGCATTCAGGTCACCTTCGGTGCAGTGTCGGTTTGCACGAGGACAACCACTGAACGGGGCTGCACGGTGTAGCCCGCCCCCGGCACAGCCGGTGCCGTCTGCCACGGGGTGACGTCCTCAGGCGATGCGAGCGCGGTGTCGATCCAGCGCCGCCAGGGTTTCGATTCGCCGCTGGGAGGCAAGGTTGACGGAAGCTCGAAGGTCAAGGGCTCCCAATACGCATTGATCATCCCGTGGAGGACCACGTCCGCCCGCAAGCTCTGGAGTGAGATGGCCAGCGAACGGGAGTCCTCGCTCCAGTCCGGACGATTGAGCTCTACGCCATGCCATTGGATCGTGGCGCGCTCAAGCGTTTCGTTGAGCGTCAACGCAATCCCCTCGGCGACGCGACGTGTGCGATACGCGATCAGGTTCGCGGCGAATCGATGAATCTCGGAGTGCCGCTCGACGAGATTCCAGTCGAACCAGCTGATCTCGTTGTCCTGGCAGTACGCGTTGTTGTTGCCTCGCTGTGTTCGGCGTACCTCGTCGCCCATGACGAGCATCGGCATACCGGCCGCTAACAAATTCAATGCCAGAAAGTTCTTGATCTGTCGGGTGCGTAACGCCTCGATTTCCGGGTCGTCGGTGGGGCCTTCGATCCCGCAGTTCCAGCTTTGGTTGTCGTTTGCGCCGTCGCGGTTGTGCTCGCCGTTGGCCTCATTGTGTTTCTCGTTGTAGGAAACGAGGTCATTGAGCGTGAAGCCGTCATGCGACGTAACGAAGTTGACGCTCTGCTCGGCCCCACGGTGCTCATGGCCGTAGATGTCCGGGCTGCCCAGTAAGCGTGTGGCCAGCCCGCGCACCGCCCCGCGGTCGCTCTTGACGAACCGTCGCACGTCGTCGCGAAATCGGCCGTTCCATTCAAGCCAGGCATCGCCGACGAAACTTCCGACTTGGTAGAGCCCCGCGGCATCCCAGGCTTCGGCGATCAGCTTTGTGCCCGCCAGCGTGGGATCGGACTCGATGTCCCACAACACGGGGGGATTCGCGAGGAGGCGGCCTGTCTCGTCGCGGGCCAGAATCGAGGCCAGGTCGAAACGGAACCCGTCGACATGCATCTCGGCGACCCAGTAGCGCAGGCTGTCCAGAATCAGCCGCCGCACGATGGGCTGGTTGCCGTTGAGCGTGTTGCCACACCCCGTGTAATCGGCGTAGCGCGATTTGTCCCGCTCCAGGATGTAGTAGAAGTCGTTGGCCAGAGCGCGATAACACAATGTCGGTCCGTCGCGCCCGCCTTCGCTGGTGTGGTTGAAAACGACGTCGAGGATGACTTCGATGCCGGCACGGTGCAGCGACTTGACCATGTCGCGAAACTCGTCGAGCACTGCCAGTGCACCCCGGGTCGAGGCGTACGCATGGTGCGGCGCGAAGAACGAAACCGGTTGGTATCCCCAGTAGTTCACCCGGTCCCTCGGGGCGTCCTGGGGGTCGAACTGAAACACCGGCAGCAACTCGACGGCGGTGACGCCCAACCGCTGCAGGTAAGGGATCTTCTCGACCAACCCCGCGTATGTCCCGCGCTTGTCGGCAGCAATGCCCGAGCTTGGATGCCGGGTGAAGCCGCGCACGTGCAGTTCGTAGATGACCGTTTCGGCGGCGGGCCGTCGCAGCGGGGCATCGCCTTCCCAGTCGTAGGCGCCCGGATCCGCCACCACGCTCTTCATCGCCGTCGCGGCATTGTCTCCCGGACGGGCCGCGGCATGGCGATCGTAGGCCGCGGGCACGGCGACGGCCACGCCGTACGGATCGAGGAGCACCTTGTCGCCGTCGAACCGTAAACCCTGCTCGGGCGCGAACGGCCCGTGCGCCCGGTACGCGTAGACCTGCCCCGGTTCGAGATCTGCCACGAACGCATGCCAGTAGTGATACGTGCGGTGCCGGTGGGGATCGAGTGCGATCACCCTCGCCGGCTCGGCCGACCCCTCGTCGTGGAAGAGCAGAAGATCGATCTGCGTGGCGTTCTTCGAGAACACGCTGAAGTTGACGCCGCCCTCGCACATCGAGGCGCCAAGCGGGGCGCTCTTGCCTCGGTCCCCCTGGAAAGCCGCCCGCGCCCGCGCTTTCCGGGTAGCGCCGAGATCTCTGAGATTCTGGGCGGTTTCCACCGATGGCCTCGATCTATGTCGTCTGTGCAGCGGGTTAGATCTTGATCGTCACGGGCGGCACGTTCCAGATCTCGTCGCAGTATTCGGCGATGGCGCGGTCGGAGGTAAATTTGCCGCCGCGTGCGGTGTTCAGGATCGACATCCGCGTCCAGGCCTCGGTGTCCTGCCACGCGGCGCTCACCCGTTCCTGGCAGTCCACGTAGGCCGCGTAGTCGGCCAGAACCAGAAACGGGTCGTGGTGGGTCAGCCCGTCGACCAGCGGCCTGAACACGTCGGTGTCACCGCGGGAGAATCGCCCGTCGGCAATCAGTCCGAGCACCGCGCTCAACTCGTCGTTGCGCTCGATGTAGTCGGCCGGCCGGTAACCCTCGGACTTGATCCGCTCGACCTCCGGCACCGTCAACCCGAACAAGAAGAAGTTCTCCGCACCGACCTCTTCGCGAATCTCGACGTTGGCACCATCGAGCGTGCCGATCGTCAGCGCGCCGTTGAGCATGAACTTCATGTTGCCGGTGCCCGAGGCCTCCTTGCCGGCGGTCGAGATCTGCTCGGACAGATCGGCGGCCGGGTAGATCAGATGTGCGATCTGCACGTTGAAGTTGGGCACGAACGCCACTTTCAGGTACCGGTTGACGTCCGGGTCGTTGTTCACCGTTTCGGCGACGGCGTTGATCAGCTTGATGATGCGCTTGGCCAGGAAATAGCCGGGTGCGGCTTTCCCGCCGAAGATGAACGCACGCGGCGGAATCTTGAGGCGGGGGTTCTGCTTGAGCCGGTGATACAGCGTGATGATGTGCAGGACGTTCAGATCCTGACGCTTGTACTCGTGAATGCGCTTGACCTGGACGTCGAACAACCAGTCCGGTGGCAGCTCGATACCCGTGCTCGAGTGCACGTAGTCGGCAAGGCGCGCCTTGCTGGCGCGCTTGACCGCGCGCCACTCGCGGTGAAACGCGGCGTCGTCGGCATAGGACTCGAGCCCACGAAGCATCTTCAAGTCGGCCAGCCAGCCTTCCCCGATCTTGTGGTCGAGCAGCTCTCTGAGTCCCGGGTTGGCCAGCGCCACAAATCGCCGCGGCGTGACGCCGTTGGTCTTGTTGCTGAACCGCTGCGGCCACAACTCGTAGAAGTCCTTGAGCACACTGGATTTGAGCAGCTCGGAATGCAGCGCGGCGACGCCGTTGACGGCGTGGCTGCCGACCGTGGCCAGATGCGCCATCCGCACGCTCTTGCCACCCTCCTCACCGATCAGCGACATGCGCCTCACCCGCGCCTCGTCGGCCGGGAAACGCGCGCGCACCTCATCCAGGAACCGGCGATTGATCTCGTAGATGATCTCCAGGTGCCGCGGCAGAAACTCGCCGAGCATCTGCAACGGCCAGGTTTCCAGCGCCTCCGGCAGCAGGGTGTGGTTGGTGTAGCCGAACGTCGCCACCGTGATCGCCCACGCGTCATCCCAACCGAGATGGTGCTCGTCGACCAGAAGCCGCATCAACTCGGCAACGCCGATCGACGGATGCGTGTCGTTGAGCTGCAGTGCGAATTGGTCCGGCAGCGCCTCAACGGGCCGGCCGGCAATGTCCTGGTGCATGTGGAGCACGTCCTGCAGAGAACAGGAGACGAAGAAGTACTGCTGCAACAGGCGCAGCTGCTTGCCAACCTCCGGCTCGTCGTTCGGATAGAGCACCTTGGTCACCGTCTCCGAGACCACCTTGTCCTGGACCGCCCGGTAGTAGTCGCCGACATTGAAGGCCTCGAAGGCAAACGACTCGACGGCTCTGGCGCTCCACAACCTCAGCGTGTTGCACGTGTTCACGCCGTAACCCTGAATGGGTGTGTCGTAGGCGATCCCCTTGATGACCCGGTTCGGCACCCAGCGCACCCGCTCGCCGCCCGCGTCGTCGACGTAGCGCTCGGTGTGCCCGCCCCAGTTGACCCGATAGGCCACATCCGGCTTGACGATCTCCCAGGGGTTCCCGCGAACCAACCAGTTGTCGGTCTTTTCGACCTGCCACCCGTCGCGGATCTCCTGGTCGAAAATTCCGAATTCGTAGCGGATGCCGTAACCGATCGCCGGACGTTGGAGGGTCGCCAGCGAGTCGAGATAGCACGCCGCGAGCCTTCCCAAGCCGCCGTTCCCGAGCCCCGGCTCCTCTTCACACGCCAGGACCGTGTCAAGGTCCTGGCCCAGCCCGGCCAGTGCCGTCCGCGCCTCCTGCTCGATATGAAGATTGAGCAAATTGTTCCCCAGATGGGGGCCCATCAAGAACTCGGCCGACAGGTAACAGGCCACTTTCGAAGTTAGATCCCAATAGGTCTGCGTCGTGTTCGTCCAGCGCTGCTGCATGCGGTCGCGCACCGCCAGCGCGAGCGCTCGATAGTAGTGTTCGGGTGTTGCAACCGCTGGTAGGCGACCAATGGAATAACGCAGATGATCCGTGACGGCCTGCCGCAGATCATCGGCCTGCAATCCGGTGCGAACCTCCTCCACCGCATCGGCCATGGCACGGGTCGTCTTCTTTGTCGCCCTGGATTTTCCCGTCGGTGTCTGTGCTACGTCGATCTCCATGTTGTCCCTACTGCCGTTCCCCCGAAATTGCGGAAGGTTTCTGCCTGCTGCCGACGGGGATTCGACAGCAGCGGTTTCGAAGTCGAGGTGTGACTGCAGGTGCGTTCCGCCGCGTCGGCAGGCGCGGTTGTAGAAGTCGTAGCATCAGTCGATCACCACTGCCCGTGCGGTGATGATATCGGTGTATGTATCGCGGGACAGAACTTTCACTCCCGGCTTCACCCCGCTGCTCCCGGTCATATCCGATACGTCGTTCCGAAATAGCCACTCCTTAGCTGATGCCTCAACACTCGGGGCAACCTCCCTACTGCCAGCTCTGGTATCAGGTGTAAATGAGGTTGTTCAACGAACGAACTGCGGTCTACGCCAATCGATACACCAAATTAACGTCAACGAAGTGAACGCAACGTGAATTGGAGTCTCCCGCTTTCCCGCAACCGTGCAGGCGCGAGGACCGGGCGATGAGATCCGGCGATGCTCGGCCACGATCATCACGCGCCCGCCTCGGATAGTCCCCTCGCGGACGCCGCCCTCGGCCGGGCCATGCCGCTCGACGCCCCATCGCTGATGGCCCGCGCCAGCCGACGGTTGGCGACCATCCCCACGATGTTGAGGTCCTCGACGTGGATCACTTGACGCTGCGACACGTCCTCAGCGAACGCCGAGAGAGCGTCCGGGCCTTCTGGATCGTCCTGAAAACGACTGCGGTTTACTGCGGTTGCACTTTGTCGGCGATCTGGTTGGCGATGTTGACTGCCGAGTCGGCGGGGTTGGCGCTGCATGTGTTGACGTCGATGACGACGTTGTTTTTTGCCGCCAGCGCCCGCCCACAGGCCCAGCCGGGGGCACCGGCGTTCTGTTGAGTTGCGGTGACGCTCAGCGTGCCGTTGGCGTTGGATATCGGCCCCGCGGCCCACAGCGACCCGGACTGGGTGTGGGTGTACTGGTGGCAGGCCGGCCACTGTTGTGTGGAGGCGGTGAAAAAGGCGCTGGCTTGTTTGGCGGAGGGGAAGAGCACTACTGCCTGCTGGACATAATGAGTGAAGTTATCGCCGTCCTGGAGTGTCTGATCGCGCTCGGCGGTGTAACCGCTGTCGGCATAGACCTGGGCTTGTGCCGATCCGTCAATGGCTAAGCACTCCTTGGGCTCCATCGTGGCGCTGTCGTCAGACATCGAGACGTGGGTTTTTGTGACTGTCATCTCGGTTGCGCCCATGGCGGTGTTGACCTGCTCGGGGCTGAGCAGCAACCCAGGCAGCGCAGTATCGGCAAGAGGAGGCGCAGTGGTTGTTGTGGCCGTAAATGTGGTCGTCGATGTCTTGGTGCCTTGGTTGCTACCGGCGCCGCACCCGGCGGTGAGCAAGCAGATGGCGACAACGGCGAGTGCGGCCCTTAGATGGCGCATGTGTTCACCCCCCAGTCCCGCCGTAACCTTAACCTATCGGCTAATTCCTTTCTCCAGCAGGTGATCTCCGCACGTGGGCGTTTCGCGGGGTATCGATATGTTCCCTAAACTCGTTGACCTGCAGCGATACTCCCTGGAGGTCCCTATTCGTATCCGCACATACATGTGACAACGCCACGGTAGCTTTGTCAGGAACAGCTGTTGGCAGGCTCGGTGATATCGGTACGTTGGGCACATGAAGTATCTCGACGTCAACGGAGTTGGACAGGTCAGCCGGATCGGCCTCGGAACATGGCAGTTCGGCGCCCGTGAGTGGGGCTACGGCGACGACTACGCCTCCGGCGCTGCCCACGACATCGTGGGCCGCGCCCGCGCCCTTGGCGTCACGCTGTTCGACACGGCTGAGATATACGGATTCGGCAAGAGCGAGCGCATCCTCGGCGAGGCCCTCGGAACCGAGCGCGCTGACGTCGTGGTGGCGAGCAAGATCTTCCCGATCGCACCGTTCCCGCCGGTGGTCAGGCAGCGCGCGCATGCCAGCGCGCGCCGGTTGCAGCTCGACCGCATCCCGCTCTACCAGGTCCACCAGCCAAACCCGGTGATCCCCGACTCGCTAATCATGCCGGGGATGCGCAGCCTGCTCGAGGCCGGTGACATCGGTGCGGCCGGCGTCTCGAACTATTCGCTCGCGCGGTGGCGCAAAGCCGATGCCGCCCTCGGCCGCGCGGTGATCAGCAACCAGGTGCACTTCTCGCTTGCCCATCCCCACCCGCTCGAGGACCTCGTCCCGTTTGCCGAGCGCGAGAACCGGATCGTTATCGCCTACAGCCCGCTTGCGCAGGGACTGCTGGGCGGAAAATACAGCGTCGACAATCGGCCCGGCGGCGTTCGGGCGACGAACCCGTTGTTCGGCACCGAGAATCTGCGCCGTGTCGAACCGCTGCTTCGCGCACTGCGCGACGTCGCCAGTGAGGTCAACGCCAAACCGGCGCAGGTGGCGCTGGCCTGGCTGATCAGCTTGCCGGGCGTGGTCGCAATTCCTGGCGCGTCCAGCGTTGAGCAACTCGAGTTCAACGTCGCCGCCGCCGACATCGAGCTGAGCGCGGAGTCACGAGACGCACTGACAGAAGCCGCGCGTTCGTTCCAGCCGGCCCCGACCAGCCGCTTCGTCGCCGACACGATCCGCGAGAAACTCAACCGTCACTGACCCCAAAACATCATCCGTATCCGCCGCAATCGAAGGCATGGGGAAGAAACGCCAGCACGCAATTCTGGTGCAGGCGCAAGAATGGCAAGCACCCCTTTCGCGGGCGACGCGGGTATCGGCGAGCCAGCACTCCGATCTAGGAGATTTAGGGCTCGCGGACGCGAATCCGGCCGTGTAGAGCTCTATAGCCGGCCGGCGGCGAAAGTCGCGGCCTGGTTGGTCATCCCGGACGACACATACTGCTCGTGCGCGAGCATATTGCTGCCTGGTCCGCAAATCGGATCGCCGGGTACGCACAGATCGATCGTCTTGCCCCCGAATAGCGGGCTGATGGCGGTGAGCGGCCCGCCCGCCAAGTTATTCGACGGGTTTCCGAAGACGGCGACCGCTGCGACGTTGTCAGCCACCTGGGATGGCATCTGCACCTTGGAGCCCCAAGCAGATGAGGTGATGACGCCGATCACGGCCGCGCCCTCGGAATACCCACCGAGCACCATCCTGGTGTTGGGACAGTTCGCGGCCATGAACTGGAGATGTGCGCTCGCATCTTGACCACCGGCGGGGACGGAGGTTCCGAAATTGTCGGTGGCGGGGTAGTCGACCGCATACACCCCGACCGACCGTAGGCCGACTTGGGAGCGCAGCGAGTCGACAAAGGCTTGTCCAACTCCCCCTACACCGGGTGGCTCACCGGTGCCCCGGGCGAACACCACCCCGATGTCGGGGCATGGAGCAGCCGAGGCGGAAGGAATGCTGATGGCTGAAACAAGCAGCCCGCAGGCTGTGACCACTGCAGCGCCAAAGAAGCCGGCAATTCGGCGTGCGATAACAAACTTGATCTTCATGTTGGTAGCTACCCGGTGCGGCGATTTTGAAACGCCCCGGCCCGGACGGGACCAATCCGCAGCGCCCGGGCCGTACGGCACCAGCGACCCACCGAGCGGGGGATGGCCGCGATCAACTCTGCGCCGTCGTCGACCACTTCGGCGTCGATCGAAGCGTCGTCCGGGCCTTCGAGCGGGGGTGCGATCGCCAAGGCGGAGTGGCGACGACACACATTGCAGCGCAATCTTTTTCGTGCAGACACCCTAGAATCGCGTCAACACGCACGGACCGATTCGTGAGGTAAAAGCGATGACCGCCCAACGTGCAATACGGGATCAACGTCACCGGCGATGTGCTGGTCAACCAGCTCGCCGACGGCACAGAGCGGGCCCGGTAGCTCAGTCGTCAGAGCAGAGGGCTTTCAACCCTCGTGTCGCGGCTTCGAATCCTGCCCGGCGACCCAGGACCAGGACGCGTGTCGGGCTCGCTCAACCGAAGCGATCCAGGAGCAGGCCGTGGCGCAGGCCGCGGTCGCTAACCGTGAGCGCGCGCTGATCGAGCTTCTCCATCACGGTCCCTACGATGCAGGCGCCCGCGAGGATCACGTCCGCGCGCTTCGGCTGTAGCCCGACGATCGACCGGCGGCCTTCCGCGTCGAGGGACGCGTACCGCTCGATCTGCCGGTCGATCTCGTCCCGGTCGAGCACCGAGCCCTGCACCACGTCGGGGTCGTACGTCGCCAGCCCGTGCTGCACCGCCGTGATGTTCGTGATTCCGCCGCCCATCCCCACCAGGGCCTCGGGCCGCGGACGTTCGTCCAGCGGGACGAGGTCCTCGGCGATGCGGGCCATCACGGTGTCGAGGGTCTCGCGTGACACGGCCTCCGCGAGCCTGTACCGCTCGGTGTAGGGAACGGCGCCGACGTCCAGGCTGAAGTGTTCGTCCACGTGACCGGCGCTGCCGAACGTGAACTCGGTGCTACCGCCACCGGTGTCGAAGATCACGAGCGATCCCTCGCCGACCCGGAGCCCCGACGCCACGGCCAGGTAGCCGAGGCGGCTCTCCTCGTCGCCCGGGATGACCTCGATCGGGAACCCCACGCGATCGCGCACGGCCTCCGCGGCCTGCGCGGGCGTTGCGCGCGATCCGGAGCCCGGCGGTGCCGACGGCGACGATCGCCGCCGCGCCGAGCCGGCGCGCCTCGTCCGCCATCCCGGCGATCGCGGCAACCGTCCGCTCGATCGCCTCGGGGGCGATCTCGCCGCGATCCTCGAGCCCCTCGCCCAGCCGGGTGATCTCGGCGCGGTCGACGACCGTGGTCCACGTGCCGTCCGCCGCGCGCTCGCCGACGTGGAACTTGACCGAGTTCGTGCCGACGTCGATCGCCGCGAACCGCTCGGGCGTGCTGTCCACGATCCGTCCGAGGGCCTGCGGATAGCTCGTGTTCGCCCAGCCGCCCAGGCCGACGTCGCGCACCGCCGCGATCACGGCGGCGGCGTCCTCGGATTCGATCGCGACCGTCCGCAGCTGCGTCCCGTCCGCCTGCACCTCGGAGAGCTCCGCGGTGCAGCCGCCGACCGTGTACCGGACTCGGCGCTTGTGAACCCGCACGGCGCGCGCCAAGCCCTCGGGTTCGACCAGCTCGCTGAGGAACCGGTCGAGCGGGTAGGCGTCCGCCGCGAATGCCGGCGCCGGGCGTCCGAGCGCATCGAACACCCGCGCCGCGACATCGGTCGAGAGGGGGAACGCGGCCTTCATGACGGGCTCCCACCGTTCGAGGCCGTCGTCGTTCACCTCGCGCAGGACCTTGATGTCCATCAGGTCGTCGCGGACCTTCACGTTCTCGCCGCCCGGCGACACGAGGTAGAGTTCGTCGCTCTCCTGCACGCGCTCCGGTGTCAACGCCGCAAAGGCTTCCTCGGCTGGGCCGAAGTTCCGGCCGAACACGCGCCACTCCCAGCGCGGGACGTTAGTGCTCATCGACCTCCTCAGGAACGGACGGGGCGCTACGCGTTCCGCGTCAGGCTATCGCAGGCGGGCACGGTTTCAGCGGATTCGGCAGCCAGGTGGAGGGTCTGTCTCGGCTGTTCTCCGGCGAGTTCGGGTTCGAGATCGGCTGGCTGATCACGGCCGCCCTGCTGGCCGCCGCCCTCGTGATCGTCGAGCGCCGACGCGCACGCGGACCGATCGGGTGCGGGCGGGCGCGATCCTGTTCGGCACCTGGGTTCTCCCCGACCACTGTTGCCGGGCGCTCAAGAGGCAAGGTGTCTCACTTCGCCCGCGCCCGGGCAGTTAGTGAGAGGTGCTGCTTCGTTGCATAGCACGTAATCCCAGGCTCTGACCGCTTAACGGGATCAGGCGGAAGGTCGTTGCAGAATGGGAAGCAGCACGAGGTTGACGAGGGCACCCATCGATTGCGGGTGATCCAGGGATACGGTTCCGTCGCGGGTCAGCACCAGCGACATGGCAAGGCGTGCGATCACCTCGGCCACGCAGTCAGGGTCGGCGGTGGCGGCGCGGCCGGCCTGGATCTCGGCGCGCAGCAGCTCGGCGATCAAAGATCGGTAGAGCTCCAGCACCGGGCCGCCCTCGACCGTGAGCAAGGGCAGCAGAACCTCTGGCTCACTGCGTAACAGCCGGTCGAACAGCGGGTGGCCGCTGACGAAGCTGACCGTGAATGAGAGCCCGTGCAGCAGGCGCTGTTCGAGGGACTCCCCGCGCTGCCACGTGCGGGTGAGCTCGGCCATTCCCCGTCGAATCTCGCGTGCCACCACTACTTCGACGAGACGCTGTTTGGTCTCGAAGCGGCGGAACACGGTCACGCGGGAGACGCCGGCACGGCGCGCGACATCGTCGATCGTGGACCGACGGATGCCGAACTCGGCGAATTGGGCCAGTGCGGCCGCCGCCACACGATCGAGCATCTCGTCGGCGCCGGGCTCGGGACCAGCGCCGACGACTTCGGCTATTGACAACATGGAGTCGATGATACTAAACAAGTGGCTTAGTATCTCAAGATGGGCGGAGATGGTGAGACGAACCCGACTGGACGTACCCTCACTGCGCAGTCCGGCAGCCGTGAACGCCGCGCAATACTGGCTGGCGCCCGACCGCTTCGCCCGGCGCTGCGAGCGACTCGGCGATCGGTTCCAGGTCGCCATGCCCTCCACCGGGCGGTGGCTGTGCCTGACGCACCCCGACGACATCAAGAAGGTGTTTCTCGCCGACCCCGAGGTGCTACGCCTGGGTGAGGCACTCGCGAAATTGGCGCCACACCCGCTTTTGCTCGGTCCGACCGGCCTGACGAACGTCGATGGCGCCGACCACGCACGCAGGCGCCGCGTCCAGAACCACCCGTTCAACGGTGCGGCGCTCACCAACTACCAGGACACGATGCAACGCAAGACCGAAGAAGCGTTGGCGCACTGGCCCTACGGCCGGTGGGTCCCGGCTCAGCCGCACATGCAGGCGATCGCGTTAGAGGTGATCATCGCGGTCATACTCGGCGTCACCGACAGCGGGCGCGTGACCCGCCTGCGCGATGCCATCCTCGCGCTGATCCGTGAGGCACATTCACGACACTTTCTGCTGCAGACAGTGATCGCCACCTCCCGCGCCGACGGCTGGAACCGGCCGTTTTCGAGGATGCGCCGGGTGATGAGTGCGGTCGACGCGATCGTGCTCGAAGAGGTCGCCCAACGACGCACCACAGGTGATCTCGACCGCGACGACGTGCTCGGCATCTTCCTTCGAACCACCGGCGACGACGGCGCACCAATGGGCGATGACGAAATCTGCGATGCCATGCGGACCCTGCTTCTTGGCGGCCACGAAACCACCGCTTCGACACTTACCTGGTTGCTGGAGCAGATCACCCGCCACCCAGACGTCCTCGCTCGCACTCGGGCCGCCGCGCACGACGGCGACGACGACTATCTCGACGCCGTCATCAAGGAGGCAATGCGACTGCGACCAGTGGCACCGATGACCTGCCGCCTGGCGGCCCAGGACTTCGAATTACCCGGGCTGACCGTCCCGGCAGGCACCATCGTGTCCCCCTACATCACCCTCGTGCACCGACGAGAAGACATCTGGGAGGACCCGCTCGAGTTCCGTCCGGAACGGTTCCTCGATACCCCGTTCAATGCCTTTGCTTGGATCCCGTTCGGCGGCGGGCGCAGACGCTGCCTGGGCGCCGCGTTCTCCCTCGTCGAGACCCGAGTGGTGCTCCGCACGATCCTGCGTAACACCAATCTCGCGCCCAACCCGCGCCGGCCGGAACGCATCGGCAGGAGCAACGTATTCCTCGTACCCGGCCGCGGCGGATCTGTGCGACTCGACCGCAGCACAATGGCTTTCGGCATCGCCACATCCAATTGAGGGCGGGATTCGATCAGATCCTGGCGTCGGCTTCCTGCCAGTACCGGTCACGAATCTTTCGTTTGAACAACTTTCCTGAATCTTCGCGCGGCAGGTTGCTGTTACGGCCTCGCGGAAATCCAAGGGGCCTAAATCATCAGCAGGAACAGGGTTTTCGTCATCGGCGTCGGAATAACCAAGTTCGAGAAGCCCGGCAGCCGTGCAGGCTGGGACTAGCCGGCCATGGCGAGGGAATCCGGGACGAAGGCCCTCCAGGACGCCGGCGTCTCGTTCGATCAGATCGAACAGGCGCACGTCGGCTTTGTATACGGCGAATCAACGTCCGGGCGTTGGGCGTGCGTTCGGTGACGCAAATAGGCCGGCATCACCGCCGCAACCTCCGGCAATGCCGCCGCCCGCGAGAACCAGCGCGGACTTCGTCGTTATGTCACAGGCGTCATGTCATACGGCGCGGGCCGGCGGTTGACTGCGGGCCTGCGAGCCGGCGGCCCGGCGTCGATACGTCCGCTCGACCCAGCGCATCCGCTGGGTCCAACGCGGGCGCCACGCGCGCCTAATCGGTTGCAGTTCAACGGGCTCCAGCTCTTCGGCGCCCAGCTCTTCAATCGGGCCCTCGTTGAGTTCCCGCACCAGGGCATCCGGAGCGATCAGCGCATCCTCCCAGGAGGTGGCGTCGGTGAAGTCCATGATGCCCAACGCATTTGCGGTATCGCGCAGTACATCGCCGAGCTCGCCGTGGAGAAGCTGCCGGAACGCATCGGCCCCTTGCCGCGGATTGGTGATCATCCACGAGTGATAAGCGTCGGGCACGCAGTACAGCGTGGCGTTTGCGTCGTCGGCGATGTCTCGTGCGCTGTCGAATGGCACGATGAGGTCTTTCTCGCCGTGCAGCACGAAGGTCGGGACGGCATGGTCGCGCATCCTCCGCAGCAGCGGCGAGTAGTCGCCGGACTGCACCATCGCGCGCGCCGCCCCGGCGACCCCGGACGGGCGACGGGCGTTGCGCATCGTAACCGAAGCCAGCATCCGCAGGTAGCGGCTTTGCTCGGCGATACCCAACCGGAACGGATCCTGCTGGGTGTCGTAGGCGGCATCGAGGACGATCCGCGCAGCCGCCCGCGGTGAACGCAGGACGGTCGGGATCGCCTCGTCGAACCGTGCCCCGGCGGCGGCGTCGAGCAGCACCACCGCCATCGCCCGCTCGGGTGCGCGCGCCGCCAGCTGGATGGCCATCCGTCCACCCATGGAGTGGCCGGCGATGACGGCCGGCGACACGCCCAGTACGTCGAGCGCACGCAGCGTGAGGTCGACGCGGTGGTCGAACTCGCGCGCATCCCGCGGAAGGTTGTGGGTGTCGCCGTGCCCGGCGGCATCGATGGCGACGACCTGGAAACCGAGCCCGGCCACCCGGCTCAACATTCGCAGGTATGCGCGGCGGCTCAGCACAAGTCCGTGCAGGAACACCAGCGGAACACCCTGACCACCGACCGAAACCCCGACCTCGTGCCCATCGTCAAGCTCGACAACGTGGTGCCTCAGCCGAATCCGGCGGGTGGATGCCTGACCCGGCATCATCGATGTCTGAGTCATCTAGGGCTCTTTTCTGGAGTCAGTCTCGACATCATGAACGAGACCCTCCGCCGACCGCCATCCGACACGCTGTGTCGTTAGCTACTCGTAACTGCGAGTGTGAACTGGACAATTTTCCCACGTCAGGGGCGCTTTGCCCGCGCTACCGGAACTCATCTCGACTGCCGCACGAGCCGATACCCGCACTGCTTCCGTAGGTGCGACACCAGTAGCTCGTTCGATCCGCAGATCGTCAAGAAGCGCCAGCGTCGCCTGATCGGTATCGATGAGATTGTACATCGCTGACGGCAAAGGGATTGACGACCGGTGAGGTTGCCGCGCGCTTCGCCGACGTCTACGGGGCGACCGTGTCCAAGCACACGATCTCTCGGATCACCGACAAAATGATCGGCGAGATGACCGACTGGTGCAACCGACGCTGGCGCCGGTGAATCCGGTGGTGTTCATCGACGCCATCCACGTCGAGATTCATGACGACCAGGTCGCCAACCGGCCGATCTACGTGGCCGTCGGCGTCACCTCGCCGGTGAACGCGACATCCTCGTGCTGTGGCGGCGACGGCGGTGAGGGCGCGAAGTTCTGGCTCGCCGTGCTGACGGAGATCAAGAACCGCGGGGTCGCCGATGTGTGCATCGTGGTCTGCGACGGCCCCAAAAGACTACCGAGGCGGTCGTGTGTGATCGGCGGTATCCAGACTTGCGTGATTCATCTGTTGCGCAACACGTTCCGCTACGCCTCCCTGAAGGACTGGCACCAGATCGCCAAGGACATCGGTCCGGTCTATACAGCCCCGACTGAGGCTTGCGGTGGTAGCTATCTTTGCTGCTCCGACCCGTGTGGACCGACTCGAGTCCGTCCGCGAGCTCGTCGCCTCCACCCTCCTCTCTTGTCCGCGGCAGCCTCTCAGCGCCGTCGGCTAATCGCGGATCGCCGCAAGGACTTCGGTAGATAGACTGCGCCGGGTCCGGCGACCGCCGCGTTATCCGCGGGGTTGGAGATCGCGCACCGCTTCAGCGATAGGCAGCCGCAGCCGATGCAGGAATCCAGACTGTCGCGAAGTGCGACCAGCCCCACGATCTGCTCGTCCAGGCGCGCACGCCAATCCTTCGACAACCGGGTCCAGTCTGCGCGGGTCGGGGTACGGCTGCCGGGCAATATCGCGAGCGCGGCGCCGACCTCTTCGAGCGTCAATCCGACGTTACGGGCGGCGCGGATGAACGCGAGGCGCCGCAACATGTTTCGCTCAAATCGCCGCTGACCACCGGCCGTTCGCGACGCCTGGATCAGGCCCTCCTTCTCATAGAACCGGATCGCCGATGGTGCGAAGCCACTCCGATTCGCCACTTCGCTGACCGTGAGCAGGTCTGCCCTGTCCATGTGACGCACCTCACTCCATGAGCCATTGACTTAAAGTTAACTTTAACTGTCAGTATGCCTGTATGAGTCGATCCGGGACCACTAACGTCGCAATCGTTACGGGCGCCTCGCGCGGGTTGGGCCGGGCGCTGACTGCCGCGCTTCTCGAACGCGGCTGGACCGTCGTTGTGGACGCTCGCCGCACCGCAGAATTGGACGCCACCGCCGTCGCGTTTAACTCGCCGCGGCTGATCGCCATCACAGGCGACGTCATCGACGCATCCCACCGCATGCGCATTGGTCGATGCCGCAATCAACGCCGGACCGCTCAGCCTGCTGGTCAACAACGCCAGCCGACTCGGCCCCAGCCCCCAGCCGAAGCTCGCCGACTACCCGCCCGTTGACTTGCGAGCCGTGTACGACGTGAACGTCTTCGCGCCACTTGCCTTGATCCAGATAGCGCTCCCGGCGCTGCTCCAGACCCACGGTGTGATCGTGAACCTCACGTCGGACGCGGCGATCGAGGCGTACGAGGGCTGGGGCGGATACGGCTCGTCAAAGGCCGCCCTCGATCAGCTCTCCGCGATTCTTGCTGTTGAGAACAACGCTGTCCGGGTCTACGCCTTCGATCCAGGCGACATGCGCACCGAAATGCATCAGGCCGCGTTCCCGGGCGAGGACATCTCCGACCGTGCAGACCCGGAGTCCGTCGTGCCGGCGTTCCTGCGACTGCTCGACACCAGGCCGGCCTCCGGCCGCTACCGGGCCTGGCCCAGCTTGCGGGGGACGACCTGGCTGCGGCCGGAGCGCTCCCATGACCCTCGCGATCCCGCACACCCACTTCGATCGCTCCCCCACCTCCGACGCCACCGAACCGCCGGAAGCACACGGCGTAGCCCGCGACGGGGTCAAGTTGCTCGTCGCCCAGCCGAGCGGCATCAGCCACGCCCGGTTCGCCGACCTCGGTGGCTACCTTCGCCCCGGCGACCTATTGGTAGTGAACAACTCAGCGACACTGCCCGCCGCGGTCGACGGGAGTCGCAGCGGCCAGCCGATCACGGTCCATTTCTCCACCACCCGCGGCGATCACGTCTGGGTGGTCGAACTCCGGCCGGCAACGACCGCAACTGGACATCTGACCGACATTCGGGCCGGCGAGCGTATCGATCTACCCGACGGTGCCGCCCTCGTGGTGAGTTCGTCGTACCCCGAGGGCGGCGTCGCGGGCAGCCGGTTGTGGACCTCACGCCTGGCGATCGAAGGCGACGTCATGTCCTACCTCGCCCGGCACGGCCGACCGATCCGCTACTCCTACGTCCCACGGCAATGGCCGCTCAGCGACTACCAGACGGTGTTCGCCCGCCAGCCCGGCAGCGCGGAGATGGCGAGCGCGGCTCGGCCCTTCAGCACCGAACTCGTCACCTCCCTGGTCACATCCGGCATTACGATCGCCCCAATCACGCTGCACGCCGGCGTCTCCTCCGCAGAGCCCGGCGAGCCACCGGTCGCCGAGTTGTTCGACGTCCCGCTGACCACCGCTCGGTTGGTGAACCTGACGCACGCGACCGGCGGCCGGGTGATCGCGGTCGGCACGACGGCGACCCGCGCCCTCGAGTCCGCCGCGACTATCGGCGGCCTTGTGCATGCGGCCGACGGCTGGACGGATCTCGTCCTGGGGCCGGATCGGCCAGTGCGCGTGGTCGACGGCCTGATTACCGGTTGGCACGACGCGGGCGCCTCGCACCTGCTGCTGCTCGAGGCAGTCGCCGGTCCTGACTTGGTCACCACGGCTTACCAGGAAGCGGTCGAGCACGGATACCTCTGGCATGAATTCGGAGACAGCGCGCTCCTACTGCCGGAGCTCAGAACTCATTAGTCGCGTGTTTATGAACCACGTATTGTTCGGGCGCGCACTGGATTTCAGCGAATCCGAATTGTCGTCCGGCTGACACCCGCCACCCATTGCCATGCCTCGCCGGTGGGAGGACGATGAAATAGTCCGGCGGCGCCGTCGAGACGCTGCCCCACATACAACGGAGGCAGATCATGTACGCACGAACCACCACCATCCAGGGGCAGTCCTCGTCCATCGACGCCGGTATCGCGCATATGCGCGATAGCGTGATGCCCGCGCTTGAGGGCATCGACGGGTGCATCGGCTTGTCCCTGTTGGTCGACCGAACGTCCGGCCGCTGCATTGCTACCACTTCCTGGGTGTCCGAGGAGGCGATGCACGCGAGCGCGGAGTCTATTCGGCCGATTCGTGACCGGGCCGCGGAGCTTTTCGGTGGTAGCCCACGGGTCGAGGAATGGGAGATCGCTGCGATGCACCGCGAGCACCGCTCGAGTGAGGGCGCCTGTGTCCGAGCCACCTGGGTCAAGGTCGGCCCGGATCAGATCGACCGAGGGATCGGTTTCTACAAGATGACTATCCTGCGCGCCCTCGAGGAGCTCGAAGGTTTCTGCAGTGGCAGCCTGCTCGTCGACCGAGCGTCGGGTCGTGGCGTGGCCTCGGCGACCTTCGACAGCGCCGAAGCGATGGAGCGGAACAAAGACCAGTTGGACAGGATCAGAGCGACGGGCGGCCAGGAAGCACGCGCAGAGGTGCTCGACGAGTGCGACTTCGAGTTGGCGTTCGCACACCTGCGTGTGCCCGAGATGGTCTGACCGGCTGCAGGTGCCGCGACCGTCGTAAGCAGCTCGGGCATCACGCCGACGAGGCTGCCTCCTCAGTCCAGCGCCGCAATCGCCGCCTTGAGCCGCGGCATGGTCTTCTTCAGGAACTCGATGCTCCTCCGGCCTTCCTCGGGCGAGAGGCCGCCGAGCAGCGGCTGGTGTTTATGGGAGTCGTCAGGACGATTCCGAGTATCTTCGACGGTTGGCACCCTTGTTCAGGAGAGTCGAGGATGACCGAACTCACCGAAAGCACGCTGTCGCAATTACCGCCCAAGGTGGCGGCGCCGTCCTACGACCGCAACCGGCTCAAGCGGGGGATCGCGCATTTCGGGGTGGGCAATTTCCATCGCGCGCATCAGGCCTTCTATATCGACCGCTGTCTCGCCCTGCCCGGCCAGGAGGATTGGGGCATCGTCGGCATCGGCCTGTCCGGCGGCGAGCGGGGCCGGCAGAAGGCCGAGCAGTTCCGCGCGCAGGATTGCCTGTATTCGCTCACCATCGCACCGCCGGAGGGCGAACCCGGCGTGCGTGTGATCGGCGCCCAGCTCGACTACCTGCTGGCGCCGGAGCAGCCGGACGAGGTGCTCGCGCTGTTGACCAGCCCGGACCTGCGCATCGTCACGCTGACCATCACCGAGGGCGGCTATCACGTCGATCCGCACTCGCACGCCTTCGTCACCGACCACCCCGACGTGGCCCATGACCTCGCCGGCAACGGCGCGCCGCGCACGGTGTTCGGCTTCGTCACCGAGGCCTTGGCGCGGCGACGCGCGGCCGGCATCAAGCCGTTCACCGTGGTGTCGTGCGACAACCTGCGACACAACGGCGAAGTGGCGCGCACTGCCTTCGTCGGCTTCGCCAGCGCGCGCGACCCGGAAGTCGGCGCCTGGATCGAAGCCAGCGTCGCCTTTCCCAACTCGCTGGTCGATCGCATCACGCCGTCGGTGACGGCGGAAGACGCCGCGCGCCTCAACGCGGCCAGCGGCCTAGACGACCGCATCCCGTTGGTGGCCGAGGACTTCACCCAGTGGGTGATCGAGGACCGCTTCACCGACGGCCGCCCCGCATTCGAAAAAGTGGGCGTGCAACTCAGCGACGAAGTGAAGCTGTGGGAGCAGGTGAAGGTGCGTGTGCTCAACGCCGGCCACCTCACCCTGGCTTACCCTGCCCTGCTGCTGGGCTACCACGAGGTGGCCGAGGCGATGCGCGACCCGCAGGTGCCGGTGCTGCTGGAACGCTTCCTTGACAAGATCGTGCTGCCGCTGCTCGAGGCGCCGCGAGACGTGAACCTCGTGGACTACAAGGACACCGTGCTCGAACGCTTCTCCAACGAGGCGATGCACGACCAGCTGACGCGCATCGCCTCGGACAGCGCGTCCAAGGTGCCGGTGTATTTCACCACCACGCTCAAGGAGATGCTCTCGCGCGGCGTCGACCACCGCATTCCCGCATTTACGCTTGCCGCCTGGAGCCGCGTGCTGCAGGGCCAGGACGACGGCGGCAATACGTTCGAGGCGCCCGAGCCGCGCCTTGACGATGAAGCGCGTCGGCAACTGGCATCGGGCGATCCGGCCGAGGCGCTGCGGATCGAGCCGCTGCTAGCGAGCGGTGTCGCCCAGCACGAGGACTTCGTCGCCAGCTTCGAGGGCTACCGCCAGGCTCTGGCCGCGCACGGCGCGAGAGCGACGCTGCAGACGATACTGAACGCCACGGCAGGCTGACGCGACTCGGCGATAAGCTCGCCATATACGGTCTGCAGAAACGTATCTCGCACCCGCCGGCTCGCGTAGGCCGGCCGGAGCAAACACCAAGTGCCGTTGGCATTCGAGTTAGCCGTTGAGCCGTCCACCAGCGGTCGAACGGGCGTTGGGCCCTAGAAATAACCGGGCTGAATACCCGGGTTCGGCTCCCGTCATCGGCTCCACAGAACCACTGGTCAAGGGGATATCTAGTCCAATTTCCACCATGTCGAGGCCCATTCTTGACCGTCATTTGACCGTGATCGGGCGCATGACAACGCCGCCGAATTGTTCGGCTAGTTCAGCGCTAGGACAAGGGCGGCAACGTTCAGGGCCAGGAAGCCGTTCGCAAGAACGAACTGCGGCCCGTAATCACCGGCGCGGACGTGGGTGTAGATGGCGCACACAAAGAACAGGACGAGGCCGATTGCGGCCGAGATGCCAACCGGGTGCACAACCAGACCGGCGGCAAGGCCGAGTGCGCCAGCTGTCTTGAGCGTCCCGATTGGGAAGGTCAGCCAGGACACGGGAACGCCGGCCCTCGCCATGCCAGGCATGATCGGCTTGAAATGAAGCAGGGCCGCGATTCCCGAGAAGCCATTCGCGGCAATGGCAATCAGCGTCACGGCTATGTAAGAAGTAGTCATCAGTCACTCTTGAATGCCTCGCGCCGAACCATCTGCCACATCGTCGGAGTGCGTTCGATGGTCGACACCACGACCGTGCGGCCGATCACACTGTCGTCTGCGGCGACCGCGAGCAGGTAGTGCGCGAGGTCGATCCGCGCGGTGAACGCTCCGACTGGATCCACCTCTCCGGCAACGTAATTGGTTGACTCTTCCAGGTCGAATAGGCCAGATGGGCGCACGATGGTCCAGTCCAGGCCGCTGTTCCGCACGATCGTCTCCATCCGGCGTTGGTCATCGAAGGTGGTCTTGCCGATCGTGCGGGTGATGATCGGTTCGAAAACCCGCAACGCCACGGGCGTGTTCCGACGCCCCGGATAGGAGTAGGCGCCCGTCGAGCTCACGACGGCCAGCCGCCGCACCCCGGCCTGGTGCATCGCCGCGACGATGTTGCGGACGCCGACCGAATGGGTATCGATGGCATGCAAGCTGAACGGCACGCTCAACATCGACAACACCACCTCTGCACCGTCCACCGCGGGCAGCAGCGCCGGGGCGTCGCGCACGTCGGCGCCGACGATTCGCAGTTCCGGCTCGGCGAATGGGAAATCTTCCGGGCGGCGCGTCACTGCCACCACGGAATGACCGGCGTCAAGCGCCCGTCGTGTTAGCAATCTGCCGGTGTGCCCGTTGGCGCCGAAAATCACGATGCGCATGACTCCTCCTAATTGATCATCATCCGATGTGATTATCACATTACAAGACTATCACTCGAGGTGCTAGTGTCGAGTCCGTGAGTGAGAGCACAGTTGGCATCGCCGAGCTGCACCAGCGGATCCCGTTCCTGCTTTCGCAGCTCGGTGTCTACCTCGCCGAGGACTTTGTGCACCGGCTGGCGCCATTCGAGGTTGAACCACGAACCTACGCGGTGTTGATAGCGCTGCATGCCGACGACGGGCAGTCGCAACGGCAGCTTTCGACTCGGCTTGGAATCCACCGAAACGTGATGGTGACGATCGTCGACAACCTGGAACGCCAAGGCCTGGTCAAGCGGATGCCGCACCCGAGCGACCGGCGAGCGTTCGCCGTGACGCTAACCGCCAAGGCCCGTGATCTGCTGCCCGCGCTCGACGCGCAGGGTCGGGCGCAGGAGGCCGAGATCACCGCGCCGCTGACGGCCGAGGAGCGCGCGGCGCTACTGAGTCAGCTGCAGCGCGTCTCGGCCGCGGTGGGCCTGATTCCGGGCGTGCACCCGAAGCTGGTCTAGGGCTCTGGCGGTCGACCGTCGTTTGCGGCTAACCCCCGGTGCGGATCTTCCGTCACCTTCGGAGCTATCCGCGGCGACGGCAGGGTGTGGCGCTGGCGACTGCGGCCAACGTCAACGCGGCGCGCGACCGGGCAGCGTGAGGTGGTGGCCGCCCTGCGCAAGTTTAGTGATCCGTGGTTGTACTCAATGAAGCTAGATTAATCGCATGTTTGGTGTGCGGCTTCGATATCGGCGATGATGCCAGCACCCTCATGCCCGCCCAGCACTGGAAAGCCGGCCATCGGGATGCCGCCGTTGACGAGGTGATAGTCGGAGTGGCACATGCCTGCGCGCCTCGAACTGGACATTCACTTCGCCGCGGCGGGGATCGCCGATCTCGATCTCCTCGACCGACCACGGTGTGTTGAACTCCCAGAGTAGTGCGCCTTAGGTTTTCACTTGTGCCGACTTTCATTTGGTGATACTTACTTGCCGGTGAATCGTGGATCGCGTTTGTCGGCGAAGGCTGCCAATCCCTCCTTGGCGTCCTGGGAGGCGATGACCTCGACGACGAAGCGTTGTTCGATCTTTCGGGCGTCGGCGTCGTCGAGCCAGCCGCTGGCCAGAATCGAGGCTTTGGCATTCCGGACGGCCAGGGGGCCGTTTGCCGCGATGCGCGCAGCGATCTCGCGGGCCTTGGCCAACGACTCACCGGTCGGCACCACATGCCCGACCAGGCCGAAATGGTAAGCCTCGGCGGCTGTCAACGGCTCGCCGGTGAGAATCATCTCCATGGCCTTGGTGTAGGGAATCTGGCGCTTGAGCCGCACAGTGGAGCCCGCACCGGCGATAAGCCCCAGCTTTGCCTCCGGCAATCCGAAGACCGCATGCTCCTCGGCTATGCGAATGTCGGTCTGCTGCAGCATTTCGCACCCGCCAGCAAGACACGGCCCATTGACAGCCGCGATCAGCGGTTTGGCGAGGTTGCGGCTGAGCAGCAGACCTTCACTGATTATCGTGCCGGGTGACTTCGCGGGTTGGTCCGGTGCAGCGCCATTTCCGTTAGGACCCTTGACCATCCAGCCATCTGCCAAATCCCCTCCCACACAGTATGAGTCGCCGTGGCCGGTCAGAATGGCTGCGCGGATGCCATCGTCGGCGTCGATCTCGTCCCACGCTTCAGCCATCAGCGTGATCATGTTGGGTGTCAGAGCGTTCTTTCGGCGCGGATTGGTCATCGTCAGGATGACGACATCGCCGTCGCGCTCAAAAGTGAGGTGTTGATCGGTCATACGCTGCTCCTGTTAGTTGTTCTTCTCGGCGCCGACCACCCACATGGCGTGGAACTGTGAGGCACCGCCCATCGCATGCCCAACCGCGCGGCGGACGCCGTCAATCTGGTGCTCGCCGGCCATTCCGCGGACCTGCAATGCGGCCTCGGCGAATCGGACCAGACCGGTGGCGCCCGTCGGGTTGCCCGACAGCACGCCGCCGGATGCATCGACCGGGATGTCACCGTCACACGCGGTTGCGCCGTCGTCCACTAGGCGCCAACCCTGGTTGGTCTCGCAGACACCGAGGTTCTCCAGCCAGATCGGCTCGTACCAGCTGTCGGCGCCATCGATGCGGATAAGCGCGCAGGCGAACGGTCGGCTGAACGGGAATTCGACGGTACAGCGAGCGGTCAAGCTGTCGCTGACCGGTACTCGTGTGTGCACGTCCGCCTCTCTGCGCCACCATGTTCGTCGGCCGCATCGCGAGCGGGCCTTGCTCTCAACTATGGACCAATCAACTGATTGAATCAACTGCTAGAGTTCGTCCGAATACCCGGACCCACGAATTGGAGACTGGACACCGTGGACCTCCTCACTGGATTCGATCCCCCGATCCCGACCTGACTGCCGCCGGATTTCCACACGAGCATTTCGAAGAGTCGCGTCGAACCGCGCCCGTGCACTGGGTCGCCCAGACGCCAGGAGCGGCAGCGGGAATGCTGGGGCCCGAGGGCTATTGGGCCCTGAGCCGGCACGTTGATGTCATGGAGGCGTCAAAGAACGATCGCGACTTCTCCAGCTTCGAAAACACCGCGATCATCCGGTTCACACGCTGAGCTCCCGTTACATGCGATCGCTGACCTGCTCGGTGTGCCCGAAAACGACCGCAGACAGATTTTTGAATGGACCACGACATCGAAGCCGATCCCACTGCGTCCTTCGCTGGAATTTCCCAGTACTTCAATGCCCTTGCCGATGAGCGTCAGAGAAACCCTAGTGATGACATCGTCACGACGCTCGTCACCGCCGATGTTGACGGTTCCAAACTCTCAAGCGCCGAACTCGTCTTTTTCGTACTCATGCTGGCGGTGGCCGGCAACGAAACCACGCGCAATGCCATTACGCACGGCATGAACGCTTTTATCGACAACCCAGATCAGTGGGAGCACTACAGACGCGACCGCCCTGATACCGCAGTCGACGAGATCATCAGGTGGGCAACCCCAATCAGCGCCTTCCAACGCACCGCTCACCGCGACACCACTGTCGGAGACCACCCGATAAACAGGGCGAACGCGTACGTCTCTTCTACGCTATCGGACGCCAACTTTGATGACACCGTCTTCGACGAACCACACATTTTCATCCATCGACCGCACCCCCGAATCCGCATCTGGCCTCCCCTAATCCCTGGCATCACCAAAGCCGCTTCGCCGCAACCACTTCGATCGGGATGGCTGAACGGCGTCAAAAAACTACCCGTCACCTACGTCTGACAGGCGGAAGAAGCCGATGATGGTCAGCGCCCCGCGCGGTTTGACTTTCGTTGATTGGCCGACCGCGCCGTGTCGGCACGACGACGTCGCGACGCGGGATCGCTCAGCTGCGCTGTTACCAAATCGATGAGCTGAGCGGCGATTTCGTCGTGATCGACGCGCACTCCGGCACCCGCCATGGTGGCCTGCACTCCGGGTACGTCACCCAATACCCGGAACGTGAGATACATCGCTTGCGACAGGCGAAAGAGCACCGTGGCGTCGCTCCACTCGGGATGGACCTTGCTGAGCAGAAGCTGAAACCGACGGGCCTGATCGAAAAAGCCATGCGTGACTACGCTCAACGCCGGGTGTCGGCTATTGATCAGCCCCGCGATGAACTGCACCCACGCTTGCCCGCCCGAGTCTGCCATCTCTGCGACGGGGACCACGAACGCCTCAGCAAGTCCCCGGGCAGTGGCCTTCCCACCGGCTTCCAATCGTTCAAGTCGCACCGCACGCCGCTCAGACACCTCTTGGCTGCGCTCACGTATGAGCGCTTCCAGCAGTGACTCTTTCGAGCCGAAGTGATAGTGCACCGAGGCGACGTTCGTGCCGGCAGCGGTATTGATCGCTCGCAGCGACACAGAGTCCACACCGCGTTCAGCGAAAAGGCGCTCAGCGGCTAAGAGAAGTCGGCGTTCGGTCGGCAATTGCAGTTCGTCGCCGTTCACGCGCAGCTCCGGACCGACCTCAGGTACTGACCCAAGCGCTGTCACAGTCACAGAGTATAGCGGTGATTGAATCAGTTGATAGATCGAGCAGCCGGACCGGGCAGGTGTGTGGTGAGCTTACGTGTGGGATGACGACTCGTCACGGGCCAATTTCTCGACCATAATCTGTTTGGCCAGTGGATAATTCGCCTTGCCGGTGACATGTCGTGGCACTTCGTCGACGAACGCGATGGTCCGCGGCACCTTGAAGCCGGCGAGCAGTGTTCGGACATGTTCCTGGATGGACGCGACGGTGGGATACGCACCTTCCCGGGGTTGGATAACCGCGCTCACCCGGTTACCCCAGCGTTCGTCGGGGAGGCCGACGACAAGTGCATCGTAGACATCGGGATGGGCCTTGAGCGCCACCTCGACTTGCTCGGGAAACACCTTCTCGCCGCCGGTATTGATGCAGCCGGAGCCGCGGCCCAAAAGGGTGAGCCTGCGTCCTTCCTCTAGGCGTGCGTAGTCGCCGGTGATCGCGTAACGGAGCCCGTCGGCCTCGAGGAACGTCGCCTTCGATTTCTCTTCATCACCGTAGTAACCCAGAGGCACATGGCCAGCGCGACCCGTCCGCACGATCCGCCCGACATTCGCGTCAGGATCGATGATGTTGTCGTCGTCGTCGACCACGATGGTCCCTGGCGCCAGTGCGATTACGGGACCTTCAGCATTTATGGTGTCCTCGGTCAATACCCCGATGCCCGACGAACCGACCTCCGAAGCACCCACCGAGTCGGTAAACATTGCGTTTGGAAAAGTTGTCATCCACTTGCGTTTGACCGTCTCACTGAACACTGCGGCACTGCTGGCTACCGCTACAAGCGAAGACCCATCGAACTCACCGGCTTCGTAGGCCTCAATCAAGGGACGGCCCATCGCGTCACCGGTCATGAACAGGATCTGGACCTTGTGTCGATCAATGGTCTTCCACGCTGCGATTGGGTCGAAATTGTTCAACAGGATCGTGGTGTGCCCGGCGAACAGGTGCATCAGCGTCGCCCACACCGCAGCGCCGTGACTCAGGGGGCTCAGTGGCAGTGACATCATCGGCGAACCCGAGCGTGCGCGCTCTGCTTGGTCGAACTCTCCAAGGCGTTCACCCGACGTGAAATCGATGCCGCCGCCCAAAGTCCGCCAAATATCTTCGTGGCGCCACATGACACCCTTCGGGTACCCGGTCGTCCCGCCTGTGAACAAGATGTAAAGGTCGTCCCCCGAGCGCGGCCCGAAGTCGCGTTGACTCGACCCTGCCGATAGCGCTTGGGCATACCCCGTTGCTTCCAGCAATCCCGACGACGGCGTTCCGTCATCAGCCACCAGGAAATGACGCACTCGGGGCAAGTCCGCAACCGCCGCTGCCACTGTAGGCTCCAGGCCGCGTTCAAAGAAGATGGCGTCGAGATCCCCGCTGGCGGCAACGTACTTTAGTTCGGGCGCCGTGTAGCGGTAGTTCAAATTGATCGGTACTGCGCGGATCTTGAAGGCAGCCAACATGACAACGACATGTTCGATCGTGTTCCTGGAAAGCAGCCCGACGTGATTGCCGTGGCGGATCCCTGCATTGATGAAGTGATGAGCGATCCGGTTAGCCGTCTCGTCGAGCTCCCGGTAGGTCAGCGATGTCTCGTTCACGATCAACGCGGTATTGCCGGGTACGGCATCGACGGCATGTTCGACCAAATCTGCGATGTTGAGCGCCACGCCATGAAAATCTATCAGATGATTGCATCGACTGATAGAGTTCGAAGGCCCGCGTCTGCCTGCAAGGTCCGGACTCGACACTGCGGCACGGATCGACAGCCATGCACCGCTGAGTACCGGACGTGGGTCTTAACGAAGAGCCGCTGGCGTTGACCTCAATACGATCTGGGCTGAGATCCAAGACGTGCTGGAGATGTACAAACGACCAACACAGCGCGCGGCGAGCCGTCGCGGCACGCCATCCACCAGCTGGTTGACGGTGGGGCGGGGCGGGACTCGAACCCGACGACCAACGGATTATGAGTCCGCGCCCTGCTCTCAACCAACTGCTGCTAGCGCGCTCGACGCATTCTGCCACCATCGCAGGTCCGGTCGTTCAAGAAGCATGTCTCGTGGGGCAAGGTCGAGCACTTGCTCGGGCCGCCGACGCGCAACAATGGGCGCCCGGCACCTGGCGACCGACACGGCGTCGCTGGAAACCAGATGCGTCCGCTCACGACTGTCCTAGGTCGATGCTGGCGCTTCCGTGGCTCCGGTGTTCCCGGTGACGCCGCTTGCGCCGGGCGCTGCCGTGTGGTAGCCGCCACGCGGAGCTCACCGAGATGCTGTCACGGCGCCAACATGCGCACTGCGACTAGAAAATGAATGTTGTCTGCCCGTCGGCAGGGAGACGACCCGTTGGTACTGGCAGAAAGGGCCCTTCGGCCCGAGCCTTCGAGGCTGCGTCTTCAGTAACGTCCTCTTCACGATGTGCCTGATCGGCAAGGGCTGTCCGTATCGGCCCGACCTGGTGGGGCCACCGAATTGGGCACGGTCGGTATGGGAAGACGCCGTATATTAAACTGAGGTCAGATTCGCGTGGGCCGCTCGTGAGATGAGTCCGCGGCTCTAACCAACTGAGCTACCGCCCCGACGATTCGGCACCATCGTAGGTGGTGTTAAGGAAGCACGTCCGTCGGGCAAGGTCCAGTACCGCTCGGGCCGGGCCGACGCGCAACCATGGGCGCCCGGCACCCGGCGACCGACACGGCGTCGCCGGGTACCCGATGCGGTCCGCTCACGATTGTCCTAGGCCGAGCTGGCGCTTCCGCTGGCTCCGGTGTGGCCGGTGTTGCCGCTTGGGCCGGTGCTGCCTGTGGTGCGGCCACGCGGAGTTCACCGAGATGCTGTCACGGCGCCAACATGCGCACTGCGACTAGAAAACGAATGCTGTCTGCCCGTCGGCAGGGAGACGAGCCGTTGGTCCTGGCAGAAAGGGCCCTTCGGCCCGAGCCTTCGAGGCTCCGTCGTCAGTAACGTCCCGTTCATGATGTACGTGATCGGCAAGGGCTGTCCGTCTGGGCTCGCCTGGTGGGGCCACCGAATTGGGCACGGTCGGTTTGGACACGCCGTTAGTAACCGCCATCGGACAAGTGGTGCCGCTCATGAGTGACGCCGGTGATCCGATCACGGTCCTGTCGGAAAGCGAAAGCTGGAATCTGCTGGCAAGCGTCGCGCTGGGCCGACTCGTCACCAGCGTCGATGGCCAGCCCGAAATCTTCCCGGTCAACTTCGCCGTCCAGAATCGCACTGTGCTCATTCGCACCGCAGAAGGCACCAAGTTGGTCAGCTCTGTGATCAACGATCGTGTGGTGTTCGAATCCGACGAGCACACTTTTGACGAAGGCTGGAGCGTGATCGTCAAGGGGATGGCCCGTCCGCTCCGCACTGAAAAGGAGATCGAGGAAGCCGAACGGGCGCACCTGCTGCCGTGGACGGCTACATCGAAGCGTCACTATGTTCGCGTGATTCCAACCCAAATCACTGGCCGGCGTTTCCGATTCGGATCCGAACCTGAAGAGTAGGCCGCATGCTCGCCCGGCGCGCGAAGCACGTCATCCAGCGGTCCTCCTGATCGCGGCTGGCGGTACAGGGCGACACCGGCAGTGATCCGGGCACCCGCGGCGAACTTCGTGAGCGAAGGTCAACCGAATGCTGTCTGCCCGTCCGGCAGGATGCGATACCGCTCGGTGCCGTGCGCCACGCGTGGCGCATCAGCGGCCATCGACACTGCGACCTTGTTGCTCGCATTGCGCATCACGTCAAGCGTCAACTCCAGCGCCTCGTCCTCGGTGAAGTGCGCGCGCACGTCGGTGGCGACGTCGCCGGGAATCCGCGCCGGCGACCAGATCAGCGCGTCGACATAGCGCAGCGCCGCCTGCTGGCGGTCGCTCAGCCGGGACGAAACCTCGAACCGTTCAATGTCGCGATAGAGATCCTCCGACCCGCCGGCGTCCAGCGCGCCCCCTTCCCGCAAAGACATGCACAGGCGGCACTGATGCTGCGCCGCACCGCGCAGTCGCACCACCTCCGACGTCACCGGGTCCAGCGCCGTCAACCTCGCGACGGCGGGCAGAAAGTCGTTGAACACTACGTCGCGCGGGTCGGCGTCGTGGTCCCACCCGATCGGCCCGTCGCACGCCGTCAGGTAGCCCCAGCGCCGCCAATCCCGCCTGCACCCGCGGCACGAAGTCAGCCACGTACGTCAGCACCACCACGCTAAAAGCGTTGGCACCCAATGCCGCAAGCAGCCGTGACCGCTGTTGGTCAGTAATCGCCGATACATCCACGCTGAACTGCTCGGCGAAGTCGACGGCCGCCTCCTCCGCCGCCGACTCGGCCGCGGTCGCCTCGACCTCGCTGGGCAAGGGCGGCAGTGAGAGCGTGCGCCCGCACGTCTGCCGGAGCAGGGCGTTGATGCGTCCGTCGTCGTCCCGCGGCGACAACGCCACCAGCCGCGCCAACTCAGCGATCACAGCCAAACGCTACTGCGCCTGACTCACCGTGGACATATGAAAGTCGGGGATCAGCAGCGGCGGCATTGCCGCCCGAGTGGCCCAGTCCCCCCACTCGCGCGGCAGCGTCACCTCGGTCGCCCCCGCGTCCGTCGCGCGACGCAACAGGTCCAGCGGGCTTTCGTTGAACCGAAAGTTGTTGACCGCCGCGCTCACTCGCCCGTTCTCCACCAGATAGACGCCGTCGCGAGTGAGGCCGGTGAGCAGCAGCGTGGTGGGGTCGACCGTGCGGATGTACCACAGCGTCGTCAACAAAAGCGCCCGTTCCGTACGGGCGATCATCTCGTCCAACGAATCGGAGCCGCCGGACATCACCAGGTTGTCGGCCGGCACCGCCACCGGTGCGCCGAACTCCTCGGCCGTGGCCCGCGGGTAGGCCAGCGCGTTCAGCACGCCGTCTCGGATCCAGTCCACCCGGCCGATGTCCATGCCGTTGTCGAACACCGACAGCACTTCCGACGAACTGCTCGTGGCCACGAAGGGCGTGCACTGCAGCGGCGCGGCCAGCGGATCCGAGTACAGCGTCACCGGCATCTGGGTCAGCCGCTCCCCCACCCGCGTGCCACCGCCGCGAGCAGAAAGCGCGGTCCGTCCCTCCTGCGCCCCGCGGCCGTCCATCATCCACGCGAGATAGATCATCATGTCCGCCACCGTCGACGGTGGCATCAGCGTCGGATACCGGCCCGCCGGCAGCGACACCGTGCGCCGCGACCATCCGAGCCGCGTCGAGAGCTGTTCCAGCAGTTGATCCGTCGGCACATCAAGGAAGTCCGGAGTGCTGATACCCGCCCACGCGCTGGCGCCGTCTCGCTTGGCGTTGAGTTCCACCGAGCCCGTCGGTTGCGTGAAGCGGCGACGCAGCCCGGTCGAAGTGGCCAGGAACGTCGTCGCCACCTGGTGGTGGGCGTATCCGAACAATAGGTCTGCTCCGCGGAAGCCACGCGCCAAAGAGGCCGCCACGGCACCGAACACCTCTGCGCTGGTCGACACCACGGCCGCGTCCCAGTCCGGCGCCGTCTGCCCACCGGTGATCAGCGGCGCGCTGTCGCGAGCCTCCGGCGCCTGTCGGGCGGCTTCCTCACTGGCGGCCACCACCGATGGGATGACCTCGGGGTCGACCTCGCTGGTCTGCACCGAGCCGACGTGCGCGTTCTCGCCCTTCCGCACGATCGAAATCACCGATGTCGCACGCGAAGTCGACACGCCGTTGGTGGTCATCGAGCTGTTGGCCCACCGCAGGGAGGCGTTGGTGCGATCGGTGACGATCACGATGGTCTCGTCGACGGTCGCCGCCGCGAGCGCCGCCTCCACCACCTGATGAGGCCCGATCAACGGCCCCCCTCGGTCATCGTGTTCAGCACTCGTACCCCCCGGAACAGCGCGGACGGACACCCGTGGCTGACCGCCGCGACCTGGCCGGGCTGAGCCTTGCCGCAGTTGAACGCCCCGCCGAGCCGCCACGTCGACGCACCGCCGACCGCTTCCATCGAACCCCAGAACTCGGTGGTGGTGGCCTGATAGGCGACGTCACGCACCTGGCCGGCGAGCTTGCCGTTGCGGATCCTGAAAAAGCGCTGGCCGGTAAACTGAAAGTTGTACCGCTGCATGTCAATCGACCATGACTTGTCGCCGACGACGTAGATGCCTTCCTCGACGCGGCTGATCAGGTCCTTGGTAGTGATGTCCTCGGGGTTGGGCTGCAGCGAGACGTTGGCCATGCGCTGAATCGGCACGTGGTGCGGTGAATCGGCGTACGAGCAGCCATTCGAGCGGTCCTGTCCCAGCCGCGGGGCGAAAACCCGGTCCAGCTGATAGCCGACGAACACCCCGTCTCGAACGAGGTGCCAGTGCTGCGCGGCAACGCCTTCGTCGTCGTAACCGATGGTCGCCAAACCGAAGTCGACGGTGCGGTCGGCGGTCACGGTCATCACCGGCGAACCGTAGCGCAGCGTGCCGAGCATGTCGGGGGTCGCGAAAGACGTGCCCGCATAGGCGGATTCGTAGCCGATTGCGCGATCGTATTCCGTTGCATGCCCGATTGATTCGTGGATGGTCAGCCACAGGTTGGACGGATCGATCACCAGGTCGGTGGGTCCGCCCCGCACGCTCGGCGACTTGAGCTTCTCCGTCAGCAGTTCGGGGATCTGCGCCAGCTCGTCGGACCAATTCCACACGCGCTCGTCGACGGCGGCCTCCCAGCCGCGGGCTGTCGGCGGCGCCAACGTACGCATCGAATCGAACGTCCCGCCCGCTCTGTCGACCGTGACGGCCTCCAGGCTTGGCGCCACCCGCACCCGCTGCTGCGTAATCCGCGAGCCGAAAGTGTCGGCGTAGAACGTTTGCTCCTTCACACCGTGGTAGCCCGCGGACACGTGATCCACGCCGTCGGCAGCCAGCAACCGCGCCGAATACTCACCCAGAACGGCAATCTTGTCGACCGCCGGCACGTCGAACGGGTCGGTGTCGTACGTCGACACCCACTCGGCGTCGCGATACACCGGTTCGTCGGCCAACTCGACGCGCTCGCGGTTGAGCGTCTGCAACGTGCGGGCCACCGTCACGGCGCGCCGCGCGGTCTCGGCGGCGACATCGGGTGCCAACTCGGCGTGCGACGCGAAACCCCAGGTGCCGTCGACGATCACCCGCACCGCAAGCCCGACTGCGCGGCTGGTCACCGATGTTTCCAGCGAGCCGTCGCGCAGCTGCACGATCTCGGTGGCGATGCGCTGGATGCGCAGGTCGGCGTGGCTGGCGCCGACCTCTGTGGCCGCGCTGAGCGCCGCGTCGGCTAGTTCGTGTCGTGGCAGGGCCAGAAAGTCGGCATCGACTCCCCCGTTCGCTGTCACGGTGTCCACCGTAACGACCGCGTCAAAGCGTGGTCGGCACCAGCAGCAGTTCGCTGAGCACCGCCGCGGTCGCGACCAACGCCACGATGGCCAGCGCCAGCGCGTCGCGCCATTTCGCCCGCGACGGCAGTGCCGAAATCTGGCCGGTCCCGCCGCGCGCGGTGATCGCGTCGCCCATCTCGTCGGCGCGTCGCAGCGCCACGGTCACCGCGGCCGCGACCATGTCGGTGACCTCGGCCCACCAGGCCCGGCGACGGGCGCGCCGGGTGGGCGGCACCTGGCGGGGACGTAACCGGCGGGCCGCGTAGAGCACCCGGAACTCGTCCATCAGCATCGGGAAGGCCCGCAGGGCCAACGCCAACGCCGCCGCCCACTCGTCGATCGGAATCCGCAGCCACCGCAACGGCCGCCCGAGTGTGGCCACCGCCGGGGCGACGTCCGCGACATTCGTGGTCCACGAGATCATCGCGCCGAGGCCGAGCAGCACAATCGAAAGCGCGGTGATCCGCAGAAAGTACAGCAAGCCGCCCAGCCCAAGCTGCACCGAGTCGAGCTGCAGGTACGGCTCGCCGCCACCCAGCGCCGCCGTGATCCCGCCGAAGGCGATCACCACCCACAACCACCGCGGCACCGACGGCAACGCGCCGCGCGGAATGCGGGCCATCCAGGCCGCGGTGGCCACCAGCACCGCGACCAATCCGATCGGCACCCAGCCGGGATAGAACGTCAGCAAGACCGAAATCCCAAAAACTGCAATCAGTTTGGTCCCGGCCCACAACTCGTGGATGGTCGACGTTCCCGGCACGGGGCGCAGCAGCACCACGGGCCGACGCTGGGTGGGCGCGCTCATGAGGCACCGCCCGTGGCCGGCCCGGTACAGCTGGCCGCCGGCTCGAGCGCACCGTCGCGCAGATGCAGAGTGCGCGGGCACAGCTCGTCCAGACCGGCGAAATCGTGCGAGATCACCACCACGGTCAGACCGCGTCGGCGCAGATCGAGGAGCAGGCTCAACAGTCCGCGCTGACTCGCGGCGTCCACGCCGGCCAGCGGCTCGTCGAGAATCAATGCTCGCGGCGATCGTGCCAGCAGCCCGGCCAGCACCACGCGGCGCATCTGGCCGCCGCTGAGTTCGTCGATCCGCCGCAACCCCACGCCGGCGTCGAGCCCTACGGCCGCCAGTGCGGCCGCAACCCGCGCCGTGTCGTTCGGGGAGAATCCGGCCGCCGACGCGACGTCGTGGTCCACCCGGCCCCTCATCAACTGCAGCCGGGCCGCCTGGAACGAGATGGCAACCGCGCCGACCTGATCGGCGACCGGGCGACCGTCGAGCAGGCAGGAGCCGGTGGTCGGCACGGTCAGCCCGGCCATGATCCAGGCCAGCGTCGACTTGCCGGAGCCGTTGCCGCCGTGGATCAGCACCCCCTCGCCTTCGTGGATAGCGAAGCTGATGTCGCGCAACGCGGTTGCTGCCCAAGGGGTTCCGCTGCCGTACTCATGGCCGACCCCGATCAATTCCAGGACGGGCGGACCGACTGGGATGGTAGCGGCCGTCGTGCCGCTCGGCGCCTCGGTGATCTCGACCATCTCGGTGTTGTCGACGATCCCCCGGCCGGTCAGCGTCACCGCGCGTTCGGCCGAGTCGGCTTCGTTGTTGTAGTGGGTGATGTGCACCAGGGCCATATTGTGGCGCTCACGAAGGTGCGCCAGCACTCCCAGCAGCGCGTCGCGGCCCTCCTGATCGACCATGCTGGTGATCTCGTCGGCAATGAACAGCGACGGCTCGCGTGCCAGCGCGGCCGCCACTGCCAGCCGCTGCAACTCGCCGCCGGAGAGACCGCCGGTGTCGCGCTCGGCCAGGCCGTCGAGACCGACCTCCTCGAGCAACCGCTGCACGTCGGCTTGCTGACCGGGAGGGAGCCCCCACACCACGTCGTCGGCCACCCGGGTGCCCAGCACCTGACTCTCGGGGTGCTGCATGACCACCGCGGTGCCGCCGATTTTGCCCAGGCCGACCGCGCCGGGGCGCTCCACGGTGCCGGCAGTGGGTTCGCGCCCGGCCAGCACCAGCATCAACGTCGTCTTCCCGGAGCCGTTCGCGCCGGTGACCGCGACGTGCTCACCGGGTTCGATGGAGAGGCTCACCGGGCCCAAGGCGTCCCGGTAGGTGTTCGGGTACCGGAACGTCACATCGTGCAGCTCTACCGGCACCGGCGCCACGCGTCCGGTGTCGACGGGGCACTCGAGTTTGTGCACGTCGGGAATGTTGTAGAGCCGGTCCAGCACCCGCGACAGCGCCCACCAGCCGATGAGGCTGACGACCATGATGCTCATCACCGAGATGGCGCCGAACAGCAGCGGCCAGTAGTCGAGCACGGTGGCGAATCCGTTCTTGAGGCGTTCGGCCGCCACCTCCATGTGCGGAACCCGGGACAGTGCGCGGGCCAGTCCGTTGACGTTGGCGGTCACCGACTCGAAGATCAGGTGCCGCAGCCGCGACAGGATTGCCAACGCGGTGACGACGACCGCGCCCAAACGCCAAACCCGCGCAGAACGCCGCGACTACCACCGTCGGGGTACCACGCCCCCTGCGCTTGACCAGGCCGATCAGCAGACCGATGTACGCGCAGTTCACCACGGTCATGAGCCCGCCCATGCCGGCCACCAGAAACGCAATCAGTCCGCCGGCGACCGTCGCCGCGATGAGGACCCGAATGCGGTACCGGAAGGCCAGCAGCCCCATGGGCACCGTGCCTAGCAACGACACGCCGGCCGCGAAGGGGACGACGACCGCGATGATCGCGGTCGCGGCGGACAACGCCGCCATCACCGATGCCTGCGCCAATTCGCCGGGGCCGAGTGGTCCGCGAGAAACGCCGGAGTGGGGTTGCCAGCCGTGCGGCAGGGTCCCGGGCGCAGTCACTTCTCGATTCTGCCAGTAGCGGCCGGCCAACCGCGCACAGCAACACGTTGGTGGCGCACAGGTATCTAATTTGGAGGTATGGCATCGTCCGAGTCCGCGAGCGCATCGCTGGGAGTTGATTTGTTGGGGGTGGTGGCCAGGGTGAACCGGCTGGCCACTCAGCGCACCACGTTGCCGCTGCCATGGGCGCAAGCGAGGCTGCTCTCGATGATCGAGGACCAAGGGGCGGCCCGGATCTCCGATCTGGCCGCCCTCGACCACTGCTCGCAACCGACGATGACCCTGCAGGTACGGCGCCTGGAGGACGCCGGACTTGTCACCCGGGCCACGGACCCCGCCGACGCCCGAGCCGTCCTGATCCGCATCACCCCCAAGGGGGTCCAGACCCTGCGCCGCGTGCGCGCCGACCGCGCGGCCGTCATCGACCCGCACCTGGCGCGGCTCGACGAAAGCGACCGCGAGACACTGGCGGCCGCCGTGACCGTGCTTCGCCGTTTGGTGAGCGACGCGACACGACGGGAATAGCACACTTCTTCGGACTGGCGTAGATCTCGATGAATGGACTCTGCCTAGAGGGCGAAGACCAGGAACTGGGTGACCTGCTCGGCTGAGAAGTTGTTGTCGGACACCAGCACGAGCGACTGGCGGCCGTCGAGCAGCCGCGGGCCGAATGTCAGCCCTTCGATGTTGTCCAGTGGCGGCACGCCGAGCATCGTCGACAAATCGGCCACCAGAGTCTTGGCCATCGGGGTCGGCGGCGCCTGCGGCAGCGAAGGGTTCGCAAGCACATCGGTGGCGCCGCCCACTTCAGCCCGGTAGATGCGTGCGACGTTGCGCAGGCCGTGCGAGCGCTCGATGACCAACAGCGTGTCGTCGTCGACCGCGAGGAGATCAGACAGGCCGTTGGCCTCGCCGAGCGGCGCGGGGATGGGCTCCAGCGGATAGGCGTACTGGGCGACCGGGCTTCGGGTTGCGACGTCGAACTTGGTGATGCGGGTCAGCGTTCCCGAGGTGGCGGTGGCCGGTTCGCCGTCGCCGTGGCCGGGTTCCTCCAGCCCCGCCCACAGGAAGCGGCCGTCGGGCGTCAACGACAGGCCCTCCAGTCCGGCGTTGCGCCGCGGGCCCGTCCCGTCCGCGGACATGCGCAGGGTGAGTGGCAGCGTGAACTCGCCGCGGTAGCGGCCGTCGAGATCGGCGATGCGAATCCACGGATCCTTCAGGATCGGGGTGTCCGGCCCGTCGGTGCGTCGTTCGCCCTCGCTCGACCAATACAGCTGCTGGCGACCGCGATCCAACGCCAGGCCCTCGGCGTCGGGCGGCACCACCGGCGGGGCCACGGTCGTCGACAATGGCGCAAACGGCTGCCCGTCGGCGTCCAGCCATGCATGGGTGGCGACGAACTGAACGTCTCCGACGTGTCCGTCCTGCAGTGCGATCCGCGCGGTGTAGAACCGCGCCGCGTTGTGTGCGGACCGGTCGTCGCTGATCACGTAATAGAGGTCGCGCCCGGGGTCGTAGGTGATCGCCGAGAGGCCGCCGACGTTGGTCCCCTCGAACGTCAATCCGGTCGGAAACTCGCGGAAGCCGACGAAGTCGAGTTCGCCTGCGCCGGCCACGGTGGCACTCGGCGCACACGCCACGGCCACCGCCACGACCGCCGGCATGAGGGTCGACACGCAGCGCAACATCGACCGTCAGGAAACCGTCGTGCCGATCAACGAGCCAACCACATATGTCGCGCCGATCGCGATGGCGCCGAACAGCAGTTGGCGCCCCGACCCCCACCAGATCGGCTGTCGGGTGAATCGCGCCGCCAAGCCGCCGGCGATCACAAGGCCGACACCACCGCAAATCAGCCCGGCCGCAAGAGATTCAAAGCCGAGCAGATACGGGATCAACGGAATGATCGCGCCGATCGCGAAGGTGATGAACGACAAGATCGCCGCCACCCGCGCCGACGGCCTCTCCCGCGGATCAACGCCAATCTCCTGCGTCAAGTGAAAATTGAGCGCCGTGTTCTCGTCGCGGTGAATCTCCTCGGTCGCGGTCCGTGCGGTCTGCTCGCTCATGCCCATGGAAACGAGCATCTGTCTGAGTTCTTCTCTCTCGCCTTCGGGGTACCTGTGGAACGCACGCTGCTCGAGGCGCATCTCCGAGTCGATCTGCTCGTTGGCCGTCGTGACAGAGGTGTACTCACCCAGCGCCATCGAGAACGCGCCTGCCAGCAGGCCGGCTACCCCACCGAGCACCACGGTGTGCGCCGACTCGCTGCCGCCCGCCACGCCGGCGATCAGTGCGGTGTTGCTCACCAGTCCGTCCATCGCGCCGAACGTGGCCGCGCGCAACCACCCGCCGGACACGTCGCTGTGGGTGTGATCGATCTGATGGGGCAGCCCGATCCGAACTTCGGATGCCGGGGCACCGTCGTCGGCCGTCATACCGCGATTTAACGCCTGGAGGCTGGGCAGATCCAGTGAGGCAAGGCTCGGTTGACGGAGTCGTGCTTATTGGCCGGGCGAACGAGTTACGGTCGGGTATGGCTTCGAACACCGAGAACACGGCTCAGATCTCCCCCGACCTCGCAACGCATCTGCGCGACACTCTCGACGGTCGCTGGCGACAGGTGAAAAACCGCTGCCGAGAGCAGATGGCAAGCGAGATCTTTCGGCCGCGCTACACCCCGAACACCGTCATCGCACGAACGAAGACACTCGAGCAGCTGAAGATCATCGCTGCCGCCGGTGCGGCCGAAGACGGGTTCCGTAAGGAGCACGGCGGCACCGGCGACGTGGGCGCGGCCGTCATGACCATCGAGATGTTGGCGATGGCCGACCTGTCACTGATGGTCAAAGCCGGTGTGCAGTGGGGCCTGTTCGGCGGGGCGATCGAGAATCTCGGCACCGAACGCCATCACGAGGCGTACGTCCACAAGATCATCGACCTCGACCTGCTGGGTTGTTTTGCGATGACGGAGACGGGCCACGGCAGCGACGTCCAGTCGCTGGAAACCACGGCCACCTACGACCGGGAGACCGACGAGTTCGTCATCCACTCGCCCACTAAGACCTCGCGCAAGGACTACATCGGCGGGGCAGCCGAAACGGCAAGAATGGCAGCGGTTTTCGCGCAGCTGATCACGGCCGGACCGGGAGAAGAGCCGATCAGCCACGGCGTGCACTGCCTCGTCGTGCCGATTCGCGACGACGACGGCAATGACCTACCCGGCGTGACGACGTCGGATTGCGACTACAAGGGCGGGCTGCCCGGTGTCGACAACGGCCGGATCATGTTCGACCACGTGCGGGTGCCGCGGGACAACCTGCTCAACAAGTACGGAGATGTGGCCCGAGACGGCACCTACTCCTCACCGATCGACAATCCCAACCGACGGTTCTTCACGATGCTCGGCACGCTGATCCGCGGCCGGGTGACTGTCGGCGGCAGCGCGGCGGCCGCGGCACGGGTGGCGTTGGACATCGCCACTCGATATGCCTTGCAGCGCAGGCAGTTCAAGGCACCAGACGACGAACAAGAAGTGCTGCTCATGGATTACCTGATACACCAGCGACGGCTGTTGCCACGCATCGCGGAGTCCTACGCGCTGCAATTCGCGCAGAACGAGTTGGTGGCCAAGTTGCACGAGGTCCAGACCACCGAGATCCCGGACCCGGAGGAGCAGCGGGAGTTGGAGTCGCGGGCGGCGGGCCTGAAGGCCGCCAACACCTGGCACGCCACCCACACGATCCAGGAGGCTCGGGAAGCCTGCGGCGGCGCCGGTTACATGGCCGAGAACCGGCTGATCGCGTTGAAGGGCGACACCGACGTCTTCACCACCTTCGAGGGCGACAATCACGTGCTGACCCAGCTGGTGGCAAAGGAGTTGCTGACCGCCTACGCCGACGACATCCGGAGCATGAGCCCGGTCGAGTGGGTGCGATTCGCCGCCAACTTCGCTGGTGACCGCGTGATGAAACGCACTGCGGCGCAAACGATCATGCAGACCATCCTGGACACTCGGCAGGACAACGAGGAAGAGGGCAGCCTGTTCAACCGCGGCACCCAGGTCCAGATGTTCGATGACCGGGCGGATTATCTGTTGTCGACGGTGGCGCGCCGGTTGCAGGGACGTTCACGGGAACTGGGCGCGTTCGACGCGTTCAACGAGGTGCAGGACCACGTGCTGCACGCGGCGCAGGCGCACATCGACCGCATCGTCTTGGAGGCATTCGTCGCCGGGATCGACTCGTGTGAGGACAAGGAAGCCCGGCGCGTGTTGGGCATGCTGTGCGACTTGTACGCGCTCACGATGATCGAAAAGGACAAGGCGTGGTACATGGAGCACCGCTACCTGTCGACCGAGCGCGCGAAGGCCGTCACTCGCGCCATCAACGAACGCTGCCGCTCACTGCGGCCGTACGCGGAGGCACTCGTCGACGGCTTCGGCATCCCGGAGCAGTTGCGCGACGTGCCGATGCTGCACCCGGAGCGCATCGGCGAGGACGATTAGGCGCTACTCGCTGGCGCCGCGCGGGCTGCTCGACGCCGAGCGTGCGGTTTCGTACGTGACACGCCGGTGTGCGCGTATGAATCCGCACACTCGCGACCGGCGCTACTCGCTGGGGATCGGGTCCAGCGCCTTCAGCTTGCCGTCCACTAGCGTGAAGCGGACGTTGCCGATGCCGGTCGGGCAGCACGGTGCATCGTTGCCTTGGCGCCACTGGTACTGCACCATCACGGTGTCGTCGCCCGCAACCGTCGCGGTGGTGTAGGGCCGCGCATCCGGGCGTGGCCGTGCCCAGCGGGGTGTTGCGGTCGAAGAACAGCAGGTGCTGGGGAGCCTGCGTGCCCCCGCCGGCGACTACCTGAACCCAGTACAGCCGACAGTTCTGCGTGTGACCGCGGGTCACTTCATTCCACGCCTGCTCGCCAAGGTCGGGCAGCCCCTGGATGGCCGTCGCCACCGTCTCTTGAGTGGGCCCGTCCGTCGGCGCGCATTTGTCGGGTTCCGGCGGCGGCGCGCTCGGCGGACTCCAGCCGCAGCCCGCCGTCAGCGCGAAGCCCAGGACAAGGGCCACCAGCCACTGGAAGCGCATGTACTCAGGGTAGCCCGGCCTTCATGGCTGTATGTGGTCTGGCGACGGGGTTAACCGAAATTGTAGAGCTCTAGAGCCGGCTGGCGGCGAAACTCGCGGCCTGGCTAGTCATCCCGGACTGCACATACTGAACGTGCGGCCCCATGCTGAAGCCGGTGGTGCAAATCGGGTCGCCGGGCATACACAGGTCAATCGTCTTGGGGATGTAGAGCGGGCCGATGCCGGGGAGCGCGTCGGCCGACAATCTCCTCATGAATGTGCCTGATGGCGATGGATTTCCGAAGACGGCGACCGCGGCGACATGATTGGCCACCTCGGGTGGCATCTGCGAGGTTATGACGTCCATCACGGCCGCACCTTGCGAATACCCGCCGAGCACCATCCTGGTGTTGGGACAGTTCGCGGCCATGTACTGGACGCGACCGCTCGCGTCACCGGCGCCGGCCCGGATGGATGGGCGGAAATCGTCGGTCGCTGGATAGTTGACCGCGTATACCCCGACTGACCTCCCGCCGGCTTGCTGACGCAGCGAGTCGACGAATGCCTGGCCAACCCCACCCACACCAGGTGGCTCGGTGGTCCCTCTGGCGAACACCACCTCGACGTCAGGGCATGGCGCAGCCGCGGCGGACGGAATGCTGATGGCTGCGTTGAGTACTGCCCCCGCGATCACTACCCCAGCAGCAAGAAAACCAGCGATCGGGCGTGCGCTCACGGAGTTCATGCTGGCATATCGCTTGGTGCGGTGATTTTGAAACAACCACCGGCAAGAACAGCTGATTCGCCTGGCATCGGAGCTGCCCGCCGTTGGAACACCCTCGCAGAACGACGAGTATCCGGCCATTTGGGGTCAGGCCAGGCCTCAATCGCAGCGAACTCAGAGATTTGAGTAGTCGATCACGCGGTGACGCCCGGCCCCGTAAGGGTGATACTCACCGGACACCCAGTAAATACGCAGGAAAGGGTTCGGCCCAATGACAGAAGCTGCGCGATTCGCTCGAACCACGGTCGACGAACGTGGCGCAGCACCTGCGGGCGGGTGGGGCCGTAGCGTGATCTCCCTGACCACCTCACACTGGATTCCCGACGGCGGCGGGCCGCCACTGCTGGTCGGCGCGACAGTCGGCAGTCGGCTGCGTGAGGTCGCCGCCGAGGTGCCCGATCGCGTCGCCCTCGTCGAGGGGCTGCCGACGCCGGAGCGACGGTGCTGGACCTATGCCGAGCTGCTCGCCGACGCCGAGCGCTGCGCCCGATGCCTTCTGCAGCACTTCGAGCCGGGCGAGCGCGTCGCGGTGTGGGCGCACAACCTGCCCGAGTGGGTGCTGCTCGAGTACGGTGCGGCGCTCGCCGGGTTGACCCTCGTCACGGTTAATCCGAGTCTGCAGCCGGCCGAGGCGAGGTTCGTCCTCGGGCAATCGCGGGCGGCCGGGTTGTTCCTCGTGCCCGAGGTCCGCGGCAACCCACTGGCGGCGCACGCCGAGGCGATCCGCGCCGAGCTGCCCGAGCTGCGCCACGTGCTGCGCCTCGATCAACTCCTCGAGCTGATCGGCACCGACGGACGCGGCGTCACGCTGCCGGTTGTCGGCGCCGACGACCCGGCGCAGATCCAGTACACGAGCGGCACGACCGGGTTCCCCAAGGGCGCGGTGCTGCGCCACGGCAGCATCGTCAACAATGCCCGGCTGTGGGCCGACCGGGTCGAGATCCCCGACGGCGCCGGCTGGCTCCTACCGCTGCCGCTGTTCCACACGGGTGGGTGCGTGTTGGGCGTGCTCGGGGCACTCGACAGACGGGCGACGCTCGTGCTGATGCCGATGTTCGAACCCGGTCTGTTCCTCGAGCTGATCGAGCTCGAGCGGCCGTGGTTCGCCGGCGCCGTCCCGACGATGCTCATCGCCGCGATGGACCACCCGGACGCGTCGCGCCGTGACCTGTCCTCGTGGCGGTCGACCGCGTCCGGCGGTGCCCAGGTGCCCGAGGCGTTGGTGCGGCGCATGGAGGAGGCACTGGGCGTCGACTTCACGATCGTCTACGGCCAGACCGAGTGCTCGCCCTTGCTCACGAGCACGTTCCCGTCCGACAGCGCCGAGGACAAGGGGCTGACCATCGGACCGCCGCTCCCGCACACCGAGGTGCGCATCGTCGACCCGGTCTCACTGCAGACGGTGCCGATCGGTGCGTCCGGGGAGTTGTGGGCCCGCGGGTACCACACGATGCTCGGCTACTTCGACATGCCGGAAAAGTCGGCCGAGACGCTGCGCGCCGACGGGTGGCTTCGCACGGGCGATCTGGCAACGATGGACGATCGCGGCTACTGCCGGATCGTCGGCCGGCTCAAGGACATGATCATCCGCGGCGGTGAGAATCTCTTTCCCGCCGAGATCGAAGAGGTCCTGTACCGCCATCCGGCCGTCGCCGAGGTGGCGGTCGTCGGCCTGCCCGACGAGCGCTGGGGCGAGGTGGTCGGGGCGTTCATCCGACCGCGCGATCCAAACGCGGTGCCGACGGTCGCCGAGCTGCGTTCCCACCTGCGGGCCCACTTGTCGCCGCAAAAGACACCCACCAGGTGGTACGCCGTGGACGGCTACCCGCTCACCGGACCCGGCAAGATCAAGAAGTTCGCCGTCCGCGAGGCGTGGGAACGGGGCGAGCACGCAGGCCACGAACTCGGCGGATAGTCGTCATCCGCAGCGTTTCGTGCGGGACATGGGACGAACACGTTGTGCTGCAAGATGATTCGGTACAAACTTCAAACGGTTGCCAGGTCGCGCTCGACCGCCTGCAGCCTGCCCAGCCCTGCTGGCACTGCGGACCATGAGCATCGCCGACCTTGCACGGAGATTGCACTGCGACAGGCAATAACGCCCTGACCTGGCTCCCCCGGCTGGACTCGAACCAGCAACCCTTCGGTTAACAGCCGAACGCTCTGCCAATTGAGCTACAGGGGACTGCCTGCCCGCGCTAATTCTGGCGCGGATCGAGGGATGACTCTAGCGTAGTGGTTCGGCCCGGCGCCAAGACGTTGACCGCCCCACCCGGGGGTACCCACGTCGGGCAGGATGGTTACGAATCGCGTCGCCGTGGGCGGCAACGTGCGGAAAGCATCAGACGGAGGGACCGCTGTGATCGGGTATGTCGTCGTGTTGGGGGTGGGCTACGTGCTGGGGTCGAAGGCCGGCCGGCGCCGATACGAGCAGATCGTCGGGACCTACAAGGCCGTCACCGCCAGTCCTGCAGCCCGGTCGCTCATCGAAGGTGGACGCCGCAAGATCGCCGACCGGGTTTCACCCGACTCGAAGATGGTCACGTTGACCGAACTCGAGGACGGCTCCGCGGTCCTGCGACCGGAGGCGCCCCAGGCCCAGGGTTTGCCTAAGGGGTGAACGGGACGTTGATGGTCTGCCCGGGAAGCAGCGGGCTGGTGGTGATGCCGGGCCCAACCCCGGTCGGTCCGACATTGATCCACGGGACGCCACCGACCGGTCCGGACGGCTGCGGACCGTCCAGGCAGACACCGTCGTTGAGGGAGCCGAAGACCGCCCGGCACTGCGCGTCGACCCGATCCGCGTCGCCGGTGGCGACCGACACCGCTACGACGGCGACCGCGGCGGCTGCCAAGACCGCGCACGAAAGCGCGTGCTTGATCACCCAACGGACCTTACGCGGTCAGGTCGTTCCCGTCACCGCTTGCCTGCTCGAGCAGGCTGCGGCGGTAGGCTTCCATCGCCACCAGGTCGCCGAACAGCGCGTAGTACTTGTCGCCCTCCTCGATCGGTGACAACCGCTGCAGCTTGGACTTCACCTCGGCGATCTGCCGGCCCACCCAGACTTCCTGCAACCGCGCGAGCACCCCGCTGATGTAGCGGGGCAGCTTGTCGTCGTCGTCGACGCGGATCGCCTCCACACTGAGTTCGCTGACCACACCGGCCACCGCCTCATCCTGCTGCCGCACGGCGTCGATCCACTCGGCGCCGGTCAGGCCCGAAGCCGTTCCGCCCGCCGCTGTCATCGCCGCTCGCACCGCGGCGTAGCCAGGATGGGTGAAGCTCTCGACGGTGAGCGCGTCGAACACCGGCCCCGCCAACGCCGGGTACTGCAGTGCGGCCTTGAGCGCCTCCCGCTGCGGCCACAGCGTCGGATCACGCGGGTCCGGCGGCGCGGCGACACCGGGCGGCGACGCCGATGCGTCGGGCTTGGCCATCACCCGCCGCGCGTCGCGCCGGCCGGCACCACCTCTCCCCTTCGCGTGCTCGCGCACGCGCCCGACCACCTGCGCCATGTCGTCCCAGCCGACCCACCCGGCGAGTTGGCGCGCGTACTCGTCGCGCAGCATCGGGTCCTTGATGCGCGCGACCATCGGCACACAGCGGCGCAGGGCGGTCAGCCGGCCCTCCGCATTGTCGAGATCGGTCTCCGCCAGCGCCGCGCGGATCGCGAACTCGAACAGCGGCGTGCGGCGCGCGACGAGGTCACGCAGCGCCGCGTCGCCATGCTTCAGCCGCAGATCGCAGGGGTCCATGCCGTCGGCCGCCACCGCGACGAACGACTGCCCGGCCAGACTCTGCTCTCCGTCCAACGCTTTCAGTGCGGCCGCCTGTCCTGCTTGGTCGCCGTCGAACACGTAGATCAGTTCGCCGCGAAAGAAGCTGTCGTCCATCATCAGTCGGCGCAGCATCGCCAGATGTTCTTCGCCGAACGCGGTGCCACAGGACGCCACCGCCGTGGTGACGCCCGCCAGGTGCATCGACATCACGTCGGTGTAGCCCTCGACGACGACGGCCTGATGTCCCTTGGCGATGTCGCGTTTGGCCAGGTCGATGCCGAACAGCACCGAGGACTTCTTGTAGAGGACGGTCTCGGGGGTGTTGACGTACTTGGCCTCCATGGGGTCGTCGTCGAAAATGCGCCGGGCACCGAATCCGATCACCTCGCCGCTGCTGGCGCGGATCGGCCACAGTAGTCGGCGGTGGAATCGGTCCATCGGCCCGCGGCGACCCTCGCGCGACAGTCCGGCCGCCTCCAACTCCTTGAATTCAAATCCCTTGCGCAGCAGGTGTTTCGTCAGCGAATCCCAGCCAGACGGGGCGAACCCGCAGCCGAAGTGGCTGGCTGCATCCGCGTCGAAGTTCCGCTCTGTCAGGTACCGCCGGGCAGGCTCGGCCTCGGGCGAGGCCAGCGCCTCGGCGTAGAACTGCTGGGCGGCCGCGGTAGCGGCGATGAGCCGGCTGCGGCTGCCGCGGTCGCGCTGCACACTGCCGGCGCCGCCGCTGTAGGTGATCTGGTAGCCGATCCGGTCGGCCAGCCGCTCGACCGCCTCCACAAAGCTGACGTGCTCGACCTTCTGCAAGAACGCATACACGTCGCCGCCCTCGCCGCAGCCGAAGCAGTGAAAGTGACCGTGGTTGGGCCGGACGTGAAACGACGGCGACTTCTCGTCGTGAAAGGGGCACAGGCCCTTGAGCGAATCGGCGCCGGCACGGCGGAGTTGGACGTAGTCGGCGACGACCTCGTCGATGCGAACTCGTTCACGGATGGCGGCGATGTCGCGGTCGGAGATGCGAGCTCGACCGGAGGGGACCACCGGCTCAGTCTAGGCGCGCCCCCGACGCCGAAATCGCGCTGTCGCGCTCCAACCGCTCCAGCCGGCCCTCGGTGTAGGACGCGATCTGGTCGACGATCACCCGCAGCCGCTGCCCATCATCCGCGGCCGCGGTGAACGCCGGCGCGAACAGCGGATCCAGCGTGGCGGGAGCCCCCGCCAGCAGCCACTTCGCGAACCGGTGGATCCGCTCGCGCTGCCGCGCCTGCAGTGCCAGGTGGCGCGGATCCGACATGATGAATTGCAGCGCCAGCACTTTGAGCACCGCGACCTCCCCCCGCACCAGCGCGGGCACCCGCAGATCCGCATCGAACCGGGCCAGCGGACCGGTGCCGGCCACCTCACGCGTGGCCGCGATGGCCGCCGACGCAAACCGGCCGACCAGTTCGCTGGTCAGCCGCTTCAACGCCGCCGACGACGACAACGTCGCGTCGTACTTCCCCACCGCCGCGACCACCGGTAACCGCGACAGCCGGTCCGCGGCGGCCACGAGATCCTCGGCGCGCAGTCCACCGTGGCTTGCGCCGAGCCGCCCCAGCGCCGCCGCCGCGTCCTCGTCGGCAAGTACCCGCAAGTCGATGCGCCCGGAGATCACCCCGTCCTCGACATCGTGCACGGAGTAGGCGACGTCGTCGGCCCAGTCCATCACCTGCGCCTCCAGGCACGGCCGGCCGGGCGGCGCGCCGTCGCGCACCCAGGCGAGGGTGTCGGCGTCCGCGGCGTAGGCCCCGAACTTGAGCCGGCCTTCCTCACGTAGCCACGGGTACTTGGTCACCGCGTCCAGCGCCGCGCGGGTCAAGTTCAGTCCCGCGCTGCGGCCTTGACTATCAAGGGCTTTCGGCTCCAGTCGGGTGAGGATACGCAGGTTTTGTGCGTTGCCCTCGAAACCGCCGTATGCGGCGGCGACCTCGTCGAGCGCGCGCTCACCGTTGTGGCCATAGGGCGGGTGCCCGATGTCGTGGGCGAGACCGGCCATGTCGACCAGGTCGGGGTCGCAGCCCAGCCCGACCGCCATGCCGCGGCCGATCTGCGCCACCTCCAGGGAGTGAGTCAGCCGCGTTCGCGGTGTGTCGCTTTCGTGGGGCCCGACCACCTGGGTCTTGTCGGCCAGCCGGCGCAGGGCCGCGCTGTGCAGCACGCGTGCCCGGTCGCGGGCGAAGTCGGTGCGGTGCTCGGTGTCGGTATTCGGGAGCGCGGCCGTCTTGGGCGCTTCGACGACGATCCGCTCGCGGTCGTGCGCGTCATATCGTTCATTCGTGGCCACCGACACCACAGTCTGCCAGCACATCCGCAGTAGATTGGCGAGCATGCGCCTCGCCCGACTGCTCGGCTTTCTCGTTACGGTGCTCGTCACCGCGCTCACCGTCGCCCCCGCGGCCGCCGCGGACGCCCCGTTCCGGTTGCCGGAATACGTCACCGACCGAGCCGGCGCGCTGAGCGCGGCTGAGCGCGCGGAGGTGGAATCGGCCATCGACGCGCTGTACAACGATCGCGGGATCCGGCTGTGGGTGGTCTACGTCGAAGACTTCTCCGGCCAAAATGCCGTGGCCTGGGCGCAGGCGACGATGCGAAACAGCGACCTGACCGGAGCGGACGCGCTGTTGGCCGTCGCCACCATCGACCGGAGTTTCGCGTTCCAGTTAAGCGACGCGGTCGAGGGCGTCAGCTCCGGCGAGGTCACCGCCATCCAGCGCGGCAACATCGAACCGGCGCTGCGGGGCGACGATTGGGGCGGTGCGGCGGTGGCGGCGGCCAACGGGCTCAGCGACGCGGCGAGCCCGGGCGGCGGCGTGTCGTGGCTGGGCTTCTTGATCGCCCTGCTTGTCATCGCCTTTGCGGTGCTGCTGCTCGTCTTCGTGATGCGCCGCAGGCGCCGGCGCCGACGCTTGGCGGAGATCGCCGCCGCGCATCGAGTCGACCCGACCGACCCAAGCGCGTTGGCTTCGGTCTCGGTGGATGGCCTCGACGACCTGTCGAGGACGAAGGTGGTCGAAGTCGACAACGCTGTGCGGTCGAGTGAGAACGAATTGGCCCTGGCCGTCGAGGAGTTCGGCCAGGACCGGACGGCACCGTTCATCCCGCGGTCAACAACGCCAAGGTCACGCTGTCGCAGGCATTCAACGTGCGCCAACAGCTCGACGACGCCATCCCCGAAACCCCTGCCCAACGGCGCGACCTGCTCACCCGGGTGATCGTGGCGGCGGCGAAGGCCGATCAGGAACTCGAGGCGCAGCAGGAGGCGTTCGAAAAGCTTCGTGATCTTGTGATCAACGCGCCGGCCAAGCTCGACGCGCTGACCCAGCAGGTCGTCGACATCACCGCCCGCATCGAGCCGTCGGAACAGAAGATGGCCGAGTTGCATCGCGAATTCGACGACGCCGCGTTGGTGTCGGTTGCCGGCAACGTGACCACCGCGCAGGACAGGCTCGCGTTCGGCGACCACAACATCACCCGGGCACGGGAGCTGGCCGCCCGCCCGATCGCCGGTCAGCAGGCCGAACTGGTGGACACCGTGCGGGCCGCCGAGTCGGCGCTGGGGCAGGCCAAGTCGTTGCTCGACGCGGTCGACAGTGCGGAAAGCGACATCCGGCGGGCCGCCGCCACCCTGCCGTCGGCGATCGCCGATATTCAGGCCGGGATCGAGCAGGCCGACGCCCAGCTGCGGCAGGACAACGTGCCGCATGCCGGAGATCTGGCCGCCGCCCGCGGCGCCGCGGTTCAGGCCGTCGGCACCGCCCAGGCCACCGGCTCCACCGACCCGCTGGGCGCGTTCACGCAACTGACCAAGGCCGACGCCGACCTCGACCGGCTGTTGGCCAGCGTCGCGCAGGAGCGAGAAGCCGCCGAGCGGCTCAACCGGAGTCTCGACCAAGCCCTGTTCACCGCACAGTCACGGGTGCGGGCGGTGTCGGACTACATCGACTCTCGACGCGGCAGCATCGGCCCCGAAGCCCGCACCCGGCTGTCGGAGGCGGTCAGGCAACTGCAGGCGGCCCAAGCCAAGCGCTCGACGAATGTCCCAGAGGCGATAGAGCACGCCAACGGCGCGTCAATGCTGGCCGCCCAGGCGCAGTCGATTGCGAACGCCGACGCACAGGCCGCGCAGCGGGCGTATGCCGGGCACTACCGCGGGGGCGGCGGGTCGAACATGGGCGCCGTGCTCGGCGGCATCATCATCGGCAACATCCTCAGCGGGTCGATGGGCGGCGGCGGTTGGAGTTCGACCGGGTTCGGTGGCTCCGGCGGAGACGGCGGCGGTTTCTTTGGGGGTGGCGGCCGCTTCTAGGTGCCGCGACCGTGCGTCTGCTGCAATCAGTCGGCGGGGTCGAGCGCAAACACCGGGATTCGTCGCATCGCGCGCCGACGGTAGTTGACGAAGCCGGGATAGACGTCGATGCCGCGCTGATAATGGCGCTCGCGCTCGTTCCCTTCGAGTTCGCGGGCGACGACTCTCTTTGACAGGCCGCCAATTTCGATCCTGGCCCTCGGGTCAGCGAGCAGGTTGTAATACCACGCCGGGTGATGCGGCCGGCCGTAGTTCGAGGCGATCACCACCACCCGGTCGCCGTCGACCAGCCCGAGGACGACATGCGTGCGTTCGCGGCCGGTCTTCGCCCCGGTCGTCGTCAGCATCGACATCTCGACCTCGCCCAGCCAGGAGGTCAGCGTCGCCCGGCCACCGGTGCGCCGGTACACGAAACGGTCGAGCGGCTCCTGAATGTGTCCGTACAGCCATGCCATCGGACGGGTCCCGGCGGTGCACCGGATCACTCGCGGCAACACACCGACCTGGTCATAGCGCTTCATGGTCACTCCCTGAGCGATTAATGCAACAAACTGTTGCGTTAACATTAGCGCCGTGACGACACAAAGGGAAGAGCCAGCGATATCACGGCGACCCGGCGGGCGCAGCGCGCGGGTTCGGGCGGCCGTGCTCGCCGCCACAATTGACGAGCTCGCCGGCCGTGGCTACGCCGGCCTCAGCCCCGAGGGCGTCGCCGCCCGCGCGGGCGTGCACAAGACCACGGTCTACCGCCGGTGGCGCACCAAGGAGGCACTGGTGCTGGACGCGATGCTGCAACAGGCCGCCCAGACCGTCGCGGTACCCGACACCGGCACGCTGCGCGGCGACCTGATGGAGCTGGCCCGCCGCTCGGCCGCGATCCAGACTTCGGCAGCCGGCGAGGCCGTCGTCCGCGCTGTCGCCGGGCAAGGCCCCGCCGATCCGGAGCTGGCCGCGGCGAATCACCGGTTCTGGACGAAGCGCCTGACCCTCGATCAGACCATCGTGCTGCGGGCGAAAGATCGCGGGGAGGTCGACCCGAAAGCTGACCCCGGCCCGGTGATTGAGGCGCTCCTCGGCCCGCTCTACTTCCGTCTGCTGGTCACCGGCGAGCCGCTCGACGCCCAATTCATCAACGGCATCGTCGATCTCGTTTACGCCGGATGCACCGCCGCCCGTTAACCGCCCGGGAGGCGTTTTGCGAGGTACTCGGCGACGTTGTCGATCGCGACCCGGTCCTGGGTCATCGCGTCGCGCTCTCGGACCGTCACCGCGTTGTCGTCGAGAGAGTCGAAGTCGACGGTGACGCAGAACGGAGTGCCGATCTCGTCTTGACGCCGATAGCGGCGGCCGATGGCGCCGGCGTCGTCGAACTCGACGTTCCACGACTTACGCAGCTCGGCAGCCAGGCCGCGCGCCTTCGGGCTGAGCTCGGGGTTGCGTGACAGCGGCAGCACGGCGGCCTTCACCGGTGCCAGCCTCGGATCGAGCCGCAGCACACTGCGCTTTTCCATGACGCCCTTGGCATTTGGTGCCTCGTCTTCGGTGTACGCGTCGATCAGGAACGCCATGAACGAACGGGTGAGGCCGGCCGCCGGCTCGATGACATACGGAACGTAGCGGCTGTCGCTGGCCTGGTCGTAGAACGACAGGTCCACACCTGAGTGCTTGGAATGCGTCGACAAGTCGAAGTCGGTGCGGTTGGCAACGCCCTCGAGCTCACCCCACGGGTTGCCCTGGAAGCCGAACTTGTACTCGATGTCGACGGTGCGATCGGAGTAGTGGGAAAGCTTGTCTTTCGGATGATCGAAGAGCCGCAGGTTGTCGCGGTCGATGCCCAGGTCGACGTACCACTGCAGCCGTTCGTCGATCCAGTACTGATGCCATTCCTTCGCGGTGGATGGCTCGACGAAGAACTCCATCTCCATCTGCTCGAACTCGCGGGTTCGGAAGATGAAGTTGCCGGGAGTGATCTCGTTGCGGAAGCTCTTGCCGATCTGGCCGATGCCGAACGGCGGCTTCTTGCGTGACGTGGTCACCACGTTCGTGAAGTTGACGAAGATGCCCTGCGCGGTCTCGGGCCGCAGATAGTGCAGCCCCTCCTCTGCCTCGATCGGCCCGAGGTACGTCTTGAGCATCATGTTGAACTCGCGCGGCTCGGTCCACTGCCCTGGCTCACCGGTGTCCGGATCGCGGATGTCGGCCAGCCCGTTGGGCGGCGGATGTCCGTGCTTAGCCTCGTAGGCTTCGATGAGATGGTCTGCGCGGTAACGCTTGTGGGTGATCAGCGACTCGACCAGCGGATCGTGGAACACCTCCAGGTGGCCGGAGGCCACCCACACCTCTCGCGGCAAGATGATCGACGAATCGATCCCCACGACGTCCTCACGGCCGGTGATGACCGCCCGCCACCACTGCCGCTTGATGTTCTCCTTGAGTTCGACGCCGAGCGGCCCGTAGTCCCATGCCGACTTTGTGCCGCCGTAGATTTCGCCGGACGGGTAGACGAAGCCCCGACGCTTGGCCAGGTTGACAACCGTGTCGATGATGGACGCCACGGGTCAACATTATGCGCATGCTCGCGCGGAGTGGGCGGAACCGTGGCACCACCGCATGCGTGACCTCGCATGTATTCTGGTACCCATAATGGAAACCATTTCCAATTTGACCGAGCCGACGACCGAGCATCGGCATGGCGCGGAGCCCTCGGCGCTGCCCCCGCGCGAGATTCTCGACACCGCCGGCGACATCCTGCGTGCTCTTGCCGCACCCGTGCGCATCGCGATCGTCCTGCAACTCCTCGAGTCGCAGCGCTGCGTGCACGAGATCGTCGACGCCCTGGGTGTGCCCCAGCCGCTGGTCAGCCAGCATCTGCGGATCCTGAAGGCCGCCGGGGTGGTGGCAGGCGAGCGCTCGGGCCGGGAAGTGTTGTACCGGCTGGTCGACCACCACCTGGCCCATATCGTGCTCGATGCGGTGAGCCACGCCGAAGAGGACCGACCGTGACCGGCGTCGGGGTGCGCATCACACGGCAGCGCGCCGCGATCGCCGCACTCCTGGACACGGTCGACGAGTTCCGGTCCGCGCAAGAGATCCACGACGAGCTTCGCCGCCGCGGGCAAGGAATCGGGTTGACCACCGTCTACCGGACGCTGCAGTCGATGGCCGCGGTCGGGTTGGTCGACACATTGCGCACCGACACCGGCGAGTCGGTCTACCGGCGTTGCTCGTCGCAGCATCACCATCATCTGGTGTGTCGAGAGTGCGGCTATACCGTCGAGGTCCAGGGCGGCCAGGTGGAGGCGTGGGCGACCGAAGTGGCCGTTGCGCACGGCTTTTCGGAGGCCAGCCACACGATCGAGATCTTCGGGACGTGCGCCGACTGTGCCGCGAAAAGCTAGGTGCTGCTGCCACATCCGCCACGCCAGCACCGTCGAACCTCTCACGATGTGAACCGCAAAACCGATAGCCCATGTGATATCACTTTTTCAGCAGCACAGACACCGCACGCCGATCCCTAGGGTCTCGCTCGTAAGTTTGTCGGGGTCGGAACCAGGGTGCCGGCCGGTAGCCGCTCCTGTCTCACCGCGTCCCCGCATGTCAGGGGTATGCGTTGCATGTCGGCCGGGGCCGGGTACGCGTGGGGCAGATGAGGAATGTGCGACGCCCGGAAGCGACCCGTCAAACACCCAGACCCCGACGAACTTACGACCGCGACCACTTAGCCGGTCAAGGCCCGACGCACGTCGGCGCCCGTGCTCAGCACCATGAGGATGAAGGTGCGCAAAGCGTCGTCGGACAGGCCGGTGCCGGGAAAGTTGTAGCGCAGCAAGACCTCTCCCATGCGCTTCTTCTCCACCATGGCCACGGTGCCCAACATGGTGGCGCGCGACAATTCGGCGACCTTGGCGCGAACGCGCCTGTCGACGGGGATGTCCCACGCCAAGATCTGCGACAGGGAAATCAACTCGAGATCGTCGGCAACCGGCACCACGCGAAGCGACGCCAGCGTCCCGTCATGCTGGACGGTCAGTGCGCCGTCCTCTTCTTCGCGGACCGACACCACGTCGTCCAGGATGGCCACCAGCCGCTCTTGAAGCGCCATATCACGCCCGTCCGAACCGCCGGGTGCGGTTGACGTACTCCTCGCATGCGTCCCACAAGTCGCGGCGATCGTAGTCGGGCCACAGCTTGTCCTGAAAGACGTACTCGGCGTAGGCCGCCTGCCACAACATGAAATTGCTCGCCCGCCGCTCACCGGAGGTGCGAATGAACAAATCGACGTCGGGGATGTCCGGCCGGTGCAGGTGGCGCGCCACGGTCGTCTCGGTGATGCGATCGGGGTGAAGCCTGCCCGCGGCCGCCTCGCTCGCGATTTCCTTTGTGGCCTCGGCGATTTCGGAGCGACCTCCGTAGTTCACGCAGTAGTTGATGGTGATCACGTCGTTGTTCAGCGTCATGTTCTCGGCGATCACGAATTCCTTGATGACGCTGCGCCACATCCGGGGCCGCGAGCCCACCCAGCGCATCCGCACCCCCATGGCGTCGAGGTTCTCGCGCCGCCGTCGCACCACTTCGCGGTTGAATCCCATCAGGAAGCGGACTTCTTCGGGGCTGCGCTTCCAGTTTTCCGTCGAGAACGCGTACACGGTAAGCCATTTGACGCCGATCTCGATGGCCCCGCAGGTGATGTCGATCAGCACCGCCTCGCCCATCTTGTGACCTTCGGTGCGGTGCAGCCCCCGCTGGGTCGCCCAGCGGCCATTGCCATCCATCACCACGGCCACGTGATTGGGCAGCTGGTCGGCGGGAATCTTCGGCGCGCTGGCCTTGGAGGTGTGTTGGGGCGGTCGCCGCGGACCGCCGTCGGGTGAGGGTGGAAGATCGGGGAAGATAACGGGCCACGTTGATTTGTCCGGGAACGTGGGATAGTCGTCGGGCGCCGGAGGCAGTTGCGGAAAGTTCGGGTCGCGCAGCCGCTCACTCCCCCGCCGCGAGCTGCTCACCCGGTTCCTCGCCATGTGGCACATCCTGCCTGACCAGCCCCGCGCTGGGTCCAGCGGGAGGACACGACGCTCGTTCGATGAGCGGCAAAGTACGTAGCTGACGTTCGAGGTGCCACTGCAGGTGCGCGGCCACCAACCCGCTGGCCTGGTTGCGGTGTGACTGCGGCGCCGTCTGCGCGAACTCCCAGTCGCCGTCGTGCAGCGCAGACATCAAGTCCAGTACCCCCTGCGGGGGTGTGGTGGAGCCGACGGGGCGGCAGTGCACGCACACGCTGCCGCCGGCCGCAATGTGAAATGCCCGGTGCGGTCCGGGGGCGGCACAGCGGGCACATTCGTTCAGTGCCGGCGCCCACCCGGCGATCCCCATGGCCCGCAACAAGAAGGCGTCGAGCACCAGCTCACGCGGACGTCGCCCGTCGGCCACTGCGCGCAACGCCGCCACGGTGAGCCGGTAAAGCGCGGGCACCGGTGCTCTCTCCTCGCCGGCAAGCCGCTCGGCGGTCTCCAGCACCGCGCAGGCACAGGTGTAGCGCCCGTAATCGCGGACGATGTCGGTGGCGAAGGCGTCGATGGCCTGGACCTGGGTGACGATGTCGAGGTTGCGGCCGGGGTGCAGCTGCACATCGATGTGGGCGAACGGCTCCAGCCGGGCACCGAACTTGCTGCGGGTTCGGCGCACCCCCTTGGCGACCGCGCGCACCAGCCCGTGCTCGCGGGTGAGCAGCGTGATGATCCGGTCGGCCTCGCCGAGCTTGTGCTGGCGCACCACCACCGCTCGGTCCCGGTACAGCCGCATTGATCAATTTTGGCATCGCAATCCGACAAATTCAGTGCGCACCGCCGGTTACATTCGCGTTCATGGGGCGGTTTCCAACGCTGACCGACCAGCTGTATCAGCTGGCGAGCGGCGCTACCACCTCCGCTGAACTGGTGCGCCGCTCGCTGCACGCGATCAGCGTCAGTCAGTCCACGCTCAACGCGTTTCGGGTGGTGCTGACCGAGCAGGCGCTCGCGGACGCCGCGGCGGCCGACCGGCGCCGTGCCGCCGGGGACCCGGCACTGCTTCTCGGCGTGCCGATCGCGGTCAAGGACGACGTCGACGTCGCCGGTGTGCCGACCATGTTCGGCACGGCGGGACACGTTCGACCCGCGAGGCAGGACGCCGAGGTGGTGCGGCGCTTGCGGGTAGCGGGTGCCGTGATCGTCGGCAAGACCAACACCAGCGAATTCGGTCAGTGGCCGTTCACCAGCGGCCCGGGATTCGGGCACACCCGTAACCCATGGTCGCGCAAGCACACTCCCGGCGGTTCGTCGGGCGGCAGCGCGGCCGCGGTGGCCGCCGGGTTGGTGGCGGCGGCGATCGGCTCCGACGGGGCGGGAGGCGTGCGGATTCCGGCGGCGTGGACACACCTCGTCGGGATCAAACCGCAGCGCGGACGAATCTCGACGTGGCCGCTGCCCGATGCGTTCAACGGCATCACCGTCAACGGCGTGTTGGCGCGCACGGTCACCGACGCCGCGTTGGTGCTCGACGCCGCCTCCGGCAACGTCCCCGGCGACTTGCACACGCCGTCACCAGTGAAGGTGACCGATCATGTGGGCCGCGCCCCCGGGCCGCTCAAGATCGCGATGTCGACGCGGTTCCCGTTCACCGGATTTCGCGCCAAGCTCCACCCGGAGATCGCCCAAGCCATCGTGGCCGTCGCCGAGCAGTTGGAGTCGCTCGGTCACACGATCATGGCCGGCGATCCGCATTACGGTATGCGGCTGGGCTTGAGCTTTCTGCCCCGCGCGACCTGCGGACTGCTGGAGTGGGCCGACCGCGTCGGAGAGGGCGTCACCTTGGACCCGCGCACCGTCGCCAACATGCGGATGGGCTGGTGGTTGTCGGAGAGCGCGCTGCGGCGCGCCCGGCAGGCCGAGGCCGGCGCACAGCGCCGGGTGGGCGCGATCTTCAACTGGGTCGACGTCATTCTCGCGCCGACGACCGCGCAGCCGCCGCCACACGGGCGCGACTTCGACCACCTGGGCGGTCTGGCCACCGACCGCCGGATGATCGCGGCCTGCCCGGTGGCGTGGCCGTGGAATCTTTTGGGCTGGCCGTCAATCAACGTTCCCGCGGGCTTCACCAGCGACGGCCTGCCGATCGGTGTGCAGCTGATGGGTCCGGCTAACAGCGAGCCGCTGCTGATATCGCTGGCAGCGGAACTGGAGGCGATCAGCGGCTGGGCGGCCAAGCAACCGGAGGTCTGGTGGAACACCCCGACCCGGGAGATTGCCTCGGGTTCCACCAAGGAGCAGCTGGCCATCGAGTGAGGGCTTTCAAAAGCCAAGGCGGCCAAGCTGTTTCGGGTCGCGCTGCCAGTTCTTGGCAACCTTCACCCGCAGATCGAGGTAGATCTTGCTGCCGAGGAGCTTTTCGATCTGCGTGCGCGCCGCGGTCCCTACCTCTCGCAGCCGCGCGCCGCCCTTGCCGATGACAATGCCCTTCTGGCTCGGCCGTTCGACGTAGAGGATGGCGTGCACGTCCACCAGGTCGTCGCGGTCGGCACGGGGCGTCACCTCGTCGATGACCACGGCCAGCGAATGCGGCAGTTCGTCTCGAACCCCCTCCAGCGCCGCCTCCCGGATCATTTCGGCCATCAGCATTTCTTCGGGCTCGTCAGTCAGCTCGCCGTCAGGGTAGAAGGCCGGTCCTGGCGGTAACTTGGCCGCCAGCACGTCGACAAGAACGTCCATCTGCTCACCAGTAGTGGCCGACACGGGCACGATGTCCACGGCCTGCTCGCCGACGAACTCGTTGACCGTGGCAAGCTGTTGGGCCACTAAGCCTTTCGGGACTTTGTCGATCTTCGTGACGACGACGACGAGCGTGGTGTTCGGCGCGACGACCTCGATCTGCTGCAGTATCCAGCGGTCGCCAGGGCCGACAGCCTCGTCCGCAGGGATGCACAGTCCGATCACGTCGACTTCGGCGTAGGTGGCGCGCACCAGGTCGTTGAGCCGCTGACCCAGCAGGGTGCGTGGCCGGTGCAAACCCGGGGTGTCGACGAGCACGATCTGGAAGTCGTCGCGGTGCACGATGCCGCGGATGGTGTGGCGGGTGGTCTGGGGACGGCTCGACGTGATCGCCACCTTCGCGCCCACCAGTGCGTTCATCAGCGTCGACTTGCCGGTGTTGGGCCGGCCGACGAAACACACGAAGCCGGAACGGAACTCGCTCACGGAATCACGTTTCCGGCCCGGTCGGTCACGATGACCGCCGCGCCCGCAGACAACTCACGCACGGCGGTCACCCCGGTGTCGTCGGGCGTACCGCCCACAAGCACGACCGCCTCCAACGCGGTGGCGCCGCTGGACACCGCGGCGGCCACCGCGGCCTGAAGCGCGGTCAGCTGCAACGCCGCCAGCCGCACGGGGGCGCCCGCATAGGTGCGCCCGTCGGCGTCCCGCACCGCCGCGCCGCTTGCGGCCTCCGCTCGACCCATTGCCCCTCGGGCCAGCACCACGAGCTTGGCGTCTTCATCGCTCAGCTGATCGGTCATCGTTACGGGCCTTCCTCGTTTCGGGCTCAACGGCGCTCACCAGCACGGTGGAGATGCGGACCCGTCCGCGGTTGTCATGGCCACCCTCGGCGCGCAGCCGAAGCCCGTGCGACACCACTTCCGCCCCGGGAAGCGGCACCCGGCCCAACTCCAGCGCGAGCAGACCGCCCACGGTGTCGACATCGAGATCCTCGTCGAACTCGATCCGGTACAGGTCGCCGAGGTCGTCGATGGACAACCGGGCGGACAGTCGAAACCGTTTGTCGCCCAAGTCCTCAATCGGCGCGACTTCGTCGGTGTCATACTCGTCGGCGATCTCTCCGACGATCTCTTCGAGCACGTCTTCGATCGACACCAACCCGGCGATCGCTCCGTACTCGTCAACCAGCAGCGCCATGTGGTTGCGGTTGCGCTGCATCTCGCGCAGCAGTTCATCGAGCGGTTTGGAGTCGGGCACGAAGACCGCGGGCCGCATGATCTGTGCCACTGTGGTGTCGTGGCCACCGCTGGTCGAGTAGGTCTGCTGGACAAGGTCTTTGAGGTACACGACGCCGACGATGTCGTCGACGTTCTCACCGATCACCGGGATCCGGGAGTGCCCGCTGCGGACGGCCAGTGAGGTCGCTTGCCCTGCGGTCTTGTCACTTTCGATCCACACCATCTCCGTGCGCGGCACCATCACCTCGCGGGCCGGGGTGTCACCCAGCTCGAACACCGACTGGATCATGCGGCGTTCGTCGTCGGCGACGACCCCGCTCTGCTGGGCCAGGTCGACGACCTCACGCAGCTCGATCTCGGAGGCGAACGGCCCGTTGCTGAATCCTCGCCCGGGCGTCAACGCGTTGCCGAGCAACACCAGCAGTCGGCTGATCGGCGTGAGCAGCACCGAAATGGCATGCAGCGGAAGGGCCGATACCAGCGCGATCGGATACGCGTTCTGGCGTCCGAGGGTGCGGGGCCCGACGCCGATCACCACGAAGCTGACGACCACCATGATCGCCGCAGCGGCAACCAGGCCCCAATCCTGACCCAGATCCTCGTAGAGGATGGCCACCAACATCACGGTGGCCGCCACCTCACACGTGATGCGCAGCAGCACAACCAGGTTGATGTAGCGGGGCCGTTCGGCCATGATTCGCGCCAGCCGGGCGGCACCCGGGCGTTCGTCGCGCACCATTTCCACGACCCGTGCCATCGATACGGTACTGATCGCGGCGTCGATGGCGGCGAACAATCCCCCGAGGCCGATCAGCACGAGCGCGCCGATGAGCGGACCGATGTTCACGGTTGGTCGAAGAATCGTGACTTGTCGAGCAACCGGCGGTCCTTCTCGCTTTGGCGGTCATACCGATACGCCTCGACCTGATCGGTGACCCATTCCTCAAGAAGCTGCTGCTGCAGTCCGAACATCTCTTTTTCTTCGTCGGGTTCGGCGTGGTCGTAGCCGAGCAGATGCAGCACGCCGTGGATGGTCAGCAGCGCAAGCTCGTGCCCGAGGCTGTGCCCGGCCGCGGCAGCCTGCTCGGCGGCGAACTCGGGGCACAGCACGATGTCGCCGAGCATCGCCGGCCCGGGTTCCGGTGCGTCGGGCCGCCCGCCGGGCTCGAGCTCGTCCATCGGAAAACTCATCACGTCCGTCGGCCCGGGCAGGTCCATCCACCGCATGTGCAGATCGGCCATCGCGGTGCTGTCGAGCAGCACCATGGATAACTCGGCCGCCGGATTGACGTCCATCTTCGTGATGACGAACCGTGCGACGCTGACCAGTTCTTCTTCGGAGACGTCGAGTCCCGATTCGTTGGCTACTTCGATACTCATGCTGTCGGCGTCACCGGGTGCGATGGCGGGCGCCCGCGGCGCGGCGCTGAGCCCGGTTCATCGCCAGCTCGGGCTCCTCGGCGCGGGCGTAGGCGTCGACGATCTCGGACACCAGTCGATGCCGTACTACATCGGCGCTGGTTAGTTCTGCGACATGGATGTCGTCGATGCCGTCCAGGATGTCGACGGCGGCGCGCAGCCCGGATGTCGCTCCGCCGGGCAGATCGACCTGCGTAACATCCCCGGTGACAACGACTTTCGAGCCGAAGCCCAGCCGGGTGAGGAACATCTTCATCTGCTCGGCCGTCGTGTTCTGGGCCTCGTCGAGGATGATGAACGCATCGTTGAGCGTGTTGTGCGTGAGCAGAAAATCCTCGGTGACATACAGCGAGTCGGCAGCCGCAACCCGTATGCAGACGGCCTCTTCGGTGCCCGCGGACTCGATGCGGTCGATGAAACGCATTGGCCGACCGCCCCCGGTCGCGTCGTACCTTGCGGCCTTGCGGGCCAGTCGGAATGGCACGACACCCTCGGGCAAGCGGATGTCGATGATGTGCGCGTCCGATCGGTGATGCACCGCGCGACCACGCGCCAGTCCCGGCTTCCGCCCCGCTGCTGGCCTGGTGCGCTGGTATACGACACCGCCGAGCGACTGGACCAGGAACACCACGTCCTCGCGCAGGCGATCGGAGGCCGTCCCAAATTGGATGCGGCACGTCCGCCCCTCTTGCGTGACCGGACCGCCGTCGGAGTCGAGGAGACCCTGGAGGACGGCCAGGCGGACATCTGGCGAATTGAAGAGGTAATCCGCTGGGATGAATTTGGTATTTCGAACATGTGAGGCACCCGTCGCCAAGTAGCAGACCGAGCGCGTATGGATCCAGAGGCACGGGCCGTGAGTCGAAATCGACTGGTGCACTCAGCAGTGGCAACTCGTAGCGGTGGTAATGCGCCTTGCGGAGGTTGCCGATCATATCCTTCGTTTGCAGCACACGCGGCGGCTTGCCGCGACGACGATCTTCACGGGTGTATACAGACCAGAGGTGGTCACCGGACGCGAGCGTCGACGACCCGTCCTGTGTATGAACCCGGTAGATCTCCTTGAAGCCCTGTGGGTAGACCCCCAGAACTTCTGTCGAACGTCCATCCGAACCGATCACGTAATCCCCGACTTGGAGTTCACCGATCGGCCGGAACCCGTTGGGAGTCAACACCTTGGTGAACACCGGCTGCGCCCGGCCCCGCATGTACGCCAGCGGAGCAACCTCAATTACCCCGGCGCTCATCAACTTTGGGATGAGCTTCGGCATCCATCATGTCGTGCAGCGCATCGTAAAGCGGCCGCAGATACGGGTCGATCTTCTCACTCAGCGTGCCGGGCAGAAAGCCAAGGCGCTCACCGGCTTCCACCGCGGGACGGGTCAAGATGATCCGGGTGACCTGCTTGCTCTGCAAGGCGTTGACCGCCTTGGCCATCGCCAGGTAGGTCTTACCGGTACCGGCGGGGCCGATGGCGAACACGATGGTGTTGGCGTCGATCGCGTCGACATAGCGCTTCTGGTTCAGCGTCTTGGGCCGAATCGTCTTGCCGCGTCGCGACAAAATGTCAAGGCTGAGCACCTCCGCGGGCGATTCCTTCGCATCGCCGGTGAGCATCGCCACGCTGTGGCGTACCAGGTCGGGGGTCAACGTCTGCCCGCCGGACACGAGCGCGATCAGTTCAGTGACCACCCGCTCGGCCAACGCGACATCGGCCGGTGAGCCGGACAGGCTGACGGTGTTTCCGCGGGCGTGTAGCTCCGCGGACAGTAGGCGTTCGAGCGCTCGCAGGTTCTCGTCCGCGGAGCCAAGCAGGCCCACGATGAGGTCGGGCGGAACATCGATGCTGCTTCGTACTGTCGGGGCAGCGCTTGTCTCGCGGGGCGTCACGTGGTTACCGGTGCCTGCTTTCGTTCATATCCGCGCCGGTGGCGGGGGTTCATGGAACCATCAGTCTAACGCCGAGGGCTGCTCTCTCCCAACGATCAGGTTGTTTGCGAACGACTCTGAGTCGGCCCCATCCAGACGGCCGCGGGCGAGCGCGTCGATGAGCCGTTCGGCGGCCCCACCGCGCCGAACTTGACGGGTCGACGCACAATGACTGCACGAAATGACTGCGCGAACCGACGATTGGCGACCACTGACGGCCTCAACGCATCACCGGAACCAGCGACACCTGGTCCTCGCGGCTGGATGTGCCAGCTGGGTCGCGGGCGGCGTCGGATACGTGATCCTCGAAGGTCTTGCGGCGTCGGCTTTCAGGCCTCAATACAGCTATGCCCACAACCACATCAGTGATCTTGGGGTGACGTCTCGACGCGTAGTTGCCGGGCGCGTGATCGACTCGCCGCTGGCCTGCCTGATGAACCTCGGGTTCTATTTGCAGGGAGCTCTGTTTTTCGTCGGGGCCGTCCTCGTGGCCCGCGCATTGGCAGGCCGCAACACTGGGCTGTTCGTCACCCTCGCGGCCACCAATGCCATCGGAAACCTTCTAGTTGGAACTGTCCACAGCGGACCGGTCGCCGAAGCGGACGGAGTCCAGTGGATGCATGGCACCGGCGCGGTACTAGCCATCGTCGGTGGAAACGCGGCGATTCTGACGGGATCTTCCCTCGTCGCCAGAGCCGGCGGTCCGAGGTGGTACCGCATTGGGTCGCTCGGACTGGCTGTGCTTGGCCTGTTGAGCTTTACGCTATTTGTCGTCGACTCGAAGACCGCAACGATCAACATGCTGCCGGCTGGGGTGTGGGAGCGAGGCAGCGTCTACACGATCATCGTGTGGCAGATCTTGACCGCCGCCTATCTACTCGCTCGTCGGTGACACGCCGGACTCGATCAACTCAACCTTTCAGCCCACCGCGGCGTGAGTACGCCCAGCGCGCCCAGGGCGACAACCGCCGCGGTCGAGGTGCGCAGAATGGTCGGCCCGAGTCGCACCGCCACAGCCCCCGCATCGGTCAGCGCGCCGACTTCGTCGTCGGTCAGACCGCCTTCCGGACCCACGATCAGCGTGAGTGAAAGTGTCTGAGCCGCAACTTGTTCCGTGAGCGAGCGCGCGGCTGACTCGTGCATCAGCAGTACCACGCCACCCGCGGCGACGTCGTCGGCAATGCGGCGGACTAGCTCGGCGGTGCTTACCGGACCGCTGACCGGCGGAATGTGCGCCCGCCGCGACTGCCGCGCGGCCGAGCGCGCGACGGCCCGCCATCGTCGTAGCCCCTTGTCGGCACGGGCGGCATCCCATCGCGCCACGCACCGCGCGGCCTGCCAGGCCACGAACTCGTCGGCGCCAGCCTCGGTGGCCAGTTCGATGGCGAGCTCCGACCGCTCCGCCTTGGGTAGCGCCTGTACGACGGTGACCGGCGGCGTCGGCGTCGGTACTCGCCAGCGCGTCAGCACCGTGGTGCGCAACTCGGCGCGGTCGGCGCCGTCGACCTCACACCACGCGAGCTGGCCGGCGCCGTCACCGAGGAGCAGTCGCTCGCCGGGTCGAATCCGGCGGACCGTCGCGGCATGGAAGCCTTCGTCACCGCGCACGGTGACGGCGGCGCCGATGTCGGGCAGCGCGTCGACATAGAACAGCGCGCTGCTCACCCTCAGCGTCCGGTAAACGTCTCGCGTAGGCGACTGAACAGCCCGCCACCGGCGGCGGTGGCCCTTGACTTCACCTGAGCAGCGTCGCCCCGGCGGCGCTGCTTGAGTTCCTGCAGCAGTTCGGCGTCGCGATGGTCAAGCCGCTGCGGCACCATCACCTCGATGTGAGCGTGCAGGTCACCGCGCGCGCCGGTGCGCAGGTGCGGCATGCCGCGCCCGCGCAGCGTGGTCACCGAACCCGGCTGGGTACCGGGCGGAATCGTGATCTCGATGGGCCCGTCGAGAATCGCGTCGACGGTCACCTCGGTGCCGAGCGCGGCATCGACCATCGGCACGGCCACCGTGAAGTGCAGGTCGTCGCCGTCGCGCACGAAGATGTCGTGCGGCCGTTCGTGGACCTCGACGTACAGATCGCCGGCCGGGCCGCCGCCGGGGCCGACCTCGCCTTGGGCCGCCAGCCGGACCCGCATGCCGTCGCCGACACCGGCTGGGATCTTGACCGAGATCTCGCGGCGAGCGCGCACGCGTCCGTCGCCGCCGCACCGCTGGCAGGGATCGAGGATGATCTCCCCCACTCCGCCGCAGGTGGGGCACCGTCGCGACGTCATCACTTGACCGAGCAGGGAGCGCTGCACGCTTTGGACTTCCCCGTGGCCGCCGCACGTCTCGCATGGCGCGGGGCCGGTGTTGTTGTTGGCGCCCGTGCCCTGGCACCTGTCGCACAGCACCGCGGTGTCGACGGCGACCTGCTTGGTGACGCCGGTCGCGCATTCTTGAAGGTCGAGACGCAGGTGCAGCAGCGAGTCCGCACCCGGGCGGACTCGGCCGATGGGGCCACGTGAGGCGGTTCCACCGCCGAAGAAGGCTTCGAAGACGTCGCTCAGACCGCCGAAGCCGGTGGCAAACCCGTTGCTGGTGGCGGCATTCTCCAGCGGATCACCGCCGAGATCCACGATGCGCCGCTTCTCCGGGTCGCTGAGCACCTCATATGCGGCGCTGATGTCCTTGAAACGAGCCTGTGCGTCCGCGTCCGGGTTGACGTCTGGATGCAGCTCGCGAGCCAGGCGCCGGTAGGCACGCTTGATCTCCGCGTCGCTGGCGCCACGTCTCAGCCCGAGCAGACCGTAATAGTCCCGTGCCACTACTGACCTTTCCTAACCCCGCGTCACCGACGGCCTAAGACTTCGCCGATATACATGGCAACCGCAGCGACACTAGCGATAGTTCCCGGATAGTCCATTCTCGTCGGTCCCAGCACACCCATGCCGCCGTAGATCGCGCCGTCGGCGCCGTAGGTGGTCGAAACTACCGATGTCCCCGCCATCTCCTCCACCTCGGTCTCGTGGCCGATGCGAACCGTGACCTTGCCGGCTTGCTGCTGGGCAGCCAGCAACCGCAGGACCACGACCTGCTCTTCGAGTGCCTCGAGGAGCGACCGCAGCGATCCGCCGAAGTCAGCGGTGTTGCGGGTCAGGTTGGCTGTGCCACCCATCACCAGCCGGTCCTCGGCATGTTCAACCAGCGACTCAAGCAGCACGGTCGCCGATCGGCCGACGGCGTCGCCCAGTGTTCCGCCCGGTCCAATGGTGGACGCCAGGTCGGCGACTGCCGCGGAGGCCGCCGAGAGCCTCTTGCCGTCGAGCGCCTGGCCGAGGATCTCGCGCAGTTGCGAGAATTGATGGTCGTCGATCACGTCGCCGAGTTCAACGATGCGTTGGTCGACGCGACCGGAGTCGGTGATGACCACCAGCAGCAGCCGCGCAGGCGTCAGCGCCACGACTTCCAGATGCCGGACCGTCGACGCAGACAACGTCGGGTACTGCACCACCGCCACCTGGCGGGTCAGCTGGGCCAGCAGCCGAACGGCGCGGCGCAGCACGTCGTCGAGATCGACCCCGGATTCGAGGAAGCCCTGGATGGCCCGCCGCTCCGCGCCCGACAGTGGCTTGATGTCATCGAGCCGGTCGACGAATTCCCGGTAGCCCTTCTCGGTGGGGACGCGGCCCGAGCTCGTATGCGGTTGGGTGATGTAGCCCTCGGCTTCCAGGACGGCCATGTCGTTGCGGATAGTGGCGCTCGATACACCGAGATTGTGGCGCTCCAACAGTGTCTTTGACCCGATTGGTTCCTTGCTGGCGACGAAGTCGGCGACGATGGCGCGAAGCACCTCGAAGCGCCGGTCGTCGGCATTCGCCATCTGGCTCACCTTCCATCGGGATCTCAACCGCCTCCATTTTACGGTGATCAACTGGGCCGATACCGTCGAGCACGCCGAGTTATGGCAATTCGCGCGAACCCGACTAGCCTGTTGCACCATGATCACGGGCCGGACGATCTGCGGATGATCTTTCGAGGCGTCCAAGACGGCAAGCCGTATCCCGACCACGGCCTGTCTCACCGTGACTGGGCGCAGATACCGCCACGGCAGATCCGGCTGGACGAGCTGGTCACCACCACCACCGTGCTGGCGCTGGACCGGCTGCTCTCGGAGGACTCCACGTTTTACGGCGACCTGTTCCCGCACGTGGTGAAATGGCGGGGCACGGTGTATCTGGAGGACGGGTTGCAGCGGGCGGTGCGGGCCGCGCTGCGGAATCGCGTTGTCCTGCATGCCCGTCTGTTCGACATGGATGGGCTACTGCCTGAGCAGACGTGACCTCTCGCGCGTTGTCCGCTCCCACGGCCAGGTCATCAGGGCCCACACGATGACCAAGAGCGCGCCTCCGACCAGGATGTAGAGCGGCCATGGCCCCAGCACATCCAGCAGCGTCGCGGTGGCGGGCTTGCTGTTGAGGAAACCGTAGTTGGTGCCGGCGATGAGGTTGAACGTAAAGGTGACCACCGCCCATACCGCGGTGGTGAGCACAGCGATCCGGTAGCTGCGCCATGTCGGCCGCATTCCTCGGCCCCAGGTGAGATAGATGGCTGCCCACACGACGAGCAGGTGGATCGCCCAGAAGGCGAGGAACTGTAGTGCCGGGAAGTCTGGACCGAAAAGCACGGGTGAGACCAATGCCTGTGCGCTCAGCACCAGGCACCAGTAATAGGTGAGAGCGAACGCCCAGTGTCGCTGCGACCAGAGTGCGTAGGCCGCAACGATGGTTGCCAGGTCGGTCAAGCGCAGCGGCACCGGAGCCGCGATGTCGGGCGATCAACATTGAATACAGCACAGCCGTGCCATACACCGCGGCGGTCAGCGCTCCAAGGATGCGGCCGAGCCGCTGGGCCTGCTGCTGCGCCTGCCGACGTCCAACCCAGACCAGCGCGACGGACCCGAGCAAACAGCACCAGCACGCCCAGTGCGACGGGCCGCATATGGAGAACTCGCGTTGCGCAGCGATCAATGACACCGCCACCGACAGTACGGCGCGCTTCTGTCCAGCAGACCCCGGTCGCCGCGTCAGGACGATGACGCGCGAACCGAGGTAGGCGGCCTCGTCGGCGCTGTGAGTGACGAACACCGTGGTCCGGCCCGATTCCGCGCTGACCTGGCGGACGTCGTCCTGCAGCCGTTCCCGGGTCAGTGCATCTACTGCTGCGAACGGTTCGTCGAGCAGGAAAGCGGTGTCTCGGCGGCCAGCGCACGCGCGATCGCGACGCGTTGTTGCTGGCCCCCGCTGATCTCCCAGATCCGTTTGGGATGCGGGAAGTCGAGGCCCCGGCGGCGGGGTTTGCCGCGCAGGTCAGCGAACGTGATGTTGGTGCCGTTGCGCGCACCAGCGCCTCGTTGTCGCCCGCGACATCGAGCACGAACGCCACCTTGTAGGGGATGTTCAGCGGCGCGAAGGGCCCCGCGCCACGCTCGAAGCGCTCCAAAGTCGATGGGCCGAACCCTCATCGGTCAGCACCGATCGGCGATCGTCGGCTGAGCATCGCGCCGAGGGCCACACCGGATTCGGCTCGACGCCACCCCCGGTGCTCCGGTGAGTTCATGTCGCTGTCCACGCTGTTGGTTGACGAAGCGGTTCGCGTCGTTCAGGTGGTTGGGGGTGGTCGACGGGGGTGGGTGTGGGTTGCGGTGAGGCCGGGGAGCAGCAGATCGAGGAAGCGGTCGAGTTCGGCGGCTCCGTCGTAGGAGGCTAGGGCGGGTGCCAGTGCACGTAGGTGGGGGAATTCGGTGATCGCGAGTCGGTGCAGACCGAGCCGGAGGACGTGGTCGGTTTCCTCGGGTCGTTCGATGATCTCCTGCAGCTCGTTGAGGATGTGGCCGTATAGGTAGCCGAACAGCACCCGGTAGGTGTGTAGGGCATCCTCGTCGGTGAACCCGGCGGATGTGAGCAGGGCGAGGACGTCTTCGAGTGGCCGCAGCATCCCCGGTGGCCGCTGGCCGAGCGGGGTGGCTAACGGTCGAGTGACCAGCAGCGGTACCACGTTGGGGTGCGCCAGCGCGAGTTGGCGGAAGTCGCGTGCGATGGTGCGCAGTTGGCCGGCCCAGTCCGGGTCTGTGGTGTCCACCGGTAGTTGCGCGAGCACGATCTCGGCGACGCCGTCGAGCACTGCGGCCTTGTTGGGGACGTGGCGGTAGAGCATCACCGGATCGCGGCCTAGTGCGGCGCTGAGGCGGCGCATGGACAAGCCGTCCAGACCGTCGCGGTCGACGATCGCCAGCGCGGTCTGCAGGATCATCGACCGGGTGAGCTGACCGTTGTTTCGGCCGGCGGCGGCGCCGGGCGGGGCACCGTCGTCGGCGCCCGCCTCGGGCCCGGTCGGCCGTCTCGTCATCGCCGCAGCACCTTCCCATCGTGTCTGCCGCATCGAAACACGCAGCAAGTACGTGTGTCAACGTCGTCAGTCTTTCAACGTTGTAGTGCGTCAACGTCGTGTTCACAGTGTTGACAACAGCCGGATGATAGGGCGTATACTGGACTTCTAGCACTCAGGATTAGAGGCATCGACATGATCGTGATCGTTGGATTAGTTGTTCTGCTCACCGCGGTGATCGTCGGGTTCACCGGGGTGCTGACCAATGCGGGGGCCGCTCACCCGCTGACCGAGAACTTCTCCGTATTGGGCTATCACGTGACCGGGTCGACGGGCACCTTGTTCTTGTTCGGAATCGTGGTCGGCGCGGTGGCGATGCTGGGTCTTTCGGTGTTGCTGGGCGGTGCTCAGCGCACCGCGGGCCGCGGGCGAGACGCCCGACGCGAACTCAAGCGGTCCCAACGCGAAACGGCGTTTGTGAACCGCGACCGTGAGCAACTGCTCGAACAGCAAGACGTCGGCACCGCCACCGGCGCACCGGTGAACTCGCAGGGCGCCACGACCCGCCGCAACAGTCTGCTGGGTCGCTGGTCGCGTCGTCGGACAACCGACGCGCACACCCGTCGACAGCCGCGCTAGGGGGCCAAACCCGGGTCGATGTTGTCAGCCGCAGCCGCGGCCGGGTGATCACCAAGAAGGAAGAAGAAGGAACCGCCAATGAGCATCGGTGAGAAAATCGCCCACAAGGCCGAAGCCGCCAAGGGCACCGCGAAGAAAATCTTGGGCCGGGCCACCGGCAACACCCGCCTGCGCACCGAGGGACGCGTCGATCAATTCAAGGGCAACACCAAACAGGCAGGCGACAAGATCAAAGACGCCTTCAAACACTGACCCGCCAGCTTTATCCCTTCCCCTAACATCTGAATCGAAACTAGGTAAACGCCATGATCGTCCTCGGAATCATCCTTATCGTCCTCGGACTGCTCCTCCCTAGCCTCGTCCCTACCTTCGCCTTCGCCCATCTTCTCTTGGTCGTCGGGGTCATCCTGCTCGTCGTCGGCTTGGTAATGATGCTGATGGGACGGATGGGACACGCGGTCGGCGGCCGCCGCCACTACTACTAACCGGTCACGCCTCACCAGCCGGCGACACGACTCGACGTCCATGATTCGCCGCCCCGCGAACACGACCAGACCAACACCACACCCCCCGTAGCGCGGGGTACCGAGAGACGTGCTCGCACGAGTCACCACGCTGCCCGGCGGCCCATGTCACGAGGTGCCCCCGACCGTCCCAAGACCGACTATCCAAGGAGATTCTCAATGAGGGGTGACGTAGCGCCGCTGGTGCTGATCTGGCTGATCGTGGGCGCGTTCGCGGCCTTCCAACGCGGGTATTTCACCGAGGCCAGCCGAAACTGTGCCGGGCGCGGGAACGATCGCGGTGACCGTGGTCGCGGGACCACGCAATTACCTGGGGTGTCAATCCCAAAGTGACCAACTGTAACGTGCCCCAACCCAGTCCATAACGCCAAAAGCATTCCAACCGATTTCACCTCGACCTGCTCAACCAATCCAAGGAGCCGACATGACTACCAGCACTACTATTTTGATCGTCCTCGTCGCGGTCGCGGCAATTGTGCTCATCGCCGCAATCGCGTGGGTGGCGCGCAACAAACGCAACCAACACCGCCACGTCGAAGCGGGCAACATCCGCGACCGCGCCGCCGAACAGTCCCACAAGGTGGGGCAACGCGAAGCGCTCGCCGAGGAGACCGCGGCCAAGGCCCGCGCCGCTCAAGCCGAGGCCGACGCCAAGGCAGCGCACGCGACGGGCCTACAACACCAGGCGCAACTGCGTCGCAGCGACGCGGCCAGCGCCCGCGACGAGGTGAACCAAGAGTTCGAGCGCGCCGACACGATGGATCCGGACTCCCACACCAGCGACACGCCGCCAGACGATTCGGTAACCCGCGATAGGCCTCGAGGAACACCCGCCAGCAACCAGCGCCCACCCGCGATGCCCACATCCGGGTGACGTCGCGAACCCCGACGCCCGGAGTTGGTCGGGTCATCGCCGATCGACCGTCAGCGCACCGCAAATCATGTCTGTGGACGCGGTACGTCGTCTGAGTCACACCCGCGACATCTCGCACGGCAGCATCGGCCGGATGATTGATCCGCCGGTTAGGAGTCGGTTAGGAGCGCCCCCAATGTCTGATTACGCCTCGTCGTCCACCGCGACAGAGATGGCCCAAAACAGCGTCTTCGAACGATTCGCCCGCGCCGGGTATGTCGTGAGCGGCCTGCTGCACCTGATCATCGGCTACCTCGCCATCCGGATCGCTGTGGGCAGCGGCGGCGGCACCGCCGACCAATCCGGGGCGCTAGCGGCAGTGGCGGCCAACCCGGGCGGCATCGTCGCGCTCTGGATCGCCGCTGTCGCGCTTGTGGTGATGGCGCTGTGGCGGCTGGTCGAAACGGCCCTCGGCCGATCGACCGACCCGAAATCGCAGGGCGCACCGTCGGAAGCCCTGGACCGGGCGAAGGCCTTCGCGCTGGCGGTGGTCTATTTCGCGTTCGCATACTCTACGTTCGGATTCGCCCGGGGCGCCGGGAAATCCAGCGGTGCACAGAATTCGGGGATCAGCGCACGGCTGATGCAGACCGGCGCCGGCACCATCGCACTGATCGCCGGCGGCGTGATCATCGTCGCGGTGGGCGGGTATCACGTCTACAAGGGAGCCAGCCGCACCTTTCTCGACGATCTCAAAGGCCACTCCAGCGACCTGGTGCGACGACTGGGCATGGTGGGCTACATCGCCAAAGGACTGGCCATCGCCGGTGCCGGGGTGCTGGTCATCGTCGCGGCGAGTCGCTCGCAGCCCAACACGGCCACCGGACTCGACGGGGCCCTCAAAACACTCGGGGCCCAACCCTACGGAGCAGCGCTCCTGATCGCCGCCGGGCTGGGAATCATCACCTACGGCCTGTACAGCTTCGCCATGGCCCGATACACCAAAATGTAAGTGCCTCTGGCGATTCAGCCTCGGGCGGGGTCCCGCGCGACTCTGAAGAGAATGGCAGAATTTGAGACTGCGCTGTCGGTTCGCCTACGAGTACGGCACATTCAATTGCCGCCGATATGTTCGGTCAGATCGGCCGCGACGAGCGTGTGTACGCTTAGCGTTGCGCGCCCACCCGAACGCCCCACGAAGGCACCGCCCGCGGGGTACGCGGTAGACCCTTCCGGTCGTGTTCCGGTCGCGCGGGGGCAGGCAACATCGACTCCACCCATTCACCGCAAGAAATCCCAGAAAGGACTAGCGATGTCAGAGAAATGGAGAATATCCAGGGTTGGCAAACTGGAGCTTGAAGTAGGCGACACACTGCACGAAGCGATTATTCGGCTTCAAATCTTGCCGCTACCTCCCCCTGCCTGGACGTATTGCTTCATGGAGACGGTTCAAGGGCATGGCGTGACCATAATCGGAACAGAAAACCACCCGGACAAGATTGAGGCCGTCGCACATCCCGACGAAGTTGAGGACGTGCTCGAAAAAATCGACTCCGCGATTGAGAACGCTAACAAATACGTCGAAAGGGTGGTACACCCCCGGCGGCAAGCCGACCGTGACCCTACGGGTGCTGAAGCCGATGAGAGGCAGAAACTACAGGCCGAGCTTGACCGGCTCGCGGAAAAGCTCTCCAAACCAAAATACGCCAAAGATGCGGGTCCCCAGTGAGTCGCACTTATTCAGGAGAGCATCAGGCCAAGGCGTGGGACCTGATGGCTCGACTGCCTCGTCGCAATCGTCGCCGACCTCGCCGCAGGGCTCCGCCCTGGACGAGCGAGTCGAGTCCTCGTAGCTTGAGCGGCGATATGGTTGTTTGCCGCGCAACTTATGCGCCGGGTGGCTGATGTTCGTTCACAGCATGACAAAACGTTGTTTGTCGATCTGGGCTCCATATAGATGCGCAAGATCGACCTTCCGTTCTAAGTCCTCGATCACTGCCTCGGCGAAGTTCGGACCGTAGAGGGTCTCGCAACTTCCCAACCCACCGGGGCTGAAGACGTTGATCTCCATCAATTTGTCGCCGACGATGTCCAGTCCGACGAAGAACATGCCGTCGTTGATCAACTTGGGCCGGACCACGTTGACGAGTTTGAGCATCTCATCGGTCACCTCGACCGCAACCGCCTCCCCGCCGGCGCTCATATTGGACCGCAGGTCCGTTCCCTTCGTTGACTCGACGGAACGCCGCGTAGTGGCCGTCGCGCATCAGCGGCCTGCCGTTCATAACAAACATACGGACATCCCCGTCACCCGCCTGGGTCAGGAACTCCTGGGTAACGACATAACCGTCACGGGAGATGGCCTCGATGATCTGGTTCGTGTTGGGGGCGTCCTCGTTCGTCACTTGGAAGACACCGCTGCCACCCGAGCCCTGGAGAGGTTTCAGCACGGCACGACCACCCAGCTCAGCAATGAACTTGGTGATCATCGCCGGGTCACGCGAGATGAGAGTTCGCGGACGAACCACCTCCGGAAAATGCTGGAAGTAGGCCTTGTTGAGCGCATGGGCCAGGTGCGCGGGGTCGTTCACCACGAGCACCCCGCTCGCCGAGATCAGTTGCCCGAATGCGACTCCCGCGGTCCCGGCCCAAGACCGCTCAACGGCGTCGTCGGCGGGGTCGTTGCGAAGCATGACGATGTCGAGTTGGTCGACGCACAGCTGCTTCTCGGGCCCTCGGGCACCTTGTACGTCGCAGAGGTAGCGCTCGACCGACTTGTACTTCTGTGGCGCAGGGCCGCGCGCGCGGGCCGAGAGCGATCCGTCTGGTTCAAAGGCGAAGTCACCCACCCCCACGAACCAGACTTGATGGCCCGCGTTCGTGGCGGTCATGGCGAGGCGGTTTGTGGTGTACGTCGGCAACTCGGTACCGACATCGTTGACGACGAAACGAATTCTCATGTGAATTCCCCGATCAATTGCGCGGATTCAGCGAACCCGACCGCGCGTTCAAGCTGCGCTGCAACGGCCGAGTCTGCGAGGTACCGCGGCAGCAGTCGCGGCCCTTCGAGTGCCCCGCGCTGGTAGAGTTCGCCGGACGAGCGGCAGGTCCTCGAGCGACAGCTTGCCCAGCCACAGGAGGTCGAGTTCGCCGCCGCCGGCCAAGTGCTCGAGCACGCTGAAGAAGCCTCGCAAGTAGATGATGTCCTTGGTGAATCCGCCCGAGCGGAAGACCCGCGCCGTTGTGGTGAACGCACTCTTTGGCCCGAAGCCGATGTCGACCAGGTGCCGGTGGACGCGAGCGAACGAGTCGCCGGCGATCATCCGGTCCACGCGACCACCCGCACGGCGAGCTGCCGCAGACGGTGCGGCGAGAGTCCGCCAACAAGGAACTCGGCGAGCACCGCTAGCCCCTCCTGGGTCTCTTCGTAGCCTGCTAGTCCGATGGCCATCAGCAGTATGGGCTGGTGCGAGCCGTTGACATAGGTGACGAGATGGGTGCCACCTCGTGCTGGAGGAGCGCGTGGACACGGCTGGCCAGTACTTGGGTGGCGGAGCCCACGAGTAGTTCGTGTCCGGACACAGTGACCCCGGTGACATCGGGTCTGACCTGGACGTGGACGTCGATGTCCGGCTCGATCAACTGGTAGTGGGCCAGCTCGATCCTCGCTAGCTCGGCGAACTGGACGGCGTCGACCCTGTCGCCTCCGCCGCCAACTGGGACGGGGACGTGATCGAGGATCGCCTGGGCCCGCTCGAGCAAGACGCGGCCGGCCGCGCCGTACTGTTCAATACTGAGAGGTAGGAATCCCGGCGTGTTCCGGGCCCGGAGCATCTCGAGCTGCGTTTTCAGTTCTCTCTTCTTCGCCCGGAGGAGATGGCCGAGCGTGGCATCCTCGACGCTGCTGACATCGATCGCCTTCAGCCTGGCATCAATGACGCTAGGGTCGAACTCTAGTTCGCGATAGGTGAAAATGGGCTCACGGGTCGGGCGGCAGAGGAACTTCTCGCAGTTCACCTGGACGTCGGTGGGCGTGACGTCGAGGATGAACTGAAAGCTCTCGGAGGTTTGAGCCAGTTCGTGGTCGATGGCCAGGTCGCGGGCAGCCAGCGAAGCGGTCATCACGCTGATCGCTTGGCAGCGTTAAGAACCGCAGGTACCGCACTCTTCAGCGCGGCTGTCAGTTCATCGACATGACCTTCGTCGACGCATCCAGTCGTCTCATCCATGAACATCTTCTTGAACTCCAATGCAAGTGCGCAACCTGTGGTCGGGTAGCGCTCGTGCACCCAGCCCGCGAGCCTTCGACCTTTGAAGCAAATATTCTCTCGAACATCCAGGGGCGCTCCGTGGACATCGCGTCCGTTCAGAGCGTTGAGCAGCGCTGCGACGACCGCGCGCCACCGATCGTCCATTGACCCGGTGCCGACGTTGATATCGGGGCTATCTGCCGCCGGGGCTTGTTCGCTCGTATCAGCTTGTCTGCGGTAGTTGTAAGAGTGCACGTCAAATACGACAAACGGGCCGACCGCAGCCATCGAGTCCAAATGTGTGGCCAAGGCCCCGTAGAACGCATCGTAGATGCTGAGTGACCTGCCGATCACGTCCCGGGGCAGCTCGCACCGCCACACGTTCAGACCCCAGCAGTCATCGGGTGTTCGGTAGACAGCGGATTCGCGATTCCGGTTCAGGTCGACCTCGAAGCGGGACCGATTCACGATCACACGGGTGTCGGCGCAGGCGGCGATGCGGTCCGTGAACGGGTCCTCCTCCCGACGGCGGGCCGCGTCGGAAAGCATGATTCGCGACAATACTTCGGGACGGAGGTCGTGGCCCGCATGGATCGCAGCGGCCAGCAGGGGCGTCGTCGGACTGCCATAGAATGTATATGGCGCACGAAGGTCGTCTGCGCTGTTAGCGCTGCCGCCGTCAAAGCGGTCCACCCATGAAATCTACCCATCCTTGTCCAGTCATACACCTGGACGTCCCATCGGGGGCGGCACCGAGGATCGGAACAACACGCAGCAGATCCTGACACTTGTCTTCACGATCCCACTGAGGCGGCGAACTGTCACCGTTCACGAAATATCGTGCCAGAACCAAAACGGCCAGGGCGGCAACGGCTTGACTGAGCTTCCCCCGGATCGTGAAGGCTGCTGAAAGTCCACGCCACGAGATCTTCTACTTCAGCGACAACGCCGACCTCATGGCCGTGCGATACAACGCCCGGAAGCTCATTTCGACTTGGGGCCCTTCTCCTCGGCCTCCTGTTCTTCGGCCGCTGCTTCGCCCGCATCCTCGGTGTCCCGGCGCCGCTGTCGCAGAACGAACGCGGCGACAGCCAGTAGGAGGACCAGGACGCCCAGCACACCGATCTCCACGATCGCCCGGGAGAACTCGGGACCCTTCTCCAGCAGCTTCGCCGCCTCCACGGAGAGCACAACGATCTCCTTGATTCCGGCCAGGATGCCGACGATCAGGAACGGTTCGGCGACGAGCTCGCGCGAGCGTAGGCAGACCCGCACGGCGTACAGCAGTTCGACAAAGATAAAGACCAGCAGCAGGTTATCGAGCAGCTGCAGCATGACCGTGCTGGTCGGCAAGTTCCGCAGCCGGAGGAACGTGTTGACTTGGGAAACGAGCAGGGCGCCCGACCCGCAAACGAGGAGCGCTGCGATGCTCCAGTACACCGCGTCCTCGGCGTATCCCAGAGCCCGGTCGGCGAAGCGCTGCCGGTCCTTCTCGTCCTCGTCTTCCTCTTGCCTCGTCAACGCCACCTCCCGGGCTGGAGCGGCAGACCTGCCGCCGAGCCAGGTAGTCACGATATCCCCGGCCCTGGCCCGCCGGGCGCTAACCAGCGGACCGACGTGCGCTGGGCAGCCGGGCGGTGATCGATCAGGCGATCGGCCTTATCCGCGGCCGTACCGGTGGTAGCGCCGACGAGGCGTTCAATCGGCTGCGGCGGGTAAGTCAGGCCGAGAACGTCAAGCCGGGCTGTGATCGCGCAACGGGTGCTAGACCAGGCGGGTGCGCCGCGCTGAGGCTCGGCACCACCTGTCCTGATCACACCGTTCGGACGGACTAGGCCACCATCTGCCGCATGGCCGCGAGGATCGCCGAACGGGCGTCGGGTTTGGTGATCAGGCGCCGGGACACCGCGGTCAGGTGGTCGTCGTGGGTTCGTGCGTAGCGGCGCAGCAGCGCAAAGGCGTCTTCCACGGACACCCCGAGGCGCTCGTGGAGGAACCCTTTGGCTTGCTCGACGACGACCCGGCTGCTCAGCGCGGCTCTCAGGTGCGGGTGCACGGTCTCGAGGATGGGGGCATGCTCCTGCAGGATCGCTACGCAGGCGATGTGTGCAGTGACTCGGGCGATGAACAAGTCGGCGTCGTTGAGTGATCGACCTGAGTGCCGAATAAGCCCAGGGCGCCCAGAACGGTGATGGCTGCGCGCAAAGGCACCGCGTGCACGGAGGCGAAGCGGCGTCGGTGGCGGCGGCAACAAACCGCGGCAGCGCGGCGTCTCGGTTTTCACGTCGGACACCGAGATGGGTTGGCCAGTGGCGTAGCAGTCCAGGCAGGGGCCTTGGTCGGCTTACGGCTGGAACAGCTCCAGGTCGTGGGCCTGCTCGGAGGTGGCGGCCATGAAAGCAGGTGATGGCGGGGGTTGGCGAGTAGCAGGCCGGCCGAGGATGACAACGAGTATGTGCTGGTCGAAGCGATTCGTCGGATCGCGGCAGCGGGCAGCGGACCATGCCGCCGGTGGCGATGTGCGCACGAGGCTGCGGGATCGGTCGCGGGCGGCGGGGACACGCGCGTATTCGATCGCGGCAAGCTGCGTTCCGCGCCCAGTTGGGTCGTGAGCAGGTCAAGGACGGTGTGCATGGCGACGACCGGCGAGGTCGCCGATCTGGCAGAGGCCACGGTCCGCGACCTGACGTGTACAACGTCTGACTGGGCAGCTGATCGGCATGGCGTGAACTGCAACGGCGAACGCGGTGCTGAGGTTCGAGGCGATCGCGCACGACACCGCGGAGTTGCGGTGCGGGCGGATGATCGAGAAGTTTTCCGAGATCGTGTCAGCGTAGCGAGTTCTTCTGTCGCAGCGCACCGATGTACTCGTGCACCACGATCGAGGGCGAATCGTCGGGCATCGGAATCCATTGGGCGCCTTCCAGTTCGGCTACCGACGGTTCAGCGGCCGAGAACACCAACGAAAACGCGCCGCCAGCGTCGAGCTTGAGGTCATGATCGCTGATGTGGCCCCCATTCGCCGCGGGGACATCCCGACTCCGGCGAGAACCTGCAGACCCAGATACGCCGTCGGTCTGCGAGTTCCCGACACGCGGTAGGCACGGCCTCCGCGGATCGGATCGAGCTTCACCTGACATCTCACAGTCGCGGCAGTGAGCGATGCGTCGCGCGGAGTGTGCCGTGCAAACGGCCGTGAAATTGCGGTCCGATGGTGTCGCCTGCGGGAACGGCTACTTCTGACAATCCGCCGTTCGGCGGTCGGCGCGCCCTGCGGTCGCCGTACGAAATCCACACCAGCCCGTTGCGTTCTCGAACTTCTTCGGGCACGCGTGGATCTCGACGAGCCCAACTGTCGGCGCACTAATCCACCAGCGTGCGCACCACGGCGTCGGCGAGCAGGCGCCCGCGGTCGGTGAGCACCAGCCGGTCGTCGACGCGGCGCAGCAATCCGTCGGCAACCGACACTTCGGCCCGGGCCCGTTCGGCTCCCGTGAGCGCCGCAACCGGCAGGCCGCGCCGCAACCGCACAACGAGCATCACCGTTTCGGTGTGGACGTCCGCGGCGTCGAGACGCTCGAACCCGTCGACCGGCAACACCTCGCCGGCGAGCAACTGCGCATACCGGGCGGGATGTTTTACGTTCCACCACCGCGTCGAGCCGACATACCCGTGTGCGCCCGGTCCGGCGCCCCACCACTGGCCACCGTTCCAGTAGCCGAGGTTGTGCCGGCATTCACCACCGGGACGGCTCCAGTTGGACACCTCGTACCAGTCGAAGCCGGCGGCGCGCAGCCGCGTGTCCAGCAGCTCGTACCGGTGTGCCAGCACGTCGTCGTCGGGAGCACGCACCTCCCCGCGTCGAACGCGCCGCGCCAGCGCGGTGCCGTCCTCGACGATCAGCGCGTAGGCCGAGACGTGGTCGACGCCTGCGCCGAGGGCGGCGTCAACCGAACGCATCAGGTCGTCGTCGCTCTCCCCCGGCGTGCCGTATATCAGGTCCAGGTTGACGTGCGCGAACCCGGCCGCGACTGCCTCGCGGGCCGCCGACACCGCCCGGCCCGGCGTGTGCACCCGGTCAAGCACGGCCAGGACGTGCTCGGCCATCGACTGCATGCCCAGCGACACCCGGGTGTAGCCCGCCGCCAGCAACTCGTCGAAAAACGGCGCCGACGTCGACTCCGGATTCGCCTCGGTGGTCACCTCTGCGTGGGGCGCCAGCACGAAACTCTCCCGCACCGCGTCGAGGACCGCGGTCAGCCGGGCACCGCCCAGCACCGACGGCGTGCCGCCGCCGACGAACAGACTGTCCACGACCTGCGGTGACCCGAGCCGCTGCGCGGCCAGTCGCAGTTCCGTGCGCAATGCGGCCAGCCACCCGTCGGGGGTCGCGTCGCCGAGTTCGGCCGGCGTGTAGGTATTGAAGTCGCAGTAGCCGCAGCGGGTGGCGCAGAACGGCACGTGCACGTAGATGCCGAAGGGCCGGCCCGGGGCTGGCGCGTCCAGCCGGGGCAGTTCGGCCGTCGACACCGTCATGACACCGAGTGTCCCAGACGGGCTTCCGGCGCGATTTCGGCTCGTCACACCAGGCGTGGCAGAATAGGTACGTGATCGCCGCCTGCTTCCCCCATCGCATTTCCTTGGTGGCGCGGCGGCATATCGACTTCAAGCGCGTATGCAGCTGTCGCTGTCTGCCTTGATGTCGTAGATCTGCCCGCCTAGAACTTTGCGCTGGCCGCCGGATCTGCACCGCCGGACAGCCACCGGTATTCGTGCGTATTCGGTCGTCAGCACTTCTGAAGGAGTGTCGACCCGCCGATGACACGACCCCGTCCGCCCAAGCGTCGCGGCGAAGGCCAGTGGGCGCTGGGCTACCGCGAACCGCTCAACGCCAACGAGCAGACCAAGAAGGACGACCACCCGCTCAACGTCCGCACCCGCATCGAGAACATCTACGCGCCCGGCGGGTTCGACACCATTGACAAGACCGACCTTCGCGGCCGTATGCGCTGGTGGGGGCTTTACACCCAGCGCAAGCAGGGCTACGACGGCAACTGGACCGGCGACGAGAACATCGACGTCATCGAGGACAGCTACTTCATGATGCGGGTCCGCTGCGACGGCGGGGCGCTGTCCGCCGCGGCGCTGCGCACACTAGGGGAGATTTCGACTGAGTTTGCCAGGGACACCGCCGACATCTCCGACCGGGAGAACGTCCAGTACCACTGGATCGAGATCGAGAACGTACCGGAGATCTGGCGACGGCTCGATACCGTTGGTCTGCAGACCACCGAGGCGTGCGGCGACTGCCCGCGCGTGGTGTTGGGTTCGCCGGTTGCCGGCGAATCCCTCGACGAGGTGCTCGACCCCACCTGGGCGATCGAGGAGATCGTGCGCCGCTACATCGGCAAGCCGGAGTACGCCAATCTGCCGCGTAAGTACAAGACCGCGATCTCGGGCTTGCAGGACGTCTGCCACGAGGTCAACGACGTCGCGTTCATCGGCGTCAACCATCCCGAGCACGGTCCGGGCCTTGACGTGTGGGTCGGCGGCGGGTTGTCCACCAACCCGATGCTGGGTCAGCGGCTCGGCGCGTGGGTGCCGCTGGAGGAGGTGCCCGACGTCTGGGAGGCCATCACCTCGGCGTTCCGCGACTACGGCTACCGCCGGCTGCGCTCCAAGGCGCGGCTGAAGTTCCTGATCAAGGACTGGGGCGTCGAGAAATTCCGTCAGGTGGTCGAAGAGGAGTACCTCAAACGGCCGCTCATCGACGGACCCGCGCCCGAGCCGCCGCCGCATCCCATCGACCACGTCGGCGTGCAGCGGCTCAAGAACGGCCTCAACGCCGTGGGGGTCGCCCCGATTGCGGGCCGGGTGTCCGGCACGATCCTGCAGAAGGTGGCCGACCTCGCCGAAGGCGTCGGCTCCGACCGCATCCGCTTCACTCCCTACCAGAAGCTGATCATCCTCGACGTTCCCGATGACCATGTGGCCAAGCTCGTCGAACAGACTCGACGCCCTCGGGCTGCCGTCGAACCCGTCGCACTGGCGGCGCAACCTCATGGCGTGCACCGGCATCGAGTACTGCAAGCTGTCGTTCGCCGAGACCCGGGTTCGCGCCCAGGGTCTGGTGCCCGAACTCGAGAAGCGGCTCGAGGACCTCAACGCACTGCTCGACGTGCCGGTCACCGTCAACATCAACGGCTGCCCGAACTCGTGCGCGCGCATCCAGGTGGCCGACATCGGCTTCAAGGGCCAGATGGTCGACGACGGCGACGGCCCGGTGGAGGGTTTCCAGGTGCACCTGGGCGGCAGCCTCGGGCTGGACAGCGGGTTCGGCCGCAAATTGCGCCAGCACAAGGTGCTCAGCGACGAGCTCGGTGACTACATCGAGCGAGTTGTTCGCAATTTCGTGAAACAACGCAACGAGGGTGAGCGTTTCGCTACGTGGGCCATTAGAGCGGACGAGGCGGATTTGCGATGAGCGCTCGCGCGAAGAGCGGACGGTGGCGATGATGAGCACGATGGCGGACCTTCGGGAACTGGCGGCACAGGGAGCGGCCGAACTCGACGGCGCCGATGCGATCGGATCTGCTGCGCTGGACGGACGAGCATTTCGGTGGTGACTATGTGGTCGCGTCGAACATGCAGGACGCCGTGCTCATCGACATGGCCGCGAAGATCCGGCCGGGCGTCGACGTGCTCTTCCTGGACACGGGCTACCACTTCGCCGAAACCATCGGCACCCGCGACGCCGTCAGCGCCGTCTACGAGCGTAAACGTGGTCAACGTCCAGCCGGAACACTCGGTTGCGCAGCAGGACGCGCTGCTGGGTAAGAACCTGTTCGCCCGCGAACCCAACGAGTGCTGTCGGCTGCGCAAGGTCGTGCCGTTGAGCAAGGCGCTGGGCGGATACTCCGCGTGGGTGACGGGCGTCCGTCGCGTGGAGGCCCCGACCCGCGCCAACGCGCCGTTGATCAGCTTCGATGAGGCGTTCGGTTTGGTGAAGGTGAACCCACTGGCGGCATGGACCGACCAGGACATGCAGGACTACATCGAGGCCCACGGTGTCCTGGTGAACCCGCTGGTGGAGGAGGGGTACCCGTCGATCGGGTGCGCTCCCTGCACGGCGAAGCCGCTCGACGGCGCCGACCCACGCAGCGGTCGTTGGCAGGGTCTGGCCAAGACCGAGTGCGGTTTGCACTCCGGGTGATCGCGTGAGCAGCTTGATCCTCACCGCGCACGGCAGCGCGGACCCCCGCGCGGGCGCCAACACCCGCGCGGTCGCCGAGCAGATCCGCAGGATGCGTCCCGGACTCGACGTCCGCGTCGCGTTCTGCGAGCGCTCCACCCCGAATCTGCGCGACGTGCTGGCCGAGCACCGCCGGGCCGCTTGGGTGGTGACGCCGCTGCTGCTCGCCGACGCTTACCACGCGCGCGTCGACATCCCGGCGATGATCGCGGCCTCGGGCTCGCGGCGGACGTCGCAGGCGGCGGTGCTCGGCGAGGATGGCCGGCTGATCCGGGTGCTGCGGGAGCGGCTGGCCGGACTGGGCGTACCGCAGTGACGATCCGAAGTCGGCGTGATCGTCGCGGCGGTCGGTTCGTCGCGCGCCGACGCCAATGCGCGCACCGCACGCGTGGCGACGCGGCTCGCCGCTGCCGACGCAGCTGGGCCGGTGCGGTCACCGCGTTCGCGACGGGACCGCGGCCGACGGTCCGTGAGGCCGCACGGCACCTGCGCGCCCGCGGTGCAGCGCGGTGGTGATCGCGCCGTGGTTCTTGGCACCTGGCAAGATCACCGACAGGGTGGCCGAAGATGCTGCGGCACAAGGCATTTCGATGGCCGAGCCCGCTGGGCGCGCATCCCCTCGGTGGCGGCGACGGTGCTCGATCGGTTCGACGCGGCCACCGCCAGCCACGATCGGCGGGTGGCCTAGCTCGACTGCGTCGCCGGCGTTGCCGACTCGTCGGCGGCCGCCGCCTGCAGGGTGCCGGCGATCGGCGGTACCCGGGTGGCGCGGACGTAGACGGCGTCTCCTTCGTTCAGGCCGAGCGCCTCGGCGTCACCGCGGGTGATCTGAGCGGTGAACGGCGCCACCGGTGGTGGCGCTGGTGAGTTCGACGCGCACTTCGAATCCCAGATAGACGATGCGGTCGACGGTGGCTCGCACCACGCCGGTCGATTCGGCGGTGCCGTCACCGCGAGCGATGGCCATCTCGGGGTTGCGGCCCACCCGAATGTCGTGCGGGCGCACCAGGATTCCGTTGAGCGATGACACCGCGCCGAGGAACGACATGACGAACGAGTTGGCCGGATTGTCGTAGACGTCGGTCGGCGAACCGATCTGCTCGATTCGTGCCCTTGTTCAGCACGACGATGCGGTCGGCGACGTCCAGCGCCTCGGCTTGGTCATGGGTGACCAGCACGGTGGTCACATGGACCTCGTCGTGCAGCCGACGCAGCCACGCCCGCAGGTCCTCGCGCACCTTGGCGTCGAGCGCACCGAACGGCTCGTCGAGCAGCAGCACCTGCGGGTCCACCGCCAGTGCCCGGGCCAGCGCCATGCGCTGACGCTGTCCGCCGGAAAGCTGCGACGGATAACGGCCCTGAAAACCGCTGAGCCCCACGATCTCCAGCAGGTTGTCGACTCGCTCGGTGACCTCCGCCTTCGGTCGCTTGCGGATCTTCAGCCCGAACGCCACGTTGTCGCGAACGGTCAGGTGCTTGAACGCAGCGTAATGCTGGAACACGAACCCGATGCCGCGCTTCTGGGGCGGCATGTGCGTCACGTCCCGGCCCTCGATCGTGATGACGCCGGTGTCGGGTTCGTCGAGGCCGGCGATGGCCCGCAGCAGCGTCGACTTCCCCGAACCGCTCGGCCCGAGCAACGCGGTCAGCGAACCCGCGGGGATGGTGAGGTTGACGTCTTCCAAGGCGGCGAAATCGCCGTATCGCTTGTTCACCCCGCGCAGGGTGATCGCGTCTGGAGCCGCCGAGCCGGCGACATCAGGCAGCAGTCATCTCGAATCTCCTTGCTAAGCCTATTGGTTCTCCCGCAAGCGGGAGGTGCCCTGCGGCGGGCGTCGAGAACCAGTTGCACAACGAGCACCAGGACCGCGACGGCCATCAGCAACGTCGACACGGTGTAGGCGCCGTACTCCGCGCCGCGGTTGTACCGATCGTTGACCAACAGGGTAAGCGTTTGGGAGGTGCCCGGCAGGTTGGACGAGACCATGATCACCGCCCCGAACTCGCCGAGCGTGCGGGCCACCGTCAGCACCACACCGTAGGTCAGGCCCCAGCGGATCGACGGCAGCGTCACCCGCCAGAACGTCTGCCACCCGCTGGCACCCAGCGTGGCGGCGGCTTCTTCCTGGTCGGTGCCGATCTCGTGCAGCACCGGTTCGACCTCGCGGATCACGAACGGCAACGTGACGAAGATGCTGGCCAGCACGATGCCGGGCAGCCCGAAGATGATCTTGAATCCCAGGTCGTTCTCGACGAACCCGAACAGACCCGCCGATCCCCACAGCAGGATCAGCGCCACACCGACGACCACCGGGGACACCGCGAAGGGCAGGTCGATGACCGCCTGCAGCGCGCCCTTTCCACGGAACTTGTTGCGCGCCAGCACCAAAGCCGTGGGAACCCCGAAGATCACGTTGAGCGGCACCACGATCGCGACCACGATTAGCGACAACTGCAGCGCCGATATCGCCGCCGGTGTGGTGATCGACGCGAAGAACTGCCCAACGCCCGGGGCGAACGACCGCCACAGGATCAAGCCGACGGGAACAACCACCAAGACCAGGACGTACGCCAGCGCCACGTATCGGGTGAGGTAGCGGGCGAGCGGCGACAGAGTCATTTCGCCAATTCCTCGCGCTTGGCGGCACGTGACCCGAGTGCCCGGAGAATGAACAGTACGACAAACGAAATAACCAGCAGCACAATGGAAATCGCGGCCGCACCGGTGCGGTCGTCGATTCTCGATGAGTGTCCTGATCCACTGCGAGGACACCTCGGTTTCGCCGGGAATCGCGCCGCCGATCAGCACGACCGAGCCGAACTCACCGATCGCCCGGGAGAACGCGAGTCCCCCACCGGACAACAGCGCCGGCGTGAGCGCAGGCAAGATGACCTTCGGTGAAGATCGTCCAGTTGTTGGCGCCCAGCGATGCGGCCGCCTGCTCGGCCTCGCGGTCCACCTCCAACAGAACCGGCTGAACCGACGCGGACGACGAACGGCAGCGTGACGAAGAGCAGTGCCGCGCCGACGCCCCACGGGGTGTGTTGGATGTGGATGCCGACCGGGCTGCTGGGTCCGTACAGCGCGAGGAGCACCACGCTGGCGACGATGGTGGGCAGCGCGAACGGCAGGTCGATGACCGCGTCGACGAGACGCTTGCCGGGGAAGTCGTCGCGCGACCAGCACCCACGCCACCAGCACGCCGAAGATCACGTTGATCACGGTGACCACCGCGGAGATGGTCAACGTGACCTTGAAGGACTCGATCGCCGACGGTGACGTGACCGCCGAGACGAACAGCCTGCCAGCCGCCCTTCGCCGACTGCCAGACGATCGCCGCCAGCGGCAGCAGCACGATCAGCGACACCCACAGCGTCGCCACGCCCACCCGCAGTGAGGTGTTGCCGTAGCGCCGCCCGAATAAGCCAGACCGACCCGGCGTGAGCTCGGGCCGGCTGGCTTCGGGGTTCCGATCGACTGCAGTGGTCATCCGGTCGCCTGTTTATAGATCTTCGTGATGGACCCGTTGTCCTTGTCGAACAACGCCGGGTCGACGCTGCTCCATCCCCCAGGTCGGCAATCGTCCATAGCTTCTCCGGCGTCGGGAAGTCCTTGACGAACTCGGCGGCCACGCCGGGATCGACCGGGCGGAACCCGGCCTGCGCCCACAGCCGCTGCGCCTGCTGGGTGTACTGGAAGTTCCTGAAATCGGTGGCCTTGTCCAGGTGGGCGCTGGTCTTCACGACGGCCAGCGGGTTCTCGATCTTGAACGTCTGCGGCGGGTTGACGTGCTCCACCTGCTTGCCGAGCCGCTCGATGTGGATCGCCTCGTTCTCGTAGGAGAGCAGCACGTCACCGCTGCCCTGCAGGAACACGTCGGTGGCCTCGCGGCCCGAGCCGGGGCGCAACTTGATGTGGTCGCTGACCAGCCTGTTCACGAAGTCCAGACCCGCCTGCGGGTCTTGTCCGCCGTTGCTCTTCGCGGCGTACGGAGCCAGCAGATTCCACTTGGCCGAGCCGGAACTCAGCGGGCTCGGGCTGATGACCTCGAGCCCGGGCTGCAGCAGGTCGTCCCAGTCCTTGATGTTCTTCGGATTGCCCTTGCGGACCACGAAAGTCACCACCGAGCCGAACGGGATGCCCTTGGTGACGTCAGCGTTCCAGTCATCGGCGACCTTGTCCGCCTTGACCAGGCGGGTGACGTCGGGCTCCACGGAGAAGTTGACGATGTCGGCGGGCTTGCCGTCCTGGACGCCGCGGGACTGATCACCCGAGGCGCCGTAGGAAGTGGCGATTTGAATGCCCTTGCCCTGCTCGGTGGCGTTGAACGCGGGGATGATCTTGCTCCAGCCGGGCTCGGGAACCGCGTACGCGACCAGCGTGAGAGTCGTGTGGGCGTCGGACTGGCCGCTGCCGCCGGCGACGTCGCTGGCACCGCCGCCGCAGCCCGCGACCACCGCGGCCGTCAGTGCGAATGCGACGCCATGGCGTAACCGCCGCCTGGTGGGACCGAACATGGGGTGACCTTTCGCTGCAGGGGAAATCGAGGGGGATCTACCCGACCTGCGGAAAGGCGCCGACAGTCAAGACGGACGATTAAAGGCCCAACGACACCAAACCGCGAACGGGTGTGGAGTCAGCGACAACAGTAAACGTCGGCAACCGCGCAATCACCGATGGCAATGAGCGCCAAGACGTAGCACTCCTTAGTGCCGCGCGCCGGTTGCATGGGCGAAGCCTAAACAATAATCGGCAGGACCGCTAATCAAGCGATCTAGCGGGTCAGCAGCCAGCCGACGATCACCACAATCACGAGGATGACCAGGACGAGTGTCACCCGGGATTTCGGCAGCGCGTTCATCAGTCGGGGTCGTCGGGTTCGTGCCGAATTCGGTGCAGCACCCGGATGCCCTGGCCCATGGCCCCGTCGAGCAGCATCGCGAGGCCGTAGGACAACGCCAACACGACCGGCATCACGATCGCGGTCTGTAGCACGAAGCTCAGCCCGGACAGCCACAGCTCGACGCCATCCCACCAGCTGAGGAAACCGGCCACCCGGCCAGCTTAGGCGCAGCCACGTGCCAAGATGGCGTCGTGTCTGAGCCGGTGACATCTACCACTTGTGTGATCGCCGGCGGGGGGCCCGCCGGCATGGTGTTGGGTCTGCTTCTCGCGCGCGGCGGCGTGCCGGTGGTTGTGATGGAAAAGCACGCCGACTTTCTTCGCGACTTTCGCGGCGACACCGTGCACGCAAGCACGCTGCGGCTGCTCGACGAACTCGGCTTGGGTCGACGGTTCGCGGCTATGCCGCACCGATTGATCGAAACCATCACGTTGGAGGTGCAGGGCACGCCGGTGAAGATCGACCTGCGGCACATTCCCGGTCCGCACAAGCACATCGCGTTGGTACCGCAGTGGGACTTCCTCGAACTGCTCGCCACCGCCGCGGAGTTCGAGCCGGCGTTCACGCTACTGCGCAGCACCGAGGTACTCGAACCGCTCGTCGAAGGTGGCCGAGTGGTTGGTGTGCGGTACCGCGACCCCGCTGGCGAAGTACGTCGAATGCGCGCCGACCTCACGGTGGCCTGTGACGGCCGCGCGTCGACGCTGCGGTCCGCGATGGGTCTGGTCCCGCGCAGCTTCGGAGCCCCCATGGACATCTGGTGGTTCCGGCTGCCGCGGCGTGCGAGTGACCGGCCAGGCCTCAACGGCGTGTTCCGGTCTGGGCATGGGTGCATCGTCATCGATCGCGGCGACTACTACCAGATCGCCTACGTGATCCCGAAGGGCACCGACACGCAACTTCGCGCCGAGGGGATCGATTCACTGCGCAGGCGGGTGGCGACGTTGTCGCCCTGGCTGGCCGACCGGGTCGGTGAGCTGCAATCGTTCGACGACGTGAAATTGCTTGACGTGCAATTGAATCGGTTGCGGCGGTGGTACACCGACGGATTGCTGCTGATCGGCGATGCCGCGCATGCGATGTCACCGGTCGGCGGGGTGGGCATCAACCTCGCTGTCGCCGACGGCGTTGCGGCGGCGTCCATACTGGCGCGCCCGCTGCGGTCGGGCCGGGTCAGGACGGGCGACTTGGCCCGGGTGCAGGCGCGGCGCTGGGCACCGGCCGCATTGATTCAGTTGGCGCAGCGGATTATCCACACGCGAGTGATCGCGGCGGCGGTGCGCGACCACGCCGCCCGTCCGCCGCTCGGGGTGCGGGTGATCAGTCGGGTGCCGGTGTTGCAGAGAGTCGTTGGGTTTGCGATCGCGATCGGGCCGCTGCCGCAGCATGCGCCCGCGTTCGCCCGACGGTGAAACCGTTATCCGGTCGCCGCTCGAATTCATAGCGAAAAGTGCATAGACGGCCGATGATGGGCGCATGGTTCTGAGCGCCGAGCCGGCCGAAACGAACAACGAACCACCGTTTACTGTCACCAGTCCGGTGCCCTACATCCAGGCCTCGTCGGCCCGGAACCCGTTTCCCCCGATCGCCGACTACGCGTTCTTGTCCGACTGCGAGAACACCTGCCTGATCTCGTCCAGCGGATCGGTGGAGTGGCTGTGCGTGCCGCGGCCCGACTCCCCCAGCGTGTTTGGGGCGATCCTCGACCGCGCGGCGGGTCACTTCCGGCTGGGGCCCTACGGGGTTTCCGTCCCGGCCGCTCGCCGCTATCTGCCCGGCAGCCTGATTCTGGAGACCACCTGGCAAACCCACACCGGCTGGCTGATCGTGCGCGACACCCTGGTGATGGGGCCGTGGCACGACCTCGAGTCGCGGTCGCGCACCCACCGACGCACCCCGATGGACTGGGACGCCGAGCACATCCTGCTGCGCACGGTCCGATGCGTCAGCGGCACCGTCGAGATGGTCATGAACTGTGAGCCGTCGTTCGACTACCACCGCATCAGCGGCGCGTGGGAGTACTCCGGGCCCGCCTACGCCGAGGCCATCGCCCGGGCCAAACGCGACCCGGACCTGCATCCCGCCCTCAAGCTCACCACGAATCTGCGGATCGGCCTGGAGGGCCGCGAGGCCCGGGCACGCACTCGGCTCACCGAGGGCGACAACGTGTTCGTCGCACTGAGTTGGTCCAAGCATCCGGCGCCGCAGACCTACGAAGAAGCAGCCCAAAAGATGTGGAAGACCAGCGAGTGCTGGCGCCAGTGGATCAACATCGGTGACTTCCCCGACCACCCGTGGCGGTCGTACCTGCAACGCAGCGCGCTGACGTTGAAGGGGCTGACATACTCGCCGACCGGCGCGCTGCTGGCGGCGAGCACCACGTCACTGCCCGAGACCCCGCAGGGTGAACGCAACTGGGACTACCGCTACGCGTGGGTGCGTGACTCGACGTTCGCGCTTTGGGGCCTCTACACGCTGGGGCTGGACCGCGAGGCCGACGACTTCTTCTCGTTCATCGCCGAGGTGTCCGGCGCCGACGACGGCGAGAGGCACCCGTTGCAGGTGATGTACGCGGTCGGCGGTGAGCGTGAACTGGTCGAAGACGAGCTGAATCACCTGTCCGGCTATGACGGTGCGCGGCCGGTGCGCATCGGCAACGGCGCCTACAACCAGCGCCAACACGACATCTGGGGCACCATGCTGGACTCGGTGTACCTGCACGCCAAGTCGCGCGAACAAATGTCGGACCAGCTCTGGCCGGTGCTGAAGATGCAGGTCGAGGAGGCGATCAAGCACTGGCGCGAACCCGACCGCGGTATTTGGGAGGTGCGCGGCGAACCGCAGCACTTCACGTCGTCGAAGGTGATGTGCTGGGTGGCGCTGGACCGGGGCTCCAAGCTGGCCGAGCTGCAGGGTGAGAAGAGCTACGCGCAGCAGTGGCGGGCCACCGCGGAGGAGATCAAGGCCGACGTGCTCGCGCACGGCGTCGACGATCGCGGTGTGCTGGTGCAGCGCTACGGCTCAACCGCGCTGGACGCGTCGCTGCTGCTGGTGGTGCTGACCCGATTCTTGCCGCCCGACGACCCGCGGGTGCGCAACACGGTGATGGCTATCGCCGACGAACTCACCCAGGACGGCCTGGTGCTGCGCTACCGCGTCGAAGAGACCGACGACGGGCTGACCGGTGAGGAAGGCACGTTCACCATCTGCTCGTTCTGGCTGGTGTCGGCGCTGGTGGAAATCGGTGAGATCAGCCGGGCCAAGCATCTGTGTGAGCGATTGTTGTCGTTCGCCAGCCCGCTGCTCCTGTACGCCGAGGAGATCGAGCCGCGCACCGGCCGGCACCTGGGCAACTTCCCGCAGGCGTTCACCCACCTGGCGTTGATCAACGCTGTCGTGCACGTGATCCGCGCCGAGGAGGAAGCCGACAGCACCGGCGTGTTCCAACCGGCGAATGCGCCGATGTAGGTCACGGGCCGCCGACGACGACCCAGGAATCCTGTGACCGGCCGAGGAGGAAGCCGACAGCATCGGTGTCTTCGTGCCGGTAGATGCCCCCGATGTGCCCATTTCCGCCGAAATCTACGTTTTGCAGGAGAAGTGCGACGAGCTGCAGACGTCGATCTCGACGCGAACCCGTCTTCGGTCCTCGGCGACCAGCAGGCACTCGTAGCGGATGGGCTGCAGGAAGTCTGCTCGACCTGCTCCTCGACGAATCGTGAACGCTGGCAGTGGAACAGCCTTCCGACATCGAGAGGCCGCTATTTCTTTGCCTTGTCGGTGCCGGCGTCGGTGGACAGCGCGGCAACGAAGGCCTCCTGCGGGACGTCGACCCGACCGATCGTCTTCATCCGCTTCTTGCCTTCCTTCTGCTTCTCGAGCAGCTTGCGCTTGCGGGTGATGTCGCCGCCGTAGCACTTGGACAGCACGTCCTTGCGCAGCGCCCGGATGTTCTCGCGGGCAATGATTTTCGAGCCGATCGCGGCCTGCACCGGCACCTCGAACTGCTGGCGCGGGATGAGCTCCTTGAGCTTGGTGGTCATCTTGTGGCCGTAGGCCTGCGCGCCGTCCTTGTGCACGATCGCGCTGAAGGCGTCGACGGGCTCGCCCTGCAGCAGGATGTCGACTTTCACCAGATCGGCCTCCTGCTCGCCGGCCTCTTCGTAGTCGAGGCTGGCGTAGCCACGTGTGCGCGACTTCAAAGCGTCGAAGAAGTCGAAGATGATCTCGCCCAGCGGCATGGTGTAGCGCAGCTCCACCCGCTCCGGCGACAGGTAGTCCATTCCGCCGAGCTCGCCGCGCCGCGACTGGCACAGCTCCATGATCGTGCCGATGAACTCGCTTGGCGAGATGATCGTCGTCTTGACCACCGGCTCGTAGACCGTACGGATCTTGCCCGACGGCCAGTCCGAGGGATTGGTGACGACCGTCTCGGTTCCATCCTCCTGGACCACCCGGTACACCACGTTCGGCGCGGTGGAGATCAGGTCCAGGTCGAACTCGCGCTCGAGCCGCTCGCGGCTGATCTCCATGTGCAGCAGGCCCAAAAAGCCGCAGCGGAAGCCGAAGCCGAGCGCCACCGAGTTTTCCGGCTCGTATGTCAGCGCGGCATCGTTGAGACGCAGCTTGTCCAGCGCGTCGCGCAGGTTCGGGTAGTCCGAGCCGTCGACCGGGTACAGCCCGGAGTAGACCATCGGCTTGGGTTCGCGGTATCCCGTCAGCGCTTCGGTGGCGCCGTGGCGCGAGGTGGTGACGGTGTCGCCGACCTTGGACTGACGGACGTCCTTCACCCCTGTGATCAGGTAGCCGACCTCACCCACTCCCAGGCCCTCGCTGGGCTTGGGGTCGGGCGAGACGATGCCGACCTCCAGAAGCTCGTGGGTGGCGCCGGTGGACATCATCTTGATGCGCTCGCGAGGCGTGATCTTGCCGTCGATCACCCGGACGTAGGTGACGACGCCGCGGTAGATGTCGTAGACCGAGTCGAAGATCATGGCTCTGGTCGGTCCCTCGGCGTCACCCTGGGGCGGGGGCACCTGACGGACCACCTCGTCGAGCAGCTCGGCGACCCCCTCCCCGGTCTTCCCGGACACCCGCAGCACGTCGCCGGGTTCGCAGCCGATGATGTGGGCGATCTCGGCGGCGTAGCGTTCCGGGTCGGCGGCGGGCAGGTCGATCTTGTTGAGAACCGGGATGATGACCAGGTCCCGGTCGAGCGCCATGTACAGGTTGGCCAGCGTCTGCGCCTCGATGCCCTGGGCGGCGTCAACCAGCAGCACGGCACCCTCGCAGGCCTCCAACGCCCGCGACACCTCGTAGGCGAAGTCGACGTGGCCGGGAGTGTCGATCAGGTGCAGGACATAGTCGGTGCCGTTGACGTGCCACGGCAGTCGGACGTTCTGCGCCTTGATCGTGATGCCGCGCTCACGCTCGATGTCCATGCGGTCCAGGTACTGCGCCCGCATGGAGCGTTCGTCGACCACACCGGTCAGCTGCAGCATCCGGTCGGCCAGGGTGGACTTGCCGTGGTCGATGTGGGCGATGATGCAGAAGTTCCGAATCTGCGCCGGCGCGGTGAACGTCTGGTCGGCGAAGCTGCTGATGGGAATCTCCTGGCGGGCGGGCGAACGAACTGCGGTCCAGGGTAATGATGCGGGCTGGGCCGAGCTCGCACGGCTAGTGCGCTACAAACAGGCGTGGCGCGGCGGCGAAATCGCCACCGCCGAGAGGTGGTACCCGGACCAGCACCCTAGGTGTGCCGGTGAAACCAGCCCGAAAGACGCGGGAACCGACGTTCACACTGCACCCGCAGCCTGAACCGACGACGCCCGAGAAGGGCGGCGCCGAGCACTCAATCCAGAGTTGTTCGACACGCTTTATGCTCGAAGCCATGGCGTCGCAGTGGAAGACGTTGCAGCGGGAGTTGGGCAGGCGAGTGGGCAGAGCCGCCGAGAATCTGGTGTTCAACGAGGCGCCCAAGCTCATCCGGCAGCTGCAGAACTCCCCGGGATTGCCACGAGGGATCTCGCAGGGTATCCGGATCGGCTTGGATGTGCTGAGTGGCGCGTCGATGTCGACGTCCGGCCGCGAACTCACCGCGGGACGCCCGGTTACGCGGGACAGCGTGCCAACGGCGCATCGCGCGCGCCGACTGGTCTATGCCCCGAGCCTGGACGGCCGCGCCGACCCGGGCGAGATCGTGTGGACCTGGGTGGTCTACGAGGACGACCCGACGCGCGGCAAGGACCGTCCGGTGCTGGTCGTCGGCCGCGACCGACAGCATGCTGCTCGGCCTGATGATGTCCAGCCGGGATCATCACCGCGACGATCCCAACTGGATCGGGATCGGCCCCGGCAGCTGGGACTACGAGGGCCGGGCGAGCTGGGTGCGGCTCGACCGGGTGCTCGACGTTCCCGAGGAGGGCATTCGCCGAGAGGGCGCGATCGTGCCCCGGGATATGTTCGAGCACGTCGCCGCGCGACTGCGGGCCGAATACTCCTGGAGCTGACGCTCCCCACCCCCGCCCGAGGTGCGTGCGTGCTAGCGCGGGTGACGCCACATCGGCCAGACCGTCGGGCCGCCGTGCGGCAGCATGATCTCGCCAGTCACCTCGAACCCGAACCGCTCGTAGTAGGGCACGTTGTCGGGCTTCGTCGACTCCAGATACGCCGGCGCATGCTCGGCATCGACGCGATCCAGCCCCGAGCGCATCAGCGCCTGCCCGAAACCAGCACCGCGGACGGCTGGATCGCTGCCGATGACGTTGAGGTACCAGTGCGGCTCCTCGGGGTGATGCCGCTTCATTGTCTCGCCGACTTGCTGCCCGACGGTGCTTCGCGACCCGAATGCCAAGAGAAACCCTGGCATCATCAGCATCTGCTCGAGCCGCGACTGCTTCCAGCGGCCGGGCGGGTCCCACAGCGTGGCGGCACCGATCGTCCCGTCGCGGCGGGCCACTTCCACCCCACCCCCGGCCAAGAAGTGAAACCTCGTCAGCGTCGCGAACACGCGCGGTAGTCCACGGATCCGCGCTTGGTCATCCGGCAACATCCACATCATGACCGGGTCGTCGTGAAACGCCCGGGCCAGCGCAGCGGATAACTCTTTGATGTCGGCGCGGCGGCCGGGCGCAATATCGATGCTCACCCAGAGAGCCTTACCCGCGGGTGATGTACGCCTGCAACTGCTCCTGCTCGGCTTTCAGCTCTTCCATCCGGGTCTTGACGACGTCACCGATGCTGACGATCCCGGCCAGGTGCCCACCTTCGAGCACGGGTATGTGCCGCACCCGGTTGTTGGTCATCAGCGCGCTCAGCGAGTCGACGGAGTCGGCCGGCGTGCACGTCGCGACGACGGTGGTCATGATCTCGGCGACCGACTGGCCGAGGAGATCGGCGCCGTGTTCGTGCAGCTTGCGCACGACGTCTCGCTCGGACACGATGCCCACCAAGCCGTCGGGACCGAGCACCACCATGGCGCCGATGTTTTTCTCGGCCAGCCCCGCCAGCAGTCGGTCCACCGTGGTGTCTGGAGTGACCGTCGCCACCGCCGAGCCCTTGTTCCGCAATACATCAGCGATGCGCATGATTCCTCGCTAGCTTGTTAGCCACTTCACATTAGGCTAGGTCGAACTCGTCTGCGGCGGAACCCATGAACCCAGGGCGCGGACGCATCCCTTGTGAAATACCTGGTAAATGATCGAGGTCACCCTGCTGGGCACAGCCTGACTGCGCAGCGATCACATCGCCGACGCTGAGCTTCACGTCCGCACCTCCCGACGGTTCTTCGGCAGCAGCAGACCTGCCGCCACCAGCCACACCAGTCCGCCGAACCGAGCGATCGGAATGAGGATGGACAGCGCCGGCCAAATGAGGACCAGCGTTGTCAGTTCCGCGACGACGGCGATGCCCAACCCGGCCCACGCCAGCGGCTTGGGCAGCAGCCCGATGATCAGCCCGGGGACGGCCATGCCGGCCACCAGCAAGCCCAGACCCACCACGTGTGCGGTACCGCCCATTAGGAACGTTAAGAAATACAGCGCGCGGGTGAGCGGCATCGCGGCGGTCACCGAAGGTTGGGACAACGTCCACAGCAACATGCCGGCGGCTGACAGCGAACCAGCGGCCAGCACTCCACCAACCAGCGCAATCGTGGTGCCCGGTGCGGTGACGCCGAGCTGACGCAGGCGCGCACTGGCCGTGGCGGCGTAGATGGCCAATGGCACCGACGACGCGAAGATGCCTACCGCCGACGCGCGAACGGCGACATGCTGGCTTGCGAAGTAGTGGTAAATCGGTTCGGCGGAGCCAAATGGCCATGGCGGCACGCCACCCAACACCGCCCCGACTGCAATCGGCGCCCACGAACAACGTGAAAACGACCGCAGCGAGCAGCACCAGCGGCGGGCCACTCTGAGATGGCCGCCGCCCGGCCGAGCGTCTTCCATCATTTCGTGAATCATTCATGCCATGAACGATAGTCCCGGCGAGAGCGCCTCGCAACGTTCACGACATGAACCATTCACGTGCGGTACGGTGTGGCGGTGGCATCAGACGGCAGCGAGCACGGCGGCGGCATCGCGTTCTTGCTCGCCCAGATCGGTCATCATGCGGCCGAGAAGTTCGCCGAGCGGATCGCGACCATCGATCTGACGCCGCCGCAGGCGGGCATCCTGCGGGTTATCGCCGCCGAGCCGGGGCGCAGCCAACAGCAGCTCAGCGCGCAACTCGGGCTGTTGCCGAGCCGTGTCGTCGCGTTCGTCGACGAACTAGAAGACCGCGGCTACGTCGAGCGCAGGAAAAGTCCGGAAGATCGGCGCCGGCATGCGCTGTATTTGACAGCAGCGGGAAAGAAGCTGATGCAGAAGATTTCTGAGCTTGCCCGCCAGCACGAGCGTCAACTCACTGCCGGCCTTGATGACGAGCACCGCACCCAACTGCGCACAATGCTCGCGACCATTGCCGCACGGCAAGGACTCACGCCCCACGTCCACCCGGGCTACCGGCGGATCGGCCGTGGTTAGGCCAGCCGCGTGATTTCGACGACCACGTCGAGATCGGTTGAGCCGGAACCGGAGTAGATGCCTTTCAGCGGGGTGACGTCGGCGTAGTCGCGGCCGGTGCCCACGCTGATGTACTGCTCGTTGATCTCCTTGGCGTTGGTGGGGTCGTAGTTCCACCAACTGCCGGTCCACGCCTGAATCCATGCGTGGCTCTGCCCGTCGACGGTCTCGCCGATCGCGGCCTGGCGGCGTGGATGCAGGTAGCCCGACACGTAGCGGCCAGGAATTCCCATGGCGCGCAACAAGACCAGCGTCAGGTGCGCGAAGTCCTGGCACACGCCCTTGCCCTCCCGCAGCGCGTCGAGCGCAGACGAGTGCACACCCGTGGTGCCAGGCACGTAGTCGAGTTCGCTGTGCGCCCAGCGCGCAGCGACGATCACCGCCTCCTGCGGGTCGTTATCCTTGGCGATCCGCTGCCCCACGCGATGGATGCGGCTGCTGTGCGGCGTGTAGCGGGTCGGGCTGAGCACCTCGTCGAAGCGGTCGACGGTCGCTTCGCTGCGGAGGTCGCCCCACGTTGTCCGCTTGGCCGGCGGCTCGGGCTTTTCCGTCTCGACCACCGAAGAGGCCGTGACCTCCAGTTCGGTGTGCGGGGCGTGCAGGTCGAACGACGTCACCGCTGTGCCCCAGTAGTCGATGTACCGGTAGCTGCGCGTCGCCGGCACGGTCTCCACTCGGTTCAAGATGACGTTCTGGCGGTTGTCGCTACGGGGTGTCAGACGTGCCTCGTTGAACGATGCGGTGGCCGGCGACTTGTATGCATACCCGGTCGAATGGACCACGCGAAGCCGCCACATTTAGATCTCACCGTCCTCGATGACCAGCAATCCAGTGCGGGCGGCCGCGGTCCACGCGACCCACGGCGCGGTGTGAAAGTACTGCAGGGCCACCGCCTCCGAAAGTTCGCGGCAGGTGGTCTGCAGTCCGGCCAGGCGCTTCTCCAGCGTGTCGAGCAGCATGCCCGGCCGCAAGAACTCCAGTTCGCTGCGGGCTCGGCCGAGCAGCCGCTGGGCCTCCGCGGTGGCGCCGACTCGGCTGTTCGGACGGTGATCGAGTTCGTCAAGACTGTGCTCGGCGAGCCGCAGCGAGTAGAACACCGACCGCGGGAAAAGCCGGTCCAGCAGCATGAATTCGACCACCCGGCCGGCGTCGAGCACGCCGCGGTAGGTCCGCAAGTACGTGTCGTGCGCGCCGGCCGACCGCAGCACCGTCACCCACGCCGGCGACGACGCGCTGTCTTCGACCCGCGACAGCAGCAGCCGCACCGTCATGTCGATGCGTTCGATGGCCCGGCCGAGCATCATGAACCGGTAGCCGTCGTCACGCGACAACGTCGAATCGGCCAGCCCCGCGAACATCGCCGCCTTACCTTCGATGAATGAGAAAAACTCATGCGGCCCAAGCCTTCTCGCGGCGCGTTCACGTTCTGGCAGGGCGTTGTAGGTGGTGTTGAGGCATTCCCAGAGTTCGGTGGATGTCACCTCGCGGGCAGACCGCAGGTTCTCGCGAGCCGCCGAGATAGCGTCGACGATCGAACACCCGCCCTGCGAGCCGCGGCTGAACGCCACCAGGTCGGTGAGCGACCACATATCGAGCGGCCCGTCGGGCGGGGCAATGCCCAACACACGCAACACGACCCGGGACGTGTGGTCGGGATCCACACTGGAGTCTTCGAGCAGCTGATGCACCGTGACGTCGAGGATGCGTGCGGTGTCATCGGCGCGTTCGACGTAGCGACCGATCCAGTACAGAGATTCGGCGTTGCGCGCCAGCATCAGTGTCTCCCCTTCGCGAGGCGGTCATCGGTAGTCGCGCACCTCCCGCTGTTGCTGCTGCTGTTGCTGCTGCTGCGACGACGTGAGCGACGGCCCCATCTCGCTGGCCGGTGCGCCGACTTGGCGGGGCAGCGACCGCATCACCTGGGCGGCGGCCAGCTCACGGTCGGCGACCGATGCGCGCGACGCCAGCACCCAGGTGTCCTTGGAGCCACCGCCCTGGCTGGAGTTGACCACCAGCGAGCCTTCTTCGAGCGCGACGCGGGTGAGCCCGCCGGGGAGCACCCACACCTCGTCGCCGTCGTTGACCGCAAAGGGCCGCAGGTCGACGTGCCGCGGTGCGAGCGTGTCGTCGATCTGGGTGGGCACGGTCGACAGCTGCACGACGGGCTGGGCGATCCAGCCTCGAGGATCGGTGCGGATCTTCTTGGCGACGGTGGCCAGCTCCCGCTCCGAGGCGTCGGGGCCGAACACGATGCCGTACCCCCCGGACCCTTCGACGGGTTTGATCACCAGCTCGGCGATGCGGTCGAGCACCTCCTCGCGCTCGTCGTCGAGCCAGCAGCGGTAGGTGTCGACGTTGGCCAGCAGCGGTTTCTCGCCGAGGTAGTACTCGATGATCGTCGGCACGTAGGTGTAAACGAGTTTGTCGTCGCCGACGCCGTTGCCGACCGCGCTGGAGATCACGACGTTTCCGGCGCGGGCGGCGTTGAGCAGGCCGGCCACGCCGAGCACCGAGTCGGGACGGAACTGCATGGGGTCGAGGAAGTCGTCGTCGATGCGGCGGTAGATGACGTCGACTTGGCGTTCGCCCTCGGTGGTGCGCATGTACACCTGGTTGTCCCGGCAGAACAGGTCGCGGCCCTCCACCAGCTCCACCCCCATCTGGCGGGCCAGCAGCGAATGTTCGAAGTACGCCGAGTTGTAGACGCCCGGGGTGAGTACCACGACGGTCGGATCGGCCTCGTTGGTGGCCGCAGAGTTCCGCAGTGCCCGCAGCAGGTGCGACGCATAGTCACCAACGGCGCGCACTCGGTTGCTCGCGAACAGATTCGGGAACACCCGCGCCATCGTGCGGCGGTTCTCCATCACGTAGGACACACCCGACGGCGAGCGCACGTTGTCCTCCAGCACCCGGAAAGTGCCGTCGGCGTCGCGGATCAAGTCGATACCGGCCACGTGGATGCGCACCCCGTTGGGCGGGATGATCCCAGCCGCCTGGCGGTGAAAGTGCTGGCACGACGTCACCAGTCGACGTGGGATCACTTGGTCACGCAGGATCTTCTGTTCGCCGTAGATGTCGTCGAGGTAGAGCTCCAACGCCTTGACGCGCTGGGTGATGCCGTGTTCCAGCCGGGACCATTCGGCGGCGGAGATCACCCGCGGCACCAGGTCCAGCGGAAATGGGCGCTCCTGACCGGACAGCGAGAACGTGATGCCCTGGTCGATGAACGCCCGGCCCAGCGCTTCGGCACGGGCTGCCAGCTCCGAGGCATCGGATGGCGCCAGCTCGTCGTAGATCCCCTTGTAGGGGGCACGGACGCCGCCATGGGCGTCGAACATCTCGTCGAGGGCCCTGACATACGGTCCCTTGTCGCGGTATCCGATGAAAACGCCGTCGTAGGTGGCAGCGCGCACGGCCCGTCTCGAATCGGCCCGGGATCGGCGTTGGGACTCGGCGCGAATGCTCACGGGTGCAATGCTGCCGTACCGGCGCCATTTCGGCAGGCCAGCGGCCACAACAATGCTCGCAGACCAGAGCGCTGATTTTGAGGAATGGACTCCTCGGCTGGTAGCCTGGTCACTCGCTGCCAGGTCAGGCAGCACTCGCCGGAATCCAACTGAGCATTTGGGTAAGGAACTAACGCGTGGCCAACATCAAGTCGCAGCAGAAGCGCAATCGCACCAATGAGCGCCGCAGGCTGCGCAACAAGTCGGTGAAGTCGTCGCTTCACACGGCCATTCGCAAGTTCCGTGAGGCCGCCGACTCCGGCGATAAGGCCGCGGCCGCTGAGTTGGCACACGCCGCGGGCCGCAAGCTCGACAAGGCCGCCGGCAAGGGCGTCATCCACAAGAACCAGGCGGCCAACAAGAAGTCCGCGCTGGCGCTGGCGCTCAACAAGCTCTGATTTCAGCAGCTCTGATTCAACGGCGCCGCGGCGCCGCCAGTTCGGCGATCTCGCGCACTGCCGCTTCCAGCACGTAGTTGGCGTCGGCCGCCGCGCCCTTCACGTCGGCGTTGAGTGTGGCCACCCGACGCATGGCGACGGCTACCGTTTCGCTCGACCAGCGGCGGGCTTGCTTCTGCGCTTTCTGCACCCGCCACGGGGGCATCCCGAGTTGAGCGGCCAGCTTGTATGGGTCACCGGAGAGTGGTCCGACGCGGGCGATTGTGTGCACCGCCTCGGCGAGCGCATCGGCCAGCAGCACATGTGGTTCACCCGCCAGCATCGCCCAGCGCAGCGCCGCCATGGCGCCGGCGACGTCGCCCACGACGGCCTTGTCGGCGATGTCGTAACCCTTCACCTCCGCCTTGCCGCTGTAGTAGCGCCGCACTGCGTGAGCGTCGAGGTGGCCGCCGGTGTCGGCGACCAGCTGCGAGCACGCCGCCGCAAGTTCCCGAAGATCCGAGCCCACCCCATCCAGGATGGCGGTCACCACGTCGTCGTCGACCGCCACCCGCAGCGACCGCAACTCGGCGCGGACAAATTCGGCCCGCTGAGACGGCTTGGTGAGCCGCTCGCAGGAGTGGACCGCCGCGCCGAGGTCACGCAGTTGGCCGGCGAGCGCCTTGGCACGGCCACCGCCGGAATGCACGACGACGAGCATGGTGCCCGGCGGCAACTCGGCGGCGGCGTCGCCGATCAGCGCGACGGCGTCCTTTCCGGCTTCGGCCGCCGCCTCGAGCACCACCACGCGTTCGTCGGCGAACAGCGACGGGCTGAGCAGCTCGGCCAGTTCGCTCGTGCTGACTTCGCCCGCCCGGAGCCGGCTGATCGGAACCTCAGAGGTTCCCGCCTGCGTCCGCGCCCCGTCGAGCACTGCGGCGATGGCGCGTTCGACGAGCAACTCCTCGTCGCCGAGCACGAGATGCAACCCCTGCGAGCTCACCCGATGATCGTGCCACGAGGTCGCGACACCGCCGGGCCAGCACGGTAAGCCCGCGCCACAGCACGAGTGCGGCGACCCCGACGGATGCGACGACGAGCACCCCGAGCAGACGCGACGGAACCGACACCGTGGCACCCGGCATGTCGCCGGCCCAGTGCGCGACCCGCAGCAGCCACCACAGCTCGGGGCCCGTGAACCGGACCAGCAGCTGCGCTGCGCCCGGCGACAGCACACCCACTACGGCGGCCGCCGTGCCGAGGACGGTGATCGGCGGGATCACTGCCGTCACCGCGACGTTGGCGGCGATCGACACCAGGCTGACCCGCCCCGTGAGCCCGGCGATCAGCGGCGCGGTGACCAGCTGGGCGGCGGTCGCGACGGCCAGCGCGTCGGCCAGCGGTTTGGGCCAGCCACGGTCGACCATGCGCCGTGACCACACCGGCGCCACCACGATCAGCGCCGCGGTCGCCGACACCGATAACGCGAAGCCGACGTCGACCGACAGCTCCGGCGCGGCGATCATCAACACGATGACCGTCGCCGCCAATGCCGGCATCGCTTGCCGACGCCGGTGTGAGAGCACGCCGAGCAGCCCGATCGCCCCCATCACCGCCGCGCGCAGCACGCTCGCCGACGGCTGCACCACCACGACGAACCCGACCAACGCCAGCGCGGCCAGTCCGACCGCCGCCCGTGGGCCGACAAGCCGAGCGCTGAACAGCACGGCGCCGCAGACGATCGTCACGTTGGCCCCCGACACCGCGGTGAGATGCGTCAGCCCGGCCGAACGGAACTCGGCCACCGTCTCCGGCGCCAACATCGAGGTGTCGCCGAGCACCAGAGCCGGCAACGCGGCGGCCTGATCAGCGGGCAGCGCGGTCCGTGCGACATCGGTGAACCGCGTGCGTACGTCATGGGCTGCCCGCTGCGCGAGCGACGCCTCGCCGAATGTCGGGGTTCCGCTGGCAGAAAGCACGGCGACAGTCAGGTCGGACCGCGTGGGCCGGTTCGGATGGGCCCGGAAGCCGGCCGGCCGGCCGGCGCTCAACTCGGTGAACCCACGGGCGGGCGCGAACACCGTGACCCGTCCGGTCACATCGTCCCCGCCGATGCGCTGCAACGTCGCACGAAAGACGACGCGAGCACCGTCGCGCACCGGCCGCGGCTGTTCGCTGGCGGTGACGGTGACGAAGGTCGACTTCCCGAACATCGTGGTGATCGGATGTCGGGCAACCGCGTCGACCCGCACCGCGGCGGCCCAGGCGAAGCCGGCGCCCACGACCGCGCAGCCGAGCACGCCGGCGGCCACTGCCCGTCGCACCGAGGCGCCGCGGCGGCGCTCGCGGAGCAGGAGACCAGCGGCGAGCAGGCCCACGAGTGCGCACCCGGCCGCCACCGGTGTGCCCGCGTCCCAGGCGACGCCGGTCGCTGTCACCGCCCAGCAGGTCAACGCCGCCGGCACCAGTCGCAGGTCGACTGGTCCGGCGCGTGCCGCTGGCTCGGGTGGCACCGTGCGTCGGCCTCATACCCCGACCAGCGGTCGGAGCTTCTCCAAGCGGGCCGGACCGATGCCGTCGACCTCGGCGAGTTGGTCGACGCCGGTGAACCGTCCGTTGGCGTCTCGCCAGGCGACGATCGCCGCGGCTGTCACCGGGCCGATGCCCGGCAGCGCGTCGAGTTCCTCGACCGTGGCGGTGTTGAGATCGACGAGTCCGCTCGGCGCTGGGACTGCAGGGCTGGCCGTGGTCGCCCCCGGGGTGGCGGAGGACGGGCTCACGCCGCTGCCGAGCGTGGTGGGCTCGCCGGGTGCGGGTGCAATTCCGACCACGATCTGCTGCCCGTCGGCCACCCGCTGGGCGATGTTCAACCCGACGAGGTCGGCGCCGGCGAGCGTGCCGCCGGCGGCCGCCAGCGCGTCGGCGATGCGCGCTCCCGGCGACAGCGTCACCAATCCCGGCTTGTGCACCAGCCCGACGACACTGACCACCACGGGCTGATCGCTGCTCGGCGTGCCGCTCGGCGTGGGACTGGCGGACGAGGCCATCTGGACCGGCGGCAACTTCGCGGACACCACCGGCGGAGGCTTGTCCCGCATCACGGTGAACACCGTGACAAGCACCGCGATGACACCCACCACCGCGAGCCCTATCGTCCCGGCGCGGCCCGGGTCGGCGCGGACCGCCGCCAGCCATCGCGGGCCCGCGTCGTCCGGGGCGGCCGGCAGCCAGCGTGACAGCGAGGCGCCGCGATCGTCGTCGTTGTCGGCGGTGTCGTCGTCGGTGTCCGGATCGGGATTCAAGCGGCGGTGCAGCCGCTCAGCCGGCAATTCGGTGCGCATGCGGCCACGGTAGAAAGCCGCGCCGACGCGGGCACGGTGCCGACGGGCGCGGACGCCTTGACTGTGGATGAATCGACGACTGTGCACAACCGGCCCCGAAAGCCACCGAAAATCCCGCCGGGCGATACTCGACACCCATGAGCCAACCGACCGGCCAGCGGCCGCTTCGCGTCATCCAGTGGACCACCGGCAATATCGGGCGACGGTCGCTGCACGCGATCATCGCGCGTCCGGACATGGAGCTGGCCGGCGTCTATGCCCACGGCCCGGAGAAGGTGGGCGTCGACGCCGCCGACCTGTGCGGGTGGCCACGGCCCACCGGCGTGATCGCCACCGACGACATCGACGCCCTGATCGCCACGAAACCCGACGCCTGCTGCTACAACCCGCTGTGGCCGAACATCGACGAGCTGGTGCGGCTGCTCGAGGCCGGAATCAACGTGTGCTCAAGCGCGGCCTGGATCACCGGTGGTAAGCAGACGCCGGAGGACTTGGAACGGATCCGGGCGGCGTGCCGGCGGGGCAACTCGTCGATCTTCGGCAGCGGCGCGCACCCGGGGATGACGAATCTCGTCGGCATGGTGCTCAGCGGCTCGTGCGAGCGAGTTGACGAGATACGCATCACCGAGTCGGTCGACTGCTCGACATACGAGTCGGCGGGAACCCAGACGGCGATGGGGTTTTCGCAGCCACCCGACACACCGGGACTGGCCGAGAGCGTGCGCCGGGAGAGCGAGGTGTTCGCCGAGTCCGCCGCGGTGATGGCCGACGCGATGGGTGTGACGCTGGACCGGTTCACGTTCGATGTGACGTTCACCCCCGCGACCGGCGACTCCGACCTGGGCTTCATGACGATCCCGAAGGGCACCGTCGCCGGGGTGTACGGCTATCACCGCGGCTGGGTCGGCGACCGCAACATCGTCAGCGTCGGGTTCAACTGGATCATGGGCCACCACGTCGTGCCGCCGAAGCCGCTAGAACACGGTCACGTGATTCAGGTGTTCGGGCTGCCCAACATGCGCACGGTGATTCACTGCCTGCCGCCGAAGGATTGGACGGAGCCGGGGTTCATGGGCCTGGGCATGATCTACACCGCGATGCCGGTGACCAACGCGGTGCCGAAAGTCGTTGCCGCGCCGCCTGGCATCGTCACGCTGGCCGACCTGCCGCCGATCACGGGCCGCCCGGCGGTGTAGGCGACGAGATTGCCACCAGGGTCGTGCATCGCGGCAGTTTCACAGCCCTGGCTGCAATCTCGACAAAGGATCAAGGCTCCAGAAGCTCGAGGCTCACCGCGATGGCCCCCCTGCCGACGTGTATACCGAGCACCGGGCCCAACGGCGTCACGGTCGGCGGCGCCGAGATGTTGAGCCGGCCCGCCAAGGTGTCAGCTACTTCGGTTGCCGCGCCGACGTTTTCGACGTGATGTACCGCGACCGCCACGGGCCGGTCACCGACCTCTTCGACGGCGAGGTCGACCATCGCCGCGAGCGCCTTGCTCGCCGTGCGGACGCGCTGAGCCAACACCAGCCGACCGTCGGCGTCGATACGCAACACCGGCTTGATCGCCAATGCGGTGCTCAACCGGGACGCTGCGGTGCCGATTCGGCCGCTGCGTCTCAGGTTGTCCAACCGGTGGACCACGATGAACCCGCGGATCCGGTCGGCCGCCGAACTGGCCTGTGCCTCAACCTCGTCGAGACTCGCACCCCCAGCCGCCGCACGCGCGGCGGCCAGCGCGACGAAGCCCGTGCCCATCGCCGCCGATCGCGAATTGACCACCCGCACCGCACCACTGAACTGGCGGGCCGCCTGCTCGGCCGCTGTCAAGGTGCTCGACAGCGCCGCCGAGATGTGCACCGCCACCACCCCGTCGCCGTCGCTGTCGCTCAACGCATCCCGGAACACCGCGCCCAGTTCCGCGGGAGTGGCGCCGGCGGTGGTGGCGCGGGGCTGATCGCAAATGTCGGCAGGCACCTCATCGACGCCGTCACGCAGGTCGCGCCCGTCGACCAAGATGTGCAGCGGCACCTCGCGAATGCCCCACCGGTCGCGGTCGACGTCGCAGAGCCGGGCCGACGAGTCGGTCACCACCGTGACTGCCATGCCGCTAGCCGCGCCGGTTCCCGGGGGCGACACCCGCTTCAGCCAGCGCCTTGAGAGTCAGCTCGGCGACGGCCTGGTGCGCCTCGAAATTCCAATGTATACCGTCCGGATTGCCTCGTCCGGCGAAGATGTGCTCGGCCACAGCCGCTTTCAGGTCGACGAGCGGAATCTCGTGCTGCCGCGCCCAGCCCGAGATCGCCGCGACGGTGGCGTCGCGGCCGTGATGGGCGCGGCCGTAGGTGTCGGCGATATGCACCGACGGCAACGACGCGACGATCGGTATCCCGGGCCGGTTGAAGTCGATTGCACCCCTTGTCATTTCGAGATACTCGACGCTGACGTGCGGCGGCAGCGCCGAACGCGCAACCGGCGAAAGCCTCGGCTGTACCCAGCCGTAGGAGTCGCGTACCCACCGCCGCAGCCACGGCGGACGGACATAGCGGATCACCTCACGCAGTGCAGTGGGCAACGGAGAAGGAAGCGAATCCATCCCGCCCGTGCCAAAGACGACCGCCCCGGCGCGCGGCAGCGCCGCCCACGCCCGGGGATCCTGGGTCGCGGCCCACCAGACGTCACGGCAGGTCCAGCCAATCCGGCCGATCAGCTCCACATCCCAATCGAGTTGCTCTCCAACGATATTGGGCCAGATCCGCGGGTCGTCAGCAGGCAAGCCACCGGTCGGCCCGTAGTACGCCAAGGAATCGGCGAAGATGAGCAAGACGGGTCGACGCATCTCAGAGGACGTCTCCGGCGACCTGAGCCGAGGCATTCCAGATATCCAGTCGCCATCGGATCTGCGCCAACTCGGCGTCGGGCCGCGAATGCCCCGACAACTGCACCCAACTGGCGTTGCCCAGACCGCCCAGAGCCGGCCAGTTCTCCACCGGCAGTTTGAGCAGGGCCGCCGTCAGCGCGGCGATCAGACCCCCGTGGGCCACCAGCACCACCGGCCGATCGTGGCCGATGGCACCCCAATCACTTTGACCGGCAACCAGTTCGGCGACGAGCGGCATGCTGCGTCCCGCCACGTCGACCCGACTTTCCCCGCCGTGCGGCGCCCAGGTGGCATCGGCTCGCCACGCCATGCGAGCACCCGGTGCCGCCGCGTCGACCTGCTGATGGGTCAACCCCTGCCAGTCGCCCAGGTGTGTCTCGCGAAGCCGTGGGTCGACGATCACCGAACAGCCCGTGCGTTCACCGAGGACGACCGCGGTGTCATAGGCGCGCCGCAGATCCGAGGACACGATGGAAAGCGGTGTGGGCTTTCCGAACACCTCGGCGACCGCAACCGCCTGCGCCCGGCCCAGTTCGGACAATTCGGTGTCCAGCTGCCCCTGCATCCGGCTGCCGGCGTTGAAATCGGTTTGTCCATGCCGCAGCATTACGAGCCGCCGGATTCTCATGACGGTTCCACGTCTAGATCGACGGGCAGTACGGGGCAGTCTCGCCACAGCCGATCGAGCGAATAGTAATTGCGTTCGTCCTCGTGCTGAACGTGCACCACGATGTCGATGTAGTCGAGCAACGTCCAGCGGCCCTCGCGGGCGCCTTCCCGGCGGGCCGGCCTGTACCCCGCCCGGCGCATCTTCTCCTCCACCTCGTCGACGATGGCGTTCACCTGGCGCTCGTTGGTGGCCGATGCGATCACGAAGCAGTCCGTGATCACCAGCTGCTGGGAGACGTCGATGGCGATCACGTTGTTCGCCAGTTTCGACGCCGCCGCCCGCGCGGCCACGCCGGCCATCTGGACGGCTTCGTCGGAGGCAGTCACGACTGGTCCTCAGTCACGCCCGGGGACCGTCCGCGGTAGAGCCGCCGCTTGGCGACGTACTGAACCACCCCGTCGGGCACCAGATACCAGATCGGCCGGTTCTCGGCGGCACGGACGCGACAGTCCGTCGACGAGATCGCCAGCGCCGGCACCTCAACCAGTGTCAGCGCCTCGGCCGGCAGCGATTCGAACGCCGCCGACACGTGACCGCCATCGAGGTCATACCCGGGCCGGCTGACACCGACGAACCGCGCCAGTGCGAACAGCTCCTCGACGTCCTGCCAGCTGAGGATCGACGCCAAGGCGTCGGCGCCGGTGATGAAGAACAGATCGGCGTCCGGGTTGATCGCGTGCAGTTCTCGCAGCGTGTCCCTGGTGTAGGTGGGGCCGCCGCGGTCGATGTCCACGCGGCTGACGGAGAACCGCGGATCGCTGGCCGTCGCGATCACGGTCATCAGATAACGGTCCTCGGCCGCGGTCACGGGGCGGCCGTGTTTCTGCCACGGCTCACCGGCGGGCACGAACATCACTTCGTCGAGCTCGAACAGGCCGGCGACCTCGCTGGCAGCCACGAGGTGGCCGTTGTGGATGGGGTCGAAGGTCCCGCCCATCACGCCCAGTCGTCTCCTGCCCGCCGACGCCACGATTGGCCACCTTACTTCAGCGTCGGGGCGCCCTCAGACCGGTAACAATTGGTCGATGACTGCGGCCAGCTGTTTGGCGGACCGGCATTCGTGCATGGTGATGACGTCCTGGTAGCGCGGAATCACGGAATCGCCACTGCCCCAAAGATTCTTCGGCTCGGGATTGAGCCAGTGCGCATGCCGACTCTCGGTCACCATGTGCTGCAGCACCTCGACAGCGGGGTTGCGGTAGTTGTTGCGTCCGTCGCCCAGGATCAGCAGTGAGCTACGCGGCGAGAGCACCTCCGGGTACTTCTCGTAGAAGGACACGAACGCGTTGCCGTAGTCGCTGTGGCCGTCGCGGGTGTACACCTCCGACTCGCGGGTGATCCGCTGCACCGCCATGGCGAGGTCGGCGTCCGGGCCGAACAAGTGGGTGACCTCGTCGGTGGTGTCGATGAAGGCAAAGACGCGAACCCGCGAGAATTGCTGACGCAGCGCGTGCACGAGCAACAGCGTGAAGTGGCTGAAGCCGGCCACGGACCCGGACACGTCGCACAGCACCACCAGTTCCGGGCGCGCCGGGCGGGGCTTGCGCAGCACGACGTCGATTGGCACGCCGCCGGTGTTCATCGACTTGCGCAACGTCTTGCGCAAGTCGATCTCGCCGGCTCGCGACCGGCGTCGACGGGCGGCCAGCCGAGTGGCCAACATCCGGGCCAACGGCGCCACCACGCGGCGCATCTGCCGCAGCTGGTCCGCGGACGCCCGGAGGAACTCGACGTTCTCGCTGAGCTGCGGGATTCCGTACATCGTGACGTGGTCGCGCCCCAGCTGCTCGGCGGTGCGACGCTTGGTCTCCGCCTCCACCAGTTGGCGCAGCTGTGAAATACGTTGCTTGGCAATTGCTTTGGCGAGTTGCTCCTGAGTGGGCGTGGGTTCTTCGCCATAGGGCGCGAGCAGGCCGGCCAGCAGCCGACCCTCGAGCTGGTCGAGCGCCATCGCCTTGAGCGCCTGATACGACGAGTACGACGGGCCGCGGCTGGACTGGTAGCGGCCGTACGCCTCGACGATGTGCGCGACCAGAGACTCGAGCCGCTCGTCGCGGTCCGCTTCGCCGGCCGCACTGTCGCCGAGCAGGTCAACCAGCATGGCGCGCAGCGCATCGATGTCGTAGGGCTGCTCGTCGGTCTCGTCGTCGGTCAAACTCACGGTTCGCGCTCCGAGCGCGGCCGGGAACCACAGATCGAACATCGCGTCGTAGGTGTCGCGGTGGTCCGGTCGGCGCAACACCGCGCAGGCGATGCCCTCCCGAAGCGCCTCCCGATCACCGAGCCCGAGCACGCTGACCACCCTGCCGGCATCGACGGTTTCCGATGGACCCACCGAGATGCCCTGCGCCCGAAGCGCTTCGACGAAGCCGACGAGATGGCCGGGGATGCCGTGCGGGGCAAGCGGCTGCGGTGGACGGATGCGGCGCGCGGCCATCAGTTGAGCCTCAACTCCCCGGCCGCGCGCACCTGGTCGGATTGGTGTTTGAGCACCACGCCCAGCGTCGCCGCGATCGTCGCGTCGTCAATCGTGTCCAGGCCCAACGCCAGCACGGTGCGACCCCAGTCGATGGTCTCGGCGACCGACGGCAGCTTCTTCAGCTGCATACCGCGCAGCACACCGATGATCCGCACCAACTCCGCGGCGATGTGCTCCGGCAGCTCCGGCACGCGCGACAACAGGATGCGCCGTTCGAGGTCGGGATCGGGAAAGTCGATGTGCAAGAACAGGCACCGCCGCTTGAGCGCCTCGGACAGTTCCCGGGTGGCGTTGGACGTCAGCAGGACGAACGGCGCCCGGGCAGCCGTGATCGTGCCCAGTTCGGGGACGGTGACGGCGAAGTCGGACAGCACCTCCAGCAGCAGGCCCTCGATCTCGATGTCGGCCTTGTCGGTTTCGTCGATGAGCAGCACGGTGGGCTCGGTGCGCCGGATCGCTGTCAGCAGTGGGCGAGACAGCAAGAATTCCTCGGAGAACACGTCGTCTTTTGTATGGTCCCAGTCACTCCCCTCTCTTGTGCCGGATTGAATTCGCAGAATTTGCTTGGCGTGGTTCCACTCGTAGAGCGCCCGCGCCTCGTCGACGCCCTCGTAGCACTGCAGCCGCACCAGCCCTGAGCCGGTGGCTTGTGCGACGGCGCGGGCCAACTCGGTCTTGCCCACCCCGGCCGGTCCTTCGACAAGCAGCGGCTTGCCCAGGCGGTCGGCGAGGAAAACCGCTGTGGCGGTGGCGGTGTCGGGCAGGTACCCGGTGCCGGCGAGGCGGCGCGCCACGTCGTCGATGTCGGTGAACAGCTGCGCGGGCCGGGCGGGGACGCTCACTGGAGCTCCTCTCGTGTGGTCAGACCGGTCGGGTGTGGCCGTCGCCCCACACGATCCATTTAGTCGAGGTCAACTCCGGCAAGCCCATCGGCCCGCGGGCGTGGAGTTTCTGAGTGGAGATGCCGATCTCGGCTCCGAAGCCGAACTGCTCGCCGTCGGTGAACGCCGTGGATGCGTTCACCATCACCGCAGCGGCATCGACTCGCTCGGTAAAGCGTTGCGCAGCAGCCAGATTGGTGGTCACGATGGCTTCGGTGTGGCCGGTGCCGTACTCGTTGATGTGCTCGATCGCCGCGTCGACGCCGTCCACCACCGCGACGGCGATGTCCATCGACAGGTACTCGCGCCGCAGGTCGTCCTCGCCGTCGTGCAGGGTCACCCCGGCGTTGCGCAGCGCGGTGGTCAACCGGGGCAGCGCCCGGTCGGCGATCGCGGCGTCCACCAGCAGCGTCTCGGCGGCATTGCACACGCTGGGACGGCGGGTCTTCGCGTTGAGCAGCACTTTTTCGGCGACGGCAAGGTCGGCCGCCTCGTGCACGTACACGTGGCAGTTGCCGACGCCCGTTTCGATCGTCGGCACCTGCGCGTCGCGCACCACGGCGTCGATCAGCCCGGCACCACCGCGCGGAATCACGACGTCGACCAGACCGCGGGCCTGAATGAGATGGGTGACGCTTGCGCGATCCGCCGCCGAGAGCAGTTGCACGGCGTCCGGCGGCAGGTTCTCGGTGGCCAGTGCCGCGCGCAGCACGTTGACCAGCGATTCGTTGGAGCGTGCGGCCGACGAACTGCCGCGTAGCAGCGCCGCGTTACCGGACTTGAACGTCAACCCGAACGCGTCGACGGTGACGTTCGGCCGGCCCTCGTAGACCATTCCGACGACACCGAGCGGCACCCGCTGCTGGCGCAACCGCAGCCCGTTGGGCAGTGTGCGTCCGCGTAAGACCTCGCCAACCGGATCCGGCAACCCGGCGACCTGGCGCAGACCCGCCGCGATGGCGTCGACGCGCTGCGGATTCAGCGCCAGCCGGTCGAGCATGGCCTCGGGCGTGCCTGCCGCCCGCGCCGCCTCGAGGTCCTCGGCGTTCGCCGCGAGGATGGGATGCATGTGGCGCAGCAGCGCGTCGGCGGCCGCGTGCAGCGCGCGGTCCTTGTCGGCGGTGCTCAGGGTGGCCAGAATTCGCGCCGCCCCGCGAGCGCGCCGGGCGGCGTCGTGCACCTGCTGACGCAGGTCTGTTGCCGTTGAAGGCGCCTCGACACTCATTAACCCAGGGTATCCGCCTAACCGGTCGGTTGGCTGGTCGGGGCTAGCCTTGTCCGCGTGGCCCGGGTGTGCGTGGTCGGCAGCGTCAACACCGACCTCACCTTCGGCGTCGAGACGTTGCCGCGCCCCGGCGCGACGGTTCTGGCGTCCTCGCTGACGACGGCCCCGGGCGGCAAGGGGGCCAACCAGGCGATCGCGGCGGCGCGGGCCGGCGCAGACGTGCAGTTCGTCGGCGCCGTGGGAAGCGACGCGGCGGCCGACGCATTACTGGCGCACCTGCATTCAAACGGCGTCGGCACCAACGCGCTGGTCACGGCGCCGGGGGCGAGCGGCACGGCGGTGGTCGTCGTCGACGCGCGCGGCGAGAATCTGATCGTCGTGGCGCCCGGTGCCAACGGACACCTGACGATGGATTCGCGGACCGCCCGTCGCATGGTCGCCGAATCCGATGTGTTGCTGCTGCAACTGGAGATTCCGGTCGCGACCGCGGTGGTCGCCGCGCGCGAGGCCCAGCATGCCGGCGCGACTGTCATTCTCAACGCGTCCCCGCTCACCGAAGGTGCGCAGATCGACGAGCTGGCCGAGCTGGTCGATGTGGTCGTCGTGAACGAAACCGAGGCCGAACACTGGCGCTGGCCGGTGCCATACCTGGTCGTCACCCGCGGCGGTCGAGGAGCCTCGTGCACCGCGCCCGACCGCTCGGTTGATGTGCCTGCGCCGGCCGTGGAGGCCGTCGACACCACGGGCGCGGGCGACGTGTTCGCGGGGGTGCTGGCCGCCGGGTGGGCGGACGGCGTGGATCTCGCGCTGCGGCGGGCCTGCACCGCGGGCGCGCTGGCCACGCTCGTGCCCGGTGCCGGGGACTGCGCGCCCACGCTCGAGGCGATCGACGACGCCCTGATCGACTGAGTGGGCGCGCCGCAACGAGATCCACACGTGTCCGAGAAAGTGCGAGGTGGACCGCGGACTGACGTGGATCTCGATGAACGCAATAGTTCATGGTTTTGTGAATTCAGATTTCGATGTACTGTCTTCCCATGCCGATCGCCACCGACCATGACGCCTTGACCCGGTTCGGCAACGCACTGGCCGACCCGACGCGCGCGCAGGTTCTGCTCGCGCTCCGCACGGGCCCGGCCTATCCCTCGGAACTGGCCGACCGGATCGGTGTCTCGCGACAAACCCTGTCCAACCACCTGTCCTGCCTGCGGGGGTGCGGGTTGGTGGTCGCGGTGCCCGAGGGTCGTCGGTCACGCTACGAACTGGCCGACCAGCGCATCGGCCATGCGCTCGGCGATCTCATCGGCTTGGTGCTGGCCGTCGATCCGGCCTGCTGCTCATGACGAAGACCGCGCCTCGACGGACTGTCCTCCAACGACGCATCCGGCTGCTGGTCGCCGCCACGATCGGCTACAACATCGTCGAGGCGGTGGTTGCGCTCAGCGAGGGTGCCCGCGCGTCGTCGTCGGCTCTGGTGGCGTTCGGGCTCGACTCGGTGATCGAGGTGTCCTCGGCGGCGGCCGTCGCGTGGCAGTTCAGCGCCAAGGATCCGGAGACGCGGGAGAAGGCTGCGCTGCGGTTCATCGCCTTCTCGTTCTTCGCGCTGGCGCTCTACGTCACTGTCGACGCCGTGCTGTCGCTCCTCGGCGTCGGCGAAGCACGGCACTCGGTGGTCGGAATCGGGCTGGCCGCCGTGAGCCTGGTTGTCATGCCGGTGTTGTCCTGGGCGCAACGACGCACTGGGCGTGAGCTTGGATCACGCTCTGCCGTTGCCGATTCCAAGCAGACGCTGCTGTGCACGTACCTGTCGGCCGCGCTGCTGGTCGGTCTGCTCGTGAATGCGCTGCTGGGGTGGTCATGGGCGGACCCGGTCGCCGCGCTGGTGATCGCGGCAGTCGCGGTGCGCGAGGGCATCGAAGCCTGGCGCGGCGAAACTCTGTTGCGGGAGTGAGGAGTTTCGATGAATGAGAAAACGGCCGCCGTGGTGGCGGTGGTGATGTTCGCGGTGGGCGGAGCTGTCGGGATCGTCTGGCGCAGTTGGCTTCAGCGGCGCCGCACCGGCTCGACCGGGTTTCGGGGCGTGAGCGGTCGGCCCGGTTCGACGGAATGGTTGGCCGGTGTCGGTCTCGTTGTCGGGGTGGTGCTCACCTTCGCTGCGCCGGTGTTGCAGGTCCTCGGCATCGTCTCGCCGCTGCCGTTTCTTCGAAACGGCCATGGATTCAGGCCGCGGGGATCGTGCTCGCGGTCGTCGGCATCGCCGCGACGGTGTACGCCCAGGTCGACATGGGTGACTCCTGGCGCATCGGCGTCGACGACACCGAGACCACGACATTGGTGCGCTCCGGCGTGTTCGGCGTCGTGCGCAATCCCATCTTCTTGGCGATGTTCGTGTTCTGGCTCGGCACCACGTTGATCACGCCGAACATCGTCGCGATCGTCGGGTACCTGCTTGTCATCGTGTCGATCGAACTCCACGTGCGCCTGGTCGAGGAGCCGTATCTGATGCGGACGCACGGCGACGACTACCGCGAATACGCGCGCCGCGTAGGCAGATTCGTCCCGGGAGTGGGCACACTGCACTGACCGGAAAAGCTCAGTCTTCGGGTACTTCCCGTTCGATTTCGTCCAGCCAGGTGCGCGCCGACATGTCCGACGGTGCCCGCCAGTCACCGCGCGGCGACAGCGAGCCGCCGAAGGAGACCTTGGGTCCGTTCGGCAGCGCCGAACGCTTGAACTGGCTGAACGAGTAGAACCGCTGCGCGAAGACACCCAGCCAATGCCGGATCTCCTTGAGCGAGTAGGACGGACGCTCGCCCTCCGGGAATCCCGGCGGCCATTCACCGCGGTTGGGGTCGCTCCAGGCATGCCAGGCCACGAACGCGATCTTCGACGGCCGAAACCCGTAGCGCAGCACCTGGAACAGCGAAAAGTCTTGCAGTGAGTACGGTCCCACCTTCGCCTCGCTGCTCTGCAGTTCCTCCTCCTCACCGGTGGGCACCAGTTCCGGTGTGATCTCGGTGTCGAGCACCGACTGCAGCACCTCGCACACCTCGGTCTCGAACTGGCCCGACGAGATCACCCAGCGAATCAGGTGCTGTATCAAGGTTTTCGGGACCCCGGCGTTGACGTTGTAGTGCGACATCTGATCACCGACGCCGTACGTCGACCAGCCCAGCGCCAACTCGGAGAGGTCGCCCGTGCCCAGCACAATCCCGCCGCGCTGGTTGGCTATCCGGAACAGGTAATCGGTGCGCAGGCCGGCCTGCACATTCTCGAACGTGACGTCGTACACCTTCTCACCTCGCCCGAACGGATGCCCGATCTCGGTCAGCATCAGCTCGGCCGTGGAGCGAATGTCGATCTCCTCGAACGTCACCCCGAGCGCGCGGGACAACCGGATCGCGTTGTTCTTGGTTCGGTCGCCGGTGGCAAAGCCCGGCAGAGTGAACGCGAGAATGTCGCTGCGGGGCCGCTTTTCACGATCCATCGCCCGAGCGGCGACAATCAGGGCATGGGTCGAGTCCAGCCCGCCCGACACTCCGATCACCACCTTGGGGTAGTCCAGTGCGCGCAGCCGCTGCTCTAACCCCGCGACCTGGATGTTGTACCCCTCGTAGCAATCCTGCTCAAGCCGTTGCAGATCGGACGGCACGAACGGGAACCGTTCCACGTCGCGCAGCAACCCGATGTCACCGGTCGGGGGGTCAAGCCGAAACTCGATGCGGCGGAAGGCATCCGCGGATTGGCTGTGGTGCCGGCGATTGTCGTCGAAGGTGCCCATCCGGATCCGTTCGGATCGCAGCAACTCCAGATCAACGTCGGCGACCGACCGTCGCGGCCCTTTCGGGAACCGCTCCGTGTCGGCGAGCAGCCGGCCGTTCTCCCAGATCATCGTCTGACCGTCCCAGGCCAGGTCGGTCGTCGACTCCCCCTCCCCGGCGGCGGCATAGACGTAGGCGGCCAAACACCGTGCCGACGCCGAGCGGGCCACAAGGCAGCGGTCCTCGGCGCGGCCGATAGTGATCGGGCTGCCCGACAGGTTGGTCAGCACGGTCGCACCGGCCAACGCCGCTTCCGCGCTCGGCGGCACCGGCACGAACATGTCCTCACACACCTCAACGTGCATCACGAGTCCCGGCACGTCGGCGGCGGCGAACAACAGGTCGGGGCCGATCGGTACGTCGACGTCGCCAAGCCGAATCGTGCCGCGCACGTCGTCACCGGCTGCCAGCTGGCGCCGTTCGTAGAACTCGCGGTATGTCGGCAGATAGGACTTGGGCACCACGCCCAGCACGCTGCCGCGGTGGATCACCACCGCGGTGTTGTAGACGCGGTGCCGGTAGCGCAGTGGCGCGCCCACAACGAGGACGGGAAGCAAATCCGCCGACGCCGCCACGACATCGGCGAGCGCCTTCTCGACGGCTTCGAGCAGCGCGTCCTGCAGCAGGATGTCCTCGATCGAGTAGCCCGACAGCGTGAGTTCCGGGAACACCGCCAACGCGACGCTGTCGTCGTGGCATTCCCGGGCCAGTCGCAGCACCGACTCGGCGTTGGCCGCGGGATCGGCGATCGTGGTGTGCAGCGTGCACGCGGCGACTCGAACGAAACCGTGCCGATACGCGGAGTAGAAGTCCATGCCTCATTCTTGTCCCTCGCGCGTCCGCGGTTAACCGCCGTATGCCAGGACGCGTGTCGGCTGAGGACGAACGGGTATGCAGGACGCAGTGAGCGACACCGCTGTTCTCGTCGTCGACATGCTCAACACCTACCGGCATCCCGACGCCGAAAAACTCGCATCCCACGTCGAAGAGGTCATCGAACCGCTGGCCGGGCTCATCGCGCAGGCCCGCAAGCGAGACGACGTCGACCTCATCTACGTCAACGACAACTACGGCGATTTCACCGCCGACCACAGCGATCTCGTCCGCGCGGCGCTGGACGGCGAGCGCCCTGACCTCGTCAAACCGATCGCGCCGGATCCGGACTGTCGCTTCTTGACGAAGGTGCGCCACAGCGCGTTCTACTCCACCCCGCTGGCCTATCTGCTCGGCCAATTGAAGGTCAAGCGCGTCATTCTCACCGGGCAGGTCACCGAGCAGTGCATCCTCTACACCGCGCTCGACGCGCACGTGCGTCACTTCCCCGTGGTGGTGCCGCCCGACGCCGTCGCGCACATCGACCCGGAACTTTCCGACGCCGCGCTGACGATGATGCGCCGCAACATGGACGCCGAGATCGTCAACGCCGCCGAATGCTTGCCGTAGTTCAGTTACCAATCGGGGTTGTGCCGCGCCTGCGGATTGGCGTGGACGAAGGGTTGGGCGCGCCTGCCGAACAACCCGCCAGGCGGCACGTCTGATGTGGCGTGCGCTGTCCCCGGCCGGCCGGCAGCCCCGCCACGCAGTGACCCGGCCGATAACGCGGCTACGCTCGGTCGGGTGAACGCCCCGGAACTCGTCGCGGTGCTGGCCGGCCGGCGTGTCGCGGTGCTGACCGGCGCGGGCATCTCGACCGACTCCGGCATCCCCGATTACCGCGGGCCCGACTCGCCGCCGAGCAACCCGATGACGATTCGCCAATTCACGTCTGATCCGGTGTACCGACAGCGATACTGGGCGCGCAACCACGTCGGCTGGCGCCACATGGACACCCGCCGGCCCAACGCGGGGCACCGCGCCTTGGCGGCCCTCGAGCGCGCCGGCGTCGCCGTCGGCGTCATCACTCAGAACGTCGACCTGTTGCACACCAAGGCAGGCAGCCGACGCGTCGTCAATCTGCACGGCACCTATGCCGAGGTGATCTGCCTGGACTGCGGGCACACGATGGCGCGCAGCCGACTCGCCATGCAGCTGGAGGCGCTGAACCCGGGTTTCGCCGAGCGCGCGCACTCCGACGGACTGGCCGTCGCGCCCGACGCCGACGCGGTGGTGGCCGAGACATCGTCGTTTGTGGTAGCGGCGTGCCCGTCCTGTGGCGGCATGCTCAAGCCCAACATCGTCTACTTCGGCGAGAATGTGCCCAAAGACCGTGTGGCGTGCGCGTATTCGCTCATCGACTGCGCAGATGCGCTTCTCGTGGCCGGCTCGTCACTGACCGTGTTCTCGGGTTACCGGTTCGTGCGGTACGCCGCTTCGCGCGGCATGCCGATCGCGATCGTCAACCGCGGACGAACCCGCGCGGACGAGTCGGCCGCCGTGAAGGTCGACGCCGGGTGCTCGCCGATCTTGGCGCTGCTGGCCGACGAACTGGCGGGCGCGCCGGTCCGCTGCGGATAGGCGCTGACCGCGACACCGCCACCAGGTCGTCGGCATGCACCACCGGCCGGCGTAGCTCGACAGGCAGTTCCGACGTCGAGCGGCCGATCATCGTCGCCAACTCGGTGGCGTCGTAGGCCACCACACCCCGACCCACCAACATGCCGTCGGGGCCGTGCAGTTCGACGACGTCGCCGCCGAAGAACCGGCCCGACACCGCGGTGACACCGGCGGGCAGCAGCGAGCGGCGCGACGTCAACACCGCCCGAACCGCGCCCTGGTCCAGCGTCAGTGTTCCCCTCGCGTCCGCGGCGTAGCGCACCCAGAACCGTCTGGACGTCAGGCGATTCGGGCGCGCGGCGAACACCGTGCCCACCGATGCGTCGGTCAGCGCGGTGGCCGCGTCGTCGGCCGCGGCCAGCAGCACCGGCACTCCCCCGTCGGCCGCCAGTAGCGCCGCCGACAACTTCGACGTCATCCCCCCGGTGCCCCGGTGGGTGCCGCGGCCTGCCACCACCCCGTCCAGGTCGTGCGCCCCGGTGACCTCGGAGATGAAGCGAGCGTTGCCTTTTCGAGGATCGGAGTCATACAGCCCGTCGATGTCGGACAGCAGGATCAACGCGTCGGCCCCAATCAGGTGGGCCACCAACGCGGACAGCCGGTCGTTGTCGCCGAACCGGATCTCGTCGGTGGCCACCGTGTCGTTCTCGTTGACGATCGCCACCGCGTGCAGCGCCCGCAGCCGGTCCAGCGTCCGTTGGGCGTTGGTGTGCTGCACCCGCATCGCGATGTCGTGAGCGGTGAGCAGCACCTGCCCGACGGTGCGCCCGTAGCGGGCAAACGCCGCGCTCCACGCGTTGACCAGCGCCACCTGCCCCACACTGGCGGCCGCCTGCTTGGTGGCCAGGTCGGCGGGCCGCCGCGACAGTCGCAGCGGTTCCATGCCCGCGGCGATCGCACCCGAGGACACGATCACCACGTCGGAGCCCGCCTGTGTCCGGGTCTCGATCGCGTCGGCCAGTTTCTCCAGCCGGTGCACGTCGAATACTCCGGTCGAGGTGGTCAGCGCGGTGGTGCCGACCTTGACCACCACACTGCGCGCCGTGCGCACCGCCTCCCGGTGCGCTGACACCGCGCTCACGACTCGCTCCCGTGGCTGCGCCGCTCGCGGCGCGCGGCCTTGCGCTCGGCTGCACGCGGCCGGTCCGTGCGATCCAGCCGCACGTCCGTGCCGCGGCTGGTCGGCGTCACGTCGACGCCGGCCGGGGTCTGCGGCTCCCAGTCGAACGTCACGTCGCCGATCGTCACTTCGCAGCCCGGCTCGGCGCCGAGCCGCAGCAGCTCCTCCTCGACTCCGAGTCGGGCCAGCCGGTCGCCCAGATAACCGACGGCCTCGTCGTTGTTGAATTCGGTTTGATTCACCCACCGTTCCGGCCGGGTCCCGTGCACGACGAACGCGCCCGGCTGCTGCGGATCAGGCTCGACGGTGAACCCGCTGTCGTCGACGGGCACGGGCCGGATCACCGGACGGCGCAGCGTCGGCGCGGGCTGGGCCCGACGATAGGCCGACACCATTTCCCACAGTCCGAAGGTCAACGGCCGCAAGCCTTCTCGTGTCACCGTCGACACCTCGAACACCGGCCAGCCGCGTTCGGCGATGTCGCCACGCACGAACTCCGCCAGCTCCCTTGCCTCCGGCACGTCAATCTTGTTGAGCACCACCGCACGCGGGCGGTCGGACAGGTCGCCCAACGTCAAATCCGCCTGCAGCGTCGGGCGATACGCCGCAAGTTCCGCCTCGAGCGCGTCGATGTCGGAGATTGGATCGCGCCCGGGCTCCATCGTCGCGCAGTCGACGACGTGGACCAGCACCGCGCACCGCTCGATGTGCCGCAAGAAGTCCAGCCCTAACCCACGACCCTGCGACGCACCGGGAATCAGGCCCGGCACGTCGGCGACGGTGAGCGAGTGCTCCCCTGCCGACACCACGCCGAGGTTGGGCACCAGCGTGGTGAACGGATAGTCGGCGATCTTGGGTTTGGCGGCGGAGAGCACCGACACCAACGACGACTTGCCCGCCGAGGGGAAGCCGATCAGGCCCACGTCGGCGACGGTCTTGAGCTCGAGCGTGAGGTCGGGTTCCTGACCGCGCTCGCCGAGAAGAGCGAATCCCGGCGCCTTGCGGGCGCGCGAGGCGAGCGCGGCATTACCCAACCCGCCGCGGCCGCCGGCGGCGGCGAGAAAGCGGGTGCCGGCGCCCACCAGGTCGGCCAGCAGGCGCCCGTTCTCGTCGAGCACGACGGTGCCGTCGGGCACCTTCAGCTCCAGGTCGTCACCATTGGCGCCGTCGCGGTTTCCGCCCTGCCCCTGCTTGCCCGACGACGCCGCCACGTGCGGGTGGAAGTGGAAATCCAGCAGCGTATGGACCTGCGGATCGACGACCAGGTACACGCTGCCGCCGCGGCCGCCGTTACCGCCGTCGGGGCCGCCGAGCGGCTTGAATTTCTCGCGATGAACCGAGGCGCAGCCGTTACCGCCGTTGCCCGCGCGGACATGGATGACAACGCGGTCGACAAACCGGGCCATCGCCGTCCTTCCGCCGCTCTACCGCCGAGCGTTCGCCGAAATCAACGTATTGCGAAAACGATAGCAGCCGAAAGCGTCGATCTCGGCTTGCACGCTCGCGAGAATTCAGTCGGACTGCCCGACAGGGACGATGTCGACCGTCTTGCGGCCGCGCTTGACGCCGAACTTCACGGCGCCCGCAGCCTTCGCGAACAAGGTGTCGTCGCCGCCGCGGCCGACGTTGACGCCCGGATGGAAATGGGTGCCGCGCTGCCGAACCAGGATCTCGCCGGCCTTGACCACCTGGCCGCCGAACCGCTTGACGCCGAGCCGTTGGGCGTTGGAGTCGCGGCCGTTGCGGGAGCTCGACGCGCCCTTCTTGTGTGCCATTTCTGTGCTCCCTACCTGACTACTTGATCCCGGTGACCTTCAGCACGGTCAGCTGTTGGCGGTGACCCTGCCGCTTGTGGTAGCGGGTCTTGTGCTTGAACTTGTGGATCCGGATCTTGGGGCCCTTGACGTGCTCGAGCACCTCGCCTATTACGGCCAGCTTGGCTAGCTTCTCAGAGTCGGTGGTGACGTCGGAGCCGTCGACCACGAGCGCCACCGGCAACGACACCGACGCGCCGGGCTCCGTGTCGAGTTTCTCCACCTTGACGACGTCGCCGACCGCGACCTTGTACTGCTTACCGCCGGTCTTGACGATTGCGTAGGTGGCCATCGTGTCCTCTGTTCGTCTGCGGGCGCGCGCCCACCCGGGGGCGCGTGCGGGTCTGGGTGCGGGCCGTGCCGGACTACTGCTCAACTCGTCCCGCTGCCGCCGAAGCCAGGCTGGCGACAACTGGTCAAGGGTACGTGACCAGCGGCAACGGGGTCAAACCGCGCTGCGCCGCTCAGCTGTCGTGGCGGGGCGGCCCGGCCGGGCGGGCCGCGGAGCGGCGCGGTCTGCGGGCCGACACGACCGACACGTGCGCGGTCGCCACAACGGCGTCGTCGTCCTTCGTCGTCGGGCTTCGGAGTCGTCGATGTCGATCTCGAGATCGTCGAGGTCCTCGTCGTCTTCGTCCAGGTCGACGTCGATCTCGTCCTCTTCCTCCTCCTCGTCGCCTTCCTCTTCGTCCTCGTCGAGGTCATCGTCCTCGAGGTCCTCCTCGATGGCGTCTGGCTCCTCGGCCGACTCATCGACGTCCTCGATGTCCTCGTCGGGAAGCTCCTCCCCCGCAAGCGGGTGGGGGTACCCCCAGCCTTGCGAGGGGGAATGCCCCCAGTCGCCCTCGTCGGTGCGGCGGCCCGCTGCCATTGCCTTGAACAGCGGATGCTCGCCGGGCGCATGTGCCGGCACCTTGGCGATACCCGGTTCGTCGCCGCGGCTCTTACGGCGCTTGCCGCGCCGGCCGCCGGAGTCGGACTTGCGGCCACCACTTGTCGACTCGACCGGGTCGGCCTGCACCAGGATCCCCCGGCCCGCGCAGTGCGGGCACGACGTCGAGAACGCTTCGATCAATCCGGTGCCCAGCCGTTTGCGGGTGAGCTGCACCAGACCCAGTGACGTGACCTCTGACACCTGATGGCGGGTGCGGTCGCGGGCCAGCGCTTCGGTGAGCCGGCGCAGCACCAGGTCGCGGTTGGATTCGAGCACCATGTCGATGAAGTCGACGACCACTATGCCGCCGATGTCGCGCAGCCGCAGCTGGCGCACGATTTCCTCGGCGGCCTCGAGGTTGTTGCGGGTCACGGTCTCTTCGAGGTTGCCCCCGGATCCGGTGAACTTGCCGGTGTTGACGTCGACAACCGTCATCGCTTCGGTGCGGTCGATCACCAGTGTGCCGCCCGACGGGAGCCACACCTTGCGGTCCATCGCCTTGGCGAGCTGCTCGTTGATGCGGTGCACCGCGAACACGTCCGGGGGCTCCTGCGCCCCTGAAACCTGAGCCGGCTGGTATCGGTTCAGACGCGGAAGTAGGTCCGGCGCAACCGTATTGACGTAGTCATTGATGGTCTTCCACGCGTCGTCACCGGAGATGATCAACCCGGAGAAGTCCTCGTTGAACAGGTCGCGGATCACCTTGACCAGCACGTCTGGCTCTTCGTAGAGCGCGACGGCCGCGCCGGCCGCCTTGGCCTTGATCTCCTCGGCCTCGGAAGCGATCTTGTTCCAGCGTTCCTGCAGCCGGTTGACGTCTGCGCGGATGTCTTCTTCCGTGACGCCCTCCGAGGCGGTCCTGATGATCACACCGGCATCTGAGGGCACGACCTCGCGCAGGATTTCCTTGAGCCGCTGCCGCTCGGTGTCGGGCAGCTTGCGGCTGATGCCGGTCGACGAAGCGCCGGGCACGTACACCAGATACCGGCCGGCCATCGAGATCTGGGTGGTCAGACGAGCGCCCTTGTGACCGACGGGATCCTTGCTGACCTGAACCACGACGTAGTCGCCGGGTTTGAGGGCCTGCTCGATCTTGCGGTTGTTGCCACCGAGCCCGGCGGCCTCCCAGTTCACCTCGCCGGCGTAGAGCACCCCATTGCGGCCGCGGCCGATGTCGACGAACGCGGCCTCCATCGACGGCAGCACGTTCTGGACGATGCCCAGATAGATGTTGCCGACCAAGGAAGTCGACGCGGCCGACGTGACGAAGTGCTCGACGAGCACGCCGTCCTCGAGCACGGCGATCTGGGTGTAGCGGGCGCCCTCGTGGGGTGGCTCGGTACGGATCTTGTCGCGCACGACCATGACCCGCTCGACGGCCTCGCGACGGGCCAGGAATTCGGCTTCGGACAGGATCGGCGGACGACGCCGGCCGGCGTCACGGCCGTCGCGCCGCCGCTGCCGCTTGGCCTCGAGCCGGGTTGAACCCGTGATGCCCTGGATCTCGTCGTCGTCTTTGTCGCTACGCGGCGCCCGCTCGTGAACGACCGTGTTGGGCGGATCGTCAGGTGCGCCGTCGGTGTCGGTGTCCTCGGCCGCGCTGGACTTGCGACGACGGCGACGACGACGGCGCCGGGACGCGCCCTCTGTGGTCCCCGTGTCTTCGTCGGTGCTGTCCTCTTCGCTTTCGTCGGCCTCGTCGGGCTGCTCGTCCTTCTCACCGTCGGTATCACCCGAGCCCTCGTCGCCGTCGGGCCCACCCTGTTCGCCGCGGCCGCGGCCGCGGCCGCGACGCCCTCGCCGCCGCCGCCGCCCGGCCGGCCGCTCCGCGGACTCGTCGGCGGCTTCGTCGTCGCTGTCGTCCTCCAAGTCGTCGGACTCTTCGTCGGCTGCGACAGCCGGCGGCGGCTCGGGCGCCACGAACAGCGGCATGTACTCGGCCGACGCCACGACGACGTCGACTTCGGTGACTTCGGTCTCGACCACGTCGGCCGTCGCTGAATCATCGTCCGCGTCGCCGTCAGCAGCGAGTGCCTCCCGAACCCGGTCGGCCTCGGACTTGTCAAGGCTGGATTGCGCACTGCGAGAGCGACCGTCCAGGTCGCTCAGCGTGTCGAGGACTCGTTTGCTGGTGGTGCCGAGCACGCGGGCGAGCGTGTGCACCCTCAGCTTGTCCGGCGACTCCTCCGCGGGCTGGGCTTCTGGATTGTCTGGTGATAGGTCATCGTCGGCCACGTACTCTCCTATAAGCCCCCGGGCGCGTCCACGGACGCGGCCACGCGAGGGCCATTGCTATGGACTCGGGTCGCTCGGCCCGAGCTTGTAGGTCTCGCGCCGAGCGGTTCATGGAGAACACCTCGGCGCCTGGCGAATGACGGCTGTGACGGTCGGCGCCGCATCACTAGTGTTAGCGATGGTCGCACTCGTCGTGAGTCTTCATTCGGGTCGCCCACCTCGGATGAAGCCGGCTACCCGCAGCCAGTATCCCATACCGCGGCAAGCCGCCGCGTCTGAGTGGCTAGACCTCCGGGAACCACAACTTGATCTCGCGCTCGGCGGACTCAGGCGAATCGGACCCGTGCACAAGATTGTTCTGGGTTACCAGCGCGAAGTCGGCACGGATCGAGCCCGGTGCGGCCTTCTCGACCGGATCCGTACCGCCGGCGATCTGGCGGAACGCCGCGACGGCACGCGGCCCCTCGACCACCGCGGCCACCACGGGCCCGGACGTGATGAATTCGAGCAACGAGGAGAAGAACCCCTTGCCCTCGTGCTCGGCATAGTGTCGACGGGCCAGATCGTCGCTGACGTTCTTCAACTCCATCGCCACCAGGGTCAGCCCCTTGCGTTCGATCCGACTGATGACTTCACCCACCAGCCGGCGCTGCACACCATCGGGCTTGATCAAGACGAGGGTCCGCTCGGTCACGGCGCACACACTAACCGACGCGACGAAGCCGCGGCGACCAATCAGTCTGGAAGGACGAACGACTCGCGGAAAGTGATAGCGCATGAAGGCGAAAGGCAGGTGAATCGGGCCGGCCAGCGTCACTCCGGGCGCTGCTGACCGGGCAGCTCGCCAAGCCGCTGTCGCCGCAGGACTTCCATACGAAGGTAAAGGAGCAATAGCCACACGGCGGCGAACAGCCCGCCGACGAAGCCCACCGACGGGTGCACGACCACTCCGGCGATCACGACCAGCTGCATGGCGAGGTTGACCCAGATCGCCCACGGCCGCGACTGCAGGCCGGCCAGCGCGACCAAAACCACCGCCACGCCGATCAAGTAGGCGCCGGTGGCGAGGTTCAGGCCACGCCCGACCACGGCAACCACCGGGATCGCCAGCAACACCACGATCGCTTCCAGGAGAAGGGTGGCGGCCATGACGCCGCGAAAGCCCCGCCAGGGGTCCGGAGCCGCAGGGCCGGCGACATCAGAGCCCGGAGCCGCAGGGCCGGCGACATCAGAGCCCGGAGCCGCAGGTCCGGGGTCTTTGTCGGGCTCGGGCTCGGTCACTGCGGGTCCCTTCCGAACAATGTGCGCGCCGCACCTGCGGTGACGACGGATCCGGTGACCACAATGCCGGTACCCACGTATCCCTCGTCCGCTCCGGTCGCCTCGACCATGGCCGTGGCCGTTTCGATGGCGTCGGGAAGCGCTTCGGCGGTGACCACGCGCTCGCCGCCGAAGCGCTCGGTGGCGACCGCGGCGAGTTCGTCGACCGCCATGCCGCGCGGCGAGCCGTTGTGACTCACCACGACCTCGTCGAACACCGGCTCGAGGGCCGCGAGGATGCCGGCGGCGTCCTTGTCGGCCATCACCGCCACCACTCCGACGAGGTGCCGGAAGTCGAACTCGCCGGTCAACGCGTCGGCGAGTGCGGCGGCCCCGGCCGGGTTGTGCGCCGCGTCGAGAAACACCGTCGGCGCCGTGCGAACCCGTTCGAGCCGGCCGGGGCTGGTCACGGCGGCGAAACCCGCCCGCACCGCCTCCACGTCGAGCTGGCGCTGCGCGCCCGCGCCGAAGAACGCCTCCACCGCCGCCAGCGCCACGACCGCGTTGTGCGCCTGATGCTCGCCGTGCAGCGGCAGATACATGTCCGAGTACACCCCGCCGAGCCCCTGCAATTCGAGCACCTGGCCACCCACCGCGACCCGACGGCTCAACACCGCGAACTCGGAGTCTTCCCTTGCCACCGCGGCGTCGGCGCGCACGGCCTGCGCCAGCAGCACCTCCATCGCCGCCGGCGGCTGACGCCCGATCACGGCCACCGTGTCGACGGAAACCACGGACTCGGGTTGCCTGGTGATGATGCCGGCCTTCTCCGCGGCGATGTCGGCGATCTCGCGGCCGAGGTATTCGGTGTGGTCGAAGCTGATCGGGGTGACGACGGCAACGGGCGCGTTCACCACGTTGGTGGCGTCCCATCGGCCGCCCATCCCCACCTCGACGACGGCCACGTCCACCGGAGCGTCCGCGAACGCCGCGAACGCCATCGCCGTCACCACCTCGAACTTGCTCATCGCGGGTCCGCCGCGCGTCTGAGACTGCTCGTCGACCATCTGCACGAACGGCTCGATCTCCCGGTACACCTCGACGTACCGCGCGGGAGTGATCGGCTCGCCGTCGATGCAGATGCGCTCCACCGCCGACTGCAGGTGCGGGCTGGTGGTTCGGCCGGTGCGCCGGGACAGCGCGGTGAGCAGCGCGTCGACCATGCGCGCGACCGACGTCTTGCCATTGGTGCCCGCGATGTGAATGGACGGGTAGCTTCGCTGCGGCGAACCCAGCATCTCCATCAGCGCGCTGATGCGGTCGAGGCTCGGTTCGATCTTCGTCTCCGGCCACCGCTGGTCGAGCAGATGCTCCACCTGCAGCAGTGACGCGAGGTCGGCCGGGGTGGGGTCATTCATTGCAAGCCGGCCAGCCGATTGCCGATCCGGTCGACCTCCTCGCGGGCCAGTTGCTGGCGACCGCGGATCTTGTCGACGACATCGGCGGGCGCCTTTGATAGGAACGCCTCGTTGTCGAGTTTGGCTGTGGTGCCGGCGAATTCCTTTTGCGCAGCGGCCAGGTCCTTTTCCAGCCGACGACGTTCGGCTTCCACGTCGACGCTGCCGGAGGTGTCCAGTTCCACGACGACGGTCTCGTGGCTCAACCGCACCTCGACCGCGGCGGTGGGCCCGAACCCCTCGGCCGGAGGCTTCAGCCAGGCCAGCGATGTCACCGCCGGCACGTGCGCCGCGAGGTCGGCGGCGTCGACGCCGGACAACCGCGCGGGCACTTTCTGACGGTCGGCCAGACCCTGGTCGCTGCGGAATCGGCGAATCTCGGTGACCAGCTTCTGCATATCGGCGATGCGCTGGGCGACCGTTGAGTCCAACACCCGCCCGGACGACTTCGGCCAGTCCGCGATCACAACTGATTCACCGCCGGTCAGTGCCTTCCACAGCACCTCCGTCACAAACGGCATCACCGGATGCAGCAGCCGCAGCAGGGTGTCGAGCACTTCGGCGAGCACCGCGGTCGTATGCGAAATACCTTCGGTAAGCTGGACTTTGGCGAGCTCAACATACCAGTCGCAGAATTCGTCCCAGGTGAAGTGATACAACGCCTCGCAGGCTCGGCTGAACTCGTAGCCGTCGAACGCCGAATCAACCTCGGCGCGAACCTCTTCCAGCCGCCCGAGGATCCAGCGGTCCGCGTCGGTCAACGCGGAGTCGTCCGGCAGCGGTGCCGACTCTGCTGTCGGCTCTTCGCCCGAGCGGCTCATCGCTGCCCCGTTCATCAACGAGAACCGCGTCGCGTTGAACAACTTGGTGGCGAAGTTGCGCGACGCACGGGCATGGTCCTCGCCGACCGACAGGTCTCCGCCCGGGCTGGCGCCACGCGCCAGCGTGAATCGCAGCGCGTCGGCGCCGAACATCTCCACCCAATCCAGCGGATCGATGCCGTTGCCGCGTGACTTGCTCATCTTGCGGCCGAACTCGTCACGAATCAGCCCGTGCAAGAACACATTCCGGAACGGCACCTGCGGACCGCGCGCGCCGTAGAGTGTCAGCGCATCGTCGTTCGCGACGAACATGCCGAACATCATCATCCGGGCCACCCAGAAGAACAGAATGTCGTAGCCGGTGACCAAGACGTCGGTGGGATAGAACTTTTCGAGTTCGGGCGTATGGCCCGGCCAGCCCATCGTCGAGAACGGCCACAGTGCCGAGGAGAACCAGGTGTCGAGCACGTCAGGGTCTTGCTCCCAGCCCTCGGGCGGCGTTTCGTCCGGCCCGATGCACACCATCTGACCCTCGGGCCCGTGCCAGATCGGGATCCGATGTCCCCACCACAGTTGCCGGGAGATGCACCAGTCGTGCATGTTGTCGATCCAGCCGAACCAGCGCGGCTCGAGGCTGGCGGGATGAATCGCCACGTCGCCGTTGCGAACTGCGTCGCCCGCGGCCTTCGCCAGCGATTCGACCTTCACCCACCACTGCAGTGAGAGCCGGGGCTCGATCAGCTCCCCGCTGCGCTCGGAATGCCCGACGCTGTGCAGGTAGGGCCGCTTCTCGGCGACGATGCGGCCCTGCTCGGCCAGTGCCTCACGCACCTTCACGCGCGCCTCGAACCGGTCCATGCTGTCGAAAACCGTTCCGGTATCGGTGATCCGGCCCTTGGCGTCCATGATCGTCGGCATCGGCAGGCCGTGCCGCAATCCGATCTCGAAGTCGTTCGGGTCGTGCGCGGGCGTGACTTTTACTGCGCCGGTGCCGAATTCGGGGTCGACGTGCTCGTCGGCGACGATCACCAACTGACGGGCCAGAAATGGATGCGGCAACGTCGTGCCCACGAGGTGGCGGTAGCGGTCGTCGTCGGGGTGTACGGCGATTGCGGTGTCGCCCAGCATCGTCTCCACCCGCGTGGTGGCCACGACGATGTGCGGCTCGTCGTCATCGGGCGAGCCGTACCGGAACGAGACCAACTCGCCTTCGACGTCTTCGTATTTCACTTCCAGATCGGAGATCGCGGTCTGCAGCACCGGCGACCAGTTGACGAGCCGCTCGGCGCGGTAGATGAGGCCGGCGTCATAGAGGCGTTTGAAGATGGTCCGAACCGCCCGCGACAGGCCGTCGTCCATGGTGAATCGGTCGCGGCTCCAGTCGACCCCGTCGCCGATACGTCGCATCTGCCCGCCGATCGTGCCGCCGGAGTCGTGCTTCCAGTCCCACACCTTCTGGACGAACAGCTCGCGCCCGAAGTCCTCCTTGGTCTTCCCGTCCACGGCGAGCTGCTTTTCGACGACGGTCTGGGTCGCGATGCCGGCGTGGTCCATTCCGGGTAGCCACAGCACCTCGTAGCCCTGCATGCGCTTGCGACGGGTGAGCACATCCATCAGCGTGTGGTCCAGCGCGTGACCCATATGCAGGCTGCCGGTGACGTTGGGCGGCGGCAGCACGATCGAGTACGGCTCTTTGTCGCTGCCTGGATCCGCCTTGAAGTAACCGGCGTCCACCCAGCCCTGGTAGATCTCGCTTTCCACCGCGCCCGGATCCCATGCTTTGGGCAGGGCGTCGGCGGCTGGCCTCGAACTGGCGGTCACCGCGCCATTCTATGAAGCGCGGTGCGCCAGCTGTGGAGGACTACTTCCTGCCGCCGAGCAGGCCGCCGAGGATGTCGCCGAGCGCACCCCCCTGTTGGCCGCCGAGCACGCTGCCCAGGATGCTGCCCAGCGGATTGCTTCCGCCGCCGCCTCCTGCGCCGCCGAGGATGCTGCCGAGCACATCGCCGACGCCGCCGGACGGCGCGGCTTGGGCCTGCGTGGCGCCGCCCGCGGGTGCCGCGCTCTTCTGGGTGAGCTGCTTGCCGATGTAGGCCAGCACGATCGGCGCCAGGATCGGCAGCAGTTTCTGGATCAGACCACTACTACCGGCGCCCGTTCCGGCCAGCGCGGAGGCGACTGCGTTGCTGTCGTTGCCGCCGAAGATTTTCGCGACGAACTGGTCGCCCTGTTTTGCATCGACCTGGTCGACGCTGACCCCGCCGTCGAGCAGGCCGCTGGCGCCTTGCTTGGCGACGGCGGACTCGAGCTCGCTCGAATCGATGTCTTCAGCCTGGACGTTCTGCGCCAGCCCTCCGACGAGTGCCGGGACCAGCGTCTGGATGGCGTTGTTTACCTCACCTTGGTCCGCACCAAGTTTGCTCGCGATGTCCTGTACCGGGATCTGCGCGAAGAGATCGTCAAGACCTGCCATTTTCGTATCCACCTTCATTGCTGGTTATCGCATCTTACGACGACACTAGTCCAATTGATCTTGGCTGACAGGTGTTCTGCGCTTGCATATCAATTCAGCCGGGAAGTCTCCAATGACACTCCGGCAGCGGGGAATCGAGCCAGTAGCGCATCGCCCATCGCCGCCGCCGGGGTCAGCACGCCGCGCAGATCCGACAGGCGGTCGCGATCCAGCGCCAACGCCAATCCGCTCTCACCGAGCAGCACCGACGTCGCCTTGTAGCCGGGGTCGCCGCTTTGGGCGATGCGGGCCACGTAGCGCGCGCCCGTGGTGGTCGTCGTGTACGTCTCGGCCTTGTAGAAGCCGCGCTCGCGGACGGACTCGCTGGGTCCGGTGCCGGGCTTGGGCACGACGCGTTCGACGAGCCGGCTCGGCAGCAGCCGGAAGAACCTCATACCGAGACCGAACATCCCGGCCGAGACGCCCGTCGCCGCCGCGGAGAGCACCGGTGCGACCGGTGAGGAACCCACGCTCATCGCCTCGGAGTAGCGGAACCGGCGACCGTACGCCCAATCGAGTAACGCGTTGCTGCGCCGCACGGTTCGAGTGTTCGGCAAGCCCATGAGGAAACCAGTGGTCCACACGCCGGCCAGTTCCGGCGCGATATCACGTCCGCGGCGCCATGCTCCGTCGGGCTGCGGGCCCAGTTCGGGTTCTGCGCTTCGATCGGGTGTCAACGTGTACGGGTCGCTCAGCAGGCGCCGCACGTCCGGATCGTTGGAGCCGGCGCGCATGACCTCCAGCATCGACGCGATCGTGCCGCCGGAAGCGCCGGCTTTCATGCTGCGCACGACGAAGGTGGTGTCACCCAGTTCACCGGTGCCGTCTTCGGCCGCCTTGCGGTACAGCGCATACACGGTGAGGTCCGACGGGATCGAGTCGAAGCCGCACGCGTGCACGATCCGGGCACCGGTGTCGATCGCCTGCTTGTGATAGAGGTCGATGCTTTCGCGCACGAACTGCGGCTCACCCGTCAGGTCGGCGTAATCCGTCCCGGCCTCGGCGCAGGCCTCGACGAGCGGCAGCCCGTACTTGGCGTAGGGGCCGACGGTCGTCACGACGACTTGGGTCTGGGCGGCCATGTCTTTCAGCGTCGACGGCTTCGACGCGTCCGCGCAGACCAACGGCCAGTCGGCGGCCGCCTCCCCCAGGGTGTCCCGGACGGCGCGCAGCCGATCGGTCGACCGGCCGGCCAGCGCAATGCGCGCGCCCCCGCCCGCCCTGGCCAGATATTCGGCGGTGAGCTTGCCGACGAAGCCCGTCGCCCCGTACAAGACGATGTCGTGGTCACGCTGCCCTGCGGTCATGCGTCAAACCTACGACGGCCGCCGCGCAGAGATAAGTTCGGCCCATGGCCCATCGCATCGCGGTCGTCGGGGCAGGTATCGCCGGATTGGCCACCGCGGTTGCGCTGCAGCGACGCGGATTCGACGTGGCGATGTTCGAGGAACGCACCGACACCCGCAACGGTGCGGGCATCAGTATCTGGCCCAACGCACTGGCGGCACTCGACGCGATCGGGCTGGGCGATGAAGTGCGCGCGGCCGGTGGCCGGGTCACCGCGGGAGCGATGCGTTGGCACGACGGGTCGTGGTTGCGCCGGCCACACCCGGACCGGATGGTCGCATCGCTGGGTGAACCGTTGGTGGTGATTCAGCGAGCGGCGTTGACCGAGGTGCTGACGCGCGGGTTGGCGCCCGAATCCCTGCACCAAGGCATCGCAGTGCGCGCGCTGGCCTCGGGGGACGACGTGGTCCGGCTGTCATTGTCGGACGGCTCGCAGGTCGACGCGGACGCCGTGGTGGGCGCCGACGGCACAGGCTCGTGGGTGGCGCGGCATCTCAATGGGCCGCTGGCCGACCACTACGCCGGCTACACGGCCTGGCGTGGCGTTGCCACCTGCACGATTGACCCCGATCTGGCCGGCGAAACGATGGGCCCCGGTGTGGAGTTCGGCCATGTGCCAATGGGCGCCGACCTGACGTATTGGTTCGCTACCGAGCGGGCACCCGAAGGTGGCCACGCGGCAGAAGGCGAGCTGGCCTATCTGCGCCGCAGGTACGGCACCTGGGCCGCGCCCGTACCCGACGTGCTGGCGGCGACAGATCCGGCGGCCGTCCTGCGACACGACATCTATGACCGCACGCCCGCGCGCGTGTGGGCCCGCGGGCGCGCGGTGCTGGTGGGCGACGCCGCCCACGCGATGCGGCCCCATCTGGGTCAGGGCGGCTGTCAGGGGTTGGAGGACGCGGCGATCCTTGCCGCGTTCGCATCCGGCATCGGTGACTTGGCTGGTGGCTTGCCCCTGGCATTCGCGCGGTTCGCCGCCTATCGCCGACCTCGAGTGCGGCGACTACTACGTGAATCAGCCTTCGTCGGCCGCGCGATGAACCTGCGGCCGGCCGGGCTGGCCGCAGCGCTTACCCGGGCGAGTGTGCTGGTCCCCGAGGGCTTCGTTACCCGGCATCTCGCCGCGGTCGCCTCTCGCGAGGCGTTCGCGATGCCCACCGACGAGGACATGCAGCCGGCATGACCGAAGCGCAGCGCGAGCGAGCTTGTTCGACTGTGCGGATTTGTACGCCTCCCTCGGCGTGTCGCGCACGAAATCGCACAGTCGCTGCTGTCAGCCGGCGCGTCGTCGCTCAACGGATCAGCGCGGCATCACGTTCGTCAGAACCCGGACGGGTGCGGTCAGGATCTGGCAGATCTGCGCCACGTTCACGCCGAGGACGTTGCCCGACATCGCCTGGCAACCGGTCGCCCGCGGAGCCGGCGCGTTCCAGACCGCCGGGACCGCTGTGCGGGGGGCGCCGGCGCGGGCACCGCAGGTCGGCCACGCCTTGATGCCCTGCGTGCGCAGCACGTTTTCGGCCACCCGGATCTGCTCCCCGCGCGACGCGTGCACCGGCGAGCCGACGCCGCCGTTGGAGGTCCAGGTTGCCTGCTTGAACTGCAGGCCGCCGTAGTGGCCGTTGCCGGTGTTCGCGGCCCAGTTGCCGCCCGACTCACACTGCGCGATGGCGTCCCAGTTCACGCTGTCCGCGCTCGCGGTCGCCATCGACACCGTCAGCGGCACCGCCATCAGGCCTGCTGTCATCGCCGCCACCGTGACCGCCTTACGAATCCCCGACATGATCGTCCCTTTCGCCAAAGCCCCGACTCCTTGGACCGCAAGTGACTCGGTTATTGCCTGATCAACTGCGGTTGCTCTGTGGATCGCCGCGTGTCGCTGCTTTGTTACAGGGGTGGCGCGTGATATTGGGGTGACCGCTGTTACTAATGAGAAAGGCGGTGCCGGGGAGTATCGCGAGATACTGCCCGGCACCGCCTTCTCGATGCGTGCTGCGGTGTTAGCCGGTCCCAGCACAGCCCGGCCAAGCGCCAATGCCCTGGCTGTTCAGCACGTTGCGCGCCACGCGAATCTGCTCCTCGCGCGGAGCGTGGTGCGGCATGCCGCTGCCGCCGTTGGACTGCCAGGTGCCCAGCGTGAACTGCAGGCCGCCGTAGTAACCGTTGCCGGTGTTGATGGCCCAGTTCCCGCCGGATTCGCACGCCGCAAGGGCGTCCCAGTCCACACCGTCCGCGTTGGCGGTAGCAGTCGACAGCACCATCGGCGCGGTGACGAGTGCACCGGTCATGGCCGCCAGGGTGAACATCCTGCGGAGGTTCTTCACTTCGTTCCTTTTTCCGAGCGCGCGCCAAGGCACGCCCGCTGACGCGGGCGGGGTTGCCCTCATGGGCGAGTAACTTCCTCGGATCGCGCCGTCTCGGTCAGGCACGACAGGGGAGACAACTTCCGTCTCGCCGGGCGCGGTGCCCGGCGGCTAAAGAAGCCTGTTGCGACTTCGGCAGCCCCATTCACACGCAGATTCGTGGTTTGAAATTGTGTGCTCCGTTTCGAAGACAAATCAGACCGTACGGATATGGGCGCGCAAAGTCATTTCGTCGTGTCGCAGATATCGAGACGATAATGGCGCGATCACATCGCAATATCCCCGGCGTCTATGCAGGTCAATCGGCGATTCGTCGCGGCAGTCAAATTTGATAAGCTATGCGAATTTTATGGCACGAATCACGACAATTTTGTGACCTGGACCACCAGGTCAACAGCGTTAATCATGCAGGACGAGGCTGATCCAGTGGCCAACTTGAAAGCCACACTCGTCCAAATGTGATGTTCGGACATAGCTCACATCAGCGGCGCAGAAACGGCCTTATCGCAATAGCGGTAGATCGCTCGCCGAATTCACATTCGTCAGCGGCGTCGAATCGGCCAGGACAATTCGTTGGGTATCAACGGAATTCACGAGGGCGCTCATACTGCGCTCTCCGGCGGCCACCAACTTTTCTACCGTGGCGACCAGCGCCGTGCGATAGAGGCCCGCCAGGTAGTGGTCTCTGCCGTCCCACGGCAGCACAACGTCGGCGTCCACGCGCCGCGCCGAGTCCACCAGCACATCGATGAGCGCGGCGTCCAGATACGGCATGTCGACCGCGCACACGAATGTCCACGGCGCCCCGACGTCCGCCGCCGCCCGCAGACCCCGGCCGGTGGCCACCAGCGGACCCACCTCTCGGACTTCGTCGCGCAGCACCTCGGCATCCAGCGCCGGCAGCGGCTGACCGGGAGCGGCGATCACGAACACCGGGGCACAGCGGATGCCCACTGCCGACACCACGTGCTCGATCAGCGTGCCGCCCTGATAAGGCAATGCGGCCTTGTCTCGGCCCATCCGACGGGAGGCGCCACCCGCCAGCACCACGGCGGCCAGCGGCGCGTCGGTCACGTCAGTTGACCGTCCAGGTATCCCGCCCGCGCAGCAGCGACTGCAGCGCGGTGGTGTCATGCGGCGTTGCGTCCACCGCACCGCGCACCTGAGCCCGCGCGGCATCGTCATACGCTTCGCGCTGGACCTGGCGGAAGACGCCCATCACGGTGTGCTCCAGGTTCTGTTCGGACATCCGGGACAGCGCGAACGCATACGCGGGATCCTCGAGCGTGGCGTCGTGGACGACGATGTCGCTGACCGCGACGTCGGCCGTCTTGGCCACCTCGAGTCCGAATCCGGACCGCACCACGCAGTACTCGCCGGCACCGCCGAACGTGATCGGCTCACCCTGGCGGACGTTGATGACGTGCTCGTGGGCGTCCTCCTTGCGGAGCGCGTCAAAGGACCCGTCGTTGAAGATCGGGCAGTCCTGCAGGATCTCCACCAGCGCCGAGCCGCGGTGCTGGGCGGCGGCCCGTAGCACCTCCGACAGGCCCTTGCGGTCGGAGTCCAGCGCGCGGCCGACGAACGTCGCCTCGGCGCCCAGGGCCAGCGACACAGGGTTGAACGGGTAGTCCAGCGAGCCCATCGGCGTCGACTTGGTGACCTTGCCGACCTCCGAGGTCGGCGAGTACTGACCCTTGGTCAGCCCGTAGATGCGGTTGTTGAACAGCAGGATCGTCATGTTGACGTTGCGGCGCAGCGCGTGGATCAGATGGTTGCCGCCGATCGACAGGGCGTCGCCGTCACCGGTGACGACCCACACCGACAGATCCTCGCGGGCCAGGGCAAGTCCGGTGGCGAGCGTGGGGGCACGGCCGTGGATGGAGTGCAGGCCGTAGGTCTCCAAGTAGTACGGGAAGCGGCTCGAGCAGCCGATGCCGCTGACGAACACCATGTTCTCGCGCCGCAACCCCAGTTCCGGCAGGAAGTTGCGGATCGTGTTGAGGATGACGTAGTCGCCGCAACCGGGGCACCAGCGCACCTCTTGGTCGCTGGTGAAGTCCTTGGCCTTCTGCGGTTGGTCGGTGGTGGGCACACCGCTGGTCGCGGTGAGGCCCAGATTCGCGCCAATCACGTCAGTCATGCACTAGCTCCCGCTTACTTATGAACACGCTACCGTCCAACTTGGCAAATCTGGTCTTGTCGCTTTCTTTTTCGGCCAGCGACCCGTCCAGGGCGGCATCGATGATGTCTTCGACTTCGTCGGCGAGGAACGCCATGCCCTTCACCTTGGTCACCGATTGCACGTCGACTAGGTAGCGACCGCGCAGCACCAGCGCCAGCTGGCCGAGGTTCATCTCCGGCGCCACCACCTTGGGGTAGCGGCGCAGCACCTCGCCGAGGTTGGCCGGCAACGGGCTGAGGTGACGCAGGTGCGCGTGGGCCACGTTGATGCCCTTGCTGCGTGCGCGTCGGCAGGCTTCCCCGATCGGGCCGTAGCTGCTCCCCCAACCGATCAGCAGCAGTTCGGCGTCACCGGTCGGGTCGTCGACCTCCAGATCCGGAACCGGAATGCCGTCGATCTTGGCCTGCCGAATCCGCACCATCAGGTCGTGGTTGTCCGGGTCGTAGGAGATGTCGCCCGAGCCGTTGGCCTTCTCCAGGCCACCGATGCGGTGTTCGAGGCCGGGCGTGCCGGGGATCGCGAACTGGCGGGCCAGCGTCTCGGGATCGCGGGCGTACGGCTGGAAGTCCTCGCCCTCCCGGGCGAAGCCGCGCTCGATGGGCTCGAACGAACTGACGTCGGGAATCCGCCACGGTTCGGAGCCGTTCGCGATCGCGCCGTCGGACAGCACGATTACCGGAGTCTTGTAGGTGAGCGCGATCCGCACCGCCTCGACGGCCACCTGGAAGCAGTCGGAGGGCGTGCGTGGCGCCAAAACGGCGAGCGGGCACTCGCCGTTGCGGCCGTAGAGCGCCTGCAGCAGGTCCGCCTGCTCGGTCTTGGTGGGCAGCCCGGTCGACGGGCCACCGCGCTGCACGTCGATGACCAGCAGCGGCAACTCGGTCATCACACCGAGCCCGAGCGCCTCCGATTTCAGCGAGATGCCGGGTCCCGACGTGCTGGTGACGCCGATCGCACCCCCGTATGACGCGCCGAGGGCCACGCCGATACCGGCGATCTCGTCCTCGGCCTGGAACGTGATCACGTTGAAGTTCTTGTGCTTGCTGAGCTCGTGCAGGATGTCCGACGCGGGCGTGATGGGATAGCTGCCGAGCACGACCTGGGTGTCGGCGAGCTGGCCGGCGACGATGATGCCGTAGGCCAACGCGGTGTTGCCGGAGATCTGCCGGTATTCGCCGGTGGGCAGCTTGGCCGGCGACACCTCGTAGGTGGTGCCGAACGCTTCGGTGGTTTCGCCGTAGTTCCAGCCGGCGCGCAACGCGAACACGTTGGCCTCGGCGACCTCCGGCTTGCGGGCGAACTTCTCGCGGATGAAGTTCTCGCTGGGCTGGATCGGGCGGCCGTACATCCACGACAGCAGGCCGAGCGCGAACATGTTCTTCGCGCGCTGCCCGTCCTTCTTCGAGGCGCCGATCTGTTCGACAGCGCCCAGCGTCAGCGTGGTCATGGGCACGGCTTGTACGACGTAGTCGGCGAGCTCCTCGGTGTCCAGCGGGTTGGCGTCGTAGCCGACCTTGGCGAGGTTGCGTTTGGTGAATTCGTCGGAGTTGACGATGACGAGCCCGCCGCGGGGCAGGTCGCCGATGTTGGCCGCCAGCGCCGCCGGGTTCATCGCGACGAGCACGTCGGGCCGGTCGCCCGCGGTGAGGATGTCGAAGTCGGCGATCTGAATCTGAAACGACGACACCCCGGGAAGCGTGCCTTGGGGTGCGCGGATCTCGGCGGGGTAATTGGGCTGAGTGGCCAGGTCGTTGCCGAACAGCGCGGCCTCGGAGGTGAATCGGTCTCCGGTGAGCTGCATGCCGTCGCCGGAGTCACCGGCGAATCGGATGACAACCTTCTCTAGCTTCTGCCGTTGCATCTGCCGTTGTGCTGGGACGCCGTCGCCGTTCGGCCCCACGACAAACCCACCTTTCGATCGCACAGTGAAGAATTTGATGTCACTGCTAGTACCGATTATTGCACTTTCTTAGTGATGCCTTTAGGTATTGGGCGGTTCGCCGCGGGTGTGTCGGGCGACGAAACCACACGTCAGAGACATAACGTGGGCTCAACTTTGCGAAAGTGTGGTTTTCGTCACTTTTTAGCTGAGGCTATTTCTAAGGACCGCTGCGGGATTGGCTAGCACTCAGGCGGGCACGTTGTATGGCGTGACGATCTGCACCGGGCTGGGCTTAGCGGGTTCGGGCGGCAGCACACCACGCGCCGCGAGGATCGTCCGCAAAGCGGTCCGCGCATCGGCGCGCAGGTCGTTGTGCAACACCGCCGAGATCTGGCCGTCGCTCAACAGCCGGCGGTTGTCGGCGTCGAGATCGTGTGCGATGAACACGCGGCACCGCCGACCCAGTTTTTCGAAGGCGGCGAGCGTCGCGGTGTTGCCGCCGCCGACCGAGTACACCGCCTCGACGGAGGGATTGCGCTGCAGCTCTCGTAGGACCAAGCCCTCGTTGGTGGCGTCGATGCCGTCGCTGTCGGTGACGTCGACAATCTCGCGTCCGGAACCGCGCAGCGCCGAGCGGAATCCCACCTCGCGCTCCCCTTCGCCACGAAAGACATTGCGGCTCAACGTGATCAGCACCCCGGACGGAGTGGGCCCCAGCCACTGCTGGACCAGATATGCCGCGGTGACGCCGGCGCCGTGGTTGTCGATCCCGACGTACGCGGATCGCGAACTCGTCGGCACGTCGGTCGCATAGGTCACCACCGGGACGCCGGCGCCGACCAGCCGGTCGATCGCATCCGCGACCGGCCGCTCGTCTTGCGCCTTGAGGATCACGCCGTGGCTCCCGCGGATCTGGCCGAGCCGTTCGACCATCTGCTCGGTGCTGCCCGACTCCCACAGGTGAAACCGGGCGCGCAGCATGGCGGGGGCGAAACCGGGCAGTTCGGCCTCGACGGCGGTGCGGAATGCGGTGGAGAAGCGCTGCGGCGTCTGCATGACGACATCGATCAGGTACCGACGTCCGTTGAGCCGCAACTGGGTCCGCTGCTTGTCCAGATCGGAGATGGCCTGCATGACCTCGGCGCGGGTGTTCTCGCGGACGCCTGCGCGGTTGTTGAGCACCCGATCCACAGTGGCTTCACTCAGACCGCATTGCTGGGCGATTTCGCGCACTTTGTACCGGTGCGGCATCGCGCTCCTTGAGGGATTTTTGATGGTTTTCTGCGGTTGATTGCGCACGCTATCACAGCAAGACTAGCCGCCATGACGACATCGCTGCCGACGCGCTCGCCCGCCGAGTGGGTCGACGACACGGCTTGTGAACTGCACGACTTCGCGGAGCAGGTCACCCGGCGCACCGACCTCGCCGACTACCCGCACGCCGCCGCAGTGCGCGACAACGTCCTGGTCTATGAATCGGCGCCGATGTCTGGGCCTGATCTGGCCGGTCGGCAGTTGCGCGCCGAACTGATCCGCGCGCTGACCGACGGTCCCGGCGTGATCGTCGTCGACGGTGCATTCGACCCCGATGTCGTCGATGCCGCCAGCGCCGCCTTCGAGTCGTTGATCTCGGCGCAGCACCGCCACCGCACGGCCGCCGGCGACCACTTCGGTGCGCCGGGCGCCAATGAGCGGGTGTGGAACGCGGCGCAAAAGCTCGCGCTTCACGCACCGCGGGTGTACGCGGAGTACTACGCCAACGACGTGCTGGCCGTCGTGTCGCGGGCCTGGCTCGGTCCGCGGTACACGATGACGTCACAGGTCAACGTCGTCAATCCCGGCGGCAACGCACAGGTGCCGCACCGCGACTATCACCTGGGCTTCGTGTCCGTCGACGAGCTGCCGCACTATCCCGCACACGTGCACCGGCTGTCGCCGGCGCTGACGCTGCAGGGCGCGGTGGCGCACTGCGACATGCCGATTGACAGCGGGCCGACCATGCTGCTGCCGTACTCGCAGCGGTTCCTCGGCGGCTACGTCGCGTTCCACCGGCCGGAGTTCATCGACTTCTTCGCGGCACACCACGTGCAGCTGCCGATGCGCAAGGGCGACGCGCTGTTCTTCAACCCGGCGCTCTATCACGGCGCCGGCGCCAACACGTCGGCCGGCATCCGCCGGATGGCGAACCTGCTGCAGATCTCGTCGCCGTTCGGCAGGCCGATGGAGTCGGTGGACCGCACGGCGATGGTGCGCGCGGTGTATCCGGTGCTGCGCCGGATGCGCCAGACCGGCTGGTCGCCGAGGTTGCTGCGCAACATCGTGGCCGCCACCGCCGACACCTACCCGTTTCCCACCAACCTCGACCGGGACCAGCCGATCGGCGACCTCGCACCGCCGAGCCAGGCCGAGACCGTGCTGGCCGCGCTCGACGACGAGATGACCGTGGAAGCACTCGATGCCGCGTTGCGGCAGCAGGACGATCGGAGGACTCCATGACCACGCTCGGCGTCATCGGGCTAGGCCGCATCGGCGCCTTCCATACCGAGACCCTCAGCAGCCTCGACGGCGTCAGCGGGCTCGTCGTCACCGACGAACGTCTCGAGCTCGCCGCCACGGTGGCCGCCAAGTACGACGCGAGAGCCGTCGAGTCCGTCGACGCGCTGCTGCGCTCGGGCGTGGACGGAGTCGTCGTCGCCGCCACCACCCCCGCACACGCGGAGCTCACCCTGGCCGCGGTGCAGCACGGCCTGCCCACGTTCTGCGAAAAGCCCATCGCGGCGACGGCAGCCGAAAGCGCCCGCGTCGCCGAAGTCATTGCCGCGTCGGGTGTCCCGGTGCAGGTCGGCTATCAGCGACGGTTCGACGCCGCCTTCGACGCGGTCAAGCGCTGCGTGGACGACGGCTCGCTGGGCTGGTTGCACACGGTGCGCAGCACCACCATGGATCCCGCGCCGCCGCCATTTGAATATCTGGCCGGTTCCGGTGGCATCTTCCGGGATTGCTCGGTGCACGACTTCGACGTGCTGCGCTGGATCACCGGTCAACGGGCCGTCGAGGTTTACGCGACCGGCAGCGTGCAGGGCGACCCGCGGTTCGCCGACATCGCCGACGTCGACACCGCCGCCGCAATCATCACGTTCGACGGCGGCACGCTCGGTGTGGTTTCCGGGGCCCGTTACAACGGCCGCGGCTACGACTGCCGCCTGGAGGCGCACGGCAGCAAGGACACCGCGGTGGCCGGCTGGGATGAACATGCGCCGGTGCGGAACATGGACCCGGTCAACGACTTTCCGTCCGGGCCGCCGCACCGGTTCTTCATGGACCGGTTCGCCGACGCATTCCGCGCGGAGCTGTCGTCGTTCGTGGACGTGGTGGCCGGACGGGCTGTGCCCGGATGCACGGTGGCCGACGCGGTCGAGGTCGCCTGGATCGCAGAAGCTGCCACGGAATCGCTGCGGCTGCGTCGGCCGGTGCGCGTCGAGGAGGTGATGAGGTGAGTGCCGCCAAGATCGCCGGCGCGCCGATCTCCTGGGGGGTCTGCGAGGTGCCGGGCTGGGGCTACCAGCTCTCGCCGCCGCGGGTGCTGGCCGAGATGCGTGACGTGGGTCTTTCGGCCACCGAACTCGGTCCGCACGGCTTCCTGCCCGTCGATCCGGCCGAACTGACCGCACTGCTGAGCTCGTACGGCCTGGCGTGCGTGGGCACCTTCGCGCCGGTGCTGTTGCACGACGCCGGCCACGATCCGCTGACCGATATCAGTGGCCCGCTCGATGCCCTAACAGCTTCCGGCGCAAGCGTGTTGGTGCTGGCCGCGGCGACCGGCTTTCAGGGCTATGACTCTCGGCCGGTGCTGGCCGAACACCAGTGGAGCGTGCTGCTGACGAACCTCGACCGCGTGGCGGCCGCGGCCGCCGAGCGTGGCGTGCTGGCCGTGCTGCATCCCCATGTCGGCACCATGGTCGAGACCGAGACCGAGGTGACCCGCGTACTGGAGGGCTCGGCGGTACCGCTGTGCCTGGACACCGGTCACCTGCTCATCGGTGGCACAGACCCGCTCGAGTTGGCCCGGTCCGTGCCGCACCGGGTGGCGCATGTGCATCTGAAGGATGTCGACGCCGAGATCGCCGCACGCGTGCGTGCCGGAGAGCTCACCTACACCGAGGGCGTCGCGCGCGGCATGTACACGGCGCTGGGCCATGGCGACATAGACATAGCGAGCATCGTGTCCGTCTTGCGCGACAACGGCTTTGACGGCTGGTTCGTCCTGGAACAGGACACCGTCCTCGGTGGTGAACCCACCGACGAGGGGCCGGTGCGCGACGTGCGGGCCAGTGTGGCTGCGCTGTGCGGCGTATTGGCCAGCGTGCCTGCATGAGTTTGCGGATCGGGGTGCTCGGCGCATCCCGCATCGCCGAGCTGGCCATCGTCGGTCCCGCATATGAACTGGGCCACCGGCTGGTAGCCGTGGCGGCCCGCGAGCCGCGGCGGGCGCAGGCATTCGCCGAAAAGCATGGTGTGAAACGCGTATTGGCGTGCTACGACGACGTGATCAACGATCCCGAGGTCGACGTCGTCTACAACCCGTTGGCGAACGCGCTGCACGCGCCATGGAATCTGGCGGCGGTGGCGGCGGGCAAGCCGGTGCTGACCGAGAAGCCGTTTGCCCGCAACCGCGAAGAGGCGCATCGGGTCGCCGAGGCCGCCGGCGTCGCGGGGATCACGGTGATGGAGGGCTTTCACTATCTGTTCCATCCGGTCACCCGCCGCGCGTTCGAACTGGCCCGTGGCGGTGAGCTCGGTGAACTCGTGCACGTCGAGGTGCGGATGGCCATGCCCGCGCCGCCGGCCGATGACCCGAGGTGGTCGCTCGAGCTGGCCGGTGGCGCGCTGATGGACCTCGGCTGTTACGGCCTGCACATCATGCGGCAGCTGGGCCGCCCGTCGATCGTCCGCGCGCATGCAAAGCAACGCAGCCCGGGCGTCGACGCGTGGTGCGACGTCGCACTCGCTTTTCCCGGCGGGGCGACCGGACTGAGCGCCAACTCGATGGTTGCCGACGACGACTCGTTCACCCTGCGCATCGTGGGCACCAAGGGAGATGCGCTGGTGCACAACTTCATCAAGCCGCATGTCGATGACCGGATCAGCGTCACCACGCCCGCCGGCACCGTGGTCGAGCGCCTGGGCACCCGGTCGTCGTACACATATCAGCTGGAGGCATTCGCCGCTCATGTGCAACACTGCGCACCCCTGCCGCTCGACGTCGCCGACGCGGTCGAGAACATGACCTATGTCGACGCCGCGTACCGCGCGGCGGGAATGGCGCCGCGCTGACCGATATCGCACAGAGTCGAGTCGCCGATTACGCAACGCCGGCCGCGACGTAAAAACTATGCTCAGTCAATGAGCCGGAATTTGCCAGGCCTGCGGGGGGGCTTGGGCGGATTCGCCATGCTTACGGCTGCCAAGACATCCGTCGGAGCAGCGCAGCCGACGTTACTGGATTCGCTGCGGATGGCGTTTCGGCGCGGCGCTGTGCCCACTCGAGCCGGCGCCGACCTGCTCGACCGCCCCAGGACGGTCGACGGCCATCACGGCACGCAGACGGGTGCGTTCCCGCACGGTGTGGTGGATACCGTCCCCGCGGGCGACTTCCCCACCGGTATCGCGGTGAGTCCCGACGGGCGGACGGTCTACGCCGTCAACACCGGGTCGGGTTCCGTGTCGGTGATCGATGCGGCGACGAATTCCGTGATCGGTACTTTCGCCGTCGGCAACCGGCCATACGGCATCGTCACCAGCCCCGACGGATCTCGTGCCTATGTCGCCAACGGCGGCGACGGCACGGTTTCGGTGATCGAACTGCCGGCCGACCGGCTCGTCACCACGATCTCCGTCGGCAACGACCCGCACAGCCTGTGTGTCACCCGCGACGGCTTGCGGTTGTTCGTCACCAACCAATCCGACGACACCGTGTCGGTGATCGACCCGGCGCTGGACGCGGTGGTCGCCACAGTCAAGGTCGGTCGAGGTCCCACCGGGGTGGCGGTCCACCCGAAGGGACACCGGGTCTACGTGGCCGAGAACGACGCCGGCGCGCTTTCGGTAATCGACACCTGGGCCAACGCCGTCATCGACGTCATCCCCGTCGGGCGGTGCCCCGCCCGCGTCGCGCTCACTCCGAACGGGACATTGGCGCTGGTCACGAACGCCGCCGACCGTTCCGTGACGGTCATACACTCCTCGACGGGCACGGTTGTCGAGAACGTACTCCTGAACACCCACCCAATCGGCGTCGCGACGAGCCACGACGGACGGCTGGCACTTGTCGCCGGTCTGGACGCGTCAGGCGTCGCCGGCGAGATCTCCGTGCTCGACCTGAAAGCGAATGGCCTTCGCACCATCCCGGCGGGATCGCCCTTCGACATCGTCATGAGTCCGTCCGGAGATCGGTGCTACGTCACCGATTTCGCCGCCAATGCGGTATCGGTGATCTCGCCTCGCGTGAGCACGATCGGAACCGGAACGAGTTGGCACCACTCGCCCACCGTGCGCACGGTCCGGATCGGGCGCACGGACTCAACGGTGACGGTGGACGCCGACTCTGGTCGCGTCTTCGCCACCAACGGCGAGGACGGCACGGTCTCGATGGTGGACGCATGGATGCAACCCGCCACGGTGCCGGTCGGCAACTGTCCCACTGCGGTGGCGGTCAACCTCGACAAAACACGCGCTTACGTCACCAACTACGGCGAAGGGTCGGTGACGGTCATCGACACCGAGGCGGGCAGCCCCGCCTATCAGCGGGCTATCGACACGATCACCGTGGGCCCGATGTGGTCCACCGGCCTGCTCCTCGACCGTCGGGGCACACGGGCGTACGCGGTGACCGAGGGCGTGCCCGGCATTCGGGTGATCGACACGGTCGCGGGTAGCCCACAGTGCCACACGGTGATTGCGACCGTCGCGATGCCCGCCCCGTTGTGTGATGCGAAGCTGTGCCCCAACGGGAATCGCCTGTACGCCATCGATGGCGTCGCCCGCGCGATATCCGTCCTCGACACCACGACCCTGACCGTCAGCGTCATTCCGCTGTCGGGCTATCCGTATCGACTTGCGAGCAGGCCCGATGGAAAGCGCCTGTACGCCAACATGTTCGGTGACGGCTCGGTGGCAGTGATCGACACCGAGCCCAGCAGTTCGACCTATCACAGTGAGGTCGACACTCTTCGATTCGGCGGGCACATCGGCGAATTGGTGTTCAGCGGGGACAGCACGCGTGCGGTCGTCGTCGACTCCGCTGCCGACTCCGTCCTGCTGCTCGACACCGCAACCAACAGGCACACCACCGTCGCGGTCGGCAGCTACCCATGGGATGTCGCGGTGAGCCCCGATGGGCGCCGAGCCTATGTGCTGAACTTGCACGACGATTCGGTGTCGATGGTCGACACCTCATCCGCCCGCGTGACGGCCACGTTGGCCCTGGGGCACCAACCGTCTCGAATCGCCGTGAGCCGCGACGGCTTACACTGCTTCGTCACCTGCCACCACGACGACTCGGTCTACATCATCGACACCGTCGCTCAAAAGGTCGTCAACACGGTGGCCGTGGGCCCCAATCCGTTCGACATGACGATCGCCGCCGACGCCGCGCGGGCGTACATCCATCACCGAGGCGGCGTATCCGTGCTGTCGGTGTGAGTCACCGCTTCAATTCGTGTGAAAGCGCCTCGAGTTCATCACCGCCGGCCATCTCCTGAGTGAGGTGCTCGAGGGTGATGTCGTCGTAGGTGCAGTCCAACTTCTGCCGACCGCGGTTGAGCAACACGAAGTGGTCCCCGACCATGTGCGCGTGGTGCGGGTTGTGGGTGATGAAGACCACCCCGAAGCCGGCTTCCTTGGCGGCGGTGATGTATTTGAGCACGATGCCTGATTGCTTGACGCCCAGCGCGGCGGTCGGCTCGTCGAGGATGAGCACGCGTGCCCCGAAGAACACGGCCCGAGCGATTGCCACGCATTGGCGCTGACCGCCCGACAGGGAGCCGATCGGCACGTCGACGTCGGGCAGTTCGATTCCCATCTTCGACAGCTCCGCCAGCGTCGTGGCCCGCATCGCGTTGGCATCGAGCGACCAGGGGAACCTCTTCTGCCGAATTTCCTGGCCGAGGAAAAAGTTTCGCCACACCGGCATCAACGGCACCACGGCGAGGGTTTGGTAGACCGTGGCGATGCCCTTGCCCAGCGCTTCCTTGGGCGAGCCGAACTTCGTCGGCTCTCCGTCGACGAGCAACTCACCGTCGGTCTGTTGGTGCAGCCCGGAGATGATCTTGATCAACGTCGACTTGCCTGCACCGTTGTCACCAAGGATGCCTGTCACCTCACCTGCGTGCACACGTAACGAGATGTCTTTTAGTGCAGTGATATTGCCGTAGGACTTGCCGACGTTCTTCAACTCGACCAGCGGCACCTTGCCGCCGGAGGGGGCCTCTTCCACGGGTCGATCAACAGTTGCAGTCATGGGTCACCTCTTCGCGGCGTAGTTGCGGAATGCGTTGTTGGCGATCACCGCGAACAGCAGCATCACGCCCATGAAGAACTTGAACCAGTCGGGTTCCCAGCCGGCATACACGATGCCCTGTTGCACCATGCCGAAGATGAACGCGCCGATGGCGGCGCCGATCGCAGTACCGTATCCGCCCGTGAGGAGACAGCCGCCAATCACTGCGGCGATGATGTAGATGAACTCCTGGCCGACACCCTGACCGGACTGCACGGTGTTGAACGAAAACAGCAAATGCATGCCGGAGAACCAGGCCGCGAACCCGACGAACATGAACAGGCCGATCTTCACCGCGGTCACCGGAACACCGACCGCACGGGCGCTTTCCTGGTCGCCGCCGACGGCGAAGATCCAGTTTCCGATCCGCGTCTTGAACAGCACAAAAGTCGCCACGGCGGTTAACAGCAGCCACCACAGCACCGTGATGCGCACGGACACGCCAAAGATCGTCAACGTCGACGCAAACACCGCTCGTGCCGATTCCCAGCCCTGCATGTCGCTCACGCTCGGCGTCGCAACCTGGCCCGAAACCCATTTGGTCACAGCGATGTTGGCGCCGGTCAGCATCAACAGGGTACCCAGCGTGATCAAGAAGCTCGGGATCTTGGTCTTCATCACCATATAGCCGTTGAAGAAGCCGACCGCCAATGCCAGGATCAGCGCCAATCCTGCACCGGCCCACAAATTCAGATGCAAGTTGTAGGCCAGCATCGACGCGGCGAGTGAACTCATGGTGACCGCGACGCCCGCCGACAGGTCGAACTCCCCGCCGATCATCAACAGCGCGACAGCGCACGCCATGATTCCGATCGTCGAGCTCTGGTACAGCACGGTGGCCAGTGCATCGGGGGTCCGGAACGGCGGGGCCATGATCATGAAGAAGATGAAGATCACGACCGCGCCGACCAGCGCGCCCATCTCGGGGCGGATCAGCAGGCGCTGCAGTCTATTTCGTTCTTTGACTCGCTCATCGCGGACGACCTTGTGCGACAGGGTTACGTCGCTTTGCGTACTCATTACCGTGTTCCGTTCTGGGCGTACTTCGCGACGTCGTCGATGTTGGACTTGTCGATAAACGCCGGCCCGGTCAGCGTTGGCTGACCACCGCCGATCACGTTGCCGTTGTTGATGTAGAGCCACAGCGAGTCGATGGCCAGATAGCCCTGCAGGAAGGGTTGCTGGTCGACGGCCCACTGCACGTCACCGTTCTTGATTGCCTGCACCAGCTGGGCGTTGGTGTCGAATGTGTTCACCTTGGCTGAGCTGCCTGCGTTCTTCACCGACTGGACGGCGGTCAGCGCGAACGGCGCACCGAGAGTCAGCACGTTGTCGATGCTGCGGTCCTGCTGCAGCTTGGCGGTGATCGTCGATTCGACGGACGGCATGTCCTTGCCGTTGACATTGAGGATTTCGGTCTGGCCGCGGAAGTTCTGTTTCACCCCGGCGCACCGCGCTTCGAGATCGGTATGGCCCTGCTCCTGGATCACACAGAGGGTGTGCTTGACGCCCTCCTTGCTCAGGCGGTCACCCGCCGCCTGGCCCGCAATGAATCCGTCCTGGCCGAAGTACTCCTTGATGCCCATCGACTGCCAGTCGTTCAACCCGGCGTTGAACGCGACCACCGGAATGCCCCGCGACTGGGCGTTCTGCACCGCGGCCCGCATGGCGTCCGGCTTGGCGAGTGTGACGGCGATGCCCTTGACGTCGCTGTCGATCGCGTTCTGCACCAGGTTGGCCTGATTGGGCGCCTCGGGGTCCGCCGAGTACCGCAGTTCGATGTTGTCCTTCTTCGCGGCGGTCTCCGCTCCCTTGCGAACCAGATCCCAGAACGAGTCACCCGGGACCTCGTGGGTGATCATCGCGATGGTGATGCGCGGGGTGTCGGCCGTCCCGGCACCCATGCCACCGCCGGTGTCACGGGGCTTGCCGCCGGTGCTCGAACACGCCACGAGGCCGAGTGCGAGCACCGTGGCCCCGGCGATCGCAGCGATTGGCTTGAACCTCATCGTTTACTCCTTGCCCGTGCTACGCGAGTGCCGCCTGACACCTCTGGGTTCTGATGTAATACGGCTCACAGCAGAAAGTCAAGACTTTGTTCGGACATTAGGACTGCAGGTCAAATGTTAGGGTGCGGACGTGAGCGACTTCGACTTGGCGGTGTGCTCCGAGATGGTGTTCACCGATCTGCCGATCGGCGACCGTGTCCGCCGCATCGACGAGCTCGGCTTCGCGGTGGAAATCTGGAGTTGGCACGACAAGGATTTGGCAGCGCTCGCGGCCACGGGCGCGCGGTTTTCCTCGATGACCGGGTACCTGCAGGGCGACCTCATCGATGCGGATTCCGCCGACGACGTGGTCCGTACCGCGGCATCGAGCCTGAAAGCCGCTGAGCAGCTTGGGGTTCCGCGGCTGAACCTGCACACCGCACAGCTGGTCGACGGCTCCGCGGCGCGGCCCCGGTTTCGGGCCGACGGCCGGATGTGGCTGACCGCGCTGCGCACGTTGGAGCGCATCGGCGAGCTCGGCGCCGCGGCCGGGGTGACGTTCTGCGTGGAGAACCTCAACACCGCCGTCGACCACCCGGGCGTGCCGCTGGCGCGCGCCAAAGACACCCTCGCACTCGTCGAGGCCGTCGGGCATCCCAATGTCCGGATGATGCTCGATCTGTATCACGCTCAGATCGGCGAGGGGAATCTCGTCGAGCTGGTCCGGCGGTGCGGCGACGCGATCGGTGAGGTGCAGGTAGCCGACGTGCCGGGCCGCTGCGAGCCGGGGACAGGTGAGATCTACTACCCCGCGATCGCCCGCGCCCTGCGCGACATCGGCTTCACCGGCACGGTGGGCCTGGAGGCGTGGGCGTCCGGTGACGACGTCGTCGCGCTCGAGGCATTCCGCGCGGCGTTTACCGCGTGAAGGCGTTCGCCTCGCCCGCGAACCTGCGATCTGGCACACCACGGGGTGCAGGCGCGCGCCACAGCGTTGAACTCGACGAACTGGGGGACGGCGCCGGTGCTTTTAGCGGTCGACGAGCGTGGTGTCGAAGTAGTACCGCGACGCGCGATAGCAGTGACTGCCGTACTCCACTGCGCGGCCCGAGTCGTCGAAGGCGGTGCGATTCATCGTCAGCAGCGGCGCACCGGGCTTCTCGTCGAGCAGCTTGGCCTCAGCGCGGGTGGCCGGACGCGCCCCGATGCGCTGCTGGGCGAGCCGGATGTGCACACCGCGCGAGCGCAACGACTGATACAGCCCACTGGATTCCAGTTCATCGGGTTCCGGCGCGAGGTTGACCGGCAGGTAGTTGGTCATCAGGGCCAACGGTTCCCCCCGCGCACAACGCAGCCGGCGGATGGACACCACTTCGCGGTCGTCGGAGATATGCAGTTCGCGCGCGATGTCCTCGTCCGGGCTCACTTTGCGATAGTCGAGCAGCTGAGTGCTGGGTTCCTGCCCGCCGCGTGTCAAGTCGTCGAAGAGGCTGGTCAACTCCACCCGTCGGTGCACCGGATTCTGGACGACCTGAGTGCCAACCCCGCGCTTGCGCACCAGCAGGCCCTTGTCGACCAGTTCCTGGATCGCGCGTCGCGTGGTGGGCCGGGACAGGGTGAGACGCTTTGCCAGCGCGAGCTCGTTCTCGAAGCGGTCCCCGGGCGCAAGCTCGCCGTCGCGGATGGCCGCCTCGATCGCTTGCGCCAGCTGATAGTAGAGCGGCACTGGGCTTGACCGGTCGAGCTCAACTGCCAGTGTCACGTCTACTCCGATCTCCCGCGGACCCGGACAAGAGTAGCTGAATCATAACACCGCTTGATTGTAAGTCAGAATGTCAGGACAAAGTGTTGACATGCGACGGGCGGGCAAGGCACAGTTTTAGGCGAGTTCACACGTGATCCGTTCGGGAGCCGATTTGACCACCACGCAGCCGCTCGACGCCCTCGTCATCGGACGAAGCGGGGTCGACATCTATCCCCTGCAAATCGGCGTGGGCTTGGAGGACGTCACGTCGTTCGGCAAGTTTCTCGGCGGCACCGCCGCCAACGTCGCGGTTGCCGCGGCCCGCATGGGTCGACGTGTCGCGCTGATTTCCGGCGTCGGTGACGACCCGTTCGGCCGGTTCGTCGCCCAAGAGTTGGCGCGGCTGGGCGTCGACAACACCTACCTGGTCACCGACACCGCACACCCGACCCCGGTGACGTTCTGCGAGGTGTTCCCGCCCGACAACTTCCCGCTGTACTTCTACCGCCGCCCGACGGCACCGGATCTGCAGATCCGTCCCGAAGACATCGACCAAGACGCCGTCCGCTCTGCGCGGCTGTACTGGTCGACCGTCACCGGCCTGTCCGAAGAGCCAAGCCGCAGCGCACATTTCGCCGCATTCCAGGCACGCGAGCGGCGGCCGCTCACGGTTCTCGACCTGGACTGGCGGCCGATGTTCTGGGAGTCCCCGGAAGCCGCCGGCGAGGTCGTCCGCCGAGCGCTGAGCCACGTCACGGTGGCGGTGGGCAACCGGGAGGAATGCGAGGTGGCCGTGGGCGAGAGCGACCCCGCCCGCGCCGCTGACGCGCTGCTGGACCTGGGTGTCGAGCTGGCGATCGTCAAGCAGGGCCCGAAGGGAGTGCTCGGCCGCACGCGCGACGAAAGCGTCACGGTGCCACCCATTCCCGTCGAGGTGGTCAACGGCCTGGGCGCCGGCGACAGCTTCGGCGGCACGCTCTGTCACGGTCTGCTCGGCGGCTGGCCGCTGGAGAAGACGCTGCGATACGCCAACGCCGCCGGCGCGATCGTCGCGTCGCGGCTGGAGTGTTCGACCGCGATGCCCACCGCGGTCGAGGTCGCGGACCTTGCCGAGTCGGCGAGCGATCTCAAGGCGGAGGCGGTCGAGTAATGCGTGAGCAATCAGTTGCCCGTAACTACGCCGAGGTCAGCGACATCCGGGCCGAAGACCCGGCCGCCGTGTCGCGGGCGTGGGAAGCCCGGCGCGGCCGGCCCACCCTGCGCGGCGACGGCCGCCTGATGATCGTCGCCGCCGACCACCCCGCTCGCGGTGCGCTGGCCGTCGGCGACCGGCCCACCGCGATGAACAGCCGCACCGATCTTCTCGACCGGCTGCGGACCGCGCTGGCGCGCCCCGGAGTCGACGGCGTGCTGGCCACGGCGGACATTCTCGACGACCTGGTTCTGCTGGGCGCGCTGGAGGACAAGGTCGTCATCTCGTCGATGAACCGCGGCGGTCTGGCCGGCGCCAGCTTCGAGCTCGACGACCGGATGACCGGCGCGACCGCCGCGGCCACCGCACGGGCCGGCATGAACGGCGCCAAGATGTTATGCCGGGTCGACCTGGACGACGCGGGCACGCTCTCGATGCTCACCGAATGTGCCCGTGCCGTCGACGAACTCGCCAGCCACGGCCTGATCGCGATGCTCGAGCCGTTCATGTCGCGCCGGGTGGACGGCAAGGTGCGCAACGATCTGAGCCCGGACGCCGTCATCAAGTCCATTCACATCACGCAGGGCCTCGGCTCCACATCGGCCTACACCTGGATGAAGCTGCCGGTCGTCGACGAAATGGAACGCGTGATGGACGCGACCACCCTGCCGACCCTGCTGCTCGGCGGCGACCCCGTCGACCCGGACGCCACCTTCGCCAGCTGGGCCAAGGCCTTGACGCTGCCCGCCGTGCGCGGCCTGATCGTCGGCCGCGCGCTGCTCTACCCCGCCGACGACAACGTCTCCGCCGCGGTCGACACCGCGGTGTCTCTGGTGCGCTGAGGGATTCGACGATGAACGACTCGATTCCCCAGTCGCTGCATCCCCGCCGGCAAAGCTCTACTTCCCGGCCAGCAGCACCGGCACACCGCCGTACGCCGTGTCGATCACGCCCGAATCGGCCGGGTGGCGCGAATCCAGCCTCTGGGTGGTCGAACTTGGCGCCGGCAACGCCGTGGAGCGCCAGTCCGGTGACGACGAGATCGTGGTGGTGCCGCTGGCCGGCGCCGTGACCGTGCGCTGTGACGGCGACGAATTCACGCTCGCCGGACGGGCATCCGTGTTCGACGGGCCCACCGACTTCGCCTACGTCGGCCGCGACAGCGACTACCGCGTGGCGAGCGCCGACGGCGCGCGGGTGGCGCTGTGCGGCGCCCGGGCGAGCCGGCGGCTGCCGTTTCGGTACGGCGCCGCGGCCGACGTTCCGGTCGAGTTGCGCGGCGCGGGCAACTGCAGCCGCCAGGTGCACAACTTCGCCACCGCCGACGTGTTCGACGCCGACTCCATCATCGCCTGCGAGGTGATCACGCCCGGCGGCAACTGGTCGTCGTACCCGGCGCACAAACACGACGAGAACACCGCGAGCGAAACCCAGTTGGAGGAGATCTACTACTTCGAGATCGCCGGCGGGCCGGGCGGCTCAACGGGTTTCGGCTACCACCGGGTGTACGGCACCCCGGAGCGCCCGATCGACGTGCTCGAGGAGGTGCGCACCGGCGACGTGGTGCTGGTCCCGCACGGCTACCACGGCCCGTCGATCGCCGCCCCCGGATACCACATGTACTACCTCAACGTGATGGCCGGCTCGGGGCCGAACCGGTCATGGCTGATCAGCGACGACCCGAGCCAGGCGTGGCTGCGCGCCACCTGGCAGCACCAAGACATCGATCCCCGCCTGCCCCTGCATCCGTCCGGAGACTAATCATGGCCAGCGAACCCACCATCCGCCTCACCGTCGCTCAAGCCACCGTGAGATTCCTTGCCGCCCAGTATGTCGAGCGCGACGGGCAGCGGAACAAGTTCTTCGCGGGCTGCTTCGGCATCTTCGGCCACGGAAACGTCGCCGGGCTCGGACAAGCGCTGCTGCAGAGCGAAATCGACGATCCCGCCGCGCTGCCATACGTGCTGGGCCGCAACGAGCAGGCCATGGTGCACTCTGCCGTCGGATACGCCCGGATGAAAGACCGGCTGCAGACCTGGGCGGTCACCGCATCCATCGGTCCCGGCTCGACGAACATGGTCACCGGCGCGGCCCTCGCGACGATCAACCGGATTCCCGTGCTGCTCTTACCGGCTGACACGTTCGCGACGCGGGTCACCGCGCCGGTGCTGCAGGAACTCGAGCGACCCGACTCCGGTGACGTGACAGTCAACGACGTGTTCCGCCCGGTGTCGCGCTACTTCGACCGGGTCTGGCGCCCCGAGCAGTTGCCCGCGGCGCTGATCTCCGCGATGCGCGTGCTCACCGATCCCGCGGACACCGGAGCGGTCACCCTGGCCATGCCGCAGGACGTTCAGGCCGAAGCCTTTGACTGGCCGGAATCCCTGTTCGCCGAGCGGGTGTGGCGCGTCCGGCGGCCGGTGCCCGAGGCGGCCGAGGTGTCCGCGGGCGCCGCTGTTATTGCGTCGGCCAAGCGGCCGCTCATCGTCGCCGGTGGCGGAGTGATCTACAGCGGCGCCACCACAGCGCTGGCCCGGTTCTGCGAGCGAACCGGTATCCCGGTCGCGCAGACGCAGGCCGGCAAGGGCGCACTGCCCTACGACCATCCGCAGTCGCTGGGTGCGGTGGGTTCCACCGGCACCACCGCGGCCAACGCGATAGCGGCCGACGCGGACGTGGTGATCGGAATCGGCACCCGCTATAGCGATTTCACCACCGCATCCCGCACGGCGTTTGCCAACCCCGACGTGCGGTTCGTCAACATCAATGTGGCGCCGATGGATTCGGTCAAGCACAGCGGTCTTTCCGTGCTCGCCGACGCACGCGAAGCGATCGACGCGCTCGATGCCGCACTGCCCGACTACCGGGTCGCCGACGAGTTCGGTGACGAGATCTCGCGGCTGGCCGCCGCCTGGGATGACATCGTCACCGCGGCGTACCGGGTTGACGACCACAGCGTCGGGCTCAACCAAAACCAGGTGATCGGACTGGCCAACACGCTGTCCGAGGCACGCGACGTCGTGGTGTGCGCCGCCGGTTCGATGCCGGGCGATCTGCACAAGCTGTGGCGCACCCGAGACCCCAAGGGCTACCACGTCGAGTACGGCTACTCCTGCATGGGATACGAGGTGGCCGGTGGTCTCGGCGCCAGGATGGCGTGCCCGGATCGCGACGTGTTCGTCATGGTGGGCGATGGCTCGTATCTGATGATGGCCACCGAGCTTGTCACCGCCGTCCAGGAAGGCCTCAAGCTGATCGTAATCCTGGTGCAGAATCACGGCTTCGCGTCGATCGGCTCGTTGTCAGAGTCGTTGGGCTCGCAGCGGTTCGGCACCGCGTACCGGTACCGCACCGCCGACGGCCGCCTCGACGGCGGAAAGTTGCCGGTGGATCTTGCCGCCAACGCCGCGAGCCTGGGCGTGGAGGTCATCCGCGTCGGCACCGCGGCGGAGTTCGCCGATGCGGTCAAGGTCGCCAGGGCCAACGAGGTGACCACGGTGATCCACGTCGAGACTGATCCGTTGATCTCGGCGCCCAGCAGCGAATCCTGGTGGGATGTGCCGGTTTCCGAGGTGTCCGAGCTCGAGTCCACGCAATCGGCGCGGCGCACTTACGAGCAGCACAAGACCGCTCAGCGCAGCTATCTTCGTCCCACAGGAGGCCAGCCGTGAGCATCCGCGTCGGTACCGCACCGGACTCATGGGGTGTGTGGTTCCCCGACGATCCCCGGCAGACCCCGTACACCCGATTCCTCGATGAGGTGGTCGCATCCGGCTACACCTGGATCGAACTGGGCCCGTTTGGGTATCTGCCCACCGACCCCGAGCAGCTGCACGACGAACTGGGCTCACGCGGGCTGCGACTGTCGGCCGGCACCGTGTTCGAGCGGCTGCACCAACAGGATTCGTGGTCGGCGGTGTGGTCGCAGATCGAGGACGTCGCCAAACTCACTGCGGCCGTCGGTGGCACGCACGTCGTGGTCATTCCCGAGATGTGGCGTGATCCGGCCACGGGGCGGTCCTGGAGGACCGCGAACTCACCGACGAAGAGTGGCGGCGCAAGACCGACGGGATGAATCGTCTCGGCCGCGAGATGTACGAAGCGTACGGGGTGCGCGCCCAATACCATCCGCACGCCGACAGCCACGTCGACACCGAGGAGCACGTGTACCGATTCCTTGACGGCACCGACCCGCAGTTCGTCAACCTGTGCCTGGACACGGGACACATCAGTTACTGCGGCGGCGACAACCTCGCGATCATCGCGCGCTACCCCGAGCGGATCGGCTACCTGCACCTCAAGCAGGTCGATCCCGAGGTGCGAGCCAAGGTCGTCGCCGAAGATCTCCCCTTCGGCGAGGCCGTCCGGCTCGGCGCGATGATCGAACCCCCGCAAGGCATTCCGGAGCTATCGCCGCTGCTCGAGGCCGTCGAACGGCTCGGCGGTGACATCTTTGCGATCGTCGAGCAGGACATGTACCCCTGCCCGCCCGACGTGCCTCTGCCCATCGCCCAGCGCACACACCGTTACCTCGGCAGCTGTGGCGTGCGATCCGTTCAATTCGCGTGAAGGAGCACTGGAGTGAGCACAGATGGGCTCCGGTTGCCGTGCTCGGCGTCGGCATGATGGGTGCCGACCACGTCGAACGGATCACGCAGCGGATCAGCGGGGCACGCGTGGCCGTGGTCAACGACTACCTCGCCGAGAAGGCCGAACATGTTGCCGCACAAACCCCCGGCGCGCGTGTCGCCGCCGATCCCCTCGACGCGATCGCGGCCGACGACGTCGACGCGGTGCTGCTGGCCACGCCGGGACCCGTCCACGAAAAGCAGTTGCTCGCCTGTCTGGAGCACGCGCAAACCGGTGCTGTGCGAGAAGCCGTTGACCACGGACGTGTCCACCTCGCTGGAAGTGGTGCGTCGGCAAGCCGAGCTGGAATCACCCTTGATCCAGGTGGGATTCATGCGCCGGTTCGATCCGGAATACATGCAATTGAAGGCCCTCATCGATAGCGGCGAATTGGGCGAACCGCTGGTAATGCACTGCGTGCACCGCAATGCCGCCGTGCCGCCGAGCTTCGACTCATCGATGATCGTCAAGGACTCGCTGGTTCATGAGGTCGACGTCACACGGTTCTTGCTCGGCGAGGAGATCTCCGCGGTGCAGATCCTTCGCCCGCGGGCGAATTCACATGCGCCGACGGGGTTGCAGGACCCTAGATCGCCATCTTCGAAACCACTTCTGGCCGGCATGTCGACGTCGAGGTGTTCGTGACCACCGGCGTCGCCTATGAGGTCCGCACTGAAGTCGTCGGCGAAATAGGCAGCGCCACAATCGGTCTGGACGTCGGGCTAGTGCGCAAATCGAGTCCCGGTGTCTGGTCGGGCCACATCACACCCGGGTTCCGGGAACGGTTCGGCCCCGCCTACGACATCGAGGTGCAGGAATGGGTGGACGCGGTGCGAAGTGGCGTCAATGTCGCGGGGCCGACGGCCTGGGATGGTACGCCGCGGCCGCGGTATGCGCCGCGGGTGTCCAGTCACTGGAGATCGGTGAACGGGTGGCCGTGGACCTGGCCGAACGGAGAGGCGCCTGACGGTGA
>CAWIDX010000002.1:0-28903 GCA_963834955.1 uncultured Actinomycetota bacterium
GCCGTACGCGTTGCGGACCGTGCCAATGCCATGACGACGGCGGGATCCCTCGGCTCTGACGGGCGGCGCGGGCCACCACCGCCTCCAGCTGGCGCACGTCGGCCAGAACGACCGCCGCACGGTCGGCGAACGCGGGATCGGAGACGTCGGGCAGAGCACCGATGGCCGCGTCGAACGTGTTCATTGCCACTTCCACCGCGTCGACGATCGTTGCACCTGGTCGTCCTCGGGTGCCACCTCGGTGCTCCTCACCGGGAACGGCTCCGCCGTGACGAATGTTGGCGATGGTGCCCGCCGGCCATGCAGGACCTCTTCAAGCTTGGCTCGCGTGCGTTCTCGGGGCCAGCTTCTCCCCTTCTCGAAGGCGATCAGCGCGCCGGCGTTCATGATGCGGTACTTGGCGAGCGTGCGCTGGGTGATCTGCAGCTCGCGGCGGCGCGCCGAGACGGCGGCCCCGGCCCGTGCGACACCGGGGTCGAAATGCGGCTCGAAGGAGTCGGCGCTGAACTCGTCGGCGGCAAGACGGAAAGTGACTGCTGTTCCGTCCGGATGGCCGAGGTGGATGGTGCTGCCGTCGCCGATGTCGACGACGGTGCGCCGCTCGCCGTCGACGAACATGCCGGTGCGGCTGGTGTCGATCGCCCGCCAACGACCGAGATGAGGTTCCAGACGGACGTGCGCCGGCGAGACCCGGGGGTCTTCCACCGGCACGTCGGCCTGCCCGCCGTGGCCGACGATCGCGGCGCGGTCGGGCGTAAGGGTGTACACCGCATCCCCGCACTGGACCGTGAGCGGGGGAGACGGCGCGGGTTCGGGCATCGTGATAACTGTATCCGCGATCAGCGACAAAACCGTAGCTTCGCTATGGTTTCGCGACTCAATTGTGCCGATCTGAAGCCGAGGTGGCGTCGAGCGGTCCCATTAAGCGTTGCAGCGCTACGGAACTACTGCTACGTTTTCATCATCACTTCGACAAACCGGAGGGACGATGACCGCGGTGCTGGAACTCCAGGCAGCGACCGACCACATCGGTGCCTGCACGCTCGAACCCGACCGGTGGCTGACTGCCACCGATGAGGCCACGAAGGCCATCTGCCGGGCCTGCCCGCGGCGGTGGTTGTGCGCCAAGGAGGCCTGCGAGATGCCGAACGCCCAGGGCATGTGGGCCGGGGTGCACATCCCCGAGGCAGGGCGCGGTCGCACGTTCGCGCTGCGTCAATTGCGGTCGCTCGCGCAGCATGGCGGCTACGGCGTTCGCGGCCACTAGACGCCGGCGCGCGAGCCGCGGTCGACGAGCGAGTCGACTCGCCCGGGCGAGGGGTGGCCGTGGCTCTGGAGAGGTCGTAGGGCCTTGCGAGCAAACTATTGGAATCAACCAAATCCAGAACTGTACAGCCACTAGGCTGTGAACTGGCGCACGTTAGCAAATCTCTAGATTCGCGGGCCGACGGTCATGCTCCCGGCGCCGATGGGCGCGAATCCGCAGCTGGGAGTACCATCAATTCATCAACGGGCGCAGTGAAATCGGGAACCGCAGCGGTCGCTGAAGATCGGACCATCGTCGGTGCGTCGGAACTCGGTTAGGTTCGACTAAGTTGGCATGTCAGGCGGTGTTTGACTTATCGTTTTCACCACTTGTCGTGACCGGGACAAGTGCGCCGTTCAGCGTCGCACGGCCGCACTCCCTTCGCAGGGGTCGGACTGGATTGCGGTCGGACCGAAGCGGCGCAAAAATCGACAAGACCGAAGGCAAGCAGCCTGAACAGTGGGGCTGCGCACCGTCGGCGATGTGCAGGACTTTCGCGAAGGGTTAGGTGGGAATGGCGCGCAGCAGCTTGCGAGGGCTGAGGTACCCCAACCCGCCCGAAGGGCAGGGGGACGACCCGCGATTTAGCGGAGGTCTGTACAACCCCGCGTACGAACATGACGCGTGCGGCGTCGCCATGGTCGTGGACATGCACGGCCGCCGCACCCGGGACATCGTCGAAAAGGCGATCACCGCGTTGCTCAATCTCGAGCACCGTGGTGCCCAGGGCGCCGAACCGCACACCGGTGACGGCGCCGGCATCCTGATCCAGGTTCCAGATGAGTTCCTGCGCGCGGTGGTGGATTTCGACCTGCCACCGGAAGGCAGCTACGCCACCGGCATCGCGTTTCTGCCGCAGTCTTCCAAGGACGCGATGGCCGCCTGCGCCGCGGTGGAAAAGATTGTCGAAGCCGAAGGCCTGCAGGTGCTGGGCTGGCGCGACGTGCCCACCGACGAATCGTCGCTGGGCGCGCTGGCGCGCGACGCCATGCCGACGTTCCGCCAGGTGTTCATCACCGGTGCATCCGGGATCGAACTGGAACGACGGGTCTACGTCGTGCGCAAGCGCGCCGAGCACGAGCTCGGCACCAAGGGCCCCGGCCAGGACGGCCCAGGTCGTGAAACCGTTTACTTCCCAAGCCTTTCCGGTCAGACTTTCGTCTACAAAGGCATGCTCACCACCCCGCAGCTCAAGGAGTTCTACCTCGACCTGCAAGACGAGCGGCTCACCAGCGCGCTGGGCATCGTGCATTCCCGGTTCTCGACGAACACGTTCCCGTCGTGGCCGCTGGCGCACCCGTTCCGGCGGATCGCCCACAACGGTGAGATCAATACCGTCACCGGCAACGAGAACTGGATGCGGGCGCGCGAGGCGCTGATCCGCACCGACATCTTCGGCTCCGAACAGGACGTCGAGAAGCTGTTCCCGATCTGCACCCCCGGCGCGTCGGACACCGCCCGCTTCGACGAGGTGCTCGAGCTGTTGCATCTCGGCGGGCGCAGCCTCGCGCACGCGGTGCTCATGATGATCCCGGAAGCCTGGGAACGCCACGAAAATATGGACGGGCGTAGGCGCGCTTTTTACGAGTACCACGCCTCGCTGATGGAGCCGTGGGACGGCCCGGCATCGATGACGTTCACCGACGGCACCATCATCGGCGCCGTGCTCGACCGCAACGGGCTTCGGCCGTCACGGATTTGGGTGACCGCCGACGGTCTGGTGGTGATGGCGTCGGAGGCCGGGGTGCTCGATCTCGACCCGGCGACGGTGGTGAAGCGGATGCGGCTGCAGCCGGGTCGGATGTTCTTGGTCGACACCGCGCAGGGCCGCATCGTCTCCGACGAGGAGATCAAGGCCGAGCTTGCCGCCGAGCACCCTTACGGCGAGTGGCTCGGCAACGGGCTCATCCACCTCCAGGAACTGCCGCAGGGTCCCTACGTGCGGATGCCGCATCACCGGATCGTGTTGCGTCAGTTGGTGTTCGGTTACACCTACGAGGAACTCAACCTGCTGGTGGCGCCGATGGCGCGCACCGGTGTCGAGCCGCTCGGTTCCATGGGCACCGACACCCCGGTCGCCGTGCTCTCGCAGCGGCCGCGGATGCTCTACGACTATTTCCACCAGTTGTTCGCGCAGGTGACCAACCCGCCGTTGGACGCCATCCGCGAGGAAGTGGTGACCAGCCTGCAGGGCACCATCGGCCCCGAGGGCGACCTGCTCAACCCGGACGAGAACTCGTGTCGCCAGATCATCCTGCCGCAGCCGATCCTGCGTAACCACGAGTTGGCCAAGCTGATCAACCTGGACCCCGAGCGCGTGGTCAAGGGCCGTCGGCATGGCATGAGCGCCAAAGTGATCCGATGTTTGTACCCGGTCGCCAAGGGCGGCGCGGGTCTGCGCGCGGCGCTGGACGACGTGCGTGAGCAAGCGTCCGCGGCGATCGCGGAGGGCGCCCGCATCATCGTGCTGTCCGACCGTGAGTCCGACGAGAAGCTGGCGCCGATCCCATCACTTCTGGCGGTGTCGGCCGTGCACCACCATCTGGTGCGCGAGCGGACCCGCACGCTGGTTGGGTTGGTGGTCGAGTCGGGCGACGCCCGCGAGGTGCACCACATGGCGGCGCTGATCGGATTCGGCGCGGCGGCGATCAACCCGTACATGGCGTTCGAGTCGGTCGAGGACATGCTCGACCGCCACGTCATCACCGGGATGGACCGCGAGAAGGCGCTGTCGAACTACGTCAAGGCCGCCGGCAAGGGCGTGCTGAAAGTGATGTCCAAGATGGGCATCTCAACGCTGGCGTCCTACACCGGCGCGCAACTGTTCCAGGCCGTCGGCATCTCGCAGGCGGTGCTCGACGAGTACTTCGCGGGACTGTCGTGCCCCACGGGTGGGATCGACCTCGACGACGTCGCCGACGACGTCGCCGCCCGCCATGCGCTCGCCTTCCTGCCGCGGCCCGAGGAGCGCGCGCACCGCGAACTGCCGGTGGGCGGCGAATACCAGTGGCGCCGTGAGGGTGAGTACCACTTGTTCAACCCGGACACCGTGTTCAAGCTGCAGCACGCGACCCGCAGCGGGCAGTACGGGATCTTCAAGGAGTACACCAAACTCGTCGACGACCAGAGCGAGCGGATGGCATCGCTGCGCGGGCTGCTGCGGTTCCGCGAGGGTGTGCGCCCGCCGGTGCCGATCGAAGAGGTGGAGCCGGCCCGTGAGATCGTCAAGCGGTTCTCCACAGGCGCGATGAGCTACGGTTCGATCTCCGCGGAGGCGCACGAGACGCTGGCGATCGCGATGAACCGCCTAGGCGGACGGTCGAACTGCGGCGAGGGCGGCGAGGACGTCCGGCGGTTCGAGCGCGACGAGAACGGCGACTGGCGGCGCAGCGCGATCAAGCAGGTCGCCTCGGCCCGGTTCGGCGTAACAGCGCATTACCTGACCAATTGCAGCGACCTTCAGATCAAGATGGCCCAAGGCGCGAAACCCGGTGAGGGTGGCCAGCTTCCGGGTAACAAGGTGTACCCGTGGATTGCCGACGTTCGGCACTCGACTCCCGGTGTGGGGTTGATCTCGCCGCCGCCGCACCACGACATCTATTCGATCGAGGACCTGAAACAGCTGATCCACGACCTGAAGAACGCCAACCCGAGCGCCCGTGTGCATGTGAAGCTGGTCTCGGAAAATGGTGTGGGAACGGTGGCAGCTGGGGTGTCCAAGGCGCACGCCGACGTGGTGCTGATCTCCGGGCACGACGGCGGCACGGGCGCCACCCCATTGACGTCGATGAAGCACGCCGGCGCGCCGTGGGAGCTCGGTCTGGCCGAGACGCAGCAGACGTTGCTGCTCAACGGGTTACGCGATCGCATCGTGGTCCAGGTCGACGGCCAGCTCAAGACCGGCCGGGACGTGGTGGTCGCGGCGCTGCTCGGCGCCGAGGAATTCGGCTTCGCCACCGCGCCACTGGTGGTGTCGGGCTGCATCATGATGCGCGTCTGCCACCTCGACACCTGCCCCGTCGGGGTGGCCACCCAGAACCCGGTGCTGCGCGAGCGGTTCGACGGCAAGCCGGAGTTCGTCGAGAACTTCTTCCTCTTCATCGCCGAGGAAGTGCGGGAGCTGATGGCGCAGTTGGGTTTCCGCACTGTCAACGAGATGGTGGGGCAGGTCGGCTCGCTGGACAGCACGAAGGCCGCCGAGCACTGGAAGGCCCACAAGCTGGACCTGGCACCCGTGCTGCACGAGCCGGAGTCCGCGTTCATGAACCAGGACTACTATTGCAGTTCGCGTCAGGACCACGGGCTGGACAAAGCGCTGGATCAGCAGTTGATCGTGATGAGCCGCGAGGCGCTGGATCAGGAAAAGCCCGTCAAGTTTTCGACGAAGATCAGCAACGTCAACCGCACGGTCGGCACCATGCTGGGTCATGAGCTGACGAAGGCGTACGGCGGTGAAGGCTTGCCGGACAACACGATCGACATCACGTTCGACGGCTCGGCCGGCAACAGCTTCGGCGCCTTCGTGCCGAAGGGCATCACGCTGCGGGTCTACGGCGATGCCAACGACTACGTGGGCAAGGGACTGTCCGGCGGGCGGATCGTCGTGCGGCCGTCACGCACCGCACCCGCGGAGTTCGTTGCCGAGGACAACATCATCGCCGGCAACGTGATCCTGTTCGGCGCCACGAGCGGCGAGGCGTTCCTGCGCGGCCAGGTGGGGGAGCGGTTCGCGGTGCGCAACTCCGGCGCCCACGCCGTCGTCGAGGGCGTCGGTGACCACGGCTGCGAGTACATGACCGGCGGCAAGGTGGTCATCCTCGGCCCGACGGGACGCAACTTCGCTGCGGGCATGTCGGGTGGCGTCGCCTACGTCTACGACCCCTACGGAAAGTTCCCCGCGCACCTGAACACCGAGATGGTCGAACTGGAGCGCCTCGAGGGCGACGACCTCGACTGGCTGTACCAGATATTGGTCAAGCACGTCGACGCTACCGACTCGGCGCCTGGCCGGCGGATAGTGCACGACTGGGTCACCGAGCGACACTGCTTCGTCAAGGTGATGCCGCGCGACTACAAGCGGGTGTTGGAGGCGATCGCCGAGGCCGAGCAAAGCGGCACCGACGTCGATCAGGCGATCATGGCGGCGGCACATGGCTGATCCCAGTGGTTTCCTGAAGTACCGCGCGCGCGAACTGCCCAAGCGGCGCCCGGTGCCGCTTCGCATCCTGGACTGGAAAGAGGTCTACGAGGACTTCGGGCATGACAGGCTGCGGGTACAGGCCGCGCGTTGCATGGACTGCGGGATCCCGTTCTGCCACAACGGCTGTCCGCTGGGCAACTTGATCCCCGAGTGGAACGACCTGGTGCGCACCGACCGCTGGCGGGACGCGATCGAGCGTCTGCACGCGACCAACAACTTCCCCGAGTTCACCGGTCGGCTGTGCCCGGCGCCGTGCGAATCGTCGTGCGTGCTGGGAATCAATCAGGACCCGGTGACCATCAAGCAGGTCGAGGTCGAGATCATCGACAACGCCTTCGCGCAGGGCTGGGTGGAGCCCATGCCGCCGCAGGTACTGACCGGCAAGAGCGTCGCGGTGGTGGGCTCCGGCCCGGCCGGGCTGGCCGCGGCGCAGCAACTCACTCGGGCGGGCCACACGGTGACCGTGTTCGAGCGCGACGACCGCATCGGCGGCCTGCTGCGCTACGGCATTCCCGAATTCAAGATGGAAAAGCGCCACATCGAACGTCGGCTGGCCCAGATGGCGGCCGAGGGCACGGTGTTCAAGGCGAGCGTGAACGTCGGCATTGATATAACTGCGCATCACCTCCTTTCCGACTTCGACGCGGTCGTGCTGGCCGGCGGCGCCACGGCCTGGCGTGACCTGCCGGTGCCGGGTCGTGAGCTCGACGGCATTCACCAGGCGATGGAGTATCTGCCGTGGGCCAACCGCGTGCAGGAGGGCGACGACGTCGCCGGTGCGGACGGCGAGCCGCCGATCACCGCCAGGGGCAAGAGGGTGATCATCATCGGCGGCGGTGACACCGGGGCGGACTGCCTGGGCACCGCGCATCGGCAGGGTGCCGTCGAGGTGCACCAGTTCGAGATCATGCCGCGCCCGCCGGACACCCGCGCCGGGTCGACGCCGTGGCCGACGTACCCGTTGATGTTCCGGGTGTCCCCGGCACACGAGGAGGGCTGCGAGCGGGTGTACTCGGTCAACACCGAGAAGTTCAGCGGCCGCGACGGCCGTGTCACGGCTCTGTGCGCGCACGAGGTCCGGATGGAGGGCGGCAAGTTCGTCAAGGTCGAGGGCACCGAGTTCGAGATCGAGGCCGACCTGGTGCTGCTGGCGATGGGCTTCGTCGGCCCCGAGCGCGACGGCCTGCTCACCGACCTCGGTGTCGAGTTCACCGACCGCGGCAACGTGGCCCGCGACGACGACTTCGCGACCAGCGTGCCCGGCGTGTACGTCGCCGGCGACATGGGGCGGGGCCAGTCCCTGATCGTGTGGGCGATCGCGGAGGGTCGCGCGGCCGCGGCGGCGGTGGACAACTACCTGATGGGTGTGACGGCGCTGCCGGCGCCGATCAGGCCCACCGCCGCGCCGCAGCGGTAAGCACTTCCGAGCGGCTTCGCAGAGGTTTCACGTTCACGGGGAGAGAAACCCTCGACACGCCGTTGAGACTTTTTGGGCGTGCCTCCCAAAGTTTGCCGTAAGGCAGGTGTTCAATGAATCCCTGTGGGTGGCGCCGTGTAAGCTAGGCACCCGCGTCAAAAAGTCGGAGTTACTGCACCGCAGGAGTGATCATCGTGCACCTGAACCCGGTACCCCGGACTAAGGCAGGTCGAATCGCCTGGTCATGGTTTCGGCATCCCATGAAGAGCCACGAGTTTCCGGCGAAGCATGAGCGCCTGGTGACCGCGGACGACTTGCTGCGCTTCGCCACCTGACACGAGCCGGGGCGGGTTTCGGCGACAAGACGCCGAGCGATGCCAGATCTTTGCTAGTTGTTATCAATCCGTTATCAAGCGGCCTAAGTTCCCGGCTGCGATGGACAGTCGTCGTCAATCGACCAGTGCGGCGTCCTCCGTGACGACGCCGTGAACCTCCTCAGTTCAGCAGTCCCGACGTCCTGATCTCATCGGCGAGGGGCTCCAGCACCGCCGGGTCGAGCGGCGGCGGTAGATAGAAGATCGCCAAGTCGAGACCTTCCGCTCCCAACGCGGCCGCGTCGGCGACCGCCTTCGCGTAGTCACGGTCTTCTCCGACGCGCACGTGCGCGGACAACATGATCTCGTTCGGGTCGCGGCTGATGTCGGCGCAGTGCGACGCGAGTACGTCACGCTTGCGGGCGAACTCCTCCGGTGGTCCGCCGACGAAGTTCCAGTGCTGGGCGTATTTCGCGGTGATGCGCAGTGTGCGTTTCTCGCCGCTTCCGCCGATGCAGATGGGCGGGTGCGGCCGCTGCGGACCCTTGGGCTCGTTGTGCGCGGCTTTCAGCTGGAAGTACTTGCCGTCGAAGTCGGTGGTCTCCTGTGACAGCAGGCCGACAAGCACCTGGCAGGCCTCCTCGAAGCGGTCGAACCGCTCCTTGATCGTGCCGAGTTCAATGCCGTAGGCGCCGGACTCCTCCTCGTTCCAGCCCGCACCGATGCCGAGTTCGAGCCTGCCGCCGGAGACGATGTCCAGGGTCGCCGCCATGTTGGCCAGCACCGCCGGGTGCCGGTAGTGGATGCCGCTTACCAGCGTGCCCAGCCGAAGCCGGGTCGTCGCCTGCGCAAGCGCCGTGAGCGTGACCCAGCCCTCCAGGCACGGGCCGGTCGAGTCGGAGAAGATCGGATAGAAGTGGTCGAACGTCCAGCCGGACTCGTAGACGTCGATGTCGTCGGCCGCCTGCCACACCGCCAGCATGTCGTCCCACGTGGTGTTTTGCGGTGAGGTCTTGAACGCGAATCGCACTCGGCCAACGGTAGTCGCAGTGGCCGGGCTCAGTTCGGCCAGCGCGAGCAAAGCGCCTCCGGTGTCCACTCCGGCCAAGACGGGGAGCCGATGATGTCGCCTCCGCTCGTCTGCGCCACGATCCGCGGTCCTTCAATGCGGGTGTTGTCGTAGACGGTTGCGCTGTCGGATTGGGCGATGGTCTCGGCGACGAGCGTCCAAAGGCGGCGGTGTCGTTCCCGAATATTGGTCTCTGGTACGTCGTGACCGCCGGCTCGCGCCTGGTACTTGACGCGCTGCACGGCAAGGTCTTCGGGCACGAGCAGCACGTGGAGAACGACGATGTAGTTTGCGTCGTGCGCCTCGCGGACCAGATCGAGTTTCGACGGGTGCGAAAACACCGTCTCCGCGACGAACGGGCGGCCCAGCTCAACGAGCTTCGACCGGGTGTCGGCGGCGATCTGTGCGGCCTCGTAGGCGTGCGGCGCGGGGTCATCAGGCCAGCGTTCTTTGGCAATCTCCTCGGCGTTGACGAACACGCTGCCGGGCAGCAGGGGCGCAAGGGTGAGCTCGACGAAGGTGGACTTGCCGGCTCCGTTGGGTCCGACAACCAGATCGAGTCGCTTCACTAGACGGAGCTACCGCGACGCTTTCGGCTGGGCGCCTTGCGCTTTGGTACTAGCACCGCCGAGGTGCCGTCGGGTCGGTGCTCGACGAGGTCTCCGGCCTCGTTAAGGGCCACGGTGGTGACGCCGCGCGCGGCGAGCACCTTGCCGTAGTGGGTTCGTGTCAACTTCTCGTCGATGGCCGCGGAGATCTCGGCGTTGAACACGACGCCTTCCTCGACGGTCAGTTCACTCAGCGCCGACTGGCCGGCGAGTGCGGCTTCGACCCGGCGTCGAGAAGCCGTGTGCTGGCTGGACACCGCACGCCCCACCCGGGCCCAATGGTCGAGCTGCTGCTTGGCCGAGCGGCTCTGCCGGGCACCCTCTGCCGCCGCACTGTCCACCAGTCGGCCGCCACTCGGGTGACGCGATCGGCAGCTCCGGTCATGGCTTCCCTCCCTCGTAGCGAGTTGCTACAGAGCGTAGCAGATTGTTACATTGCCCCCTGGTGGCGAGCCGTGGTGGTCAGGCTTTGCCGGGACCCACCGCACCCCTGTACCGCAAGAGGTGCTTGACGGTGGTCACCGGATGCGGCGAACTCGTATGGTGCGCCCGACGGCAATCTGGTGAGGTGGAAACGAGGTAGCTGAAACAGTCAGGGCTGCAACGGGAGCCGCGGCGAAGTAGCGAGGAGTTCGGATCCCGGGTGTCAGCGATCAGGGCGCGAGCGCCGTGACACCTCGCGTGGGAAGCAGCCCGCCACGCTGACCTATACCCCGCGGCGCCGAACACAGCGATACATTACTCTTGATGTATGAAGACCATCACGGTCAATGTAAGTGAGCCGGTGTACGAGGACTTCCAGCGCGCCTCCAAGCGACTCGGTCGTCCCACCGCGGAACTGATTCGTGAGGCGATGGAGGATTACCGGCGCGAGCGTCTTCGCCCGCGGAACGATCTGCGTGGCTTTCGACCGCGCTCGCTGGGTGCGGTGCTCAACCCGTTGTCGCCCGACGACGATCTCTTGGCGGAGATGCTCGGGTCCGAATCGTGATCGGAGTCGATACCAGTTTTCTCGTGGGCCTGACCGTTCAAGAGCACCCCGCGCACCACGCCTGTTGGGAGCTTTTTGACGGTGAGATTGTCGGCAACTCGGCGTCGATGGCGATCGCGGCACAGGTCCTGACCGAGTTCTGCCACGTCATCACCGACGAACGGCGATTCGAGCGACCACTCGAGATGACCGCAGCGCTTGACCTGTGCGAGCAATGGTGGAACGCGCAGGAGTCGCTAGCGGTGATCGTTGATGCCGAGGTGGGTGTGCTGTGGTTGGCGTGGATGCATGAGTTGCGGTTAGGGAGGAAGCGCTTGCTAGATACCCTGTTGGCCGCAAGTTATTACCACGCCGGCGTTCGTCGTCTTGCGACCACCGATTGGCGAGACTTCGCCCGTTACGGGGTCTTCGAGCTGGAGCGCCTGTAGGTCGCGTTCCGCGACAACCGCAATCGACTTGGGGTAGCGAGGAACCTGATCCCATGTTCAAGCGATCGGGGGTGCCAGCGCGCCGTAGCCTCACCCGGCCGCCAGCTTCACCACCCGGTTGTTGTCACTGTCGGCGACGTAGACGTTGCCCGCGGTGTCCACCGCCACACCACGTGGGCCGTTAGGCCGGTGAAGGGCAGCACGGTCGGGGTGGTCGATCCGGCCGCCAGCTTGACCACCCGGCTGTTGCGTAGTCGGCGACGTAGATGTTGCCCGCGGTGTCCACCGCCACACCCTGCGGATGGTTGAGGCCGGTGAAGGGCAGCTCGGTCTGGGTGGTCGATCCGGCCGCCAGCTTGACCACCCGGTGGTAGCCGGGGTCGGTGACGTAGATGTTGCCCGCGGTGTCCACGGCCACACCCCGGCCGAGGCCGGTGAGAGGGCAGGTCGGTCTGGGTGGTCGAGCCGGCCGCCAGCTTGACCACCCGCGTCGATGCCGCCGTCGGTGACGTAGATGTTGCCCGCGGTGTCTACCGCCACACCCTGCGGATGAGCCGAGGCCGGTGAAGGGCAGCTCGGTGTGGGTGGTCGATCCGGCCGCCAGCTTGACCACCCGGCTGTTGCCGTAGTCGGCGACGTAGATGTTGCCCGCGGTGTCCACGGCCACACCCTGCGGCGTATCAAGGCCGGTGAACGGCCAGCTCGGTCTGGGTGGTCGATCCGGCCGCCAGCTTGACCACCCGGTTGTCGTAGTCGGTGACGTAGATGTTGCCCGCGGTGTCCACCGCCACACCCTCCGGATGGCCGAGGCCGGTGAAGGGCAGCAACGGTCTCTCCCGGCCCCAGGCGCTCGCGTTGATTTCCTGCGACTGCGAGTGTGACGCCGACGATCACGGCGACGATGCTGAGAACGGCGCCAGCCGATATGAGCACGGATCGGCGGCGCCACCAGGGTCGCTGGCTGACGCTCGGTGCAGGAGGCGGCGCCCGATCGGGCTCTGCTCGCTGGGTCGGGACTGATTGCGGCGGGCCGTGCTGGGTGGGTGCCCACGGGGAGACGCTGACCGCGCGTTGCTTCCACTGGTCATCGGGGACGGTCGGCGGGGCAACCGGAACGGGTGTCGGCTCCGCGGGCGGTGGTGGCGCGACGGCCGGCTCGGGCCGCGGAATCGGCGTGGTGATCGCATCGTGGGCGGCGCGCGCCAACTCCACGGTCGTTGGCATACCGCTCGCCGGGGTCTTTGGCCATGCCCGTGGCGATGACCTCGTCGAACGCGATCGGGCACGGTCGGCTGGGCGGTCGACGGGCCGCGGCGGCGGAGTCTGCGACATGGCGCGCCGTACTGCTGTTCCAGGCTGACTCACCGGGAAAGGGCCGGCTGCCGGTCAAACACTCATACAGCACACAGGCCAGCGCGTAGATGTCGGCGCGGGCGTCGGCCTCGCGCGCGCTGAATCGTTCCGGGGCCATGTAATGCCAGGTGCCGATCGTCGCGCCGGTGCCGGTCAACCCGGTCTCGTTGGCGACGCGAGCGATGCCGAAGTCGATCAGATAGGCATAGTCGTCTTCGTCAAGCAACACGTTGGACGGCTTGACATCGCGGTGCACCAACCCGATCTTGTGCGCGGCGTGCAGCGCCTTGGCCACCTGCTCGACGATGCGCACCGCCCGTGACGGCTCCAGCGGACCGTCTCTCAGCACGCTCTGCAGGTCGCGGCCCTCGATCAGCCGCATGTCCACAAACAGCCGCCCGTCGATCTCCCCGTAGTAGTGGATCGGGATGACGTGCGGATTGTTCAGTCGCGCCGCCGCATGGGCCTCGCGGCGGAAGCGCTGCTGAAACACCTCGTCCTGGGAAAGATGCGTCGGCAGCAGCTTCAGCGCGACGATCCGATCGGTCTCCGTGTCATTGGCCCGCCACACTTCGCCCATGCCCCCACGACCGAGCAGGTCCAGTAACCGGTAGCGGCCGAACTGCGTTTCCGCCACGTCGCCTCCCGATGCGCCACCGGCCCGACATTTCCCGACAACTGACAATAATCACCGTCAGCAACGCCATCAGCTGCTTTTGCTGACAAGGCCGGCGAGTAAAAGAGCGGGATCGCGCCCGATGTCCGCGCAGTGCGACGCGAGCGCGTCGCGCTTGCGGGCGAACTCGTCCGGCGACCCGCCGACGAAGTTCCAATGCTGGGTGTACTTCGCGCGGTGATCCGCAGTGTGCTTGTCTCGCCGCTACCGCCGATGCAGGTGGGCGGATGCGGGCGCTGCGCACCCTTGGGCTAAAGCCCAAGCTGCGCGTCCGATTACACTCGTCCCGCGATGCGCGACCTGGGGCTGGACACCACCGTTACCCTGCTGACCGCCGGGCTGATCTTTCTGCTGGCGCTGGCTCTCGGCGTATGGAAGTACCGGCAGATGGTGACATCGGACAATCACCTCGCCCATCCCTATGTCGACATCGCCCACCGGGCCGCGCTGCTGTATTCGTTTGCGACGCTTCTGATCGCGGTGTTTGTCGAGCTCAGCGCATGGCCGCCCGCGGTTGATCTCGTCGCGGCGATGGTGGTGGTCGCCTTCTTCGTGGCCGCGATAGTCACATACATCGTGCACGGCGCGCGACGAGACACCACCAATCAGTTCGCAGACGCCGATGCTCGTCTGCGCATTTCGATGACAGCGCTCATCGTCGGTGAGATCGGTGGATTCACCGTGCTGCTCGCCGGCTTCGTCGTCGCGCAGGTGGTCTGAGCAAGACGGCAGTAGTGCCAGGTGCCGATCGTCGCGCCGGTGCCGGTCAACCCGGTCTGACCGACGGCGCGCGCGATGCCGAAGTCGATCAGATAGCTACGGCCCGTCTTCGTCGTCTTCGTCGGCGTGGAGCAGTTTTTCGGGGTGATGAAACGTGTTGGTTCGGGGTTGGCCCCGGTCTAGGTGTCGGGGTGGGATCCATTCGGTGTCGCCGTTGGGGAGTTTGCGGGTGGTCCAGCCGCCGGCTTCGACGAGGCGGTTGTGGCGGGCCGCAGGCGAAGGTGAGCTCGTCGATGTCGGTGCGCCCGCCGGCGGCCCAGTCGGTGACGTGGTGCACCTCGGCCAGATAACCCGGCACATCGCAGCCCGGGTGGCTACAGCCGCGATCGCGGGCGTGCAACACGATGCGCTGATCGGCGCTGGCCAGGCGTTTGGTGCGGCCCAGCCACAACGCGCGCCCGTCCACCCCGTCGAAGATCGCCAGATAGTGCCAGGCGTGGCGCGGCCATGCGGATCACCTCGGACATCGGCAGCACGGTGCCCCCGCCGGTGGTGGCCACCCCGGCACTTGGCCTGCAGGTCCTGCAGGGTGGTGCGCACCACGATCGACACCGGCAGGCCCTGATGGGTCCCCAGCACCCCCGACGGAGAGAACGCTGCGCACCACCGCGGCCAGCGCGTCGTGGTTGCGCTGCGCGCCGCTGCGGAAGTCGCGCTGCACGTGCTCTCGGCCCGGGGGGCTCGTCGACGGCGGGGCGCTGATCATCGGGGTTGCACATGCCCGGGGCGGCCCACTTGGCCCACACCGCCTCCAGCCCGGCGCGCAGCTCGCGGGGTCATCCAGCCGCGGATCGAGCACATCCCGTCCACACCCTGGTTGCCCAGGGTGATCCCGCGCCGCCGGGCCCGGTCCTCGTCGCAGAAGTCGCCGTCGGGGTCCAGCAGCATCGCCAGCCGATCGGCGGCCCTGGCCACCTGCTCGGGGCGAAACCCGCCGGCCAACCCGACCAGCTGGGCCTCGGCCAGCTCGCGGGTGCCCACATCCACCCAGCCCGGCAGCCGGTGCACAAACGAGCGGATCACCCCCACCGCTCGGCGCCGATCCGCCCGGCGCGCTGCGCGGCCGCGGTGGCCGCCAACAGCGGCTCCATCGGCGCACCGCTCAACGCGGTGCGCGACCCCAGCTGCTCGGCCGCCGCGATCCGCCGCGCGCGCCTCCGCGCGGCTGATCCGCAGCCGGTCGGCCAGCGCATGGGCCAGCCGCCCACCCAGCTCGGCCGCGGTGGCCTGCGCGCGCAGCTGATTGACCAGCTCATGCTCGGCGGCGGGCTGGCGGCGCCGCTGGACCTCCAGGCGCTCCAACAACGCCAACCGCTCACGCGGTGACCAGCGCGTCGAACTTGCAGCCCGGCCAGCCGCTGCCACGCCGCATCCAAGGCGTCGAACGCCGCGACCACCTCATCGCGATCCGAAAGCATGTTCGAAGACTAACCCCGCCCACCGACACCAACCCCGAAACCCGTTGCCCAACAGCCAGTTATCCCCAGCCGCCGATTCATCCACAAATCACGAAGCGGCTCTTGACAATCAGTCGGCGGCGCGCTGCATAACCGCAACCGCTCGCGCACCGGGCAGCACCCCGGCCGCACGCTCTTCGGCGTTGACCGCCTCCTCGAAGGCACGCTCGCAACTCCGGGCTAGGCTAGACGATCTTCGCGCAAGGCCCCATCGCTGGGCACACTGGAAGGCATGGATCCGGTAGCAGCGCTGCGTGAGATCGCGTATTACAAGGACCGCGCACGCGAGGAGCCACGCCGGGTGATGGCCTACCGCAAGGCGGCCGACATCGTCGAGGCGCTCGAGCGACACCGAGCGGGACCGGCACGGACAGGCCAACAGCTGGCAGTCGCTGCCCGGCATCGGACCGAAGACGGCAAAGGTGATCGCGCAGGCGTGGGCCGGCCAAGAACCCGATGTGCTCATCGAACTGCGTTCTGCAGCAAAGGATTTAGGCGGAGGTGAGATCCGCGCCGCCCTCAAGGGCGATCTGCACTGCCACTCGAACTGGTCGGACGGGTCGGCCCCGATCGAGGAGATGATGCGAGCGGCGGCGGCCCTGGGCCATGAATACTGCGCGCTGACCGATCACTCGCCGCGGCTGACGATCGCCAATGGGTTATCCCCGGAACGGCTGCGTGTGCAGCTCGACGTGATCGACGAACTGCGCGACGAGCTGGCCCCTTTTCGGATCCTCACCGGCATCGAGGTCGACATCCTCGACGACGGCACGCTGGACCAGGAACCAGAACTGCTGGACCGGCTCGACATCGTGGTCGCCAGCGTGCACTCCAAGCTGTCCATGGACGCCCCGTCGATGACGCGGCGGATGGTGCGCGCGGTGTCCAACCCCCGCGTCGATGTGCTCGGCCACTGCACGGGACGGCTGGTCACCGGAAATCGCGGTCTGCGGCCGGAGTCGAAGTTCGACGCCAAGAAGGTGTTCACCGCCTGCCGCGACAACGGGGTAGCGGTGGAGATCAATTCTCGTCCGGAGAGGCGCGATCCGCCGCGCCGGCTTCTCGACCTCGCGCTCGAGATCGGATGCAGATTCTCGATCGACACCGACGCGCACGCGCCGGGTCAACTCGAGTTTCTTGGCTACGGAGCGCAGCGGGCGCTAGACGCCGGCGTGCCGGCGGAACGGATCGTCAATACCTGGTCGGCCGATCAGTTGCTGGCCTGGAGCCGCGGCTGAGACTCGGGCGGGTGCAGGGCGGTATCGAACTCTTCGGCCAGGTCCTCGTCGGCGGACTCCACTGCACGGGATATCACCCGGGCGCCGACGAAGCTCGCCAGTGCGGCGACCGCTCGGTCGCGATCGCCGAACTGCTCGGTCAGTATGTCGAGAAACTCATGGACGCCCTGGGCGTACACCGCGCTGAGCGGGCCGGAGCTTTTCGAGGATTCCGACAACATGGCTGCCGACAGGCATTCCCCGAAGTCATCGTCTTGGGCGCGGTGTGGCTGAGCGGTGTCGTCACGAAGCGACGCGACGCTGCGGGCAAACGAGGTGCTGCAGGCCTCCAGCACCAGGTCGTCCTTAGAGGTGAAGTGGTTATAGAACCCGCCGTGGGTAAAACCGGCATCGGCCATCACTTCGGCCACCCCGACTCGGTCCACGCCGCGTTCGGCGAAGAGCTTGATCGCGCTGTCGATAATGCGTCTTCGATTGAGTGCCGCCTGTTCTTTGGTAACCCGCATGTGGTTGCCCCTCCCTTCCCCGAACTGTGTACCCGCGGATTCGGGGGGTCAAGCGTGTTTGCTGCAATCAATCGGGAAGCAGCGGCATCTCGATGCCGGGATGACGGCCGAGCAGCACCGCCCGGGTCACTGAGGCGGTGCCGTAGCGGCGGCGCACCAGGTCGACCGCGGCGTCAAGCGCAACGCCGTGCTCCTCTCCGGCGAACGGCAACTCAAGCTGCGCAGCACCGCCTCGGTCGATGTTGGTGACGGCCACGCCGATCAGCGTCAACCCTCGGTCGGCGATCAGCGATGCCGAGTCGGCGACGAGGCGCCGGGCGGCCGCGAGCATGGGCTCGGTCGCCGAGGTCGCACAGGGCAAGGTGTGTGACCGCGTCGCGCGGCTGAAGTCGTCGAACCGCATCCGCAATACCACGGTGCGGCCGGTGCGCCCCGCGGTGCGCATCCTTCGGGTGATCCGGTCGACGAGCGTCACCAGGTCGGCGTCCAGTTCGTCCGGCGCCACGCGTCGCCGGCCGAGGGCGCGTTGCGCGCCCACCGACCGGCGCCGGAATTTGGTCTGCACCCGCCGGGCGTCGACGTTGCGCGACAACGCGTACAGCCGGCGCCCCATCGCCCGCCCGACGAGCGACGCCAGCATCGGTTCGCCGATCTCCTCGACGTCGGCGACGGTCTCGATACCGTGAGCGGCGAGCTTCTCTGCGGTGACGGCTCCCACGCCCCACAGCGCCCGCACCGGCAAGGGCCGCAGGAACGCCAGTTCATCGGCGGGCGGCACGAGCAGGAGTCCGTCGGGTTTGGCGACGCGGCTGGCCACCTTCGCCAGGAACTTGGTCCGCGCGATTCCGACGCTGATCGGCAGCCCGACCCGTTCGCGCACATCGCGGCGCAATCGGGACGCGACGTCCACCGGCCCGCCGGCGATCCGGCGCAGCCCCGCGACGTCGAGGAACGCCTCGTCCACGGAGACCGGCTCGACGAGCGGGGTGGTGTCGCGGAACACCGCGAACACATCGGTGCTCGCCTGGCTGTAGGCCGCCATCCGAGGCGGCACCACGATTGCGTGCGGGCACAGGCGCCGCGCCTGGCGCCCGCTCATCGCGGTGCGGACCCCGTATGCCTTGGCTTCATAACTCGCGGCCAGTACCACCCCGGCGCCGACGATCACCGGTCGGCCGCGCAGCCACGGGTCATCCCGCTGCTCGACCGAGGCGTAGAACGAGTCGAGGTCAGCGTGCAGGATCGTGGCATCACCGCTGGCCGACACGAACATATGTTCGCACTGATGGCCGACAATTACGCCAAGGCGCCGTACACCGCGTTCAACCAGATATGGCTCAGAGTCTCGACCACATTGTCGTCCGCCCCCGCGGGCTCGGCCGCCAATGACGCGAACATGGCCCGCTCGTTCATCAGGTTGAGCGCGGCAGCCAGGTCGGCGGCCGGAATGGTGACGGGCGCCGCGCCGCGGGCGCGCTCGGCCTCAATCACGGAGGCGGTGACGCCAATCCACTTCTGCATGAATTTCGCCCACAGTGCCCGCATGTCGGCGTTCGTGGTCTTGGCCCCACCGACGGCCAGCGTGACCGCGCGATGAGAGCCGAAGGTATCGAAGAACGCCCGGATGGCGGCTCGGCCCAGACCGACCGCGTCCGTGGACAGTTCGGCGGCCAGCCGGTCGAGAGCGGAGTCGGCCTCGGCGATCACTCGGTCGAACAGTGTCAGGAGCACCGCGTCCTTGGACGCGAAGTAAAAGTAGAACGTCGGCCGGGAGATCCCCGCCCCCTTGGCGAGGTCGTCGACGGAAATCTCGGCCAACGGCCGCTCTCCCAGCAGACGTTCGGCCGTGGTCAGGATCGCTGCTTCCCGGTCGTCCCCGGATGGTCGTGACGCGCGCCGACCCCTCGGCAGGTGCGCGGAAGAGGGCGGCGACTTGCGATGGTGCCACGCGACGGAGAGCTTTACCTCACTGTCGATAAAATCAACACTGTGTTGACTACCTCAACGCCGCGTTGATACTCTCGGCACTATGACCGAACACGTGGACGTGTTGATCGTCGGCGCCGGCATTTCGGGTGTGAGCGCGGCCTGGCACGTGCAGGAGCGGTGCCCGTCGAAGAGCTACGCAATTCTCGAATCTCGGCCGAGGATGGGCGGCACCTGGGATTTGTTCCGCTATCCGGGCATCCGTTCGGACTCCGACATGTACACGCTGGGTTTTCGGTTCCGGCCGTGGAGCGGCACGAAGTCGATCGCCGACGGTCCGTCGATCCTGCAGCTACGTGCGGGAGACCGCGGAGAAGTACCGCATCGACGAGCACATCCGCTACCGCCACAAGGTGGTCAGAGCCGACTGGTCGAACGCCAACGCGCGATGGACCCTGCACATCGAGCACGACGGCACCGAGAAGACGATGACGTGCTCGTTCCTGTTCGTGTGCACCGGTTACTACGACTACGACGAGGGCTACGCGCCCAGCTTTCCGGGGCAAGAGGACTTCACCGGTCCGATCATTCATCCGCAGCACTGGCCGGAGGACCTCGACTACGAGGGCAAGAACATCGTCGTCATCGGCAGCGGCGCCACCGCGGTCACGCTGGTGCCGAGCCTCGCCAAGACGGGCGCTGGTCACGTCACGATGCTGCAGCGCTCGCCGAGCTACATCATCTCCATGCCGGACGAGGACGCCATCGCGGCACGGCTCAATCGCCTGCTGACGCCGCACGCCGCCTATGCCGCCACGCGGTGGAAGAACGTGCTCGATGCAGTCGGCGTTCTACCGATTCTGCCGGCGGTTTCCGCGGCGGATGCGCAGGCTGCTGATGTCCTGGGCCCAGCGTCAACTGCCCGAGGGCTACGACGTCGAGAAGCACTTCGGCCCGCGGTACAACCCGTGGGATCAGCGGCTGTGCCTGGTGCCCCGGGGCGACCTGTTCCGCAGTATTCGCCACGGCCAGACCGAGATGGTCACCGACACCGTCGAGCGGTTCACTAAGACCGGGATCCAGCTCGCCTCTGGGCGTGAGCTGGCGGCCGACATCATCATCACCGCGACGGGGCTGAACGTTCTGCTGTTCGGCAGCGTGACCGTGAGCATCGACGGCACGCCGGTGGACCTGACGAAGGCGATGGCCTACAAGGGCATGATGCTCTCGGGGCTGCCGAACGCGATCTATACGGTCGGCTATACGAATGCGTCTTGGACGCTGAAGGCCGACCTAGTCTCGGAGTTCGGCTGCCGACTGATCAACCACATGGACGCCGGTGGATTCAACACCGTCGTTGCGGAGCACCCCGGCGACAAGGTGGAGGAGCGGCCGTTCATGGAGTTCACTCCGGGCTACGTTTTGAGGGCCCTGGACCGAATGCCCAAGCAGGGCTCGGTGAAGCCGTGGCGGCTCAATCAGAACTACCTGCTGGACGTTCTGCTGATCCGGCACGGCAGGGTGGCCGACGAGGGGCTCAGCTTCTCCCGCCAGAAGACTGCTATTGCGGCGTAGCTAGACAACGACGACGCCGTCGTCGTCGCTGTACACGGTCTCACCGGGCACGAACACCACACCGCCGAACTCGACGTCGACATCGCGTTCGCCCGTTCCGCTCTTCGTGCTCTTGCGGGGGTTGGTGCCCAAGGCCTTGATACCGATGTCGATCGTGCGTAACTCCGCCGAGTCGCGCACCGCGCCGTTGACGATGATCCCCGCCCAGCCGTTCGACTGACCCAGGCCGGCGATCACATCACCGACCAGCGCGGTGTGCAGCGAGGCGCCGCCGTCGATCACCAGCACCTTGCCCTCGCCCGGCTCGGACAACACGGACTTCAGCAGCGCGTTGTCTTGAAAGCACCGCACAGTGCTTATCCGGCCGGCGAACATCGTCCGGCCGCCGAACTGACGAAACTGCACGTCGCAGCTACGAACGTCAGGCCCGATGTCATCGACCAGGTCGGCAGTGGCGCGGGGTTTCGTCACCGAATGTGTCACGTCTGACGAATCTACGTGGCGTAGGAAGCGACGATGACATCGCGCAGGTAGCGGGCCAAGCCGGGTTCGGCGTTTTCGTAGTACCGGGTGAACCGCTCGTCGGCCAGATACATCTCGGCCAGGCCGATGTGCATTTCCGGGTCGGTGCCGCCCCAACGCTTTTCCGCGTCGGCGGCATACTCCTCGGAAAACGCTGTGGTGCCGAAGATTTCGATCTGCTCCTCGGCGGTGAGCCGGATTCCGGAGCGGTGCGCGTACATGAGCTTCTCCAATGTCGGGGGTCGTCGAGCAGGACCCGAATCTCGAGTGGCAATCCTGCGGCGCGGTAAACCAGGACCAAGTGGAGCCGTTTGACGTCGGCGTCGGTATAGCCGCGGTATCCCGCCATCGTGCGCACACTGGGCACCACCAGGCCGATGTGGTATCAGCCCTTACGCGGCGTCAGGGTCAGGTCGAATTAGTCCTCCGCGCTACGAAGGCGGCGAATCAGCAGGATCGCCAGCAGGCTGAGCACGATCGCCACGGCGATGGGTAGTTGGGCGCCGCGGGTTCCCGGCACGCGTGTGATCGCGTTGGCCATGCCGTCGCCGGCGGTGTCGACAGCCCGCCGGGCCTCGGCGGCCGCCGCATTGGCGGCCGCCAGCTGCTCTTGACCGTCAGCGTCGGCGGGCGCCGGGGCGGGCTTTCGTTCGGCGCAGCATTGGTGGCTTTGGTTGCCTTCGCGACCTTGGCGGGAGCCTTCTTGGCCGCCTTGGCAGGCGCCTTCTTCGCGGCTTTCTTCGCGGCCTTGGCCGGGGCACGCTTTGCCGGCGGCTTTTCCACCGGGGACGGTTGATCGGGCGGCGGCGGTGTGGGCTCTCGCGGCTGATCCGGTCGATCCTGCTCGTCTGCCATAGGGTGCGCACCTCCTGCTCGTTGGCCCTATCATGCCAGTGGCCACCCGCTATCCCGTCAGGGCCAGTGCCGCGGCCATTGTGAGCGCGGCGGCCATCACCGCCAACTCAGCCACCGACCGGGCGCGGGAAATCTCGGCGGAAGCGCGATGTCCACGCGCGCGGGCAGCCAGCCGCTGCGGTTGCGCCACGCCATCACGACGAGCACGACCGCGAGCCCCGATCTTCGCCAGCAGCACGCGGCCGTACCCGCCGGCGTACAACTGGTCCAGCACGCCGATCACTACGACGGCACCCGCCACGCCGCTGACCAGCAGTGTCGCTACGCACAGGCGCGGCCGGAGGCGGTGGACAGCGTGAATTGCACGGCCGTCTGGATCGGCAGACGCGTCACCGGGACGGCGGTGGCCCGCGCTGCGGCGATGAGCTGACGGGTTAGTTCGGCCACCAGCCAGACACCGCCGGCGACGGCCAGCGGGGCCGCCGCCCGAGCGGCCAACTCGGCTCGATCGACGAGGCTCGTCGAACATCGGAACGAGGGCGAGTCCAAGTGCGACGACAGCCGCGCAGTCGGCCACTGCCCGCACGGCGGTGGCCAGTGGCGACGGCGCATCCAGCGGCGAGGCCAGCACCCACGCGACGACCGAGGAACCCGCCACGATCGCCAGCGCGGCCCGACCGCCGCGGCGCGCATGTCAGCCGTTCGTCCGACGACGCCGACGTGCCCTCCAGGCGCGTAGGCCGAACAGCGCGGCCGCACCGCCGATCACCAGTACTGCCGCGCCCGCGAGGACCGCCCACGCCGGGACACCGGGTTCTGTCGGCGCCGCAGCCGTCGGGCCCGGCCTGCCGGTGCCGGATCGTGTCAGTGAAAACGACCACGACCCCGTGACCGCGTGCCCGTCGGCCGAGGTCACCCGGTAGTTGACCGTGTAGCGACCTACCGGCCCGAGTGGCGCCACCGCGACGCTGATGACCGCGCCCTGCACCTGCGGCTCGCCCGTCGACCACAGATGCCCGTCGGGCCCCACGACGCTCATCGCGGCGAATGCCGATTGCAGTGGTTCGTTGAACGTGGCGCTCACCCGGGTAGGTCCCGTCGCCAGCTCCGCGTTGGCGACGGGGTCGCTCGCGATTCGGGTGGTGTGTGCCGACGCGTGCGGCGGAGCAACGAATGTCAGCGCCGCCAGCGCCAGACAGATGAGAGCGATCAATCTCATGAACGGCGGCGTGCCAGTGCAGCGAGCACGACGCCGCCAGCGGCGACGAGCAGCCCCACCCCGGCCAGCCAACGCGCGGTGCGGTCGATCGTCGATGGCGTGCTGGGCTGCGTGGCTTCGTCGGTCAGCGCCAACACCGGCGCCGGGTGCTCGGGTTCGTCGCCGTCGGGCATAGACGGTTGGTCCCAGCGCACCACGGTCCCGTCGGAGTACGTCTGCGTGGCCGGGAAGCTGACGCTCTCGGTGTCGGGCAGCCGCAGAGAAACTCGGAAAAGCGCGAATTGGTCGGCGGAGATGCCGACGCCGGGCACGGCCGTCCATGTCACGGCCCGCACGGCGCCTGCCGCCGCGTCGCGGTCCAGCTGCGTCGTCCAGCCGGGCATGACCTCGGTGCGTGCCGAGATTCCCGCGGGAAGCTCGACTCGCAATGCCGTGGTGAGGGCACCGGTGTCGGACTCCCCGGGAACACGGAAGGTCAACACGGCAAATTCGCCGCGACTGGCGTCGTCGGCGTCAACACGGACGTGGGCGCTCGCCGGCGGTACGCCCACAAACGTCATCGTGGTGAAAGCGGCCGCAGCAAGGGCGGCCGAAAGGGGGACGCGCATCAGCGCCCGAGCACTGCGTCTCATTCGGTTGGTTGTCTTTCTGCTCGTCGTGGCGTGGTCGGTCAGGTGAACTGACGGACCGGCGGGCCACGACGCGAGATAGACGCGGCGATCAACGCCGCCGACGCGAAGGGGTGCGCGATGACCAGCGTGTTGGAGGTCTCGCCCGCACATTCCGATGGTGCGGCGACGAGAACACGCACGGTGTGCGACATCGCGCGCCAGCAGCGCTCGGCGGTCGCGATCAGTAGCGCGCCCGCGAGCAGGGCGGCGGCGTGTGCGGCCAACATGTGCGGGGCAGGCATGGCGCTGGTGTGCTGATGCCCGGCCGCGGTCATCAGCAGATGGCCGAGCACCTGACCGACCGCCAGGAATACCAGCAGTCCCGACGGTGTGGCCGCCACCCGGCTCGTGGCGGCCAGCGCACCGATGGTGCCCGCCAGCACCGTCATCAACGCAATGCCGGCACCGGCCGGCGTGGTGTCAACGGCCAACCCGTGGGCGGCGACCGCGAGCGCGGCGGTCAACACCCCGGTCGCCGCGCCGCGCCATCGTGCCGCCGGATCGGGAGTGCGACGGGACGTCAGGACACCCCCATCCGAGCCAATAGGTCGGCCTCGACGCCATCGAGTTGCGACGAGATCGCGGTGTGCGCGGCCCGACGGCGCGCGCCGGGCATGTGTTCGGCCGCGGTGACGGCCGCAGCCAAATCGGTGAGCCGCTGGTTGAGCGCGGCGACGAACTGCCGGGTCTCGGGGTCCTTGGGGTTCTTCTCCGCAACCAGCCGCAACGACTGCTCGGCACCCGCGATGCGGGCCGACAGCCGCGCGCCGTGGCCGGAGAACCTACCGATCTCGCTGAGCGGCACACCTAGCCGATCGGCCCGGCGCTCATCGATCCAGCCTCGACCGGCCACCGCCGCCCGGTAGGCAACCGGGACCACGACGGGAGCCAGCAGCCGCGAGACCGCCAGCACCCGGCGGATCTTGAAAGCCGACATCAACTTTCCTTCCCGCGCCACCTTCAACTGCGTCTCAGCGACTTTCAGCGCCGCCCGGTCGCTATCGCGCTGGGCCTTCAGCTGTGCCTTGAGCGCGCGTTCCGCGGCCCGCTGGTCCGACTTGATTCGGCGCTTCTCGTTGCGGGCGGCGTACTTGGCATCGAGCTTGGCGCGACGCTTGAGCGCACGCGCTTCGGCACGTCGGGTTGCGCGGCTCTTCCGCTTTCTGAACAGCTCCATCCCTGCTCGCCTCCCGCTCGTGTCGTCGCCCCGTCGGTGGCACAACACTATCGTCTGGGCCCTACCGGCCGATCCGGCGGCATCGCCGCAACCGTATCGGATAGCAAACGGCGTGTGCGACAATGACCAGACACCGATGAGGCTCGATGAGCAGCAGACATTCCGGTGCGGAGGAGTTTGTGAAGCGGTCGCGTCTGCGCTGCACGGCGGTCGTATGTGCCGCCGCGGGTGGACTGCTGATCGGTGGGCAGGGACTGTCAACGGCGTTCGCCGATCCGGGCGACGGCGAAGATGATAGCGGCCATTCGCAGCCGAATCCCGCCGGGCCGCCAGACGGCGACGGGCAGGATCGCCAGAAGACCCCGGAACCCCAGAAGACCCCGGATCCCGACGGCAAGACCCCGGATCCCACGAAGACCCCGGATCCCACGAAGACCCCGGATCCCACGAAGACCCCGGATCCCACGAACACCCCGGATCCCACGAACACCCCGGATCCCACGAAGACCCCGGATCCCGAAGCCGCCCACCAAGACCCCGGATCGCACGAATCCGCCGCCCAACTGTGAACCGCGCAAGGACCCGTGCGATCCCGAAGAACCCGGTGAGCCCGGCGAGGATCCCGAGCCCGAAGCCCCGCCCGATAGTGATGGCTACGTGCCGCCCGTGAAGCGCCCCGCCTTCGAACTCCCGCAACCCCCCCTGCCCAAGGTCACGGCGAAGCCTGACGTGGTCGATGTGGGATCAAGGTTGGCCGTGTCTGTCGTCGGGACTGTCGGCGGCCCGCCGGTGGTGCCGTTCCCGGTCGTCGTCATACCGCCGGTGAATGTGGTGCCGCCCATCGTCGGGGCGCCGCCGGCTCGTCCGGCGGAGGCGCCCCCGGCACGCCCCCCGGGGTCGGCGCCGCGCGAGCAGGTGCCGTCGGGAACGGGTGCGTCCGCGGGCGTGCCTGCGGGTGCCTCGGGCTCTTACCGGGCCGGCTACAACCAGTACCTGCGCACGGCCGAAGTCAGCGAGGTGGCGGTTATTGCGGTGCCCGGACTGGCCGGGATATTGCTGTTGACCGCGGGCGGGGGTTTCATTGGGTATCGACAGGCCAAGGCCGGGCACGTAGTGCGAGCGGAGGGAATCGGCCGGTTCCTTCAGTAGCCGCCGCTGGGTGGTCGCTGGGGCGACCGGTTGATTGACGGGAAGGGGGTGGCCGGATGTCGGCGAGCCGCAGGGTGGCCAACGCGGTCGCCTGGGTGCTGGAATTGGCACCCCAGCGCGGGGAGGTGTCGATCTTCGGCCTGGTGCGGGCTGTCGGTGAGAGCCGTTCGCGTCCGATCAGCATCGAGATGGCCGAGTTGCCGCCCGGGGTGTGCGGGCAGTGGCGGCAGTACGGCGACCGCGACGTGTTCTTGATCCAGCGGGGCTTACCGGCCTGGGATCGGACGCTCGCGCACGAGCTCGGGCACCTGGTGCTCGGTCATGAGGGCATCCCCGTCACGCAAGCCGCCCGGGACACCACCGAGCTGGCCGGTGAGGACCTGATCGGCTACATGCTCAACCAGCGGACCGGTTGCATGGGACCAAGCGGTGAGGACGCCGAGCAGGAGGCGGAGGACTTCGCCGCGCTGCTCAGCTATCGGTTGGGACGGCTGCCGTCGGACCGGTCGTCGATCGTGCAGGTGCGCCTCGGGGAGGCGTTTGGTTGATCGTCTGGGTGCTCGCCGGCCTGCTGGGCGTGGCGACGGGGCTTCGCATCGGCTGGGCCCTGGTCAACAAGCAATCGATCGTCAGCACCGCGATGATGCTCGCGCTGGGCAGTCTGGCGCTGGTCGCCGCGTTGAACTGGCCACCGCTGACCCTGCTGGTCGACACGCTGCTGCGGTGGCCGAGCATCGCGGTCGCGCTGTCTCAGGTCGCGCTGACACTGTGCGCGGCGGCCAGCTGCGTGATGATCACCACCGCGGCGTCGGCGAAGAAGCCCGCGGTGGCGCGCCGGCTGGCGGTGGCGCACTACGGCCTGGCCGCGGTGATCGCGGCGGCGAGCTTGGTGGTTTTCTTCGCCGCCGGGCGGCAACAACCGGAGATGGCGCCGCAAGAATTCCTGCGGCACAACCTGCGGTCGGATGCCGCGCTGCCGTGGTTGCTGCCGCTGCTGTACGTGATCTTCGCGTTGACCGTGGTGCTGTGGGTGGGGATGCGCTACTCCAGTCGCAGCCGTCGCGGGAGCGCGTTGTTCGTGTTCACGGTGGGGATCGGACTGATCGTGCTGGGCAGCGGCTTGTTCCTGCTGCTGGCGGTCAGCGCCAGCGAGTTCATCAGCATCGGGGCGGCGGTGACACTGCTGGCCTGCGCGATGCTGGTGGTGGCTGCCGGATCGCTGCTGCCCAGCATCGAGGATTGGTTCGGCGCCCGACGCGAACTGCGGATCATCGACCCGCTGGTGCAGGAGCTGGGCCGGCGCCAGCCGGTCGTGGGTGTCGGCGTTCGCCCACGCGGACCGCTGGTGTATCAGGTCGCCGAGCGCATGTCGCTGATTTCTGATGCGCTGTTCCTGGAGGCCACGAAGGCGGCGCGGGCGACCGGTGCGGTCAAGGCCCACGCCGACACGGCCGAGCAGGTCGCCGGGGTCATCGCGGACGCCGACGCACCGGATGTCGATCCGCCCGAGCAGGCGCGGGCCATCGCTCGTTGGCTGCACAGCACCCGGGGCGGGGCCGATCCGGTGGCTGGGTTTCCGGGTTTGGGCTGGATGCGCCAGCCCGACACGCATTCCGACCGGGAATGGATCCTCGAGATCGCACAGCGATACCGAGAGTTGACCCGTGACCCCGAAGCGGAGTGGGCGGACGAGTTCTCGAGCTCCCGCCAGTCGGCGGCGTGACACACCGGCGCGATCCGGGCGCCCGCGCGGTCAGACCTCGAGATGCTCGCGGCGGCGCAGTTCCTCGACCTTGGCGACCAGGTCGTCCTTGGCCTCGTCGGACAGCCCGACGGTGCGAGCGGCGATTCGGCGGACCCCCTCGTCGCGGACGCCGGCCAGGAAGGTCAACTCCTTGTCGAGCTTCTCGAAGTACTCGTCGTCGGTGAAATACGCCGGCTTGATCCGGAAGAAGTTCGCCAGCGCCGCCATGGTCGCGGCCGACGGGTTGGTGCGATTGCCGGACCGCAACTGAGACAGATAGGGCGCGGACATCGTGATGCCCTCGGCCTTGAGTGCGGCGATGACCTCCGCCGAGGTGTGTGATCCGCGGCCCGGCGGATACACGGTGTCGAATAACCGATTCAGGCGGGCGGCGAAAGTCTTGCTCATCGAAACTACCTCCGGGCTGTATAGCAGGACCGAATTACGGGGTCGTATTTGCTGTCCATCCTAACCAGCCTTTTGGTTATAACCAAGTGCAAACGGCAAAAAATTTGCGCGTGTGTAGAACCGACGACAGTGAGTACTCTGCTGATCGGGATTCGGGGCGGCGATTCCGAATGGGTTGTATGGTGCCCTTTATCAGGCAATCTTGCGTCAAGACGACGGCTTGCGATGGTTCTGGCGTCGTCGTCGTCGGCGCCCACGGCGGGTGGCTGAGGCTCGTCGTTGGCAAGCTTGGCTACCAGGTGAGCGCAAGGTTG
>CAWIDX010000003.1:0-116799 GCA_963834955.1 uncultured Actinomycetota bacterium
CGAGGCCAGCACCCACGCGACGACCGAGGAACCCGCCACGATCGCCAGCGCGGCCCGACCGCCGCGGCGCGCATGTCAGCCGTTCGTCCGACGACGCCGACGTGCCCTCCAGGCGCGTAGGCCGAACAGCGCGGCCGCACCGCCGATCACCAGTACTGCCGCGCCCGCGAGGACCGCCCACGCCGGGACACCGGGTTCTGTCGGCGCCGCAGCCGTCGGGCCCGGCCTGCCGGTGCCGGATCGTGTCAGTGAAAACGACCACGACCCCGTGACCGCGTGCCCGTCGGCCGAGGTCACCCGGTAGTTGACCGTGTAGCGACCTACCGGCCCGAGTGGCGCCACCGCGACGCTGATGACCGCGCCCTGCACCTGCGGCTCGCCCGTCGACCACAGATGCCCGTCGGGCCCCACGACGCTCATCGCGGCGAATGCCGATTGCAGTGGTTCGTTGAACGTGGCGCTCACCCGGGTAGGTCCCGTCGCGAGCTCCGCGTTGGCGACGGGGTCGCTCGCGATTCGGGTGGTGTGTGCCGACGCGTGCGGCGGAGCAACGAATGTCAGCGCCGCCAGCGCCAGACAGATGAGAGCGATCAATCTCATGAACGGCGGCGTGCCAGTGCAGCGAGCACGACGCCGCCAGCGGCGACGAGCAGCCCCACCCCGGCCAGCCAACGCGCGGTGCGGTCGATCGTCGATGGCGTGCTGGGCTGCGTGGCTTCGTCGGTCAGCGCCAACACCGGCGCCGGGTGCTCGGGTTCGTCGCCGTCGGGCATAGACGGTTGGTCCCAGCGCACCACGGTCCCGTCGGAGTACGTCTGCGTGGCCGGGAAGCTGACGCTCTCGGTGTCGGGCAGCCGCAGAGAAACTCGGAAAAGCGCGAATTGGTCGGCGGAGATGCCGACGCCGGGCACGGCCGTCCATGTCACGGCCCGCACGGCGCTGCCGCCGCGTCGCGGTCCAGCTGCGTCGTCCAGCCGGGCATGACCTCGGTGCGTGCCGAGATTCCCGCGGGAAGCTCGACTCGCAATGCCGTGGTGAGGGCACCGGTTCGGACTCCCCGGGAACACGGAAGGTCAACACGGCAAATTCGCCGCGACTGGCGTCGTCGGCGTCAACACGGACGTGGGCGCTGGCCGGCGGTACGCCCACAAACGTCATCGTGGTGAAAGCGGCCGCAGCAAGGGCGGCCGAAGGGGGACGCGCATCAGCGCCCGAGCACTGCGTCTCATTCGGTCGGTTGTCCTTCTGCTCGTCGTGGCGTGGTCGGTCAGGTGAACTGACGGACCGGCGGGCCACGACGCGAGATAGATGCGGCGATCAACGCCGCCGAAGCGAAGGGGTGCGCGATGACCAGCGTGTTGGAGGTCTCGCCCGCACATTCCGATGGTGCGGCGACGAGAACACAACGGTGTGCGACATCGCGCGCCAGCAGCGCTCAGCGGTCGAGATCAGTAGCGCGCCCGCGAGCAGGGCGGCGGCGTGTGCGGCCAACATGTGCGGGGCAGGCATGGCGCTGGTGTGCTGATGCCCGGCCGCGGTCATCAGCAGATGGCCGAGCACCTGACCGACCGCCAGGAATACCAGCAGTCCCGACGGTGTGGCCGCCACCCGGCTCGTGACGGCCAGCGCACCGATGGTGCCCGCCAGCACCGTCATCAACGCAATGCCGGCACCGGCCGGCGTGGTGTCAACGGCCAACCCGTGGGCGGCGACCGCGAGCGCGGCGGTCAACACCCCGGTCGCCGCGCCGCGCCATCGTGCCGCCGGATCGGGAGTGCGACGGGACGTCAGGACACCCCCATCCGAGCCAATAGGTCGGCCTCAACGCCATCGAGTTGCGACGAGATCGCGGTGTGCGCGGCCCGACGGCGCGCGCCGGGCATGTGTTCGGCCGCGGTGACGGCCGCAGCCAAATCGGTGAGCCGCTGGTTGAGCGCGGCGACGAACTGCCGGGTCTCAGGGTCCTTGGGGTTCTTCTCCGCAACCAGCCGCAACGACTGCTCGGCACCCGCGATGCGGGCCGACAGCCGCGCGCCGTGGCCGGAGAACCTACCGATCTCGCTGAGCGGCACACCTAGCCGATCGGCCCGGCGCTCATCGATCCAGCCTCGACCGGCCACCGCCGCCCGGTAGGCAACCGGGACCACGACGGGAGCCAGCAGCCGCGAGACCGCCAGCACCCGGCGGATCTTGAAAGCCGACATCAACTTTCCTTCCCGCGCCACCTTCAACTGCGTCTCAGCGACTTTCAGCGCCGCCCGGTCGCTATCGCGCTGGGCCTTCAGCTGTGCCTTGAGCGCGCGTTCCGCGGCCCGCTGGTCCGACTTGATTCGGCGCTTCTCGTTGCGGGCGGCGTACTTGGCATCGAGCTTGGCGCGACGCTTGAGCGCACGCGCTTCGGCACGTCGGGTTGCGCGGCTCTTCCGCTTTCTGAACAGCTCCATCCCTGCTCGCCTCCCGCTCGTGTCGTCGCCCCGTCGGTGGCACAACACTATCGTCTGGGCCCTACCGGCCGATCCGGCGGCATCGCCGCAACCGTATCGGATAGCAAACGGCGTGTGCGACAATGACCAGACACCGATGAGGCTCGATGAGCAGCAGACATTCCGGTGCGGAGGAGTTTGTGAAGCGGTCGCGTCTGCGCTGCACGGCGGTCGTATGTGCCGCCGCGGGTGAACTGCTGATCGGTGGGCCGGGACTGTCAACGGCGTTCGCCGATCCGGGCGACGGCCAGGTGGCGACGGCCCGAGCCGATACCAGCAATGCGGACGGCGACGCAAGGACAGCCAGCAACCGCGCACCGACCCTAACGCACCCCGGCGCGATGGAAGCCGCCGGACCCCGAAGACCGCCGGACCCAGAAACCCCGGACCCACGAAGACCCCGGATCCGACGAAGACCCCGGACCCACGAACACCCCGGCCACGAACCCCCGGACGACCAAGACCCCGGACCCACGAATCCGCCGGAGCCACCAAGACCCCGGACGCAGAATCCGCCGCCCAACTGTGAACCGCGCAAGGACCCGTGCGACCCCGAAGAACCCGGTGAGCCCGGCGAGGATCCCGAGCCCGAAGCCCCGCCCGATGGTGATGGCTACGTGCCGCCCGTGAAGCGCCCCGCCTTCGAACTCCCGCAACCCCCCCAGCCCAAGGTCACGGCGGAGCCTGACGTGGTCGATATGGGATCAAGGTTGGCCGTGCCTGTCGTCGGGACTGTCGGCGGCCCGCCGGTGCTGCCGTTCCCGGTCGTCGTCATACCGCCGGTGAATGTGGTGCCGCCCATCGTCGGGGCGCCGCCGGCTCGTCCGGCGGGAGGCGCCCCCGGCACGCCCCCCGGGGTCGGCGCCGCGCGGGCAGGTGCCGTCGGGAACGGGTGCGTCCGCCGGCGTGCCTGCGGGTGCCTCGGGCTCTTACCGGGCCGGCTACAACCAATACCTCCGCACGGCCGGAGTCAGCGAGGTGGCGGTTATTGCGGTGCCCGGACTCGCCGGGATATTGCTGTTGACCACGGGCGGGGGTTTCATTGGATATCGACAGGCCAAGGCCGGGCACGTAGTGCGAACGGAGGGAATCGGCCGGTTCCTTCAGTAGCCGCCGCTGGGTGGTCGCTGGAGCGACCGGTTGATTGACGGGAAGGGGGTGGCCGGATGTCCGCGAGCCGCAGGGTGGCCAACGCGGTCGCCTGGGTGCTGGAATTGGCACCCCATCGCGGGGAAGTGTCGATCTTCCGCCTGGTGCGGGCTGTCGGTGAGAGCCGTTCGCGTCCGGTCAGCATCGAGATGGCCGAGTTGCCGCCCGGGGTGTGCGGGCAGTGGCGGCAGTACGGCGACCGCGACGTGTTCTTGATCCAGCGGGGCTTACCGGCCTGGGATCGGACGCTCGCGCACGAACTCGGGCACCTGGTGCTCGGTCATGAAGGCATCCCCGTCACGCAAGCCGCCCGGGACACCACCGAGCTGGCCGGTGAGGACCTGATCGGCTACATGCTCAACCAGCGGACCGGTTGCATGGGACCAAGCGGTGAGGACGCCGAGCAGGAGGCAGAGGACTTCGCCGCCCTGCTCAGCTATCGGTTGGGACGGCTGCCGTCGGACCGGTCGTCGATCGTGCAGGTGCGCCTCGGGGAGGCGTTTGGTTGATCGTCTGGGTGCTCGCCGGCCTGCTGGGCGTGGCGACGGGGCTTCGCATCGGCTGGGCCCTGGTCAACAAGCAATCGATCGTCAGCACCGCGATGATGCTCGCGCTGGGCAGTCTGGCGCTGGTCGCCGCGTTGAACTGGCCACCGCTGACCCTGCTGGTCGACACGCTGCTGCGGTGGCCGAGCATCGCGGTCGCGCTGTCTCAGGTCGCGCTGACACTGTGCGCGGCGGCCAGCTGCGTGATGATCACCACCGCGGCGTCGGCGAAGAAGCCCGCGGTGGCGCGCCGGCTGGCGGTGGCGCACTACGGCCTGGCCGCGGTGATCGCGGCGGCGAGCTTGGTGGTTTTCTTCGCCGCCGGGCGGCAACAACCGGAGATGGCGCCGCAAGAATTCCTGCGGCACAACCTGCGGTCGGATGCCGCGCTGCCGTGGTTGCTGCCGCTGCTGTACGTGATCTTCGCGTTGACCGTGGTGCTGTGGGTGGGGATGCGCTACTCCAGTCGCAGCCGTCGCGGGCAGCGCGTTGTTCGTCTTCACGGTGGGGATCGGACTGATCGTGCTGGGCAGCGGCTTGTTTCTGCTGCTGGCGGTCAGCGCCAGCGAGTTCATCAGCATCGGGGCGGCGGTGACACTGCTGGCCTGCGCGATGCTGGTGGTGGCTGCCGGATCGCTACTGCCCAGCATCGAGGATTGGTTCGGCGCCCGACGCGAACTGCGGATCATCGACCCGCTGGTGCAGGAGCTGGGCCGGCGCCAGCCGGTCGTGGGTGTCGGCGTTCGCCCACGCGGACCGCTGGTGTATCAGGTCGCCGAGCGCATGTCGCTGATTTCTGATGCGCTGTTCCTGGAGGCGACGAAGGCGGCGCGGGCGACCGGTGCGGTCAAGGCCCACGCCGACACGGCCGAACACGTCGCCGAGGTCATCGCGGACGCCGACGCACCGGATGTCGATCCGCCCGAGCAGGCGCGGGCCATCGCTCGTTGGCTGCACAGCACCCGAGGCGGGGCCGATCCGGTGGCTGGGTTTCCGGGTTTGGGCTGGATGCGCCAGCCCGACACGCATTCCGACCGGGAATGGATCCTCGAGATCGCACAGCGATACCGAGACTTGACCCGTGACCCCGAAGCGGAGTGGGCGGACGAGTTCTCGAGCTCCCGCCAATCGGCGGCGTGACACACCGGCGCGACCGGGCGCCCGCGCGGTCAGACCTCGAGATGCTCGCGGCGGCGCAGTTCCTCGACCTTGGCGACCAGGTCGTCCTTGGCCTCGTCGGACAGCCCGACGGTGCGAGCGGCGATTCGGCGGACCCCCTCGTCGCGGACGCCGGCGAGGAAGGTCAACTCCTTGTCGAGCTTCTCGAAGTACTCGTCATCGGTGAAATACGCCGGCTTGATCCGGAAGAAGTTCGCCAGCGCCGCCATGGTCGCGGCCGACGGGTTGGTGCGATTGCCGGACCGCAACTGAGACAGATAGGGCGCGGACATCGTGATGCCCTCGGCCTTGAGTGCGGCGATGACCTCCGCCGAGGTGTGTGATCCGCGGCCCGGGGGATACACGGTGTCGAACAAACGATTCAGGCGGGCGGCGAAAGTCTTGCTCATCGAAACTACCTCCGGGCTGTATAGCAGGACCGAATTATGGGGTCGTATTTGCTGCCCATAGTAACCAGCCTTTTCGCCACAACCAAGTGCAAACGGCAAAAAATTTTCGGATGTGTAGAAATGGATATCAGCGGATACCTGATCGGTCGACCGTCGGGGCGGCGCCCCGATGCCATGCCGGCGGCATTTATCAGGCAATCTGCGTCGAAGACGACGGCTGGCGATGGTTCCGGCGGTCGCGTCGTCGGCGCCCACGGCGGGTAGCCGGGCTCGCCGTCGGCAAGCTTGACTGCCAGGTGAGGGCAGGGTTGCTGGTCCGCTACCGCGGCTGCACGCCGTGCTCGATGTCGGCCAGCGTGCGCACGGTGAACTTGAGGCTGTCGGCCAGATCGATGCGGTTGCGGTAGCCCACGGGTAGCCCAGCGTTGCGCGGCCCACGATGTAGTGGCAGAGCCGTTGCAGGGCGCGTCGGTCCAGCAGGGACATGGCGCACGAGGGCGGCAAAAGCCGAGGCGGCATGGCGATTGCTTTCCATCCCGCCGCCCGAAATAGCGGAAGTCATTTTCTGCTGTATGCCCGCTAGGTCGGCGCGGACATGGGTGATCGTGTGCCGCAACGCGCTTCGCGACCGGGACGCGCGCCCACCACCGGCGCGCCAGTAGAGGCCGTCGTAGGCGGCCGGCGGGCCACCGGTCTGCCATTCCTCCACCTGGACCGGTTCCACAGGCGCGATGCCATGTAGTCCTGGGCGAAACCCGTAGGCCCTGGTCGCTGTCGAGGTAGACCCGCTCGATGCGATAGGTGTCGCCGCTGCCCACCATGACCACGTACACCGTCGCCATCGCCGCCCCGGGCCCGCTGGTTGCTGGACTCAGTCTGCCAGCAGCATGGCCACGTCCGACAAACCGGCGCGGCACATCGTGCGAGGCAGCCGGCGGAAATCCGCGCCCCCTGATTTGCTGCCGGTGACCACTGTGAGGCACATCACTGCAGAAATAGCTTCCAATCAATTGACATTATTGCCGTTTATTTCTTATCGTTGCTGTCACAGGTGGCCCGGAAACGGGCCGAGCGGCGGCTATAGCTCGGAGGAATGGGGGCTCTGCTCGGGCGAGGTCTTCCACCGGCTCCGAGGACGCCAGACGTTTCGCCGCCACCGTCGGACCACCCACCTCGACCTCATTCACAAGGAGACACACATGAATCTCAAGAGACTGGCGGCATCGGCTGCCATCGCCGGTGCCCGGATACAACGGGAATGACAGCTCCTACCGCAGCTATTACCCCTGATGACCGCTAGAGCACGAGATCACGCCCCCTGGGGTTTGCCATGAAGCAACGAGTCCCCGAAGGGGGGAAATGAACGGCGGCTATCAGAATTGGCAGTACCAGCCGCCACGGCGCTCCACGGCCTGGCTGTGGCGGTTCCTCGGTGCGGCGTGCGCGGTGACCATCTTCGTCACGGTCGCCATCATGATCCACGGTGTCGCCACCGCACCGACCAGAGAGAGCAAACGGGGCGTGCGATAGATGAACCAAACACTGAGAGGCTCGATGAGCAGCCCTCATGCGGGTCGGAGGAGATTGTGAAGCGGTCGCGGCTGGGCTGCACGGCGGTCGTATGCGCCGCCGCGGGTGGACTGCTGATCGGTGGGCCGGGACTGGCAACGGCGTTCGCCGATCCGGGCGACGGCCCGCATGGCAACGGTCGTGTTGACACCCATCGCTCGCACCGGGACTCCTCCGCGCCGTCGCTCGGTGGCGGTCAGGGAAACCAACGCCGACCGCGCATCGACCGCGACGCATCGGGGCGCGGCGGCAAGGCGAGAAACCGTAAGGCACGCGGAGCGCAGCTACCCGACGAAAAACCATCGCACAGAAAACCATCGCACGAAAACCATCGCACAGAAACCGTCGCAGAAACCATCGGACGAGAAAACCATCGGACGAAACATCGGACGAAAACTATCGGACGAAATATCGGACGAAAATTCGACCAAATAGTACAATTCGACGAAAAACCACTCAAGGAACCGTGCGACCAATGTGCGGAACCCAACCCCGATGACCCGCCGCCTGGCGTGACGGCGGTGTCGACGTGCCACCCGTAAAGCGGCCTAGCTTCGAAGTCCCGCAGATTGCCGGTCGCGGCGGTTTCGACGTGCGCCCGAAACGGGGCCCGGCTTGGAACCGCGACACCCCCAAGAGGTCCCGGCCGAGCCCGACGTGGTCGATGCAGGAACAGGCTTGGCCGTGCCTGTCCTAGGGCCTGTCGGCGGCCGGCAGGTGCTGCCGTTCCCGGTCGTGGTCGCACCGCCGGCCAATGTGGTGCCCCGCGTCGTCGTCGGGCCGCCGGCTCGTCCGGCGGAGCCGCCCCCGGTCGTTGTCGTACCGCCGGTGAATGTGGTGCCGCCCATCGTCGGGGCGCCGCCGGCTCGTCCGGCGGAGCCGCCCCCGGGGTCGGCGCCGCGCGTCGGCGGAGCGCCGCCGGCTCGTCCGGCGGAGCCAGCCCCGGGGTCGGCGCCGCGCGAGCAGGTGCCGTCGGGAACGGGTGCGTCCGCGGGCGTGCCTGCGGGTGCCTCGGGCTCTTACCGGGCCGGCTACAACCAGTACCTCCGCACGGCCGGAGTCAGCGAGATGGCGGTTATTGCGGTGCCCGGACTCGCCGGGATATTGCTGTTGACCGCGGGCGGGGGTTTCATTGGATATCGACAGGCCAAGGCCGGGCACGCAGTGCGAGCGGAGGGAATCGGCCGGTTCCTTCAGTAGCCGCCGCTGGGTGGTCGCTGGAGCGACCGGTTGATTGACGGGAAGGGGGTGGCCGGATGTCCGCGAGCCGCAGGGTGGCCAACGCGGTCGCCTGGGTGCTGGAATTGGCACCCCACCGCGGGGAAGTGTCGATCGTCCGCCTGGTGCGGGCTGTCGGTGAGAGCCGTTCGCGTCCGATCAGCATCGAGATGGCCGAGCTGCCGCCCGGGGTGTGCGGGCAGTGGCGGCAGTACGGCGACCGCGACGTGTTCTTGATCCAGCGGGGCTTACCGGCCTGGGATCGGACGCTCGCGCACGAACTCGGGCACCTGGTGCTCGGTCATGAAGGCATCCCCGTCACGCAAGCCGCCCGGGACACCACCGAGCTGGCCGGTGAGGACCTGATCGGCTACATGCTCAACCAGCGGACCGGTTGCATGGGACCAAGCGGTGAGGACGCCGAGCAGGAGGCAGAGGACTTCGCCGCCCTGCTCAGCTATCGGTTGGGACGGCTGCCGTCGGACCGGTCGTCGATCGTGCAGGTGCGCCTCGGGGAGGCGTTTGGTTGATCGTCTGGGTGCTCGCCGGCCTGCTGGGCGTGGCGACGGGGCTGCGCATCGGCTGGGCCCTGGTCAACAAGCAATCGATCGTCAGCACCGCGATGATGCTCGCGCTGGGCAGTCTGGCGCTGGTCGCCGCGTTGAACTGGCCACCGCTGACCCTGCTGGTCGACACGCTGCTGCGGTGGCCGAGCATCGCGGTCGCGCTGTCTCAGGTCGCGCTGACACTGTGCGCGGCGGCCAGCTGCGTGATGATCACCACCGCGGCGTCGGCGAAGAAGCCCGCGGTGGCGCGCCGGCTGGCGGTGGCGCACTACGGCCTGGCCGCGGTGATCGCGGCGGCGAGCTTGGTGGTTTTCTTCGCCGCCGGGCGGCAACACCGGAGATGGCGCCGCAAGAATTCCTGCGGCACAACCTGCGGTCGCATACCGCGCTGCCGTGGTTGCTGCCGCTGCTGTACGTGATCTTCGCGTTGACCGTCGTGCTGTGGGTGGGGATGCGCTACTCCAGTCGCAGCCGTCGCGGGCAGCGCGTTGTTCGTCTTCACGGTGGGGATCGGACTGATCGTGCTGGGCAGCGGCTTGTTCCTGCTGCTGGCGGTCAGCGCCAGCGAGTTCATCAGCATCGGGGCGGCGGTGACACTGCTGGCCTGCGCGATGCTGGTGGTGGCTGCCGGATCGCTGCTGCCCAGCATCGAGGATTGGTTCGGCGCCCGACGCGAACTGCGGATCATCGACCCGCTGCGTGCAGGAGCTGGGCCGGCGCCAGCCGGTCGTGGGTGTCGGCGTTCGCCCACGCGGACCGCTGGTGTATCAGGTCGCCGAGCGCATGTCGCTGATTTCTGATGCGCTGTTCCTGGAGGCGACGAAGGCGGCGCGGGCGACCGGTGCGGTCAAGGCCCACGCCGACACGGCCGAACACGTCGCCGAGGTCATCGCGGACGCCGACGCACCGGATGTCGATCCGCCCGAGCAGGCGCGGGCCATCGCTGCGTTGGCTGCACAGCACCCGAGGCGGGGCCGATCCGGTGGCCGGGTTTCCGGGTTTGGGCTGGATGCGCCAGCCCGACACGCATTCCGACCGGGAATGGATCCTCGAGATCGCACAGCGATACCGAGACTTGACCCGTGACCCCGAAGCGGAGTGGGCGGACGAGTTCTCGAGCTCCCGCCAATCGGCGGCGTGACACACCGGCGCGACCGGGCGCCCGCGCGGTCAGACCTCGAGATGCTCGCGGCGGCGCAGTTCCTCGACCTTGGCGACCAGGTCGTCTTTGGCCTCGTCGGACAGCCCGACGGTGCGAGCGGCGATTCGGCGGACCCCCTCGTCGCGGACGCCGGCGAGGAAGGTCAACTCCTTGTCGAGCTTCTCGAAGTACTCGTCATCGGTGAAATACGCCGGCTTGATCCGGAAGAAGTTCGCCAGCGCCGCCATGGTCGCGGCCGACGGGTTGGTGCGATTGCCGGACCGCAACTGAGACAGATAGGGCGCGGACATCGTGATGCCCTCGGCCTTGAGTGCGGCGATGACCTCCGCCGAGGTGTGTGATCCGCGGCCCGGCGGATACACGGTGTCGAACAACCGATTCAGGCGGGCGGCGAAAGTCTTGCTCATCGAAACTACCTCCGGGCTGTATAGCAGGACCGAATTACGGGGTCGTATTTGCTGCCCATCGTAACCAGCCTTTTGCGCTACAACCAAGTGCAAACGGCAAAAAATTTTCGGATGTGTAGAAATCGATATCAGCGGGTACCTGATTGGTCGACCGTCGGGGCGGCGCCCCGATGCCATGCCGGCGGCGTTTATCAGGCAATCTGCGTCGAAGACGACGGCTGGCGATGGTTCCGGCGGTCGCGTCGTCGGCGCCCACGGCGGGTAGCCGGGCTCGCCGTCGGCAAGCTTGGCTACCAGGTGAGGGCAGGGTTGCTGGTCGGCTACCGCGGCTGGCTGGCTAGGATCTGACGCGCGCCGTAACCAGGCCGACGTGCCCGCCAGGACGGCCAGGCCCACCGTTGCGGTGACCGCGACGGCCGCGGTTCGCCAGCCCAGCGCACCGTCGAGCAGCAGCCACAGCCCGAAGAGCAAAAACAGGGCGCTGGCAAGCACGTGCAGCAGCCGCTCGGGCAGCCGCCGGTGCATGAGGGTGCCGACCGCGAGGGCCAGCCCGTCGGCCAGGATCATTGCGGCGGTGGCGCCGATCCATACCCCGGCCCAGTGGTAGTCGCTTGCAAGAGCCACCGTCGCGAGCATGGTCTTGTCGCCGAGTTCCGCCAACACGAACGACGAGACCACCGCCGCGAACACGAACCGGTGCTCGGGCACCGTCGTGGGTACCGCCGCGCCGCCGCGCCCCTCCCGCCATGTCCACGCGGCAAACAACAGGTAGGCGATGCCGGCGGCGAACGCTATCGGGCGCTCGGGCAACGTGAGTCCGAGGAAGTGGCCGATCGTCACCGACACGCCGTGGACCATGAACGCTGCCACCGCAACGCCCGACAGGACGATCCACCACCGGTGTCGCAGCGCGTAGGCCATGGTCATCAGCTGTGACTTGTCGCCGAGCTCGGCGACGAAGACGACTCCGCAGCTGATCAGTACTGCCGTGAGCATGTGCGACCTCTCGACGCGTCGCCCGGCGCAACAGCCGGGCATCGGGCCGAAGGTCTCGCCCACCGCCTATGCGGTTCGCCGGCCGGGTGTGCGCATCATTGCGTGCACCAGTGCGTCGACGCGACGATTCCGGGCTACTCCCCTCGCTTACCTAGCCGACGGTAATGGCCGCGCGACGTGCGCGCCAGTCCTGCGGCGATGTTCGGATACCCGTATCGAATGCTTCGAATGTTCTTACGCCGCAAGCAGCATGGCCAGAATCGCGGTGTCGGGGTGGCTGATCGGGTCGACGCCCACGCGACTGACCATCGAGGTGACCGTGCCGTCGGCCTCCGCCTCCACCCAGGCCGCGCGATGCTCGAGTCCCAAGTGCGGAAGACCGGGCAGAAGCACGCAACCCGACGCCGCGCCAGCGCATTCCGGCAATGAAGGCATGGTCTCCGACGGCGGATGCAGCATCATCAGTGCGGGTGGCACGTGGTCCGCGAAATACCCAGGCGGAACGGCTGATTCACCCACGACGGTGCCTTCGGCCAGGACCAGTCCGACCGTGCCGGGCTCCGGCCGCTCAGGCAGTTCCTCGCGGACACCGAAAATCGTTGTGGTGGAGAGCAATCCGGGTAGCGATGCCACTCGTACGGCCACCATCAGCAGTTGTGCCCACTCTTTGGTGGAGTCCGGCCAGCGACCCGACACCACGAAGCCCTTGAGCGAGCCATGTGAATGGAACGGGGCCACCTCGATGGCCCGGCCGGATCCTGTGCCCATATCCGCCTCCACCCGTCGATGCGGTCAGAATGCGGGATAAGCCGTTAGCACACAAGACGACACGAGTGCCAGGCCGGGAAACGACAGGAAGCGACTGACCCAGAACGCGAAGCCCGCCGAACGTGCGATCTCACATCCGGCGGGCGACCAAGAACGGTTCAGCCGAAGATCAGGCCTTGGGTCTTGGTGGTGGCAGCGGCGAACCGGCCCTGCACGTCGGCCCAGTTGACGACGTTCCAGAACGCCTTGACGTAATCGGCCTTGAGGTTCTTGTACTGCAGGTAGTACGCGTGCTCCCACATGTCGACCTGCAGCAGCGGGATGATGCCCAATGGCACATTGGCCTGCTGGTCGTAGAGCTGGAAGGTGAGCAACTTGTCACCGAGGCTGTCATAGCCGAGTACCGCCCAGCCCGAGCCCTGTAATCCGTTGGCGGCCGCGGCGAACTGGGCCTGGAACTTGTCGAAGGAGCCGAACGCGTCGTCGAGTGCGGACGCGAGGTCACCGGTCGGCTTGTCGCCGCCGTCCGGCGACAGGTTCTTCCACCAGATCGAGTGGTTGACGTGGCCGCCGAGATGGAAGGCAAGGTTCTTCTCGTGTAGGAAAATCGAGCCGTGGTCGTCCTTTTCGCGTGCCTCGGCCAGCTTCTCCACGGCGGTGTTGGCGCCCTTCACATACGCAGCGTGGTGCTTGCTGTGGTGCAACTCGTTGATCTGGCCTGAGATGTGCGGTTCCAGGGCGCCGTAGTCGTAGGGCAGGTCGGGCAATGTGTACTCAGCCACGAAGAATCCTTTTCTTGGTCACACGGACTTGCGGGTGCATTTCGGATGTCGAATTCGGACGTCGATGTCGGTACCAATCTCAACCCTGCTCCATCGCCGCGCGCACCGCAAGGACACCGGCCGCAGCGGAACGAATCCCTCGGTGTGCGATCAGAGGAGCACGATGACGGCGAGGATGGCCAGCAGGGCCAGCGCGATGAGCGCGGCGCGCACCGCGGCCGTCATCTGAGAGCGGTGGTAGACAGGCGACGACGTATTCCACTCCGACGGTGGCGGCATCGCCGAGCCAGAGCCGGTCGGATGCGTCGCCATCGCAACCCCCTGAACTGCGCGGTCACCTGTGACGCCGATCATAGCGTTTTCCCGGATGCTGCAAAAACTTGCTGCTACGGCCCCATTGCGGGCTCTGTTCAGGCGCGGAATTTTGGTGCGGTGGTTGGGTGGGCGAATTTTTTCCACGCCGAGGTTTATCACCAGCAGTACCTGGCTAAGACTCCCGACGGATACTGCGGCCTCGGCGGTACCGGCGTGTGCCGCTGTTAGCGGCGCGTCCGATAAGTAGGCCGTCAAGGTATTTCGCTGACCGGTGTCCGGCGGCTGTTGATCGGCGGGCGACTCGCCGAGGGCGGTTATCCACAGCACCCGGCAAACGTGGGCCAGACTGCGCGGTGATGGGCGGTTCGACGGTGCCGGATGGCTGTGGATGAATCTGTGGAAATTGTGGATAACTGATCCGCCGGTTGCCGATAGCTAGGACGGGGCCCGACGGGCACAACCTTGACGCCACGCCACGGTTAGGCTGGTCCGGTGATTCAGGTGTGCTCTCGGTGCGCGACGCGGTGGAATGTCCGCGACCGCCACCGGTCGTGGTGTCCTCGCTGCGGCGGTGGATTACTAGCGCCGACCGCGGCGCAATCATCGCCGTGGAGCGGCCCCAATTCCGGCACCTCCGCACCGCACGGCCCTCAGCTGCCGCCGGGCTATCGGTGGATCGCCGTGCGTCCCGGCGCGCCACCGCCACGCCCCCACCTGCGGCGTCCCCTCGGCCCGACGCCCCACTACACGATGATTCCGCGGTGGGGCTTGCTGGATCCGGCGATCCTGCAGCCGGTCGCCGCAACCGCACCCGACCGACCCGGGCCCTCGCCGGGGGCACTGCGCGCGACGCTGGTCATCACCTCGGCTGCGCTTGCGGTCGCGGCGCTGTTGCACCTGGTGCGATACGTGCTGCTGATCGTCAACCGGGACACGCTCCTCAATCCATTCGTGGCCGGTGCCGCCACCTGGCTCGCCGTGGTCGCCAGCGTGGCGGTCATGTTCTCGGTGGTCGGATGCGCGTTCGTGCTCACCGAGTGGCTGATCGCGCGTCGCGCGGCGGCGTTCGCGCACCGACATCAGCCCGATCCGCGGCGAGTCGGGACGCTGCGCGCGGGCTGCCTGATCCCGTTGCTGAACCTGTTGTTGGCCCCGGTCTTCGTCATCGAGCTGGCCGAGGCCGCCGAGCGGTATCGGCGGCTGCGACGGCTGATCATTGCGTGGTGGCTGCTGTTTCTCGCCAGCACGTTCGTGTCGGCGTTCGCCACCGCCACCAGCTTCACAACCGACCCGCAAGGCATCGGCGACAATCATGTCAGCTTCATCGTCGCCTACCTGGTGGCCTTGGCTGCCGTGATCGCCGTCGGCCGCGTGGTACGCGACTACGACCGCGTCCCCGTCGAACGGCCGGCACACCGTTGGGTGGTGGTGCGCGACCAGGACGACGCGGGTGAAGACGCGCGGGGCCCAGTTGAGCAAGAAGGACAGAAAGCGGCAGCATTAGCCGTATGACGTCGGCGGACGATGTGCGCGAGGGCGCCGGCCATCCATTCGTGGTGGCACATCGCGGGGCATCGGCTGATCGCCCCGAGCACACGCTGGCCGCCTACGAGCTGGCCCTTGAGCAGGGTGCTGACGGCGTCGAGTGCGACGTGCGGCTGACCAGGGACGGGCACCTGGTGTGTGTGCATGACCGGCGGGTCGACCGCACGTCCACGGGCAGCGGGCTGGTCACCGAGTTGACGCTTGCGGAGTTGCGGGCGTTCGACTTCGGCGCCTGGCACGCCAGTTGGCGGCCCGACGGTGCGCATGGCAATACCGGGCTGCTCACCCTGGCCGATCTGGTCACGCTGGTGTTGGACTGGAAACGCCCCGTCAAGATCTTCATCGAGACCAAGCACCCGGTCCGATACGGATCGCTGGTGGAAAGCAAGGTGCTGGCGCTGCTGCATCGGTTCGGCATCGCATCGCCGGCGTCGGCCGACCGTGCCCGTGCCGTCGTGATGTCGTTCTCCGCAGCGGCGGTGTGGCGGATCCGGCGGTCCGCGCCGCTGCTGCCCACGGTGCTGCTCGGAGACACCTCGCGCTACCTCGGCGGCAGCGCGGCAACCACCGTCGGGGCCACCGCCGTCGGTCCATCGATCCAGACGCTGCGCGACCATCCGGAGCTGGTCGACCGCGCCGCCGCCCAGGGCCGGGCGGCGTACTGCTGGACTGTCGACGAGTACGACGACGTGGAGTACTGCCGGGAGCTGGGCGTGGGCTGGATCGCGACCAACCATCCAGGACGCACCAAGAGCTGGCTGCAACGCGGGCTGACCGACCTGTCCGGTCGGTAACCGCGCTACGGCTGCGACTGCAATACGTCGTCGGGCACGGGCTCGTCGGCGGCCAGGGCCGTGAACAGTCGCGACGCGGCGTCCTCGTCCCAGACCACGACCGCGCCGCCGCCGCCGTACGTGAACTCCGCGATCGGCACGGTCGCGGTCACCGGTGAGCCGTGCAGCGCCCACGCCAACCGGGCCAGATCCCAGATGTGCGCGCCCGAGTCGACGGTCAGCGCGGCGATGCCCGCCCTCGTCGCCGCCAGCCAGCGCAGCGGATTCAAAAACACGGCCGGGCTGGTCGCGCGGTCCGACAGCGCCGAGATGAACTGCCGCTGGTGGACGACCCGGTCCAGATCGGCGCGCGGGGTCGCCCGGGTGCGCACATAGCCCAGCGCATCTCGGCCGTTCAGCTTCTGGCAGCCGGCCGGCAGGTCGATGCCGGCCAGGGGATCGCTGACCGGTTCCGTCGGGCACACCGTGATCCCGCCGACAGCGTCCACGATGTCGGCGAACCCGCCGAATCCGATCTCGGCGTAGTGGTCGAGCCGCAGCCCCGTGGCCTGTTCGACTGTGCGTACGAGCAGTTGCGGACCTCCGATCGAGAAGGCCGCATTGATCTTGTCGCTGCCGTATCCGGGGATCGACACGTACGAATCGCGGGGGATCGACACCATCACCGGCGGCGTACTCGAGGTGAACCCGGGCACGTGGATCAGCAGGATGGTGTCGGTGCGGCCGCCGCCAACGTCGCCGCCGGTGGTGAGCTCGGCCTGCTGTTCGGGGGTGAGGCCGTCGCGGCTGTCCGAACCCACCAGCAGCCAGGTGGTGCCGGCGCCGGCGCTCGGCCGGTCCGGGTAGTCGGCGAGCACCGCGATCCGATGCAGCGAGCGGTCGATCCACACCCCCAGGCCGACGCCGGCAACCAGGGCGACCAGCACGAGGGTCGCGACCACCCGGCCCCAGCGTCGTTTGCGGTGCGCCTTGGCCCGTGCCACGGCCGGCGGGCGTGGCGGCGGCGGCCGTCGGCGCGGCGGAGGCGGCGGGCGGCGCGGCGGTGGTGGCCGGGGTGGTGCGGGCGGGGAAGGGGCGGCAACCGCGGGGGCGGTGGGGCGGGTGGCCGGAAACTCGGGTCGCGCCGGATGACCTGTGACTGCTCCCGCGGCGGCGGCTGGCGCCGAGGGTCCAGCCGGTCGTCATTCACCGAAACAATGTAAGGCTAGGGCAGCCAGCCAAGACGGTCCGCGGCCAGCGCGTATCCGACGAATGCGACCGTGTCGATCAACCCGTGTGCGATCACCAGCGGCCACAGCCGCCCGGTGCGCCGCCAGACGTAACCGAACACCAGACCCATCACGAGGTTGCCCAGCCCGGCGCCGAAACCTTGGTAGAGGTGGTAGGCGCCGCGCAGCAGGCTCGACCACAGGATCGTCGCGGTGTCCGACATGCCGAGCTGCCGCAGGCGGGTCATCAGGTAGCCCACCACGATCACTTCTTCCGCCCAGCCGTTGGCGAACGCGGCCGCCACCAGCACAGGCACCCGCCACCACGTGTCGTCCAGGGCCGACGGCTCCACCGAGACACTCAGCCCCGCAAGCCGTGCCAGCACATACAACCCGAGTCCGGGCAGTCCGATCAGTGCGGCCAAACCGATGCCGCCGAGCACATCGCCGCGCCACCGGAGCCGCCCCAGCCCAATCCGCGCCGGGCCGATCCCGCTGCGCCACAGCAGGTACACGCCGAGGGCACCCCATGCCACCAGCTGTGCGATCACCACCAGGTTGAGACCGAGGTCGATGAGACTGAAATACGACCGCCGGGGATTCAACGCGACGGTCTGCTCGCTCAGGCCGCGCAGCACGGAGTCCACAAGCCGAAGCCCCGCGGTGACGGTGCTAAGCCCGAACGTCACCGCCAAGACGATGGCGACCTCCACGCGCAGCGCGCGCCGCGACCCGTCTGCGGTCCCGTCCTGGGCCGGCTCGGTCATGACGACACGCTAAACGCGCCCTACCGTCTCCTCGCCTGCAGCCCGTTGAGGAACGGGCAGCCCATCAGGATTCGCAGCGCACGGCTGAGCCCGGTGACGTCGTGGACGGGGTTGGCGAACGGCAGTCGCACGTCGAGGTCGCGGTCGGCCTGCTCCACTCGCAGCAGCACGCCGTACCGGTCTAGCCCGAGCGGACGGACCCGGCTGCGGCGAAGCGACGCCGGCAGGCGGGCGGCGAACCGGTCGATGACTTCGGGGTGGTCGGCGTCGAGGTGGCGCAGCCAGCACGACTCCATGGCGCAGAAGGGATCGGGCTGTGCCAAGAGCAGATCGGCCACCGGGACCGTTTCGGCGCCGCTCGAGTCCGCCACCACCACGTCGGCGGTCTCTAGCCGCATGACGGCCAGTGCCTCAGCGGTCTGGACAGAGTTGACTTGCAGCAGCGCCGGATTCGGGGCCTCGGCAGCCACCAGGTCAAGCAGCGCCGGCACATCGGGTTCAGCGACGCGCCGCAGGACGCCGCGAATCCACACCAGCGAGCGCACCGGCGCGCGCAACGGCAGCGGCGCATGGTCGGTGAGTTCCAGGACCGCTTCGGCATTGTCGGCGGTGGACACGGGATCATCTGCGGGCACCGCGACCGCGAACGAACCGTCGGCCAGCAAGTGGTGCACGGGGGTGCGGATCGGCGCGACGTGGTCGACGGCGAGTAGCCCGCCTTCGGCGCGGCGGCATGCGCTACGTACGCGCTCTGCGGTCGTGGGAGCGGCCATGAGCACCTTTCAGGCGGAGTTAGGTAAGCCTAACTTAAGGGGTAGGCCGTTGATCCGCAAGGCCCTAAGGCCGCACCCGATACTGTTGAGTCGTGCCGCGCATCGCATACCTGGGGCCGCAGGGAACGTTCACCGAAGCGGCCCTGATCCAGATGGTCGACCACGGCATGGTGCCCCAGCAGGGATCGATAGAGCTGGCGGCGACCGAGAGCAGCGCCGCCGCGCTGCAGGCGGTCCGCGACGCGGCGGCCCACTACGCGTGCGTGCCGATCGAGAACTCGATCGACGGTTCGATCCTGCCGACGCTGGACAGCCTGGCCGCCGGCACGCCGTTGCAGGTCTTCGCCGAACTGACGCTCGATATCGAGTTCTCGATCGTGGTGAACGCCGGCCGCACTGCCGACCACGTGCACACGGTGGCAGCGTTTCCCACGGCCGCCGCGCAAGTGCGGCACTGGCTGGCCGAGCATCTGCCGCGAGCCGAGGTGGTGCCCGCCAACTCCAACGCCGCCGCCGCGTTGGACGTGGCGTTCGGCCGCGCCGATGCCGGAGTCACCACGACGCTTGCGGCGCAACGGTATGAACTCGTCGAGTTGGCGGCCGGGGTCGTCGACGAACCCAACGCCCGCACCCGCTTCGTGCTCGTCGGGACGCCGGCCCGCCCGCCGGCCCGCACGGGTGCTGACCGCACGTCGGTGGTGCTGCGGATCCACAACCAGCCGGGCGCACTCGTCGCTGCGCTGACCGAGTTCGGCATCCGTGACATTGATCTGACCCGCATCGAATCACGGCCCACCCGAAAGAATTTGGGCAGCTACGTCTTCTTCCTCGACTGTGTCGGGCACATCGAAGACAGCGCCGTCGCCGAGGCACTCAAGGCGCTGCACCGTCGTTGTGCAGATGTGCGATATCTGGGTTCCTGGCCGACGGGATCGGTTACTGGAGCGGCGCCGCCGGAGCTGGACGAGGCGACGCACTGGCTGGACGAGCTGCGTCGAGGGGAGGGGCGGCCATGAGTGGCCGGCTGGTTCTGTTGCGGCATGGCCAGTCCTACAGCAACGTCGACCGGCGACTCGATACCCGGCCGCCGGGCGCGTCGCTCACCCCGGCCGGTGTGGCGCAGGCCCGCGATTTCGCACGTGGCTATCGACAGCGCCCTGGGATGCTGGTGCACTCGGTGGCGGTGCGGGCGGCCGAGACAGCCACGGTCGTCGGCGACGTGCTCAGCCTGCCCCCCCAGGAGGTCGAAGGCATCCACGAGGCGCAGGTCGGTGACCTGGAGATGCGCAACGACGATGCGGCGGTCGAAGAGTTCAACAAGATCTACGAGCGCTGGCACATGGGTGATCTCCGCGCCGCGATGCCCGGCGGCGAGTCGGGCGAGCAGGTGCTCGACAGGTACGTGCCGGTGCTGACGAACCTGCGGATCCGCTATCTCGACGACGACTCCTGGACGGACGACATCGTCGTGGTGAGTCACGGCGCCGCGATTCGGCTCGCCGCAGCCACGCTGGCCGGCGTGGACGGCAGCTATGTGGTCGAGCACCACATCGGCCACGCCGAGTCGGTGGTGCTCGCGCCGATCACCGACGGCCGGTGGAGCTGCCTGAAGTGGGGCCAGCACACACCGCCGTTCATGCCGGATCCACACGGCATGCCCAGACCGGAAGACCTGGAGTCGGCCGACCCGATGGGCTGAACGGCCGCCGTCAGATTGCGATGGCGGCCGACCGGCCGCAGGCGCACCCCACCGCATCACAGTCGACGACGAGCGGGTGTGACATGTGCTCGGGGGCGGGGCAGTCGTCCTCCGTGCACTCGGCGCGGCGTTGCGCATGAATGATCAGCATCCCGTGGCAGTGCTCCCACCCGTCCTGGCAACCACGGCACTGCCGACTCATGTGGTCTTCATATCACCGCCGGGGGACAATCCATGGCTGCCGCGCGGGAGCGGCTCACCCCCACCCCAGGTCGTGAAGCCGGTCGTCGTCGATCCCGAAGTGGTGTGCGATCTCATGGATCACCGTGATCGCGACCTCGTCCACGACCTCCTCTTCGGTCTCGCAGACATCCAGCAAGGCGTCGCGGTAGATCGTGATGGTGTCGGGCAGCGACCCGGCGTAAAACGAGTCCCGCTCGGTGAGCGCGACGCCCTGGTAGAGCCCGAGCAGCTCGGGCTCCTGCGGGTTGCGGTCCTCGACCAGCACCACCACGTTGTCGATCGCGGCTGCGAGTTCGACCGGAATGAGGTCGAGCGCGTCGGACACCAGTGCGTCGAAGCGTTCGTGGCTCATCCGCACGGGCACGTGCGTTACGGCCCCGGCGGTGGTGGCAGCGGTGGGCCGGGTGGTAGGGGCGGCGGGGGTAGGCCGGGTGGTGGTGGCGGCGGGGGTAGGCCGGGCGGCGGCGGTGGCGGTGGCGGCGGCGGTGGCGGTAGCCCTGGCGGCGGTGGCGGTAACCCTGGTGGTGGTGGCGGCGGGGGTAGGCCGGGCGGCGGCGGGGCGCCGGGTGGCGGCGGCGCGGGAGGCCCCCCGGGCCCGGCACATGGTCGGTCTGGGTGTCGGGCACGGGCTGCTGACCCGGCAGGTGCTGGTTGCCGGTGGTGTCCGATGTCGAGTCCGTCTGCCTCGGTGTCTGCCTCGGTGTCTGCCTCGGTGTCTGGGTCTGGCCGGTGGGCGTATCGTCGGGGGAGGGCAACGGGATCGGCGGGAAGTTCAGCCGCTCATCGGGAAGGTCGGGCGGCGCTATCGGCGGTTGCCCATTGATCAGCAACGGTCCTTTGGCGCTGCCGACCAGCGTGGCCCAGCCGCCGTTGCCAAGCGTGGCGCCGATGCTGCAGGTCACCTGATGGCTGCCGGACGACCAACTCGGCAAGGAGATCGTGGTGTAGGTCAGCGTCAGGGTCGTCCTGCGCAGTTCTACTGGGGCCAAGTAGGCGTCGGTCATCTTGGTGCAGGCGTCCTTGATGAACGCGTCCTGCTCGGGCTCGGGCGGCACCGGACCGGGGAACCTCTCGCCCAGGTGGACGGTGCCGGTCACTTCCATCGCGTGCGGGCCGGCGCAGTCCGCGGGGATGTCGGTGGGCTGGTTGATGCCGGGATCGATGCCGACGCAGGTTCCCGCCGGCCACACCTTCGACTGGTCGAGGTCGGCTACGCGGCCCTTGAAGGCCAGCTGTTGATTGCCGGGACCCAAGAGCTGAAGCCCGCACAGCATGTGGCGCTGACCCGATTCCGCCCACCCTCTGTCGCCCGGCCACAGCATGCCGATCATGAACCTGCTGTTGGGGTCGAACTTCGTGCCGAGATACCGCTTCACCGCGACCTGGCATTGCTCCTGGCTGATCTGCTGAATGCGGGCCGGCGAGGGAGGCGCCGCCTGCGGGCCGTATTCGCTGCCGGGGAAGGTCCGCATGTCGATCGACTCCGCGATCTCGAACCGATGGTCCTTCGCGCAGTCGACGATCGTGGCCTGGTCGGGCGCGTTGGCGGGCCAGGTCAAGCAGTCGCCGTCGCGGGCCTTGTTGAAGGTTTCGAAATCCTTGGCGGAAACGCTCGGCCCTGCCTTGGCGGCGTATCCAGCCAGCCGGCCCGCCTCGTCGGCGCCGGCCGGCAGCACGATGGTGACACCGGCGATCAGCAGCCCGCCGAGCGCGGTCAACAGCAGCGCACGTCGGGTGGACTTGGCCTGCAGGGTGCCCAACCACGTCCTCCGCTTCGAGGGTTCCGTGGGCGGTTCTTGCTGCTCAGGTGCCGGTGCTATCTCGCTGGACATCTGGTCCATTGTGACAGGTGTGTGCGACCGCGTGACAAGCGATGCAGTTGTAACGTTATGGGCTTGTGCCTTCGGAGGGCTGGAGCGCAGCGACTAGGGAATGTTTCTCAAGCGCAGCAAAGCGGGCGTAGCTTGATCGGGGTGGGCGGTCCGCTGGATGGCACTCCGGAGGAACTCGCTGAGCGAGCTGGCCGGCTGTTCGGCATGGCGCGAGCGGGCGACGCGCGGCGATTGGCGGCGTACCTGGACGCCGGTGTACCGGTGAATCTGGCCAACGCCAACGGCGACACACTGCTGATGCTGGCCGCCTATCACGGCCATCCCACCACGGCACAGGTGCTCATCGAACGCGGCGCGGACGTCGACCGGACCAACGATCGCGGGCAGACGCCGTCCCCCGCAAGCGGGTGGTGCCCCCAGGCGGGGGCGGTGTTCAAGGGCGAGGACGACGTGGTGCGGTTGCTTCTCGGGGCGGGTGCCGACCCGCGGGCAGGTGTCCCGTCGGCGTTCGACACCGCGGAGATGTTCGGCCTCACCGGCTACCTGGAGATGTTCGGCGGCGATCCGCAAAAGTAGGGTTGCGGCGTGATCGACCTGAGGCTGCTGCGGGCCGACCCCGAGGCGGTGCGACGTTCGCAACGCGCTCGGGGCGAGGATCCAACGCTTGTCGACGCGCTCCTGGCCGCCGACGCCGCGCGGCGGGCGGCGATCTCGGCCGCCGACAATCTGCGCGCCGAGCAGAAGACCGCCAGCAGGCGCATCGGCGCAGCCACCCCCGAGGAGCGCCCGGCGCTGCTCGAGCGTGCCAAGCAGCTGGCCGCAGACGTCAAGGCCGCCGAAGCCGAGCAGGCCACCGCCGAATCCGCTTTCGAGGCCGCGCACAGGGCGATCTCGAACGTGATCATCGACGGCGTGCCCGCCGGCGGCGCAGACGATTACGCGGTGCTCGCCACGGTCGGCACCCAGCCCGACATCACCGATCCGAAGGACCACCTTGAGCTGGGCGAGTCGCTGGGGGTGGTCGACATGGAACGCGGCGCGAAGGTGGCGGGCTCACGGTTCTACTTCCTGACGGGCCGCGGCGCGCTCTTGCAACTCGGCCTGCTACAACTCGCCGTGCGGCTGGCCGTCGGCAACGGATTCACACCGATGATTCCGCCGGTGCTTGTTCGCCCCGAGATCATGTCCGGCACAGGGTTTTTGGGCGCGCACGCCGACGAGGTCTACCGGGTCGAGGCCGACGACCTGTATCTGGTCGGCACGTCGGAGGTCCCGCTGGCCGGGTACCACGCGAACGAGATCCTCGACTTGACGGGTGGTCCGCTGCGGTACGCCGGCTGGTCGTCGTGCTTTCGCCGTGAGGCGGGCAGCTACGGCAAGGACACCCGCGGCGTCATCCGGGTGCACCAGTTCGACAAGGTGGAGGGGTTCGTCTACTGCGAACCCGCCCACGCCGAGGAGGAACACCAACGGCTGTTGGGTTGGCAGCAGGAGATGCTGGCGCTGATCGAGGTGCCGTACCGGGTCATCGACGTCGCCGCAGGCGATTTGGGCGCCTCGGCGGCGCGTAAGTTCGACTGCGAGGCGTGGATTCCCTCACAACAGGACTACCGCGAGCTGACGTCGACGTCCAACTGCACCACGTTCCAGGCCCGCCGGCTCGCCATCCGCTACCGCGACGGGCAGGGCAAGCCGCAGATTGCCGCCACACTCAACGCAACGTTCGCCACGACGCGGTGGCTGGTGGCGATCCTGGAAAACCACCAGCAGCCAGACGGCAGCGTCCGCGTGCCGGCCGCCCTGGTCGCCTACGCCGGTACCGACGTGCTCGAACCGCGATCGCGCCGCTAGCGGTCGAGCAGCGTCTGAAGCGTCTCGACGAAGCGGTCGGGGTCCTCCGGCGTGAACGCCGGCGCGGGGCGGGTGCCGGGCACGTCGAGGGTGATCATCGTCGACTTCAACGGTCGGCGTACGTCCAGCGGCAGCCAATGCACCAGATCCGACGACCCCCAGATGCGAAATCGGTTGAGGAACAGGCCCAACGGCTGCACCTTGTAACCGCGTACCGACCGCAGCGGGATCACCTTCGACGTGCCCGACGGAAAGTGGTAGCGGCGTAGTGTGATCGCCTCGCGGTCGAGTTGCACCAGCCCGTCGTCGTAGGTTTGGAATGGCCCGGCCATCATGCCCGCCCGCATCGCAACTGGTGGCCGCGTGCGGTCAGGCAGCGGCCGGTGTCCAGATTCCACTGCCACCCGTGCAGATTGCAGGTGAGCGTGTTGCCTTCCACCACAGCGAACTTAGACAGGTCGGCCTTCAGGTGTGGGCAGCGCCGCTGCACCTCCCAGCCGTCGAGCACCACGGATGCGGAGTCGTCGTGGGCCTCGGCGAACCAGCCGTCGGCATAGGCGATCCGCTCATCGGTGAGGCACTTGAAGAACGTGTACAGGTACTCGTTGTAACCGCCGACCCGCCACGCCCGAAACCGCGTCGACAGGAAGATCGTGTTCACCCAATCCGGTTCGTCGTCACGCAGGACCGTGCGCACCAACTCGGGGGCGATCTCGAAGCCGTACCGGAACTTCTCGTCGGGGATGGGCTCGCGCACCGTCCGCTTCGGGAAGTCGAGGACGATCGTTTCTGATCCCAGTCGCAGTTCCACCGGATATCCGATCCCGTCGCAGATCTGATCGCTCTGACTCATGATCGGCTCGAACAGGGCCCGCAGCGGCTCGAGCAGCGACTCTCCTTCGGCGGACGCCCAACTGGCCTTCTCGACGGCCAGCACCGGTGCCATCCGGCGTGCGTAGTCCTCGATGTAGTCGGCCTTGCCGGTGGTGAAGATCGCCTCCACGTCGTCGTCGGGCAGCGGATGGGTCAGCGACTCCAGGCGCGCACCGGCGAACGACGCCACCGAGCCGGGCATCATCAGCAGCCCCCGGTCGTGGCCGTGGGCGCGCATCTGCTCGAGGAACACCATCTGGTCGGGAAAGATGTTGGCGGGGTCGCCGTGGTCATCGTTGAGGTGGCGCAGCTCCGGATCCAAGAAGCACGGCGGGCCCGCCGACGGGATCACCCAGGTGGCCCCGACCTGCGCAATGTACTGGCGGCAGCGATCCATCTGTCGTTGGCGCTTCTGCGTGCCGAACGCGGTCTTGGCCCGCTGCGGCATGTCGTAGACCATCGGGTACCAGATCGCCCCGGAGTACTGCAGCATCTGCACGTCGACGTGGCCGAAGGAGGACTCGAGAACTTCAAGGTCAGTGGGCCGAGCGTCGTTCATGTTGAACGCAACGGTCTCGCCGTCGTCGACCACCAGCCCGGAGTCGCCGATCGGCCCGTCGGCCGGCGCCCGCAGCGCAATGATCATGACGTCCAGGTCGCCCTTTGGGCCGCTGACCCGGTGCTTGACCGCGTCGGTGGTCTCGAAGAACCGCTGAAAGCCGAGCTTCTCCAGCTCGCGGCGCAGGTCCGGCACCGGGTAGTCGGGCAGCAGCACCACGGCGTCCGTGTTGACGTGCGCGATCAGGTTCTTCGGGTCGAAATGGTCGCGGTGCAGGTGCGAGACGTAGAGGTAGTCGACATCGCCGAGGGCCGCCCAATCCAACCGGCTGTTGTCAGGAAACGGGAACCACGATGCGAAGTACGCGGGGTTCACCCAGGGGTCGCAGAGAATGCTGCCGGCCCGGGTATCGATCCGGAAGCCGGCGTGCCCGACGCTGGTGACCTGCACGAATGGCCTTTCTTTGCTGCGAAGTGGCGGTTTCTCAGCTTAACGGGAGGAGATATCACCGGCCTGCCACAACCTGCGGTAGTAGTCGATCCGCGCTGGATCATCGGCCACCCCGTACGCGTCGAGCAGCTCCCGAGACCACGGGCCGGGCCGTAGTTCCATCCCAGCGACAACGTAGCGACGGCCAGGTCGGCCCATCGGTCCGCCACGCCGAGGTCGCCGAGGTCGACGTGCCCACTGCACCGCGTCCGGCGGCGATCTCCTGCACGACGGGCGGGACCGGAACCTTCCCGCCCGGCGCGCTGCACACTCGAATCATCTCCCCGGGTCGTCCCGCCGCACCGCTTGCGAGGGGAGTGCCCCCACCGCTCCTGCCCGCCGGAACTAGTCTTGCGGACGTGGAACCCGTCTATGCCACCGTCATCCAGATGGCTCGCCTCGTCTGGCGGGTCCAGGGTCTGACGTTCACGGTCAGTGGAGTCCAGAATCTGCCCGCCAGCGGCGGCGCGGTAATCGCGATCAACCACACCAGCTACTGGGACTTCACTTTCGCGGGACTACCGGCCTACAAGCAGGGGCTCGGCCGCAAGGTGCGGTTCATGGCCAAGAAGGAAGTGTTCGACCACAAGATCACCGGGCCGATCATGCGCAGCCTGCGCCACATCTCCGTCGACCGCGGCAGCGGCGCGGCGTCATTCGACCACGCCTGCGAGATGCTCAAGGCCGGTGAGTTCGTCGGCGTGTATCCCGAGGCGACGATCAGCCGCAGCTTCGAAATCAAGGAGTTCAAGTCGGGAGCGGCACGCATGGCACTGGACGCCGGGGTGCCGATCGTCCCGCACATCGTCTGGGGGGCGCAGCGCATCTGGACCAAGGACCATCCGAAGAAGATGTGGCGGCCCAAGGTGCCGATCAGCATCGCCGTCGGCGAGCCGATCCCGCCCACCCTGCCCGCGCCGGAACTCACCGGGCTGCTGCACTCGCGCATGCAGCACCTGCTCGAGCGCGTCCAGGACGCGTACGGACCGCATCCACCCGGCGAGTTCTGGGTACCGCATCGGCTCGGCGGCGGGGCGCCGACGCTGGCCGAGGCGGCCCGGATGGACGCAGAGGAGGCGGCCACGAAGGCGGCTCGTCGGGCACAGCAACAAGCCGGGCAGACCGGACAACCGGGGTAGCCGCATGGCGCAACCGGTCATGCGACTCCTGGAGATCTCCGTCACGATCGCAGTCAGGACGGTCGGGCCGAGGATCACCTTTCACGGCTTGGAAAACATCCCCGCGACCGGCGGTGCCGTGATCGCGGTCAACCACACCAGCTACATCGACTGGGTGCCGGCTTCGATCGCCGCCTACCGCCGAGGACGCCGGCTGCGGTTCATGATCAAGCAGGAAATGCTGGACGTGAAACCCGTCGGTTTCCTCATGCGCCACTCCGGCATGATCCCCGTCGACCGCACCGCCGGCGCCGGCGCGTACGCGGAGGCCGTGCAGCGGTTGCGCGAGGGCGAGATTGTGGGCGTGTATCCGGAGGCGACAATCAGCCGCAGCTTCGAACTCAAGGAGTTCAAGACCGGCGCCGCGCGGATGGCCCGCGAAGCCGGCGTTCCGATCATCCCGTTACTCATCTGGGGAATGCACCGGATGTGGACGAAGGACCATCCGCGCAAGCTGCTCCGCAACCGCGTGCCCGTCACCGCGATCGTCGGCGCGCCGCTGCGCGCCACCGAGAGCGTGGAACAGACGAACGTCGCGCTGCGCGAGTCGATGACGGAATTGCTGCAGCGCGCGCAGCTCGGCTACCCGCGACCGGCCGGCGCGTACTGGGTGCCGCGGCGGCTGGGCGGGGGCGCACCGACTCTGCCCGAGGCGAAGTTGCTCGACGAGGCGGAGCTGGCCGAACGGGCGCGCAGGCGGGCGGAGCGGGACTCCGATCACCAGTGATGAACCTGGGCGCATGACGGGCCCCTCGTTGCTGCCGTCACTGATCGCCTCCGACGTGGACGGCACCCTGCTCGACGACGACGAGACCGTGACCGCGCGCACCCGCGCGGCGGTGCGGGCGGCGGTCGCGGGCGAGGCGACTTTCGTGCTGGCGACGGGGCGCCCACCACGCTGGATCGCGCCGGTGATCGACGCGCTGGGCTTCGCGCCGATGGCCGTGTGCGCCAACGGTGCGGTGATCTACGACCCGAACGCGGACCGCATCGTGTCGGCTCGCACTCTGTCGTCCGAGGACCTGCGCGAGCTAGCGGAGATCAGCACCCGCGCGATTCCCGGCGCCGGGCTGGCGGTAGAGCGGATCGGGGCCAGCGCGCACGACGCGGCGACGCCGCAGTTCGTCAGCTCCCCCGGGTACGAGCACGCTTGGCTCAACCCGGACAACACCGAGGTGTCGCTGGTCGACCTGCTCAGCGCGCCGGCGATCAAGCTGCTGATCCGCAAGGCCGGCGCCCGCAGCGGCGACATGGCCGCCGAGCTGGCGAAACACATCGGGTTGCAGGGCGACATCACCTACTCGACCGACAACGGGTTGGTCGAGATCGTCCCGCTCGGCATCAGCAAGGCGACCGGTGTGGCGGAAGTGGCGCGTCCGCTGGGCATCACCGCCGACGAGGTGGTGGCGTTCGGCGACATGCCCAATGACGTGCCGATGCTGGTCTGGGCCGGTCACGGTGTGGCGATGGGCAACGCGCACCCCGATGTGCTCTCGGCGGCGGACGAGGTCACCGCGCCCAATACCGAGGACGGGCTGGCTTGGGTGCTCGAACGCTGGTGGCGCTGATCGTCGGGCACGGTTACCCGTCGCCTCCGCCACTAGTGCCGTCGAAAGCCGTCGGAACCCGGATTGCCGTTTGTTAGACGCCTATTGGCGTGAACCGCTCCAACTGCACGGGCGGCCCGCTGGGCGGCGGCGGCGGGATCTCGACCGCGACCGCGTCGACGACCCTGGTCACTGTGCCGTTCTGCCGGTCGAAGTTCAGGGTGCCGTGCTGAAAATTCTGCACGATCCACTGCGGTTCGGGGATTTCGCCGCTCGTCGGCAGGCCGAGCAGGCCGCGCTCATAGCCCAATGACGCCCAGGCGTCGTAGATCGCGCCCCTGACCGGGTTGGCGCCGGTCTTGGGCGACCAGTAGACGGCGCCGTGGTCGAACCGCACGTACCGGGTGCCCTCCGTGCCGGTCGCCTCCAGTGTCCTAGGCGCCCCCAGAAAGCCGGTCATCCCGCCGGCGTGCTGCCACCGGTCGAAGATCGCGCCGCCCTTCAGCATGTCGGCCAGGTCTTGCGGACCGGGTGGCGCGTTGAAGCGGGCCGCCAATTCGCGGATGTGGTCCATCAGCGCGTAGGCGGCGGTTCCGGGACAGTCGGTGTTGCCCACGTCGCGGTGGGTGAAGATCGTCGGCAGGGGCGGCGCCGCGCCGCGGGCGAACTTGGTGGACGGGCCGCCCGACGATGTCAACGACACCATGCCCTTCGGATCGATGCCGCTCATCAGCAGCCGCCAACCCAGCAGCCGCCCGGCCGTGCGCACCTGAACCGGCGTCGGCGGGACCACGTTGAAGTCGCCGATCATCGCGACTCCCCAGGTGTTGAGGTTGAACCCACCGGTGTGCGCACCCTCGACCGGCGCGGTCATCCCGCCGGCCCGGCCCTCGAAGACCTGGCCGAACTTGTCGACGAGCGCGTTGTAGGCGATGTCGCACCAGCCCAAGGTGCGGGTGTGGTACGCGTAGATCCCCTGCACGATCAACGCCGAGTCCTGCGGTGCGTAGTCGTTGCTGCCCGCGGTGTGGTGCACCACTCCGGCGCGAATCCCGTCGTCGTACCGCGGCCCACCGCAACGCAACGATTCGTCGGCGCCCCACTGCGCGCGGCTGATGATGTTCGGTGGCTGGCCCGGGGGTGCGGCTGCGGTCGGCGGCTCGAACGTGTCGCCCGGCGCCAGGGGCGGGGTGATCAGCACGGCGTTGACGTTCTGACCGAACGGCTGCTCGACGCTGACCGGCACGTAGCCGAGGTCGGGCTTGGCGGTGGCTGGCGGCGCTGGCGGCGGGGGAGTCGGTCGACTGATCGCGATCTGGACCGTGTTGGTTCGGCCGACGAACACCGGCTGGGTGCCTCGCGGGCCGCCGGGGTTTTCGGAGCCCTCCCCGTCGAGGGCCTCCGCGTCGTACCAAGGCCCCCAGGACCCGTCGTCGCGCTTCGCACGGATGCGCGCACTCGTGCCGGTGAGGTCGTCGGCGGTCAGCGCCACCATCGAGAACGGTGTCGGCTGGCTGACCTCTCGGATCGATTCGCCCGCGCCCAGATCGGTCAGCGGGAGTTCGGCCAGGGAAGGCTGCTCGGCCGATGGCGGCCCGTCGTCACGCTCGCCGGGCACACCGGCGATAGCCCAGGGCAGCAGCACCGCGGTCGCCGCGATCGCGGTGAGAAGCATCGGCGGCGCTGGGCGACGACACTGCACGGACCGATGTTACTTATGGGACAGCTGTTAACTCTGTTTCGACACACCGCCACAGGCAACGACACCGCAGAGGCCCAGGGCCCATCCTGCGGTGTCGTTTTGTGCCAAGTATTCAGCCGGTCGGCAGCGGTGGCGGTGAGGGCGGGGCGACATCGGGCGGAGGGACGGGCACACCGCTCTGGATGGCCTGCATGATCGGACCCATCACCATACCCTTGAGCACGTCGATCACCGGGGCGCCCAGCTCCGACACCGTTTCCGACACACCTCCGAGGAGACCGCCACCACCAGTGGGAGCCGCCGCCGTCGGCGGCGCGGCCAGCGACGGGTCGCCGAGGATCGGGTAGGTGCCGGCGAGCGGATCCATCGCGACCGGCGCGGTGATCGGCACCTCGGACGGTGGCGCGATAAGCCCGGGGGTCGCGCCAACCGGGCTGGTCAGCGCCGGAGTGAGCCCATCGGGCGGGACCATGCCCGGCAGCAACGGCGGGCTCGTCACCGACAGGTCGCCCAGCGCCGGGGTGGTCGTGGTGACCGAAGGCACCGACACCGCCGGCGGTGTGAGACCCGGAGCGGTCAGGTCCGTGCTGACGCCGGGCGTCATCAGGTCCGTGGTCACACCGGCATGGTGACCGAGGGCGTGGCGAGGCTACCCGGCATCATGCCGGACTCGCAGGGGGCTCGCCGTGGTGTCCGGGCCCAGGATGCTCGACGGAATGTTGGGTACCACGATCCCAAACTGCGACAGGCTCGACTGCAGCGCGGACACCACCTCACTGGCCAGGTCGGTGATCCCTGCCGCCTGCACGAACTGCCGCTTCTGCGGTGCGGGTGCGCTGTCGGCTACGAGGTCGGAAACCGCGGTTGCTGCGAAAGGACTTGCGACGGCCAGGGCGGCGACTGCGCGCATGGCTGTCGAGAGCTTGCGTCGACGTCGGTTCGGCACGGAAAGTCTCCTCAATCTGGACTACACGGGTGGCTAGGCCTCACTGCGCCAATGCCAACGTGTCCGATGGTACGGACGTGACTGATGTGTCCAGAGTGGCGAGATCGAATTGTGAGGTAATTGCGACCTTGCACAGTCGGCACCCCAGAGCGCGGCGAGGACCGCAAGATCGCAAGTCGGATACCCTAGCTGCCGATGACAGCTCGTTTTGACCTCTTCGTCGTCGGCTCTGGATTCTTCGGTCTGACGATCGCTGAGCGGGCGGCTACGCAGCTGGACAAGCGCGTGCTGGTGCTCGACCGGCGGCCGCACATCGGCGGCAACGCGTACTCCGAACGGGAGCCGCGGACCGGCATCGAGGTGCACAAGTACGGCGCCCACCTCTTCCACACCTCGAACCAGCGGGTGTGGGATTACGTCCGCCAGTTCACCGACTTCACCGGCTATCAGCACCGCGTCTTCGCGATGCACAACGGCCAGGCCTATCAGTTCCCGATGGGGCTGGGCCTGGTGTCGCAGTTCTTCGGCCGCTACTTCACCCCCGACGAGGCGCGCCGGCTGATCGCCGAGCAGGCCGCCGAGATCCAGACCGCCGACGCGCAGAACCTCGAAGAGAAGGCGATATCGCTGATCGGGCGGCCGCTCTACGAGGCGTTCGTCAAGGGATACACCGCCAAGCAGTGGCAGACCGACCCCAAGGAACTGCCCGCCGCGAATATCACCCGGCTGCCGGTGCGCTACACGTTCGACAACCGGTACTTCAACGACGCCTATGAGGGACTGCCGGTCGACGGCTACACGGCGTGGCTGGAACGCATGGCCGCCGACGACCGCATCGAGGTGCGGCTGAACACCGACTGGTTCGACGTGCGCGCCGATTTGCGCGCGGGCAGCCCCGGGGCGCCCGTCGTGTACACCGGGCCGCTCGATCGGTACTTCGACTACACCGAGGGCCGGCTCGGTTGGCGGACACTCGATTTCGAGGTCGAGGTGCTGCCTATGGGCGATTTTCAGGGCACCCCGGTGATGAACTACAACGACCCCGACGTCCCGTATACCCGCATCCACGAGTTTCGCCACTTCCACCCCGAGCGGGACTATCCGAGCGACAAGACGGTGATCATGCGGGAGTACTCGCGGTTCGCCGATCACGACGACGAGCCCTACTACCCGATCAACACTGAAGCGGACCGGGGGGTGCTCGCGGCCTACAGATCCCGCGCCAAAGCCGAAACCGCTTCGGCCAAGGTGCTTTTCGGCGGGCGGCTGGGCACCTACCAGTACCTCGACATGCACATGGCGATCGCCAGCGCGCTCAGTATGTTCGAGAACGTCCTCGCGCCGCATCTGCGCGACGGCGCGCCCCTTGATGAAAGCAGCCGCCCATGAGTGAGACTGCCGCCCCGGTCACCAATTCCAAGGCAGTGAGCCCGCTGGCCCGGGTGATCCTGCCCCGTCCCGGCGAACCGTTGGACGTCCGCAAGCTCTACCTCGAGGAGTCCACCACCAACGCCAGGCGCGCTCACGCACCGACGCGCACCGCGCTGCAGATCGGCGCCGAATCGGAGGTGTCGTTCGCAACATATTTCAACGCGTTCCCAGCCAGCTACTGGCGGCGATGGTCGACGCTGACATCGGTGGTGCTGCGCGTCGAGCTGACCGGAACCGGCCGCGTCGACGTCTACCGCACCAAGGCGACCGGGGCGCGAATCTACGTCGAAGGCCAGGGTTTTGCCGGCACGGAGGAGGGCGGCGCCGCGGTCGGTCGAATTCGAGCTCGACCTCGGACCGTTCGAGGACGGCGGCTGGATCTGGTTTGACATCACCACCGACAGCGCCGTGACATTGCGTAGCGCCGGCTGGTACGCGCCGATTCCCGCGCCGGGCGTGGCCAACGTCGCGATCGGTATCCCAACGTTCAACCGACCCGACGACTGCGTGAACTCACTGCGCGCATTGACGCTGGATCCCTTGGTAGACGAGGTGATCGGCGCGGTGATCGTGCCGGACCAAGGCATCAGGAAGGTCCGCGACCATCCGGGGTTCGCCGATGCCGCGGCGCCGCTGGGCAACCGCTTGTCGATTCACGACCAGCCGAACCTGGGCGGATCGGGCGGCTACAGCCGGGTGATGTATGAGGCGCTGAAGAACACGGACTGCCAGCAGATCCTGTTCATGGATGACGACATCCGCATCGAGCCCGACTCGATCCTGCGGGCGCTGGCGTTGAACCGGTTCGCCAAGGCGCCGATGCTCATCGGCGGGCAGATGCTCAACCTGCAGGAGCCGTCGCACCTGCACATCATGGGCGAGGTGGTTGACCGCGCCAACTTCATGTGGACCTCGGCCCCGCACACCAAGTATGACCACGACTTCGCGAAGTATCCATTGAGCGACAACAACTCTCGCAGCAATCGCCTGCACCGTCGCATCGACGTCGACTACAACGGCTGGTGGATGTGCATGATCCCGCGGCAGGTGGCCGAGGAGCTCGGTCAGCCGCTGCCGCTGTTCATCAAGTGGGACGACGCCGACTACGGGCTGCGCGCTGCCGAGCACGGCTACCCGACCGCCACCCTGCCGGGCACCGCGATCTGGCACATGGCCTGGAGCGATAAGGACGACGCCATCGACTGGCAGGCCTATTTCCACCTGCGCAACCGGCTGGTGGTCGCCGCCATGCACTGGGACGGCGACATCTCCGGGCTCATCCGCAGCCACCTCAAGGCGACGCTGAAACACCTTGCGTGCCTGGAGTACTCGACGGTCGAGATTCAGAACAAGGCGATCGACGACTTCCTCGCCGGCCCGGAACACATCTTCTCGATCCTGGAATCCGCCTTGCCCGAGGTGCACAGCATCCGGAAGCGCTACCCGGACGCGGTGGTCCGTCCGGCCGCCAGTGAGCTGCCCCCACCCTCGGAGAAGGTCAAGACGATCAAACCGCCGGTCGCGCCGCCGGTGATCGCCTACCACCTGGCGCGGGGCGTGCTGCAAAACCTCAAGAAGGCCGACCCGTCGCATCACGAGCGGCCTCAGCTCAACGTGCCCACTCAGGATGCGCGGTGGTTCCTCCTGAGCAAGTACGACGGCGTGACGGTCACCACCGCGGACGGCCGCGGCGTGGTCTACCGGCAGCGCGACCGCAGAAAGATGTGCGCGCTGTTGCGCGAGTCGTTGCGGCGACAGCGCCGGCTTGCGCGACGATTCGACGAGATGCGACGGGTGTATCGCGAGGCGCTGCCCGGGCTGTCCAGCAAGCAGAAGTGGGAATCGGTGCTGCTGCCTCCGGCGGGCGGAGCTGGCGGACTGCCGGCGGGAGCGGCATGCCTCGGACAGCTCGACGGGAGACCATGCTGACCGGACCTGTCCGCTGTGCCGCGCGGCGAAGTCGCCGCGCTGGTCTCCGTGCAGTCGGCGCTCGCCGATCGTCCCGGCGTGGTCGCTGCCGCCCGCGCGCTGTCGCATTTCGGCGAGCACAGCGGCGGCTGGTTGGCGGTGTCGGCCCTCGGCGCCGCGCTGCAGCCGGCCCGTCGCGACCAGTGGCTGCTGGCCGGGATCGGTGCCTTCAGCGCGCACGCGGTGGCCGTGGTGATCAAGCGGGGAGTCCGCCGGCAGCGTCCGCGGCACCCCGCCGTCGCCGTGAACGTCGGCACCCCGAGCGCGCTGAGCTTCCCGTCGGCACACGCCACGTCCACCACGGCGGCGGCGACGCTGATGGCCCCGCTGACCGGGCTTCCGCTGCCGGTGCTCCTGGTGCCGCCGATGGCGCTGTCCCGGCTGGTGCTGGGCGTGCACTACCCCAGCGATGTGCTCGCCGGCGTGGTGATCGGTGCGCTGGTCGCGCGTGCGGTGGCCCGGCTCGATCGGACAGCCGATGAGTGAAGAAGCCGCACCGGTCACAAAACCCCCTGCCAACGTCATCACCGGTGTCATCAAGGCGATCCGGCCGCGGCAATGGGTGAAGAACCTGCTGGTGCTGGCCGCGCCGTTGGCGGCGTTGGGCGGCGACGTCCGCTACGACTACCGCGAAGTGCTGATCAAGGTGTCGATCGCGTTCGTGGTGTTCTGCCTGGCCGCGTCGGCGGTGTATCTGGTCAACGACGCGCGCGACGTCGAGGCCGACCGCGCCCACCCCACCAAGCGGTTCCGCCCGATCGCGGCCGGAGTAGTGCCGATCGGCCTGGCGTACGGGCTCGCGGTGGCCCTCGCCACCGCGTCGCTGATGATCTCGTGGCTCGTCACTCCCAACCTCGCGTTGGTGATGGCCGTCTACCTCGTGGTGCAGCTGGCCTACTGCTTCGGGCTCAAACACCAAGCGGTGCTGGACATCTGCATCGTGTCGTCGGGTTTTCTGATCAGGGCCATCGCCGGTGGCGTGGCGGCGGGCATCCCGCTGTCGCAATGGTTTTTGCTCGTCATGGCGTTCGGGTCGCTGTTCATGGCGGCCGGGAAACGCTACGCGGAACTGCAACTCGCCGAACGAACCGGTGCCAAGATTCGCAAGGCGCTGGAAAGCTACACCAGCACCTATCTGCGTTTCGTGTGGACGCTGTCGGCCACGGCGGTGGTGGTGTGCTACGGGCTGTGGGCGTTCGAGCGTGACGGCAACGCCGGCTCCTGGTTTGCGGTGTCGATGATTCCGTTCACCGTCGCGATCCTGCGCTACGCCGTCGATGTCGACGGCGGCATGGCCGGCGAGCCGGAGGAGATCGCGCTGCGGGACCGCGTGTTGCAGCTGCTCGCCGTGGCATGGATAGGCACAGTCGGTGCGGCCGTCGTCTTCAGTTAGCTCGTCGGCGTTCCCGGTCGACAGGACGGTGCGAGTAAGCCTCTGGGTGAGCGTTCTGACGGTCGTGGTGCTGTTCGGCTGGGGCGCCTGGCAGCGTCGATGGATCGCCGACGACGGCCTGATCGTGCTGCGCACCGTCCGCAACCTGCTCGTCGGCAACGGGCCGGTGTTCAACCCCGGGGAGCGGGTCGAGGCCAACACGTCCACGGTGTGGACCTACCTCATCTATCTCGGCGGCCTCATCGGCGGACCGGTGCGGCTCGAGTACGTCGCCCTGGTGCTCGCCCTGGTGCTGTCGTTGCTCGGCGCGGTCTTCGTCATGCTGGGCGCCGCCCGGCTGTACGGGCCCAGTTTGCAGGGACGCCGCGCGGTGCTACTGCCCGCCGGCGTGCTGGTGTACATCGCGGTGCCCCCGGCGCGTGACTTCGCGACCTCGGGACTCGAAAACGGTTTGGTGCTGGCCTATCTCGGGCTGCTGTGGTGGATGATGGTGTGCTGGTCGCAGCAGCGGGAAACGGGCCGGTGGTTCACGGGGGCGCTGGCGTTCGTCGCCGGCCTGTCCGTACTGGTCCGTCCGGAACTGGCCCTCATCGGCGGCGTAGCGCTGGTGATGATGCTGGTCGCGGTCCGCGGCTGGCAGCCGCGGCTTCTGATCGTCCTCGCCGGCGGCCTGTTGCCGGTGGCTTACCAGATCTTCCGGATGGGCTACTACGCGCTGCTGGTACCCGGCACCGCGATCGCCAAGGACGCTTCCGGCCAGAAGTGGCCCCCGGGGTTCACCTATCTGGCCAATTTCAACCGGCCCTACGCGCTGTGGCTGCCGTTGCTTCTGCTCGCGGTGCTTGCGGTGCTCCTGCTATGGACTTGCCGCCGGCCGGGGTCCACGCGGCGGCAGCCGCGCGCCGGCGCCAGCCGGGCGGCCCGCGTCGTGCAGAGCCCGGCCGCGGTGGTGGTGTTCATCGTCGTCAGCGGGCTGTTGCAGGCGCTCTACTGGATTCGCCAAGGCGGCGACTTCATGCACGGCCGGGTGTTGCTGACGCCGTTGTTCTGTGTGCTGGCGCCCGTCGCGGTCATTCCGGTCGTGCTGCCCCATGGCGAGAGGGTTTCGCGTCAGACCGGGCATCTGATGGCTGGCTCCACGGCGGCGGTGTGGCTCGCCGTGATCGGCTGGTCGCTGTGGGCGGCCAACTCACCCGGCATGGGCGCGGACGCGACCAGGGTGACCTATTCCGGCATCGTCGACGAACGACGGTTCTACGCCCAGGCCACCGGCAACGCGCACCCGCTCACCGCGCAGGACTATCTCGACTACCCCCGCATGCGGGCGGTGATCGAGGCGATCGAGAACACCCCCGACGGTGCGCTGCTGCTGCCGTCCGGCCCCTACACACAGTGGGACGTCGTGCCGGCGATTCCGCCGCCACTTCCCCCGCCGGGTCAGCCGCCGGATCCGGCTGTAACCGAAAACCGCCCCCACACAGTCTTTTTCACCAACCTCGGCATGCTCGGCATGAATGTGGGGCTCGACGTCCGGGTTGTCGACCAGATCGGGCTCGCAAATCCCATCGCCGCACACACCGTGCGGCTTGAGGACGGCCGCATCGGGCACGACAAGAACCTGTTCCCGGACTGGGCGGTGGCCGAAGGGCCGTTCCTCAAACAAAGCCCGTACCTGCCGCCCTACCTCGACGAGGACTGGGTGGCGATGGCCGAGGAGGCGCTCAAATGCCCGGCCACCGACGCGGTGCTCAACTCAATTCGGGAGCCCCTGACCGTGCGGCGGTTCCTGTCGAACGTGCTGCACTCGTTCGGGTTCACCCGCTACCGCATCGACCGCGTTCCCGAGTACGAACTGGCGCGGTGCGGCTTGAGCGAGCCGGATTTAGGTGGTACCCCTTACACCGGTTTACCGGCGACGGGGCCGTAGCGGGGGTCTTGCTGGCAGCAGACGCCGCTTTTCGGGTGGTAACGCCTCTGCGAATGGCCGCGATTAACACCCGAGTGACCCGAAAACTCTCTCGGCTTCCTGAACCCGTCGAGCAGGTTCCTGCAGCAGGCGATCCGGGTCGCCATGCTCGACGCGGGCGGATACAACGTCGACAACATGTGGGGCCCGCGGTGGGACGCCGCGTGGCAACGCAACGACCCGGTGCTGCAGGCCGCCGCACTGGCCGACAACGGCACCCGGCTGTGGATCTACTGCGCACCGGGCGGGCAGACGCCGCTCGACGACGGCGCCGACCCCAATCAGTCGTTCAACGCGAACAGCCTGGAATCGCTGGCCATCGGCAGCAACAAGGCGTTTCAGGAGCGATATACGCAGGTCGGCGGCAGAAATGCCACGTTCGATTTCCCGCCGGCCGGCAACCATTCGTGGCCCTACTGGGGCGCGCAGTTGCAGGCAAAGAAGCCCGATCTGATCGCCACGCTGAACGGGTGACAGGAGGCTGACGGGACCGTTCGAATTCCAAAGACCGCACCCATGTGTGGTTGACTACCCAGGGCACGGGGGCCGATTGCGCCCCGTGCGCGGACTAAAAGATGGGATGGATACGTATATGAAGTTCGTTGAGAAGATGCGCGGCCGGTGGGCGCGCGGGCTGACGGTCGCCGCGATGGCAGCCGCCCTGCTGCCCGGGCTGATCGGCGTCGCAGGAGGCTCGGCGACCGCAGGGGCGTTCTCTAAGCCGGGACTGCCGGTCGAATACCTGATGGTGCCGTCGGCGTCGATGGGCCGCGACATCAAGATCCAGTTCATGAGCGGCGGGCCGAACTCGCCGGCGGTGTACCTGCTCGACGGCCTGCGTGCGCGCGAGGACTTCAACGGGTGGGACATCGAGACGCCCGCCTTCGAGTGGTTCGTGGGCAAGGGGCTGTCCGTTGTGATGCCCGTCGGTGGCCAGTCCAGCTTCTACACGAACTGGTACAAGCCGGCCTGCGGCAAGAGCGGCTGCCTGACCTATAACTGGGAGACCTTCCTCACCAGCGAGCTGCCCGCCCACCTGGCTTCCCAGAAGCAGGTCAAGCCGACCGGTAGCGCCGCGGTCGGACTGTCGATGGCCGGCTCGACCTCGATGATCCTGTCGGCCTACCACCCGCAGCAGTTCATCTTCGCGGGTTCGCTGTCCGGCTTCCTGAACCTGTCCGAGGGCTGGTGGCCGATGCTGGTCGGCCTGTCGATGGGTGACGCCGGTGGCTACAAGGCGGAGGACATGTGGGGTCCGTCGAGCGACCCGGCGTGGAAGCGCAACGACCCGATGGTCCAGATCGACCGGCTCGTCGCCAACAACACCCGCCTCTGGGTGTACTGCGGCAACGGCACCCCCGGTGAGCTGGGCGGCTCTGACCTGCCGGCGAAGTTCCTGGAGGGCTTCACGCTGCGGACGAACAAGACGTTCGAGGAGACCTACCTCGCCGCGGGTGGCCGCAACGGCGTGTTCAACTTCCCGCAGAGCGGGACGCACTCCTGGGGTTACTGGGGTGCGCAGGTGCAGGCCATGATCCCCGACATGCAGCGGGTGCTGGGCGCGACGCCGCCGGCGTAAGCGTTCGACATAGCGATCCGGCTGACGGCGGCGACCATCACGGTCGCCGCCGTTAGTCGTTTCCCACCAGTGCGCTCGGGCAATGTGATTCACTACGGATCGGGCCGGGGGAGAACCCCACGAAGACAAGTGGCTCGGGAACCGGGTGAGGTGGTCATGAAGTCGGGCGTGATGCTATTGCGAGCGGTGCTGGTAGCGGTATTGGGACTGGGCATCTGGGCGGCACCCGTGTCGACGGGTACAGCGCACGCGCAGGCCGGGGTCGAGTTCCTGATGGTGCCGTCAGGGGCGATGGGTCGTGCCATCCCGGTCGCCTTCCTGGCCGGCGGCCCGCAGGCCGTATACCTGCTCGATGCCTTCAACGCCGCACCCGAAGTCAGCAACTGGATGACGGTCGGCAACGCGGGCGGCGCGCTCGCCGGTAAGGGGCTATCCATCGTCGCGCCGGCCGGCGGGGCGTGGAGCATGTACACCAACTGGGAGAGGGACGGCAGCCGTCAGTGGGAGACGTTCCTGTCCGCCGAGCTGCCCAACTGGTTGTCCGCCAACAAGGGACTGGCCCCCAACCGCCACGCGGTCGTGGGCGCGGCACAGGGCGGATACGCCGCGATGGCGCTGGCGGCATTTCACCCGGACCGGTTCAGCTACGCCGGCTCGTTGTCCGGGTTCCTGACGCCGTCGCGCACCTTTGAGAACGGCGCCATCACGGCGGGTCTCCAGCGGTTCGGCGGGGTCGACAGCATCAACATGTGGGGTGCGCCACAGTACGGTCGTTGGAAGTGGCACGACCCGGACGTGCACGTGTCGCTGCTGGTGCAGAACAACACCCGGCTGTGGGTCTTCAGCCCGGCGACCACCGCCAGCGACCCTGCCGCGACGATCGGCGCCGCCGACCAGATCCATGGCAGCAACCTGTTCTTCTACCACCACTATCGCGAGATCGGCGGAAAGAACGGTCACTTCGACTTCCCGCCGGGCGGCGACCACGGCTGGGGCACTTGGGCGCCGCAGCTGGACGCGATGTCGGGCGACATCGCCGCGGCGATCGGCTAACTGGTCGCCTCGGGCCGTCAGCAAAGTGCTGTTGCATCCATCCGGGGCGGCCCAGACGAGCCGGTACCGTGGAGGCGTGCTACAGACAGCCCACCGGGTGGCCAGCTGCTCCACCGCAATGGCGGTAGCGGCGGTCGCGCTGTCCGGTTGTTCGGCAACCGACGGGCTGATGTCCAGCGTCGCTCTGCCCGCCGCACCCACCACCAGCCCCGGTGCCCAGCTTCCGGCATTGGCGCGGCTTCCTGCGCAAGCGACGGTGGGCGCGCCGAGCGCCACCCTGGCCGTCAGCAGTCAGCAGCGGGCGTACCTTGACGGGTTGGCCGCCGACGGTGTTCGTCCGTCCAGCGAGCTTCTGGCGCTTTCCATCGGTTCGTACGTCTGCCAGGCCCGCGCGGCGGGCCAGGCTCCGCAAGTGGTGTGGGACTTCGTCCACCCCCTCGTCGAAGGCGACGTGCAGCGGGCGCACGCCAGCCGGTTCAACCCGAACGACGACGAAGTCGATGCGGTGACCCGGACCTACATCCGCATCGCGGACGAACGACTCTGCTAGCAGGAGATGATGGCCACCAACAACCGGCGAAAACGTCACCGGACACTCGCACTGATCGCCGCGGCAACGGTGTCGGTGCTTGTCGCCCTGGGCCTGCTGTGGTTTGTGGTCGCCGAGTTCAAGGCAGATCGCAACGCCGAGGTGCCACCGGCGGCTCAGCCGCCTACTCCGCAACCTCCGGGGGCCAAGAAGCCCAGGCCGGAGTTCCAGGACGCCAGCTGTCCCGACGTGCAGATGATCTCGATCCCGGGCACCTGGGAGTCGTCGCCGCAAGACGATCCACTGAACCCCACGCAGTTCCCGAATGCCTTGCTGCTCAACGTTTCACGGCCGATCGGCCAAGAGTTCGAGGGCGGTCGGCTGCAGGTGTACACCGTTCCGTACACCGCGCATTTCCACAATCCGTTCTCGCGGGACAACCAGATCGACTACGACGTCAGCCGCAAGGAAGGCCTCCACGCCGCGGTCAAGGCACTGACCGAGATGAACAACCGGTGCCCGTTGACCAGCTATGTCATCGTCGGGTTCTCCCAAGGTGCGGTGATCGCGGGCGACATCGTCAGCAACATCGGCAATGGCCGCGGACCTGTCGATGAAGACCTAGTGCTCGGTGTCACGCTGATCGCCGACGGCCGCCGCCAGACCGGGGTGGGCAAGGACATCCCGCCGTCGCCGCCGGGTCAGGGTGCGGAGATCACGCTGTACGAGGTGCCGATGCTGTCGTCGCTTGGCCTGACCATGACGGGGCCGCGCCCGGGCGGGTTCGGTGCCTTGAACGACCGGGTCAACGAGATCTGCGCGGCGGGTGACCTGATCTGCGCGGCACCGGAGGAGGCCTTCAACCTCACCAACCTGCCGACGACGCTGAACGTGCTGGCGGGCGGGGCCGGACAGCCGGTGCATGCGCTCTACAACACGACGCAGTTCTGGAGTCTCGACGGCCAGCCGGCCACGGTGTGGGCCCGGAACTGGGCAGCCGGCGTGATCGATCAGGCGCCGCGACCGAAACACGGCTGACACCCGGACGGCGTTTCTGCGGGGGATAGCGCCGCTAGCAGGGAAGATAAGTTGAATTTGGCCGTCACAACCAATGTCACCTAACATTAAGAAAAACTTAAGACAGCAAAAGCTTGTGCGCCGCAGCGGGGGGACATTGTGACGTGCCCGTGCTGCGGCGTAGAAGTATGACCGGCGTGCTGACCTCGGTACCATCTTGGGGGTTTGGGTTCGCAGCCGAGCCGGCCGGATCACGGCCGGCCCGCTATGTGCGACAGCAGGCTTTGCGACTGCGCTTCGACAGGAGAGATACACGTGCCGCTCTGGGTTAACCCGTTCATCGACAAGAAGACGGGACACATCAGGTTCCCCGAGGGCGCCAGCCTCGTGCGCCACGTGGAGCGCTGGGCTCAGACCCGCGGCGACCACCTGGCCTACCGGTTCCTCGACTTCTCCACCGAGCGCGACGGCGTCGAGCGAGATCTCACTTGGGCGCAGTTCAGTGGCCGCAACCGCGCCATCGCCGCGCGTCTGCAGCAGGTGACCGAGCCCGGTGACCGGGTGGCAATCCTGTGCCCGCAGAATTTGGACTACCTGGCGGCCTTCTTCGGCGCGATGTACTCCGGCCGGATCGCGGTGCCGCTGTTCGACCCGGCCGAGCCCGGTCACGTCGGTCGGCTGCACGCCGTACTCGACGACTGCACCCCGTCGACGATCCTGACCACCACCGACTCGGCCGAGGGTGTGCGCAAGTTCTTCCGCAGCCGCCCCGCCAAGGAACGCCCGCGCGTCATCGCGGTCGACGCGGTGCCGAACGAGGTGGCCGACACCTGGGTGCAGCCCGACACTCCCACCCAGGAGACGATCGCCTACCTGCAGTACACCTCGGGCTCGACCCGCAGCCCGGCCGGGGTGAAGATCACCCACTTGGCGGTGGCCACCAACATCACGCAACTGGTCACGGCGATCGATCCCGAAGAGGGGCAGCGCGGGGTCACGTGGCTGCCGTTCTTTCATGACATGGGGCTGATCACGATGATGCTGCCGTCGCTCATCGGCCGGCACGTGGCGTTCATGACCCCGGCCGCGTTCGTCCGTCGACCCATCCGCTGGCTGCGTGAACTGGGTGTGAAGGGGGACGACCGCGGGCCAAGCATCACGGCTGCGCCGAACTTCGCGTTCGAGCATGCGGCGCGGCGTGGCCTGCCCAAGGACGGCGAAGAACTCGACCTGAGCAACGTGCGCGCGATCCTCAACGGCAGCGAGCCGGTGTCGCAGGCGTCGATGCGCAAGTTCACCGAGGCGTTCGCCCCCTACGGCCTCTCGCCGGATGTGATCAAGCCGTCGTACGGGATGGCCGAGGCGACGCTGTTCGTCTCCACCACCGAGCCGAACAAGCCGCCGACGATCATCACCGTCGACCGCGACGAGCTGGCCAACGACCGGCTCGTCGAAGTGCCCGCCGATTCCCCGAAGGCGGTCCCGGAGGCGTCCTGCGGCAAGATCGGCCACGACGAGTGGGTGGTGATCGTCGATCCCGACACCGCCTCCGAGCTGCCCGACGGTCAGATCGGCGAGATCTGGATCCATGGCAACAACGTAGGTACCGGTTACTGGAACAGAGAGGCCGAGACGTCCGAGACCTTTAAAAACATCCTCAAGTCGCGGACCAGTCCGTCGCACGCGGAAGGAGCGGCGGACGACGCGATGTGGATGCGCACCGGCGACCTCGGCGCGTTCCTCGACGATGAGTTCTACGTCACCGGCCGGATCAAGGAACTCGTCATCATCGACGGCCGCAACCACTACCCGCAGGACTTGGAGTACACCGCGCAGGAGTCCACCCGCGCAGTGCGGCCGGGCTTCGCCGCGGCGTTCTCGGTGCCGGCCAACCAGCTGCCCAAGCAGGTGTTCGACAACCCGCACGCGGGACTGAAGTACGACCCGGAGGACACCTCCGAGCAGCTGGTGATCGTCGGTGAGCGCGCAGCCGGCACCCACAAGCTCGATCCCGAGCCGATCGCCGATGACATCCGGGCCGCGGTCGCCGTGCGCCACGGCGTCACGGTCCGCGACGTGCTGGTGATGCCTGCCGGCACGATCCCGCGCACCTCGAGCGGCAAGATCGGCCGCCGGGCATGTCGCGCGGCCTACATCGACGGCAGCCTGCGCGGCGGCACGGCCGATGTCGCCGCGTTCGCGCCTGATGAGACGACGGAATGACGACACCCCGATAGCACATGGCCGACACCCACACCGATCCGCGACCCGAGGAAGACCAAACGGCCGCTCTAGCCGACGAGGCGCCCGCCTCGGACGGCGACATGACCGTCGCCGAGATGCGCGCCTGGTTGCGCAACTGGGTGGCCAGTGCCACCGGCCAGTCGCCCGAGGGAATCGACGAGACCGCCCCGATGGTCGAGTTGGGCCTCTCCTCGCGGGACGCCGTGGCGATGGCCGCCGACATCGAGGACCTCACCGGGGTCACCCTGTCGGCCACGGTCGCGTTCCAGCACCCCACCATCGAGTCGCTGGCCGCGCGCATCGTCGAGGGCGAGCCGGAAGTGGTGGAAACCGGCGAGGAGCAGGACTGGTCACGTGAGCGCGAGGTCGCCGACATCGCCGTGGTGGGCCTTTCCACCCGCTTCCCCGGCGACATGAACACTCCCGAGGAGACGTGGCAGGCGCTGCTGGAGGGTCGCAGCGGGATCACCGATCTGCCCGAAGGCCGCTGGACGGAGTTCCTGGAGGAGCCGCGCATCGCCGAGCGCGTCGCCAAGGCCCGCACCCGCGGCGGCTACCTCAAAGACATCAAGGGCTTCGATTCCGAGTTCTTCGCGCTGTCGAAGATGGAGGCCGACAACCTCGACCCGCAGCAGCGCATGGCGCTCGAGCTGACCTGGGAGGCGTTGGAGCACGCCCGCATCCCGGCGTCGAGCCTGCGCGGCGAAAGCGTCGGCGTCTTCGTCGGCGCCTCAAATAACGACTACAGCTTCCTGGCGGTGTCCGACCCGACCGTCGCGCACCCGTACGCGATCACGGGCACCGCAAGCTCGATCATCGCGAACCGCGTGTCCTACTTCTACGACTTCCGCGGCCCCTCGGTGGCGGTGGACACCGCCTGCTCGAGCTCGCTGGTGGCGGCGCACCAGGCGGTGCAGGCGCTGCGGGCCGGCGAGTGCGATGTCGCGGTCGCCGGTGGCGTGAACGCGTTGATCACCCCGATGATCACGATCGGTTTCGACGAGGTCGGCGGGGTATTGGCCCCCGACGGCCGGATCAAGTCGTTCAGCTCGGACGCCGACGGGTACGCCCGCTCGGAGGGCGGCGGCATGGTGGTGCTCAAGCGGGTCGACGACGCCCGCCGCGACGGCGACCAGATCCTCGCGGTGATCGCGGGCAGCGCCGTGAATCACGACGGCCGCTCCAACGGATTGCTGGCGCCCAACCCCGACGCACAGGCCGACGTGCTGCGGAAGGCCTACAAGAACGCCGGGATCGACCCGCGCACCGTCGACTACATCGAGGCGCACGGCACCGGCACGATTCTCGGCGACCCGATCGAGGCCGAGGCGCTGGGTCGCGTCGTCGGCAGGGGCCGGCCCGCCGACCGCCCTGCGTTGCTCGGCGCGGTCAAGTCCAACGTCGGCCACCTGGAATCAGCCGCCGGGTCGGCCAGCCTCGCCAAGATGGTGCTCGCGCTGCAGCACGACAAGCTGCCGCCGTCGATCAACTACGCGGGACCCAACCCCTACATCGACTTCGACGCGGTGCGGCTGAAGGTGGCCGATTCCGTCACCGACTGGCCCCGCTACAGCGGCTACGCGATCACCGGGGTGTCCGGATTCGGCTTCGGCGGCGCCAACGCTCACCTGGTGCTGCGCGAGGTGCTGCCGCGTGACGTCATCGAGAAGGAACCCGAACCGGAGCCCGAGGCGCAGGCGAAGGCCGAGGAGCAGAAGCCGGCGGTCTATATCGGTGGGGTGCGGCTCGACGAGTACGGCGAGTTCATCCACGGCGATGAGCCCTTGGGCGAAGAGATTCGACGACGACGAGGACGAGCCCGACTTCTACGGCGATAGGGCCGGCCACGTCGAAGAGACCGAGGCGGGACTCCCCGGGCTCACCGACGAGGCCAAGCGACTCAAAGAGGTTGCGCTGCAAGAACTAGAAGAGGCCGGGATTCCGGAACCGGTCATCCCGCTGGCCGTGTCGGCGTTCCTCACCTCGCGCAAGAAGGCCGCCGCGGCGGAACTGGCCGACTGGATGGACAGCCCCGAGGGTCGGGCGTCGTCGCTCGAGTCGATCGGCCGGGCGCTGTCGCGGCGCAATCACGGCCGGTCGCGCGCCGTGGTGCTTGCGCACAATCACGATGAGGCGATCAAGGGACTGCGCGCGCTCGCGGAGGGCAAACCGAACCCGAATGTGTTCGCCGCCGACGGGCCCGTCACCAACGGGCCGGTGTGGGTTCTCGCCGGGTTCGGCGCCCAGCACCGCAAGATGGCCAAGAGCTTGTACCTGCGTAATCCGGTGTTCGCCGAGTGGATCGACCGGGTCGACTCTCTGGTCCAAGACGAACGCGGCTACTCGATAGTCGAGTTGATCCTCGACGACTCGCAGGACTACGGCATCGAGACCACCCAGATCACGATCTTCGCGATCCAGGTTGCGCTCGGTGAGTTGCTTCGCAACCACGGCGCCAAGCCGGCCGCGCTGATCGGCCAGTCGCTGGGCGAGGCCGCGGCGGCGTACTTCTCCGGCGGCCTGTCGCTGGAAGACGCCACTCGCACCATCTGCTCCCGCTCGCATCTGATGGGCGAGGGCGAGGCGATGCTCTTCGGTGAGTACATCCGGCTGATGGCGCTGGTGGAGTACTCCGCGGACGAGATCAAGACGGTGTTCTCCGACTTCCCGGACCTCGAGGTGTGCGTCTACGCGGCGCCCACCCAGACGGTGATCGGCGGCCCGCCGGAGCAGGTGGACGCGATCATCGAGCGGGCCGAAAAGGAAGGCAAGTTCGCCCGCAAGTTCCAGACCAAGGGCGCCAGCCACACCTCGCAGATGGATCCGCTGCTGGGCGAGCTCGCGGCCGAGCTGCAGGGCATCGCGCCGATGCGCACGTCGGTCGGTTACTTCTCGTCGGTGCACGACGGCAACTACATGCGCCCCGGCGGCGAGCCGTTCCACGGCGTCGACTACTGGAAGAAGGGACTGCGGCACAGCGTCTACTTCACCCACGGCATCCGCAACGCCGTCGACAATGGGTACACCACGTTCCTGGAGCTGGCGCCCAACCCGGTGGCGCTCATGCAGGTCGGGCTGACGACGGCCGCCGCTGGCCTCCATGATGCGCAGCTGATTGCGACGCTGGCGCGCAAGCAGGACGAGGTCGACTCGATGACCGCGGCGATGGCGCAGTTGTTCGTCCACGGCCACGATTTGGACATTCGCACGCTGTTCACGCGCGCGGAGCGACCGGAGGACTACGCGGCCATTCCGCCGACCCGGTTCCGCCGCAAGGAGCATTGGCTCGACGCGCACTTTTCCGGCGACGGCTCGGTGGTCATGCCCGGCTCCCACGTCGCGATGCCAGACGGTCGCCACGTGTGGGAGTTCAACGCGCGCGGGGCGGTCGAACTGTCGGCATTGGTGAAATCCGCTGCGGCGCAAGTACTTCCGGATGCTGTTCTGACGGCGTCGGAGCAGCGGGCCGTACCCGGTGAGGGCGCCCGTCTGGTGACGACGTTGACGCGGCACCCCGGTGGCGCGTCGGTGCAGGTGCACGCCCGCATCGACGAGTCGTTCACGCTGGTCTACGACGCGGTGGTGACCCGCGGTGGTCTGGCGTCGGCACTCCCGTCGGCGGTGGCCGTGGGGACAGTGAGCAGCCACGCCCGCCGTCGAAGAGCAGGCACGCCGAAGCAGCAAGACGCCGAGATTCTGCACGACTACCTCACCCAGGGGGCGAACCTGGGCGCCGGCTTCGCCAAGTGGTCGCCGGATTCCGGGGAGACGGTCGGGCAGCGGCTGGCGACGATCGTGTCCAGCGCCATGGGGTACGAACCCGAGGACCTGCCGTGGGAGGTGCCACTGATCGAGCTGGGCCTCGACTCGCTGATGGCGGTGCGCATCAAGAACCGCGTCGAATACGACTTCGACCTGCCGCCGATTCAGCTACAGGCGGTGCGCGACGCGAACCTGTACGCCGTCGAGAAGCTGATCCAGTACGCGATCGAGCACCGCGACGAGGTGGAGCAACTGCACGAGTACCAGAAGACCAAGACGGCCGACGAAATTGCCGAGGAGCAGGCGCGGATGCTCTCCGGGGCCTCGGCGACAACGCTCACCGCGCCCGCCCCCGACCCTCAGGCGGCACCGTCGACGGTCGACGAGGCGGCCATCCCGCCACCACCGCCGGCCGACAATCCCGAGGGCCCGCCGCGTGGCCAGCAGCCGAACCTGGTCGCCGAGGCGGTGGCACTCAACCAGAAGGCGGTCGCCGAGGCGCTCAGCGCTGACGTGCCGCCGCGCGACGCTGCCGAGCGGGTCACCTTCGCCACCTGGGCGATCGTCACCGGCAAGTCTCCCGGGGGCATCTTCAACCCGCTGCCGCCGCTCGACGACGACAGCGCCGCGAAGCTGGCGCAGCGGCTTGCCGAACGCGTCGAAGGCCCCATTTCGGCCGACGACGTCACGTCGTCGGAAACCATCGAGGCGCTCGCCGAAAAGGTGCGGGAGTATTTGGAGGCGGGCGAACTCGACGGGTTCGTCCGCACCATTCGCGCCCGGCCACAAGGTCCAGAAGGCGCTGCCAAGGTTCCCGTATTTGTCTTCCACGCGGCCGGTGGGTCGACCGTGGTCTACGAGCCGCTGCTGCGGCGGCTGCCGGAGGACACCCCGATGTACGGCTTCGAGCGGGTCGAGGGCACCATCGAAGAGCGTGCCGCGCAATACGTTCCGAAGCTGCGCGAGATGGCCGGCGATGGCCCGTTCGTTTTGGTCGGCTGGTCGCTGGGCGGCGTGCTGGCCTACGCCTGCGCGATCGGCCTGGCGCGGGAAGGCTGCGACGTGCCGTTCGTCGGGCTGATCGACGCGGTGCGGGCCGGCGAGGAGATTCCGCAGACCAAGGAGGAGACGCGCAGCCGCTGGGAGCGCTACGCGCGCTTCGCCGAGCGGACATTCAACGTGACGGTCCCCGAGATCCCGTTCGAACAGCTCGAGCAGCTCGACGACGAGGGCCAGGTCCGCTTCGTGCTCGAGGCGGTCAAGGAAAGTGGTGTGCAGATCCCGGGCGGCATCATCGAGCACCAGCGCACGTCGTATCTGGACAACCGCGCGATCGACACCGCCGAGATCCAGCCCTATGACGGCCACGTCACGCTGTACATGGCCGATCGCTATCACGACGACGCCATCATGTTCGAGCCGCGCTACGCTACCCGCCAACCCGACGGCGGCTGGGGCGAGTACGTCTCCGACCTCGAAGTGGTGGCCATCGGCGGCGAGCACATCCAGGTCATCGACGAGCCGTACGTCGCCAAAGTCGGTGCGCACCTGAGCCAGGCGCTGTCCAGGATCGAGAGCGAGGCAACCAAGCAGTGACCGAGACGGTACCGTCACCCGCTGGGCCCTCGACCACTGCCGAGAAGCTGGCCGAACTGCGCGCCAAGCTGGAACTGGCGAAGGAGCCCGGCGGCGAGAAGGCCGTCGCCAAGAGGGACAAGAAGGGGATACCGAGCGCGCGGGCCCGAATTCACGCGCTACTAGACCCGGGCAGCTTCCTGGAGATCGGTGCGCTGTGCAAGACGCCTGGTGATCCCAATGCGCTCTTCGGAGACGGCGTGGTTACCGGGCACGGCAGGATAAACGGCCGGCCGGTCGGCGTCTTCAGCCACGATCAGACGGTGTTCCAGGGCTCGGTCGGCGAGATGTTCGGTCGTAAGGTTGCCAGGCTGATGGAATGGGTGGCGATGGTGGGCTGTCCCATCATCGGCATCAACGACTCGGCAGGCGCCCGGATCCAGGACGCGGTGACGTCGCTGGCGTGGTACGCCGAGCTGGGCCGCCGCCACGAGCTGCTGCGCGGTACGGTGCCGGAGGTGTCGATCATCCTCGGCAAATGCGCTGGGGGAGCGGTGTATTCACCGATTCAGACCGACTTGGTCGTTGCGGTACGCGACCAGGGCTACATGTTCGTCACGGGTCCGGACGTGATCAAGGACGTCACCGGCGAGGACGTCACGCTCGACGAACTCGGCGGCGCCGATGCGCAGGCCCGCTACGGCAACATCCATCAGGTGGTCGAGTCGGAGGCCGCGGCGTTCGCCTACGTCCGCGATTACCTGCAGTTCCTGCCCGCCAACACATTCGACGACCCGCCGATAGTCAACCCCGGCCTGGAACCGGAGATCACCCCACACGACCTCGAACTGGATTCGATCGTGCCGGACTCCGACAACATGGCCTACGACATGCACGAGATCCTGTTGCGGATCTTCGACGACGGCGACTTCTTCGACGTCGCCGAGCAACAGGGCCAGGCGATCATCACCGGCTTCGCACGCGTCGACGGCCGGGCGGTCGGGGTCATCGCCAACCAGCCGATGGTGTTGTCGGGGGCGATCGACAACGCGGCATCGGACAAGGCCGCGCGATTCATCCGGTTCTGCGATTCCTACAACCTGCCTTTGGTTTTCGTCGTCGACACCCCCGGCTTCCTGCCCGGCGTGGAGCAGGAGAAGAACGGGATCATCAAGCGGGGCGGCCGCTTCCTCAACGCCGTCGTCGAGGCCGACATACCGAAGATGACGATCACGATCCGCAAGTCATACGGCGGTGCCTATGCGGTGATGGGATCCAAGCAGCTGAGCGCAGACTTGAATTTCGCGTGGCCGACCGCACGGATCGCGGTGATCGGCGCCGAGGGCGCCGCGCAGCTCTTGGTGAAGCGGTTCCCGGATCCCAAAGCGCCTGAGGTGCAGGAGATCAAGCGCAATTTCATCGAGGGCTACAACCTCAACATGGCGATCCCGTGGATCGCCGCCGAACGCGGATTCATCGACGCCGTGATCCAACCGCACCAAACCCGGCTGCTGCTCCGCAAGTCACTGCGCTTGTTGCGCGACAAGCAGATCAGCCGCGTGCAGCGCAAACACGGCCTGCTGCCCATCTAATCTCTTGCGTAATCTCTTGCGCGAGGGTGCGTGTCTGCACGCGACACGCCGCGTTCGGGCGGCATTTTGCGCACGCTCGACGGCGACGATTCACTGAGTAGGAGTAGCTGGCTGCGCCCTCGGCGTCCAGGACGCTGGTCGGGCAGCGGGTGACTGCGGCAGTCATCATACTGCTCGCCGCCACCGGCGAAGACGGCCGACACGTACACCTGCCCACTGTGTGAAGCCATGTGCGGCTTGAAGATTCACGTCGCGAACGGCAAAGTCGCGGTATCGGTGGCAACCGCGACCGGGTGAACGCCAACGCGCTCGCCCCGCCAGCGTTTCTCGACGAGCCGTCGGGCAACGGCGCGCTCAACGGCATACCCGTGCGGATGACTTCCGCCTGAGACCGGTGCGCCGAGAGGCACTTTCGGCGCCACGAGCTACTACGGCCCGATCCGGATGCGACCCGGCTTCCAGAGTCCGCTGCGCGTCGCCTCGCCCAGCTCCAGTTTGGCCGGCGTCGCGTCGACGATCGTGCTGAACTTGCGCAGCGACCCCCAGTCGCGTCCCCAGTCGGCGTTGAGGTAGGTCGCCATCACCTGCGCCCGCAGCAGCACGTCGGTGATGCCGAGCAGGCCACCGTTGAGGCCGTCTTCCCAGCTGTCGGTGTCCATCCTCTTGGCGTTGTAGTCGGGGGTGATCCGGAACTTCGGGATCTCGGTGACGCCGTTGCTGTGCAGCATCGGCTGCTGGCACGGGAAGGCGAGCCCGACCGCCCAGTCCATCAGCACCGGCTGCTCGGAGCCGACGTACTCCTGCACCGTGCGCACCTCCGGCACCCGGGGCGGCGTGACCGCGACCCAGTCGCCGGGAGTGAGCGACAGATCCTCCACAACGAGGCGGACAGCGACCGCGTCGGCCGGTATATCCGAGCGGGGGAACCGCAGATTTCGCCACGACGGTATGGGCCCGAGGTCGTAGGGCACCAGCCGTCCCGCGGGCTGGACCCCCCCGCCGGGCAGCCGCCGACCGTACTCCAACTCCACGGTCTGGCCCTGGGTGAAGGCGTTGAACACGCTGTAGCCGCTGATCGTGCCCGCCGCGGTAACCACCACGAGTGGGTGTGCGTCGTCGGCTTCCGGCAGCTCATACCACGACGACGTCAGCTTGCTCTGCTGCTGCTGCGGGCCCTCAACATAGGTGCCCAGCACCGGCGTCTGCGCGGGGTTGAGGCCGTAGGGCAGCGGAACAGTGGAGCCGTTGATCCCGCGCCGGGACAACTTCGTCGGGGCGTCCCAATCGTAGTCGGTGCCCGCCAGCGGGTTTGTCACCCGAATCGCTTCGGCCACAATCTTTTCCGGCACTCTGTTCGGGCCGAACCCGACCGGGTCTGCACCGCCCAGCGCACCCTGCGGTCCACCGCCGCCCGCCAACGGCCGCAGCGCGCCCTGGTTGGGATCGGGTTCCACCAACACGAAGTCGGCAAGTCCGCAGCCGCCGGAGAACGCTCGGATGTTCGCCCACGCGTTGGAGTACGTCGGGTATTGACGCACCACACCGGCCAGCAGCGAGCCGACGAAGACCACCGCCATGAAGCCCGCCGCCACAGGGATCGGCGCGGCCGTCACGGCGCGGACCACCCGGCCGTTGCCACGGTCACGCGACGCGAAATGCAGCCACACCGTGTAGAAAGCGGCAATTGCGGACATGGTCAAGAAGATTGAGCTGACGGCGAACCCACCGATGCGCGGCATCGCGTTGTTGAACGGTATGCCGTAGCTCGACACGTACCACCAGCCGTTGGTGGTGGCGAAACACAGTGCAAGCAAGAAGAGAACCGCGGTCAGAAACGCCATCCGGTTGCGTGACCACCGCAGCACCTTCGGCGACACCAGCACCGTGGCCAGCGCCGCCATCGCCGCGCCCACCGCGGCGAACAACCCGAAGTGGTGCACCCACTTGGTCGGCGTGAACATCAGGCAGAAGATCGTGCCGAATATGACGCCCATCAGCCGCCAGGCGGGTCCCCAGGCCACACCCGGAACGCGCTTGCGCCGCAACATGATGAACATCGACGTGAACAATGACAGCGCCGTGATCAAGAACCCGAAGCGGCGCGACATCGACCCGTCGACCGTCGGCAGGATCAGATAGTAGTAACGCAGGTTCTCGGTGTACCACGGCTCGCTCGGCCCGATCGCGGTGCGAATTCTGGTGGCTTCCAACACCGTTGCCAGCGTCTGGTCGGCGAACACCACGGTCAGCACCACGAAGCCCGCCGCCAGCAGCGGCGCCACCAGCGGCCAGGTGCCGATCACGCGGTGCCGCCGAACCAAGATCCGCAGCAGCGGTCGCCCACCCGCGAGCAGGGCGGCGACCGCGATGATGCCGGTCGGCTGGATGCCGAGTGTGAACGCCGCCGTCACCACCGCCAGTGCCGCCGGGGTCAGCCGGCCGGAGATGATCGCGCGCTCGATCAGCACCCACGTGATCAGCGCGCCGACCGCGATGATGGGTTCGGGCCGCAGACCGTTGTTGAACGGCATCCACGCGGTCAGCAGCACCAGGCCGGCCGCCCATACCGCGGCGCGGCTGCCGACCACTGCGGGCCCGAGCCGGGGCAGCACTTCGCGGCTCAGCAGCACCCAACTCACCAGCGCGGCAATCAGGGACGGCAGGCGGATCCAGATGCTGGCGTCGCTGACGTGTGTCATCAGCGCCAGCAGGTTGTAGTACCAGCCGAAGGGGTCTTCTGGACTACCGAACCACCGGAAGTAGTTCGACATGTAGCCGGCGCTGTCGGCGACACGGGCCATCGCGAGGATGTAGCCGTCGTCGGACGAGTTTGCGCCGATGATGTGCCACACCAAGAAACCGCCGACGACCACTCCGTCGACCGGGCCGACGCGGCGCCAGCGGGCTGGGATCAGCCGATGCATCCGCCGTCCGTCCACCCGGTCCAGGCGCCACAGTGCGAGCAGCGCTATCACCGTGGCCGCGATCGCCAGCAGCATCGCGGTGAGCTTCAACACCGTTGGGGACGTGGAGAATCGTGTGTCGATCACCGCCGAAAAGCTCAGGCCGGGCGGGGCGGGACCGGTCAGGTCCGTGAACACCCCGACGATCAACGGCCGCAGGTTGGGGTCGGCGAAGCCACTGCGCAGTTCCTCGCCGGTGGGATCGTCCCGCAAGCCGACGAACGTCGCGAACGTGCCCGCCTCCGAAGACGTGATCTCGATCCGATCGCATTCTCGGTGAAATCACTTGCGAACGCGGCACGCTGGCGATGACGACGTTGCGGTCGGTGACGTCGACCTGCTCGCGGGTCACGTTCACCAGCAGCGCATTCAACGCCGCTTGCTTGCCGTCATTCGGTGCGGTGCCGAACACCAGCCCGCCCGTCGGGCGGCATGGAGCGGATCACCTCGCACGGGACGTTCGCGGCCAGGGACACCGGCACCTGCGAGATCAGTGGCGACGGTCACGTTCGCCCACGCACCGTTTTGCGGCCAGTTCAGCGTCGCGGTGGTCTGCACCACCGGCAGCAGCGGCGTCAAGACGGACAGGACGAACCCGACGAGCCCCGCGACCGTCGCCACCCAGCGCGCCACCTGCACGTCACGGCGCACCTCTTCGCGGTGACCTGTGGTGGTGCTGAATACCGCGGTCATGACAGCGCCCGAATCGGTCCCTCACGGGTCCAGCCGTTGACGGTTGCCGCCCCTTGGTCGACCACGGCAGCGGGCGCATCGTCGGCGGGCACCACGCGGTCGTACTTTTCTACGGCGCCCCAATCGCGGTACCAGTCGTTGCGCAGGTACGACGGGATCGTCGACGTCCGGAACAGCGCTTGGATGAACAAGAAGGGGCCGCCGTCCTCGGCCGACTGCCACCTGTTCGACGACGACACCACCTGCTTGTGATCGGGCAGAATCCGGTACTCCGGTAGTTCGGCCACCCCGAGGTGCACGGAGAAGGGCCGTTGACAGGGGAAGTTGGCCGCAGTCGCGATGTCCATCAGCACCGGGATGTCCGAGCCGAGGAACTGCTGCACGGTTTCCAGCACCGGCACACGCGGCGGCGTGAACGCGAACCATTGATCGGAGCTCAGATTCGGGTCGTCGGCGACGATGCGGGCGACGTTGGCCTCGGGTGGCGCCCACGCGAGCGGGAAGCGCAGATTGCGCCACTCCCGCCGGGGTGCGATGTCGATCGGCTGCACCTCCGTGAGGGCCGCGAAGCTGCCGTCCGGGCGGCGCACGCCCCACTGCAGTTTCAGCGACTGCCCGTAGTTGAACGCGCCGTCTTCGTCGTAGGACCAGATCGCGCCGGCTGCCGCTACCACTACCAGCGGACGGTCGGGGCTGCGCGGCGGCAATTCATACCAGGCGGACACCGCCTCGGCGGCGACGGTGTTCTCGTCGAAGCTGCCCATGACCGGGGTGGTCTCGGGATCCAGTCCGAACGGCAGGAACACCCGTGAGCCGTTGACGCCCTCGGGGCCGTACCCGCCGCCGGTGCCGGCCGCGAAGCCCACAGCGACGTTCGGTTTGTTCGGGGAGCCGTCGTTGTTCACCAGGCCGGGGTTGGCGGTGACCGGCTCCGTCGGCTCGAGGTCCTCACTGACGCTGTTCGGCATGAATCCGACCGGCTTCTCGCCTCCCAGCGGGCCGTATCGGGGGTCGAACCGTTGGCCGGCCACCGGTTGCAGCATCCCGGAGTTGGTGTCGGGTTCGACGAGCACGTCGTCCGCCATCGCACAACTCGTGTCCGACAGCCCCGACGCAAGTGCCGCGAGGTTGGCCTTCGCCGTGGTGTAGACCGGGTAGCGTTGCGCGGCACCCTTGAGCATGGAGCCGACCTCGAGCACGACCATGATGCTGGCCACCACCAGCAGTGGCGTGGACGCGAGGACGCGGTTTCGGCGGTTGTCCTTGACTTCGGTGTGGCCGGCGTAATCCATCCGGAAGTGCAGCCAGCCCGCGTAGAGGCCGGTCACGATCGCCAGCGGCGAGGAACATCGAGGTGACGGCGTGGCCGGCGATCAGCGGCTGCTTGTCGAACCACGGCACCCCGTAGTTGGCGACGTAGAACCACCCGTTGATGCCTGAGGTCGCCCAGGCGAGCACGAACAGTAGCGCGGTGACGTACAGGGCCAAGTTGCGTCGGCTGTGCAGGCCGATGCGGGCGAACGCGAACGCGGTGACCGCACCGAGCGCGCCCGAGAGTCCAGCGAACAGGCCGAACTGCACCACCCACTTCGTCGGGGTGAACGTCAGCAGCAACAGCCCCACGGCGGTCGTCCCGATCAACCGCCACACCGGCCCGCTCGCCAGCCCGGGTACCCGGCCGCCGCGTCGCAGCAGGACCGTGATCATCCCGAACAGGCACAGCAGCATCACGAACACCGAGAACCGTCGAGTCACCGACCCGTCCACACTCTCCTTGACGGTGAGGAAGTAGTAGCGCAGGAAGTCCTGGTACCAGGAGATCGTCGGCCCCACGCTGTACTTGATGCGCACCGACTCCGCGACGGTGGCCAGCGTCTGGTCCCGGAACACGACTACTGCGATGAGTGTGAACGCGGCCAGCATTGGCGCGACCGGGGCGATCAGGCCGTCGGCAACGCGCCGCCGCGCGGTGAAGCGCGCGATCGCCCGGGCACCCACCAACAGGGGCGCCAGTGCGACCAACCCCTGCGGCGCCACCGTGGCGGCGAACGTGCCGGCCACGATGGCCACCGCCGCCGGCCACAACCGCCGGGTGGCGATCGCATTCTCGACGAGCACCCAGGTAAGTAGAGCGCCGAACGCGATGATGGGCTCAGGGCGCAGCCCGTTGTTGAACGGCAGCCACGCGGCAAGAAACACCGCGGCGGCGGTCAACACCGCGACTCGATTGGCGGCCAGCGCCCGGCCCAGGCGAGGCAGGGCACAGCGGCTCAGGATCAGCCAGCACGCGATCCCGGCCAGCGTGGCGGGCAGCCGCATCCACACTCCGGCGGTGCTGACCGACGCCATCTGTGCGAGCACCGCCAGATACCAGTCGAACGGCGCCTCGCTCGCACCGAAATACCGGTAGTAATTCTCGAAGTACCCAGCGTCGTGGGAGACACGGGCGATCGTGAGGTTGTAGCCGTCATCGGTTGAGGTGGCGCCGATGAGATGCCACACCAGCAGGGTGGCGATCACTGAAACGTCGGCCAGCCACGTTGCCCAACTCGCGTGCAACCGCCGCCACGTCCACGGCAACCGGCGCCCGCCAGACCTCCGGTCTAGCACCGCGAGCGCGACGATCGAGGCCACCACGGAGATCACGGCGAGCACCATCACCATGGTCTTCAGCACCGTCGGCGAGGTGATGAAGCGAGTGTCGACGTCCACCCGTGCGCTCAGCCCCGGCTGCTCGCCCACTCGCAACTCGCTGAACAGCCCGGCGACTTGAGGCTTCTTCTCGACCGCCACCGTGCCGGTGGCGCCGGGGATCCCGACGAAGTCGGCACCCACCCCGCCGACGTTGGCCCAGATGCGCAACTCGCTGCACTGTCCCGCGTCGACCGCGGCGCGGGGCGCCACCGCGGCCACGGTGTCGCGGAAAGCGACGACGACCACGTCGGCGTTGGCGCGGACAAACAAGCCGTTGCGGCTGGCGTCGATGCCGCCGGGCGGCACCGTCGATAACACCAGTCCGCCGTCGGCGGGCAGGCTCGCCACGGCGCGGCACGGGATAGTGACGTCCAAGGCCAGCGGCGCGCCCGACACCAGCGGGGCGGTGACGTCTCGAACGAAGCCGTCGGACCCGGTGCCCTGCGGCCACGCGATCGTCGCGGTGGTCTGTTTCACCGGAAGTAGCGGCACCAATGCACACAGCACGACGCCGGCGACGCCGGCCACAATCGCGACGAGTCTGGCGATCCGATGGGCGCGCTCATCAGTGCCGGATGTTCTTCGCGGCAAGCGCTCATCAGTGCCGGATGTTCTTCGCGGCAAGCGCTCATCACCGGGCACGAGGCTCGATGGTATGCGACGTTCCTAATGGCGCAGCGGTGCTGGGCTCCACCAGCCGCTGCGTGTTGTGGATCCGAGCTCGAGCCGCGCCGGTTGGGCGTCGGGGTAATACATGGTGAGTCGCTGCAGGGCGCCCCAGTCACGGAACCAGTCGTCCTTCAGATACGTCGGCACGGTGGTCGCGCGGAACAGCAGTTCGCTGATGCCGAGCGGTCCGCCGCCGACGTTGTCCATCACCGGCGAGTTCGCTTCGGCGCCGAACCGGTCCGGCAGGATGCGCCACTTGGGCACCTCGGTGACCCCGTGGTGGTGCCCGAACGGCCGTTGGCACGGAAACGCCAGCCCGACCAGCCAGTCGAGCAGCACGGGGTCTTGCGAACCGACGACCTCCTGCAGTGAGCGCAGTTCCGGGATGCGCGGCGGGGTCAGTGCGATCCAGTGTGCCGGTGCCAGGTCGTCGTCCTTGGCGACGATCCGCACCTGGGTCGCGCTGTCGGGGATGGCCGCCAGCGGCGCCCGCAGGTTTCGCCACGCCGGGGCGGGGCCGATGTCGGCGAAGCCGAGCGAACCGTCCGGTTGCCCGTCGGCCGCGCCTTCATCGCTGGCCCACTGCACGATCACCTCGTCGGGGTCGAACCGACCCGCAGCGGCGACCACGAGCAGCGGACCCGCCTCATCGCGTGGTGGCAACCGATACCACGCCGACCGCATCGCCGCCGGAATCTGCGTGCCCGTGCGATAACTGCCGAGGACGGGGGTGCGGGCCGGATCCAGGCCGTACGGCAGCCGGGCTCGCGACCCGTTGATGCCGGGAGCAGCGGTGGTGCCACCCTCGGTGCCGGCCTCGCTGCTGGTGACGACGCCGTCGTCGGAGTCAGCGAAGTTGCCGCCGCCAGGCGGCTCCATCACGGGGTCGGCGGTGACGTCTGGCGGAATCCCGTTGGAGGTGAAGCCCTCATCGGTGACGGCGCCGAGCGCGTCACGAACCGGAACACTCACCGGCTGCAGCATGCCTGTGTTCGGATCCTCTTCCACCAGCACGTCGTTGGCCAGCCCGCAGGTTTTACCGGTGAGGGCTTCGAGGTTGGACCGGCCCACCGACCACGCCGGGTACTGATAGATCATCGCACCGGTCAGCGAATAGACCTCGAAGAAGACCAGCCCCCAGGCCACAATCGCTAACGGCGACTGAACAATTCGGCTCGCACGGGGCCATCGGCGCGCCCTGTCGTCGGTGGTGCCCCGACCGGAGAAGTGGTACCACGCGGCTACCAGCAGGGCCAGGAGCGTCAATCCGAGAAATATCGTGGTGTAGCCCAAACCCCGCTCGGGAAACGAATTGGACCAGGGCACACCGAAGTTCGACACATACCAATAGCCGTTCACGCTGGCGAACGACAGCGCCGTCACGAACAGCACGAGCGCGGCGAACATCATCCGGTTGCGCGGTGAGCGCATCGCCGCCGCAGTCACCGCCACGGCCGCCAGGGCGCCGAGTGAGCCGGCCAGGCCGGCGAACACCCCGAAGTGGTGTGTCCACTTCGTCGGGGTGAACATCATCGCGGCGAACGAGATGATCGTGATGCCGATGATGCGGCGGCTCGGGCCGGCCGCGGTGCCGGGAATCTTGCCTTTACGCAACGACATTGCGATCACGACCGCGAGCGCAACGATCAGGGCGAGCACCGCGAAGCGACGCGCCACCGAGCCGTCCGGACTCGCCATGAACAACCGCTCATAACGGATGTGCTCGTCGAACCAGCTCAGGCTGGGACCGACCGCCGATTTGAGCGCGTTGGCTTGGAGCTCGCCGACGAGTGTCTGATCGCGGAAAATCAGGATCGCGGTGACGGTGGCCGCAGCGGCGACGGGAGCCAGCAGGGGCAGCAGACCGAACCGTGCGGAGCGGCGGTGCACGATCGTCTTCAACGGTCCCACGGCGACCAGCAGCGCGCCGATCGACGCGATCCCGGTCGGGCCGGAAAACAGGGTGAGCCCGCCGATGATGCACGCCACAGCCAGTGGCAGCAGCCGGCTGGTGGCCACCGCGCGCTCGACCGAGCACCAGGTCAGCAGGATGCCCAGCGCGATGATCGGTTCCGGGCGCAGCCCGTTGTTGAGCGGCAGCCAGAACGCCAAGAACAATCCCGCGGCGGTCCACGCAGGGGCGCGCGTGGTCTTCACTGCGTGGCCGAGCCGGGGAATGACCTCGCGACTGATCACCCACCAGCACGCCAGCGCCATCAGCAACGTCGGCAACCGCACCCACACGCTGGCGGTGCTGACGTGCAGCCAGAGCCCAAGCAGGTCGTAGTACCAGCCGAACGGAGCCTCGGGTGTGCCGAACCACCGGTAGTAGTTGGCCATGTAGCCGGCGTTCTCGGACACCCGCGCCATCGTGAGGATGTAGCCGTCGTCGGCGGTGTTGGCGCCGACGAAATGCCACCACACCAGCACCGCTGTCACCACACCGTCCAGTGGCGTGACCGACCACCACCGGGGGGGCAGAATCCGCCGATGCCGCATCCCGTCGGCGGTGTCGAGGACATGCAGCGCGACCAGCGCGGCAACCGTCATGGCCACCCCGAGCACCATCGCGATCAGTTTCCAAAGCGTGGGGCTGGCGCTGTAGCGGGTGTCGAGAGTCGCCGACAAACTCAATCCGGGCGGCGCCGGTCCGGTCAGGTCGGTGAACACCCCGACGACCTGCGGCCGGAAGTCATACCCGCCGCGCTCGCCGCGCAGTGGGGCGCCGGGGTCGTCCGAGTCCGGGCCGGCCACGAGCCCGACGAACTCGGCGCTGACCTTGTCGGGTTGCGCGGAGAACGTCAGGCGCTCGCAGTCGGGGCTGAGCACCTGACTCATGGGCGCCCTGACGACCGGGGTGTTGCGGACCACCACCACCAGATCGCCGTTGGTCCGTTCGATCAGCAGTCCGCGGTCGACCGCCTTGGGCGCCTGCTTGGGCACCGTGGACAGCAAGACACGGCGATTGCCGTTCTCCGGCCCGGCCAGTCCCGCAGCGGCCCGGCACGGCACGGTGATCTGCAGATCGGTGGCGACATAGGAGATGAGTGGGGCAGTGACGCTTTCGAACACCCCGTCCTGCGGCCAGCTCAGTTCTGCGGTGGTCTGCTTGACTGGCAGCAGTGGTGTTGCCAACGCCAGCGCGACGCCCAGTAACCCGGCGACAACGGCGACGATCCGCGCGGTTCGGTAGTTGCCCGCAGCGTCGGCCACGGGGCTAGATGGTAGTTGTCTCCGCTGGATCGCGCCCTGACGGCTACTCACCTGAATCCCGGATGGCCAGCACGAACGGTCCGATCGAGGTGACGGTGAACCGCGGATGGTCGAACAGCGCCGCGTCGAGGGCCACCTGGTAGCGCCGCACGTTCGGCTGGTTCGGGTAGACGTCCGACGCGAGCCGCAGGGTGTAGGTGTCAGCCGAACCGGCCGGACCGCCCCCGCGCATCAGGAAGACGGTCGGCGGGTCCCAGGGCAGTTCGTCGAGCGCAGCGATGAACTCCTCGGCGCTGTCGAGCCGCGACCAGCTCTCGATCGCGGCGCCGCGTTGGTCGAACTGTGCAAGCGGATTGGCGTAGTGCGACGTCAGCCCCTGGAACCCCCAGTAGGGATAGAACGACAGGAAGCTGTAGTCGGCGGTGAGCACGACGATCTCGTTGCGGGGCTTGCCGGTGACTTCTCGGATCTTGGCGTCGATCTCGTCGTAGTACTTCACCGCGCTCGGCGGTCGGCGGTCGGCCCGCTGCCCGTAGCCGTCGGTGTCGGTGTAGGCGACGACGATGTCGGAGTGCAAGACGTCGGGGATGTTCTGGGCGAACATCAGCGCGCCGACCGAGCCCAGAATGCCGGCGGCGGCCATGATCCGCCGCCCGGCAGTGCTCATCCCCCCGTCGCTCTCCGCAGGGGGGTGCCCCAGCCCGCCGGGTGGCTCGTATCGGCGGGCCACCGCCAGCGTGGCTTCGACGAACCCGAACGCGCCCGCGGCGGCGAGCAGCACGATCAGCGTCGGCTGCAGCCGAAACGACAGCAGCGTGGTGCCGGCGAGTGTCGTCAGCATCGACAGCAGCGACCAGGCGTAGACGGCGAGCACCCCGATCGCCAGCGCGCCGGCCCGGATGGAGGACGTGGCCCGGACCGCCAGCCACACCGTGCCGATCATGCACAGCGCACCGAGCAGCGTGAACTGCAGCATCGGAAACGACAACTGGGCGCCGTCGTCGGGAAGGTAATGCTGCGCGGTGCCGCTGTCGGCCGGTGACCCGCGCATCGCCGCCAGCAGGTACGGCAGCCAGCCGATCAACGCGACGGCGCCGGCGATCGCGGCGATCACCGCGAGCCGCAGCAACGGATCCCACCGCTTCCGGCCGCGGTCGCGCCGACGCGCGATCACCGCCACCACGGCCATGATGGTCACCGTGAAGGCGCTGTAAGCCAGCAGCAGCGTGTAGAACAGCGCCGCGAAGCCGAGGAAGACGCCGACGCCGGTCACGGCAGCCCACCCGCCGTTCGTGCGGGGTGCCCCCAGCCCCCCGCAAGCCCGACCAGGCCAGCACCAGGACGGGCGGCAGCAGCACCGAGATGATCGCCGCGTACGGCTCGGCCGGGGTGTAGGCCAGCGCCGTGGCCGCGGTGGTCGCGGCCACGATCAGCGCTATCTCGAAGCGAATCAGCCTGACCCACAACACGAAAGCGAGCGCGACCGCGATCGTGATCGACGTGATCGCCCACGGCTTGAACATCTCCCAGGCGGGTGTGCCGGTGAGTGCCGCGGCGCGACCGCCGATCCAGAACCACCCCGGCGGGTAGAACGGCGGCAGGCCGAAGTAAGTCATGTCCTTCAGCGCCGCGGTGTCGGCTAGCCGGGTCAGGTACTCGGTGCGGAACTGCTGGTCGACTGAGATACCGAACAGGTACAGCCGGGTGGCGCCCAGCGGCATCGCCAACGTCACCACGGAGAACGCGGACAAGAACAACAGCCCGGCACCGTGGGCGAGGATGCGCCGCCCCCGACGCCACAGCCAGCCCGCGGCCAGTAGGCCTGCGAGGCATCCGAATTGGCCCACGGTCGTAAGCGCGTGCAGCTGATTGGAGGAATTGAACGCAGGCCACTCCACCCCTGCGATGGCCACCAGGGAGATCACGGTGACCGCGACAGCCACCGCGACAGCGACCGCCATGTGGCCGAGGGTCGCTACAGCCGAGCGCCTCGATACCCCAGTCGCTTCGTCCCCGCAAGCGGGTGCCCACCGCGCGGGCCTCAAGACCCCAGTCGTCCCCCTGCCCTCCGGGCGGGGGAGTGCCCCCATCGCTCTTGCCCACCGGAATCTAAATCGGCAGCTTGCGGAAAATCGGCCGCGGGATGTGGCGCAGCACCATCATCACGTACCGAAAGGTCGGCGGCGCCCACACCAACTCTTTGCCCTTGGCCGCGGCGGTGACCGCCAGTTCCGCGACGTCTTCCTTGTCGACGGTCAGCGGAGCTTCCTTGATGTGCGCGCTCATGCGAGTGCGGACCTGGCCGGGCCGGATCACCAGCACGCGAACGCCGTACTCCCGCAACGCTTCACCAAGACCGAGGTAGAAGCCGTCGAGGCCGGCCTTCGTGGACCCGTACACGAAGTTCGACCGCCGCACCCGCTCACCGGCCACGGTGCTCATCGCGATGATCTGGCCGAACCCCTGCGCGCGCATCCTGTCGCCGAGCAGCACGCCCACCGAGACCGCCGCTGTGTAGTTGACCTCGGCGATCTGCACGGCCTTGCGTTGGTTCTGCCACAGTTCTTCGGCGTCACCGAGCAGACCGAACGCGACGATCGCCACGTCGACATCGCCACCGGCGAACGCCTGCTCGATCATCGCGGGATGACTGTCGGTGTCCATCGCGTCGAAGTCGATCAGCTCCACCTCGCGCGCGCCCGCGGCTTTCATCTGCGCAACCGCGTCGTCACGGCCGGGATCGTCGGGCAGCGCGGCCAGCACGATGCGTGCCGGCGCTGTGCGAAGGTAGCGCTCGCAGATGGCCAGCCCGATCTCCGATGTGCCGCCTAGCAACAGGATTGTCTGCGGATTGCCAACGGCGTCAATCATTTACAGTAGCTCCAGGCGTCGGGCCATGTCCGAGGCGAATACGCCGTGCGGATCCACCTTGCGGCGCAGGGCGATCCATTCGTCGATGCGCGGATACATGGCGTGGAAGGTTTCGGCGGTGGTGCGGGAATCCTTGGCGGTGTACAGTCGGCCACCGAATTCCACGACGCGGCTGTCCAATTCGTTGACGAGCTCAGCCAAGCCCGGCTTGATGGGGAAGTCGACGCACACGTTCCACCCGCGGATCGGGAAGCTCAGCGGTGCCTGGTTGCCCTCACCGAACAGCTTGAACACGTTGAGGAATGAGTAGTGCCCGGAACGTTGGATGTCGTAGAGGATGCTCTTGAACTCGTCGACGGCGTCGGTGGGCACCACGAATTGGTACTGCAGGAAGCCCGCCGGCCCGTAGGCGCGGTTCCACTCGCCGAACAGGTCGAGCGGGTGGTAGAACTGCGTCAGATTCTGGACCTTGCCGCGGTAGGTGCCTGACTTGCGGTACCACAGCTCGCCGATCGGGCCGAACGTGTACTTGTTGGCCAGCCCGTTCGGGAAAATGTCGGGCAGCGTCAGTAGTTGCGGCGCTTCGAATTTCAGCGGATCGCGCCGCAGCTTGGGCGGGAGCTGGTCGAGTGTCGCCAGCGACCCGCGTGACACGGCGGCGCGCCCCAGCTTCGGCGGCGGGCTGATCGCGTCGAACCACGCGCTGGAGTAGGTGTAGTTGGTCTCGCTGCCGTCGCTGTGCAGGGCGATGGTCTCGTCAAGAGTGGCGGTGACGTCGCCGTCGGCGATGAAGTACGCGGTCTCCGTGGGCGTCATCTCGATGGTGGCCCGAAGGATGATGCCCGTCAGACCGTTGCCGCCGACGGTCGCCCAGAACAACTCCGAGTCGGCGGTGAGGCGCTGCACGTCGCCGTCGGCGGTGAGCAGATCCATCGACCGGACGTGATTGCCGAAACTGCCCGCGCTGTGATGATTCTTGCCGTGGATGTCGCATGCGATGGCCCCGCCGACGGTGACCTGGCGGGTGCCGGGCAGCACGGGCACCCACAACCCGAACGGCAGGGCCGCCCGCATCAGCTGGTCGAGGTTCACGCCCGCGTCGATGTCGACCAGCCGGGTCTCGGCGCTGATCGAGTAGATGCGGTTCAGCGGTGTCATGTCGACAACAAGCCCGCCACCGTTTTGCGCATTGTCGCCATAGGAACGGCCCAGCCCGCGGGCGATGACACCCCTGCTCTTCGACTGGCCACGGTCGTCCGCCGCGCGGGCCACCGCCTTCGCGATGACTTCGGCATCGGGCGTGCTGAGTACCTGCGCGACGGTAGGAGCGGTGCGCCCCCACCCGGTCAGCCGCTTGGCCGTGGTGGGCAGGTCGGTGAACATCGTGACGAGGGTACCGTGCGGTTGCCGGGCGAGCCCCTGCTCACCGCAACCGGAAGATGACCGCACGCTGCACGATGAAGTTGATCACCGTCGCCGTGCCCTGCGCGATCACGAACGCGACCGGCACCGCCCAGGTCGCGTAGTCGAACAATTCCAGACACAAGTGGTTCAGCCCGACCTGTGCGGCAAACGTCATCCCGTAGAGCACCATGACCGCGATGAAACGCGCGGTGCTGGGTGGGGCCGCAAAGGTCCAGCGCCGGTTGATCAGGTAGGCGGTGATGGTTCCCGCGACGAAGCTGATCGCCTTGGCCAAGTCGACCTGCACCCCGAAGCCTTTGTACAGCATCACGTACAACCCGAAGTCGACGATTGCCGAGAATCCGCCGGTGATGATGAACCGCAGCAGCTGGGTCTTCAGCGCCAGGTTGGGCGGCGGAGCGGTGTCGGCCACGCGGGAAGCCTAACGAGCGCGCGTTTCGGTCGTATCGTTCTGGTGTGCACGCAGGCGACATCGCCGAGGACTTCCCGGTGGTCACCATGGACTCAGGTGCGCTCGACGCCGCGCGCACCCTTGCCGAGCACCGGCTGCCCGGCCTAGTAGTCACCGACCACACCGGCCGCCCGTACGCGGTGCTGCCGGCATCTCAGGTGGTGCGTTTCATCGTGCCGCGTTACGTGCAGGACGACCCGTCACTCGCCGGGGTGCTCAACGAGTCGATGGCCGACCGGTGCGCCGAGAAGCTCGGCGGCAAGAAGGTGCGCGACGTGCTGCCCGAGCACCTCCTCAACGTGCCGAGCGTCGACGCGGATGACACGATCATCGAGGTGGCCGCAACGATGGCGCGGCACCGAAGCCCGCTTTTAGCGGTGATGAAGAACCGGAAGCTGCTCGGCGTGATCACTGCCTCGCGGCTGTTGGCGGCGGCGCTCAAGCACTGATCGGGAGGCGATGACTGCGGTCGCGATCACGGTGTTCGTGGTCGCCTACTCGCTGATCGCAAGCGATCGGGTCAACAAGACCATCGTTGCCCTGACCGGTGCCGGAATCGTCGTCGCCCTGGGCGTCGTCCAAGCCGATGACGTCTTCTACTCCGAAGAGACGGGCATCGACTGGAACGTCATCTTCCTGCTGTTCGGGATGATGGTCATCGTCTCCGTGCTGCGCCAGACCGGCGTGTTCGAGTACATCGCGATCTGGGCCGCCAAACGAGCCCGTGGTCGCCCGCTGCGGATCATGGTGCTGCTGGTTGTGGTGACGGCGGTGGCGTCGGCGCTGCTCGACAACGTCACCACGGTTCTGCTCATTGCGCCGGTCACGCTGCTGGTTTGCGACCGGCTGGCGATCAGTGCAGCCCCGTTCCTGATGGCTGAGGTGTTCGCGTCCAACATCGGTGGGGCAGCCACCCTGGTCGGCGACCCGCCGAATATCATCATCGCGAGCCGGGCGGGGTTGTCGTTCAACGACTTCCTTATCCACATGGCGCCGATTGTCGTGATCGTGATGGTCGTCTTCGTATTGATGTTGCCGCGGCTGTTCCGCGGTTCGTTTGGCGTTGACGAAGCGCGGGTCGCCGACGTGATGTCGCTGCAGCAGCGGGAAGCGATCCGCCATCCTGCGTTGTTGGTCAAATGCGGGGTGGTGCTGATTGCCGTGTTCGTGGCGTTCGTCACGCACTCGGTGATCCACATCGAGCCGTCGATCGTCGCCCTGCTCGGTGCGGGCATCCTGATTCTGATCTCGGGGCTGGAGCAGTCGGATTACCTCGGCAGTGTGGAGTGGGAGACCCTGCTGTTCTTCGCCGGGCTGTTCATCATGGTCGGCGCGCTCGTCAAGACCGGCGTAATCGGCGATCTGGCCCGCGCCGCGGCCGATCTGACCAACGGAAACGCGCTGCTGACCGTGATGCTGATACTCGGGGTCTCCGCGCCGGTGTCGGGGATCATCGACAACATCCCCTATGTCGCGACGATGACGCCGATTGTCAGCGAGCTCGCTGCCACCGTGCAGGGCGATGTGCACCAGGACGTGCTGTGGTGGGCGCTGGCGCTCGGCGCCGACTTCGGCGGCAATCTCACCGCGGTCGGCGCCAGCGCGAACGTCGTGATGCTGGGCATCGCGCGACGGTCCGACAACCCGATCGGCTTCTGGGAGTTCACCCGCAAGGGCGTGGTGGTCACCGCGATGTCGATCGCGCTGTCGGCCCTGTACCTGTGGCTGCGTTACTTCGTGCTGGCCTGAGTCCGCGAAATAGCATTCCCGGTCGTGGAAAGGCCCCAGATCGAAGCCATGGCTGATATCTCGGCGGCGTTCCCAATTCCGCACGCTCTCCGGCGCGGAGATCACGGTCGACGGCGACGTCGTCATCAAGCTGCACCGGCCTTGCACCGTCCTTGACCTTAGGAACTCAAGAACTCCCTCAACGACCCGCCAACGGACGAGTACCGCCAGCAGATCCCCGCGGCGAATCGACCGGCCGCGCTACCGTAAGCCCATGCCCGCACAAGACCAACCCGTAACGGTGCTCAGCGAGGAAGAAAGCTGGAATCTGCTCGCGAGCGTGTCGCTGGGGCGCCTGGTCACCAGCATGGACGGGCAGCCCGAGATCTTCCCCGTCAACTTCGTCACCCAACGGCCCACGGTGCTGTTTCGCACCGCGGAAGGAACCAAGCTGTTCCACGTCGTGATGAACGAACGAGTCGCCTTCGAAGCCGACGACCACGGCATCGAAGAGGGGTGGAGTGTGATCGTCAAGGGCCGGGCACACGTGCTGTCCACCCACGCCGAGATCGAGAAGGCCGAACGCGCCCAGCTGTTGTCGTGGACGGCGACGGTGAAGCTGCGCTATGTCCGCGTGATCGCCGACGAGATCAGCGGGCGTCGCTTCCGGTTCGGCTCCGAACCGGACCTCGCCTGACGGTCCTCGGCAACCAAAAAACTGCGTGGCAACTCGGGAAGGACGGGGACGGCATCTTGGAGTTCGGATTGCCGACTGCGGCAAAGCGACCAGAGTCGCTACACCCAGTACGGCACACGGCTGCGGTACTGCCGCATCGCGAACGCCGCCAGCACCCAACCGATGACCGTCAGCACCACCACCACGACCCAGTGCCGCAACTCCTGAGGCGCCCCGAGGAGCGGCGCCCGCACGATGTCGAGGTAATGCAGCAGCGGGTTGAGTTCGACGATCTTGGCCCAGTGCCCGGCACCCTGCGCCTCCAGCGTCGAGTCGTTCCAAATGATCGGGGTCATGAAGAACAGCAGCTGCACGACGCTGCCCAGCAGCGGTCCGATGTCGCGGAAGCGGGTGCCGATGATGCCGAACACCAGCGACGCCCAGATGCAGTTGAGCATGATGAGCGCGAGCGCCGGGATCACCGACAGGTCGGCCCACGACCACGGCTTGGGGTAGATGATCGCGATCACGACGTAAATCACGATGTTGTGCGCGAACAGCAGCGCCTGGCGCCAGACCAGCCGGTACACGTGCACGCTCAACGCGGTGGGCAGCTGCTTGATCAACCCCTCGTTGGCGACGAACACCTCCGAACCCTCCAGGATCGAGGCGCTGATCAGCGCCCACACGATCAGGCCCAGGGTGACGTACGGGAGATGTTCGGACAGCTCGAGACGAAACAGCGTGGCGTACAGCGCGCCCATCGCCACCGCCGTGGTGCCGGTGGCGATCGTGATCCAGATCGGCCCGAGCACCGAACGGCGATAGCGCTGCTTGATGTCCTGCCATCCGAGATGCAGCCACAGCTGGCGGCGGTCCCACCCGTCGGCGAGGTCCTTGAACGCTCGCGTGAAGGTCTTCGACTGGGCGGCTGGGTCCCTACTGTCGGTGATCGTCATGCGCCCTCCCTCGGCCGGTCGAACTTCTCGGCGCGGCCCAGCCGCCGCAGCCGCATCCATTCCCGCAACCCGGCGAGGTCGCGGCGGGAGACCAGGAAATACCAGCCGAACCGCACCCATTCCTGCGGCAGCAGCCGGCGCAGCCCCGGTTGGGACAGCAGGTAGCCGCGGTTGCGGTACGTGAAGAACCGCTTGGTGGGGTTGTCCGGATACTGGGTGTGCATCCGTCCGCCGAGAATGGGTTTGAACTCATCACTGCCGTGCGGATGCAGATACACCGCATCCAGGCAGGTGCCGAACGGCAACCCCGAGCGCACCAGGCGGCGGTGAATCTCCACCTCGTCGCCGCGCACGAACAGCCGCAGATCCGGCACGCCGACCGCCTCCAGCGTCGTGGCGCGAAACAGCGCCCCGTTGAACAGCGACGCAATACCGGGCAGCAAATCTTGGCCCGGCCGTTCCCGCAATTCGTCGACGCGGCGGCGCCACACCAGGCCCCGCCGCAGCGGAAACGCCAGCCGCTGCGGGTTGTCCAAATCGCACACCATCGGCGACACCGCGGCCAGCGCGTGCCGCTTCGCACAGGCCAGCAGTGTGGCCAGCACCGTCGAATCCGCCGGGCGGCCGTCGTCGTCGGCGCACCACACCCAGTCCGCGCCCAGCGCGAGCGCATGCAGCATCCCGAGCGCGAATCCGCCTGCTCCGCCGAGGTTTCGGCGCGATCCCAGGTAGGTGGTGGTCAACGGCTGGCCGGCAACCAGGTCGCGCACGCGGTCTTCGCAGGCGTTGTCGACCACGATCAGGTGGTCGGGACGGCGGGTCTGCGCGGTCAGCGCGTCGAGTGACTTGGCCAGTTCGTCGGGTCGCCGGTGGGTGACCAGCACGGCGCACACCGTGTCAGTCATGCGGCTTCGACTCGGTCTCGGCGATGATTTCGGCGACGTGCCGCGCGGCGTCCTCGCCCTCGTACGCGCGTACCACTTCCTCGATGCCGCCCGACATCTTGATCTGCCCGTGCTCGATCCACAGCGCCGTCTTGCACATGCGCGCGAGGAACTCGTTGGAGTGGCTCGCGAACACCAGGAGCCCGGAGCGCTCCACGAGCGCTTGCAGTCGAGTGCGCGCCTTCCTCATGAACTCGGCGTCGACGGCGCCGATGCCCTCGTCGAGCAGCAGGATCTCCGGGTCGATGCTCGTCACCACGCCCATGGCCAGGCGCACCCGCATGCCGGTGGAGTAGGTGCGCAGCGGCATCGACAGGTACTCACCCAGTTCGGTGAACTCGGCGATCTCGTCGACCTTGGACATCATCTTTTTGCGGGTCTCGCCGAGGAACAGGCCGCGGATGATGATGTTCTCGTAGCCGGTGATCTCCGGGTCCATGCCCACACCGAGGTCGAAGACGGGTGCGACGCGGCCTTTCACGATTGCGACGCCGCGGGTGGGTTCGTATATGCCGGACAGCAGGCGCAGCAGTGTGGACTTCCCGGCGCCGTTGCGCCCGATCAGTCCGACCCGGTCTCCCATGCGCAGCGACAGGCTGATGTCTCGCAGCGCCTCGATGACGATGACGTTGGATGCGTTGCGCCCGATCGCACCGCCGGCCTTGCCGAGGACCGCCTTCTTCAGCGATCGGGACTTGGCGTCGAAGATCGGGAACTCCACCCACGCGTTGTGGGTGTCGATGCTGACGTCATGGTCGGGTGGCGACGGTGCTCCGGCAGGAGCGGCTCGGGTTGCACGCCGCGGGCGGTCGGATCGGTGACGGACACTATCTCTACAGGTATTGACCGGTGCCTGATTGGCCCGGGCTGGGGGCGAGGTGGTTTTGCGGACCCATTCCGGGTGGCAGCGCGCCTTGGCGCATGTGCTCCAGCTGCGCGCGGGCGGCCATCTGCTGAGCGAACAGCGCCGTCTGAATGCCGTGGAAAAGCCCCTCCAGCCAGCCGACCAGCTGCGCCTGCGCGATCCGCAACTCGGCGTCCGACGGGGTCGCGTTCTCGGTGAACGGCAGTGTCAGCCGCTCCAGCTCGTCCCGAAGTTCTGGGGCCAGGCCGTCCTCGAGCTCACGGATGCTGGTCGCGTGGATCTCGCGCAGCCGATTTCGGCTGGCGTCGTCCAGCGGTGCGGAGCGCACCTCCTCGAGGAGCTGTTTGATCATCGTCCCGATGCGCATCACCTTGGCCGGCTGCTCCACCAGATCGGTCACCGACCTCTCATCGGCGTCATCCTGCGCATCGCGGCCCTCGGCGCCTCGACCGTTGATGATTTCGATGTTGTCGTCGTCGGTGCTACTACTCACTGTCCTCACCTTCTCCTGCCCGCCGCTGCGACCTCTTCAGTGACCCTAGCCCGTCAGGTCGGTCACTCGACGGCTGGCGCGGCGATGTCGGCTGACCTGAAAAATCAACGAAGACGTCGCTGATCGCAGCGAGTCCTTGCCCGTGCCCGGCCACTCCAGCAGCAGTCAGGCCGCCAATCTCGCTGGACTAGTATGGCTGGCCAGGTGGCCTCGCCGCGGTGGGTACCGCGTCAGGTGGATGAGATCCTACGAAGCTCTGAAGGTGGCTGACATGGCGTATGACGTCGCCCGTGTGCGTGGGTTGCACCCCACGCTGGGCGATGGCTGGGTGCACCTTGACCCACAGCTGGGCATGCTCATCCCGGACTCCGTTGCCACCACGGTCTCGACTGCGTTCCGGGGTTCGGGCAGTGACATCCGGGGCCCGCATCCGTCGGCACGGCGCAGCGCCGCCGTGCTGGGAGCCGCTCGCCAAGCGGTGGGCGATCTCGTCAACGCCGATCCGCGCGGCGTGGTGCTCGGCGCCGATCGCGCCGTGTTGCTCTCAGCGCTAGCGGACGCGTCGGCCTCGCGGGCCGGGCTCGGCTACGAGGTGGTGGTCACTCGACTCGACGACGAGGCCAACATCGCGCCGTGGCTGCGGGCGGCGAACCGGTATGGCGCCAAGGTCAAGTGGGCCGAGGTCGACATCGAGACCGGTGAGCTGCCGACATGGCAGTGGGAAGGCTTGATCACCAAGGACACCCGACTCGTCGCGATCACCTCGGCGTCGTCGACGATCGGTGCCGTCACCGATCTGCGCGTGGTCACAAAACTGGTTCACGACGCCGGCGGCCTGGTCGTCGTCGACCACTCGGCCGCCGCGCCGTACCGGTTGATGGACATTCACGAGATTGACGCCGACGCGGTGGCCGTCAACGCCGTTGGATGGGGCGGACCGCCGATTGGTGCGTTGGCGTTCCGTGACCCGTCGATCATCGACACGTTCAGCGCGATGTCGCTGCTTCCCGACGCCACCGGCCCGGCGCGGCTGGAGGTCGGTGTGCACCAGTTCGGTCTCCTCGGCGGGGTGGTGGCCAGCATCGAGTATCTGGCGTCGCTGGACGAGACGGCGTCGGGCACGCGGCGGCAGCGGCTGGCGGTGTCGTTGCAGTCGGCTGCCGTGTATATGGACCGGGTGTTCGACTACTTGCTGGCGGCGCTGCGCTCGCTTCCGGGAGTGATGGTGATCGGAGCGCCCGAGGTGCGAATTCCGGTGCTGAGCTTCGCGGTCAGCGATGTGCCCGCCGAGCGGGTGACGCAGCGGCTGGCCGACAACGGCATCTGCGCAACCTGGAATCTGCCGTCGCGCGTGCTCGACCTGATCGGCGTCAACGACATCGGCGGCGCGGTGTCGATCGGCCTGGCGCACTACACCACGACGGCCGAAGTAGACCAACTGGTGCGCGCGCTGGCGTCGCTCGGCTAGAGGCGCTCAGCGCACCCGGAGGATCACTTTCCCCGTCACCTCGCCAGACGACAGCAGCTTGTGTGCGTCGCCGGCTCGCTCAATGGGTAGCTCCGCGCCGATCACCGGGCGCACCCGGCCGTCCGACAGCATCGGCCACACGTGTGTGACGACTTCGTCGACGATCGCGCCCTTGCCTTCGACGCTGCGGCTGCGCAGCGCGGTGCCGACAACGCGGGCGCGTTTGCCGATGAGTTTGCCAAGATTCAGCTCACCCTTGGTCCCGCGTTGCATACCGATCACGATGAGCTGACCGTCGACGGCCAGCGCGTCGAGATTGCGGTCGAGATAATCCGCGCCGACGATGTCGAGAATCACGTCGGCGCCGCTGGTTTCCTGGCGGATCCGTTCGACGAAGTCCTCGTCGCGATAGTTGATCGTGATGTCAGCGCCCAGCTCGCGGCACGTGTCAAGCTTCGGCGCGGTTCCGGCGGTGACGGCCACCCGCGCGCCGAGCGCGTGCGCGACCTGAACGGCGTGGGTGCCGATACCGCTGCCGCCGCCGTGCACCAGCAGCGTCTGACCTTCGCGCAGACCGGCGACCATGACCAGGTTCGACCACACCGTGCAGGCGACCTCCGGCAAGCCGGCCGCCGCCACCAGCCCGACTCCGTCCGGGACCGGCATCACCTGAGCCGCCGGCACGGCGACGTACTCCGCGTAGCCGCCGCCGGCCAGCAATGCGCAGACCTCTTGTCCCACCGACCATTTCGTGACTCCGCCAACATCTTTGCCGACCTCCTCGATTACCCCGGAGGTCTCCATGCCGATAATCTCGCTGGCGCCCGGCGGCGGCGGGTAGTGGCCGGCCGCCTGCAGTAGATCCGCGCGGTTGACACCCGCGGCAACCACGCGCAGCAGAAGCTCGCCGGGTCCGGGGCGGACGTCGGGGACCTCTTGCCAGCGCAGTCGGTCGGCCGATTCGGCGACGATGCCGTGCATGCGTGTCACGCTACTGGCTGGGAAGTTTTGGTTCCTAAGTAGCCGTGTCTGGCCTAGGATTCGGACATGGCGGGGTTGATTTCGGGGCGTACCGCGAGTGAGATGCCGGGGCTGGACATCGCAGAATTGAGAGCCTGGCAAAACTTCCTCGATGCCGCCCTGCGGTTGACGGGCATCTTGAACCGCGACCTAATCGATGCGCACAAGCTCACCCTGCTCGATGTCCGTTTGCTGGACATGCTTAGCATTTCGCCTGGCGGGTCGGCGCGGATGGGGGATCTCGCCGATGGTCTGATGTCGTTGCCGAGCCGGGTAACTCGGCAGATCCGCCGGCTGGAGGCGCAGGGTTTGGTTCGCCGCGTAGCCAGCCCCGATGATGGGCGAGGTGTGCTCGCGACGATCACCGACGAGGGCCGCACGGCCGTCAGGAAGGCCATGGTCACGTATGGCCAAGGGGTACGGACGCACTTCTTGGGCCAGCTGACACGCCCGCAAGTGGCTGCCATCGGGGAGAACTGCCGGCGCATCAACTCCACGCTTCGGGATCGGCTGACCGCCGACACGGCTCGGGCGCGTCTAGCAGCTCAGACCGTTACGCTTGTCGGCGGTGGCGTGGCAGAGCGGCCTAATGCACTCGCCTTGAAAGCGAGAGACGGCTAACACCGTCCGGGGGTTCAAATCCCTCCGCCACCGCCGAATGTCCAGTTATTACACGGGTTTTGGCGAAAAGCTTGCATTAAGTGGACGCTCGGCGGGAAAGGTCAGGACTCCAGCAGCGCCTTCAACCGGGCCAAGTCGGTTGTCGTCGCGCGTTGAATCGCCACGCCCATGACCGGCGTGAAGAACCGCGAGAACCCCGACGGGTGACCTTGGTTGCGCAACGTCATTCGAGTGCTGTGGTTGGGCGCGTCGTGCCATTCGTAGGCGGTCTGCATGGGAAACGGACCCTGCCCAGTCGCCATGGTGAGGCGGCGGTTGGGTACGAAGACCACCACTTCGTAGGTATAGACCAGCGTTCGGCCAAGGAAAGTCGCCGTGAACTCGAACTCCGACCCCAGTTCGAGTGGTCTCGGTGTCAGCCACCGCACCGCCTTGATGTGGCCGTACCAGGCGGTGGCGTTGTCGGGGTCCGACGCGTAGGCGGCGACCTCATGCCGCGGCCTGCGGATCACCTCTTCCACGGTCACATCCACCGGCGCCATGACGTGACGCTAGCTGTTCCAGTCGGCGAGCGTCACGCCTTATTCGCCCTGGAAGTCCGGTGACCGCTTCTGGAAGGTCGCACTGATGCCCTCGGTGAGATCCTTTGACGGCAGGAACGCGGCGTTCCAGGCGGCGACGTAGCGCAGGCTCTCCGATACCCGAGAGATGCGCTGCTGGTCGAGGACGTCCTTGACGCCCGCGACGGCCAGCGGCGGATTGGCAGCGATCTGCGCCGCGGTCGCATGCGCGCCCGCCAGGCATGCTTCGGCGTCGTCGTAGACGTCGTTGACCAACCCGATCTGCTGTGCGCGAGCGGCGTCGATGTCCTTGCCGGTGAGGGCCAGTTCGCGCAGATGTCCGTCGGACAGGATCAGGGGCAACCGGGCGAGGCTGCCGACGTCGGCGACGATCGCGAGCTTGACCTCTCGCACCGAGAACTTGGCGTCAGCACTGGCGTAGCGGATGTCGACCGCCGAGATCAGGTCGACGCCGCCGCCAATGCACCAGCCGTGCACGGAGGCGATGGTGGGGGTGCGGCAGTCGGCGACGGCGCTGATCGCTTTCTGCATGCGCAGGATCTCTCCGTGGAAGTCAGCGCGGGGACGCGCCGATGACCCGTTCGTCATCACCCCGGTCAGGGTGCCGCCCATGGCCGGCAGGTCGAGGCCGTAGCTGAAGTTGCGCCCGGAGCCGGTCAAAACGATCGCGCGGACGTCGCGGTCGGCGTCCAATCTTGCGAACAGCTCGGGCATCTCCGACCAGAATGCCGGCCCCATCGCATTGCCCTTGCCGGGTCCGACCAAGGTGACCCGCGCGACGCGATCGTCGATGTCGACAGTGACAGATTCGTATGCCTCGCCCATGCCTCTACAGAGGCTAGGCCATCGGCATTACCGTTTTTGACATGGCTACCCGACAGGCGCGAACGCGTTCGCTGTTCGTCTCCGTTGTCTGCATCGCATTCGGGTTGTACTCGGTCCTCCTCGGGCTGTTCATGATGGTGGCGCCCGGAGTGTTCTTCGACTCACTCGGAGCCTTCGGTGTCCGCAACGACCACTACATTTTCGACAACGCGTCGTTCGAGCTACCGCTTGGCTTGCTGCTGCTGGGCGCGGCCCGGTGGCCGACATGGCGAGTGCCGGCGCTGGCGTTCGCGGCGCTTCATTGGGCGCTGCATGCGCTGAGCCACATCATCGACACCGGGCACGCTGCCGGCACGTGGGTCGGCCTGTTGGAGTTCGCCGGTCTGGTGATCGGGACGGTTATCTTGGCGATCGCTTTGCGAGTCAGCCGCGATCCGAACTGGAGCGCCTAGATCCGCTCGAGGTAGAAGTATGAAGTAGCGGCCATTCGGCGAAGAACCTTGCGGGCCGGCGCGTCACCCATCGACGCTCCAGCTCTGGGCGAACTGTATGAACACGTCGTTCTCGTCGGGAGCCCCGATGGTGACGCGCACGCCGTCGGCGCCGTAGGGCCGCACCACGAGGCGGGCGTTCTCGGCGTCGGCGACGAACTCGGCGGTGCGCTCGGCCAGCGGCAGCCACACGAAGTTGCCCTGCGAAGGCGGGAGCGTGTAGCCGGCGTCGCGGAGCGCGGCGGTCACCCGGGTTCGTTCGGCGACGACGGCGTCGGTGCGTGTCAGCAGCTCGTCGGCGGCGGTCAGCGACGCGATGGCGGCCGCTTGCGCGACGCTCGACACGGAGAACGGCACGTAGACCTTGTTGAGCGCGGTGATGACGTCGGGGTCGCCCACCGCGTATCCCACCCGCAGGCCTGCCAGCCCGTATGCCTTCGAAAAGGTCCGCAACACAACGACATTCGGGTGTTTGCGGACCAAGCCGAGGCTGTCGGGCAGCAGGTCATCGCGGATGTACTCCACATAGGCCTCGTCGAGCGCAATGAGCACGTCGGCGGGCACGCGGCAGATGAAGCGGGTCAAGGCTCCGGGATCGACGACCGTGGACGTCGGGTTATTGGGATTGCAGACGAAGATCAGCCGCGTGCGGTCGGTAACCGCCGCGGCCATGGCATCGAGGTCATACGTGTGATCGGTCAGCGGAACTTGGACGGACGTGGCACCGGCCGTGCGAACCTGCAGCGGGTAGATCTCGAAGCTCCGCCAGCCGAACAGCACCTCGTCGCCGACGGTCGACGTGAGCTGGACGAGCTGCTGACACAGGCTCACCGATCCGCAGCCGACCGCAATCTGCTCGGGAGCGAAATCGATGTGCTTGGCCAGGTGGTCCTTGAGCTCCACGCAGAAGTTGTCGGGGTAGCGGTTGGCGGTGTCGACGGCTTTGTCGATGGCGGCGCGGACGCTGGGTAGCGGACCATAAACTGTCTCGTTGCTGGCGATCTTGATGGCGCCGGGAATCGCCTTGCCCGGTGTGTAGGCCGGCAGGTCGGCCAACTCGGGACGCAGACGAGCGGTCATGCGACCAGCATAAATGGGTGCTTCAGCGACTCGGCGCCACAGTTGCAGACTCGACGCTACGAGGCGGTCCCAACGGCTTTGCGGTGCGTCAAGTCGCCTGTGTACGCTGTGCCTTCGGTTCCGGGGTTCGGCAGGCCTCCGGTAATCTCAGGACGTTCAGGAGGCGTGCCAGAGCGGCCGAATGGGGCTCACTGCTAATGAGTTGTCCCCTTTAAGGGGGACCGGAGGTTCAAATCCTCTCGCCTCCGCCACGGCTGACCCGGTCAGCCGGACAACCGAATACCTGCGCCCGTAGCTCAACGGATAGAGCATCTGACTACGGATCAGAAGGTTGGGGGTTCGAATCCCTTCGGGCGCGCACCGTGAGCGAAATCACGCCCCGAATCCGAGCTCGCATCCGTTAGTCGGCGAGCGAGACGCCGGCGTCGTTGCAATACCAATCGTCGTCATAGCACGTATACGGGTAAACGGGACCCGAGACGATATCAGAAGGGCGGTCAGCCCTGTTACTGCCCCGGATCATCACCCTGCCCGCACAAGGTGATGCCGCCAGGCGTCCACGATGCAGTCGGCTACGGCTGGCGGAGCTGCGACGATTCCCACACTGGCCGCCGCCATCGCCAACACCGGGATCAGATAACGCCGTCATGACCTGACCGGGCATATGGAGGAGCCTAGTCTTCGCGACCCGGGCGTGGGCAGAAACAGAGGACCCCGGGTGAAATTCGCCGGCCACGGAATCTGTCTGCAGGCGGTGATCCCGGCGATGGCGTCGATGCTGCAGCGCTCGTAGTTTGGCGGCGTGAAGCTACTGCTGATCGCCGACACGCACGTGCCGAAGCGGGCCCGTGACCTGCCGGCGCCGGTGTGGGACGAGGTCGCGCACGCCGATGTGGTCATCCACGCGGGCGACTGGGTGGACGTCACGCTGCTCGACGCACTGCAGGCCCGCGCCGCACGGCTGGTGGCGTGTTGGGGCAACAACGACGGCCCGGATCTGCGTGACCGGTTGCCGGAGGTCGCCGAGGTGACCCTGGCGGGCGTGCGGTTCACGGTGCTGCACGAGACCGGCGCCGCCGCCGGTCGCGACGAACGGATGTCGCGCCGGTACCCTGGCACCGATGTGCTGGTGTTCGGGCACAGCCATATCCCGTGGGACACGACGTCGAGCACCGGTTTGCGTCTGCTCAATCCCGGTTCGCCGACCGATCGGCGTCGCCAGCCGCACTGCACCTACATGACGGCGCGCGTCGACGACGGCACGCTCGTCGATGTCGTGCTGCACCGCTTTTAGACGCAAGCCGTGGCCTGCTGTGGAAGCATTCCGGTCAGCGAGACGTCTCCAACCAGTACATCTTCCCATTTTCGACGTTCTGCACATCGACCGCGAACTGCGACCTGACCCCGATCCATGCTCCGGCTTGTGGGCCACTGCCGTCGGGTTACTCCGCTGATTTGCTCTCGGCTTCGGCTTCGGCTGCCACGGCCACGCACCCGTCATCTCCAGCTGCAGCGAGAAGCTCAGGAAAGTCCGAATCAGCACTATGCCGCCGAGCACGGCGACACTGTGCAGGCGTCGGCTCGATCGCGACCGTCCTGATGATGTCGGCGGCGACGAGAAATTCCAAGCCCAGCAGGATGGAACCGCCGAGCTGCCGCCGGAAGAACTCGTATGCGTTCGCGTCCGGCTGACGACGACGCGTCACTGTCAGCACCGCCGCCAGCACCGCACCGACGACGATCACCGCCACACCTGTCGCGTCGATGACTTTGCCGGCCGTTTCGATGACTTCCACGAAAGCCATGCTCGGATGCTACGAGCTTGCGTGAAGATCACGTCAGAAAAGCGTCGAATGGAGCGGTGCTGCTGTGGTTCGGTGTAAAGACGGTGGCCGTTATCTCGATTAGGGGTTCAGTGCGAAGGATGGACCGCTGATGACATGTCCGTACGGGCACGCAAATGACGTCGGTCAGCGCTTCTGCGGAACATGCGGCGAGGCGCTGGCGGTGCCGCCGCGCTCGATGTCCAAGGCGTTCCTGCGGGCAGTGGGCCCGTACCTGCGTGTCGTAGCCGGCATGTTGCCGCGGTCACCCTGTGGCTGTCAGTCCTCGCCCTCATCAACGCCTATTACGACCAGGTCCTGGTGCAACTTATGTTCGCCACGGGATTGGGTTATCTCGCGGTTGGCAATGCCGATCCGCGATCGGCTCGCGCGTAGACGCGCCGAGCGCACGGCGCTCGCCGCGAGGGCCGATGCCGCGCATGCCGCTTTCCTCGCCGGAGATGCCGAGGCACTGGCCGCAGCGCCGCCGGACCTGCCACCGAGGTGGAGATGCGCCGCGGGGTCAGCATTGCCGCGATCATCGCCGGTGTTCCTGTCGTGTTGAGCATCAACATCGACATCGCCGACGGCCTCACCTACTAGTCGTAGCGTTACGGCACGCCGCCGTCGACCCGCAGGATCGACCCTGTTGTGAAACTCGACGCGTCGGAGGCCAAGAACAAAGCGGCGCCGACGATCTCGGCCGGCTGCCCGCCCCGTTGCAGTGCATGAGCCTTGAACCGCTTGACGGCCGCCGGAAGGTCCCAGGCCTTGCTGATGTCGGTGAAGAACGGTCCGGGCACGATTGTGTTCACCCGCACCGACGGGCCGTAGGCGAACGCGAGGCCTTCCGTCAACGCGTTCAATCCGGCCTTGGCGGCGGCGTAGGGCAGCGAGTCCGGGCGGGGCCGCAGCGACGCGATCGAACTGACGTTGATGATCGATCCCCCACCCGCGGCGACCATCCGCTCACCGACGAGAGCGCCCAGCCGGAACGGCCCCTTGAGGTTCAGGTTGAGCACCGCGTCGAACAGCTTCTCGCTCACCGCCGTCAGCGACTCGTACACCGGCGACATGCCGGCGTTGTTGATCAGCACGTCGACGCGGTCGAACCGCTGGTATACCGCGTCCACCAGCCCGTCGAGCTGATCCCACCGGCCGACATGCACCGCATACGGCATCGCGGCGCGCCCGGTCTCACGCGAGATCTCCTCGGCGGTCGCCTCGCACGCCTGGAGGTTGCGGCTGGCGATCACGACGTCGGCGCCGCACCGCGCCGCGGCGAACGCTATCTCCCGGCCCAGGCCCCGGCTGCCGCCGGTCACCATCACCACCCGATCGGTCAGGTCGAACAAGTCGTCGGCGTATCCCATCAGGGCTCTATCGTGGCACGCGTGCAACTGCTGCTGATCCGCCACGCGCTACCGCAGCGCAGTGAGATCGGTGAAGGCTCCGATCCCGAGTTGTCCGAGGTCGGGTTCAAGCAGGCGAGTCGCCTGCCGGAGGCGCTCGGCCGTCACCCGATCGAGCGCGTCATCAGCAGCCCGCAGCGTCGCGCGCAGCAGACCGCCGCGCCCGTCGCCGACGGGCTCGAGTTGGCCGTGGAAGTCGACGATCGGTGGGCCGAGTACGACCGCGACCTCGCCCACTACTTGCCGATCGAGCAGTTGCGCACCGAGATGCCGCACGAGTGGGACCGACTGGCCGCCGGCCGGCTTCCGTCCGGCGTCGACGAGCAGGCGTTTCTCAACCGCGTGCTGACCGCGGTCGACGACGTCGTCGCCGCGGCCGACCACGAGCACACCGTCGCCGTGTTCAGCCACGGCGGCGTGATCAACGTGATCCTGCACCGCTTCTTGGAAACGCGACGCCTGCTGTCCTTTCCCATCGACTACGCCTCGGTCACCCGGCTGCGGTTCTCCCGGACGGGGGTCGCGACCGTCGCCGAGGTCAACGTCACGGAGCATGTGTGGGACCTGTTGCCGCGGAACGTGCGGTGACCCGCTATACAGGGTCCCGTGACTAGCGAGAGCCTGGCGGGGCTGGATCTCGCCGCGTTGGACCGACACCTGCAAGCCGTCGGCCTGCCGCGCAGCGGGCAGTTGCGCGCCGAGTTGGTCTCCGGCGGGCGCTCCAACCTGACGTTCATCGTCTGCGACGACGCATCGCGATGGGTGCTGCGCCGTCCGCCGCTGCACGGCCTGACGCCGTCTGCGCACGATGTGGCGCGCGAGTATCGGGTGGTGGCGGCGTTGGCCGACACGGCGGTGCCGGTGGCGCCGACGGTGACGCTGTGTGAAGACGACTCCGTGCTGGGCGCCCCGTTCGCGCTCGTGCAATACGTCGACGGACGCGTCGTCCGCACCCGCGAGGAGCTTCAGGCACTCGGCGGGCCGGAGGACCTCGAGCGATGCGTGGACGGGCTCATCCGGGTGCTCGCCGATCTGCACGCGGTGGATCCGGCGTCGGTCGGTCTGGCCGACTTCGGCCGCCCGGAAGGATATTTGGAACGTCAGGTTCGTCGGTGGGGCGGCCAATGGCAGTACGTCCGTATGCCGGACGACCCGTGCGACGCCGACGTGCAGCGGCTGCATTCCGCACTGGCAGAAGCGGTTCCGCGCGAAAGCCGAGCATCGATCGTGCACGGCGACTACCGCATCGACAACACGATCATCGACAACGAGGACCCCGCAGTGGTTCGGGCGGTCGTGGACTGGGAGATGTCCACACTGGGCGACCCGCTGGCCGATGTGGCGCTGATGTGCATCTACCGGGATCCGGAGACGGACCTCATCGCCGCCGCGTGGACGTCGCCGCTGTTACCGGCGGGCGACGAAATGGCACACCGCTATTCGACGATGTCGGACCAGCCCCTGTCGCACTGGCCGTTCTACATTGCGCTGGCGTACTTCAAGCTGGCGATCATCGCCGCCGGCGTCGCCTTCCGTGACCAGCTGGCCGGCGCGGGCGCGTCCGGCAAGCGCGTCGACCAGGCCGTCGCCCCGCTGATCGCGGCCGGCCTACGCGCGCTGTCCTGAGACGGAAACCGCCCGTACGCGTAGGGGTTTCGCGTACGGGCGGTCCGCTCGGCAGCCGTCAGCTCTGCGGGGGCGTCAACACCGTGTCGATCATGTACACGGTCGCGTTGGCGGTCCGCACGCCGCCGCACACCAGGCCGGCGTCGTTGACCTTCAGCGCGTCGCCGGAGCCGGTGACGTTCACCTGGGCGCCCTGAACGGTCTTGTGCGTGCCGGGCACCTTGTCCGGGACTCGCCTGACCGGGCACCACGTGGTAGGTCAGGATCGACGTCAGCATCTCCGAATCGGTCTTCAGCGTCTCGATCGTTTGTGGAGGCAGCTTCGCGAACGCGTCATTGGTCGGCGCGAACACGGTGAACTCGCCGTTGTTCAGCGTCTCCACCAGGTTCACGTTCGGGTTGAGCTGGCCCGACAGCGCCTGGGTCAAGGTCTGCAGCTGCGGGTTGTTCGACGCGGCCACGGTGACCGGATCCTGCGCCATCCCGGCAACCGATCCCGGGCCCGTCGGCACCTGCTCGGCGTAGGCCGCGCAGCCGGCGCCGACCAGGCCGGCCGCGGGATCGGCCGGCATGTTCGCCGGTGCCACTGCCACCGCACTGGTCACGGGCTCGGTGGTCTCCGAATTCGACGAGTCGCTCGAGCATGCCGACAGCGCGACGACCGCCGCCACGGACAATCCCGCCACCGCAATGGCCCTGTACTGGGGGTTCCGCATCATCCACTCCTTCGTAGTTATTGCTCGACGCCGGTCGCCGAACACTTCCTCGCCCAGTCATTCGGAATCGGTTGCGGGCCGGATGGGTGCCACTTGAAATCTGATGACGTCCGCGCCGGGCTCGACTCCGAATACCGGTCATGTTGACGCTCGCGTTGGTCGGTTTCCTTGGTGGACTCATCACCGGCATCTCGCCGTGCATCCTGCCGGTGTTGCCGGTGATCCTGTATTCGGGAGCGAGCAGCGCCCGACAACCAATAACAGTGGGCGCCCCGACGACGGCGGTCGAGCCCGCGCGTTCGCGTGCCGAGGTCTGGCGCCCGTATCTGGTCATCGCCGGGTTGGTGGTCAGCTTCAGCACGGTCACGCTGATCGGCTCGACGCTGCTGTCGCTGCTGCACCTGCCGCAGGACACCCTTCGGTGGGCAGGACTCATCGCACTCACGGTGATCGGCGTTGGGCTGATCGTCCCGCCAGTCGAGCGGCTGCTGGAGAAGCCGTTCGCGCTGATACCGCAACGTCAGTTTGGCAGCGGCAAAAGCGGTTTCGGCCTCGGCCTGGCGTTGGGCGTGCTGTACGTGCCGTGCGCGGGGCCGGTGCTCGCGGCGATCGTCGTCGCCGGCGCCACCGGATCGATCGGGTTGCCGACGATCACGCTCACCCTCGCGTTCGCGATCGGCGCGGCGTTACCGCTGCTGGTGTTCGCGCTGGCGGGACGACGGGTCGCCGAACGGGTCGACGCGGTGCGACGGCATCAGCGCAAGATCCGCGTCGGCGGCGGCGTTGCGATGATCCTGCTCGCGCTGGCGCTGGTGTTCAACGTGCCGGCCGCCCTGCAGCGCGCCATCCCCGACTACACCAGCGCGCTGCAGGACAAGGTGGCGGCCGCACCGGAGGTGCAGGAGAAGCTGAACCTGGGCGGCATCGTCACTGACCAGAACCGGGCACTGTCCAACTGCACCAACGGGTCGCCCGAATTGCAGAACTGCGGGCCGGCGCCCGACATCCGCGGCATCGCGCAGTGGCTCAACACTCCCGGTGGAGCGCCTGTCGATCTGAAGTCACTGCGCGGCAAGGTCGTCCTCGTCGACTTCTGGGCCTATTCGTGCATCAACTGCCAGCGCTCGATCCCGCACCTCGTCGATTGGTACGACCGCTACCGCGACTCCGGATTCACCGTCATCGGCATTCACACCCCCGAGTACGCCTTCGAGAAGGTGCCGGGCAATGTCGCGAGCGGCGCCGAAAACCTCGGCATCACCTATCCCGTCGCCCTCGACAACGGATTCTCGACCTGGACCAATTACCGCAACCGATACTGGCCGGCAAGATATCTCATCGACGCCGACGGCACCGTGCGTCAGATCAAGTTTGGTGAGGGATCCTACGACGTCACCGAGAACCTGATTCGTGACCTGTTGACCCAGGCCGACCCCGGCGTCGACCTGCCGCCGCCCACCGAATCAGCCGACACCACACCGCGATTGGACCTCACGCGGGAGACCTACCTGAGCGTCGGCAAGCAGGTGAACTACGGCGGCGACGGCCGCTACGTCGAGGGCAACACGACGTTCGCCTACCCCGCGAACCAGGCCGACGACACCTTCGCCCTCAGCGGCCCGTGGCTACTCGACTTCCAGGGCGCCACCGCGCTCAGCGACGACTCGGTCATCCGGCTGAACTACCACGCGAAGAACGTCTACATCGTCGCCGGCGGCACCGGGAGCATCGAGGTCACCCGGAACGGCATCACGACGACCGTGCCGATCTCTGGACCGCCTACGCTGCATCAGATCGTTGCGGACAATGACGTGAATCGCGGTCAACTCGAGGTTCGTCCGGATCAAGGGCTGCAGGTGTTCTCGTTCACCTACGGTTGAGGCTCTGAGTGACTCGTCAGCGCTTCCGCAGGTTGCGCTTGGCCGCCAATCGCAACTGCACCATGCGGGCCGTGCCGGTCAGGACTGTGATCAGCGCGCCGCCGATCGCGGCCACCAGGAACGCGATTCCCTTGGGCGCCTGCCACGTCCAGCCGAGGAAGCGGACGTCGACCGAATCGGTGTTCTGGCCGATGAAGACCAGCAGGATGATCAGCAGGAAGATCCCGACGATCAACGCCCACCACGCCGCGGCGGTCTTGGTGAACCCCACGGCCGATTTCGGTGGCACAGCTTGCTGTGGCGGCTTGGCATGCTTTGATGCCGGTGGCGGTACCGGCTGCCCGCCGGGCGGCGGCTGATCGGGCGGCACGTTCGGATCGCTGCTCATGACCTCATCCTGACGGTTTCCGGGCAAGAATCAAGCGTGCCGGGCCGTAACTCACCGTCTAAGACGCAGAAAAGAAGGGGCGTCACAACGGTTTCAATCAGCCGAATTTCCGCGCGAGAGCTAAAACACGCTGGGCCGTCACCCGATACTGTGCCTGCTAACCGGGCCGAGAGGACATGCCCATGCGACGAGGTCAGTGGAAGCCAGCGGTGGCAATGCTTCTGGCGCTGCTGTGTGCCGCATGCGGAAGCGCCAACCCTCTGGGCGGCGGGACGATTTCCGGTGATTTGAAGTCGATCGTGGTGGGCTCCGCGGACTTTCCCGAGTCGAAGATCGTGGCCGAGATCTACGCACAGTCGTTGGAGGCCAACGGCTTTGAGGTAAGACGCCAATTCGGGATCGGTAGCCGCGAAACGTACATCCCAGCGCTGAAGGACCACTCAATCGACCTGATACCGGAGTACACCGGCAACCTGCTGCAGTACTTCGACCCGAAGACCACGGTGACCACGCCGGAGGCCGTGGAGTTGGCGCTGTTCCGCGCACTTCCGGGTGACCTGTCGATCCTGACGCCCTCGCCGGCATCGGACACCGACACCGTGACGGTCACGCAGGCCACCGCGCAGAAGTGGAGTCTCAAGACCATCGGCGACCTCGCGGCGCATTCGGCCGAGGTGAAGTTCGGCGCACCATCGGAGTTTCTGAACAGAACCGAGGGATTGCCGGGGCTCAAAGCGAAGTACGGCCTGGACGTCGCACCGCACAACTTCGTAGCCATCAGTGACGGCGGGGGACCGGCGACTGTACGCGCGCTGAACGACGGCACCGTCACCGCCGCCGATATCTTCAGCACATCGCCCGCGATTCCGCAGAATGATCTCGTGGTGCTGGAGGATCCGAAGAACAACTTCTTGGCCGCCAACGTCGTCCCGCTGGTCAGTTCACAGAAGAAATCCGATCAGCTCAAGAAGACCCTCGACACAGTGTCGGCCAAGTTGACCACTCGCGACCTGATCGACCTCAACACCGCGGTATCCGGGAACACCGGGATCGATCCTGACGATGCTGCTCGAAACTGGTTGCAGCAACATGGGTTCGATAAGCCGATCGGCGGATAGATGATCACCTTCGAGGACGTCACCAAAACCTATCCCGACGGCACCGTCGCGGTGGACCGGCTGAGCCTGGAAGTGCCGACAGGCACGCTGGTCGTGTTCGTCGGACCCTCTGGCTGCGGCAAGACCACGTCGATGCGGATGATCAACCGGATGATCGAACCGACGTCCGGAACGCTCACCGTCGACGGCAAGGACGTGACCAAGGTTGACCCGGTCAAGCTGCGACTCGGCATCGGCTACGTCATTCAAAGCGCCGGCCTGATGCCTCACCAACGGGTCATCGACAACGTCGCAACGGTTCCGGTGTTGCGCGGCCAGTCACGCCGCGAGGCCCGTAAGGGGGCGCTTGCGGTGATGGAGCGCGTCGGCCTGGATCCCAAGCTCGCCACCCGCTACCCGGCGCAGCTCTCCGGCGGCCAGCAGCAGCGCGTCGGGGTCGCCCGCGCGCTCGCCGCCGACCCGCCGATCCTGCTGATGGACGAGCCGTTCTCCGCCGTCGATCCGGTGGTGCGCGAGGAGCTGCAGGCCGAAATGCTGCGGCTGCAAAACGAACTGCGCAAGACCGTCGTTTTCGTCACCCACGACATCGACGAGGCCGTCAAGCTGGGAGACAAGGTCGCGGTGTTCGCGCCCGGCGGTGCGCTTCAGCAGTTCGACGAGCCGTCGCGTCTGCTGACGAACCCGGCCAACGACTTTGTGGCCCAGTTCATCGGCACCGACCGGGGCTACCGCGGGCTGCAGTTCTTCGGCACGGCCGAACTGCCGCTGCGCGACATTCGGCAGATCAGCGAATCCGAAGTCGGCACCGTGCAGATGCAGGACCACGAGTGGGTCCTGGTGTGTCGCCCCAACGGTTCGCCACTGGGCTGGCTGGACGGGTCAGGTGAGATGGTGGCCGGCGGGTCGCTGCTTCGCCTAAACGGCTCGCTGCGCCAAGCCCTGGACTCCGCGTTGTCATCTCCGTCGGGTATCGGGGTGGCGGTGAACGACGAGGGCGCAGTCGTGGGCGGTGTACTGGTCGAGGACGTGCTGGCGGCTATCGACGAACAGCGGCGCTAGCGCATGCGCTATCTGCTCACGCACCTCGACGACGCCTGGGCGCTCACTGTGATCCACCTGCGGCTGTCGTTGATCCCGGTGGTGATCGGACTGCTGATCGCGCTGCCGCTGGGCGCACTCGTGCACCGGACCACCGCGCTGCGGCGGCTCACCACCGTAACCGCGAGCATCATCTTCACGATCCCGTCGCTGGCGCTGTTCGTGGTGCTGCCGCTGCTCATTCCGACCCGCATTCTCGACGAGGCCAACGTCATCGTCGCGTTGACCCTCTACACGGTCGCCCTGCTGGTGCGAGCGATCCCCGAAGCTCTGGACGCGGTGCCCGGTGCCGTGCTCGACGCGGCCACGGCGGTCGGCTATCACCGGCTTGGCCGGATGCTCAAGGTCGAGTTGCCGCTGGCGATCCCGGTGCTGACCGCCAACCTGCGCGTGGTGGCCGTCACGAACATCTCGATGGTGTCGGTGGGCTCGGTGATCGGCATCGGCGGCTTGGGCACCTGGTTCACCGAGGGATATCAGGCCGACAAGAGCGATCAGATCATCGCGGGGATCATCGCGATCTTCATCCTCGCGATCGTCGTCGATCTGCTGATCATGGTGGCAGGGCGGTTGGCCGCCCCGTGGGCGCGGGCCAGGGCGGGCGCGCGGTGAACTTCCTGCAGCAGGCGCTGGCCTACATCTTCACCGCCGAGAACTGGAGCGGCCCTGCCGGGCTTGCCGCCCGAATCGGCGAGCACCTGCAGTACACGCTTGTTGCCGTGGTGGCCGCCGTGGTGATCGCCGTGCCGATCGGCATGCTGGTCGGGCACACCGGCCGCGGCACCTTCATCGTCGTCACGGGCGTCAACGCGCTGCGCGCGCTGCCGACGCTCGGCGTGCTGCTGCTCGGCGTGCTGCTGTGGGGTCTCGGGCTGGTGCCGCCGACGGTGGCGCTGATGCTGCTGGGCATTCCGCCGCTGCTGGCCGGCACGTATGCCGGCATCGCCAACGTCGAGCGGGCGGTGGTCGACGCCGCTCGCGCGATGGGCATGACCGAGACGCGGGTGGTGCTGCGCGTCGAGCTTCCCAACGCCCTGCCGCTGATTCTCGGCGGGCTGCGCAGCGCCACGCTGCAGGTGGTCGCCACCGCGACGGTCGCGGCGTACGCCAGTCTCGGCGGGCTGGGCCGCTATCTGATCGACGGGATCAAGGTGCGTCAGTTCTACATCGCGCTCGTCGGGGCGTTGATGGTCACCGCGCTGGCGCTGATCCTCGACGGGCTGCTGGCGTTGGCGGTGTGGGCGTCGGTACCGGGCACCGGGCGGCTGCGACGGGTGCCGCAACCGCTGATCGATGACCTGGCAGCGATCTCCGAGCCACACACTTCCCGGACCCCTGACGCTCGGGGCGACCCGTCCCTTACGGTAGATGAGTGAGTGCTACCTCCGAAGCCAACGCGAGTGCCTGGCCGGCGATATTGACCTGGCGAGCCCACGACGTGCCCCGCATGGAGTCGGCGCGAGTTCACCTGTCTGGCAATCGGATCAAGGCATACGGGCGGATTGTCGCCGCTGCGACAAGCGTGCACCCGGCGTTCAGCGCGTCCTACGACCTCGTCACCGATGATTCGGGCGGGACGAAGCGGTTGTCGCTGTCGGTGTCGCTCGCCGCACGTGACCGGCAGCTCTCGATCGCGCGCGACGAGGAGAATATGTGGTCGGTGACCGGTCATGACGGCCAGTCGCGAGGCGACGTTCGGCGGCGCACTCGACGTCGACGTGGTGTTGAGCCCCTTCTTCAACGCGCTGCCGATCCGGCGTACGGGCATCTACAAGCGATGCGATTCGATCGCGATTCCGGTGGTGTATGTGACCCTGCCGGATCTCGCGGTGAATCCGGCGACGATCAATTACAGCAGCGGCGCCGATGGCATCAAGGTGCAGTCACCGGCAGCCGACACCACCATGAGCGTCGATGACGAGGGCTTCATCCTCGATTACCCGGGCCTGGCGGAACGGATCTGATCACGCCACCCGCGCGTCCGGCGGCGGCGAACTGCTCGCGCCAGTCCTCGTCACCGACCCGGATCGTGAAGATCTCGTGACGGGGGAACCCGTCGTAACGTGCCCGGGCGGCGTGGCCGTCGTCAGCCAGCTCGGCCACCGACTTGTGCCGGCTCAACGTCGCGCGGGCGTGGTTGAGCAGCTCGAGCGTACGGTCCAGCATCGGCAGCACCTGCTCGGTATTGCTCTCGCACATCGCGCGAACCAGATCCGGCGAGGTCGCCGCGACCCGCGTGACGTCGCGAAACGAGCTGGCAGCTAGCGCGAACGCCAGCGGCACCTCCGAGGCGGTCACCGCTACCGCCTCGGCGACCAGGTGCGGCAGGTGCGAGATCGCGGCGGCGGCCGCGTCGTGCTCGTCGGAGCGGGCCGGTACGACGACCGCGCCGCAGTCCAGCGCCAGCGTCACCACCTCGAGAAAGCACCGGGGGTCGACGTGGTCGTCGACGCTGACCACCCAGGGTGCGCCGACGAACAGCCGCGCGTCGCCGGCGGCCCACCCGGACTGCGTGGTGCCGGCCATCGGATGTCCACCCACGAAGTTGGCTTCCAGTCCGGCCTGCTGAACTGCTTGCAGTACAGCGGATTTGACACTGGTGACGTCCGTCAGCGGGTTGTCGGGCGCCGTCTCGCGGATGTAGTTCAGCAGGATCGGCAGCGCGAACGCGGGCACGGCCAGCACGATGAGTGCCTCCCGCTCCGTGGCCAGCCCGAGCGCCTCGTCGAGGTGATGGGTGGCGTCGAACCCGTCGAACCGGGCGGCGTCCGCACCCTCGACGGAGCGGTTGTAACCGAACACCTCGCGTCCGGCCGCGGCGGCGGCTCGCAGCACCGATCCGCCGATCAGCCCCAGGCCGAGCACACAACCGGTGTTTTGGTCACGTTCCTAAGGTTTGCATATCGTCGACGCCCTCAACTAGTGGGCAAGGCGCGGATCGAGGACTACCGTAATCGGCCATGGGACCACAGCCCGGGCAGGTGAGGAGCGGGCCGCCGACAGCCCGAACGGGTTCGCTGTGGCCGTGGTCCGCGAAGAAGGTAAGTGGCGGTGCGCGCCGATGCGCCAGACGGCATTGGAGAGTCTCGCCTCTGCTCAGACGGAGCTCTGTGAGCTGCGGAGCTCGGGCGCGGTGTTCGGTTTGTTGGACGTCGACGACGAGTTCTTCATCATTGTGCGACCCGCGCCGTCGGGCGTTCGGCTGCTGTTGTCGGACGCGACGGCTGCGCTGGACTACGACATTGCCGCTGAGGCGCTCGAGCACCTCGACGCCGACATCAGGGAGGACGACCTCGAGGACGCCGAGCCGTTCGAGGAGGGCGATCTGGGACTGCTGTCCGACGTCGGGCTGCCCGACGCGGTGCTCGGCGTGATCCTCGACGAAACCGATCTGTACGCCGACGAGCAGCTGGGCATGATCGCGAGGCGGATGGGGTTCGCCGACGAGCTGTCGGCGGTGCTCGAACGCCTCAATCGCTAACCCCGCGGCGAAACAGAACCCATGGCTGTGGATAGCGCGAATTCACGACCTGGAATGCAATTTCGGCGCAGCGATGAGGACCTGATCCGCGTCGCTCTGGAGGCGGCGTCGACCGCAGGGCCGCGCGACGTGCCGGTCGGGGCTGCAGTGTTCACGGCCGACGGGGTCGAGCTCGCTCGCGCGGTCAACGCCCGGGAGGCCCTGGGCGATCCGACGGCGCACGCCGAGATCCTGGCGTTGCGGGCGGCGGCGGAGGCGCTGGGGGAGGGCTGGCGGCTGGTCGGGGCGACCCTGGCGGTGACCGTCGAACCGTGCACGATGTGCGCCGGGGCGCTGGTGATGGCCAGGGTCTCGCGGCTGGTGTTCGGGGCGTGGGAGCCGAAGACTGGCGCGGTCGGCTCGCTCTGGGACGTGGTGCGGGACCAGCGGCTCAACCACCGGCCGGAGGTGCGCGGCGGGGTGCTGGCCGACGAGTGCGCGGCCCCGTTGGCGGAGTTCTTCGCGCGGCAGCGGTGATGAGCGCTTGCGCGAAAAGCGAAAGGCGGCGTGGGTGACGGGGGTCCCCGCCGGTAAGCTTGCCCGCGGTGGCGTGTCCGAGCGGCCTAAGGAGCACGCCTCGAAAGCGTGTGACGGGTAACCCCCGTCCGAGGGTTCAAATCCCTCCGCCACCGCCATAGTCGCCCTCCTGTTAACGCAGGTAAGGGCGGTTTTCGCGTCTACTGGGCTGCGTTCTGCCCATCATGTGCCCACAATCTCCGCCCACTTGAGTCCGAGGACCGGCTATGAAGTGTGACCGCGACGGCATCGAGGTCGTCGAACAGATGCAATGGTGACGTCGGATATTGGAACTGTCCGAATGCCCTACGGCCGTGGCGGGCGTTGGCTGACCTCGGCGGCGTAGTTGGTCCAGTCGCCTGCGGACAGGCGCTGCCAGGAGACGGCGACGTCGGTGTGGATGCCGAGTGTGCGTGCGAGGATCGCAGCGGGGATCTCGGTGGCGAGCTGGAACAGTGCGGTGCTGCGGGCCTGGTGTCGGGGCGGATCCCGAGTCGGTTCAGTCGGAGTGTGAGCTGGCCTGTGCTGATCGGCCGTCCGGGCTGGCCTCCGGGGAGGAGCCAGGGCGAGGGTGTCAGAGCACCGATTGTTGCGTGGCCTTTGCGGTTCGCGACGACGGATCGGGCGAGCTCGGCGACGGGCTCTGGCAGCTGGATGGGTGCCTGGCCCAGGTGCAGGCCCACCTGTTCGCTGGTGGTGTCGATGTTGTCGATGGCCATTCGGCAGATGGTGGCGGGTTCTGTGCGTAGAGAAGGACGAGCAGTCCGGCGAGGCGGTCTTCCGGTTTGACGCTGCTGTCGTGCAGGAGGCGTCGGGCAACGTTCCAGCGGTGCTGGTCATCGAGGGGCTGGGTGGGGCCGGTCCAGCGGTGGGTGCCCTGGCGGACGCGGATCAACTTGTTGTTATGGGCCCAGCGGATGAAGTGCCCTGCCGAACCGCGGTTGGTCACGGTGTCGTCGGTCAGCCAGCGATCGAGGTCGGCTTGCTGGCAGGTGGCGAGGGTGAGCCCGTTGGTGATCAGCCAGTCCATGAAGGCGACGGCTCCATAGGTGCGCTGGCGGACAGTGGCGAACTGCTGGATGGTGGTCGGGCGGCCGTTGTTGCGTTGCCGCAGTCGGCGGACGAGGTGCCAGGCTGTGTAGCGGTGCAAGATGTTTCGATGCTCGGGGTTCGCTGCTGCGGCCATTATCCGGTCGATGAATCGCTCGATACGGATCATCTGTTCGTCGCGTTCGGGCAGGGCACCGACACCGACGAGGACCTGGCGCAGGTGCGCGAGGGGCTGGCAGTGAGGTAGTTCGTCAAGCGCTTCGTGGGTCAGTGCCCGGCGTCCGGCAGCGAGGTCGGCCAGGACGGGTGCCACGGATTTCTTCTTCAGCCAACGCATAGCGGTGGTCGGGTGTTCGGTGGTGGCGATGTTGTGACGCAGCGCCCGCAGTCCGGGATGCAGCGATTCCGAAGGTGGGCCCAGAATTTCGTTGAGACACTGGTTGATTCAGGCATCGGACGCATTGGCCGGGATGCGGATAGGAGGGGTCGCTGCAGGTTGGGCAGTCCTGCCAGACGGCGCGGGTGGTGCAGTCCTCGCAGCGTGGCTCGGTCGAGGGTGCCCGAGATGATCGCGCGCGAGCTGTCCGCACGCCGAACACCGGGCCGTGCGGCGCTGGCAGGCAGGACACCACGGTCGGCCGGTGATGCGGGATGTGCCGCAAGGCTTGTGCTCGCCGCAGATCGCGCAGGCCGCGGTCGCCAATGCGGGGCAGGTCGCGCAGATCGGGCCGTCGGGTGTTCGGGTGTCGACGGGACGACGTCGACCACAGTTGAGGCAGGTTTCGAGGTTGTCAGGGTCGGTGATCAGGCAGTTCGGGCACAACGGCCGGCCGTGCTGCGTCGCGGGTGGCCGGTTCGCGGTGGGCTCCGCAGCGTGCGCATTCCTCGGTGCGGGTGTGGGCGATGCAGGTGCGGCAGACTCGCTGCCCGTCGAGCGGCTTGTCGATGCGGACGACGCGATGGCAGCGTGGACATGCGGGCCGGACGATGCCGGCGATACCTGCCGCGTGGAGTGCGTCGATCAGCCGGAGGATCGCCCGCACGGGTGCGAGATGCCCGGCACCGGTGAGCAGTTCGGGTTGCGCTTCCAGCGCCCAGGCGAGCTTCCGTTGATGTGTGGGCCGGGACGCGAGCGGCGGACCGCGTCGGCGATCACATCGCCGGTCGGCGGTCGGATCGAGCTGGGCGACCACGTCGTGGATGACGGAGATCGGATCGCGATCATCGCGGTCGGGGCATTGCGCGCAACGGGGCTGCCGGCCCGGTCACGGGTCGAGACGCGCCGGATGTTGGCCGCAGGCGGCGCAGGGAACCGGGCCGTGGCCGCAGGACCAGCAGTACCAGTCCTGGCCCCGGCGTTGCAGGGTCCGCAGTCTGTTTGCCGCACTCGGCGCAGACCGGCGGCGAACCGCCGCACCGGCCTGCGCGCAGCGCGATGAGCAGGTCGCCGACCGCCCGGGGCGCCGGGGACCGGCCGTCGCTCAGCACGGCCGGGCGATCGGCGAGAAAGGTCGCCAGACGTCGCGATTTCGCTCGACCGCCGGCGACTGCGGAGACGACGGCCCGGATCTGCTCGGGCGTCGAGCCGATCGTCGATCGCGACGACCAGGTCCGTGATGAACCCGACCGGGTCCGAGACCGCGCGGGCGTGGTCGGTGGTGGTCACGGCAGGTCGGCACCGCGGATGCGCGCCCGCTTGGGCCGCAGATCCCCGACACCAGCCTCGGCGCCGACGGCTTTCTTCCTGCGTGTCGACGGCCTCGACCGGCAGGCGACCGGCTCGATCAGGTCGTCCATGGTGCAGTCGAGGATGTCGAGCAGCGCCATCAGGATCTTCAGGCTCAGCCGTTCGGGACGCTCGACGACGAGCCGGTAGACCTGGCTGGAGGACAAGGCGATCCCGCGCTGCGGCCAGCGGGTCGATCAGGTCGGTGGTCGGGAACATGCCGCGGCTCGGCCATGACCTTGCGCAGGTGCCAGCGGTAGTCGAGCTTGGCGGTCATCGATCAGCTCCTTCTCCGCCGGGTGATCGGGTCGAGCGCAGGGGCGAGCGCCTTGCGCAGCGCGGTGTTCATGAAGTCGGTGCTGACATGGGTGTAGATGGCAGTGGAGCTGTCGCATTCGTGCCCGACCTGGGATTGGATGAACCGCCGGTCCACGCCGTCCTCGGTGAGGTGCGTGACGTAGGAGTGCCGCATCGAATGGGGCACAAGGGCTTTCGGCAGCTTCAAGCGCGTCCCGGTAGGCCACGAACCGGGCGTTGATCTCCGACGGCTTGATCCGCCCGCCCCGCTCGGTCACCCACAGCGCGGGGTGGTCGGCGCAGCCGAACTTCGGCCGGACGTTCTCGACATAGTCGGCGACCGCCTCCACCGCCCAGCCCATCACCGACAGCACGTTCCGGCGTCGCGGCGGCTGGCCCTTCTTCGCCTTGCCGTAGCGGACGTTGAGCATGCCGTAGCCGGCCGAACTGCGGCGCCGCCGGGTTCCGGCCGAAATCGACCACATCCAGTTTCGCCGCCTCCGTTCGACGCAGGCCCCACCCATAGATGACCTTGAACAGCGTGGCATCCCGGTAGGCGGCAAGGGCGCCTTTGCGTTTCGCCCGTACCGCGCGCTCGACCTGGTCGTCGGCGTAGTCCAGGAACCGCTGCATCTCCTCACGCGTGAACGGCCGCGCCTCCGGTCGGCCCTCGTAGTCGTTCAGATGGGCGATCGTGTTCCACTCGTGGCAGATCGGCACCGGATACACGCCCGGCCCAAACTGCTTCTCGCACATCGCGACCCAGCCGTAGCGGCGCATCGCACAGGTACTCGCTGAACAACCGCAGCTCGGTCTGGTAACCGCGGATCGTCGACGGCGCCAGATGCGCCTCGGCCATCAGCGACCGCGTCCACTCGTCCACATGACCCGGCAACCAGTGCCACGGGTACTCGTTGGTGAACTCGACGAACCGGCGCACCAGCCGCTCCCGCGGCACGATGGTGTCCTCCCGCAGTCCGCGCGCGGTCTGCTGAGCACGCCAACCACGCAGCATCGCCTCCAGCATCGCGTCTTCCGGGCGCAGCTGCACCACACCGGAGACCAGCTCGAGATGCGCCGCACCGGCCAGATCCGCCCGTCCCACACCGCCTCCAACCCCGACTCGACGCGACCCTTCAGGGCAAGGATCATGCATCCAACGGGCGAGCGATTCAAGCAACGCAGGTCAGACCGCGTGTCGGGCTGACACCGTCGGACCATTGCGGGCACCCCCTCAGCAGGCGACCTGCCGAAACGCGCCCGTCTGATGCAATTCCCGAGCTTTGCCGTAGACGTCGAGCGTCATGGCGTCGCTGGCGTGCCCGAGCATGCGCTGCACCACCTTCGGGTTCGCGCCCGCGCACTTTAGCCAGCGAGGCCGCCGTGTGCGCAGGCCGTGCGCAGTCACGCGGGGGAACGATTGTCGGCGCCCTGACGGTGTGGCCCGCTTCGTGGCAGGCCGTGAGATATCGCTCGTCTGGGTCGTCGTCGTTCACGCCTGCCATCCTCTCGCGAGTAACCCGTCGACCCACTGCGCGGGTATGCGCACCCGCCGGCCGTCGCGGACGACAGGGCAGTGGTCGGTGCGCACCCACGAGCGGATTGTGAGAACGCCGACGCCGAAACGTTCGGCGGCCTGGGCGAAGGTCAACAATTCGCTGGTGGTGTTGGTGGGCATGGTTCCCCTCAAGTGTAGGTGCACCGATGGCCATGTCCTAGATCGACACCACGGTGCAACAGGTAGCGCTACGCGCTTCGCTCACAACTCGTCATCGGTTTGGCTTGGCGGAAATGCGGTGGTATTTGAATTTCTCTGGGATCTCGTCCGCGGCGGCGTTCATCCGCTCCGACAACTCGAGGAGATCGTGCTCGCCCACCCCGGCGGGCGCGGTGTAGGCCAGCTTCCGTAACTCGACAGCGTATTTGTGCATCTCCCTGCGCAGGTGTGCCTCGATTGTGGGCATAACTATCTCCTTGGGGGAGGAGAAAAGACGAAATAAGACGACCCCAAATTGGGCAGGAAGACTTCTAGGCAAACGCAGGCGACTTCTAGGTGAACAGCGTGTACCGTCCAAGCAGGGACGCCGGGGTGTGATTTTGGCGCTCACAGCCCGGCTCGCACAGCTCGCACCCCCGGGCGCTCACCGCTGTACCTTCCCCCAGCGCGTGCAAACCAGCCTCTTGTGCTTCCCGGTGCGCACCACGACGTAAGAGTGGCGGCCCTTACATCTCACCGGGTTTTCCTTCCCCAGCGCGTGCAGCCCAACACTTGCGGTCGGTGCGGACCACGACATAATGGTGGTTGCCCTTGGGACACTTCACCGGCTTTTTCTTCGCCTTCATCAGCCTTTCCCCTCCATCAGCGCGCCTCGCACCCGGAAACTCATCTGCCGACCCTCATATTCGCCCAGCCTCTTCCGCACCACGGGGTGCTAGGCCAGGGTGCCGACTCCACCAATTGCAGCGGTCCGTGGCCACAAGCTGGCCACATTAGCGGTTAACTCCGGTGAGCTGTCGTGGTGTCTTTTCCCAGCTAAAACACGGTTTAGGCCGCTAACCACAGTCGCTGAAACAGTTCGAATCTCGCCGAGGGCGCCAGGGCAATGGCGAATCTCGTTGCAGGTCAGCAGCTTGTCGCGCCTGATGACACAGCCTCCCCCGCAGCTTTCGAGTCCCACCGGCTACACGGGCAGAGGCGACCACGGGTCTGGCCCCCCGGCTCCTGCACCCGCCGCTACGCCCGCGACGCCTCCTCCCCGGAAACCGCCACGGGTACACGCGCACTGGTACCCGAATCCCAGGACAAGACGCTTCCGCTACTGGGACGGCCAACGCTGGACTGAACACACGGCGCCAATCCGGGTTCTAGTGCGGCTCAGCTGTGTTGAGGAGTGAGCCTTGCAGCTCTCTCAATAGGGCGGTTGGGCGACGAGGCGACCATGTCATCACTAGCGGATGCGCGGGCAGATGCCCGGTCCGGTAGCTGTGCTCGTGAGCGTCGTTGACCGCCAGCCCCCGTAGCCGGCGCTGTTTGCACTCCCACTCGCAGTCGCACCACGCTTGGTGGTCGAAAAACGCGCTATCGACGTGCACGAAAGGACGGATACCCTGTCTGATCACGCGGCTTCCCCCGGGGAACAATGTCGTCACTCGGCCGGCTACCCACTGTGAGCCGTTGCAAAACCAATGTTGGTGACCTGCAAGTAAGCTACTTCATGTGTCCGCCGAGGTCGATTCCGCGGCAGCGGAGCTGGCAGAAGAGCCGGTCAGCCGGTCCTACTGCGGGCAACCCCTGCGCGTGAAGTCGGCGATGCCGGCCCGCAACCAGCACTACGCCGAAAGCCTGGCTCGGCGTCGTCGCGTGCTCAACATCGCCACGTGGATCGCCGCCGCGGTCAGCGCCAGCTTCGCGGTGATGGAGGTGGTGACCACCGACGTGTGGTACATCGCCCTGATCAACGGGGTGACCGCCCTGATATTCGCGATGATTCCGCTCCTGCATCGGTTTGGCGAGCTGGTGGCCCCGCTGGCCTTGATTTCCACCGCCTACGTGTCGCTGACTGTGGTCTGCTGGACCGTCGGGACGGCGACGGGGGTTGCGTCGTACTTCCTGGTATCCGCCGTGGTGGCCGTGCTGGTCCTGGGCATCGAGCGCATTGTGCTGGCGAGTGCCGTAGTGGCCATCGGGGCCGGGCTCACGATCATGCTGCACTTCATGGTTCCTCCCCATACCGGCGCGCAGCCGGTGTGGGCCTCCGAACTGGGCTTTGTGATCTCGGTGATCTCCTCGTGCGGGATGATCGTGGCAACGGTCTGGTACGCGCTGCGTGAGATCGAACGGGCCGAGGAGGCCATGGAGCAGGAGTACGAGCGCTCCGAGTCGCTGCTCGCGAACATCCTGCCGACCAGCATCGCGGCCCGGCTCAAGAACCCGTCGACCACGATCATCGCCGACAAGTACGACGACGCCTCGGTGTTGTTCGCCGACATCGCCGGCTACACCGAACGCGCCAGCCAAACCACCCCGACCGACCTCGTGGCCTTCCTCAACAAGCTCTTCACCGAGTTCGACCACCTCGTGGAACGCCACGGCCTGGAGAAGGTGAAGACCACCGGCGACTGCTACATGGTGGTCAGCGGCGTGCCGCAACCGCGGCCCGACCATCTCGAGGCGCTGGCCTGTCTGGCGTTGAGCATGGCCGAGACCGCCGTCGGGCCCACCGACCAGAACGGGCGCGCGGTGCCGATGCGCATCGGACTCGGCGTCGGCCCGGTGGTCGCCGGGGTGGTCGGCGAGCGGCGGTTCTTCTTCGACGTGTGGGGCGACGCCGTGAACGTCGCCTCCCGCATGGAATCGACCGGCATCGAAGGCCGGATTCAGGTGCCGCAGGAGGTGTACGAACGCCTCAAGGACGAGTTTCTGTTCTCCGAGCGCGGCGACGTCGTGGTGAAAGGCAAGGGTGTGATGCATACGTGGTTCCTGGTCGGGCAACGCACATCCGATGCCGCGCTCGTCAGCCACTCCGCACACGCCGACCGCGATTAAGTGGCGACCATAGGGGCGACCCCCCGAGTAGCGATCGTCGACGCCGGCATGTCCGGCCTGTGCATGGCGATGAAACTTCAAGACGCCGGCATCAACACATTCACGATCCACGAGTCCGCCGCCGAGGTTGGCGGGACCTGGCGTGACAACACCTACCCCGGCCTGTCCTGCGACGTACCGTCCCGGTTCTACTCGTATTCCTTTCTGCCCAAACCGGATTGGTCGTACACCTACTCTCCGGGCGCAGAGATCCTCGACTACTTCCGTCAGGTCGCCGACACGGCGCGGACTGCGGCCACACATCCGCTTCAACAGCGAGGTGCACTCCGCGCACTACGAGGACGGACACTGGCGACTGCACACCACGTCCGGGGACGACATAGCCGATGTCATAGTCACCGCAACGGGTTTCCTCGCATCCCCCGCTACCCGGACATCTCCGGCGTGGACATGTTCGCCGGCCCGAAGTTCCATTCCGCGCGCTGGGACCATTCGATCTCATTGGCGGACAAGCGCATCGGGGTCATCGGCACCGGGTCGACCGGCACGAGATCATCGCCGAATTGGGCGGTAAAGTGCGGCAGCTCAAGCTCTTTCAGCGGTCGGCCCAATGGGTGTATCCGATGCCGAACCCACGCTATTCGCGGCTGACGAAGTCCGCCATGCGGCGCTTACCGCGGCTCAACACCCTCGCCTACCGATCTGGCAGTCTATGGAGAAGACGTTCGGCCCGGCGGTGATCCAGCCGGGCTGGAATCGGACATTCCTATCAGCGATGTGCCGCTGGCACCTCCGGTTGGGCGTCCGCGACCCCGACCTCCGCAGCCGGTTGACCCCCGATTACCAGCCCGTCTGTAAGCGTCTGGTGATTTCGTGGGCTTCTACCCTGCGCTGCAGAAGCCGGGCGTCGCCCTGGTTGCCGAACCGATCGACCACGTCGAGGACGCGGTGTGGTGACCGCGGACGGCACCCTGCACGAACTCGACCTTCTCGTGTTCGCCACCGGATTCGACACACACGCCTACTCCTGCCGATGGAAGTGCACGGTCCCGGCGGGCGCACGCTCCGCCAGGCGTGGAACGACGGGCCGCGTGGATACCGCACCGTGGCACTGCCCGGCTTTCCGAACCTGTTCATGACTATGGGACCACACTCCCCCGTCGGCAATCAGTCGGTGATCGCCGTGGCCGAGACTCAGGCCGACTACATCATGTGGTGGGTTGAACAACTGCGCGCGGGTCGGATCTCCGCGGCCTCGCCCACACCGGAGGCGACCGCGCGCTTCAACGCCGACATGAAAGCGGCGATGCCACAGACTGTTTGGGTAACGGGATGCCAGAGCTGGTACCTGGGCAAAGATGGACTGCCGGAACTGCTCTTCACGGCCCCCGCCCGGCTACCGAGCAGCTCCACGTAGAAGCGCTCGACCTCGTCGGCCTGCGAGCCCGCGTGATAGAGACTCGTCTCCAGGATGCCGCCGAAACCGCCGGCGGCGGATGCTCCGGTCATTTGATTGCTCCGGTCATTTGATTGCTCCGGTCACGTTCGGCCCGGCCCGCCGGGAGGGATCGCCGTCAACGCCCGCAGCCGGCCGACGACACCGCTGCTGCCCAGCGACCGGCGCAGGGCCCGGCGCTCGCGCGGCCCCGGCGGCGATCCCGGCGCCGCCCCGTAGCGGTGCTCGCGCAGCGAAGCCGCGTAGCGGCGGATTCCGCTTCGCGCGGCTCCGGTCGATCGCCGCTCGATCGCCAGCAGCGTGGTCCGCGGGCCGAGCTTCCACCCGAGCGACTCGAGGGCCGCGCGGAGCTCGGCGATCTGCGCCTCGGCCTGGTCCCCGGCCAGCAGCCGGCGGCGGCGGCGCCAAGCGACCGTCGCGCCGCCGAGCGCCACGGTCCCCAGGAGGAGTAGGGCGGCGGCGGCGATCGCGGCCCAGGGGCCACCGTTGCCGTCGCCGACCGCCGCCGGGTCGCCGGCCTGCTGATCACCGCCGCGACCGTCGACGGTGACCTGCTCGTCGACCGGATTCGGGGCCGCGCCGCGGAAAGCGGTGGCGAACTCGCCGCCGAGCCGCTGCGACGCGGCCGGAGCGGCGCCGGGGGTGGGATCGACGTCACCCAGCGAGCAGCAACTGAACCAAGGCGCCGGCAGCGGCAAAACCGTTCATCGCTTGTTCGTCGCGGCACTTGGCATTAACTCTTGGCCATGGGCAAGCAACTGATTCCCCCCCGAGACGGCGAAATCGAGGAAGTTGCGCTGCGCGATGCGCTGGAAGAGCGCTATCTCGCAATATGCGCTCTCCACCATCACCGGACGCGCGCTGCCCGATGCGCGCGACGGGCTCAAGCCGGTGCACCGGCGGCTCTTATACGCGATGCAGCAACTGCGCCTGGACCCCGGCGCGGCGTTCAAGAAATGCGCGCGCGTGGTCGGCGACGTCATCGGCAAGTTCCATCCGCACGGCGACCAGGCGGTCTACGACGCGCTGGTGCGCCTCGCTCAGGATTTCGCCCAGCGCTATCCGCTGGTCGACGGGCAGGGGAATTTCGGCAACGTGGACGGCGATAACCCCGCCGCCATGCGCTACACCGAGGCGCGCCTGACCGAGGTGGCGCATCTCCTGCTCGACGGCATCGACGAGGACGCGATCGATTTCCGGCCGACCTACGACGGCTCGGAGAGCGAGCCCGTGGTGCTGCCGGGAGCATTCCCCAATCTGCTCGCCAACGGCTCGCAGGGCATCGCCGTCGGCATGGCGACCTCGATCCCGCCGCACAATGCGGCCGAGCTCTGCGACGCGGCGCTCCACCTCATCGACACGCCCAATGCCAGGAGCCGCACGCTCCTGAAATACGTGCCGGGCCCGGATTTTCCCACCGGTGGCGTGATCGTCGATCCGCCCGAAGCGATCGCCGAAGCCTATGCCACCGGCCGCGGCTCGTTTCGGGTGCGGGCGCGCTGGCACAAGGAGGATACCGGCCGGGGCACTTATCTCATCGTCATCACCGAGATCCCCTGGCTGGTGCAGAAGGGGCGGCTGGTCGAGAAGCTCGCCGAGCTCATCAACGAGAAGAAGCTGCCGCTGGTCGCCGACGCGCGCGACGAATCCGCCGAGGACATCCGGCTGGTGATCGAGCCGCGCTCGCGCACGGTCGATGCCGAGCTGCTGATGGAATCGCTGTTCAAGCTCACCGAGCTCGAGAGCCGCATTCCGCTCAACATGAACGTGCTGGTGAAGGGCCGCGTCCCCAAGGTCGTCGGCCTTGCCGAGGCGCTCACCGAATGGCTCGCTCACCGCCGCGAGGTGCTGCTGCGGCGCTCGCGATTCCGCCTTGCGCAGATCGACCATCGGCTCGAGGTGCTCGGCGGCTATCTCGTCGCCTATCTCAATCTCGACAAGGTCATCAAGATCATCCGCAACGAGGACGAGCCCAAGCCTGTCCTGATGAAGACCTTCAAGCTCTCCGACGTGCAGGCGGACGCCATCCTCAACATGCGGCTGCGCAATCTGCGCAAGCTCGAGGAAATGGAGATCAAGACAGGAGGACAAGGCGCTGCGCGCCGAGCGCAAGGACGCTCGAGGATCTGATCGGCTCCGAGAAGGAGCAGTGGAGGAAGGTCGCCGACGAGATCAAGGAGGTGCGCACCAAATTCGGGCCGAAGACGCGTGCTCGGCAAGCGCCGCACCAGCTTCGCCCAGGCGCCCGAGCACGACGAAGCGGCGATCGAGGAAGCGCTGGTCGAGCGCGAGCCGATCACGGTCGTCGTCTCGGAGAAGGGCTGGATCCGGGCGCTGCGCGGGCACGGTCACCGATTTCTCCGGCATTGCCTTCAAGGCCGACGACGGGCTGAAATTCGCGTTCCCGGCCGAGACCACCTCGAAATGCCTGGTGTTCGCGACCAACGGCCGCTTCTACACGCTCGATGCGGCCAAGCTGCCAGGTGGCCGCGGCCACGGCGAGCCGGTCCGCCTGTTCGTCGATCATGGAGCAGGAGGCCGATCTCGTCACCGTCTTCCGCCACCAGGGCGGGCGCAAGTTTCTGGTTGGCAGCGCGCAGGGCCGCGGCTTCGTCGTGGCCGAGGACGAGTGCCTCGCCAATACCCGCAAGGGCAAGCAGGTGCTCAATGTCACGCCGCCCGACGAGGCGCGCGCGATCGCCATGGTCGAGGGCGAGCTCGTCGCGTGCATCGGCGAGAACCGCAAGATGGTGATCTTCCCGCTCGACCAGGTGCCGGAGATGGTGCGCGGGCGCGGCGTGCGGCTGCAGCGCTACAAGGATGGCGGCCTGTCCGATCTGAAGACCTTCAAGGCCGGGGATGGGCTCTCCGTGGACCGACAGCGCCGGCCGCGCCTTCTCGCTCACGCTGAAGGAGCTGGCCGACTGGCGCGGCAACCGCGCCGACGCCGGCCGGCTTGGCTCCGAAGGGTTTCCCGCGCACCAACAGGTTCGAGCAGGCGCTCGTGATCGGCAAAGGGCGGGACGAGAGGTGACCCCGATTATTGGATGTCCGCCCGTAGCGGTCGGTTTCGCTGGAATTTGACTGTGCTCCGGCGATCTTGCCGCGATCGCCTTTTGCTTCAGGACTCCACCCGCTTCCAGCCGTCGGGGGTGAGCCGCTGCTGCGGCAGGAAGCGGCCCTTGTAGTCCATCTTGCGCGAGCCTTGCACCCAATAGCCGAGATAGACGTAAGGCAGGCCCATGCGGCGCGCGCGCGCGATGTGATCGAGGATCATGAAGGTGCCGAGCGAGCGCGTGCGCCTCGTCGGAATCGAAGAACGAGTAGACCATCGAAAGCCCGTCGCTGAGCACGTCGGTCAGCGCGACGGCGAGCAGCTGCCCCGGCGCCGCGGCCGTTGATGGTGCTGTCGGGACCGCGCCGCCGGTATTCGACCATGCGGGTCTCGACGTGGCTGTCCTCGACCATCATGGCGTAATCGAGCACCGTCATGTCGGCCATGCCGCCGTCGCGGTGGCGGGCGTCGAGATAGGAGCGGAACACCGAATATTGCTCGGAGGTCGGCACCGCGATCCGCATGTCGCCGATGAGATCGCCGTTGCGCTCGATGAATGCGCCGCATGCTGCGCGTCGGCCGGAAATCCTCGGCCACGACCCGGACCGAGATGCAGGCGCGACAGGTCTCGCAGGCCGGCCGATAGGCGATCGACTGGCTGCGGCGGAAGCCGCCATGGGTGAGCAGGTCGTTGAGCTCCGCGGCCCGCTCGCCGACCAGATGCGTGAACACCTTGCGCTCTTCCTGGCCCGGCAGATAGGGGCAGGGCGAGGGCGCGGTGAGATAGAATTGCGGGGTATTGCGCGAATGCTGGGTCACGGCGGTGTCAACTCGGCCGGATTCGACTCGCCGGTTGCCCTAGAATCGCCCGCGCGAGCGCGTCTCGTCAAATCGCATTCAAGGTGTCGTCGTAGGCGTCGGCGTCAGCGGCCGTGGCGCAGCGCCTGGGCGCGGGTTCGGATTGTTGATGACGATCGTGCCGACCAGCATGTCGTGCAGCAGCCGGCGGCGATCGTTGAAAAAGGCGATCAGCAGGATGAACGGCGTCAGGAAGGACACCGTGACCCAGTAGACGATGGCGTGCACGGCGCCCAGCACGAAATAGGCCGGCGCCCCGTACCAGGTGCGCATCTCGAGATCCATGATCCGCATGCCGATGGTGGCCGAGGCCGGGCTGCCGAAGGTCAGGCCGTAATAGCCGATGGCCCAGATCACCGCTCCCGGCGACAGCAGCCAGAACAGCGCCCAGCCGAGCCCGAGCGTGACGACAGCCGAAGATGAAAATGAACACGGCCGCGAACACCACCGGGACGGTGATGATGGTCACATCGATCAGGAACGCGATGCAGCGGCGCGCCAGCACGCCTTCGAACAGCTCCGGATTGGCCACCGGGTCATAGGCGTGGGGCTTGAGCTCGATCGACACGCCGATCTTTCTCGGTCCGCTGTCGGTCATGATTCTGGCTCGGTATCTCTGCTATCCTGCGAGCTCCACCGGCAGATGGAGAGTAGACGATTTCGGCGCAAGAGGCACGGGGCATTCGCGCGTCCTGTCCGTGCCGATGACCTCGCGGCGGGAAGGGAATCGAGACATGAGCGTCACAATTGCCGACATCGAGGCGGCGCGCCGCACCATCGCCGGCCAGGTGCTGCGCACGCCCATGCTGCCGGCGCCGAAGCTCTCGGCGCTGACCGGCGCCGAGGTCTACGTCAAATACGAGAACCTGCAGGTCACCAACTCGTTCAAGGAGCGCGGCGCCCTCAACAAGCTCGCCGTCGCTGGGCGAGCGGACGCGCGCGCGCGCGGCGTCATCGCCATGTCGGCCGGCAACCATGCGCAGGCGGTCGCCTACCATGCCGCGCGGCTGCAGATTCCGGCCACCATCGTCATGCCGGTGACGACGCCGTTCGTGAAGATCGAGGCGACGCGAGGCCCACGGCGCCGAGGTGGTGCTCGACGGCGAGACGGTCGCCGACGCGCAGGTGCGCGCCGAGACGATCGCGCGCGAACGCGGCCTCACCTGGGTGCATCCTTACGACGATCGCGCTGGTGATCGCCGGCCAGGGCACCATCGCGCTCGAAATGCTGGAGGAGGTGCCGGACTCTCGACATGCTGGTGATTCCGATCGGCGGCGGCGGGCTCATTGCCGGCAATGCCGTTGCGGCGCGCGCGGTCGAAGCCGGCGATCGAGATCGTCGGGGCCGAGGCGGCGCTCTATCCGTCGTTCTGGAATGCGCTTGCACGGCGAGAACCGCCCGCTCGGCGGCCCGACGCTGGCGGAAGGCATCGCGGTCGAAGAACGTCGGCGTGCTGGCGCTGCCGATCGTGCGCGATCTCGTCTCCGAGATCGTGCTGGTCGACGAGGCGCATCTCGAGCGGGCGGTCAATGCCTATCTCACCTTGCAGAAGACCATGGCCGAAGGGGCGGGCGCCGCCGGGCTCGCCGCCATGCTGGTCGAAGCCGGAGCGATTCCGCGGCCGCAAGGTCGGGCTCATCCTATGCGGCGGCAATATCGATCCGCGCATTCTCGCCTCGGTCATGGTGCGCGAGCTCGAGCGCGAGGACCGCATCGTCTCGTTCCGGCTGACCATTCCCGACCGGCCCGGCGTGCTCGGGCAGATCGCCACCCGGCTCGGCCAGCTCGGCGCCAACATCCTCGAGGTCGATCACCGCCGGCTGTTTCTCGACGTGCCGGCCAAGGGCGCCAAGCTCGACGTCACGGTCGGAGACGCGCGACCAGGCGCATGGGGAGGACATTTTCCAGGCGCTCGCGGCGGAAGGCTATCAGCCGGTGCTGGATCGATACGGCGAGCGACGCATGGAATAGCGTGCCGGATCGCAGCAGAGCGGACTTCCGATCCGGACTTTCTCTCTCCATGATCGCGCCGGGATGGGCAAATCAGCGCTGAGAGGGTCGAGCGTCTTGCGCGAGAAGGAGCTTCGCATTGCGCTGGTCTGCTTCGGCGGCGTTTCGCTCGCCGTCTACATGCACGGCATCAGCAAGGAAATCCTCAAGCTGGTGCGCGCCTCGAGCGCGCTGCATGGGATCGCGGACCGCTCGCCGGCGCCGAGATGCGTCGTTCTTCGACCGGGTCGATCGAGGCGATCCCGAATACGACACCGAGGAGGTCTATTTCGAGCTGTTGCGCGACATCGGCCGCGATGTCGAGTTGCGCGTGATCGTCGACATCATCGCCGGCGCCTCGGCCGGCGGCATCAACGGCACCATGCTGGCGCGCGCGCTTGAGCCACGACCTGCCGCATGGGCGCGCTGCGCGAGTCTGTGGCTCGAGAACGCCGATGTCGCGGTCCTGCTGGCGTCCGACGCGCGCGCCGGCACCTGGAGCAAATGGTTCCTGCAGCCGTTGATCTGGGCCGCCGCCGAAGACCGAAGAGCATTCCGTCGATCCAGGACATGGAGGTGCGCCAGAAGCTGTCGCTGTTCGTGCGCTCGCGCTGGTTCAAGCCGCCGCTCGACGGGCGCGTCATGGCCGGGCTGATGTACGACGCCGTGACCTCCATGGGCGCGGCCGCGCAGTCCCAAGGCCTCGCTGCTGCCCTCCGGCCAGTCGCTCGATCTGTTCGTCACGCTGACCGACTATCACGGCTATCAGCAGCTCGTGCAGATCCACGATCCGCCGCTGATTCACGAGCTGCGATCACCACCACATCCTGCACTTCGCCTATCGCCGGCAGTGCGAACGGCGAGGTCGAGAGCGATTTCGATCTGGACAATGCGGCCGGCCTCGCCTTTGCCGCGCGCGCGACCTCGTCGTTTCCCGGCGCCTTTCCGCCGGCGCGGATCGTGGAAATGGACGAGGTGGTGGCGCAGCGGCAAGGCGAGCTGGCCGCGGCGCGCCGAGTTCATCGCCAACGGTTTTCCCAACCACCTGCGCGCCGGCATCGATCCGACGACGGCGTCTCTTTCTCGACGGCGCGGTGCTCAACAACCGGCCGTTCCAGGAGGCGATCGCGGCGATCCATGGCCGCCCGGCCTATCGCGAGGTCGATCGGCGCCTGGTCTATATCGATCCGCACCCGGCGTCCGCCGGCGTCGCAGCGCGCATCACAAGCATCCCGGGCTTCTTTGCGACGCTGCGCGGCGCGCTGTCGGATATCCCGAGCTCGCAGCCGGTGACCGACGAGCTCGGCCGGGTGGTCGAGTTCAACGACCAGGTGCGACGGCTGCGGGCGATCATCGACAGCGCGCGCCCCCAGATCAGCCAATTGGTGGCCAAGGTCGTCACCCCCACGTTCGACCGGCCGATTTCGACCGACGATCTGCGCGCCTGGCGCGAGCAGGTGAACTCGCACGTCGCGGTCGACGCCGGGTTTGCCTACCAGGCCTATGTCCGGCTCAAGCTCGCCTCGGTGCGCGCCTTCGGCGCCCAGTTGATCGTCAAGCTGCGCGGCGTGCCGGCGCAATCGCCGATGTCGCGCGTGGTAGCCGAGATCATCGATGCCTGGGCCGTGCGCAAGGGCATCGTCTACGAGCGCGCCGACAGCGAAGCGCTCGAGCTCGAGACGCAGACCGGCGGGTCATCTCCCGGCCTGGGTGAAATATCTCCTGGCCTTCGACGTCAAGTATCGCGAGCGCCGCCTGCATTTCCTGATCGAGGGGCAGAACCGGCTCTATCAGCTGATCGGGCAGGAGCGCTTCGTCGGCCTCGATCCGCTCGTGGTCGATCGGCTCAAGCGCGAGTTCTACGGACGGCTCGATGCGCTGCGGCGCCGGGAGCAATGCCGAGTTTCTACAGTCACGAGGTCCGCGACCTGGTGGCGGAGATTTTTCCGGCGGCGCCCTCGGCCGGCGAGATCAAGCATCTCGACAGCCTATGCGACCGCGTTCGTCGAGCAGAACGGCCGACAAGATCGATCGGCTGATCGAGCAGATTGGCGATCGAGATCGATCTCAATGCCAGCACGCGCGAGCTCGACGATCTGTTGGCGTCGCTCGATCCGGCGAAGTGGCATCCGGAGGCGCGCCGCGAGGTGCTGGTCAATTATCTCGGCTTTCCGTTCTGGGATGTGTTGACCTTTCCGATCACCAGCGCGCGCGAGATCGGCGAGCTCAACGAGATTCTGATCGATCGCATCAGCCCGCAGGACGCCCGCGCGCTCGAAGGGATTCGACGGGATCGAGAGCCTGAAAGGCATCGGCTTCGGCCATTTCGCCGCATTCTTGTCGCGCGCCTATCGTGAGAACGACTATCTGCTCGGCCGCCTGCATGCCCTCGACCGGCTGATCGACATCGTCTGCGAACGCGGCGGGCATCGAGCCCGCGAGCGATCGGATCGACGTTCTGGCGCTCAAGAAGCGGGGGTTCGGCCAGATCCTCGACGGCGAGGAAGCGCATCTCACCCACAGCACGGGCCTGGTCGCGGCACTGCGCCGGTGCATCGCGGCGCTCGGCACCTAGTGCGGTGAATTTGAAGTTCCTATCATATCGCGGCAAATTCGATTAGGAACTTCAAATTCAAAAACCGCACTAGAATCATAGAGTTGCTAGTGCTCCTCTCATTCCGAAGTTCGCAAACGAGGGTGCCGCGATATGATGCGAACTTCGGAATCGGAGCACTAGAACCGCCTGCAATTCAATCGCAGCGGAATTGCGAGAGGCGCCGGTGCGGCCCTCGAGGAGCACTTGGTCGCCGGCGGCAGCCATGGCGCCCGATCTCCCGTCTCCGCAGCAGTAGAAATGAGCCGGTGTCATCGGCGGCGGCGTGATCCGGCTGCGGCCGTCGAGAACGATCTTCCCGTCCGTGACCACGTGGAGATTCCGGGCAGGTCGCCGTGGGCGAGTGCGTCCGATAGCGTGGTGCCGGCGGAGCCCTGGATCGGTCCGCACACCACCAAGTCGGCGGGCCATCCGGGGCGAGGATACCGACGTCCAGGCCATGGGCTCGTGCGGTGTTGCCGGTCGCGGCGGCGACCGCCGCGCCCGGCGCCGGCCGCAGATCGAGGTGAGAAAGAGGATCATGCCCCAGCATGCCGCGCGCCATCACGCCGGTCCCGCTCGGGGTATCGGTGCCGACCGTGAGCCGATCGAGGCGCCCTTGCTCCGCCAGTCGGCGGACCGCGCGCAGCGTCGAGCGGAAATTGCCGGACGAGCAGACCTCGAGCGCGAATGAGGCGTTGTCGACGCCGCGTCGATATCGCCGTCCGGCATCGGGATCGGTCCGCCGCTCACATGGGCGGCGATGTCGGGCTGCAACCAGGACAGGATATCGTAGCCGCAGCTCCGATTTGCGCCGGAGCGCGAAACGCCGCCGGTGTGAATCTTCACGCGCATGCCGCGCTCGTGACACCACTCCACGTACCGCTTCGCCTCGCTCCGATCCTCACCGAAGGGATAGAAGATGAACTTGGCGAGGCGTGTGCCGACCGCGGCCAGCCGGTCGAAGTGCTCCTCCGTCATGCCCGGCACCAGCAGCACGCAGCCCGCATGCAGACGCACCCCGCTCCAGCGGACCCGGCCGGTGGTCGAGGCGGTCACCACCGCGAGCGAGGTGACGAAGCTCGGGCGTCGAGGTTGAGGTAGTCGATGCCCGGCACGTGCAGCTCCCCGGCCGACACCATGGTGGTGGTGCCGCCGTGCAGGTAGTTGCCGATCCAGCCGATTGCGTCCTGCGTCGGCGTCCATTCCCCGAGCACCGGGTGCACGTGCCCATCCACCAGACCGGGCATCACCGCGGCCCCGCGAGCGTCGAGCACCTGATCATTGGCCGCGGGGGGCGGAGGATCGAATGCCGCGATGCGCCCGTCCTCGATCAGGATCGCGCCGGCTTTGGACATCGGTGCCGAAATGTCGCCCGTGAACAATTCGCCGATGTTGCGAATATGGATTGCACTCATGACACCGGTGCCAAGTCTCCCGTCAAGTCTTCCGTCCGTCATGTTCTCGTCTTGCATCCCACGAGGAGCCCTACCCGCGGCGCGACGCGCGTGCAACGTACCCGGTTCGCTGCATCGTGCAAATGAGCACCGGGAAAGGGCAGGGGAGGCGCTGGAGCCAATCCCGCGCGGTCGGCATCGGGAGCCGCGCGCTCATGAGTGAATTTGACGCGGTCCGCGGTTTCCACTTTGTCCGGAGAACGCGGTAGTCTTTCACCCGACGATCGAGCCTGGGAGCAACGACATGAAGGGACTTTCTGCTGCACTGCTCATGCTGACGCTGTCCTTGCCGGCGGCGGCCGACGAGTGGCCATCACGTCCGGTGCGCATGGTCAATACCTTTGCTGCCGGCGGCACCGCCGACGTTCTCACCCGTCTCGTGGCCGACCATCTGAGCGCCACCTTCAAGCAGCAGTTCTTCGTCGAGACTCGCGCCGGGGCCGGCGGTTCGATCGGCGTGCAATCGGTCGCCAACTCCGCGCCCGATGGCTACAATTTCGTGCTCAGCAACATCACCCAGCTGGTGCTGCTGCCGATCAGCAATCCCAAGCTCGGCTACGACCCGCTCCGGGATTTCACCAATATCGCCTATGTGGCCGGCGCCCCGATCATGCTGTCGGTGAACGCGGCGAGCGGTGTGCGAACCTTCAAGGACTTCGTCGATCACGCCGCCAAGTCGGCGCGACCGCTGACCTACTCGTCGTCGGGAGTTGGCAGCTCCGGCCACCTCATCGGGGAGGCCTTCGCACAAAAGGCCAACATCAAGGTCGAGCACGTGCCCTACAAGGGTGCTTCGCAGGGGATCATGGACCTCGTCGCCGGGCACATCTTCTTCTCGGCGCAAACCGTGTCGTCGACCGCGGCGCAGGTGCGCGGCGGCGCACTGGTTGCGATCGCGCATTCGCACGGGAGCCGGCTTTCCGACTTTCCCGATGTGCCGACCTTCAAGGAGCTGGGAATCGACCTCGTCGCCACGACCTGGTTCACCATCTCGGGGCCGGCCAATCTGCCCCGCGACATTGTGGAGAAGATGAATCGCGAGATCATTCACGCCGTGACCAAGCCCGAGGTCCAGCAGCGCCTGCGACACGACGGTCTGGTGGCGGAGGTGATGTCGGTCGAAGAGCTGCGACGGCATATCGTCGCCGAAACGGTGCGCTGGCGGCCGGTGCTCGATCAGCTCGGCCTTGTCGGCAAGTAGCACGGGATCGGCCCGCCGGTCTGAAAAAGCGAGCCCCGCCGAACCGGGCTCGAGCCAATGAAAGTTGCCCAATGAAGGGCATGCGACGTGAGCGCGGATATCTCACCCTATTGCGTGCATCGGCGCGCCGAATCAGCGAAAACCGTCGCTCGGGGGTTCGACGATTTCGCCCTGCGCGGGTACGGATTGGGCGCCGCGCTTCGTCGCCGACAGCCGCAGCACCGCCTCGATCATGGCGGCGGGACTTGCGACGCCCCTGCCGGAGATGTCGTACGCACTGCCGTGCGCCACCGAGGAGAACAGGATCGGCGTGCCGATGGTCATGGCCGCGGTCGCGTTGCGCGCCATGAGCTTGGCGGCGATGTGGCCCTGGTCGTGCAGCATGACGACGAATGCGTCGATACCGGTCAGATGAAACATGGTATCGACGCCAAACGGTCCGCTGGCTGCGATGCCCAGCGCCCTGGCGTCGTCGATCGCGGGCGTGATGATCTCGATCTCCTCGCGTCCGAACAGGCCGCCTTCGCCGGCATGCGGGTTGAGGCCGCCGACGGCGATTTGTGGTGTCGTAATTCCCAGGCGCCGGAGCGCCGATGGCGGCGCGGATACGCGGATGGCAGTCTCGCGGGTGATCAGGTCGAGTGCCTGCCGTACGCTCGGTGCAGCGTGGCGTGCACGATCTTCATGTCGCCGCAGCACAGCATCAGATAGACGTCGTCGGGGTCGGTGCCGGTTGTGCGCGCGACGAACGACGGATGGCCGTCGAAGGCGATGCCGGCGCGTGCGATCGCGGTCGCGTTTTGCGGCGCCGCCACTACGGCGTCCACCTCGCCCGAGAGCGCGGCTTTGATCGCGGCGCCGGTGAAGGCGAGGGCGGCGCGCCCGCCCGCGGCGCTGATGGTGCCGAAGTCGAGCCCGGCTGCCTGGGGTTGCGGGCAGGCCAGCACGTTGAGGTGATGGCGTACCAGTCGGCGACCCGCTCGAGCACGCGCATGTCGAATTCGATGCCGCAGGCATCGGCGTGGCGCTGCAGCAGGCGGGGATGTCTCACCAGGATCGGGTCGCAGGAGGCGCGCACCGCGGGGTCGAGCGCCGCCTTGATGCTGGTCTCCGGCCCGATGCCTGCCGGATCGCCGGTGGCGATGGCGATGATGGCTTTGTCGCGCATGAACGGCGGTCCGTAACCTACTCCCAGGGCATCAGCGAGGCGTGGATCACGTCGGGCACGCCCTTGCCGCCGACCGAGCGGATCGCCAGGTCGACATCCTTGAGGCCGAAGCGTGTGGGTCGTGACCTTCTCCAGCGGGAAGCGCTTCGAGGCGAGCTGCGCCAGCGCCAGCTCGCAGGCCTTGTAGCTGTGGCCGCGCGCGCTCTTGATCGTGATGAATTTCACCGTGACATTCTCGAGCGGGAAGTTCGGGAAGTCCTTCCATCTCGCCCTGTACCACGATCGTGCCGGCCTTGCGCTTCAGCGCTTCGACGCCGAGCAGGATCGGGTCGTGCCGGCGCCGGCGGTGCAGTCGAGCGCGACATCGACGCCGCTGCCGCCGGTGATCTCCATGATGCGCGCGAGCGGATCTTCGCTTCTGCACGTCGATCACGTGGTCGGCGCCCAGCGCCTTGGCGACTTCCATCCGCGCGCGATCCTTGGACGTGCCGGTGACGATGATGAGCGCGGCGCCGGCCTGCTTGCAGATCACGGTCTGCGACAGCCCCTGCTGGCCGGGCCCCTGGATCAGCACCGTGGAGTTGTAGCCGACGCCGCCGTCGAACAGCGACCATTCGACGCCGTTGGCCATCGGCGTCACCAGTCCGGCGAGCTCCGGCGTGACGCCCTTCGGGCACGTGGTGCACGACCGCGTTCCACGGCAGGTAGACGTAGTGCGCAAAGCCGCCCCACAGATGCGGCGCCTTCTCGGCCGAGGTGTAGCCGTAGCGGATGCCGTCGGGATTGTTGCGCCAGTCGGTGTTCTCGCAATGGCGGTACTGGCCCAGTGGCACCACTCGCATTTGCCGCACATGACGTAGTGCTCGACGAACACCAGGTCGCCTTCCTTGAAGCCCTTGCGCCGGGTGAATTCGCGCCGGCCTTGGCGATGATGCCGATGTTCTCGTGGCCCATGATCACCGGGCGTCGCGGCGGCGGATGCGCGTACAGCTTGACGTCGGTGCCGCAGATGCCGGCGACCTCCATCTTCAGCAGCGCGCTGTCCTCCGGCACATCCGGCATCGGGTATTCGCGGAATTCGGTCTTGCTCGGGCCAGTCCTCACGGCCGCCTGCACTTTCTCCACCACTGCGAAAGCCTCCAAGAATGTTCAAGATTGATCAAGATTATCGTGAATGAGCCTATGATAGGCGGACAATCTATAGCGTTTTCCGGCGCAGTGGAGCGTATCCCGCATGATGTCATGGGCCCGCAACAGAAGTCCGGAGCACACTGCCGCCCTTGACCGGGTGCGGGGATGGACGCGTGCGCGCTTCAAGCTCGCGGCCGATGCCGCCATCCTGGTCACGGAGGCTGCCTGCGCGCTGCCAGGCTGCCGCCGCTGGAGACCGTGGTCGCGTTCTGGAGCGCGGACGAGACCCGCCACCAGTTCAAGCTGTTCAAGCCCGTGACCGAAGTCGTGCTCGACGACCTTCGCCCGACCTGGATGAAGCCGGCGTTGATCGCCATCGAGGGGGCGGGCTTCGAGTGCTGCTGACCGGCAGTCGTAATGCGGGCGCGAGGGCCGGAGAGACTCGTTCCTGCGGGAAATTCCCGCCGGCTGGAACGAGGCAACTCCGGTCGGTGCGGTGGCATCGATCGCCTTGTCTAGGCTTGCGATCGCCGGTCGGCATCCCTATGTGTGGCGCCGCCACTGGGACGTAATCGAAGACCGGGACATCATGACCTACGCGAGCGCCGCTTATCAAGGTTTCGACTTCGCACGACCGCGCGCACGTCGCGAACGTATCGCGAGATTCGATGCGCTCGCGACGCTGCTCGATACCGCGTTCGCTTTGCCCGGGATCAAGGTCCGCTTCGGGCTCGACGGATTGCTCGGCCTCATCCCTGGGATCGGAGATTTCATCACCACCGCGATGTCGCTGTATATCGTGTACGAGGCGCGCCAGCTCGGCGCTCCCGGCCATCTGATCGCGCGCATGCTCGGCAACGTCGCGCTCGACGGTGTATTTGGAGCAGTGCCGCTGGTGGGCGATCTCTTCGACTTGATGTTGCGGTCGAACCGACGCAACATGCGCCTGTTGCAGCGGTGGCTAGCTCGAACGGGAATGCGCGGGATGCCATAGGCTCCTGCTTGCCGCGCCACGCCGGTTATCGCCGAGGGCGTGCGCGGCCGCTGCTTCTGCCCTCGGGAGCGCGGGTTCATGCCAAAGGTGCGCGATTGAAATATTTTCGGACTCGGCAGGAAGGAGCCAGCTTTCGGCTTAACTCGATATCTCACCATTTCGTTAAAATATTTCCGTTGGAGAGCAAGGAGTTTGCGTGATGGAGGACCCGTTTCGCCGTTCGTCGTTGAGCTCGGGTGTTTTCTACAAGGATCCATGGGCGGCGCTCGACTGGCTGGAGAAAGCCTTCGGCTTCGAGCGCAGCATGGTGATCACCGATAAGGATGGAAACCTCGGACATTCGGAGATGCGGTTTGGGGACGGCACGATCCATGTCGGCTCCGAATGGGCGGACTTTGTTGCCAGTCCGGCGTCGATCGGCGGAAAGAAACGCAATCGATTGATGCTCTCCTCGAGGACGGCATCGATGCCCATTGTGCGCGCGCGCGAGCGGCCGGCGCAGTGATCCTGCAGGAGCCGACAGATCAGTTCTATGGCGACCGCACATCGCGCGCACGATCCGGAGGGTCATGTCTGGACCTTCGGCCAGCCCGTTCGTCACGTCTCCCGCGAGGAGGCCGAGCAGGCGAGCGGGCTGAAAATCGAAGGCTGGCATTGAGCGCGGCCCGCAAGCTCGACAAAACTCTCGATCGAGCTCCCGCCAAGATCGTGCCATCTTGAACCGCCAGGACGCTGGGGCTCACGATGCCGCCGCCGACCTCGTCGCCCGCGCCGATGAGGTGTGATCGAACAAAAATCCCGCGGAGA
>CAWIDX010000004.1:0-171581 GCA_963834955.1 uncultured Actinomycetota bacterium
CATCAGCAGCGAGCGGTGATCGGTGTGCGTCGGTGGGTCCAGCGTCGGCAGCTGGTCGCTGAACGGGATCTCGTCCCGATGCTTTTCGATAAGTGCCGTGACGTCGTCGCCCTCGAGCGGGACGGGGAAACCGGGGAATGGACCGGTCACGGAGATGCAAGAGGAGAACGTCTCGGCGTGGTTGTAGATGTCGACCGCTTCCTGCCAACCGGTCACCATCGTCACGTCGTGGTGATCTTCGTGAACGACGGGGCATTTGTTGCGCAGGGCCGCAAAATCCGGGTACGGGTCCTCTATGAGCCGGTCGTCCCGGAAGAAGTCGATCGAGGTCAGTCGGTCACTGTTGTTGCTCCGTTTCGGCGATCTCCCGAGTGAGAATGCCCCTCTCGCTATTGAATATTACATTTCCACAGCCCGTCCTTCACGTCAATGCCGGGTCGGTCATCAGCCAGCACAGCAGGTTCATAAGTTAGACACTGATCAACTATCGATGACGTGGATATCTCCTGTTAAGGTCGTTCAATGCATGCTGACCAGGGTCAGCGCCGAGCCTCCTCCAACAGGCGAGGTCGATGGAGACCAAACGTTCGCTTGTCCAGGCGGCTATGGCCTTGTGGCGCACGAATGGCTACGCGAATACGACAGTCGCCGAGATCTGCCGAGCCGCGGCGTGTCGAAGGCCCTGTTTTACTTTTACTTCCCCCGAAAGGAGGATGTTCTGTTCGACGTCGGCGTGCTGTCGACGCAGGCGGCGCAGCGCACCGTGCACCAACTGCTCGGCAAGCCGTACGAGGTGCCGGCGGTCGTCGACGCGGCCCTGACAACCCTCGAACACTCGATGGCGCGCAACCCGCCCGATCTGATCATCGAGACGATCCTGGAGGGATACCGGCATGAACATCGAATCCTCGCCGGCGAGATCCCGGCGTACCCGGCGTAGGAATCTTCACCGAACTGTTCGAAAAGGCGCAACACGACGGCAAACTCGCCGCTGACGTCGATGTGCACCACCTGGCCTATCTGGCCGGGACACTCGTCAGCGAGGGCGCGCGACACTGGGCGGCAGGCGCATTCGGGGACCGCTCGTTCACGGAGGTCGTGGGCAGCGACATCGCCGCCGTGATGGCCGGTTACAGCAAGTAATCAAGGAGACACAGACATGGCGTGGGATTTCGAGACCGATTCCGAATACCAGGAGCTGCTCGGATTGGGCGGACGAGTTCGTACGCGAGGAGGTCGAGCCGCTCGACCTGGCCTGGCCGCACCTGCAGTTCGTGCCGCTGAACGAGACGCGACGCAAGGCGATCGATCCGCTCAAGGAGAGGTGCGTCGAAAAGGGTTGTGGGCCACCCACCTTGGCCCGAGCTCGGCGGGCAGGGCTACGGCCAGCTCAAGCTCGCGCTGCTGAACGAGATCCTGGGCCGGTCGCAGTGGGCGCCGATCGTGTTCGGCTGCCAGGCGCCCGACACCGGCAACGCCGAGATCATCGCCCACTACGGCACCCACGAGCAGAAGGAGCGCTATCTGCGGCCGCTGCTCGACGGCGAGCTGTTCTCCTGCTACTCGATGACCGAACCGCAGGGCGGCGCAGATCCGACGCTGTTCAGACCGGGCGGTGCGCGACGGTGACGACTGGGTCATCAACGGCTGGAAGTTCTTCTCCTCCAACGCCAAAACTGCCTCATTCCTGATCGTCATGGTCGTCACCAACCCGGAAGTCAGTCCGTATCAGGGGATGTCGATGTTCTTGGTGCCCACCGACACGCCGGCGTCAACATCGTCCGCAACGTCGGCCTCTTCGGCGAATCGTGACAGACGAGGGCTCGCACGCTCTCATCCACTACGACAACGTGCGGGTGCCTGCCGACGGCGCTGCTTGGGTGGCGAGGGCCAGGCGTTCGTCATCGCCCAGACCCGGCTCGGCGGCGGCCGCATCCACCACGCGATGCGGACGATCGGTCTGTCGCGCAAGGCAATGGACATGATGTGCGAGCGCGCGCTGAGCCGCGAGACCGCCGGCGGCCGACTGGCTGACAAGCAGTTCGTGCAGGGCTACATCGCCGATTCGTACGCGCAGTTGGCGCAGTTCCGGCTGTTCGTGCTCTACACCGCGTGGGAGATCGACAAGTACAACGACTACAAGAAGGTGCGCAAGGACATCGCCGCGGTCAAGGTGGTGCATGCCCACCGTGCTGCACGACATCGCCTGGCGGGCAATGCAAGTGCATGGTGCGCTCGGGGTGTCCAATGAGATGCCGTTCATGGGCATGGTGCACGGCGCCGCGGCACTGGGACTCGCCGACGGTCCGACCGAGGTACACAAGGCGACGGTGGCCAAGCAGGTGCTGCGCGACTACAAGCCCAGCGACGACGTCTGGCCAACCGAGTGGATCCCGAAGAAACGCGAGGCCGCCCGGGCCAAGTTCGCCGAATACCTCGACCACGAAGTGGGGAATCTGTGATCGACATCGACAGCGCGACTCGCCGAATGGATGGATGGCAGCGGCGTTACCCGGAAAAGGTGCGCCGATGCAGGTCCGGTTCTTGTCCGGCGGCACGCAGAACGAGATCTACGAAATCCGCCGCGGCGAGGAGCATTGCGTCATCCGGATCCCGCCGCCGGGGCACCGCCGGACCGGGACAAGGGAATCCTGCGAGAGTGGCGGATCATCGAGGCGCTCGACGGCACAGACGTGCCCCACACTGCTGCGGTCGCGCGTGTGTTCGGACGCATCGGTGCTCGGTCGCCCGTTCTATCTGATGGGATTCGTCGACGGCTGGTCGCCGATGGAGCTCGGATCAACGGCGGTGGCCGGCGCCCTTCGACACTGATTTCGATGCACGCGCAAGGGCTCGCCTACCAGCTGGCGGAGGGCATCGCGCTTGCTGTCCAAAGTCGACTGGCGCGCGAAGGGACTGAGCGACCTTGGCCGTCCCGACGGATTCCACGAACGCCAAGTCGACCGGTGGACCGGCTTTTTCGAGCGGATCAAGGGCCGCGAGATCGACCGGGCATCGACGTCGCCACCGAGTTGGCTGCGCACGCACCGACCGCTCGATTTCATCCCCGGCGTGATGCACGGTGACTACCAGTTCGCCAACGTGATGTACCTCGCACGGCGCCCCGGCTCGCCTTGCCGCGATCGTCGACTGGGAGATGGGCACCGTCGGCGATCCGAAGCTCGACCTCGCTGGATGGTGCAGAGCTGGCCCGAGGACACCGATGCGGCCGACGCGGCCGAGACGAGCTACGTCGACATGCACGGGATGCCGTCACGCTCGCAGCTGGTCGAGCACTACGCGAAGTCTCGGGCCGCCAGGTCGACGACCTCGACTACTACCTGATTCTCGCCAAGTGGAAGCTGGCCATCGTGCTGGAGCAGGGGTTTCAGCGCGCGGGCGACGACCCGAAGCTGCTGGCGTTCGGCCCCATCGTGCCGGAGTTGATGGAATCGGCCGCCGAACTGGCCGAGAGCACCGACTACGTCCGTGCGCTGACATGCGCGCCGCGGTGTGCCCGGCGTACGGGCCGCCGACGGTCGTCCGCGTGGAAGAGCGCCGTCGCCGAACGCCGCGCCGGGGCGAGGTGCGGGTGCGGGTCGGTGCTGCCGCGGTGAACTTTCCCGATGTGCTGCTGATCGCCAACGAGTACCAGATCAGCGTGCCGCCGCCGTTCGTCCCGGGCAGCGAGTTCGCGGGCGTCGTCGTCGAGATCACCGATGGTGCAGGTGATCTCGCGGTAGGTGACCGGGTGAGCGGCACGGGGCTGTACGGCGCATTCGCCGAAGAGGTGGTCGGTGCCGGCCGCAGGGCTCAGCGGATACCTGACGGCGTCGACGACGCGCACCGCGGCGGCGTTCGGCGTCGCGTACCGCACGGCGTATCACACGCTGCGGTCGGTGGCCCGCGTGCAGGACAGGCGACGAACTGATCGTGCTCGGTGCCGGCGGCGGTGTCGGCCTCGCCGCGGTCCAGCTCGGCGTGCAGCTCGGTGTCTCGGTCACCGCGGTCGCGTCATCTGCCGAAAAGCTCGACGTGGCAGCGTCTTACGGTGCCAAGCACCTGATCAATACATCGCTCGGGCGACCTCCGTGCCGCGCTGCGCGAGGCGGTTCCCGACGGAGCCGACGCCGTCGTCGACCCGGTGGGCGGTGAGTTGTCCGAACCCGCATTGCGATCGCTGCGGCCGCGGCGGGCGCTTCGTCACCGTCGGCTTCGCCTCGGGCGTCATCCCCCGCATCCCGCTCAACCTCGTGCTGGTAAAAGGCGTGCAGATCTTGGGGTTTCAGTTCCAGGACGTCGCGCCGAATGAGTTCGCCCGCAATGAACGACGAACTGACGGACCTCTCGTTTCCGGCCGGGTGGTGCCCCACGTCGGTGCGGTGTACCCGCTCGCCGAAACAGCAAGCGCGCTAAGTCACGTCGCCGACGGGAAGGCCATCGGCAAGGTCCTCATCACCTTCTAGCGCGAGCGTGCGGGTCTGCTGCGGGACACGCCGGTGAGGTACCGACAAGCACGCACGCTCGTGGAGAGGTCAGCGTGCCCTGCCACGTCCGCAATCAGCGGAACACACCCGCTCGCGGGAAGGTGAGCGGGCGGGCCTAGCTGGCCGGGATCAGGTCCGCGGCGACCGACACGCAGTTCGCCATCCCGCTGCGGAACGTCTCACACGACCCGACCGCCGACGTCGGCAGTCCCAGCGCGGAAAGGGCCTGGGCCTTGAACGCCCGCGCCGCAGCGCTGAGCCGATGTTCGACCGAGTCGACGGCGCGATCGAGTTCCACCGGCCACTTCTCGCCCCACAGCGTGACATGCGTGCTGCCGTGGTCGAGGGCGCCCAGGACACCCCGGCGGATCCGCGAGTCGGATCCGAACAGATCCATGGAGACTGCGAGGGTATGCGGGTGCGGGCGCTGGTCCCACGTCGCCAGCGCCCTTTCCAGATCAATGGTGTCGGCGCCGAGAATATGAATCGGCCGTAGGTCCTCCTCGCCGGCGACCAACACGGTGACATCCCAGCCGGCCATCACGCGGTCGAGCATCCAGCCACCGGCGAACGTCACGACGTCGGCGACGTTCGCCGCGACGACGTCGAGGCGGTATCTCATATCGGGTTCATCGGTTCGAGCTCGCGAGCGAGCGACTCGGCGTACCCCTTGAACACTTCCGTCAGTGGAATCGAGGGATCGAGCAACCATGTTGTCTCCATTCCTGTTACGAAGGCGATAATCTCCACGGCCTTGGCGGCCGCATCAACGTCGGCGCGGTAACGACCGTCGCTCTGGCCCCGCCGGATGATCTCAGCGACGATCTCGACGGCGGCGCGATACCGCTTGAGCAGGCGGTCGTGCAGCGGGGCATCGGGCAGGATGTTCTCGACGAGCAGCACGGTGAACGTGCCCACCAGCTCGGGCGCGCGGTCGAACCGCTCGGCGACCCGTCTGATCTCCGCGACGAGGTCCCCTGTGGACCGGTCCGCATGGGCGTCGTCGTCGGCGTCGCGGGCATCGAGCACCGCGTTGAGGAGCTGTTCCTTGGACTCGAAATGATGCAGCAACCCGGCCGGCGTCACACCGGCTTCCTTGGCTATCTGGGCCAGCGAGGTGTTGCGCCAGCCGGTCCGCACCAACAAGCGCTCGGCCACCGCGAGAATCCGCTGGCGACGGTCCTCGCCTTTCGCCAGAAGCGTGGCGTACGGGCGGGGTGCGGACACCTGCCTCCTTCGGCAAACCAACCTAGTGAACACACAGTAGGTTGGTTTGGGCGCTGTGACAAGCCTCACCGGGAAACAGATCCGCGACTTGGATGGTTCGGCGAGCATCCCGCACTTGCCGACGCCCAGATCGACGCTTTGCAGCAGAAGTTCGAGAAGAGACCTGCAAAACGTCGCTTTCGCCGCCGAAAAGGCGAACCTCAAGGACTTCGACTGCAGTCACAGGCCCAGCGACTTGGCGATGATCACCTTCATCACCTCGCTGGTCCCCGCATAGATGCGGGCGACCCGCGCATCCGCGTACAACCGCGCGATCGGGTACTCCATCATGTAGCCGTATCCGCCGAACAGCTGCAGGCAGCGGTCGACGACGCGGGCCTGCATCTCGGTGCAGAACAGCTTGACGCGGGCGGCGTCGGCGCCGGAGAGCACGCCGTCGACGTGATCGGCGACGGCCCGGTCGAGCATCGTCTGGGCGGCCGCGATCTCCGCGGAAACCGGCGGCTCGAACTTGGCTGTTCTGGAACGACGCGCGGGAGTGCCGAACGCCTTGCGGTTCTTGACGTACTCGGTGCACCGGATCGCGCCTGCGCGACCGATCCGACGGCGACCGTCAACCGCTCCTGCGGCAGGTTGTGGCCGAGATAGCGCGAGGCTTCGCCTTCCTCCCCCAGCCGGTTGGCCACGGCACCCGCACGTCCTGGAATCAGCTCAGCTGGGTGCTGCACCTGCAGCCCATCTCGAGCTCGCGACCACGGGCGAAGCCGGGCATGCGTCCTCTACAGCAACAACGTTAGGCCGCGGCAGCCGGTACTCGGGGTCCGTCGAGGCCCGCGCCGCCGAACACCGGTCGGCCTGGATATCGCCGGTGATAAAGGTCATGCTCCGACGCGCCCATCCGTCCCGTACGCGTGGTCCGGATCCGGCCAGGTCCGACCCGGTGCCCGGTTCGGGATAGTGCGGCACCACTTCCTTTTCGATGAAATCGGAGGCCAGTTGCCGGAATGCCTCGTGGTCTTCGGTGAAGAGGTCTCGGCGCACGCCAATACTCCTATTCGACCAGCTCGACGAGCGTGGCGTTGGCCGTGCCGCCGCCCTCGCACATGGTCTGCAGTCCGTAGCGAATTCCGTTGTCGCGCATGTGATGAACCATGCGTGTCATCAGCACGGCGCCCGACGCACCGAGCGGATGCCCGAGCGCGATCGCGCCGCCGAGCGGATTGAGCAACTCTAAATCGGCACCGGTCTCGGTGAGCCAGGCCAGCGGCACCGGCGCGAAGGCCTCGTTCACCTCGAACACGCCGACGTCGGCCAGCGGGACGCCGGCCTTGTGCAGCACCTTCTCGGTAGCCGGAATCGGTCCGGTCAGCATCAGCACCGGATCGGCGCCAGTGACCGCACCCGCGCGGTAGCGGACGATCGGCGTCAGATCCAGTTCGAAGGCCTTCGCGGTCGTCGTCACCAACAGTGCTGCCGCCCCGTCGGAGATCTGAGAGGAGTTGCCCGCGTGGATGACTCCGTCGTCGACGAACGCCGGCTTCAGGGCCGCGAGCTTATCGACGGTCGTTCCGCGCCGGACACCCTCGTCGGTCGCGATCACCGTTGCGACGTCCGGGAACACCGGGACGATCTGCACGTCGAAAGCACCCGAATCCTGTGCCGCGGCGGCCCGTTCATGCGATAGCGCCGAGTACTCGTCGAGCCGCGTGCGCGAGAACCCCCACTTCTTCGCGATCATCTCGGCCGACAATCCCTGGTTGAACGAGAAATCGTCGTAGCGCTCAAGGACTTTCGGGCCGTACGGCATCCCGGTGGCCCGCGCCGCCCCGAGCGGCACTCGGCTCATGACCTCGACACCGCCCGCCACCACGACGTCCTGCTGGCCCGACATGACCGCCTGTACCGCAAAGTCCAGCGCTTGCTGACTGGACCCGCACGCGCGGTTGACCGTCGTCCCGGGGATGTTCTCCGGCCAGCCCGCCGCGAGCACGGCGTAGCGCCCGATGTTGCTGGACTGGTCTCCCACTTGCGACACACACCCCCAGACCACGTCGTCGACGATCGCGGGGGCGATGCCGGCGCGTTCGACGAGCGCGTTCAGAACGACAGCGGAAAGATCGGCGGCGTGCACCGACGGACAGCCCGCCGTTGCGCTTACCGACGGGCGTGCGCACCGCCTCGACGATGACCGTTTCACGCATCCTTGTGCTCCCTCCTCGGCACTGCCCAACGACCGGTGAACGTCGGCGGGCGCTTCTCGGCGAACGCCGCATACGCCTCCGTTGAGTCTGCAGTGGCGAAGTTGCCCGGCTGCGCGCGGGCTTCGTTGGCCAGCGCCTCGCGCAACGTCGCGTCCGCGCCGTCGTTGAGCAGTCCCTTGCTCTGCGCCAGCGCGAAGGGCGGGCCCGCGCCGGTGATCACCACAGCACGCAGATCCCGGTCACTCGCGGCGGTCCGCAACGCGTCGGCCAGTTCGACCCACAGCTGCGCGTTGATCGCATTCTTCCGATCGGGGCGATTGAGCGTCAGCGTCCGAATGCCGTTGGCGTCACTCGACAACAGGACGGACTCGCGGCTTTCAGTCATCAGGTGTACACCGGCCCGACCGCGCCATCTTCGCGCAGCCGGGAGATCTCGTCGTCGTCGAGGCCGAGTTCGGCCAGTACCGAATCGGTGTGCTGACCGAGCCCGGGGACCGCACCCATCGGCGGGTCGTACCCGGAGATGACGGGCGGCGGTAGCAGTGCCGGGACCGGCCCGCCCGGCGTGTCGATCTGCCGCCACCGGTCTCGCGCGGCCAGTTGCGGGTGCACCAACACCTCACTGGGCACGTTGTAGCGCGCGTTGCCGATGCCCGCCGCATCGGCCACCTTCTGCACATGCGTCAAATCGTATTGCGCACACCACGATCCGATCGCTTCATCAAGGATCTCGCGGTGGGTGACCCGCCCGGAGTTGGTCAGGAAGCGCTCATCGTCCGCCAGGTCGTCGCGCTGCAGGATCTCCCGCGCGAGTCGTTGCCATTCACGGTCATTCGTGGTGCCCAGGACCACCGTCTGCGCGTCCGCGGTGCGGTACGCGCCGTAGGGTGCGACCGCGGGTGAACTCATGCCGAGCGGCTGCTGGTCGATTCCGGAATGGCGGGCATACGTGAGGTGATAACCCATCAGCTCGGTCGCCGCGTCGAACAAACTCACCCTGACCGCATTACCTCGGCGGCCTTCCTCGCGCTCGCGCCCGCGCAGCAGCGCCGAGATCGACAGCGCGGCATACAACCCCGAGCACACGTCGGCGACCGGCGGTCCCGGCTTCGCGGGCTCCCCTGGCCTGCCGGTGACCGAACAAACACCCGACTCCGCTTGGATCAGAAGGTCATAGGCGCGCTTCTGAGAGATCGGGCCGCCGGGCCCGTAGCCGTCGATCTCGACCGCGATCACGCTAGGGTGCCGAGTCGCCATGTCGTCGGGGGCGATGCCGAGTCGGGCGGTGGCACCCGGCGCCAGGTTGGACACCAGCACGTCGGCGCGGTCGAGCAGCCTGTGCAGCAGTTCCAAGCCCTCCGGCGACTTCAGGTCGAGGGTGACCGACTCCTTGCCGCGGTTCACCCAAACAAAATGCGCCGCAAGACCGTTGACGACATCGTCATAGTGCCGGGCGAAATCACCGCCCTGCGGGTTCTCGATCTTGATCACCCGGGCCCCGAAGTCGGCGAGCGCGCGCGTGCACATCGGCGCGGATACCGCCTGCTCCAACGTGACGACGGTGATCCCCGACAGCGGTGCTCGCGGCGCCGCGGCTTCGGGCATCACATCACCATGCCGCCGTCGACCGGCAGCACCTGGCCCGTGACGTAGGACGCCGCGTTCGACGCCAGGAACACGAACGCGCCAGCGACTTCCGACGGCTCGGCCCACCGCTTCAGCGGGATGCGCGCCATCATGTTGGCCGCGAACTTCTCGTTGGTGCGGATAGTCTCGGTCATCGGTGTCGCCGCCAGCGGCGCAAGCGCATTGACGAGAATGTTCTTGCTGGCCAGTTCGCGCGCCAGCGATTTGGTGAAGCCGATGACTCCCGCCTTGGCGGCGGAGTAGTTCACCTGACCCAGCGTGCCGGTAAGGCCAGCGGACGACGTCACATTGATGATCCGGCCGGTGCCGTCGGTCGGGATGTATGGCAGTGCGGCCTGGGTGCAGTTGAATGCGCCCATCACGTGGATGTCGAACAGCAACCGGAACGACTCCTGCGACAGTTTTGGAAACATCGCCGGCTGCGTCACGCCCGCGTTGTTGATCAGGATGTGCAGTGCACCGTCGGCCAGTTCGGCCGCCTGCGCCGCCGCGGCGTCGGCAGACTCGCGATCGGACACGTCGAGGGCGGCGGCCTCAGCGCGACCGCCGTCCGCCGAAATACGTTGAGCGACGACAACGGCCGCATCCTTGTCGATGTCGGTGACAAGGACGGCCGCGCCCGCGGCGGCGAGTGCCTGCGCGACGGCCGAGCCGATGCCGCCCGCCGCTCCGGTAACCAAAGCCGACCGGCCGGTGAGGTCGAACAACGGGTTCGTCTGCGCCATCAGTAGCTCCTCGGCAACCCGAGCACGTGCGACCCGAGAAAGTTCAGGATCATCTCCTGGCTGACCGGCGCGATCTTCATCAGCCGGGCCTCCCGGAAGTACCGCGACACGTGGTACTCCTCCGAATAGCCCATCCCACCGTGGGTCTGCAGCGCCCGGTCGGCCGCGGTGAAACCGGCGTCGGCGCAAAGGTATTTCGCGGTGTTGGCCTCACGTCCGCACGGCTTGCCGTTGTCGTAGAGCCACGTCGCCTTGCGCAGTATCAGTTCGGCAGCGTCAAGCCGGGCCAACGAGTCGGCTAGTGGGAACTGAATACCCTGATTCATGCCGATCGGCCGGTCGAAGACGTGCCGTTCGTTGCCGTACTTGACGGCCTTCTCGAGCGCGACCCTGCCCAGTCCGAGCGCCTCGGCGGCGATCAGCATTCGTTCGGGGTTCAGGCCGTCGAGAATGTATTGAAAGCCCTTGCCTTCCTCGCCGACTCGGTCTTCGACAGGAATCTCCAGGTCGTCGATGAACAACTCGTTGGAGGACACCGCGTTGCGGCCCATCTTCCTGATCGGTCGGACATCCACCCGGTTGCGGTCCAGGTCGGTCAGGAACAGTGTCATCCCGTCGGTCTTCTTGGTCACCTCGTCGTAGGACTGCGTCCGGGTGAGAAGAAGGATCTTCTGGGACTCGATCGCCTTGGAAATCCAGACCTTTCGGCCGTTGACGACGTAGTGGTCGCTCTCGCGCCGGGCGAACGTGGTGATTCGCGACGTGTCCAGGCCGGCGCCGGGCTCGGTCACGCCGAAACACACATGCAGCTCCCCCGTCGCGACGCGCGGCAGTGTGCGTGCCTTGAGCTCGTCGGAGCCGTGCACCACCACCGGTTGCATGCCGAAGATCGACATGTGAATGGAGCTGGCGGCGTTCATGCCGCCGCCGGACCGGGCGACCTCTTCGACGAGCAACGTGGCCTCGGTGATACCGAATCCGTGGCCGCCGTACTCCTCGGGGATCGTCATCCCGAGCCAGCCACCGTCAGCGATGGCCTGGTAGAACTCGACCGGAAACTCGTGTGCCTGGTCTTTTTCCATCCAGTAGTGGTCGTCGAACTTATGCGCAAGCTCCGCCACGGACTGGCGGATCAGTTCCTGATCATCGGTCAGCTCGAAGTTCATCCCGCTGCCGGGCACACCTAACTCCTTCGTCCGTCACGTCGCGCCAACGCCGGTGTGCAGTCGCTACTTGCCGCTGGTGGCTTCTGCCGCTGCGTGCAAGGCGTTGCCCCGGTCACCTGTGTGGTGACTGAGCGCCCGAATGGACACGTCGTGACCCTCGGCGGCCTTGCGCAGCCCGCCGACCGTCGCCTGCTCACGGGAGATGTGGCTGAACGGGTCGAACGAGTACCAGCGCATCGCGTTCTCGTGGGTCATCTTGTTGATCTCGTCGTCCGGCACGCTGTTCTCGGTGAGAACATCCCAGAGTTCCTCGGGCGCGCCCGGCCACATCGAGTCGCTGTGCGGGTAGTCGGCCTCCCAGCAGATGTTGTCGATGCCGATCTCGTTGCGCAGCTTGACACCGACCGGATCGCTGATGAAACACGTCAGGAAGTGCTCGCGGAACACCTCGCTGGGCACCTTGCCGCCGAAGTCCTGCTTTGTCCACGTGGAGTGCATCTCGTAGGTGCGATCGGCCCGCTCCAGGAAGTACGGGATCCACCCGGTGCCGCCCTCGGACAACGCGACCTTGAGGTCCGGGTACTCCTTGATCGGCTTGGACCACAGCAGGTCGGCGGCCGCCTGCACGATGTTCATCGGCTGCAGCGTGATCATCACGTCCAACGGCGCGTCCGGTGCCGTCATCACCAACTTCCCCGACGACCCGATGTGTATGTTGAGCACGGTATTGGTGTCACAGAGCGCCTGCCACAGCGGATTCCAGTACTCGGTGTGGAAGCTTGGATAGCCCATCGCCGCCGGGTTCTCGGTGAACGTCAGTGCGTGCACGCCCTTCTTGGACACCCGCCGCACCTCGTCTGCGCACTTTTCGGCATCCCAGATCACCGGCAGCGCCATCGGAATGAATCGGGCCGGATAGGCCCCGCACCACTCGTCGATGTGCCAGTCGTTGTAGGCCTGCACCAGCGCCAGCGAGAACTCCGGATCCTCGGTGGCGAAGAGCCGCCCGGCAAAGCCGGGGAACGACGGGAAGCAGATCGAGCCCAGGATGCCGCCGGCATTCATGTCCTTGACCCGCTCGTCGACCTTGTAGCATCCCGGCCGGATCTCGTCGAGACCCTGCGGTTCCAGCCCGTACTCCTCCTTGGGGCGACCAGCCACCGCATTCAGCGCGACATTCGGGATCACCGTGTCGCGGAACCTCCACATGTCGGAGCCGTCCGGGTTGTGCACGAGCCGAGGCGCGTCGTCGATGTACTTCTTGGACAGGTGGTTCTTGAACATGTCGGGCGGCTCGACGATGTGGTCATCGACGCTGATCAGAATCATGTCGTCTTTGTTCATATGCCGTTCCTTTCGATCGAAGCCTCGGCGTCGCAGGTCAACACGGGTTCTCTAGTTATGGAAACTAGCTTCTCGTACTGCGAGAATCAACGTCTGTAGTGTAATCCTTCCCGTCTTGCAGGGCTCTTCGTCCCAATCCGCTACCAACGTTCGTACCACGGCTAACGGCTCCCATTGACCATCGGCGCTAAACATGGAAACCTATTAGGCGAAATCGGAGAATCTGATTCTCAACTGCGAGAGGATACTCTTCGCGCAAGCGCTCATCGGCCGAGAGGAGACTGGCGGTGCGGCTGCCCCCGTTGCCGGCGGACCAGTGGGATGACGCCGCTCGGCACGCGCTCTCCGGCATGTTGCCCGAGGAGCGGCGCAACCCCGACGACGCGAGCAACATCCTCGCGACGCTCGTCCGTCATCCCGACCTGACAAAGGCGTTCTTGCGATTCAACATGCACCTGCTGTTCCGCTCCACGCTGCAGCCCCGGCTGCGGGAACTGGCCATTCTGCGGGTGGCGCACCGCACCGACTGCACCTACGAGTGGTCCCATCACGTCGACCTCGGCCTGCGTGAGGGACTCACCGAGGAGGAGATCGCCGGCATTCGGCGCGGCGAAGCCGCCGACGAGTTCGACCGCACGATTCTGACCGGCGTCGACGAGCTGTTCGACAAGTTCGAGCTGTCCGATGCGACATGGGAGGCGCTGAGCGAGCGGTTCGACGAGCGGCAGCGGATGGACTTCGTTTTCACAGTCGGCTGCTACATCACAGTGTCCATGGCCTTGAACACGTTTGGCGTCGAGCTCGAACAGGAAGGGTAGACCGTTGCCTCATTTCACCAAACCCGCGGCGGGTAGCTGGACCGAGAACTATCCCGAGCTGGGCACCGCTCCAGTCGACTACACCGATTCGATCGACCCTGAGTTTTACAAAGCCGAACAAGAGGCCATCTTCAAACGGACCTGGCTCAACGTCGGCCGTGTCGAGCGGCTGCCGCGCACCGGCAGCTACTTCACCAAGGAACTGCCGTCGGCCGGTCCCGGCTTCTCGGTGATCGTCGTCAAGACCAAGGGCGGGTCGATCAAGGCCTTCCACAATCTGTGCCGGCATCGCGGCAACAAACTGGTGTGGAACGACTACCCACACGAGGAGACCTCCGGGACCTGCCGCCAGTTCACCTGCAAGTACCACGCCTGGCGGTACAGCCTCGACGGCGACCTGACCTTCGTGCAGCAGGAAGACGAGTTCTTCGACCTCGACAAGAGCCAGTTCGGCCTGAAGCCGGTCCGCTGCGAGGTGTGGGAGGGGTTCGTCTTCGTCAACCTCGACCCGAACGCCCGGCCGTTGGACGAGTACCTCGGTCCGATGGCCAAGGGCCTCGAGGGCTATCCGTTCCATGAGATGACCGAGGTCTATTACTACAAGGCCGAAGTGGGCAGCAACTGGAAGCTGTTCATCGACGCGTTCGCCGAGTTCTACCACGCCCCGGTGCTGCACCAGAAGCAGGCGGTCAAGGAGGAAGCCGACAAGCTGATGGGAGTCGGCTTCGAGGGGCTGCACTACGAGCTGCAGCATCCGCACGGCATGGTCTCGTCGTGGGGCGGGATGGCGCCGCCCAAGGACCCGATGATGGTCAAGCCGATCGAACGGGTGTTGCGCAGCGGGCTGTTCGGCCCGTGGGACCGACCTGACATCGAAGGCCTCGACCCGCTGCCGCCGGGCGTCAACCCCGCCAAGGCCCCGCAATGGGGGATCGACTCCTTCCACTTCTTCCCGAACTGGATGTTGCTGATCTGGGCACCGGGCTGGTACCTGACCTATCACTACTGGCCGACCGCGGTCGACAAGCACATCTTCGAGGGCACGCTGTATTTCGTGCCACCAAAGAACTCCCGCGAACGGTTGGCCCAGGAGCTCGCCGCGGTGACGTTCAAGGAGTACGCGCTGCAGGACTCGAATACCCTGGAGGCGACCCAGACGATGATAGGCACTCAGGTGGTGAGCGACTTCCCGCTGTGCGACCAGGAAATCCTTCTTCGCGCCCTTCACAAGGTGGCGCGTGAATACGTGGACGATTTTCGCAACAACGGTGATGAGCGCTTGCGCGAAGAACAAACAAGGACAGCGAAGGAGGCCCGCAATGGCTCCAGTAACTAAACTGCCGTCTGAATTCGCCGATCTGGAACGGTTTTCCGACTGGTGCCTGGCAACCGAGCCGGAGCGCTACGCCAAGCGATTAGCCTCCTCGATGGCCGAGATGCAGGACCTGTACGACGCCGCGTTCGGTCGCCTCGAGGATGCGATCACCTATCTGGACAGCAGGTTTCCGCTGAACGACATGCCGGACGATGCAAAAGCGCTCATGCACCTGATGCAATCGCTGGTGATGGTGTCGTTCCCCGTGGAAGTGTGGAAGCAGGCGCGGGTGCCCGACAGCGGCGCCGCGTACCTCAACCTCGTTCAGGAGCCGGTGGTTTAGGCGTGCCGACGCTCAAGGCAGCCGGGCTACTTGACGTCGACGCGGGCGAGATCGTCCGCCCGGGCATTCTGCGGATCGACGGCGATCGGATCGTCGACGTCGGAGGCTCCGCAGACGGTGAGGTGATCGATCTCGGCGAGTCCATCTTGCTGCCCGGCTTGATGGATATGGAGGTCAACCTCCTGATGGGCGGGCGCGGGGAAACGCCCGCGCTGTCCCAGGTGCAGGACGACCCTCCGACCCGCGTACTGCGCGCGGTCGGCAATGCTCGTCGCACGCTGCGCGCCGGCTTCACCACCGTGCGGAACCTGGGCCTGTTCGTCAAGACCGGCGGCTACCTGCTGGATGTGGCGCTGGGCAAGGCGATTGACGCGGGCTGGATCGAGGGCCCCCGGGTGGTACCTGCCGGTCATGCGATCACGCCGACGGGTGGGCATCTGGACCCGACGATGTTCGCAGCGTTCGCGCCGGGGGTTCTGCAGCTCACTGTCGAGGAAGGCATTGCCAACGGCGTCGACGAGATCCGCCGTGCCGTCCGCTACCAGATCAAGCACGGCGCGCAGCTGATCAAGGTGTGCTGTTCGGGCGGCGTCATGTCACTCACCGGAGAACCAGGCGCACAACACTATTCAGACGAGGAGTTGTGCGCGATCGTCGACGAGGCGCATCGCCGCGGTTTGCGCGTCGCGGCGCACACACACGGGGCCGAGGCGGTCAAGCACGCGGTCGCAGCCGGCATCGACTGCATCGAGCACGGCTTCCTGATCGACGACGAGGCCATCGCGATGCTCGTCGAGCACGGCACGTTCCTCGTCACCACCAGGCGACTGGCCGAAGCCATGGACGTTTCGAAGGCCCCGCCGGAGTTGCAGGCCAAGGCAGCCGAGATGTTCCCGAAGGCGCGCATTTCGATGAAGGCGGCCTACGATGCCGGCGTGAAGATCGCGGTCGGCACCGACGCCCCCGCGATTCCCCACGGGCGCAACGCCGACGAACTCGTCACGCTGGTGGACTGGGGCATGCCGCCTGCTGCAGTGCTGAGGGCCGCGACGGTGGTCGCCGCCGACCTGATCAACGTCACCGACCGCGGCCGACTTGCCGAGGGCCAGCTCGCCGACGTCATCGCGGTGCCGGGAGATCCGTTGGCCGACATCACCGTTACACAGAACGTCAACTTCGTGATGAAGGGCGGAAAAGTAGTTGTCAAAAAGTGAGCCAACGAGAACCGAGGACATCGTCGAGATCCAGCAGCTGCTGGCCAAGTATGCCGTGACGATCACGCAGCAGGACATCGACGGCCTGCTCGAGGTGTTCACGCCCGACGGCACCTACAGCGCGTTCGGGGAAACCTATGCGCTGGAAAGGTTCCCGGTGTTGGTGGAGGCGGCGCCCAAGGGCCTGTTCCTCACCGGGACCGCGTTGGTCGACGTCGACGGCGACACCGGGACCGGAACGCAGCCGCTGTGCTTCATCGACCACGCGTCCCACGACATGCGCATCGGCTACTACCGCGACACCTATGTCCGCACCGCCGACGGGTGGCGCCTTCGGACGCGGGCGATGACGTTCATCCGCCGCAGCGGCGCACACGACTCTGGCCGTCCGCACGCGGTCGGCCGCCCGCCTGCATGAATGTCGCGCGGTTCCGGGACGGCTTGCGGGCCTGGCTCGACGAGAACGACCTGACACCCGGACCGGATCACTCGCTCGAAGGCCACATCAAGCAGCTCGCCCGAGTCCACCGCGCGCTGTACGACGCGGACTGGATGCGGTACGGCTGGCCTGTCGAAGTCGGCGGGTTGGGTGGGCCGGCGATGCTTCGCGCGATCGTCGGGGAAGAGGTCGTGGGCCGCGGTCTCGCCGAGCCGGGTCCGTACTCGATGATCGAGGTGCTGGCGCCGACGATGATCGATTACGCGCCAGCAGAACTCGCCGCGGAAATGGTGCCGCGGCTTTTGTCCGGTCGTGAGCAATGGTGTCAGGGCTTCTCCGAGCCGGGTTCCGGCAGTGACCTGGCGTCGCTGTCCACCCGTGCCACTCCCCGCGGCGACGACTGGGTCGTCAACGGACAGAAGGTCTGGACCAGTTTCGCGCAGTACTCGCAGCGGTGCGTCCTGCTCACCCGAACCGCGCCGGGCCATGACGGAATAACGGCGTTCTTCGTCGACATGGATATCCCCGGCATCACGGTGCGTCCGCTGCGCACGATGCACGGCGTCGACGAATTCTGCGAGGTGTACTTCGACGAGGTGGTGGTCCCCGGCGACCGGATGCTCGGCAAGCCGGGTGACGGCTGGCAGCTTGCGATGGATCTGCTCCCCTACGAGCGCTCCACCTGCTTCTGGCAGCGAATCGCTTATCTCTATTCGAGATTCGATCGACTGATCGCCACCGGGAGGCGTGTGGACGACTCCACCGCCGATTCCGAACTCGGCGCGGCATACCTGGCGCTGCACACCCTGCGCTGCCGATCGAGGCTGACGCAGCACCGGCTCGCCGACGGTGCGCGGCTCGGCCCGGAGACATCGATCGACAAGGTTCTGCTGGCCACCGCCGAGCAGAAGATGTACGACACCGCGCGCGATCTGCTGCCCGGCGTGATCGAACTCGATAACACATCCTGGCGAACCGAATATCTCTACTCGCGTGCGGCGACGATCTACGGCGGCACCGCCGAGATCCAGCGCAACATCATCGCGCGCCGGCTTCTCGACCTCGGGAAGGAGTGATCGTGGACACCAACGATCTGGACCTGCTTGCCGAGACTCTGCGCAAGACGATGACGGCGTCATCGGGCCATGAACTCGACAAGGCGCTGGCCGACCTGGGCTGGCTCGAGATGCTCGACGCCATGCCCGATACCGCAATTCCGTTGGTGTTCAAGCTGCTTGGCGAGACGGGTGCCCACGCTCCCCTGGTGAACGACGTAGTGCTGCACGAGGCCGGCCGGCCCGGCGGCGACACCGTGCCGCTGCCGTTGGCGGGCGGCGGCTGGGTCCGCTGGGAGCGCTGGGGGCACTCCCCCGTAAACGGGAGGTACCCCCACCCGCTTGCGGGGGACGATCAGCCCAGCTCGACGCTGGACGACGAGCTGCCGATACGACGGGTCGCGGACGGCGCCGCGATTCCACTGGCCAATGGGCGAAAAGCACTCGGCTGGTGGCTCGTTGGCGCCAGCCGAGCCATGCTGGCCCTCGCCCGGACGCATGCCCTCGGCCGGGTCCAGTTCGGCCGCCCGGTGGCTTCGTTTCAAGCAATTCGGCACCGGCTCGCCGAGACCCTCGTCGCCATCGAAGGTGCCGAGGCGACACTGCACGCGGCCGCCGACGATCTCGGCTCGCTACTGGCCAAAGCCGCGGCCGGGCAGGCGGCGCTGACCACGTCACGGCACTGTCAGCAGGTGCTCGGCGGCATCGGCTTCACCGCCGAGCACGACTTGCACCGGCACGTCAAGCGTGCTCTCGTCCTCGACGGCCTCCTGGGCAGTGCGCGTGACCTTACCCGAGAGGCAGGAAAAACACTCCGCGCCAACGGCTTCGCCCCGCGGCTCGTCGACCTGTAACCGGCTTGGCCGCTAGTGAGCTGCAGCGGTCCTCCTCGGGCCTAATAGCTCGAACGCCTTTCCATTCTCCTGAAAGGGTGCTTCCCTATACGGCCTAAGGAGAATAGTATTCTCACCGTGAGGAAGTTACAATCTCCGACAGGGATGCCGCCAGGAGGTCACGCACGCTATGCCACGACGTTCTTCGGTATCGCCTAACCATGTTGTCACTGGATCGCACGCATCTGAGCCGGCCGTGACGAGCGCCAGCGAACAGCCGGCCTGGAAACAGCGTGCGGTCGAACGCTCCATCAAGACCGCAAAGCTGCGTGCAGCTCAGCGCGTCCAGCGGTTCCTCGACGCGGCCCAAGCCATCATCATCGAGAAGGGCAGCACCGACTTCACCGTTCAAGAGGTGGTCGACCGGTCTCGGCAATCACTGCGAAGCTTCTACCTGCAGTTCGACGGCAAGCATGAATTGCTGCTCGCCCTGTTCGAAGACGCGCTCAGCCGGTCAGCGGACCAAATTCGGGCCGCCACTGCCAACCACACCGACCCGCTCGAACGACTAAAGGTTGCGGTGCAGCTACTCTTCGAGTCCTCACGTCCCGACCCCTCCGCTCAACGCCCGCTCTTCACCGACTTCGCTCCGCGACTGCTGGTCACCCATCCTGACGAAGTCAGGGTTGCCCATGCTCCCCTATTGGCGCTGCTCGCTGAGCTGATGGAAGACGCTGCGGCCGATGGGAAGCTGAGATCCGACGTCAATCCCAAGCGGGTGGCCGCGATGACCATGCAAACCGTCATGTTCATCGCTCAGTCCACCGGCGGCTCTGACGAGACGCCGGCTCGCCCCATCAGCGCCGACGAGGTGTGGGATTTTTGCGCGCACGGGTTCGTGGCCTAGGTGAGCGTCGCTTACGAGTGAGAACTCCTGGTTCCTCCTCACTCAAATAAGCCAGGTTCTCGCTCGACGAGACTGCATCCTCGCAGGCCGCTACTCGCACTTTCCATGCCGATTTACAGTCTCGGTGCGGCGACATCGTGACCGAGGGTGGCGAGTTGGTCGCCCTTACGCGCGCGCTCGGCTCGGCCTCCGCAAACGAGAGGCGCATTCTCCGATGTGGAGAGTAGAAATTGCCTCAATCGAGTGCGGCATTGACACACTGGGCTGCCGATGACAGAGTGCTGAGCAAGTGTCAAACAGTCCACCGGCGATGGCCCTTCCCCGGAGAGGCGAAAGCGTGACCGTCAGCGCGGCCAGTGACATGGCTAGGGCCATCTACTACGACCCCTACGACGTAGGTCTGAACGCCGACCCCTACCCGATCTTTCGGCGACTCCGCGAAGAGGTGCCGCTCTATTACAACGAGCAGCACGACTTCTATGCCCTCAGCCGGTTCGGTGACGTCAACGGCGGCATCCTCGATCACCAGACCTTCAGCTCTGCTCGTGGCGCGGTCCTGGAGATCATCAAGTCCGGCATGCGGATCCCGCCGGGCACATTGATTTTTGAGGATCCGCCGATCCACAACATCCACCGCAACCTGCTGGCCCGGATGTTCACCCCCCGCAAGATCAGCGCGCTGGAGCCACGGATTCGCGAGTTCACCGCGCGATGTCTCGATCCGCTCGTGGGCAGCGGCAGGTTCGACTTCGTCAACGACCTCGGCGCGCAGATGCCGATGCGCGTCATCGGGATGCTGCTCGGGATCCCAGAAGCCGATCAGCAACACGTCATCGACCATGGTGACGCGACGCTGCGCACTGAGCGGGGTCGTCCCATGACGGAGAACCCGAACGGGCCGATCGCCACCGGCGAGGTGTTCGCGGAGTTCCTCGACTGGCGCGCCGAGCACCCCTCCGACGACCTGATGACCGAACTGATGACCGCCGAGTTCGAAGATGAGACAGGGACTCGTCGGTGCCTGACGAGGGACGAACTGCTGTTGTATCTGACCGTCATCGCCACGGCCGGCAGTGAAACCACCACGAGGCTGATCGGATGGGCCGGCAAGGTGCTGGCCGAACATCCCGACCAACGACGGGATCTGGTCGAGGACCGCTCACTGCTGCCGGCGGCCGTCGAAGAAATCGTCCGCTACGAGCCACCGGCTTTGCAGGCCGCCAGGTACGTCACCCACGATGTCGAGTACTACGACCAGACGGTGCCCGCGGGCAGTGTGATGTTGATGTTGATCGGCGCGGCCAACCGGGATCACCGCCGATTCCCGCCCGACGGAGACGTTTTCGACATCCACCGCGAGGCGCACCAGCATCTCAGTTTCGGTGTGGGCACGCACTACTGCCTGGGCAACGCACTGGCTCGCCTCGAAGGCCGGATAGCCCTCGACGAGATCTTGAATCGCTTCCCGGAGTGGGAGGTCGATCTGAGGGGCGCCGAATTGTCGCCCACGTCCACCGTCCGCGGCTGGGCAGCCATGCCGGCGTTGATCCCTTGAAACTGCTTCTCCAAGTAACGAATCGAGGTACTGATGACTGGACGAGTCGAAGGCAAGGTCGCATTCATCACCGGCGCGGCGCGCGGCCAGGGCCGCAGTCACGCGGTGCGGCTGGCACAGGAGGGCGCCGACATCATCGCGATCGACGTCTGTAAGGCGATCGTCGAGAAGACCACCATCCCGGCGTCGACACCGGAAGATCTGGCCGAAACCGCCGATCTGGTCAAGGGACTCAACCGCCGTATCGTCACGGCCGAAGTCGACGTGCGCGATTACGACGCGCTGAAAGCCGCGGTGGACAGCGGTGTCGAGCAGCTCGGCCGGCTCGACATCATCGTCGCCAACGCCGGTATCGGCAACGGCGGCGACACGCTGGACAAGACCAGTGAATTCGACTGGCAAGAGATGATGGACGTGAACCTTTCGGGTGTGTGGAAGACGGCGAAGGCCGGTGTGCCGCACCTGATCGCGGGTGGCCAAGGCGGTTCCATCGTGCTGACCAGCTCGGTCGGCGGGCTGAAGGCCTACCCGCACTGCGGCAACTACGTGGTCGCCAAGCACGGCGTGGTGGGCATCATGCGGTCCTTCGCAGTGGAATTGGGGCAGCACATGATCCGCGTCAACTCGGTGCACCCGACGCACGTGCGGACCCCGATACTGCACAACGAGGGCACCTTCAAGATGTTCCGGCCGGATCTGGAAAACCCGGGCCCCGACGACATGGCCCCGATCTGCCAGCTGTTCCACACCCTGCCGATTCCGTGGGTGGAACCGGAGGACATCAGTAATGCGGTGCTGTTCTTCGCTTCCGACGAATCCCGTTACATCACCGGCGTCACGCTTCCCGTTGACGCGGGCGGCTGCCTGAAATAGCAGACGAAGCGCCCGCCTGGTCCATACGATCTTGTGGACGTCACCCATCCACCTGTTCCCCGGGAGGCCCGCATGACGGTCCGCTCGCTTGTCGGCAAGATCGCGGCCGTGGGAATGGCGCTCATCACGCTGCTCGGTGTCAGCGGTCTGCCGACCGCCGTCGCCGACGACAAGCCCCTGCTCGGCAACAATCAACGGCTCCGCTTCTACGGGACCGAACTCAACGGAGCGCTGTTCGACGGCCGAAGTCTGATCGGTAAGCCGGCAGTGCTCTGGTTCTGGACCCCTGCGCCGTACTGTTCTGTCTGTTATCAGGAAGCGCCGGTCATCAGCCGGGTGGCGGCCGCCAACCCGCAAGTCACGTTCGTCGGCGTCGCCGGTCGCTGGGACGTCCTGTCGATGCGGCGGGTCGTCAACGACTTCGGTCTCAACTTCACCAATCTCACCGACGCCAACGGTCAGATCTGGCAGTCGTTCTTCGTGCCGTGGGCGCCGGCGTGGGCGTTTTTACGTCCCGATGGCACAGGGGATCTCGTCAACAACATCGGGGCGCCGATGTCCGAGCAGGAGCTGACGAACAGGGTCCGCGTCCTGACGCCCGCATGACGCGTCACCTGCCCTATGCTGAGCGAGTGCCAAACACCCGTCCCTTACGAGTGGTCCAGTGGACGACCGGCAATGTCGGCAAGAGTTCGGTGCAGGCAATCGTGGCGAACCCGAACCTTGAACTGGTCGGGTGTTACGCGTGGTCATCCGACAAGGCGGGCCACGATGTCGGCGAATTGTGCGGGATCGAGCCGCTGGGAATCACCGCGACCAACGACGTCGACGCGCTGCTGGCGCTCAAACCCGATTGCGTGGTCTACAACCCGATGTGGATTGACGTCGACGAACTGGTGCGCATCCTGTCCGCCGGTGTCAACGTGGTCTCGACGGCCGCGTTCATCACCGGACACAACCAGGGTGCCGGCCGCGACAAGATCGCCGAGGCGTGCCGGCGCGGCGGCGCGTCGATGTTCGGCTCCGGCATCAGCCCCGGCTACATCGAACTCCTCGCGATTCTGGCGGCCAGCATCTGCGACCGCGTCGACAAGGTGACCGTCAACGAGGCGGCCGACACCACGTTCTACGATTCTCCCGCAACCGAGAAGCCCGTGGGCTTCGGACAGCCGATCGACCACCCCGACCTGCAGGCGATGACCGCGCACGGGACCGGGGTGTTCGGCGAGGCGGTGCGACTGGTCGGCGACGCGCTGGGCGTCGAACTCGACGAGGTGCGCTGCGATGCCGAATACGCGCAAACCACCGCTGATCTCGACCTCGGATCGTGGACCATCCCCGCGGGATGCGTCGCGGGTGTGTACGCCAGCTGGAAGGGATTGATCGGCGAGCGGACCGTCGTCGAACTCAACGTCCGCTGGCGCAAGGGACAGACACTGGAGCCGGATTGGAAGATCGACCAGGACGGCTGGATCATCCAGGTCGACGGACGGCCCACCGTCAAGAACGTCGTGAGCTTTTTGCCCCCGCCCGACTTTCAGGCTGAAACGCTCGAAGACTTCATGGTTCTCGGGCACATCATGGTCGCCATGCCGACGATCCACGCCATCCCCGCGGTCGTCGCGGCCGCACCGGGAATAGTCACCTACAACGACCTGTCCCTCACGTTGCCGCGCGGCGTCGTGCCTAACCGCTGATCGGCGAAACGCCTCGGATCGGGGTGACAGAGGTGGTTCGATTGCAGGATCAACCGCAATCCTCGGATGCAACTAGAGCGAGGTGGGGTATGAAGCGCCTCAACGGCATGGACGCCATGCTGCTCTACAGCGAGACACCCAATCTCCACACCCACACTTTGAAGGTGGCGATCGTCGACGCCGCCGACTTCGAAGGGGAGTTCAGCTTCGAGGTGTTTCGTCAAACGATGCGACGTCGGCTGCACCTGTTGGACCCGCTGCGCTACCAGCTCATCAACATCCCCTGGCGGCTGCATCACCCGATGTGGCTTGAGAACTGCGAAGTCGACCTCGACTACCACCTGCGACGGGTGCAAATTCCCAGCCCCGGCGGGCGGTGGGAACTCGACCGCGTCATCGGCGAGATCGCCAGCACGCCGCTGGACCGCAGTCGCCCACTCTGGGAGTTCTACTTCGCCGAGGGAATGCCGGCCAAGCGCTTCGCGCTCATCGGCAAGGTGCACCACACCCTGGCCGACGGCGTGGCGTCGGCGAATCTGCTTGCGCGGTTGATGGATCTGGCCGGAAGGCAGGACGAGCGCGACGACTATGCCATCTGCGCCCCGCCCTCCAAGGTGGAACTGCTGCGCGCGGCCGGCTGCGATCACGTCCACCAGGTCGCCGCGCTGCCGAAACTGTTGGCGGACGCCGTGCGCGGGATCTCCCGAGTGCGCCGACGCTCCCGCGAGCGAAACGACAACCCGGACATGGCAAAGATGTTCAACACGCCGCAAACGTTCCTCAACCACGTGGTGTCGCCCGTCCGGACGTTCGCCACCGCCGCCGTCGCGCTGGCGGACGTCAAGGAGACCGCCAAACACCTCGGGGTGACCTTCAACGATGTCGTATTGGCAATGGCGGCAGGAGGACTGCGCGAACTGCTGTTGCGCTACGACGGCAGGGCCGACCGACCGATACTGGCATCGGTGCCGGTGAGTACGGACAGGTCACCCGACCGGATCACCGGCAACGAAATCAGCGGTTTGTCCGTGTCGCTGCCGGTGCACATCGACGACCCGGTGGAGCGGGTGCGGCTGATTTCGGTTTCCACCGCGATCGCCAAGGAAGACCACGACCTGCTCGGGCCGAAACTGCAGGGCCAAATGATGGAGTACCTGCCGCCGCCGTTGGCTCCGGCCGCGTTTCGCTGGCAGTCGAAGCGAGTTGCGCACAACAGGGTGATGAACGTCGCGATCTCCAACGTGCCCGGACCCCGAGAGCGCGGCAACATCGCAGGGGCTCCCGTGATGGAGATCTACTCGGTGGGAGTACTTTCCGCCGGCAGCGCCCTGAACATCACCGTCTGGAGTTACGTCGATCAAGTGGACATCTCGGTGCTCTCCGACGATCGCACTTTCAATGACATTCATGAGGCAACGGACGCGCTCATCCACGGACTCATCGAAACCCGGCGCGCCGCGGGGCTTCCCGCAGAACTGAGCACAGTCGACACGGCAATAGCCCCGGCGCGCGCGGGTGGTTCACAGTGATGCCCAGATGTCCGTAAGACGCATAGCGATAATGGTTTTCGCCCTCGGTGTCGTCGCCACCGCGTCAGCGGTCCCCGCGCAAGCCAATGGGCCTTTCGCCGGCGTATTCGCGGTCAACGTCAATGGACAGACAACGTCTGCGTGGACGGTGAACTCAGCGTGCACCCCACACACATCATGTGTAGCGCAGGTCAACAGCACACAGAATTGGAAAGCGTACGCCCGGCTGCGAGACGGTCGGTGGTCCATGACGGTGTACGTCGGTGAGTGGATCTTCTCGTCCTATCCGAGCAACCCCGCCACCTGTGTGAGCAGCCCCGGCACGGAGCCGCTGACGCAGAACTGGTCATGGGATGCCGGCACACTCACGGGCACGGTAGAGACCGTCCGCGCCGATCAGTGTGGCGGCCCACCGACGATCGACCACGCCAACATCGCGTTGTGGCAAGCGGCGTAACAACACGGGGCTAGGAGTTGTCGCCGCTTTCGCCCGCGTCTGCGTGAGCTCGCAGTTCGTTGCGGAGAATCTTGCCGGTGCTGCCGCGCGGCAACTCCCCCAGCACGTGAATCTCGCGTGGCACTTTGTAATTCGCGAGACTCTCCCGAACGTGTGCCTTGAGGGTGTCGGGCGTGGCGGCCGCGCCGTCTCGGAGCACGACGAATGCGGCCAAGCGCTGCCCGAACTGCTGGTCGTCGACACCGATCACCGTGGCCTCGGCGACGTCGGAGTGGCCGGCCAGTGTCTTTTCCACCTCGATCGGGTAGACGTTCTCGCCCCCCGACACCACCATCTCGTCGTCGCGGCCGACCACGAATATCCGCCCCGCATCTTCCTGGTAGCCCACGTCCCCCGACGCCATGAAATCCTCATGGAAGGTCTTCGTCGCTCCGGACGTGTAGCCCTCGAACAGTGTGCCGCTGCGGACGAAGATCTGGCCGACCTCTCCGCGTGGCAACTCCCGGTGATCTTCGTCCAGAATCCGAATTTCGGTGCCGTGTACGGGTTTTCCCGCAGTGTCGGGTGCCACGCGCAGATCCTCCGGGGTAGCCGTCGCGATCATTCCGGCCTCGGTGGCGTTGTAGTTGTTGTAGATCACGTCGCCGAACTCATCCATGAACCTGATGACCACCTCGGGATGCATCCGGGAACCGGATGCCGTTGCGAACCGCAACGAACGGCAACTGTAGCGGTTGCGCACCTCGTCGGGCAGGTCCATGATCCGGTCGAACATCACCGGCACGACCACCAACCCGGTCGCCTGGTAACGATCGATGAGTTGCAGCGTCGCTTCGGGATCGAACTTGCGCCGCGTGACTATCGTGTCGGCCATCAGCCCGGCGAACAGCAACTGAGAATAGCCCCACGCGTGGAACATCGGCGCCGCGATCACGGTGGTCTCTTCTGCCCGCCACGGTACGCGTTCCAGCAGCGCCTTGAGTTCGGTCGCCCCTCCGCTGGAGGTCGGCTGGGCGCCCTTCGGTGTGCCCGTGGTGCCCGAGGTGAGCAGGATGATCTTGCCCTTGCGGCCGGTGGGTTGCGGTCGCTGACCACCGTGCCTGGCGGCCAGTCCCTCGACCGTCAGGCCGTTTTCGTGCACTGCGCCGTCGGTCCATCCAACAATGCGCGTCACACCTGGGTTGTTGGCCAGCGCACGGTCGACCGTGTCCGTGAACTCCTCGTCGTAGACGACCGTGTCGACTCCCTCGCGGTCGACGACTTCTGCCAGCGCGGGTCCGGCGAAGGCGGTGTTCAGCAGCAGCACGTCGGCACCGATCCGGCTCGCCGCCACCAGCGCCACGATGAAGCCGCGATGGTTACGGCACATGATGCCGATCTGTTGCGGAGCCTCACCGGGTAACGCCTGCAGCGCCGCGGCGAACGCGTCACACCGCGCGTCGAGCTCCCGGTAGGTCAGCTCGCCGAGTTCGTCGACCAGGCCCAGACGATCGGGGCAACGCTGCGCTGCCGCCGCGAACCCCACCGTGGGTGACATGCCCGCTCGGCGCATGGCCGCAGCCATCCGCAGATACTTGTCAGGCCGCAACGGCGCGATCAAACGTGCTCGCCACAACGTGCGTACAAGTCCGGTCACGTCTCCGACGCTATCAACATCAACCCAGCACGGGGAATCGGCGCTTGCGCGCCAGCCGGTCCAGCGCAGTCTGCATCACCGAACGGACGTGGGCGTCGACCTCTTCGACATCGGGGTCCTCCCCGAATTGGGCGGCAACGTCGATCGGGGCCAGCACCTGGGTGACGACCTTGGAAGGCAACGGCAGATTGGGCGGGAAGATCACGCTGAAGCCGAAGGGAAAGCCGACGCTCACAGGCAAGATCTCCACCCGCGCGCGGCCGAGTCCCAATCGCTTGGCCAGCCAATTGCCGCGAGTCAGAAAGAGTTGGGTCTCCTGGGCTCCGATCGAGACCATCGGCACGATCGGCACCCCGGTTTCAATTGCAGTCCGGACATAGCCCTTACGGTCGTTGAAGTCGATGACGTTCTCGCTCAACGTCGGCCGGTACGAGTCGTAGTCACCGCCGGGGAACACCAGCACGACGCCACCGGACCCCAGCGCCTGCGCGGCGTTCGCCCGGTCCGCGTGGATGACGCCGGCGCGGATCAACCAATTGGAGAAGGGACCGATGAAAAGCCCGTAGTGCGCCAAAGTGTAGACGGGGCGGTCGTACCCGAACTTGTCATAGAAATCGGTGGCGAACACGAGGACATCGGGCGTGAACATGCCACCGGAGTGGTTCGACACCAGCAGGATTCCTCCCGAGGGAGGAAGCAGATCCAGGCCGCGCACCTCCGACCGGAAATACCGCTTGATGACTGGTCCGACCAGATTCCTGACCTGCCCCGTGAACCGAGGATCCCATTGAGCGACCTGGTCGCTGTCATTGGCGCTGTCAACCGCGCTCATCACGGATATAGTAATCTCTTTTTTTGAGAATGTCATATCCGCGTGCTGGCGCGGAAGTGGCCGAATAGGATGGCGAGGCATGTCGGACACGGTGCTTGTCACAGGGGGTTTCGGCCTGGTCGGGTCACAGACGGTCACGCGGCTGGCGGCCGACGGAAGGCCGGTGGTGGCGGCCGACCTGCCTACCCCGGGCAATCGAAAGGCAGCGGACGCGCTGCCCAGCGGAGCCGAAGCGCGGTGGGCCGACCTGACGGACGCCGACGAGGTCGGTCGCCTCGTTTCCGAGGTGTCGCCCGCCGTGATCGTTCACCTTGCCGCCGTGATCCCGCCACCGATCTACCGCAATACCGAACTGGGCCGGAAGGTCAACGTCGACGCCACCGCGACGTTGGTGCGAGTCGCCGAGGCCCAGCCGACGCCGCCCCGCTTCGTCCTGGCCTCGAGCAACGCCGTCTATGGCGCCCGCAACCCACACCATTGCACGGCTCCCATCCACGCGGACGACGCGCCGCGGCCCACCGAGGTGTACGGCGGGCACAAGCTCGAGGCCGAAAACCTGGTGCGGTCGTCAAGCCTGGAGTGGGTTGTGCTGCGGCTCGGAGCCGTGCTCACTCCCGACCTGACAGCCATGCCGCTCACCGGCGACTCACCGTACATCGAGAGTGCGCTGCCGACCGACGGCCGAGTACACACCGTGGATGTCCGCGACGTCGCGGCGGCGTTCGCGGCGGCGACCACGGCCGATGTCACACGCGAGGTTCTGCTGGTCGCCGGCGACAATTCCCACTGGCGCAGGCAAGCCGAGGTCGGCGCCGCCCTCACCGGCGCCTGGGGTCTGGCCGGCCTGCTTCCGCCCGGTCGGCCGGGTGATCCAGACAGCGACGAAGACTGGTTCATCACCGACTGGATGGACACGACCAGGGCACAGCAGGTGCTCCGCTTTCAACACCACTCGTGGCCCGACATGCTTGCCGAAATGCGCGCGAAGGCGGGGTGGGCGCGGTACCCCTTGCAGCTCGTCGCTCCCGTGGTCGTTCCCGTAGCCCGGGAGTTCCTGAAACGCCGTTCGGCCCACCGCGATACACCTGGCCAGTACGCCGACCCGTGGGGAGCGGTCCGTGCAAAGTTGGGCGACCCCGGGCTGGATAGCACCTGACTGCCAGCACCCGTCGAAGCCCACGGCACGAATCGCACATGCGCTATCACTTTTCAAACAGGATCAGGCACCGCCGATGCGTCGTCCCGCTCGACTCCCATCGTCATCGAACGCCCTGCGCTTTCCCGCAACGTCAGGACCGCGGCGAGCGAAACAACGGCCGCGACACCGAGGTAGATCGCAGGCGCAATGGCGTTGCCGGTGCGGCCGGTAAGCCACGTCACCACATAGGGCGTCGTGCCGCCGAATCCTGCGACGGCGATGTTGTAGCCGATGGAGAACCCGCTGTAGCGCACGCGAGTCGCGAACAGTTCGACGCCCGCCGACACCGCGGCGGAGATGTAGACCGCCTCGATGACCGCCAGCCCGCAATGCGCGGAGATCGCCGCGGCCACCGATCCGGAGTTCATCAGCAAGAAAAGCGGATACGCCAGAACTGCGAAGCCTAACGAGCCCGCGATGAGCAGCGGCCGACGACCGATCCGGTCAGACAGTGCGGCCAGCGGAAGAACGAGGACGAGCGCGACCAGGGTGGCCACCGTGATGGAAACGAACGCATCCGTCGTCGTGAAATCCAGTGTCTTGATGAAATACGTCGGCAGATAAGCGAACACGACGTAGTAGCCGACATTGAAGACGATCATCAAACCGATCACCTGAAGGATCGGCAGCCTCGCGGTTCGCGCGGCCTCCCGAAGGGGCGACTCGGCGACCGAGTTCGTCTTACTCAGCGCGGCGAACTGTGGGGTGTCGGCCAGGCGCAAGCGGATGTACAGGCCGACAACGCCAAGCGGCCCGGCGATCAGGAAGGGGATCCGCCAGCCGTAGCTCTCCATCGCTCCAGCCGGCAGCGTCGCCTGCAGCGCGGTGACCGTCACTGACCCGAGGAGGAACCCGAGGAGTCCCGACCAGACCATGAAGGTGACGATCAGACCACGACGCCGATCGGAGGAGAACTCCGCCAGGTAGACAGCTCCGCCACCGTACTCGCCGCCGGCGGAGAAGCCTTGCACGCACCGCAGGAGAAGCAACAGCAGCGGGGCGGCGACGCCGATCGCGTCGTATGTCGGGAGCAGGCCGATGCCGAGCGTCGCGGCGGACATCAGCAGGATCACCAGCGCAAGCACACGCTGGCGCCCGATCCGGTCACCGAGTGGTCCGAAGACGAAGCCGCCCAGAGGGCGCATGAAGAATGCGGCGGCGAAAATCGCGAAGGTCTTGAGCAACGCCGCTGTGTCGTTCCCGGACGGAAAGAAGTTCGCCGCAATGAAGGTGGCGAGGAAGCCATAGATGGCGAAGTCGAACCACTCCACGGCGTTGCCGATCGACGCGCCGGTGACGACCTTGCGAAGGGTCGATTGGCTCATCTTGGCGCATCGCCGATCACGCCGTCGGATTCGAGTTCGGCGATCTCGGACTCGGTCACTCCCAGTTCGGCCAGCACCTCATTGGTGTGCTGCCCGAGCAGTGGGGCGTGGACGGTGTGGAACCGGTGGGGTCCGGCGGACAGTCGGATCGGGACCGTGCTGTGTTTGGCGCGACGGGCCACGGGATGATCGACCTCTTCGTAGAAGCCACGCGAGCGCAACTGGGGCAGTTCCGCGACGCGGTGCGGCTGCATCACCTTGCCCACCGGAACACCTGCGTCCCAAAGGCATTCGACGATCTCGTCGCCGCTCCTGGATCGGCAGAACGCACCAAGGTGTTCGTCGATGAGATCATGGTGGGATCGGCGGCCGTCGGCTGTGGCCAGGCGGTCATCCGTCGCCCAGTCGGGCCGGCCGAGCGCTGTTGTCAGCGCCGTCCATTGCTCGTCGGTTGCGACTGCCACCGCGACCCAGCAGTCGGGTCGGCCGAATTCGTCGATCTCGTTCGTTTGGTACAGGTTTTGGGGTGCGGCGGCCGGTCCACGATTGCCCGCACGGCCAAGCAGCGCACCGTATGCGGAGAACTCGATCGGTTGCTCAGCGGCGATGTTGAGCGCCGCATCGACCATTGCCACCTCCACGTGTACCCCTTGACCAGTGCGCCGACGATGCTCCAAGGCCACCAACAGACCAACGACGGCATGGACGCCGGCGTTGGGATCACCGACCCCGTACGGCTCGACCGGATTCTCGTCCGGATGTCCTGTCAGCCAACTCAGCCCGGACGCACCCTCGATGACATACGCGAACGCGGGATTGTCACGCCACGGACCGTCGAGACCGAAGCCGGGCATCCGAACCAGGATCGTGTCGGGCCGAAGGGCTTGCACCGCTGCGAAATTCAGGCCGATCTGGTCAAGTACTCGCGGTGTGTAGTTTTCGACGATAACGTCGCACGTCGTGGCCAGCCGCCGTAGCAGGTCGCACCCACGGTCGGTCCGGGTATCCAGCGTGACGCTCTTCTTGTTGGTGTTCAGACCGGAGAAGATCGGCGACTTCTCCCACCATTGAGCTTCGGTGACCGGCACATCGGCGATCAGCCGGGTGCCGTCTGGACGTGACGTCGATTCCACGTGGATGACGTCGGCGCCGAGCAAGGCCAAGAAATGTGTGCAGGAGGGGCCTGCCCAGAAGCTCGTCATGTCAAGCACACGTAGGCCATGCAGCGGCGGTCGGCTCGCAGCACCGTTCGAGGACACCGCCGGCCGCGGCGCACGGCGCGCGGATCGATAGTGGTCCGTGTGCTTCGCCGAGCTTTGGCGCCGGGCGTCGGCGGTTCAAGCTGCGCCGGCCGTAAGCGATATGGATGCGCCGGCTGCAGGAACCCGTCTCGCGGGTTGGTCACGAACGACCCACGCTGCTGGAAGTGGTCGAATGTGCTGACGTTCTGACCGTTGCCTACCGGGGCGTTCGGTATTCGGAATGCACTTGCCAGGTCGAGGATTTCGTCGACCGTGTGAGCGCTCAGCCATTCCCGGATGTGAGGTGCCCGTAAGTTCGCCTGCTCGGTGATCGACAGCGGCGACTGCTCGTCGATCCACTCGTCGTGGCCGACCATCACGCACAGGTCAAACCATTGCTGCGCGGTGCCACATCCCAGCGCGACCATGCCGTCACGGGCGGTCGCCACGCCGGGGATGGTGAGTCGCCGTTGATCGCGGAACGGACGGCCCAGCGCCTCGAAGAACGACACCGAATAATAGGTGTGGCTGAGGATCTCGGTTTCCAGCATCGACACATCGACAAGCTCCCCGGCGCCGGTGTCAAGGGTGCGACGGCGTGACGCCAGGGTGCCAGCCGCCGCGAACGCGCCGGAAAGCCATTCGCCGACCTGCCCGGCCACGGAAACCGGCGGCCGATCCGGCGCTCCACGTCCGAGACCGATGACTCCGCCCGACCATGCCTGCACCGTGAACTCGGTCGCGGGGCGGTCTCGCCATGGGCCGTCAAGTCCAAACGGCGTGATGGCAGTGAGGGTCAGGTGCGGGTGGGCACGACGGATTTCGGCGGGGGTGAAGGCCTCATGCTCGGCGACTCTCGAGCCGCGGGACCACACCAGCGCGTCCGCCGACCCCAGCAGTTCGTGGGCGAACGTGACGTCGCTGTCGATGTCGGGGTCGGCAACGACGCTGCGCTTCGAGCACGCCAGAAAGCTGAACAGCGCACCGTCGGCCCCGGGTTCGATACGTGCGCCGGATGCCGACCATGAACGAAGCGGGTCGCCTTCCGGCGGTTCGACTTTGATCACTTCGGCACCGCCGTCGGCGAGCAGCTTCGTGCAGTAGGCGCCGGCTATGCCGGAAGAAAGATCGACGACGACGTACCCGTGCAGCGGCGCCACGGTTCAGTTGTCCCGCTTGCGGTTTGACTTGCTCAACCGGAAGTCGGGCGGGAACTTGTTGTCGTTGTCGTTGACCGCGCCGGCCAGGCCGTTGTCGATGGCCTCATGCATGTCCAGGTCTTCCTCGTCGTGCTGAATGTGCCCACCCATCGACTCGAAGAACGCGGACAGCAGGCTGCCCATGTACTCGCCCTGGTACTGCTTGACGATCTCGAAGAAGACCTTCTGTTGGAAGATGGTGTCCGTCGGTCGGTTGCGGGCACACGCCCGCGCGTACTTGTCGACCTCGGCCTCGAGCTGATCACGCGGAACAACCTTGTTCAGGAAGTTGCACTGGAACATCTCGTCGGCGGTGAAAGGCCTTCCGGTGAAAACCATTTCCTGAAACTTGCGCAGTCCCATCGTCTGCACCCACGTCCACATCCGCGGTCCCCACCCGTAGTACCGGAACGATGGATGACCGAACAGCGCATCGCCGGACGAGATCACGAGATCGGCATCGGCGGCCTGGTAGAAGTGCCAGCCGTAGCAGTAGCCCTTCGCCTCGACGATGCTGATCTTTTTGAGTTCCTGCAGCGGGCGGTTGCCCGCCTGCGAGTTCGCGTACCACGCGCTGATCGTCGCGCCGTGGCGAAAGGATCCCTTCGGCGGATACTCGACGCCGTCCCCCTCTACCCGCAGTTCGGCAAGCCGCAGGTCGGGCGCGTCGTTGCCTTCCATGAACTCGGGCAGGTCCGCGCCACTGCCGAGGTCGTCGCCGACCCCGCGGATCACCACGACCTTGACGTCGTTGTCGACCGTCGCGCCGCGCAGCAGGTCGGCGTAGCGAAGACGTGCAGCGGAGGTCGGTGCGTTGAGGTACTCCGGCCGGTTGAAGGTGATCGTCGCGATCTTGGTTTCCGGGTCCTTGTCGTAGAGGATGATCTCTTCTGGTGACGGGCGTTCGTTGGCTGACATCCTTACTCCTTCAACCGATTTCGATGCGGACTCGAGGTCAGCACCTGGTGTCCGTCGGCGGTGACGAGGACGGCTTCCCTGATGAGGACCGCGCCCACGCCCTGTTGCCAGACATAGCCGGAAACGGCGAGCACCATCCCCGGCCGCAGTTGCTCGTCGGCTGCGGTCGCCGGCAGGCGCGGCGACACCACCGGCGAGTCGAAGCCGACGCCCAAACCGTGGGCCACCGGCATGGGCGGCAGCGGCTCCCCCGCGGACTCGTAGGCTGCGAGCAGATCGCCGGCGTGCGCTCCCGGCCGGCACGCGCCGGCCAACCGCTCCCACAACGCGTCGGCGCGCTCGTACAGCCGACGAACGCCCACGCCGTCGCCGTCACCGGCCGGCCATGTGCGTCCGACTTCGCCGATATAGCCCCGGGCCAGCGCCCCCGCGGCGAATGTCACCAGGTCACCCCGCTCAATCGGCCGGTCTCCGCTCACCCGCCGCCACGGGTGCTCCGTCGAGGTGACCCAGACGGCGTCTTGGATCGCCGGTGTGCTGAAGCCACCGGCTGTCATCGCCTCCAGCAGCACCGCTGTGAGGTGCTTCTCGGTAGTGCCTGGCCGCAGCTCGGCCACCGCGGCGGCGAGGCCGGCTTCGGCGATCGCGAATCGACTTGCGAAGCGCTACAACCTCTTCCGCCGTCTTGATCCGTCGGGCGGCGCGCATGGCGACTTCGCCGTCGACCAGGTCAGCATTCGTGAACGCCATGGGCAGCAACTGGGCAAACGTGGGGGACAGCGCATCGGTACCGACTCGACGCGCCGTCGCCGCGGCCGTCGATCTTCTGCAGGTTCGCGATGGTGTTCATCGGATTCCACGCTATGCCGTACAGGTGGTCATGCGGGATGTCCTCGGGCACACCCTCATCCCAGGTGCTCAGCAGGTGGATCTCGCCTGTCTCGCGAACCAGGACGCACGTCGGACCGAACGGCCGGGTTCCGGCGACCCACAGTTGCGGTGCACCGGTGACATAGCGGACGTTGGCCTGTCGGCCGAGGACGAGGACGTCGAGGTCGTGGACTTCCATTTGCGCCAGCGCGCGCTCCCGCCGCCCGCAGCGAAGGGCGCGATCGTCGGCCAGAACCTCAGTCGCCATACGGCGCGTACGGGTAGTCGGTCAACTTGATCCAGCCCTCCTCGGTGATCACGACGATCTCTTCGCTGCGGTAGCCCCCGGTGCCGTCCTCCCACACCACCGGCTCCAAGACGAGCACCATGCCGGCCTGCAGCACGTAACTCTCATCGAACTCGTCACCGAGATCGGTTCCTATCATGGGCATTTCGGCGGCGTTGACGCCGATGCCGTGGCCCAGGTAGAAATGCGGAAGCCATGGCCGACTGCCGTCGTTGGCTTCGGTTGCCGCCCTTGCTAAGTCGGCCGCCGTGGCGCCCGCGCGGGTGACATCCAGAACGGCCGTCACGATGTCTTGCCACCGGTGAAACTGCGCCTGCTGGCGGGGCGTCGGGTCCCGGCCGACGACCCAGGTCCGGCCGAAATCCGAACAGTACCCGCCGTAGGTGATGCTGACGTCGGTCCACAGCACGTCACCGGCCGCCAGTTGCCGCTCGGTGGTCAGGAGCGGAAGGGCCAGATCACCGTGCGTGGTCCAGACGCCCTCGGCCTTCGAGTCCGGCATCACCTGCCAGATGGGTTCCAGCATGCTGGCCACCGCGCCCAACTCGAAGGCGCGACGCATGAACTGCGCAGAGAGGTCGATCTGACGAATCCCCGGTGCCAACGCCGCCTGCACGTCGACCATTGCCTCGTCGGTGATTCGGGCCGCGGTGCGGATACAGGCGAGTTCGTCGGCCGTCTTCACGGCCTTTGCGGCACTGACGATCGCGGCGGCGTCGATGGGGACCCCGCCCCGAAAAATCCGCTCGGTCGCTCGCCGCATGGCGCCGGTGAGCTCATCGACCGCCATGGCCGTGCCACGCGGGACGAGGGCGGCGATCGCCCGCGCGAAGGCCTCCACTCCTTCGTCGAACTCCAGATACACCGGCCCGTGGATGTGATCGGCGGGCAGTTCGGTTTCCTCCGCCGCGCCCTCACGAAAGGGCAGAAACAGGTGCGGCCACTCGTCATCGGCGAGTACCAGCGCGACCGGGCGCTCAACGTGCGACAGGCCGGCGTCACCCAGCGGCCAGCTGGTGCCCGTGGCGTACGTTACGGCGTTGTTGCCCAAGAGGATCAGCGCACCAACATTGCGGTCGGCCATCGCCGACCGCAATCGCACGCCTGTCTCGCGGCGCATTCGGGCACGGTCCGGTTTGTCGGGGATGTCGATCGCGGGCGTGTTCGCTGTGGCAGCAGTTGTCATGCTAAACGCCCAGGAACTCCTTGACGTTTCCGCTCACGATGCGCGACGGCGTCGTCGGGAGCCACGGCGTCGACGACCGCCGCCAGCGACTTTTCCGAATAGCCGAACGTGCTTTCGTTGTGCGGATAGTCGGACGACCACATCACCTTGTGCACGCCGATCTGGTCGATCAACCGCAGCCCGAGCGGGTCGACCATGAACGATGCGCTCATGTGCGTGTCCCAGTAGTAGCGGATGTCGTGCTCCAACTGGTGGTTGAACATGTGCTGGTATGACGCGAGCAGATGCTCGGCATCCTGCAGCGCCGTTGGCACCCAAGCGATGCCACCCTCGAACCAGCCGACCCGCAGCTTCGGGTGCCGGTCGAGGATGCCGGAGAAGATGTACTTGGCGAACTGCTCGCGGAACGAGTCGACGTTCACCATCATCCCGACCACGACGCTGTTGACCTCGCACGGGGTTTTCGGCGGGGTCTCGCCGATGTGGTGGGTGATCGGCACGCCGCTTTCCTCGATCTCGTCCCACACCGGGTCGAGGGCCTGGCTGCCGAAGTCGATGATGTTGCCGTCGTCGTCCTTGCCCGGGTTCAGCGGCAGCAGGAACGTCTTGAGCCCCAACGACTTCAGCTCGGTCGAGGGTGCGACGGGTGCCGGCCGGATCCCACCAGTTGATCAGCCCGACCCCGTAGAAGTGGCCGTCGGATTGCTCCTGCAGGTCGGCCATGTGTTCGTTGTAGATGCGGAAGACCCGCTCGCGCAGTTCTTTGTCGGGATAGTGGAACAGCGCCAAAACGGCGTTGGGGAATGCCAGTTCCTTGTCGACGCCGTCCTCGCGCAGCTCGCGGATGCGGGCCTCGATGTTGTTGGTGGCGGCACCGGCCATGTCGTCGTACTGCATCAGCACTCGGCTGAAGTCACCCGGCAGGAACGACTGGCCTTTGCGTCCGACCATGTACGCGCCGTCCTCGTACCAGATCCGCGGCGCCTTGTCCTTGATGTCCTCGGGGAAGCGCTCGTAGAAGATGTCCTCAGCCACCGAGATGTGGTTGTCGGCGGAGAACACTTCCGTGCCGGCCGGCAGGCCGACGTCGCCGCCGGCGTGACCGCGGCGATCCTTCGGCGCGCCATAACCTTCCGGTGGATAGAGAGCAACGCTGCTGGGCTGACTGGACATCACTGACCTTCCATTTGTTCTTCTCGGCCGCCGGTGTCACCAGGCGACGGGCAGTTCGTAGACGCCGAAGGCCAGCCGATCGTGTTTGAATGCGATCTGGTCCGCCGGAACGGCAAGGCGCAGTGTGGGAATGCGGCGCAACAGTGTCGTGTAGACGATCTGAAGTTCCGCGCGGGCAAGCTGCTGACCCACGCACTGGTGTCGGCCGTAACCGAACGCGACATTCTGCCCGGCTTTCGAGCGGTGCAGGTACAAACGCTCGGGTTCTGGAAACGCTTTCGCGTCCCAGTTCGCCGGCGCCAGGTCGATGATGATGCCGTCCCCGGCACCGATGTGTTCGCCGCCGATCGTGATGTCCTCGAGTGCGATTCGGCGCTGGCCGTTTTGGATGATGCTGAGGTAGCGCAGCAGCTCCTCCACCGCGTTCGCGATGACCTTCGGATCCTCGGCCTCACGCAGCACGGCCAACTGGTCGGGGTGCTCCAGCAGGGCCAGGACCCCGAGACCGATCATGTTGGCGGTCGTTTCATGCCCGGCGATCAACAGTCCGGTGCCGAGTTGGGCCGCCTCACGCACGGTGAGCTCACCGGCCTTGACTCGTTCAGCGAGATCCGACACCGCATCCTCGGCGGGGTCAGCCATTTTGGCCTCGACCAGCCGGGCCAGATACTTCGCAAGCCCGGCCGCGCCCTTCGCGTTGTCCTCGGCGGTCGCGTACCGCGCGAGCCCGATGTTGGCGTGGCGCTGAAAGAATTCGGCATCCTCATAGGGCACGCCAAGCATCTCGCTGATCACCAGCGACGGCACCGGCAGCGCGAGCGCGGTGACGATGTCGGCCGGCTGCGGCCCGGCAAGCATCGCGTCGATGTGCTCGTCGGTGATCTTCTGGATCGCGGGTCGCAGCCCCTCCACACGCTTGAACGTGAACGGTTTTGACAACATCCGCCGGAATCTCGTGTGCTCCTCGCCGTCGGAGGTGAAGACCGATCGGGGACGCTTGTGCACCGTGGCCAACATGCCTTCGTTCCAGTGCGGAAACCCGGGGCGTCGGTCGTCGACGCTGACGCGCGAATCGGAGAAGAGCGCACGCGCCTCTTCGAAGCCGGTGATCAGCCACGGGGTGCTGCCATCCCAGATCCGGACCCTGCGCACCGGTGTGGATGCGCCCATCGCGAGCACCTCGGGAGGCGGGGCGAAGGGGCAGCCGGCGTCCCTGGCCATCGGGTACTCGGGGATGTCGGCTCCCGCCTCGGTGGTTCCAGTCAGCGTGTCGGACATGATGGATTTCTCATTCCTCGACGGTGATCACGTGTGCTGGGCACATTGCCGCGGCCTGGCGGACATCGTCGGCTTGGTCGGCCGGTGGGTTTTCGTTGAGCAGATGCATTTGTCTTGGTCGACAGTGACTTTCATCTTCGGTTTCTTTCAGGGGTGGGCGCTGACCGGTGCCAGCCACAGCCCCACGATCGCGTCGATGAGGCCTGATGCGGCCGCCTGCCAATTGGTTCGTGGAAACGTGGCGCCTTCGGCGAGCGAGCGTTCGCACTCGGCGCACGTATGCATCAAAAGGTTGCGCGCCATGATGTTTCGTTCGGTGTGTAGTGCGGCCGGCAACTCGGGCAGGCAGCGATTGATACGGCCGATGACCTCGACCAGCGATGGTGAGCTGAGCGCATCCTTGACCACGGTCTTGTGGTAGGCCGGGTCGGCCATCGCCTGCGCGGCGAACCGGGCATACCAGGTGGGGTTTCCGAGTTCGGCCAGGTGATCGGTGAGCGGACGCACGAGGCACGCCACCCAGTCACGCAGCTGTCCCGAATCGCCGATCTCTGCGACCATCTGCTCACGCAGCCGCTCGATCGGCACGCGATGTCTCTCTTCGATCGCACGCACCAGGTCGGTCTTGGTGCCGAAGTGGTAGCCGACGGCGGCATTGTTCCCCTGCCCGGCAGACTCGCTGACCTGTCTGTTCGACACGGCGTACAGGCCGTGCTCGGCGAACAAGCGCTCCGCCGCTGTCAGGATGGCCTCCCGAGTCCCGTTGGCACGCTCGGTCCGGGAGACGGTGGTCACGACGCCAGTCAACACGGCCGGACGAATTAAGTCAAGCGACTGAATTAGGGACTCCGCCTTCTGGCGCGAGCGTGCGTGTCTGCGACACGACACGCCGCGGTAGAGCGGCATTACGCGCACGCTCGCGGGCCGAATCAACTGCCCAGCAGGAACGCGGCGGCGTTCGCGATGTCGGCGGGCGTTCCGGTTCTGCGGGTGGCGGAGGCGTCGATCATCGCCCGCATGTGCTGTCCGCTGTCTCCTTCGAGTTCTTGTCGTCCCATCGGCGTGGCGATGACGCCGGGACTTATCGAATTGAGTCGCGCACCTCGCTCCCCCAGCGGAGGCTTTCCACGCGACGCGTAACCGATTGGCCCGCTTGGCAATCGCGTAGGCGATGCCGGGATTGGCCATCTCCGGGGTTTGCAGGAACGGCAGCCTGAGAAGTTCGTCGACCGGCGCCGACGCGAGAAGTTCTCCTGCTCGGCAGGAAGGTCTCCGATCAGGTGACCGGCGATGCTCGCGATTACTACTCCGGCCCCGCCGGATGCGATGACCCGGCCGAACTCTTCGACCACGAGCGCCGCGCCGTACAGGTCGACGCGAAGGATGGTCTCGGCGCTCGCCTGCGTCGGCGACAGGCCGGCGGTATGGACGACTTGGGTGACCGTTCCGGCCGACGCAGCCTCGTCGGCAAGGGCGCGCACCGACTCCGCCGATCCGACGTCGACGTGTCGGGCGGAGACGTCATATCCGTCGCCGGCCAAGCTGTATGCGACGGAATGCAGTGTCTTGTCGTCGAAGTCGGCCACGACGACCTGCTCGGTCATCAGCGGCTCTCCCCTTCCGTGGCGGGCTTTGCAGCAGACCGTTTCGGGCCGATCGCGCCCGCGACGGTTCCGCCATCGACCGGCAGCACCGTCCCGGTGACATAAGCCGATCGATCGCTGGCGAAGTAGAGCGCGGCCTCCGCCACGTCGGCGGGCGTACCCTCTCGCTGCAGCGGTCGGTTGGCACGCATGGTTTCGCGGATGCGGCGGACGAACCGCTCGGTGGCCTCCGGTGTCATGTTCGCGGCCGCCGAGGACAGCAACGGCGTGGGTATGTTGCCGGGAGCAAGACAATTGACCCGAATACCGAACGCCGCCAACTCAATTGCGGCCGACTTCGAGAAATGGATCACCGCCGCCTTGGAGGCGCGGTACGTCATCACGCCACCACCGGCCTGAATGCCGCCGATTGACGTGACGTTGATGATCGATCCGCCGCCGTTGGTCGCCAAATGGCGAGCCGCATCCCGGGTTCCCGCCATCACGCCGAGCACGTTGACCGACATGATCCGGGAAAAGTCGGCGAGGTCGTCCTCGAGGAAGCTGCGGTGCATCGTGCCCGACACACCCGCGTTGTTGACCATCACGTCCAGCCCGCCGAATTCCTCGATCGCGACCGATACGAGTCTTCCGACCTGCTCGGGATCTGCCACGTCGGTCTGGTGGAACCTCGCGTCGGCGCCGCAGCGTGCGGCCACATTCTCGCCGCGGGCACGGTCCACGTCGGCGATGACGACTCGGGCGCCTTCGTCGAGGAACCTCTCGACGATCGCACGGCCGATTCCCGACGCACCGCCGGTGACGATCGCGACTTTTCCGGCTAAGTCGTTGCCCACGTCGGGGTCACCTTCCGTTGCTCACTTGCGTCGACCAAGAAGTCCAGTAGCAACGCGTTGACGGCGTCCGGCTGCTCGATCTGCGGGCAGTGACCGGCATCGGCGATCACCGCGGACCGGCCCGCCGGCATCTGCCCGGCGATCTGCGCGGCCCAGCCGGATGGCAGCAGTTTGTCGCACGCACCCTCCACGACGAGCGCGGGCACGGTGATCCGGTGGTATGCGCGCCGGCTGGAAGGAGCCGATGGCGCCGGGAGGCCCGGACGTCGGAACCGAGCGGCGGCGATGGCCTCCCAGGCGCCTGGCGCGATGCTCGACTCATACCGTCGTTGCACGTAGTCGTCGTCGGCGGGATACGACGGATCCGCAAACAGCGCCTCGACGATCCGGCGCATCGCCGGAAGGGTCGCGTCGTAGTCGTAGAGAGCGGCGACGTGGGAGTTGCGCTCAATGTCGCCGCCGCCGCAGATCATCACCAGACTGCGGGCGGGCAGGACCGGGGAACCCGACGTGGCATCGACGAGCAGGTTGATCGCACCCATCGAGTTGCCGCAGAAGTGCGCCGACTCGATCCCCAATTCGGCACAGAACCGGGCCACATGCCTGATCCGCATGCCTCGGCCGTCGTTGAAGTCGACGACTTTCGCCGAGCCGCCGAAGCCGAGCATGTCGGGTGCCAACACGCGGTACCGCGTCGCCAGCGCGGCGATGTTCCGCTCCCAGCCGAGCTCGGCGCTGGCACCGAACTCGCCACCGTGGAGCAGCACGACCGGCTCCCCTTGCCCAGCCTCCAGGTAGCTCGTAACCAGGCCGTCGACAACCATCGTCTCGTATTCGATCTCAAGACGCGGAAATAGCATTTACATACTTTAACCAGAACAACTGGCCGTTCTGGTATCCGTCAGTGATAACGCCATTCTTGTGAATGGGCATGCCGCTTACCAGGCGCGGCGGGCAAGCGTAAGCTTCCGGCCGTGACTGGCGCACCACCGGACGTCAAGACAGTGCACACCTTCTGCCGGTACTGCCTGGCGTGCTGCGGTGTCGAAGCGACCGTCGTCGGCAACCACATCACCAAGATCTCCGCCGACAAGCAGAACCCGCACAGCTGGCAGGATTTCTGCGCCAAGGGGCGCACGGCGGGCGAGGTCGTCGAGCATCCGCGGCGAATTCTGAACCCGATGCGCCGGGTCGGCGATTCCTACATCGAATCAACGTGGGACGAGGCGATCACCGACATCGCGGCGAGGATGACCGCATTGATCGACGCGGGTGGCCCCGACGCCGTCGGCATTTACTACGGCAACCCGTCCGGCTTCTCGTCGTCGAACATCCTGTTCATGACCGGCTGGCTGGACGCCATCGGCACCCACAACCGCTACTTCGTCGGCTCGGTGGATCAAAACGCGATGCATGTCGTGGCCACCGCAATGTATGGATCCCTGCTGATGGCGCCGGTCTCCGACATCGACAACAGCGATTACTTCTTGCTGGTCGGGACGAATCCCGCTGTCAGCGCATGGAATTGGCTGGAAACCGTGCCTGCGGGGTGGAAGCGGGCTCTAGCGCGGCAACGGCGAGGGGCGGTGATCATCGTCGTCGACCCGGTGCGGACCGAGACCGCCGCCAAAGCCGATGTGCATCTCGCTGTGCGGCCCGGGCAGGACTGGGCGCTGCTGCTGGCGATGGTGAAGGTCATCCTCGACGAGGGTCTCGAGCATGCCGAGGACTGCCGCGACCTCGCCACCGGCGTACCGGAGTTGCGCAGGCTGGTCGCCGAAGCGGATCTCGACGATCTCGCGGCTCGTTGCGACGTCGGCCGGGCGCAGATCGAGCGGATTGCCCGGGATTTCGCCGCCGCCCGCGCCGCGATGGTGGTCACCCGGACCGGGATCTCGATGCACCTGGCCGGCACCGTCGGCGAATGGCTGGGTCACGTGCTGAATGTGATCACCGGCCGGATGGACAGGCCGGGCGGACGCAGGTTCGAGCCCGGCTACATCGACTCCCTGAAGCTGGCGGCTCTCGCCGAGGGCACCCCGCACAGAAGTCGGCTGCTGGGTCGCGAGACGGTCGCCGGCGCCCATTCGCTGAGCGAGCTGCCAGACGAGATCACCACGCCGGGCCGGGGACAGATCAGAGCGATGGTGATCAACTGCGGGAACCCGGTGGTCTCCGGCCCGGAAGGGACCAAGCTCGACAAAGCGTTGGCGCAGTTGGACCTGTTGGTGGCGATTGACCTGGTGCAACGGGAAAGTCATCGCCATGCACACTGGCTGTTGCCCGCAGTGCACTGGCTGGAGCGCGATGATCTGCTCGCACTGACGAGCAACTTTCACGACGAGCCCTACGTGCAGTACGGCCGGCGGGTGGTGCAGCCGCCACCCGGGACCCGCGAGGAATGGCGGATATTCGTCGATCTGGCTATCGCCATGAAGAAGCCGCTCTTCAAGGTGAAGGGCCTCAACGGGTTCATCAAGGGCACCCGAACGCTTGCACGGCTCCTCCGTCGGCCTTCTGTGGAGTTCGGTCCGCACTGGCTCGACCGACTACTCGTGGCAACCGCACGAAAGTTCAACGGGCGCAGGCTCAAATGGCGGGAAGTGATCGCACACCCGCATGGCCTGGTGCTGGGTCCCCGCGAATTCGGCCATTTCAAGAACGCGCTGCGGACCGACGACAAGATGGTCCACGCGGCACCTCCCGAGTTCGTCGCGCGCGCCCGCGAGCTGTTGGCGGGGCCGCACCCGCAGGCACCCGACGGCTACCCGTTCCAGTTGGCGAACCGGCGCCACCGTCACGCAATGAACTCCTGGCTCAACGAAGTTCGGGGACTACACCCGGCGGGCAAGCACAACCAGGCCGTCATCCACCCGCAGGATGCGGCCGCGCTCGGCATTCGAAGCGGTGACCGGGTGCGGGTGTACTCCCCTGTCGGGGCGATCGAACTGGCCGCGGTGGTAAACGACCAGCCGCGTCACGGCGTGGTCATCGTCGACCACGGGTGGGGATCGCGAATCTTTGATCCCCGGCAGAACAGGCCTGCCGAGTCCTACGGCGAGAACCGGAACCTGCTTGTCGACGGCACCGCGGTGGATCCGCTGTCTCAGACGCCCGCGCTGAACTCGTCGTACGTCGGCGTAGTGCGCGTCGACTGAGAGGCGATAGTCATCTCGCTTCGCGAGCCGAGCGCGCGAATGTGATCACCTGGGTGGCCAACATTTCGAGCTGATCTTTGACGGTCGCATCGATGAGTTCGCCCGTCTCATCCCAAATCGGGTCGGCTGAGTTTATCGCCACACCAAGCGGAGTCGGCCAGGCGCGCAACGCGTGTCCGATGTTCCGCAGGTGACCGAGTGTGCCTACCGCGGCCTGCCATCCGTATGCGCAGGTGATGCAACCCCATGGCGTGTTGTCGAGATAGACCCGAGGGTCGTCGCGCAAGTCTTCGATGTAATCGAGGGCATTTTTGATCAGCCCCGAGATGCTGCCGTGGTATCCGGGCGAAGCCACGACGACGGCGTCGGCGTCGCGAAGCGACTTGACCAGTTGCGCCGCCTTTGGAGTGCGATCCAGCTCGTGCGGGCTGTACATCGGCAGATCGAGGTCTTTGCCGCAGTACAGTTGCGTGCGGCCGCCTTGGCGTTCGACGGCCGACATGCAATGTCGAAGTGCCCGTTCGGTGGACGAGTTCGCACGCAAGGTGCCGCCGAGCCCGACGACAAGCGGTCCGTCTCGTTGTGTTCCAGTCATGTTCACAGTCGTCCCTACTTGATTGCGATGGGGTTCACCGGAGACCCCACCGCGCCGGTCACCCGCAACGGCGGTGCGATGAGCTGAAATTCGTACACGCCGTCGGCGGCGCAGTCGGCGGCCAGAGCGGTGAGATCCCAGTACTCGCCGAGCATCAGGCCCATGTCCCGCAGACACAGCATGTGCATGGGCAGGAACGTGCCTTCCACGCCCGACACCGGGTCCTCGACCATCAGGTTGTCGGCGGCGACCGCCGCGATCTCGTGGTCGTGCAGCCATGACGCGCAGCGCCAGTCCAGCCCGGCGCCGGGTTCGCTGCCGTCGCCGCTCTCCAGAAACCGTGCCCACCAACCGGTTCGGACCAACACGATGTCGCCGCGGGACAACGGTCGACACCCTGCGCACTGCGCGGCCGCGTCGAGTTCCTCGGGCGTGATGGGATCGCCGAGGGCGCAGAAGGTCTCGACACCGCGGAGTGCGACGATGTCGAGCAGCACACCGCGCGACGTGATGCCCTTGACGTCTACCTTGTCAATGCCGCAGTGAAACGCACCGAAGCTGGTCACCGAGCTCGCGGGAAACCCGTTGTACAGGTAGTCCTCGTAGTAGACGTGCGACAGCGCATCCCACTGCGTGGCCGCCTGCAACGGCATGACGATCATGTCGTCGTTGAAGCGGAACGGGTTGTCCTCGAAGTAGCCGCTCACCTCCCCGGCCACCGGGTTCTGCAGCCACTTGGCGCCGTAGTGGATCAACGTATTGGCGTCACCGCCGTCCACGGTCATCACGTGCAGCGGGTTCTGCCGGAAGTGGAACGCGCCCTGCGGTCCCGACGAGCCGAAATCGACGCCGAGCGGAAAGATCTTGCCGTGCTTGACCAGGCTCGCCGCTTCCGCGACCTTCTCGGCCGTGATGAAGTTGAGCGTTCCGAGCTCGTCGTCGTCGCCCCAGCGCCCCCAGTTGCGGACGTCGTCGGCGACACGCCGGAACTCACTCAGGCTGGCCATAATTCGGATCCTTCTTCCAAGGCGCTCGCAACGCGGCCGGCGAGATTCCCGCCGTCGACCCACAGCACTTGACCGGTGATATAGCTGGCAGCTTGGCTGTTCAGAAACACCAGCACCGCCGCCTGTTCGGCAGGTTCGCAGACCCGCCCCAGCGGTTCGAGATGTCGTCCAGGAAAGCATCGCCGTAGGCGGCCCGCAACTGGTCGAGAATGGGAGTCTCGGTCACCCCTGGACCAGTGCAGTTGATCCGAATACCTCTGGCGGCCAAGGGAACCGCATTCTTCATGCAGTAGAGGATGATCGCTTCCTTGGACAACCGGTAGCCGCCGTCGGCCAGTGCCTCAGGATGTCGGTGGCACCACTCGATGCCCTCATCCATCGTCGCGGTGTCGCAGCAGGCCGGCGACCTCGTCGAAGTGTTCGCGGTATCCGGCCGCGGCAAGCGACGAGACGCACACGATCGACGAGCCGGGTGGCATCGTCGGGACGAGTGCCTCGGTGAGATGCCGCAGACCGAGGAAGTTGATCGTGACGACGAGCAGGGGCCGGCCGATTCCGGAGGAGACGCCGGCGACGTTGAACAACGAGTCGACCCGGTCACCGACGGAGGCAACGGCGTGGTCGATCGAAGCGGCGTCGGCGAGGTCGACCTCGATGAACTCACTGACGTCCGAGGCGGGTTGGCGGGTGTCGAGCCCGATGACCTCGGCGCCGAGTTCGGCCAGCTGCCGTGCGACATGCGCGCCGATGCCCGACGCGCAGCCCGTGACCACCACGCGCCGACCGTCGTAGCGCCAGAGTTCGTCGATCTGTCCCATGTTCTTCTCCTGCGCGAGCGTGCGTGAAATGTCGCCGACACGGCGTGTCGGCGCGACACGCACGCTCGCGGCAAGTCACTTGCCTCGCGCTCATCCTTCAACTTCTGGGCGGCCTGGACGCGGCCCTCGTTCATTTCGGCCATCGCCTCCGGGATCTCCGTGGCGGTGAACTTGCCGCCGCGGCCGGTCGGCAGACCGCCGAACGAGTAGCTCTCGTCGAACTCGGGAGCCGTCGACGGCTGACGCCGAGCCTCGACCTTCTCGATCACAGGCGCCAGCCGCTTCGCCTTTTCGGCCACCGCCTTTTCATCGCGTTCGATGAATTCCGGCAGGATCTCCTTGCCCATCAGTTCGATGGATTCCATGGTGCGCCTCGTGACTGCGCGGGTTGAGCAGCAGGATGATCTCGTCGACGCCGCTCTCCTCGTAACCGCGCAGGAACTCGCGCACGGTGGCGGGTGAGCCGATGGCGCCGCGGCCGGGACCGTACGCGAGCGTCGGGTCTTCCTTGACCGCCTCCTGGTACTTTTCCCAGATTCCGGTGCGCCCGGGGGTGTGCATGCCCGTCATGTAGTAGTGCATGATCCCGAACGAGAAGAATCCGCCGCCGATGCCGAGGCGCTCGATCGCCTGCTCGTCGGTCGGGGCGACCATCATCGACAGGTCACCACCGATGGCGAGCAGGTTGGGGTTGATCTGCGGCGTCATCGGTACGCCGTTCTCCTCGAATTCCTTGTAGTAGCCGTTCACCCGCTCGCTCAGCGGTCCCGGACCGGTGTAGGCGAAACTCAGTGCGCCGATGCACTTTTGGGCGGCCATCTGAACCGACGCCGGCCGGGTGCACGCGACCCACACCGGCGGGTGGGGCTTCTGCAGCGGCTTCGGGATCGACGTTGCGCGCCGGCATCTCGATGTGCTGACCCTTGAAGCCGGTGAACGGCTCCTCGATCATGCACCGGATCGCGACCTCGAGCGCTTCTTCCCACTGCGCCCGCTTGTCGGCGGGGTCGATGCAGAAGCCACCGAGTTCACCAACCGACGACGATTCGCCGGTGCCGAACTCGACCCGCCCGTTGGACAGCAGATCCAAGGTGGCGATGCGCTCCGCCACCCGTGCCGGATGGTTCACCGCCGGCGGCAGGTGCATGATGCCGAACCCCAGCCGAATGTTCTTGGTGCGCTGGCTCGCTGCCGCCAGGAAGATCTCCGGCGCGGTGGAATGGCAGTACTCCTCGAGGAAGTGGTGCTCGGTGAGCCACACTGTGGAGAACCCGGCCTTGTCCGCCGCCTCCACCTCGTCGAGACACTCCTGTAACAGGTCGCGCTCGTCATCCGGCGCCCACGGCCGCGGCAGCGCAAATTCGTAGAACAGTGAGACTTTCATTTACTACCTCCGATTGAGCGTCGAATCACTACGGGCTTGGTCAGTTTGACTGGACGCCAGCTGCTTGGCGATGTGCTGTGCCGCGACATAGCCGAATGTCATCGCCGGTCCGATGGTGGCTCCCGCGCCGGCGTAGCTGCGACCCATCACCGCGGCCGACGTGTTGCCGACCGCGTAGAGCCCGGCCACGACGGTGTCGTCGCTCGCGCAGCACCCGAGCGTGCTCGTCGGTCCGTAGACCACCGGACGTGCCCAGGTCGCCGAGGATGATCTGGAACGCGTAGTACGGCGGCTTCCCCAGCGGATACAGGTTGGGGTTCGGCAGCGTCGGGTCGCCGTAGTAGTTGTCATACGCGCTGTCGCCGCGCTGAAGTCGTCGTCGTGGCCGCTTCGGGCCAGCTCGTTGAACCGCTCGGCGGTGTGGCGCAATTCGTCGGCCGGCACGCCGATCTGCTTCGCCAGCTCATCGAAGCTGTCGGCGCTGCTTTGACGACGCCGGACTCCAGCCAGGCCGAGGGAACCTTCCGGCCGGTGGGCACGGGCGCGAACGGGAACCTTCGGGTATCGGCAAGTGTCCCGCGACGACGTAACGGTGCAATGACCTGTGGTCGGTGATGAGCCAGCACGGGATGTGCGTGACCCCGGATTTCTGTCCATCGATCATCGCGTGCGCGAAGTCCATGTACGGCGCGGCCTCGTTGATGAACCGCTTGCCTGCGCCGTTGACGACGAACTGCGACGGCATCATGCGTTCGTTGAGCATGAACTGCAGCCGGCCGTCGGGCCATCGGATGGCCGGGAACCACCAGGCCTCGTCGAGCAGATCGGTGGAGCCGCCGACCTTCTCCCCCGCGCGGATACCGTCGCCCATGGCCGCGGATTGCCGAAGCTCCAGTCCTTCTCGCAGCACGGGCTGATACTGCCGCGCCAGGCCATGTCGTGGTCGAAGCCGCCGCTGCCAGGATCGACCCCGCCCCGCGCGCCGATCCGCAGCGTCCGCCCGTCGCGTTCGACCACCGCGCCGATGACCGTCGCCGTCGACGTCGGTGATCAGCTCCGTCATCGGCGAGTCCAGCCACAGCGGAATGCCCCGTTCCTTCAGCGCCAGCCGCAGCCGCGCGGCCAGGGACTGTCCGATCGCCGCCATCCGGTCACCGAACACCCGCGCCCGGAACATCCGCCAGATAAGCTTCACCAGAACGGCTTTGCCGCGCCAGGTCTGCCGGACCTGATAGAAGAGCCGAAGATCTTTGGGCCCGAACCAGATTCCCTTGGGGGCCAACGCCAGCGGCTGCAGCAGGTTCTGCTCCTCGTCGCCCAGCTTGCGCAGATCGATGGCCGGCACATTGATCGTGCTGCCGCGCTCCGAGCCGCCGGGCAGTTCCGGGTAGTAGTCGGCGTAACCAGGTTTCCAGACGAACTCGAACCACCGGCTGAGTCTTCTCCAAGAACTCCATCATCACCGGGGCGGTGTCGACATACTGCCGCAGCCGCGCGTCGCTGACGATGCCTCCGGTGATCTGCTTCAAGTACTCGAAAACGCCATCCGGAGAAGGGACGTACCCTGCCCGCCGCTGAGCCGGTGCGCCAGGCACCCAGATTCCGCCGCCCGAAAGTGCGGTGGACCCGCCGAAGTGCGGCAACTTTTCCACGACCAACGCGTCCAGCCCCGCCGCGTCGGCGGCCAGCGCCGCCGTCATGCCGCCACCGCCCGAACCGACGACCAGCACGTCGACGACGTGGTCGAACGTCGAAGTGTCGGCAGTCATCGGCTCGAGACCGCCGTTCTGATGGCGAAACCGGCGATCAGTCGACGGCGCCGCTCGGTAGAAACGCACCTGCGTCTCGTAGGGCCCCTGGGCGGCCAGCGCCGCGAAAGCCGCTACCCAGGTGCGGATTTCGTGTGCCGAGTTGCCGCCCTCGCCGGCGATGAAGCTGTTGGACCAGTCGTCGAGCTCGGCGAGTCGACCGTGGTCGAGGATCTCGAGGAAGGCGTGATCCCACTCCGGGTTGAGGGGTTGCAGCCGGCCTCTCCCTCGGCGAAGTTCCGCGCCGCGTCGATCACCGCCGTCTGTCGGGCCATGTCGCTGCTCGGTTGTCATCGGCCGGCCGTGCACGATCCGGTCCAACGCGGCCGGCGGTGCGGTGGCGAGCGTCGGGACCGGCGGATCGTGCGAAAGCCCGCCGGAGCCAATGACGAGCACCCGCTTGCCCAACGTCGCCAGGTAGCTGCCGACTGCGGCACCGAGCGCGCGCGAACGGCTCAGCGGTCCAAGCGGTGTGGCAACCGAGTTGACGAAGATCGGCACGACCGGCACAGAGGCCGCATCGCCGAACAGCTTCTGGAGAGGTTGCACCGTGCCGTGGTCCACCTCCATGCTCGCCGAGATCGCGACGTCGATTCCGGCATCCAGAACGGCTTGTGCCATGTCGGACGCGATGTCCGCCGGCGACGTTCAGTGCGCCCGCCTGAGTCCCGAAGTCACCGACACCCACCGCGGCGGTGCCGATACAGAACGGCGGCATCAACTTGTAGAAGAATCCGTTGTAGTGATCCGGGGAGAAGATCACGACGAGCTCGGGGTCGTACTCGCCGACGAAGTCCCGCGCTTTGGTTAACGCCGAGTCGATTTCGTCAAGGAGATCGGGCGACGGTCCCGGAAGATTCAGTAGCGGGCTGTGGGACATACAGCAGAGGGCTAGTGGCACCATTGCCTCCCGGGGTGAAGGTGAGGACGTCGAGGAGCGATGCGCTCAGTTCGGGGGCGAGCTGAGCGATGCAGGCGCCGGCGATGCAATGATCGGGGCGCAGGAACAGGACGGAATCGGTGTGGGTGTCGAACCACGATTTGAGGGCACCGGTGCTGATCGCCGACGACCACAACGTCTGGGTTGTCATGACCGGTCCAGTGCAACTGACAAAGCGGGCGGACGACCACGAACCGCGCACCCAACGCCTTCCAGCGCGTGAACTCTTCGGCGCCAAGCACTTCGAGCGGATTGTTGTTCCAGCACAGCACCGCGAACCAGGTACCGAGAACCTCGTCGAGCAGGACGTTTTGACTGGCCCGGGTGTCCACCCTGGGCTGGATGAACAGTGTGCCGACCGGTGAATCGGGACGCCGGGGCTCGGCGTGGACGACTGCTCCCTGCTCGTATCGCGGCATCGGCTTGAACCGCATCTCCAGCACATAGCGTTTCAACGTGGGCACCAGTGACGCGGTGCGAAGGACTCGGTCCCGTATGGCGGCGACCCTGCGATTGGTCGGCGAAATGACCCTTCCGACAAGCGTGGACAGGTCGATCATGGCCCGGGCGTGCTTGCGGCGTTCGACGTCGTAGGTGTCGAGCAGCGCATCGGTGGCCCGGCCGGTCACCACCGCGGCAAGCTTCCAGCCCAGATTGGCCGCATCGCGGATCCCGCTGTTATAGCCCTGCCCCTGCCACACCGGCATCAAATGCGCGGCATCCCCGGCCAGCAGCAGACGGCCCGTCCGGAAGGAACCGGCAATCCGAGAGTGGTGCGTGTAAACCCGGTGCCGGAGCACGTTGACCCGCTCCGGATGGGGCACGAGCGGCGCGAGCATGCGCCTGATGAACGCCGGATCCTCGGCTTCTTCGTCGGACTCGTCTGCGTGAATCATGAACTCGAACCGCCGAATTCCGTGCGCGATGGAGATCGATACATACGGGCGCACCGGATCGGCTCCGACCTCGCTGTTCGGGTGGCCGAGCGGGTCGGTCGCGAGGTCGATGACAAGCCAGCGGGTCGGTGAGGTCGTGCCGTCGAAGGACACCCCCATGATCTGCCGAGTGGCGCTGCGCCCGCCGTCGCAGCCCACCACGTAGCGCGCCCGCACCGTGGACGAGTTTCCACTTGAGGACAGTTCGACCGTCACACCGTCGGTGCTTTCGTTACACGTCTGCATCCGATGGCCCCAGGCAACCTCGACATGCTCGAATCTGTCTAGACCGCCGAGCAATTCGGCGTCGACCAGCGGCTGCACGAAGCCGTTTCGCTTGGGCCAGCCGAAGCGGGCGTCAGGCGGTGCCATCTCGGCAAGCAACCGGCGTTTGGCGTCGAAGAACCGCAGGATCTGGTTGGGCACCGTGTGCGGCAGGATCTTCTCGACGAGGCCGATCGACTGGAAGGTGCGCAACGCCTCGTCGTCAAGTCCGACACCGCGCGGATAATCGATGAGGGTGTCGCGCTCTTCCAGCACCAACGTGCGGACACCTTGCAGGCCAAGGATATTCGCGAGGGTCAAGCCGACTGGGCCGGCCCCGACTATCACGACGTCCACAGCTGCGTTTTGGTTCGGGGCCACGGCTAGCGCCCCAACAGGAAATCGAGATGCAAGCGATTGAACGTCTTTGCGTCCTCGTACTGCGGCCAGTGACCACACCCGGCCATCACTTCGAATCGCGCGCCGGGAATCATCGACGCGATTCGGCGGCCCTCGCTGACATCTGCGGTCGGGTCGTCGCTGGTCCACACGACGAGCGTCGGCGCGGTGATGGCCCCGTACTCGGCCGGACCAAGAAGATTGCGTGCGCGGATCTTCCGATCCTGCAGCGCCATGATGTCGCCCATCGCATCGACGAAGCCGGGCTGGCGGTAGATCCGCTGCCGGCTGGCGACGATGTCGTCGTAGCTCTTCGACTTGTCCGCCATCAGCCACTTGATGCGCGCCTGTACGGTCTCCCACGTCGGGTTCTGGGCCGCGGCCATCGACAGCGTGACGATCCGCCGCATGACGTCGGGATCGGCTTGCGATCCGCCGGCGGTGTTGAGCACCAGCCGGTCGATCCTGCCCGGATGGTCGACGGCGGCGCGCGCGGCCACCCATCCCCCGAGCGACTCGCCGCTGACACTGGCGCGCTGGGCGCCGATCGCGTCGAGCACCGTCATCACGTGGTCGACGTAGTGCCCGACCTCCAGTGGATGACCCGGCTTGTCGGTGTATCCATGGCCGAGCATGTCGATTGCCCACGTCGAAAAGTGCTCAGCGTGCGCCTCGAGGTTGCGCACATACGCCTCGGCGTGGCCGCCCGACCCGTGCAGCAGCAGAAGCGTTGGCTTGCTTGGGTCGCCGGCGTGTAGATACCGGGTCCGTATGCCGCCGGCATCGAGGAATCCCTGCGTGAACGGGACGCCCTGAAGGTCGCTCCAGATGCTCTCGTACGCCGACACCGTCACCTTCCGCGATAATTCCATTCTCGCTTGACGTTAACGATATGTGCTAAAATAGCACATCGATGTGCACTATCTATAGAGCATCACTCTCTGATGGGTATCTGTCAAGGCACCGACGTCATACCCGGGAGATGCGGTGACAGAGGCAGAAGCCGAGGCCGGACAGTGAGTCGGACAGCGGCGCTTCAGGCGGGCGCCGGCAATGGCGCGCGAGGTTCGCAGACGCTCGCCAGAGGGCTCAGCGTGCTGCAGGTCGTGGCGACCTCCCGGGCGGGCCTTACCGTGCAACAAGTTGCCGATCACATCGGAGTGCACCGGACCATCGCGTATCGGCTCCTCGGTACGCTCGCGCAGTTTCGGCTGATCACCAAGGGCGCAGACGGCCGATATCGCTCGGCGGCCGAGCTGGCCGTCCTTGGCGCCACGTTCGACAACAACGTGCGACAGCTGAGCTTGCCGACCCTGCGTGCCCTCGCCGATGATCTCGGCACCACGGTGTCACTGCTGGTCGCTGAGGGCGACCAGCAAGTGGCGATCGCCGTGATCGTGCCCAGCCGCGTTTCCTACCAGCTGTCCTTCCACGAGGGCAGCCGCTATCCACTCGATCGCGGTGCGGCCGGGATCGCCCTACTCGCCAGCATGCCCCCGCGTCCGGGCGAACGAGACCTCGTCCCACGCACCCGCGAGCAGGGCTGGGTGATCACACACGGCGAGGTCGAACCGAACACCTACGGCCTTGCCGTACCGGTGCGTCGTCAGCCGCCGTCGCCGCCCACCTGCATCAACCTCATCTCGCACCGGGAAGACGTTGTGCTGCGCGGCAAGGACGCGATCCTGCGGGCGGCCAAGGAACTATCCGAGATTCTCAGCTGAGATCGCGCATTCGAAGGGGACGGATCTCCGATGACCGGTTTGAACCATGAGGTCGACGTCGTCGTGCTCGGCACCGGCGCCGCCGGGCTCACGGCGGCACTGACCGCAGCGGCGTGCGGCGCCTCGGTCGCGGTGTACGAGAAGGCGGCGACGGTCGGTGGCACAAGCGCGGTTTCGGGTGGAATCGTGTGGATTCCAGCGCATCAGCGATCTGCCGACCACGAGTTGACGGTGGCCGATGCGATGAGTTACCTACGGGCCCAAGCGTTCGGCTCGATGGACGAAGATCTCGTCGAGACATTCGTGCGCACCGGCGAACCGATGCTCGACTTCGTCGAGGCACACACCGACATCCGGTTCGAAATTGCCGAGGGCTTCCCGGATTACAAACCAGAGCTACCGGGCGGACAGCCGGCGGGTGGGCGATCGTTGCACTCGATTCCCTACGACCTGGCCAAACTCGGCGAATGGCGTGACCGGATCACCGCGTTTCCCGCCGACTGGAGCAACGTCGGGTTCGACGCGGAAACGCGCGCGAGGATCCACGCCACCGTTGATCACACTGACGGCGACACGGGTGAATTGTGCGTGGCGGGAACGGCTCTCGTGGCCGGCTTGTTGAAGGGATTGCTCGACGCAGGCGTCGTCCCCGAAACGAACGCGCGCGCCGTCGAGCTGATCGCCGACTCCGGGTCAATCACCGGCGTGCGAATCGACCGGCAGGGGCGAGAGTCGGTCGTTCGCGCGCGTCGCGGCGTCATCTTGGCAACGGGCGGATTCGAGTGGGATGAGTCGATGGTCACGGCGTTCCTGCGTGGCCCCATGCGCGGCGCGGTCTCCCCACCCAACAACACCGGCGACGGGCTGCGGATGGCGATGGCGCACGGTGCGGACCTCGCGAACATGGGTGAGGCGTGGTGGGTTCCGATCGTCAGGATTCCGGGCGACACCATCGACGGCAAACCACGGAGCCGAAGCGTACGGCTGGAACGCACGCGACCCAGAAGCATCATGGTCAACCGGGCCGGAAGGCGGTTCGTCAACGAGGCGGGCGAGTACAACTCGATGGCCGGCGCGTTTCACTACCTCGATCCGCGTGGCGGATACGTCAACGATCCGGCGTGGATCGTCTTCGACTCCCTTCATCTCAAACGCTACGGCTTCCTCGGTGTGGCGCCGGGCGAACCTGTCCCGGACTGGTTCTCGCCGTCGGCCGACATCACCGAACTCGGCGCCCGAACCGGTATCGACCCGGACGGACTGGCCCGCACGATCGAAAGGTGGAATCGCAACGTCGGCGACGAGATCGATCCGGACTTCGGGCGAGGCTCGAGCGCGTACGACGGCTATTGGGGCGACCAAGCCGCCAAGACCACGGCCGGAAAAACGCTGGGCCCCATCGACACCGCGCCGTACTACGCGGTCGGAGTGTCGGTCGGCGCGATGGGCACGAAGGGCGGGCCGCGCACCGACCGCGACGGCCGTGTCCTGCATGTCCGCGGCACGGCGATACCCGGGCTTTATGCCGCTGGGAACGCAATGGCAGGCGTGACGGGCAAGGCCTACGGCGGAGCGGGCGGAACCTTAGGCCCGGCAATGGTTTTCGGGTTCCGCGCCGGTCATGCGGCGGCCACCGGAAAGTCGTTGGAGGTTACCTAACTGGCCGACGCGCCCACCTCCCGCGGCGCTCATGTCATCGCTGCGGCCATCGCGATATGCCCCTCGAAGCCAAGCCTTTTCGCCATCGCGCGATACCGATCCCGGAAGTCTTGGTAGGAAACCTCGTCACCGTGCTCCCGCGCCAGCAGCGCCCGCAGCCGCAGCAGCCAGATCTCGTGCATCACGAATCCGGGTTCGGTAGGCGCAGCCGCCAAGCGCGCGACGGCCGCTTGCGCGTCGTGCAGGTCGGCTTTTCCGCCTCTGCGCAGCAGGGCTTGTGCCAGAACGGCGGTGACCCACCCGCCCAAAATTGTGTCACCGGCGGCGAAGACCTCGTCGACGGCAGCCCTTGACAGCGCGATGGCGCTGTCGAGATCGCCCGCACTCGCCTTCTCCTCGGCGAAAAGGGTGTCGACATATGGGGCCACATTCATCGAGAAGCGCTCATGTAAGGCCGCCTCACGTGCCCCGGCGAGGAGGGCGAAGCCTTCTGCACGTTGGGGACCCGCGTGAGCGACGAGTGCCAGACCGCGCACGTAGCGGGCGCAGGCAAGCGTGTAATCGCCGGCGGATCGCTCCGCGGTCTCAAGAAGCTCCGCCGTCTCTTGCCGAGCCGCCGCGTCCGGCAGCACCACCCCGCCATATATGAGAAAGTATGTGTAGGCCAGTACCAACCCGCGCGTCGTCGCGTCGAAGGGGCGAACCATCGCCACCGCGTGGTCGATGTCGCTTCTCCACCCCTGGTCCCCGAGGCAGCACCGTGCGCACCCGCGTAGCGTGATTGCGCCCGCCAACGGAGACCCGAGAATGAGATTCCCCTTGCGGGCGTCGCCACCGGCTAAGGCGATCATCCGTTGCGCCAACCGCAGGGCTTCGGCCATCTCGCCCGCCTGGAACTTGGCGCCGAGCGCGGCGTAGAGCAGCCCGAGGGTCAACACCGGGTCGCCGATCGACTCGAGGAGGCGGGTGAGTTCGGACGCCAAGCGTGATGCGTCGTGGAAACGGGCGTGAACAATCAAGGTGGACACCCTGCCGGCCATCCCCATCGCCAGCGACACCTGGTCTCCGGTGGCGATCGCGAGTTCACGCAGTTCGTCAAACCCGGTGTCGGCCATGCTGCCACCGGTGAGCCAGGCGCTGGCGCACAGCAGCGTCCGCGGGGCGATCCGCAGCGCACTTCTCTCGGCGTCGTAGTCGGGCAATCGGTCGGCGACGTGCCGCGCACGCTGCCAACTGGCCCTGGCCGCGGTGAGGTCACGGTGGGTCAGCCACGTGCCGGCGCGCATGTGCCAGCCAAACGCCGCGTGCAGATCGCCCGCTGCCTCAAGGTGTTCGGCGATCAGGGCGGCGTTCTCATCCACCGAATCCGGCTCGCGGTCTTCGACCGCTGCGGCCAGCCGCCGGTGCAGATCGGCGCGATCGGATTTCAGCTGTGATTCGTAGGCCACCGACCGGATCAACGGATGCCGAAACGCACACTCGATCCGCGGGGTGAACCCGACCTGGTCGACCAGTTCGGCCTGGACCAACTCGGCGAGGACCGGGTCGATCCCCAGGGCGTCCAGCAGATCGGGGCTAAACCGCGATCCGATGACCGCCGCGGCGCTCAACGTGCGTTTGGCGGCGGCGCTCAGGCGGTCGACGCGGGCCGCGATGGCGGCCTGCAGGGTGGCGGGCACACTGACTTCGGCGACCTCACCGTGCAGTAGGTAGGAACCTCGGGTGCCGCGGATCGCGCCGCGTTCGGCCAGGTCGCGTACGATCTCGTGCGCGAAAAACGGGTTGCCTGCGGCGCGTTCGGCGATGTGTTCGGCCAGGCCGTGCACCGAGGAATGGGTACCGAGCAGCTCAACGATGAGCGCTTCGGTCTGCGTGTGGGTGAGGGGCCGCAGCGCGATCGTCTGCGCCCCAGGGATCGTGGCGAGCGAGCCGCGGTATTCGGGGCGATAAGTGATCAGCACCATCGAGTGGGTCTGTGGGATCACGGCCAGAAAGTCCGCGAGCATCGACTCGCTGACCTCGTCGATCCAGTGCGCGTCCTCGATCACATACAGCGCCGGTTCACGTCGGGCCACCGATACGGCATTGACCAACGCCGTCAATCGCCGCCGCCGGGCATCGGCCTCGATGGTGGGCAGCCCGATGTCCGGATCGGCGATGCCCAGTAGGTCGTCCAGCAGCAGCAGATCTTCGGGGTCGGCGTGGGAAATGCGGGCGCGAACCCGTGCCCTGGCCGCCTCGTTGTCGAGGTCGTTGAGTCCCAGCCCGGCGCGCAGCAACACCGCCACCGCGTGGAACGCGATGTCGCTGGCATGCGATTCGCAGTAGGTGGTGAACACCTCCACGCCGCGGTTGCCGGCCAGTGCGGCCGACTCGCGAACGATGCGGCTCTTACCGATACCGGGGGGTCCGAGGATACCGATCACACACCCGGCGCCACCGACCGCCTCATCGAGTATCCCAGCGATCGTGTTCAGCTCCCATGTGCGCCCTACCAGCGTGGGGTCGTTTCGCCTGCTGTGCCGGTGTTGAGGTGTCGTCGCGACCAAGCGGCGCGCTGGCACCCGATCGCTCGCCCCCTTGATGCGCACCATTTCCGGTTCGGCCAGCTCCGCAGCATCCTCAACCAGTCGGGCGGTGGACTCGCTGAGCATCACTTCGCCGGGGGGTGCCACCGATTCCATCCGCTGGGCCATCCCGACCTGCTCCCCGATGGCGGTGTAACCCAAAGTGCCCGAACCGATCTCACCCGCAATGACCTGGCCGGAGTTGAGGCCGACCCGCAGTCGCAGGTCCACACCGTCGTGGCGTTGGATCTCAACCGCCAGTGGTGCAGCTTCCTCTTGGATTGCCAGAGCCGCCAAACAGGCGCGAAATGCGTGGTCCTCCAAGGCGACTGGCGCGCCGAAGATCGCCATGATGCCGTCACCGGTGAACTTGTCTACCGTGCCGCCGTAGCGTTGCACCACAAGGGCCGCGCGGTTGACCAACTCGGTCATGATCTCGCGCAGCCGCTCGGCACCCACCGCCGCCGCGATATCCATCGAGTGCACCACATCGGCGAACAACACCGTCACTTGCTTGTACTCAGCCGGTTCGGCGGCGGCCGCAACGGCCACACCGCACTCGTTACAGAACTTTGAGTTCAGTGGCAGCTCGGCACCGCACGACCCACACGGCAGTCCAGCAGCTGTCAGCGCACCGCGACTACTGTCGTCCACGTCAGTATCGTGTCACCGCTGGTCAACGATGTCCGTCATATCGCCGTGCCACCTCCGACACGAACTTTTGAGACTCTCGTATGTCGTCTATTTCGGAACACGGGGTTCGCCCTCCGGCCCTACGGTCGTCATGGCATCGCCTCGGCCATCGCCGTGTGCCCCTCGAAGCCAAGCTCTGTCGCCATGGCGCGGTCATTTCGAGGTCGAAATCGTCGCCGCGCTCTTCGGCAAGCCGCACAGCTTCGGCGGTTTCCCGCACCGCGTCATCGTCGCCGGGCAGCGCCCCGGTCAAAATGCCGAAGGCGTAAGGCATGCTGATAAGTGTCACCAGGGATCGAATTTCGGGTGCAGCTAAGTGCCGCAGGACGCGGGCGAAGCCGAGGGCGGTCGCTATCGCGGCACCACGCCGCCAGTTCGTCCCGACATTCGCATGGCGCGAAGTGCGCTAAGTCGTTCCTGGAGGAGACCGGGTAGAGGATGATCAACGGCAAGCCTGACGGTCACGTCAATTGACTGACCGGGCGCGAGCCGAGGAGGAACCATGCCCGAGATAGACCCCACTTTTTACCGGAGCCCGACCGCCGCCATCGCGGCCGCGCCCGAGCAGCTCGCCTACGTAGCGGCGTTCGACCCGACGGGTCAGGCGAACGACGCGCTCGCCGTGGTCGACTGCGAGCCGAGCTCCTCGACGTACGGCGGCGTGGTCGGCTGGTCCGAGCTGCCGACGGCCGGCAACGAACTGCATCATTTCGGCTGGAACGCGTGCTCGAGCGCGCTGTGTCACGAGGGGCACGCCGGCCATCTTGAGCGGCGCTACCTGCTCGTCCCGGGCCTTCGCTCGTCGACCACGTATGTCCTCGACACCAAGCCCGACCCTCGCCATCCGGTGGTGACCCACACGATCGAGGCCGATGAGCTCGCGGCCAAGGCCGGATACTCACGCCCGCACACGGTGCACTGCGGACCCGACGGCATCTTCATGTCGGCGCTGGGAGGTATCAACGGCGCTGAAGGTCCCGGTGGCATAGCTCTGATCGACCACGACACGTTCGAGGTCATCGGACCGTGGGAACTCGACCGCGGACCGCAATTCTTGGCGTATGACGTTTGGTGGCACCTGAAGTACGACACCGTGATCACATCCGAGTGGGCGACGCCGTCGATGATCGAGAACGGGCTCAATCCCGAGGACTTGCTTGCACGCAAGTTCGGACACCACGTCGACTTCTGGAGCATGTCCGAACGCAAGCTAATCCAGCGCGTCGACCTTGGCGACCAGCACCAGATGGTGCTCGAGCTGCGCCCGGCCCACGACCCGTCCAAAGCGTGGGGCTTCGTCGACACAGTCATCAGCGCCGAGGACCTGTCGGCGTCAGTGTGGCTGTGGCACAAGAACGGTGATCAGTGGTCGGTCGATAAGGTGATCACGATCCCGGCGGAGCCCGCGGACGCGGACGACCTGCCACCGCTGTTTAAGCCCTTTGGTGCGGCGCCGCCGCTGGTCACCGACATCGATCTGTCGGTCGACGATCGCTGGCTGTACGTATCATGCTGGGGCACAGGCGAACTCAAGCAGTACGATGTCAGCGACCCGTTCCATCCGCGCGAGACCGCTTCGGTTCGCCTCGGCGGGATGGTGCGTCGCGAGCCGCACCCGGCGGCTCCAGACCTGCCGCTCAGTGGTGGACCGCAGATGGTGGAGATCAGCCGCGACGGTCGGCGGGTGTACCTCACTAACTCGCTGTACTCGGCATGGGACGACGCGGTCTACCCCGACGGCGTCGGGGCGTGGATGGCCAAACTCGACGCCGACCTCTCCGCAGGAGGTCTTGTCCCCGACAGCCGATTCTTCCCACACGGCGACGACTTCCGGGGCCTGCGAGTCCACCAAACCCGGCTCCAAGGCGGTGACGCGTCCAGTGACTCTTACTGCTACACCAGCTGAACGTCCGCCGGCCGAGGTCGATGCCGGACCGATCAAAAATTCCGCCGGCACCGCAACGTCGTCGGCCTGTGGTGCTCGATGACTTGAGTGTCCCCCCTCCCCAAGCGCCGGTTTTGAGGCAGATGCCTCATGTGCCGCCATGGTTGTCCGGTCGACCATTTCTGCATGGTCATCTTCAACACCCCACGTGAGGCCGCTCCCGCGATTCAGCGGCACCCTTGGAACAAGGGGCTAACGGATGGTCATGGGCTGCAGGGACGCAGTCGAAAAAAGTTGGGAGGCAGTCATGTTCACTACCGAGGAGCTGGCCACGATTCCGCTCTTCTCGGCGCTGGGCGAGAAAGAGCTGGAGTACCTTGCCGGCGCCGTTGAGGACATCCACCTGATCCCCGGGGAGTACGTGGCCCACGAGGGCGAAGGCCGGTTCCTGGCGGTCGTGGTCGAGGGAAAGACCGAGCTGACGAAGCTGGTGAACGGCGTCGAGCAGGTGATCGGCGTCCGGCTGCCAGGGGAGCTCGGAGGCGAGATCCCGATGACGCTCGGTACGCCGTTGCCCGCCAGCATGCGGGCCGTCGAGCCGTCGCGCGTGCTGAAGGTGACCGTCGAGGTGTTTCACACGCTCGCCGCCATGGCCCCCCAGGTCTCCGCAACGGTCGGTGCCGCCGCGTTGGAGCGCATGGAGATGCTCAGAAACGCCACCGCGCAGCCGCTGGAGCCCGCGATGTTCGTAATCGGCCCGCGCCTCGACCCGGGAGTCCACGGCTGCGACAGCTTCCTCCATCGCAACCAGATTCCCTACGAACGCCTGGACCCAGACGATCCCGCCGCTGTTGCGCGCACCGGAGGTGGAGCCGCCGTGGCCGCCCCCTATCCGGTGGTGGTGCTGCGCGACGGCACTCGGCTGATCGCCCCGACGATGCGTGTCGTTGCCACGGTCGCCGGACTGACGGTCGCGCCAGGCCGGGCGCACTACGACGTGGTGATCGTGGGCGGCGGGCCGGCGGGTCTGACGGCGGCGGTCAACGGCGCCTCCGAGGGCCTGCAGACGGGGCTGATCGAGTCCTTCGCCCCGGGCGGGCAAGCCGGCACCTCGACCCGGATCGAGAACTACACCGGGTTCCCATTCGGCGTCTCCGGGGACGAGCTCGCGAGCCGGACGCTGCAGCAGGCGAAGCGGCTGGGCGCCGAGATCGTCGTGACCCGCCGGGTCGAAGGCATCGACCCCGTCGACCTGACCGTCAGGCTGGATGGAGGCGACGTTCTCCGAACGAGGTCGATCGTGCTCGCGATGGGCGTGGAGTGGCGGCGCCTCGAGGTCGATTCGGTCGATCGATTCGTCGGCTCCGGTGTCTATTACGGTGCGGCACGCAGCGACGCCGGTCTGGCGCAGGGAAACGATGTGTATCTGATCGGGGCGGGCAATTCTGCCGGCCAGGCCGCCATCTTCTTCTCCAACCATGCCCGATCGGTGACGCTCCTCGTGCGGGGCGAGTCGCTGGCAGCGAGCATGTCTCAGTACCTCATCGAGCAGATCGCAACGAAAGCGAACATCCGGGTGGAAACGCGATCCGAGGTTGTCGCGGTGCACGGAGACGAACAACTCGAGGCGATCGAGGTCATCGATCGAAGGGCCGGCACGACGTCTCGACGGGATGCGAGGGCGCTCTTCGTCCTCATCGGCGCCGAAGCGGCGACTGACTGGCTGCCCCCGGAGATCGCGCGCGACGAGCACGGCTTCATCTTGACGGGAACCGACGCGATGAAGGCGGGACAGTGGAACGCCGATCGCGAGCCGTTCGCTCTCGAAACAAGCGGCCCGGGGATCTTCGCCGTCGGCGATATCCGCTCCGGCTCGGTGAAGCGCGTGGCAGCATCCGTCGGTGAGGGCGGCGTGGCGATCGCCCTGGTGCATCGCTACCTCCAGCTCTCCTCCTAGCCGTGGCCGATCTACCCTCGATCAGCAGGCCGCCCGCGAGCATCAGGAGTTCGTCGTGGGTGAGGCGGTCGCCGTCGTCTTCGGCGCGGATCAGCTCGGAGATCAGGTCGTCGGTGAGGTGGTGGCGCCGGTCGGCGATCATGTCGTCGAGGTAGGCGTCCAGCGCCTGCCAGGCCCGCAGGATGCGGGCGTGTAATGGGCGACATTCCCCCGAAAACTTGAAGATGTCCACGGCCAGTCCGAGAACAGCTGCCAGTCCTGGTGGGGGGCGCCGAGCAGCGCGCAGATGATCGGGATCGGGTATTGGCGGGCGATGTCGGCGACCACGTCGCAGCGGCCCGCGGCGGTGAGCGGGTCGACCAGCCCGGTGATCACCTCCACGATCGTGGTGCGCAGCCGCGCGGTCGCCCGGGGGGTGAACGCCTTGGACACGAGTCGGCGCAGCCGGTCGTGTTCGGCACCGTCGAGGCTGATGATCCGCTTGCTGACCCTGTCCCACACCGGGCCGCAGGTGATGCCCTGGGCGGCCAGGAACATACCTTGGGGCATGCGAAACCGTGGGTCGCGCAATACGGTGCGCACCAGGTCGTAGGCGAGGATTTCCGGTCCGTGCGGGCCCAGCGCGATCGGCGCCTGCCGGCGCGCTGGCCGATGATTTCGTCGGCCTCGTCGCGCTGAGCATCTTAGTAGGCGATCACCGGCAGTCCGGCATCGAAAACGCTGGGGCGCACGGTGTCGATGATCACGGCGGTCTCCTTGGTCGGAGCGAGTCGACTAAGTCGCTGTCACGGTGCGGGTGATCACCGATTGCCCTCACACCTAACTTTTCGGCTCCCGCGGGCGCCGACGGTGGCCCCGCCGAGGCGTCTGGTCTGGGATGAAATGAGATCACGCCGGCTTACCTGTCGGCGAGCTCCTCCCGGGACCGACTCTAGAGTCTCCATCGGCTAGCGGTGCTTCGGCCGTTCGTATCGGCTGGGGCCGTCCACTTTTCGCACGACCGCCGTAGAGTCCGAGGAAGAAGAGTCCCTCGGGTTTGATGACACGGCTGATTCGCCCAAGAACCCCGCGCAGCCGGGACTTGGGCACGTATACCAGGCAGTTCATCGCGTAGACGGCACCGAAGGAGCTCGGGGGAAAGCGAAGATCCGCGACGTCCATGACGTGCGCGACCAAGCCCCTGGCTCTGCAGCGTTCGACCATCCCGGGAGACACATCGACGCAAACGACATCGCATCCGTGAGCCTTGAAGAACGCAGCGTCGGAACCGGTTGCCGCCCCGAGATCGAGCACGGTGGTGTTGTGCTTCGTTGAAGCACGAGGAATCGGTCGCGCTCCACCGTCTCCCACGCCGGCGCGGGTCGCACATCGCGCTCCTCGACCTTGCGGTCATAGGCGCGTCACGAAGGATCCGCGTCACATCGTCAGTCATCTGCCGGGACCTGTTGATTGGCGGCTGACCACGCGACGACGACGGTCGGGCACGAGTGGGCATTTTACGCCGCACTCACGCTCTTGATCTGCGGCAATGGCTTCTTCAAGAGCATCTCCGCGATCGTCGCGACGCTGTGTCCGACCGATCTCTAACAACCAAATTGGGTCCGCCCGGAACGCCCACGAAGGAACGTGACAGGTGCAGACTCGAATCATGATTTTCCAGCAGTACGTCCTGGGCTGTTTATCTCAGTTGTCCTATTTGGTCGGCGACGAGTCCACGGGCCGGGCGGTGGTGGTGGACCCGCACCGCGACGTGTCGGACTATCTGCAGGACGCGAACGAGCACGGCCTGCGCATCGAGCGGGTCATCGAGACACACTTTCACGCCGACTTCCTCTCGGGTCACCTCGAACTCGCGGCACTCGGAGCTTCGATCTGCTACGGCGAGGGCGCGCAGGCCGACTTCGACATCGAGTCCTTGGCCGATCGACAGCGCATCGAACTCGGTGAGGTCCAGCTCGAAATCCTGGCGACGCCAGGCCACACCCCCGAGTCGATCAGCGTCGTGATCTACGAGCACCGCGGCAGCGCCGAGCCTTTCGGGGTCCTCACCGGTGACGCGCTGTTCATCGGTGACGTCGGGCGACCCGATCTGCTCGGATCTGCCGGGGTGTCCGCGGACCAGCTCGCCCGGCAGCTGTACCGGTCGCTTCACCAGAAGCTCCTCACGCTGCCGGACGGTACGCGAGTATTTCCGGCGCATGGCGCTGGCTCTGCGTGCGGCAAGAACCTGTCGAGCAAGAACTCATCGACGATCGGCGAGCAGCGGTCGACCAACTACGCCCTGGCCCCGATGAGCGAAGACGAGTTCGTGGCAGTGGTCACGGAGGGCCAGCCCATCGCGCCGCCCTATTTCTCCTTCGACGCCCGGCGAAACCGGGAACAGCGGCCACTGCTCGATGAGCACCAGTCGCCGCCGCCGTTGACGATTTCCGAAGCGTTGGTCCGGCAAGCCGACGGCGCGGTCGTGCTGGACACCCGCGAACCGGTCGACTTCGCTGCCGGTCATCTGCGCGGCTCGGTGAATGTGGGTCTGGGCGGCCGGTTCGCCGAGTGGGCCGGTGATGTGCTGCGGCCCGACCAGGACATCGTGCTGGTATGCGAACCGGGCCGCGAGCTCGAGGCAAAGGTACGCCTGGGCCGGATCGGCTTCGACAATGTGCGCGGCCACCTGGCCCAGCCGTTGCAAACCCTCCTCGACAACCCCGAACTCGTTCAACGCAGCTCGCGGCTGACCGCCAGCGAGCTTGCCGCGCGCCGCACCGCAATCACCGACCTCGTCGTCGTCGACGTGCGAAATCGCGGTGAGCTCGAACGCGGCGCGATACCGGGGTCGGTCCACATCCCGCTGCCGCGGTTGCTGGATGAACTGGACAAATTCGACCACGACCGGCCGACGCTCGTGTATTGCGCGAGCGGCTATCGATCGGTGATCGCGGCAAGCCTGCTCACCGCCGCGGGCCTCACGGACGTCTCGGATCTGCTCGGCGGGTACGAGTCCTGGGCCGCCGCGCCGAGATCATTGAAGACGAGGATCGAGGGGGAATCAGCGATGGCTCTATTTGTCGTCCGGCATCAACATGCGGCCTCGACGTGCCCCGCGGGCGATCCGGACGCGGGCGCGATGATGCTTAACCACCTGAGCCGCTCCAACGTGCGCCAACACGGCATCGAGATCCTGGGCGAGGCAGTGGTCAAGGGCGAACACACGTTCTTCATGATCGTGCAAGCCCCCGACGAAGCGTCGGTTGCGACGTTCATGCAGCCGTTCACGCGGGTCGGAACGGCCGAGGTTTACCCGGCATCGACGTGCGCGAAAGTCATTACCAGCGGAGGCTGCACCGTCGAAGCACCGGCGTCGAGTCCCGATGTGATGGACCCGGAGGAGGCGTGCCAGCGGGCCATCGAGGCCGGCCTGGTCGTGCACTGCGCGCACCCGCTCAACGGCGAAACATCGATCCCGGCACTCATTGGCGGCGTCGTCATGCCGAGCGCGCACTTCTACGTTCGCAACCATTTCCATATGCCGATGCTCAATCGGTCCACGTGGCGGCTACAGGTGGGGGGCCTGACCGACCGTCGATTGACGTTGAGCCTGCGCGATCTACAGGCCATGCCGTCGCAAACGCAGGTTGTCACATTGGAGTGCGCCGGCAACAACCGCGCCCGACTTTCTCCGCCGGTCGACGGCGAGCAGTGGCGTCTGGGCGCGGTGAGCACCGCGGAGTGGACCGGTGTGCCGCTGGTCGAGGTGCTCGATCGGGCCGGGATCACGTCGGGTGCCTGCGAGTTGGTGTTCCGCGGCGCCGACGCCGGAAACGTGCCCGGCAAACCGGAAAAGATCCGTTTCGAACGCAGTCTCAGCATCGCCGAAGCCAGGGATTCGAACGCACTGCTGGCGTACGCGATGAACGGTGAGCCGCTGCCGATTCAGCACGGCTATCCGCTACGCCTCGTCGTACCCGGATGGTACGGCGTCGCCTCGGTGAAATGGCTGTCCGAAATCGAGGCCGTGGAGCGGCCGTTCGACGGCTTCTTCCAGGTCGACCGGTATCTCTACGAATGGACCCGAAACGGTCAACAGGTGACCGAACCGGTCACCCTGCAGCGGGTGCGGGCGTTGATCACCGAACCCACTCACGAGCAGGAACTCGAGTCGAGCGACCTGACCATCCGTGGCGTGGCCTGGTCGGGCGCGGCACCGATCGCCCGAGTAGACGTCAGCGTGGACAACGGGCCCTGGCACCAGGCGCGCCTGCTCGGCACGCGGCAGCGCCACAGCTGGCAGTGGTGGGAACTGATCGTCGTCCTGGACGGATCAGGCCCGCACACGATTCGCGCACGGGCCACCGACCTGGCCGGCCGCACCCAGCCCGACGAGCCGGAATGGAACCGCCTCGGCTACGGCAGCAACGCAATTCAGCAAGTGCGCGTCCATAGCGCCTAGTCTTGACGGGCCCGCCCACGGCCGGGCCACTGCGTAGCGTTCGCCGGATGTAGGGACGAGCGGTCGCCCAACTCGTGGCGAACCGCACGAGAGTTCGGGACCCTGTTTCGCATATGCGAAGCCCCCAAGCGACGACACGCGGGGCGTTAAACTTTGGCCGCGTCGCAACTTTGTGACCTGCGGTGCGCCTTCGATCACCGAACTCCAAACCTTCCACCGCGAAACTTAGGGACAACCATGACACTGCAACTGGGCGACCTCGCCCCCGATTTTCAGGCGGACACCACCGAGGGCCGCATCAGCTTCCACGACTGGATGGACGGCTCGTGGGCCGTGCTGTTCTCCCACCCCAAGGACTTCACGCCGGTTTGCACCACCGAACTCGGGTACATGGCGAAGATCAAACCGGAGTTCGACCGGCGCGGCGTGAAGATCATCGGCCTGTCCGTCGACCCCGTTGATCAACACCGGGACTGGGCCGACGACATCAAGGAAACGCAGGGCGCCGCCCCCAACTACCCGGTCATCGGCGACTCGGACTTCGCCGTGTCGAAGCTGTACGGGATGCTTCCGGCGTCCACCTCCGGCGATCCGGCGCAGCGGACACCGGCCGACAACCAGACCGTACGAAACGTGTTCGTCGTCGGCCCAGACCGCAAGATCAAGCTAATCCTCGTCTACCCCATGACCACCGGCCGCAACTTCGACGAGGTGCTTCGCGTCATCGATTCGCTGCAGTTGACCGCCAACCACAAGGTCGCGACCCCGGTGAACTGGGTCCAGGGCGAAGACGTCATCATCGCCGGCTCGGTCTCCAACGCCGAGGCCAAGGAGATCTTCGGCGAATGGGAGGAGCCCAAGCCCTACATCCGCATCGTTCCGCAACCCGTCTGAGGTCAGGCCAACCCGGAGCGATCACTGCGGCTTTTTAGTCCTCGGTGGTGATTGCAAACCCGCTGTTGGCGGCCGTGAGGCATTGCTTGGCACCGCCGGTGTTCCAACCGTTGTTCTGAACCACGTGAGGACCGGTCGTGGCCGATCCGAACTGGTCGCAGATGACAGTGTCGTTCGGTTTCGATTGGGCTACCGGGGTGATGGCGACGGCGCAGAAGGCCATGATGGATGCTGACAAGATGACGTGAAGTGCTGGGCGCCAGAGCCTCTCGGAGCGGCTCCGTCCAAACATTGGCATAACGTATAGCTCAAAAGCCGTTCGAGCAAAAGCACGACGGGAGCGAACCGTGCTCCTGTCCCGGCGGGTCCGTAACCGGCGCCTCTACGACGCCGTCGACCAATGGGCCTCTGCGCGCTCACTACCAGTCCCGGAGCACGTGCCTTCTACGACCAACACCGCGCCGCCGGCGACCTGAACCACCAGGCCCCTGCGGCCCTCGGCAACCGACTCGTCGGCATCCTGCACGGCTGCCTACGCCACCACACCGCCTACAGTGAAGACACCGCCTGGGCGCATCGCCAAATCGCCCAAGCCGCTTGACAAGTTACGACTCTGGGATGTCTACGACGAGCGGGCGCCGCGCAGCTCGTCGAGGTAGGCGACGAAGTCGGCGAAGTCCATCAGGTTGACCATCCGCCCCGGCGTGCCGCGCACGATGAGGCGGGCCTGAGAGTCGTTGAGCGGCATCAATTCCGCGGGTTCCAGCGCGTCGCCGAAGGTGCGGCTGGTGGTCTTGTCGTCGCTGTTGTGCTGGTAGGACTGGTGGCTGCGGGTGGTCTTGCCCGACCAGAACGCCGCCGACTCCATCAGCTCCTTCTCGTGGGAGCCGTACATGATCAGCGTGGCCGGCACCACGGCGCGGATGGCGCGGCCGTCCAGCGGCCCGTAGACCGCGTCGAGCTGCTCACCGGCTTGGGCGGCAAAGCAGATCGACACGCCCAGCCCGCGCGATTCCGCCAGATACTGCGGTAGCCGCGGCAACGGGGTGTTGGCGATCTCGTCGAGCATCATCCCGATCCGGGTGAACTGCTCCCACTGCGCCACCTTGGTGCGCTGGCGGTTGATCAACTGATCCATCAGCGTGATCGCCTGCGGCGCGACGGTTCCGTCGGCCGGGGTGAGCAGATACACGGTGGCGTGCGGGTCGTCGAGAAACGAGATGTCCAGTGCCGGCAGGGTGGCATCCCGCCCGGCGGTGCGCAGCCAGGCCGTCAGCACCTTGGTGACGGTGATTTTCACCGAGTCGCGCTGCTTGGGCTCCATGTCGAGCACCCCGCGCACCCGGGCCTCGAACAGCGGGTCGCCGCACCACGCCGCCGCGTTCGCCCAGGACGCGGCGGTGCTCATCTGGGTGGGATGGCGCCCGGGCCGGTGGGTCGGCTGGCCGACATTCTCGGCGGCCTCCAGCGCCCAGTGCATGCCCTGGGCCGTGGCAACGGGGCTGGCCGCATACAGCAGGCATGTCAGCGGGGCGAACGCCAGCTGGTCCCACGGCCCCGGCTCGGCAGCGGTGCGAAACGTGTTGCCCGACGACGCGACCGCCGAGGTGCTCAACAGGGTTTCGGCCACGCCTTGGGCGTCGGCCAGCGAGGTGATCCACTCGGTGGGATCAAACCGGTACGGGGTGAAGTCGCTCGGGTAGTACGGCGCGGCCACCGGGCGCAGATCCAGCAGTGCGGCGGGGCCGTAGCGCCGCGACGCGACCAGCTGCATCAGGTCGTCCTTGCTGGAGGACACCAGCGCCGGGCCGGGCCACAGCACCGCCGCCTGGGCGAGCCACCTGCGGGTCTTGCCGGTGCCGGGCGGGGCGAAACCCCCGATGTGCGGGGCGGTTTCCAGCGGCACCAGCCAGTCGTCGCGCATCACCCAGCCGCCGAACGGGGTCACCGCCCGGCGGTATGTCGTCGCCGGTGATCGCGGTCATGCACCGACACTAAGGCCGGCCGTGAGGCCGCCCGTGCACTGTTTTCGCGTTCAGTCAGTCGACGGTGGCACAGGGTCGGCGCACCAGCGGAGCCGTGTGCACCGGGTAGCTCAGTTGCAGCGGTCTGCACCTTCGCCTGTGCTACCCGAGCCGGCTTCACCGTGCAGCGTAATGATCCAAACACGATGCGGCACAGTCACCAACGACCCAGCGCGGTCATGCATCACCTGCACATCGCATGAGCTTGAGTACCGTCGTTATCCGGGCGTTTGACGGGCTGACGACGGCGGGGTGAGGTTCACTGCGGTAGCGCGTCGTCGCCCTCGCCAACCGTCTTGTCGGTCAGATTGACATTGCTCCAGGCGACGCGGAGAAGTTCCGCACGCTGACTGACAAACAGATGTTTCGAAATTCTCGACCATGACTGCCGCGACCGGCACCTGTGGGCTTTGGCGCTGCGCAACGTGGCAAAGCTGGTCGACAGGATTGCTCGTCGTGCGGGAGATGAGCGCGAAGCCCAACTAGGCTGCCCGTCGCCCGCCGCCCAGTCGCGGCGATGCTAAACCGGCTTGCTATATCGCTCGCATTCGTGGAGCTACGCCTTCTCGCGGGATCGCACCTCTCGCCTGAGCTCGATCACCTGTTTCTCAAGGTCGATCACCGCCTTGCAGCACATTGCTGTCAGTCCAATAAGTTTCACGACTACGGCCCATATCCGGCTATGGCCGGTAAAGGAATGGTCGAACTCGGCGAACCGGTCGAGGAGTTCCCTTCCGATAACGGATTCGGGATCGAGCTGTATCCGCTGCATTTTGCTGAACGGCGAGAAGTCGGGTATCTCGTCGGGATGGGGCTGCATCTTGCCAGCGTAGGCCGCTTCCCGCGGGCGTCAGTGTCCGGGCTAGTTGGTGCAAAACCGCTGGTCGGTGACTTGTTACGTAACACAAAATGTAACGGTATGTAAAAGCCGACTGCAGCGGGGAGGGGTCGGGTGCGGGTCACTTGACACGATGTCGACCCACCCCCGGGGGAGGGGTTGGATCGCTAGGCCAGGCAAGCAGCGACCCTAGCCCGCAGTCCCGAATCTCTTCCCGCATTTTTCCCACACACCACCCAACGCAAGCACCCCGCCACGGTGGCCCGTTGGGCGCAGAGCAGCCTGGCGCTGAAGCCGACCGATGACGACGCCCCGGCCAGCCGCGTCGGGGAGGGGGTGCCGCAAAGTGACACCGCCGTCAGAGCATCGAGAGAGGTCGTCTTCAAATCTCTCCCCTGTACAGAATGGAAAAACGCTGTCGGCGGCACCGCCAAAACCGTTGTCGCGGCAGCGTTTTGGCGGCTGAATTTGCCGCAGAATCGAGCGGGATCGTTATATCTGGATGAGTCTAGAAAGATCGCGCGGGATCGGCCGTTATGGCGTTTCCCCAGGTCGACCGCCCAGGGAATCACTCCGGGGCAGGCGAGTTCGTCGGCCAGCGGGCCGCTCAGAGCTGAGTTTTGGACGGATCGGTCGTGGTTGTCTAGACCCGGGAATAGCCTTGTCTGTAGCCGACTGCCAGGGGTGAGCACATGAACATGCGTGTCAAGGAATGGTCGCATTGGGCGGCGGGCTATGGACTTCCGCGTGCGACGCTGAAACTGTTTGCATACCGGGGTGATCCATTGTCGCGGCTGCTGATCGACACCAGGCAGGCCGACAATATTTATCCGCGCATCGAGCAGGTCCGCCGCCAGTATGGGCGCGTATCCTTGGTGAACAAGGTCGTCTGGGTCACTGCTGATGCGCAGATTGTCCGCGAGGTATTGCGGGACGACCGGTTCAGGACCGTCAAACCGCGCGACCGGTCACGTTTTCGTCTCGTCCAGTGGATCGTGGCCAAGACCGACCCGGATCTGCTAAACCCCATCGAGCCGCCGTCCATGCTGGTCAGCGATCCTCCTGAGCACACGCGGTTGCGTCGCCTGGTGTCGCGGGCGTTCACTCCACGGGCGCTCGACGGGGTCCGCGCCCGTATTCATGAGGTAGCCGACGGACTGCTCTGCGATCTCGAGGGCCGGGCGGAGTGTGATTTGATCGCCGACTACACCTCCCGGATCCCCATTGAGGTTATCGCCGAGATGCTGGGAATCCCACGCGCTGAGATTCGGTATCTCGATGCAATCGGTGACGCGGTAACGAAGTTGACTGCCACCGTTGCCGCACCGTGGCGCGATTTTCGGGACGCCGCGACAGCTTTACGCGAGTTCGACCAGTATCTCGGGATGCATATCGAGCGGCTACGTCAAGATGACGCCGCCGACAGCATCCTGTCCGGCGTTATCCACGACAGTGATCTAAGCGACATCGAGATCAGGATGTTCGCGGCTCTGCTCCTCGGCGCGGGGTTCGTCACGACCACTCATGTCTTCGGCAACGCCGTCGTGGCGCTCGTTCGTCACCGGGATCAACTGGTCGTGCTGCAAGAACACCCCGAGGGGTGGCCCAACGCGGTCGAGGAGATTCTGCGCTACGACACAGCCATTCAATATTTGGCGCGGGTCGCCACCGAAACCGTGGACGTCGAGGGACACACCATACGGGCGGGCCAGGCGGTATATCTGCTGGTGGGCGGGGCTAACCGAGACCCGGCAGTCTTTGACCGCCCCGAGGTCTTCGACACGACCCGCGCCAACGCCCGCGAGCACATAAGCTTCGGCACCGGTATGCACGTGTGTCTGGGCGCGGCACTCGCTCGCATGGAGCTACATATCGGTCTGCAGTCGTTGTTTGAACGTTTCCCCCAGCTCACCCTGGCCGGTGAACCGACACTGAACGACAGCATAGGACTGCACGGACTAAAACATCTGCCGGTCTCCCTGGGAGCGGCAGATGTCATCGTTCCTTAGCCGCCGCAGGAGGAGGAATGCCGCCGCGAGGTCGGCGAGCAGTCCGGGGAGGTCGATGCCGCCCATCGTGGACCGCCGCTCCGGCGAGGCTGCCGGCTTGTATCTCCTAGACGAATAACCAGCTCGGCGAACAACACCGTCACTTGCTTGTACTCAGCCGGTTCGGTGGCGGCCGCAACGGCCACGCCGCACTCGTTACAGAACTTTGAGTCCGGTGGCAGCTCGGTACCGCACGCGGCGCACGCCAATCCCGCCACCGTCATGCGAACGAACACCACCCATCCGGAGCCCGACTACCCCGATCCGCCAAGAATAAGGCGCTTACCAGCGGACAACGCCTGGAATTGATGCAGTGTTAAGCGCTTTCTGTCGATACGGCGAGCGCGGCACGGGCCCGCGCAGGTTTGGGGGATCCGACAGCACCCTTTCGATGCCTCACCTGAATGCGGAACCAGTCGGGCAATCCGCCCGCCGCGCCCCGGCGACCGACTGCTTCCCTGCCGGCCGGACCACGGGGCGTTGGCGTCAGCGCCCTTGCCAGTCGGGTTTGGGCTTCTCGCGCCACGCCCGACGACCTTCGGCCATCCCGCTCTCGAAGGAGTTGATCGTCGGCTTCTCCCAGAACGTGCCGCCGAAGGTGCCGACCGAGCCCTCGCCGTCCCTGAGGTCGGCCCCGGCGGAAAAGACGCTGCCGTTGGCCGTCAGGACGCCGACCCAGGCCTCCTTTTCGTCGCGGAACCGGTCCCAGCCCGCGTTCAGGTCCTCGCGGAGGGCGCCGTTGATGGCGTTGCGAGCCTCGGGACGGTTGAGGGTGATGGTGGCGACGTGCTCTTCCAGCTCGTAGGTGACGAAGCCCATGGCTGCACCTTTAGTTTCGCGCGGCTATCGGCGTCCCCACGAGCAATACGTTGTGGTACATCGGCACTGTGACCTCAGCTCTCGGGTGTCGGCACATTGCCGAGCAGCAAGTCCGCCGCGATGTATGCATCGTGGCTGCCCTGCACGACCGATTTGGCGAGCGGCTCGAGTTCTGGATGCGTACGCAACCGGCTTTGGGCCAGCGACAGAATCTGCGCGCGCGCCCGGGCGATTCGGCGCTCAGGGGTGTCGGCGCGGTAGTGCGCATCGACTGCGTCGACCAGCTCGGGCACTCCATCACCACGGGTGGCGACCAGCGTGAGGATCGGCGCCTCGGTCTCCGCACGCAGATCACGAACGGTCTGCGCGGCACCGTCGCGGTCCGCCTTGTTGACGACGACGATGTCGGCGACCTCCAACAGGCCGGCCTTCGCTGCTTGCACGGCGTCGCCCGCTCCCGGGTTGAGGATCACGATCGTCGGGTCCGCGACCGCTGCCACTTCGATCTCGGACTGCCCGACACCGACTGTTTCCACCAGAGATCGGGTCGTAGGACAGGCCGGCGAGCACCCGGATGGCGGCGGGTATCGCGGTCGCAAGTCCACCGAGATGGCCTCGGGTGGCAACAGAGCGGATGAGGACCTCAGGATCGTTGATGTGTGCCGCCATGCGGATCCGGTCGCCCAGCAACGCGCCCCCGCTGTACGGCGACGAGGGGTCGACGGCCAGCACCGCCACCCGAAGTCCGCGCTCGCGGTAGGCCCCGACGAGCGCCGCAACAGTCGTCGACTTACCCGCGCCGGGCGGACCGGTCACACCGATGACGCGGGCGGCGGGCGCCGAGCCCAGAGCCGCCAGCACTTCATCGCGATGCGTTCCTTCGACCAAGCTGAGCAAGCGCCCTGCGGCGCGTACGGATCCACGTGCGCGCAGAGGTGATCAGCTCGGTGATGTTCATCGGTGCTCGAAGGCGCAGCCTAGACCTGGCATAGCCACTCTCCCATATTCAAGCGATGACGAGAATGTTATTCTCTCAATTTGAGAGCACGCGTTGCAAGAAGGGGAATCACATGCACATCAGCGGTAGCTCCGCGATGTCGTCGGTGGCGCGGGAGGTTTGGGGAGGCCGCCGTTCGCCGGCTGCACGCCGCGGGGGCGAAGGTGGTCGTCGCCGGCCTCGCCGACGACAAAGGCAGGGCCTGGAGAGCGAGCTTGGTGTCCGCTACGTGCGCACGGACGCCACCAGCACAGACGACGTCAATGCCGCGCTTGCGGAAGCGGAATCCCTTGGTCCGCTGCGTATTTCGGTGGACGCCCACGGCGGTCCCGCCAGCGGCGGACGCCTTGTCGCCAAGGACGGCACACCGCTTGACCTCGACGGGTTCAAGATGACCCTCGAGTACTACCTCACCGCTGTTTTCAACGTGATGCGGCTCTCCGCCGCCGCAATCGCCCGCCAGGAACCGCTCGACGGGGGCCGCGGCGTGATGGTCAACACCGCATCGATCGCCGGCTATAAGGGCCAGATCGGTCAGCTCCCGTCTTCCGCCGCGAAGGGCGGCGTGATCGGCATGACGCTGGTCGCGGCGCGCGACCTCTCCCCGCTCGGCATCCGCGTCGTCACCATCGCTCCTGGGATGTTCCTGACGCCGGCCTACCCCGCGCCGGCCGAGCAACTCGAGGCGCACTGGGGCCCGCAGATCCCGTTCCCGAAGCGGATGGGCAGCCCGCCGAGTATGCCGCCATGGTCGCCAGCATCGTCGAAAACGATTACCTCAACGGCGAAGTCATCCGCCTCGACGGAGCACTGCGGTTCGCACCGAAATGACGGCTCTATCCGGGAAGGTCGCGTTCGTCGCCGGTGCCAGCCGCGGGATCGGAGCGACCATCGCCGCGGCGCTGGCAGCAGACGGTGCCGCGGTCGCGGTCGCGGCGCGCTCCGAGCGGGAAGGGCGGCTGCCGGGCACGATCCACTCGGTGACCGAGAAGATCGTCGCCGCGGGCGGCCGCGCCCGCGCCGTGCGATGTGACGTCACAAGCGAGGAGTCTGTCGAAGAAGCAGTGGCGCAGACGGTTGCCGCGTTCGGCGGGATCGACATTCTCATCGCCAACGCCGGCGTGCTGTGGCTCGGGCCAATCGAGTCGACGCCGCTGAAACGCTGGCAGTTGTGTCTCGATGTCAATCTCACCGGGGTTTTCTTGGTGACGCGGGCGATTATTCCGCATGTGCGTGACCGGGGAGGTGGCTCACTGGTCGCGGTGACCACCACCGGCGTCGGGATGACCGACAGGGGGGCCAATGCGTACTGGGTATCCAAGGCGGCGGTCGAACGCCTCTACCTCGGGCTGGCGACCGAGTTGAAGCCCGCCAACATCGCGGCAAACTGCCTCAGCCCGTCCCGCGTGGTGCTGACCGAGGGCTGGCGGGCCGGTGGCGGCGGCGGCGAGATTCCCCCGGAGATGGTGGAACCTCCGGAGGCCATGGCAGCGGCCGCTGTGCTGCTCGCACGCCAGGACGCAACGGGGATCACCGGCACCGTCCAGCGGTCGGAGTCGCTGGTGCCTCCATCATGATCGACATCGATTATCGCCGTTCGGTGATGAGGGTCCACCGCATCGGCGATGATGGACCGTGGCAAGCCAATTCGGGGGGATTTCGAAGCAGGGGAAGAAAACCGTGAGGCGCAGATTCCTGGTTCCCGCAGCTATTCCGGCAGCTACTGTCGCGTTATCCGCCGCTTTCTTGGCGGCAGCGCCGGCGGCATCCGCAGACCAAGCCCACGATTTCTTCTTGCAAGAACTGCGTAACACCAACCAGAAATGGATGTGGCCGGGCGGGGAGAACCTGCTCTTCGGCAAGGCTTACGAAATCTGCGGCGACTGGCGAGCCGGGGCCGCATTCCCCGGCGAGGTCGACACGGTCATGGCCAGAAACCAATGGTGGACGGAACGCAACGCGAGCTTCTTCATCGCACTGTCCACCCGCGCGTTTTGCCCCGAGTTCTATATGGAGAAGATTCCCCCGCAGTGGCAACGGCCGGAATTCGAGATCGACTCTGATCGGTAGGGCATTGGCTCACCTGCGCTCGGCAGCACGGTGTACGGCGTTGACAATGCTTTGGTAGCCCGTACACCGACAGAAATTGCCGGACAGGCCTTCGCGGATCTCGTCGTCAGTCGGCTGCGGATTGTCCCGAAGCAACGCGGTGATCGACATGACGAAACCCGGTGTGCAGAAGCCGCATTGCAGTCCATGGCACTCCCGCAGCGCCGACTGCACCGGCGACAGTTCGCCGTCGGGGGACGCGATGCCTTCGACCGTGGTGACTTCCATGCCCTCCGCCTGGACGGCGAAGATCAGGCAGGAGCGGACCGCGGCACCGTCGAGAAGCACCGTGCAGGCGCCGCAGGCGCCGTGTTCGCAACCGAGGTGCGTGCCGGTGAGCCCGCAGCGCTCCCGCAAGAAGTCGGCGAGCGTCACCCGCGGTTCGACGGTGGCTTCGGTGTCGCGTCCGTTGACCGATAGCCGAACCGTCTGTTCATGCATTGATCGCCTCCGTGCGTCGCTTCGGTCCAGGCTCGTGCCACCATGGCGGACCCGACCCGGGCGCGGTATGAAGCCGACCCTTGCAGGTCGGTGGGAATGTCGTCGAGCCCGGCCATCGCGAGCTCGCCGACCTCGTCGGCGCTGACGTCGGCGACGGGCCGGCCGAGGACGGCAGTCTCTGCCTCCGGCGCGCGCCGGGGCGTCGAACCCAGGCCCAGCAAGCCGATGCCGCAGCGCGACACGCGGTCGTCGCCGTCCAGCTCGACAGCGACGACTGCGCCCGCGATCGCGAAATCGCCATGGCGCCGGGCGAATTCCTCGAACAGCGAAGCCGCAGCGGCCGCTCCAGACGGGGAATCGGACGCCGGTGAGCACCTCGTCGGGCTCCAGGGCGGTCTCCCACAGCCCGGTGAAGAATTCGTCCGCCCGAATGTCGCGGCGTCCGCGCGGTGACAGCGCTTCCATCTCGGCATCGAGCGCCAACGCGACCGCCGGGTACTCCCCGGCCGGATCGGCGTGCGCGATCGATCCGCCGAGCGTGCCCCGGCTGCGGATCTGGAAGTGGCCGACGTACGGCGTCACTCGCGTCAGCAGCGGCACCGAAGCGCGGACCTGCGTCGTCGGCCCCGACCGATCGCGTCGGTGGTTCCGGCGCCGATCCACAGGTCGCCGTCCCTGCGCTCGATGCCCTTCAGCTCCGCCAGCCGCGAGATGTCGATCAGGTGGTCGAAGAACGCCAGCCGCAGCGCGAGCATCGGCACCAGGCTCTGGCCGCCCGCCAGAATCTTTGCCTCCTCGCCGAATTCGGCCAGCATCTGCGCGGCGGCGTCGGCGCTGTCCGGGCGGTGGTAGTCGAACGGTGCGGATTTCATGACCGGCGACGGCCCAGCAGGAATCCGATCGCCAGCCCTGCTATCAGCCCGGCCGCCACGGGTGCGGCGCGCTTGGCCAGTGGCGCGGCCACCACGCCGAGCAGATCGACGGAGGCGGTGTCATCGGTCTGCCGCGCAGCCGAAACCGTCTGTGCCTGAGGTGTTTCGGAAGGGGCGGCGGGTGTCATGGAGCCCGCGAGCACGTCGGCCTCCAGGCGTTCGGCGAACTGCCCGATCAGCTTGGTGGCAACGTCCGACAGCACGCCGCGGCCGAACTGGGCGGCCTTGCCGGAGATGGTCAGGTCGGTGGTGAGGACGCACGTGGTGGCCTCGCCCTCGTCCTTGAGCTCGGCGGTGACGAGGGCGGCGGCGTTGCCCTGACCGCGGGTCTCCTTTCCGACGGCCTTGATCACTGCCCGACGGGCCGAGGTGTCCTTCTCCTGGAACTCTGCTTTGCCCTTGTACTGCACGGTGATTGGTCCGACCTTGACCTTGACCGCGCCCGTGAACTGGTCACCGTCGACAGTCAGCAGCTGCGCACCGGGAATGCACGGCGCGATCCGCTCGACGTCGGTCAGCACCTCCCATGCCTGACCGACCGATACCGGTACGCGAAACTCGTTGACTAATTCCACTTTGGTCCTTCACTTTGCGGCTTGCTCGAGCAGGTCGACTATCGCTGCTGGGCTGGCGGGCAGTCGAGTCAACGTCACGCCGAGCGGTGCCAGCGCATCGTTGATCGCGTTGATCACCGCGGGCGTCGCGCCGATCGCGCCGCCCTCGCCGACGCCCTTGTACCCGCCGACGCCCGGGCCGGGAATCTCGACGTGCCCGAACTCGATTGGCGGAACCTCGGTCGCAGTCGGCAGCAGGTAGTCGACGAACGTGGACGCCAACGGGTTGCCATCGTCGTCGTAGGCGAGGTTCTCCAGGAGCGCGCCGCCGATGCCCTGCACGGTGCCGCCGGCGATCTGGCCCTCGACCACGTTGGGGTTGATCATCGGGCCGACGTCCTCGCTGACGATGTAGCGCGTCAGCTTCACATGGCCGGTCGTCACATCCACTTCGCACGTGCACGCGTGCGTCGCATTCGCCCAGTGGACCGGGGCCTGAGACGTGAAGCGCGCGGTCGCCTCCAGCACGGCCGACATCCCGGGCGGGAGCTGCTGCGGCTCGTAGTACGCGCGGTAGGCGATGTCGGCGAAGGTGACGCTTTTGTCTCCGGCAGTGGCCCGTGATCCGCCCAGCTCGATCTCGTCTTCCTCGACCCCCAGCCGGTGAGCGGCCATCGCGACGAGTTGCTTGCGCAGCATGGTGCCGGCCTCGTTGACGGCGCCCGCGGTCATCGGGCCGCTGCGGCTGCCCTGGGTGCCGGCGCCGTACGGCGTCACCGCCGTGTCGCCCTGGATGGTGGCGACGTCGTCGATATCCGCGCCGAGCGCGTCGGCGGCCAGTTGCACGACGGTGGTCTCAAGGCTGTTGCCGGTCGAGCCACCGTTGACGTAGACGTTGATCTTCCCGGTCGGCTCCATCCGGATCGTGGCGCCCTCCGTGGCGAGGTGCCCGGTCGCGGCGCCGGTCGGCTCGATGTACGCCGAGAAGCCGAGGCCGATGTATCGACCTTGCGCGAGCGCGTCGCGCTGCTCCTTGCGGAAGCCCTCGTGGTCGAGGATCTTCACGGCCTGCTCGAAGGTGTCGGCCGGCGCCACATGGTCGTACGGCATGCCGTTGGGGTTGAAGTACGGCATCTCGTCGCCGCGAAGGATGTTGCGGCGGCGCAGCTCGATGGGATCCATGTCCATCTTCCGTGCCGCGATGTCGAGAAGGATTTCGCGCGTGAGGGTTTCGTACTGCCAGGGACCACGATAGGCCGCCAGGCCCGCGGTGTTCGAGAACACCGTCTTGTAGCTGAAGCTGGCCTTGGGAACACGGTACGGGCCCGGGAAGAACATGCCGATCGCGGCCGCGTGCAACACCGGGTAGGGCGTCGGATACGCCCCGACGTCGTGGATGAACTCGATGTCGACGGCAAGGATGTTGCCGTCGTCGTCGAATGCCATCCTGGCGTCGCCGTCGACGTGGCGGGCCTGCCCTGCCGACATCAGGTTCTCGCGCCGGTCCTCGATCCACTTCAGCGCCGCCGGCACCTTGCGCGCGGCCAGCATGATGCACATGTCCTCGCGCATCGGCACGACCTTCTGGCCGAAACCCCCGCCGGTGTCCCGCATGATCACCCTGACCCGCTGCGCCGGGATGCCCAGCAGGCGCGCACAGAACGCCCGCAACTCGTGTGGCGTCTGGGTCGACGCCCACATCGTGAGTTCTTCGGTTGCCGCCGACCACTCGACCACCATGCCGCGCGTCTCGATCGGCACGGGTGTGTAGATCTGCTGGTAGACGTTCGCGGTCACGACATGCGCGGCCGACGCGAAGATCTCCTCGTCCGGAGGCGCTCCGGCCATTCCGCCCGCGACGTTGTCGGGGTAGCCGTCATGGACGACGATGTCGGAGTTCACGGCCTTGGTGAAGTCGGCGATCGCGGGCAGCGGCTCGTAGTCGACGTCTACCAGTTCGATCGCGTCCTCGGCGATGTAGCGGCTCTCGGCGACGACCAGCGCTACGGGGTCGCCGACGAATTTCGCCTCGCCCTCGGCCAGCGGCGGACGAGGCGTGTCGGGCATGTCCTTGCCCGCGACCGCGTGCCAGGCCTCCTTGACGTCCGGATTGAGATCGGCGGCCGTGAACACGGCGTGGACGCCGGGCAGCGCCAGCGCCGCAGAGGCGTCGATGCCGTTGATCGGGCGCGGGCGAACGGGCTGCGTACGAAGCAGGCATGCAGCATGCCCGGCCGCGTGACGTCGTCGACGAACGTGCCGTGTCCGGTGAGCAGCCGAGCGTCCTCGACCCGCGCAACCCGGTTTCCCACGTATCGGGTCGCGACCGTGTCCGTCATGGCTACGGCTCCAATCCGTCGTTACTTTTGCGCGTAAGTTGCCAGCTTGCAGCGCCGACCTGCCGACTTCAAGAAGTGTGGTTATCGTACACCGAGAAGCATGTGTGCCATATAAGAGAGTCATATTTCCATGCAAGCCATAGGCGGCGGTGGCAATGCGATGCGGTGGCCCCGTGTCCACATCGGGTCGGCACGACGTGTGTAGCTGTCTTGGGCCGATCGGTCCACCGACATGCTCTCGTGTCGTACCTTGTTGACAGACTGAGGGCTGGATTGAATTAGCGGGGAGGCGAGCAGTATGACCGTTTCGAAAACCGCATCTGACCTGCGTTTCGACGTGCCGCTGTACACGCTGACCGAGGCGTCTAAATACCTGGTAGTCCCGCGCTCGACGCTAGAGACATGGGCCTCCGGCTATGAACGCCGGCCGAAAGCCCGCGCAGTGGTCAAGGGTGAACCCATCGTCACTGCCTTGCCCCAGACTCATCAGGGGTACGCCCGGCTGCCGTTCGTCGGAGCCGCAGAGGCCTACGTCCTCAACGCATTTCGGCGAGCAGGCGTACCAATGCAACGGATACGACCGTCGATCGACTGGCTGTTGCGGAACGTCGAGCCCGAACGCTCTAGCGTCACAGGACCTGTACACGGACGGCGCCGAAGTCCTCTGGGAATTTGCGAAGCGGACTGGCGAGGGGAGCCCGGACGACCAAGTCGTCAAGCACCTCATTGTTCCGAGGTCTGGTCAGCATGTGTTTAAGGACATAATTCAGCATTACCTGAAGCAGATCAGCTTCGATAAAGACAAATACGCCAAGATGATTCGGTTGCCGCAATATGGGTCAGCGAACGTCGTGCTCGACCCATACCGAGGTTACGGGCAACCTGTCTTTGATGTCAGCGGCGCGAGAGTTGCAGACGCTCTCGGCCCGCTTCGCGCTGGAGAAACCTTCGAAGCGGTAGCTGCGGACTACGGCGTCTCAGAACGAGACCTGCGTGACGCACTCGACGCCATCGCCGCTTGATCCCCAGCTGGTCGCGAACCTCCGCACATATTCCTGGATCGGAGCTTGGGGGCAGTTCAGGTGCCTAAATTGCTAAGGGCAGCGGGCCTCACTCTTACCACGTTGGGCGAACACTACGGCGAGCAGCCGGGCCAGCAAGTTAGCGATCAGGACTGGATCAAAATGGCAGCACAACGCGGCTGGATCGCCTTTCACAAGGATGCTGCGATTCGACGTAACCTCGTCGAGCGTCAAACAGTTATCGATTGCCGTGCACGAATGTTCTGTGTGCCGAGAGCGGATATCACGGCAGCCGACGTCGCAGCGAGGTTCACCGTCAACATCGCCGCCATTGCTGCGGCCGCACGCAGCGGATGGCCCATTCATCTATTCGGTGCAGCCCCGCAGGATCGTCAGACTGCTCTGAAGGATCTGAATGGACAATCGAGCACCGCACATCGTCGGAGTGCTCCTCGCCGCGGGCGCGGGCCGGCGGTACGGCATGCCGAAAGTGCTCGTCGACGGGTGGCTCGCCACCGCGGTTGCCGCCCTGCGTGACGGCGGGTGTGACGACGTGGTCTTGGTTCTCGGAGCTGCCGAAGTCGTCGCACCCGACGGGGTCACCGCGGTGACCGCGACCGGCTGGCACACCGGTTTGAGCGCGTCGCTGCGCACCGGTCTGGACACCGCCGAGCGCATGGGGGCCGATTACGCGGTCGTGCACGTCGTCGACACACCCGACGTGGGAGCCGCGGTGGTGGCCCGAGTGCTGCGAGCCGCTGTCGACTCTTCGACCGGCCTCGCGCGAGCGGTTTACGGAGACCGCCCCGGGCACCCGGTCGTCCTCGCCCGGCAGCACTGGGCCAGTGTGCTGGCATCTGTCACGGGCGACCAAGGGGCGGCCGCCTACCTGCGCGCCGCCGACGGCGTCGCGCTGGTCAACTGCATCGACTTGGCGACGGGTCGTGACTTCGACGAGCCAGAACTGGGTCAGACGCAGTACTAGCGCCTCATGACTTCTTGCCGGCCAGCTTCGCCACGATCGCGCGGAAGTCCTCGGTCTGGAACGACTGGTCCTCGGCGGCGTTGGCGTAGTCGAGCGTGTTCAGCACGGCGCGCTCGACGTGCATGTTGAGCATCCGCTTGGTGCTCTCGACGGCCTGCCGCGGCAGTTCCATGATCTTCTTCGCGCAGCCGATCGCCTCCGAAAGAGGGTCGGCGACAACGTGATTGGCCAGCCCGATCTCCACGGCACGCTGCGCCGAAATGCGCGTGCCCGTCAATGCGTACTCCTTGGCCTGCAGCACGCTGATCTGCAGCGGCCAGGTCAGCGGCCCGCCGTCGGCCGCCACGAGCCCCACCTGCACGTGCGGGTCGGCCAGATATGCGGTCTCGGCCATGTAGACGATGTCGGACAGCGCGACCAGGCTGCAGCCCAGCCCCACCGCCGGGCCGTTGACGGCGGCCACCACGGGAATCCGGGTGCGCACCATGCCGAGCACGATCTCGCGGCCGTGCAGGATCGTCTTGGCCCGAAGTTCCGGATCGCGACCCAGCTCGTCGAGGTAGGCGAAGTCGCCGCCCGCCGAGAACGCCCTGCCGTTCCCGGTGAGCACCGCGGCCCGAGCGCCGCGGTCTTCGTTCAGTCGCGGCCAGAGAGACGCCAGCGCGCTGTGCAACGCGTCATCGACCGCGTTCAGCGCGTCCGGGCGGTTGAGCCGGATGATCCGCAGCGCGCCGTCGGCCTCGACCTCGATCTCCTGCGGCATGTCGTACACGTCAGACTCCTAACCCGAGGATGCGAGAAGCGATGATGTTCTTCTGGATCTGCGAGGTGCCGCCCATGACGCTCTGCGCACGGCTGTAGAGGTAGGCGCTGAGAAGCTCCGGATCGCTGGTGCCGCCTACGTCGAGCGCGGCGTGCCCGACCGATTGTTCGACCCAGGTCATCAGCAATTTGTCCAGCGAGCCGTCGGGCCCGTGCGACAGCCCGTCGAGTTGTTCGGACAGCCGCCGCCGGACGTGCAACCGCAGCATCTCGGCGTCCACCGCGGCCCACGCCAGTTCCTCGGAGATCTCACCGTCGGCGCGTTTCATCATCTGCCGCACCAGCTTTCCGTAGCGGGCCGAGTAGCCCAGCGTCGACGGCTCGCGTTCATGGCTGACCACGGTCATCGCCAGCGCCCAGCCCTCCCCCGGCGCACCGACCATCTGGTCGGCGGGCACGGTCGCGCCGTCGAACTCCACCTGGCCGAATTCCGTTGTGACGCCGTTGATCATCTTCAGCGGTCGCTGCTCGATCCCGGGCTGATGCATCGAGATGATGAACGCCGAGATGCCCTTGTGCCGCGGCGCGTCGGGGTTGGTGCGGGCCAGCAGCAGGCACCAGTCGGCGACGTCGGAGTAGCTGGTCCAGATCTTGTGGCCCTCGATGACGTAGTTGTCGCCGTCACGGGTCGCCTTGGTGCGCAGCGACGCGAGGTCGGAGCCTGCGCCTGGCTCCGAAAACCCCTGGCACCAACGCTCGGTTCCGTTGATCATGCCGGGCAGAAAGCGCTGCTGGAGTTCCTCACTGCCATGCTCTCCGAGGCCGACGACGAGATACCCCAGGCTCGGCCGGGGCGGGGCGCCCGCCCGTGCCAGCTCCTCGTCGACGATCACGTCATAGACCGGGGGCAGGTCGTGCCCGCCGAACTTCTTCGGCCACGACAGCCCGAAGAAGCCGGCCGAATACAGCGCCTGGTGCCACTCCCCCTGCCGGGCCCAGTAGTCGTCGCCGGAGGCCGTGAACGTGCCGGCGTGTTCGGTCAGCCAACCGCGCAGCCGGCCGCGGAAGTCGGCCTCTTCCGGTGAGTCACGAAAGTCCAAAGTCGATCTCCTTCAATCGGACACCGAACCACTCGGTCGACGTCAACGCCCGTCGCAGATACACGTGCGCGAGGCACTCCCAGGTGTTGCCGATGCCGCCGTGAACCTGGATCGCGGTCTCGCACACGGTTCGGGCGGCGCGTGCACAGTAGACCTTGGCGATCGACGCGGCGCGTATCGCCTCGGCCGGGTCGAGTTCGTCGACCGCCCAGGCGCCGTGCCGCAGCACACTGATCGATCCCTCGATCAAAGCCAGGCCTTCGGCCAGCAGGTGCGCCACGGCCTGATACGAGCCGATCGGCTTGCCATACTGCTCACGAATCTTCGCGTACTCGGCTGCCAACGCGTGGGCACCGCGCGCCGCGCCCAGGATGTCGGCGGTCGTGGTCACGACCGCCAGCGCCCGAAATCGATCGCGGTCTTCGGGACTCAATTCACCGACGGATTCCGGGGATTCGGACAGGTCCGCCACGGTTCTGGTGAGGTCTGCCGCCGGACTGGCCTCCCCCACCGCGGCGGCGCACACTGCGAAGTCACTGAGCGTCAACGCGCGCGCAAACCCGCGAGCGTCGATCGCCTGACCGTCGACCGCGAGCGTCACCGGCTCCGCGTCGTCACCGACGTGCCTGCGAAGGTCGTCGGCGAGCGCTGGGCCGAGGAACGGGACGTCGACCAGTCCACGTCCGAACTCCTCGGCGACGATCGCAACCTCGACGCCCGAGGCGCCATCGGAGCGCAGCGACCGCCAACCCGTCGCGTCGACGGCCTTCTCCAGCCGAGCTACCCGGCTCTCGTCGGAGAGGTCCTGAACCGAGCCGGGGCCGAGGTCGCCGGCCAACTTGGCTGCGGCGTCGCGCAATTGGCGCTGTTCAGTGGTCAGACGGACATCCATGGCGCTCCTTGAGAACTCGGCGCAGCACCTTGCCGGAGGGTAGGCGCGGAACCTCGGGCACGAACACCACCTCGGCCGGGCGTTTGTACGACGCCAACCGGTCACTTACCAAGTCGGTGAGTTCTGCCGCGGTCACCGATGTGTGCGTAGCGACGGCGGCGACGATGGCTTCGCCGTTAACGGGATCCGGAACCCCGAACACCGCACAGTCTTTGACCGCGGGATGTCCGTGCAAGACCGCCTCGATTTCGGCGGGCGCGACTTGAAAGCCCCGGACCTTGATCATCTCCTTCGACCGGTCGGTGATGCGCAACCAGCCGTCGGCGTCGAGGGTGCCGACGTCCCCGGTGCGGTACCAGCCGTCGCAGAATGCCTCCGCAGTGGCCTCATCGGGAAGATACCCGGCCATCACCGATTCCGACCGCGCCTGGATCTCACCATCGGGCGACACCACCCGCACGTTCACGCCGGGCACCGGTCGGCCGACCGTGTCGAGCCGCACGTCGTCGAGCGGGCTGCATGCGATGACCGGCAATTCGCTTGTCCCGTACGCAGTCAGCCAGCTCACGCCCGCTCGCTCAGTAATGGTCTCGGCAACGCTGGCGGTTACGGGCGTCGCGCACCACATGATGTAGCGCAGTGACGACAGATCGAAGCTCTCCAGCCTCGGGTGCGATGCCAGCGCCAATGCGATTGGCGCGACGGTCGAGGTCATCTGCAGTCGATGGTGCGCACACTGTCCGGGATGCAGCGCAGCCGAGGCCACCTGATGAGTGTGCCGGATGCCGCCTGTCCGGCGTGCCGGTGGTGCCGGAACTGAACACCAGCAGCGCGTCGGCATCCTCACTCGGCGGCGAGAATCCGCCTTCCCCGGGCGCGATGGGCTCGTCCAGATGCATCATCGGCATCAATCGGCCAGCGCCGATGGTCTCCGACGGCGTGCGCGGGGCTCGTCAGGCCAGCGCGTGGTCCACTTCGCTGTGCTTCCACGCCGGGCTGATCAGCACGACCGCGGCGCCCAAGCGCCAGATCGCGCGCACCGCCACGACGAACTCCGGCCGGTTCGACGACATCAGCGCGACCCGCTGGCCGCTGCGCACTCCCCGCGCCTCAGCGCCGCAGCCATCCCGTCGGCCAAGGTCGAGCTGCGGCAGACTGTAGTGCCGCTCCCCGAACACGAGCGCGGCATCGCTACGAGTCGACATCCAGAGAATCCTATCGCGTATTGAGAACCTGATTCTCGTTTGGATAGAATCGTACTACCAGAAGGGAGGCGACATGGCGATCACCCACGTGTTCCACCGGGCTACCGTGACTCGGATCATCAAGGAGACCGCCGACGCGCGCACGTACGTGCTGGCCCCCGACGAACCCTTCGAATACCGGGCCGGACAGTACTGCACCTTCCGGGTCACCGTCGACGGCGACGACCTGTACCGCTCCTATTCGATGTCGAGCGCCCCGGAGACCGACGACGAGCTGGCGACCACGGTCAAACGGGTGCCGACCGGCAAGGTGTCCAACTGGATGCTGGACAACCTGGCCGAAGGTGACGAGCTCGTCCTGACCAGGCCCGCGGGCACGTTCTGTTTGGATTCGAGCTCCGCGCCGTTACTGGGATTCGCCGGCGGCAGCGGGGTAACCCCGATCCTGTCGCTGACCAAGAGCGCGCTCGCCACCACCCAACGCCGCGTTCGGCTGCTGTGTGCCGACCGCGACCGACCGTCAGTGATCTTCGACGCGGCCATGTCCGAGCTCGCCGATCGCTACCCGGACCGGTTGGAGGTGGTCCGAAACATCGACGCCGAGCGCGGGCTGCTCGACGCGGCCACGGTGCGGACGTTTGTCGGTCCGGACGCCGACGCCGATTGCTACGTGTGCGGACCAGAAGGATTCATGACGGTAGTGAAGTCCGCGCTGTCTGGACCGGCTCGGGTGTTCGTCGAGAACTTCGACATCGAGCCGAAGGTGCCGCCAGCCGGCCCAGCGCGGAACCCGCGACCCGCGGGACGGTGATGATCCACCTCGATCGCAAGAAGGTGTCGGTTCCCAAGGTGGCCAGGAGAGACGCTGCTGGAAAGCGCACGGCGCGGCGGGCTCGCGCCGCCGTTCTCCTGCGAGGCGGGCAACTGCGGCACCTGCATCGCACGCTTGACGGAAGGCCACGCGACGATGCGGGTCAACGACGTGCTGGAGGATGACGAGATCGCCGACGGCTACATCCTCACCTGCCAAGGCATCCCGGACTCCGACTCGGTGACGGTCGTCTACGAGTGATCCCGTACTCCCGGTACCCCGAGTGACCTCCTCGGCTACCCGGTGAGGCAGGACGTCGTTGTGCTCGCCCAGCTGCGGCGGCGGGCGGTAGTCGGGCGTGTACCCGGCGATCCGAACCGGGCTCGCGACCAGTTTGAAATCGCCTGCGGTGACGACCATTTCGGGGGTCGGCTTCCAAGGCCTCCGGCAGCGTACGTACGGCCGCGGCCGGAATCCCGAGCGGGCGCAGCCGCGCTTCCCAACCCGCCGCGGTGTCTTTCGCCAGCGCCTCCGTCACGACCATCAGCACGTCGTCACGCCGTGACACCCGCTCGGCCATCGTCGTGAAGCCGTCGATCTTCGCTTCGCCGGCAAACGATTTCCAGAACGCGTCATGGGTGATGAACAGCGCCAGATATCCGTCGGCGGTCGGGAAGAGCTGCGCCGGAACGTAATACGAGTGCGCGCCGTTCGGCAGTCGGCGCGGCACGACGCCGTCGTTGAGATAGGCCGATGCGTGGTAGTTGAGCTGGGACAGCATCACGTCGCGCAACGACACGTCCACCTGGCCACCGCGGCCCGAGACGATGTGCGCGAGCAGGCCGAGCGCGGCGGTCAGGCCGGTGGAGTTGTCGGCCGAGGAATACCCGGGCAGCGTCGGCGGACCGTCCGGATCGCCGGTGAGCGCGGCGATGCCGGTGGCGGCTTGAACCACGTAGTCGAACGCGGGCTCGTCACCGCCGTCCAATCCGAACCCGGTGAGCGCGACGCAGACGATCCGCTCGTTGTGCCGCTTCAGCGCGTCGTAGGTGAGTCCGAGCCGGCGGATGGCCGAAGGCTTCAGATTGACCAGCAACGCATGTGATTGCGCGACCAGATCGCCGAGCTGTCGTTGTCCCGCTTCGGAATTGAGGTCGAGGCGAGACACTGCGCTTGCCCCGGTTGAGGCTGGCGAAGTAGCTGTCGCCGACCTGGCGCGAGATTTCGCCGCTCCGGCGGCTCTATCTTGATGACCTCAGCGCCGAGGTCGGCCAGCATCATCGTCGCGTACGGGCCGGCGAGCATGGTTCCGACCTCGAGGATCCTGATGCCGGCCAGCGGGCCCTCGGGGCCGGTCATCGGACCCGGGCCGCGAGATCCGCCAGGACCTCGCGGGTGCGCTGCTTGGACGCGATGAGTTCGTCGCGGTTGTCTCCGATCGGCAGCAGACGCACCGACAGGTCGGTGACTCCGGCGTCGGCGAACGAGCGGAACCGCGCGAGGATCGCCTCCTCGTCGCCGGCCGCGCAGATGTCGCCGACGTCCTTCGCGTCGCCCGGTCGAGCAGACGCTGATAGTTGGGCGAGAACTCGGCTTCCCCGAGGATCCGATTGGCTCGCTCCCGCGCCGCGTCGACTTCGTTTGGCGCACAAAGGCATACCGGGATGCCCGCGACGATGCGCGGTGCCGGACGACCGGCGTTGTCGGCGGCCTTGGTGATCCGCGGCGCGATGTGGTCGCCGATCGCGCGTTCGTCGGCCATCCACAGCACGGTGCCGTCGGCCCGTTCGCCGGCGATCCGGAGCATCACCGGGCCGAGCGCGGCGACCAGGACGGGCAGCGGCGCGACGGGTCCGAGGTCGAGCGGGTTGTGCACGGTGAACGTGCCGTTCTCGACGTCGACCGGCCCGGCCCGTTGAGCGCGGCGTTCAGCACCTCGAGGTAGTCGCGGGTGTACGCGGCCGGCTTGTTGTAGGGCAGGCCGAGCATGTCCCGCACGATCCAGTGGTGCGACGGCCCGACGCCGAGCGCGAGCCGGCCGTTCGCTATCGCGTGGGCCGACAACGCTTGGCGCGCAAGCGCGATCGGGTGCTGCGCGTGCAGCGGCACGACCGCGGTGCCGAGTTCGATCTGGTCCGTCCGGGTGGCCAGCAGCGCGATGGTGAGCAGCGCGTCGAAGTCGCTGGGGATCTGCGGGATCCACGCGGTGTCCATGCCGGCGCCTTCGGCCCACAGGATGTCGTGGACCATTCCCTCCGGCTTCCGCGCGGAGTCGCGGCGCTCCGGCCCGATCATCACTCCGACGCGCACAGTTCCTCCAGGGTTGTGCCGGTGAGCGAACGGACTTCGCCGGACAAGGGTTTCCAGCGGCGTGCCGGTCGGGAAGACGGCGGCGGCGCCGGCGGCCAGCAGCTTCGGCACGTCGGCCTGCGGAATCGTGCCCCCGACCACGACGGCGATGTCTGCAGCGTCGGCGGCCCGCAGCGCCTCGATGGTGCGGGTGGTCAGCGCGAGATGGGCACCGGACAGAATGCTCAAGCCCACGAACGCGACGTCTTCCTGCAGGGCGATCGAGACGATGTCCTCGATCCGCTGCCGGATGCCGGTGAAGATGACCTCAAAGCCCGCGTCGCGAAGCGCGCGCGCGACGATCTTGGCGCCGCGGTCGTGTCCGTCCAGGCCGGGCTTGGCGACCAGGACTCGCGGCGGGTGGGACTGCGCGGGATCGGTGTCGCCATCAGAACACCACCGGCTGCTGGAACTCGCCCCAGACCGCCTTGAGCGCGGCGACCATCTCCCCGACCGTGCAATACGCGTTGGCACAGTCGATCAGCGATGCATCAGGTTGTCGGTTCCTTCCGCGGCGCGGGACAACGCCGCGAGGCTGGCCTTCACGGCCGCGTTGTCGCGTTCGGCCTTCGCGTTGGTCAGGCGCTTGAGCTGCAGGTCGCGGCCCTCGGCGTCGAGTTCGTAGATAGCGAGGTCCGGCGCTGGCTCGTCCGAGACGAAGCGATTGACGCCGACGACCGGGCAGCGTGCCGGACTCGATGTCCTGTGCACCCGGTACGCCTCGTCGGCGATCAGGCCCTGCAGATAGCCGTCCTCGATCGCCCGGACCATGCCGCCGTGCTGGTCGAGGTCGGCCATGATCTCGATGATGCTGTCCTCGGTGGCGTCGGTGAGCGCCTCGACGAAGTACGAGCCGCCGAGCGGGTCGGCGGTCCGGGTGACGCCGGTCTCGTAGGCGAGGATCTGCTGGGTGCGCAGCGCCAGCGTCGCGGATTCCTCGCTGGGCAGCGCGAACGGCTCGTCCCAGGCGGCGGTGAACATCGACTGCACTCCGCCGAGCACCGACGCCATCGCCTCGTAGGCCACCCGGACGATGTTGTTCTGCGCCTGCGGGGCGTACAGCGAGGCGCCGCCGGCGACACAGCCGAACCGGAACATCGACGCCTTGTCGGCGTTCGCCCCGTAGCGTTCGCGGACGATCGTCGCCCAGCGCCGCCGGCCCGCCCGGTACTTGGCGATCTCCTCGAAGAAGTCGCCGTGCGTGTAGAAGAAGAAGGAGATCTGCGGGGCGAACTGCTCGACCGTCAACCGGCCGCGGGCCAGCACGGTGTCGCAGTAGGTGACCCCGTCGGCGAGGGTGAAGGCCATCTCCTGCACCGCGTTGGCTCCGGCGTCGCGGAAGTGCGCGCCGGCCACCGAAATCGCGTTGAACTTCGGCACCTCGGCGGCGCAGAACTCGATGGTGTCGGCGATCAGGCGCAGCGACGGCTCCGGCGGCCAGATCCAGGTGCCGCGCGACGCGTACTCCTTGAGGATGTCGTTCTGGATCGTGCCGGTGAGCTTCGCCCGCGGAACGCCTTTGCGCTCAGCGGCGGCCACGTAGAACGCCAGCAGGATCGCGGCGGTCCCGTTGATCGTGAAACTGGTGCTGATTTTGTCCAGCGGGATCCCGTCGAAAAGAATCTCGGCGTCGGCGAGCGTGTCCACGGCGACGCCGACGCGGCCGACCTCCTCGGAAACCTCGGGATCGTCGGAGTCGAAGCCGCACTGTGTGGGCAGGTCCAGAGCCACCGACAAACCCGTGCCGCCCTGGTCGAGCAGATAGCGGTAACGGCTATTCGACTCTTCGGCCGTGCCGAATCCCGAATACTGACGGAATGTCCACAGTCGACCTCGGTACCCCGACGCGAAGTTGCCACGGGTGAACGGGTAGGTGCCCGGGGCTGGGGGTTCCCCACGCAGGTCAGCCGGTCCATATACCGGCTCGACGGGGATCCCCGAAGGGGTCTGCACCTGCTCATTCATCAATGGATACCGTACTTGCAAAAAATGAGAATGCCAATCCCATCGTGCGGTAACGACACGGGCTCAGACGCGTTTGGGACCACCCTAAGAGGAGAATCATGCCCGGCCTGTCGCGTTACGGCGGCGGAGCGCATCCTTCAGGATCTCTTCATCGGATGAAAGTGAGGCTGGCGATGTGGGGGCACCTCCCGCTTCGGGGGACCGCTTGCGCGAAGAGCAGAAGGGCCAGTCGTGACAGACGAGCGGACCGTCGAACAGCGCGGTCTGTGGTTCGAGGAGTTCGAGCTCGGCGTGCGTTACCTGCACCGGCCGGGCCGGACGATCACCGAGGCCGACAACGTGCTGTTCACGACCCTGACGATGAACACCCAGGCGCTGCACCTCGATGCGGCGTTCTCCGAGGGATTGGCGCCGTTCCACCAGCGGCTGGTCAACTCGATGTTCACGCTGTCGACACTTGTCGGCCTGTCGGTGGCCCAGCTGACCCAGGGCACGATCGTGGCCAACCTCGGATTCAGCGACATCGCGTTTCCCAAGCCCTTGTTCCACGGCGACACGCTGTATGCGGAAACAGTGGTGGCGGACAAGCGATTATCACGCAGCCGGGAAGGCGAAGGAATCGTCACGTTGGAGCACATGGGCCGCAATCAGCACGGCGACGTCGTCGCGACCGCGACGCGCAAGACCTTGGTGCGCACTAAACCATGACATTCCAACAGGCCGGGCCGGCGTGGCTGTTCTGTCCTGCGGATCGTCCCGAGCGCTTCGCGAAGGCCGCCGCCGTCGCCGACGTCGTCATCCTCGACCTCGAGGACGGGGTAGCCGCCGCCGACCGGGAGGCTGCCCGAAAAGCGTTGGTGGACATGCCGCTTGATCCCGCGAGAACGGTGGTGCGCATCAACGCCGCCGACACTGCCGACTACCACGCCGACCTCGAGACGTTGGCTCGCGCGGCGTACACGACCGTGATGCTGCCGAAATCCGAGTCGGCGCAGCAGATTCGCGCACTGGCGCCGCGGCAGGTGATCGTGCTGATCGAGACGCCGCTCGGCGCGGTCAACGTGGCCGAGTGCGTCCGGGAAGACAACGCCGTCGCGGTGATGTGGGGCTCGGAGGATCTGTTCGCCGCGCTCGGCGGCACCGCGAACCGGAACCCGGACGGGACGCTGCGCGATGTGGCACGCCATGTGCGGTCGGCTTCGCTGTTGGCCGCGAAGGCGTACTCGCGGCTGGCGCTGGATTCGGTGTATCTCGACATCAAGGACACCGACGGACTGCGTGCGGAGGTCGACGACGCCGTCGCCGTCGGATTCGATGCCAAGGTCGCGATCCATCCCAGCCAGGTTCCCGTGATCCGGGCCGGCTACCAGCCGGAACCCGATCAGGTCGAATGGGCGCGGCGCGTCGTCGCGGCGGCGCGCGACAACCGCGGCGTGTTCCAGTTGGACGGCATGATGGTCGACATGCCCGTACTGCGGCGTGCCCAGCAGATCGTCAGGCTCAGCGAACGATGACTGTGCCCCAGTGGCGCCGGTTCGCCGACGCGGCGGCGCAACGCTACGGAGCGCCGTCCGGCGATTACGAGCAACTGTGGCAGTGGTCGGTTGACAACCCGGCGCGGTTCTGGCGCGCGGTGTGGGACTACTTCGACATCCGGAGCCGGGGTGGCGGGCCGGGCGACGGTGACGCCGCTGTGCTCGCCAATGCGAGAATGCCCGGGGCGCAGTGGTTTGAGGGTGTCGAGCTGAACTACGTCGACGGGGTGCTCCGCCACGCGCATCTAGCCGGCCCGGCGATCGTCGGCATCGACGAAACCGGCGCCCGCACGGAGATCAGCTGGGCGGACCTTCCGGGACGGATCGGTGCTGTCGCGGCGGAACTGCGCCGCCTCGACGTTCAGCGGGGCGACACCGTCGCGGCCTATCTGCCCGACGTGGCCGATGCGATGGTCGCGTGTCTGGCCACCGCGTCGCTGGGCGCGGTCTGGTCGTCGTGCGGTCAGGACTACGCGCCCGAGGGTGCGTCGTCGCGGCTGTCCCAGCTCGGCCCGAAGGTGTTGTTCAGCGCGGACGGCTATCAATTCAACGGGCAGTGGATCGACAAGCGTGACCACACTACGGAACTGCGAGGCGCTGCTGCCGGGTGAGCCGCATCTGATTGTGATCGGCGGCGACGACTATCACGACCTGGTCGCCCGGCCCGCCGATCTCGAGGTACAGGCAGTGCCGTTCGATCATCCGCTGTGGGTGCTCTTCAGCTCAGGCACCACCGGCCGGCCGAAAGGCATCGTGCACGGCCACGGCGGCATAGTCCTCGAGCATCTGAAATCTATTGGACTGCATGCTGACCTGGACGCCGACGACGTGTTCTTCTGGCAGACCGCGCTGAGCTGGATGATGTGGAACTTCAGGCTGTCCGGGCTGCTCGTCGGAGCAACGGTGGTGTGCTACAGCGGCCATCCGCTGTACCCGGACGCCGATCGGCTGTGGCAGCTCGTCGCCGACGAACGGGTCACCTACTTCGGCACCAGCCCAGGCCACCTGCTGGCGTCACGCAAGGCAGGACTCACCCCTGGCACGGCCCATGACCTCAGCCGGCTCCGCACCGTCGGTAGCACGGGCTCGCCTCTGGCGACCGATCTCTTCGAGTGGGTCGGCTCCCATGTCGGCAGCGATGTGATGGTGTCGTCGATCAGCGGCGGAACCGACGTCTGCACCGCATTCGCCGGCGGCACCGCCGGCGTGCCAGCGCCGGCGGGCGAAGTGGCCACGCGTTACCTCGGCGTCGCGCTGGATTGCTGGTCGCCGGATCGCCAGTCGCGCGTCAACGAGGTTGGCGAGCTTGTGATCACCGTGCCGATGCCGTCGATGCCGGTGGGTTTCTGGCACGACGACGACGGAAACCGTTATCGTGCGGCCTATTTCGAGCATGAGTGGACAGACGGCACGGCACCGGGGGTGTGGCGGCACGGCGACTGGGTGACGCTGACCGAGCGCGGCTCGTTGATCATTCACGGCCGCAGCGACGCTACGTTGAATCGGCACGGCATCCGAATGGGCTCGGCTGAGATCTACGAAGTCGTCGAGGCGATCGATGAGGTCGGCGAGGCGTTCGTCGTCGGTGTGGATGGGCCCGACGGCAAGTACTGGATGCCGCTGTTCGTCGCGATGGCGCCTGGTCATCATGTGAACGGGGCGCTTACGGACAAGATCCGCCACGAGATTCGTTCGAAGCTGTCGCCGCGGCATGTGCCCGACGAGGTCATCGAAGCACCCGGTATCCCGCACACTCGGACCGGCAAGAAGCTCGAGGTGCCGATTACCGGCATACTCGCCGGACGCGCCGACGTCGCGGTCGATCCGCGGTCCATCGACAATCCGGATCTACTCGACTGGTACCGGGCGCAGGGCCGCGCACACGAGTGGTGATCAACGCGCGCGAGCGTGCGCTCTTGCCGGTGAATCGGCGGCGTGTCGCCCAGCAGACATGCACCCTCGCGCCTAAGGGGGTCAGAGCGTCAGAATTGTCGCCGCGGCGGTACCGGGAGCACCGTAGACCTGCGCGAACCCGACCCGAAGCTCCCCCGACACCTGGCGTTCGCCGGCCTCACCGCGCAGCTGCCGCACCAGTTCGTGTACCTGCCGCAGCCCGGACGCGCCGATCGGCTCGCCGTTGGCGATCAGCCCGCCGTCCGTGTTGACCGGCATCGGGCCGCTGATCTCGGTGGCACCGTCGGCCAGCAGCTTCTCCTGTTCCCCGTCGGCGCAGAACCCGGCCTCGGCCATATGGATCACCTCCGCGCCCGCGTCGGTGTCCTGCAGCTGGATGACGTCGACGTCCTCGGGGGCCACGCCGGCCTGTTCGAACGCCGCCCGCGACGCGTACACCGTCGGTGACACGTCCTCCTCGAGAGGCGCCGACGTGGCGTGCACTTCGTAGGCGCCGTAGCGACGCGTGCGGATCTCCGCCGCCCGCAGGTACACCGGTTTGGAGGTATAACGGTGCGCGATGTCGGCGCGGCACATGATCACCGCCGCCGCGCCTTCGTCGGGTGCGCAGAACATGTACTGCGTGAGCGGGTAGTTCAGCACCGCGGAGTTGAGGATCTCCTCTTCGGAAATCGGCTTGCGGCGGAACGCATTCGGGTTCAGCGCACCGTTGCGGAAGTTCTTGGCGGCCACCTTGGCGAGCGTTTCCTGCGAGATGCCGTGCTCGTGGATGTAGCGGTTGGCCTTCATCCCGAAGAACTTGGTGGTGACGAACTGCCCGTTATGCGCATACCACTGAGGAAGCGCAAGCTTGGCGGGATCGTCGGTGAACGCGCCCCGGGGATGCTTGTCCATGCCGATGGCGATGCCGATGTCGTACTTGCCCAACCGGATAGTGTCGGCGCACACCTGCGTAGCGGTGGCGCCCGTCGCGCAGGCGTTGAACACGTCGGTGAACGGAATCCCGGTGAGCCCCACTAGCCGGGTCACGGCGTCCGGGTTGGACACCTCGTAGCTGCCTCCCACGCCGAACTGGATGTCTTTCCACTCGACGCCGGCATCGTCGAGAGCGGCATGGATAGCCTCGGCGCCCATCTGCATCGCGGTCTTGTCGAACCGGCCGAACGGGTGCAGGCCGACGCCGATGATCGCCACGTCATTCATCGTCAGCAAACTCCTTTAACTCAGAGCGGCCGGAAGGCGAACGTCAGGATCTCGTTGCCTTCGTCGTCGGTGGTGAGCGGCACCATGGTCAACTCGACGTCCATGCCGAATTGAAGCTTCGCCGGATCGTGCTCGGTGAGCCGCCCTTCGACGCGGATCACGTCATCGAGCTGAACGAGCCCGACGCCGAACGGGGTGAACTCCTTACCGGTCGGCCCGGCGTACGGCGGTCCCGGCGGAAAGCCCTGCGTCGTCCACGCGACCAGCGTGCCCCGCCGCGGCAACAACAACTCCGCCATCCGGCCACTGCTGCACCGCGGGCAATGATCCTGGATGGGGAACGCCGTGGCACCGCATGCGCCGCACTTACTGCCGATGAGCTGCGGATTGTCGTCCGGCCAGGTCGAGATCTCGGGTGCCAGCGCCTTCTGCATCGAACAGTCCTCCCGGGTTGCGGCTGCCAACCTTACGGAATCGTATAATGCGATTACTCTAAACTGGAAATCATGTTCTCATCTAGTGCTGCCGCGTCGGACAAGCCTGTGCTTTCGCGCGGCGATGGCCTGCCGCGTGGCGTGCAGGGCGCCGCCGATCCGCGGTTCGGCAACGTCATCCGGTTGTTCGCGCAGCTGTTCCCGGGCCGCCGTTTCGGTGGCGGCGCGCTTTCGGTGTTCATCGACGGTCAGCCCGTCGTCGACGTCTGGACGGGCTGGTCCGATCGCGCCGGCGACGAGTACTGGACCGCCGACACCGGCGCGATGGTGTTCTCCGCCACCAAGGCCCTGGCCTCGACTGTCATTCACCGGCTGGTCCACCGGGGGCTGCTGGACTACGACACACCCGTCGCCGACTATTGGCCGGAGTTCGGTGCAAACGGCAAGTCGGACATCACGATTCGTGACGTGATGCAGCACCGGTCCGGTCTGTCCCACCTGAAGGGCGTCGGCAAGTCGGAGTTGATGGATCACCGCCTGATGGAAGAGCGACTGGCCGCCGCGCCGGTCGATCACCTCAAGGGCCGGCCGGCGTACCACGCGCTGACCTACGGCTGGCTGCTGTCCGGGCTCGCACGCTCGGTGACGGGAAAGGGCATGCGCGAACTGATCCGAACGGAACTGGCGCGTCCACTGAACACCGATGGCCTGCACTTGGGCCGTCCGCCGGCCGACGCGCCGACCAGGGTCGCGCAAATCCTGGTGCCGCAGACCGCCCGCCCCAACCCGCTGTTCAACTTCGTCGCACCGAAGCTGGCCGGGCTGCCGTTCTCGGGTGCGCTCGGCGCGATGTACTTCCCCGGCATCAAATCCCTTGTGCAGGGCGACGCCCCGTTCCTCGACGGCGAGGTGCCGGCCGCGAACGGGGTCGTGACCGGACGCGGCCTGGCCAAGATGTACGCCGCACTGGCCAACGACGGCCGCATCGACGGAAAACGGTTCCTGTCGCCGGAACTGGCCCGCGGCTTGGCGGGTAGGCCTCGAGTGAGGCCCGACATGAACCTGGTGATCCCCATGCCGTTTCATCTCGGCTATCACGAATCGCCGGTTCCCGGCCTGCTCAAGGGATTTGGTCACATCGGCCTGGGCGGAACCCTCGGCTGGGCCGATCCGGAGACCCGCAGCGCGTTCGCGTTCGTCCACAACCGGCTGCTCACACCGCTGCTCTTCGACATGGCGTCGTTCGCCGTGTTGGCCCGTCCGCTGCGCACCGCCATCGCGGCGGCACGCAGTTCTGGCGCGCATCCGGTAGGAGACTTCGGGGCGCCGTACCCCAAGCCCGCACGGAAGCGCCGCGCGGCACCGGCGAGCGGTTAGCCGGACGCCGAGGCGTAGCCGAGAGCGCTCTTGGTCTCCAGGTACTCGTGGAAGGCGAAGTCGCTCCACTCGCGGCCGTTGCCGCTCCTCTTGTAGCCGCCGAAGGGCGCTTCGATGTCGAAGGCGTGGTTGATGGCCACCTGACCCGCCCGGATCCGGCGCGCCACGGCACGCGCCGCGTCGAGGTCCGCCGCCGCGACATAGCCGGCGAGACCGTAGTCGGTGTCGTTGGCGATCTCGACGGCCTGATCGATGTCGTCGTAGCCGAGGATGCACAGCACCGGCCCGAAGATCTCCTCGCGGGCGACCGTCATGTCATTGGTGACGCCTGCGAAGACGGTCGGCCTCACGTAATAGCCCGTGTCGAGGCCCTCCGGCCGGCCCGGACCGCCTGCGACCACGGTGGCGCCCTCGTCGATGCCCTTCTGGATCAAGCCCTGGATCTTGTCGAACTGCACCTTCGAGACGACCGGTCCGATGGCTGTCTTGTTCCCGGGGTCACCGACCGCCACGTTCTCGGCGGCCGCGCGGGCCACGGCGACGGCCTCCTCCATCCGCGAGTTCGGCACCAACATGCGCGACGGCGCATTACAGCTCTGGCCGGAATTGAGCATCATGCTGATCACGCCCGCACCGACGTTCTGCGCGAAGGCCGAATCGTCGAGGATGACATTGGGACTCTTGCCGCCCAGTTCCTGGGTCACCCGCTTCACCGTCGGCGCGGCATTCTTCGCGACGTCGACACCGGCGCGAGTCGAACCGGTGAACGACACCATGTCGATATCGGGATGGCTCGAAAGTGCCGCGCCCACAGTAGGTCCGTCGCCGTAAACGAGGTTGTACACGCCGGCCGGCACGCCCGCGGCGTCGACGATCTCGGTGAAGATCTGGGCAGAGTACGGCGCAATTTCGGAAGGCTTGAGAACCATGGTGCAGCCGGTCGCCAACGCCGGGTAGACCTTGCAGGCGATCTGGTTGATCGGCCAGTTCCAGGGTGTGATGAGCCCGCAGACCCCGATCGGCTCCTTCACCACCAGCGTCGATCCGCGCTGTTCCTCGAAGTCGAAGTTCTTCAGCACGTCGATGGCCCTGGTCAAGTGCATGAGCCCGAGGTTGACCTGCGGCCCCGAGGCCAGCGCCGGCGGCGCCCCCATCTCCTCGTTCACTGCGTCGCCAAGGTCACCGGCGCGCTTCTGGTATTCGGCAAGAATCGCCTGGAGAAGGTCCAGGCGCTCTTCCCGTGTGCTCTGCGACCAGGTGGCGAAGGCCCGTCGAGCGGCCTTGACGGCCTTGTCGACGTCGGCGGCTGAGCCCAGGGAGATCTTGCCGGACACCTGCTCGGTGGTCGGGTTGTCAACGTCCAGAGTTTTCGGCTCGATCGGGTCGACCCACTGGCCGTCGATGTAGAACTTGAGATATTCGCGCATGACTCACCCTTTCTTGAATCCTCTCTATTGTGTGCCTTCGGCGTACCAGGTGCGGAACTCCGCGTAGTTTGGCATCTCCTCGGAGTTGGCCTTCGGGTCGATACACACGTGCACGACGGCGGTTCTGCCGCTGGCATACGCGCGCTTGATCGCCGGACCGATGTCCTCCTCTCGCTCAACGTACTCGCCGTGGCAGTCCAGGCCCTCGTCCCAAGCGCCAACTGTTCGTCGACGCGTTGCCAAAGAACAGCTACGGCAAGGTGCTCAAGCGCGTACTACGAAGCCAGCTCACCACATGACCCCAACAGCCACCCCAGCACCGTCGACATCGCGCAACGTCATCCGAAATCGTGATAGCGCATGCGCTATCACTTCTTCAAACTGCACGGGCAGCGCCATGAACCCCCGCTGCCACCCGCAATTCAACCTCATCTCCTTCCCAGATCGCGACCCGGGCCCCGTACTCGACGAAGGCCTGCGCGATGCCGCGCCCGATGCCGGAGCCTCAACACCATCCGCTGCTCCCCGTCAAGTTGTCGATCACCTGCCCGCCGAAGCTCTCGATCGTTTCCAGAGCGTGGGCGAGACTGTCTCCCGGCACGACCACTTGCACCCACGTCACGCCGAGGGCCGCCAGATCGGCCAAGCCGGTCAAATAGGCATCGGCGTTGAAGCCGGGCTCCCCAGGGTTGCCACCGGCGAAATTGGTGAAGGTGATATCGACCGCGGCGTAGTCCCGACCAGCCGCGTCGAGACGGCGCCGTAGGTCGCCGATGGCGTCAGCCAGTCGCTCGATCGTGTCCATCGCCGCAGTGCCCGCAGTGCTGGCCAGCACCGTCGGCGCAGCGAACGGGCACCAGCCGTCACCGTGTGTCGCGACACGCTGTCGTGCCGTTGCGGAATTGCCCCCGACCCAGATCGGTGGGTGCGGCCGGCTCACAGGTCGAGGGTGGGCGGTGATCCCGCGGGCAGTGAAGTGCCGGCCGTCGAACGAGACGTCATCGCCGGTCCATACCGACCGGATCACCTCAAGTGCCTCGTCTACCAACTGATTTCGTTCGTCGTATTCCACACCGAGTGCGGCGAACTCGCGTTTGAGGTAGCCCGCGCCCACGGCGAGCGTGAACCGGCCCTCCGACAGCAGGTCCAGCGTCGCACCGGCCTTTGCCACCAGGAACGGGTTGCGATACGGCAGCACCACGATGTTCGGGATCATGCGCAGGACCGTCGTCCGCGCAGCGGCGAACGCCATCGCGACGAAGGGATCGAGGGCATCGTGCCCACCGGCATCGAGCCATCGTTGCGTCGGCGCCGGGTGGTCGGTGAAGCCGAAGCCGTGAAAGCCCGCTTTCTCCGCCGCCGCCGCAACGGTTGCGACCCCTGGTCCGGAGACAAGCTCCGGTCGGCAGGGGTGGCTGATTATCGGGTGCGTGACTGCGAAGCGAATCTTCCTCCAGGAGTGTCCTCGGCCTGCGTTGGCAATCACCGTGTCAGCGAATTCCTTGACGGTGGTCGGGGAAGCAAAGTCGGTGAACCACACGTAGAAGCGTTCGACGCCCTGCTCGGACAATCCGGTGAAATGCCGGCGCAAGCTCGGCCGCGTCACCACAGACGAGCCCAGATCCGAGATATCCGAACCGGCGGGTGCTGAGCTTCGGTGACCTGCTGCCGGTCGGCATCCTGGCCGACGAATCCGACCATCTGTTGCAGCGAGACCCGTGCAGACCCAACGTCGGCCAACAGGCGGGGAAGCCGGTCGAGTTGATGCGACGGGAGGTTCCACCAGTCGGCGTAACGGCGGACCAACTGCATCGTTCTCTTGCCGGTTCCGCCCAGCACCAAGGGAATTCGGTGTTTCGGGCGCGGTACCTGCACCGTCTCAGATGTCTCGCCCTCGCCCCAGTACTGCCGAATCAGCGCCAGGTCGCGCTCCAGTCTCCTCACCCGGGCAACGGCGTCATCACCACCGTCGATCTCGAACCGCGCAAACTCCTGTGGCCACGAGCCGGAGCCGAGGCCGAGTTCGAACCTGCCCCCCGATGCCGCCGACAGTGTGACCGCCTGCTTCGCGAGCACCGCCGGATGCCGGAACGCGTCGCACAACACCAGGTGGCCGATCCGGAGCCGCTCTGTTCGGGCGGCCACCCAAGCGGCGACAGTCATTGCCTCCCAAATACTTTGGTCGGTCGCACCCGGCACCTCGAGATGGTCGATGAATGCGATGCCGTCGAAGCCGCTCACTTCGGCGGCGTGCGCACGCTCGACGATGTCGGCGATCTCCAGCCGCACTTGCGGCAGGAACAAGAACCATTCGGGCATCGAGGCAACACAGTACCTACAGCGTCAGCAAGAACGGTAACGTCATTCTCAGAGCGCAGGACGACGCGAAGGGTGTTCCCATGGCGAAACCGATCGGACGCCCTGTTGGCGTCGACGCTGAATCTCGCGCCAGTCGCTTCATGAAGTCAGCGCTGGCCATCCTGGGCGAAACCGGCCGCACCGACTTCACGGTGCTCGAAGTGGTGGAACGGTCGAAGACCTCGCTGCGGTCCTTCTACCAGCACTTTTCCACCAAAGATGAGCTGCTGCTCGCGCTGATCGACAAGATCATGGCCGAGTCGACGGCCAGGTGGCGCGAGGAGACGACCGGGTTGGGAAGCACGGCGGCCCTGCGCATTCTCGTCGACCGGATCTGTGCGCCTGCCGAATCCACCACTCAGGACAGCATCAACCGGGGTTTGACGTTCTACAACGATCACCTGGCCGAGACGTTGCCCCGGGAATACGCGCGTGTCCTATCCCCGCTGCACCACTTGATCCAAGACATTCTGAACCGTGGCATTGCCGAGGGCACCTTCCGCGCCGACCTCGATGTCGACACCACCGCGGCGCTGACGATGCAAACCGTGCTTGGGCGCCATGCGGCTGCGGGCTGCTGGGCGCCGAACTCAACGGCGTGCCCATTGACGCCAATCACATCTACGAGTTCTGCACCCGCGGCCTGACTCGCGACAGGCAACCCGCCTGATCTGCGGCGATGCCGCCATCGCAGGGCCGTCGAGGGCGGCTCGTTTCACCTGCTCCAGCCGTGGTAATGTCATTACCACTTCGGGCTAATGAGACTCTCAGGAGACGGTCATGCCATCACGCGAACTTTCCTATCCCGGTGTTCGACGCGGACAACCACATGTACGAGACGGAGGAGGCGCTGACCAAGTTCCTGCCGGACAACCGCAAGAACGTCATCGAATACGTGCAGGTCCGCGGCCGCAAGAAGATCGTGGTTCGCGGCCACATCAGCGAGTACATCCCGAACCCCACCTTCGAGGTGGTCGCACGGCCCGGCGCTCAAGAGGAGTACTTCCGCCACGGCAGCGGCGGCAAGAGCTACCGCGAGGTGATGGGCGAGCCGATGAAGTCGATCCCCGCGTTCCGCGAGCCCGGCGCACGACTCGAGGTCATGGACGATCTCGGCATCGACTACGCACTGATGTTCCCGACCCTGGCCAGTCTCGTCGAGGAGCGGATGAAGGACGATCCCGGAGATGATTCACGACGTCATCCATGCGCTCAACCAGTGGATGTACGAAACGTGGTCGTTCGACTACGAGGGGCGCATCTTCGCCACCCCGGTGGTGACACTGCCGATTGTCGACCGGGCGCTCGAAGAACTCGAATGGTGCCTGGAGCGCGGTGCCCGCACGGTACTGGTGCGGCCCGCCCCGGTGCCCGGCTACCGCGGCACCCGCTCGTTCGGGCTCGAGGAGTTCGACCCGTTCTGGCAGGCGTGCATCAAGGCCGACATCCCGGTGTCGATGCACGCCTCGGACAGCGGGTACTCCGAGTTCCTCAACGTGTGGGAACCGGGTGACGAGTTCCTGCCGTTCAAGCCCACCGCGTTCCGGATGGTCGCGATGGGCAAGCGGCCGATCGAGGACGCGATGGCCGCGCTGGTCTGTCACGGCGCGCTGTCGCGTAACCCCGAACTGCGCGTGCTGTCCATCGAGAACGGCGCCGACTGGGTGCCCTATCTGTTCAAGCAGTTCAAGAGTATCTACGCGAAGATGCCGCAGGGCTTCCTCGAGGATCCGGTCGAGGCGTTCAAGCGCTGCGTCTACATCAGCCCGTTCTGGGAGGACAACTTCGTCGAGATCGCCCAGATGATGGGCACCGACCGCGTCGTGTTCGGCTCGGACTGGCCGCACCCCGAGGGCCTGCGGGACCCGCTCACGTTCGTCGACGACCTCGCGGACCTGCCCGAGGGTGACAAGGCAAAGATCATGGGCGGCAACATGATGAAGCTGTTCAAGATCGGAAGCCCGGTCCCCGCGTGACCGTAACGTCGCCGGAGAGGTTGCTCTTCGCGTCGACGGCCCAGGCATTCCTGGAGAAGGAGGCCTCGCTTACCCGTGTGCGCGAGCTGCACGCCGCCGGCATCTCGTTCGAGCCCGGATGGTGGCGCCGTGCGGCCGAACTGGGATGGACGAGCCTGCTGGTGCCCGAGGACCTCGGTGGCGGAAGTGTGTCGGGCAATGGCGTCGAAGACCTAGCCGCCGTTGCCGAGTTGATCGGCAGGACGGTCGCGCAGGGGCCGTTGCATCCGGTGAGCACGGTGCTCGCCGGGCTCGTCGACGCCGACCACAATGACAGGCACGCACCGACGATCCAAGCGCTGATGTCCGGGGAGACAGTCGCCTCCTGGGCGGTCTACGAGCCGGGCAAGTCGTGGGATCCGTTGGAACCCAAGGTCACCGCCACGCCGACGGTGGCCGGATTTCGCATCGACGGCGTCAAGGACCGCGTCGAGGCCGGCACCGAGAGCTCAGTGCTGTTGGTGGTCGCTCGCGGCGACGGTGGGTCTGCTGCTGGGATCCGCCAGTTCCTCGTACCCGCCGACGCGCCCGGTGTGCACGTCGAGCCGTGCCGGTCGGTGGACCTGATGAAGCGTTATGCCCGAGTGCGTTTCGACGGTGTCGAGGTCGACGAATCCGTGGCGGTCGGAACGGCGGCGCAGACGCCGGCCCTGATCCAGCGCCAGAGCCAGATCGCGACGGCGCTGCAGTGCGCCGAAGTAGTCGGCATCCTCGACACGGTGGTGGGCCTCACCATAAAGTGGGCGTTCGACCGCTATTCATTCGGCCGTCCGCTGGCGTCGTACCAGGCGCTCAAGCACCGTTTCGCTGACCTGAAGATCTGGTTGGAGGCCTGCCGGGCCACGACGCGGTTTGCCGTCGCCGAGGTGGGCAAGCGTTCGCCCGGCGCCGACATGGCAGTCAGCGTCGCGAAATCCTATGTGGCCGAACATGCCCCGGGCATGCTGCAGGACTGCATCCAGTTGCACGGTGGCATCGGCGTGACATGGGAGCACGATCTCCATCTTTATCTGCGGCGAGTCACGTTGTACCGCTCGCTGTTCGGCACACCCGAAGAGCACAACCTGCGCGTCTACGCACTGACCAAGGCACTGGAGTCCGCGTCATGACCGAGCCGTCGGAATCGGTCGCCGGGTTCGCCGCCCGTGCCCGAGCGTGGTTGGCGGACAACATGCCACGCATCGACCCGGCCAACCCGCCGGAGGCCGACCGTGGAGAAGAGCAGCCGTGGCTGCGTGCGCGAGAACTCCAAAAGCGGCTCTATGAAGGCGGATTCGCAGGTATCTGCTTTCCGCGTGAGTACGGTGGCCTCGGTCTGCCGATCGAGTACCAGAAGGCGTTCGACGCCGAAAGCCGTACATATGAAATGCCGATCATCCTCAACACGCCGACGTTCACGATCTGCTGCGCGGCGATCCTGGATACCGGCAGTGAAGAGCAGAAGCAGCAACATATTTCGGCCGCGTTGCGCGGCGACGAGGTGCTGGTGCACTTGTTGTCAGAACCCAGCGGTGGGTCGGATCTCGCCGGCGTAATCACCCGTGCCGACCGCATCGGTGAGAAGTGGGTGATCAACGGCGCAAAGACGTGGAGCACCAGCGCCTTCGCCGCCGACTACGGGTTACTGCTGGCCCGGACCGATTGGGACGTGCCCAAGCACGAGGGCCTGACGATGTTCCTTGTACCGATCGACAGCCCGGGCATTACCTTGCGACGGATCAAGCAGGTCAACGGGTCGGTCGAGTTCTGCGAAGAGTTCTTCGACGGGCTCGAACTCGACGACGACGCGGTGGTCGGCGAGGTCAATGACGGCTGGAACGTGGCGTCACGCCAGCTCTACCACGAGCGGCGCGCTGTCGGCGGTGGTTCCGAGTTCGCGAGCGGCGTTGGCGCCGAGGGCAGTACGGACAAGCCCGTCGACTACGTGGCGTTGTTGGCGGCGACGGAACAGGCTGACGACGAACGCGCACAAGAGATGGCGGGACGAGCACTTGTGCACCGGGCAGTGCAGGAGCAGCTCATCGACCACGTCTACCACGGCGTCAACGACGGCGCTCTGCCGCCGGCGGCCGGGTCGATCATTCGCATCTCCCACGCCGAACACATCCAGCTCGAGATCGATACCGCTCTGGCGATTGCCGGCAGCGCGGGCGTGGTGGACGGCGCCGATGACCTCATTCGCTTCGGCGACCGATACCTGGCCCGGCAGACGGCGTCGCTGGGCGGTGGCACAACCGAGGTGGCGCGCAACGTGATCGGTGAGCGGGTGCTGGGCTTTCCCGCGAATACGCGGCCGACCGCGGGATCCCGTTCAACCAGGTCAAGCGCAACACAAGCTCAGGCAGCGCGTCAGGACATGTTGTGGGCTAACGTGAAATGCCCTTCGAAGTCCAATTCCGTAGCCCTGGCTCGATAGCGGTCGGCAAAGTCGCGATAGCCGGGCTCGTCGCCGTCGGCTCTTGCCAACAAGGGCGCAGCCGCAGAAGCGGCAGTTCGTGCAGGACGAAACCGGGTTCGGTTGGCACGGCCGCCAGCCTGTCGATCGCCGCCCGGGCTTCCGCAGGTCCGCATCGGCGCCCCGGCGCAGCAGCGATTCCACCAGAACCATGGTCGCGGGCCCGCGGCAGAGCATCTCCCCCGAGCTGAACAGGAAGTCGATGACGTCTCGCGAGTTTCGCCTTCTCCTTTGCAATGTGGATACGGAATCGTTCCACCTCACCGCTTGAATACCGCCGTAACACGATGGCTTCGTGGAGTTCAGCGAGTTGGTCGGCGACTCTGGTTTGCGCGTCATGGCAATTGACTATGGCGATGCCGCGCGCGCATCGGGCCGCAATCAGCGCGAGGTCGTCGCCCGACTGTTCGGCGCAGCCTCGATTCCCGGTGCGGAATTTGAGTTGAGGTTGTTTTGCGGGGTGGGCGGTTATCGGGGTGGGAAGGTGAATTGGAGTGTTCGGTTGTCCCACCATGGGATTGGGGTTTTGAGGTCGGCGTAGCCGGCGTCGATGAGCTGGGGGTGGTGGCTGCGTAGGTTCAGTGCGCAGGTGACGCCGCGGTCGGTGATGTGGAGGGTGCCGGGGTCGTCGAGGAAGTGGCGCCAGATGGTGTCGGGGGTGGCGGTGTGGTAGCGGGTGAGGTTGCGGGCGAAGAGGCGGTAGAGGTTGCCGGCGAGCACGGTGAGGGTGGTGTCGAGGTCGACGTTGAGCGGGACGCCGCTGGAGAGTGCGTCGAGGTGGAAGCCGGAGATGTAGGCGTCGAGTTCGTTTTCGATGCTCATGCGTTCGGCGTAGCGGGTGAACAGGTCTTTGCCGGGGGTGGTGAGGTCGTTGGTGATGAGCAGGGTGGGTTCGTCGCGGCCGATGTTGCGGATGGCGATCTGGCGGACCTTGGTGTCGACGTCTTTGAGTTTGATCATGTCTTCGTGCAGGTGGGGGCGCCGGTAGCGGCCGGAGCGGGCGATGGTGGCGGTTTTCCACTTGCCGGCGGGTAGGGCTGCCAGGCGGGCGAGTTCGGTTTTGCCGCGTTGGCGCAGGGTGAGCCAGCCGATGCCGCGGCCGGTGAGTTCGTTGAGCACCGTGTAGGTGGTCAGTTGGGAGTCGAACACCAGTAGCCCGGGGTCTTCGCCGGTGGCGTGCATGCCAGTAGTCGGCGAAGGCGATGATCTCGCGGGCCTGCTCGGTCTTGGTGAGTTCGGCGTTGGCGTAGACCATCTCGGTGCTGGCGTGGTCTTGGGCGAAGAAGGTGAGCACGGCGCGGGTGCGCTGCGAGCGGCGCGGCACGTAGTGTTTCTCCAGCACGGTGTCCTCGCCGTGGTGGCGGATGGCGTGGAAGTCGAGGTTGAATCCTTGCTCGCCGCTGGCCATTCCGAGCGGGCGCAGCGCTTTGACCAGTCCGGTGAGCAGTTTCTGGTTGGATTCGCGGCGCACCCGGTAGGAGTAGGAGCCGGCGTGGGTGGCCTTGGGCAGCGCGGTCGGCTGCAGACCGAACGCGAGCCCGGCGTCGTCGGTCAGCGCGTCGATGTGATGGGCGCGGTGCCGGCGCGCGCACTTGGCCAGCAGCAGGGTGCCGATCGACTGCCAGGCGGTGATCGCCGAGGTGGACGGGTACCCGGCCTCGGCGACCAGTCGGTGCAGACCGAGCTAGGCCATCGCCGGGAACAGCAGTAGCAGTCCGGCGTGGTCGCACGGGATCTGCGCGGCCTCGGGCCAGCCGCCCAGCGTGGCCGCCTTGACCGGCTCCAGCCGCGCCAGGGGACCGCGGCGGCCCTCGTCGCGGCGGGCCAGCCGGGGCAGCCCGGCCTCGTCGAGGATCTGCCACACCGTCTGCGCCGAGATCGGCGTGCCCGCGGCGGCCAGGGCCGTGGCGATCTCGCCGATGCTGCGGTCTTCGGCGCGCAACGCCAGCACCGTGCCGCGGACCTCGCCGGTGGCTTTGCGCGGCCCTTTCGGGCCCGGCTTGGTCTCGGCGAAGGGATCGAGTTTGCCGGTGCGCAGCAGGGTGGCCATCTGATGCACCGAGGCGGTGGAGTACCCGAACCGGTCGGCCACCTGCGCGGCGGTGGCCTCGTCGACGAGGTAGGCGCGCAGCGCCTCGTAGCGGCGTTGTCCCACGCCGCTGGGCGCGGTGAAGTACTCCGCTCCCGGCCTCAACTGAATTCCCGCACCAGCATGCATTTATGGTAGAGCCGTTTTCGGATCTGCTAGCGCGACGCGCCGAGCTATCTTGCTGTGAGACAGTGAATTGCATTCTTGTAGTTCCGATTTGGTGTCGATGACTGCGGGATACCGTAAGGACGGGTCTGGTATCAGCTCCAGTAATCCAATTGAGACTCATCGCCCTCGATTCGACAGCGATACGCCGTCTACCAGCGGATTTTCACAGCCCAGCTTCCAGAGGCTTTACGGGAAAAGCGGACTCAACCCCACCGTGAATCGAGGTTAGTGGGGTCAACGACGAGCGACCGGCACCGCGACCTCGTTGCGCCGCCGGAACGGGAGGGTCCAGGGCGGATCGTAGAACCACCCGACCGGCGTGCCGGTCGGCTCGAAGGCAGTGTCCTTCAGTGCATCCAGCAGCTCAGTGGTGCGCGCTGCGACGGCAGCCGACCCACGGTCGCCGGTGAAGCGCAGCACCGCCACCGTTTCTGGCGGAACGGTGACGAGGCTGACCGCGTCGTCGTTGGGCTCGGGCAGTGTGTCCATGGTCCAGCCGGCCGGCATGAAGAACCGCACGACTGATCCACCATCGGCGCCCGAGGTCTTCGACACCGGCGCCGTCATGGCAATCTTCTGGCCCGACTGCCGTGCGACCGGGGCTGTCATCGCGATCTTGGCGTTGCCGTGGTTGCCGCCGAAGATGTAGCCGGCGAGGCGCCGGAACCCGTCGCTGAGGGCCTTGTCCTCATCCCCGAAGACTGTCGTCTCGGCGGCGATACGGGGCCCGTAGTTGCGGATCTCAAGGCCGTGGGTCACTTTCTCGCTGGTGTAACGCGGCTCCTCGGTGCCGAAACGCAACCCCACTACCGAACCGGCCTCTTCGGCCACCCGCGCGACCAACGATCCAATTTTTCCCAACATGCGCCAGGCGTACCCCGTCCGGCCGCCGTTTACGCCCGCCGGCGCGAAGAATTCCAGTGCGATGCCATCCGGGTCACGGAAACTCCGGCTACCACGACAAAGTGCGCGGCGAGTTTGGGCCGGTTCGTCCCTCGTGAGGGCATCGCCCAGCACCCCCCTCGTGATGGGCACGTTAGGCCCAACGTCCGACTGAGAAAGGGTGGATCAGCCAGCGGCAAAGGCGTGATTCGGCTGTGAATTCGCTTGCGGCGAAGATGCTGCCTCGCGCGTCGGACCGGACCCGATGCCTCGGGCCTCAGCACATCTCGGCTATGTATCAGGTACCTAAGTCCATGTAAGTACCGCGAAGAGCCCGAGAACTACAGAGGTACCCCTGGTCCCGCGCATCGGGGTTGTTTCCCTGACAGACTGGGATCGACGACCACTGTGCACCTTCGGCGGATCGAGGAGATAGACAGGTCCGTGTCACCAGGCGCTCGCCACCCCTGTCGACAGACTGTGGAGTCGATGGAGCTGGTCCCGCGCAATGGATTCATCTGGAGCCGCGATGCCGCGTGTGCCGAAACGACCAGGTGCGCAAGAAAGTGAACGACATGCTTGCCAGCGGGGGCCAGCTATGCCATGGTCTTGCGCGCCCTCGGGGAAGACAACGCGGAACTCGACAACTGTGATCGGGTCACGATCGACACGGTCAGAAATCACTGCGGGCGGCACTTTCCCGTCCAGAACGTCGCCAAAGCGAGCTACCGGAAGATCCTGGGGCGGCGGGATCGGGAGAACCATATCGACTTCGTCGAGGGTGTGGGCACGGCGCTCACGCCCATTGCGTTCCTTGAAACCGTCGTAGTCAGAAGTTATGAGACTCTTGTCGATTCGAATACCGGGGTCGATGTGAACACTGGAATTCTCGCGGCGGGGCGGCTGCAGTCGTTGATCGACTCCAGGGACTACAGCCGCGAAATCGCTGAGTTGAGGTTTCAGGTGGGCAAGATCGGTGCGGCGGTGTGTTCTGTTGTCCCGCAGTCAATGTGGGCGCAGATCATCCGCGCGTTAGATGAGGTGGAGCAACATCCATGGTCGCACGATGTTGAGGCGGACTCCTTAGATGACGCTGACGACGACGCCTACGACCCGACTGAGTTCATCGATGAGGACGACGAGTTTTGACCTGCGCCAGCTCCGGCCAGACGCGAGAGGGGCGATGGGGACCGCGGCCCGGTGTGGACGGGGCGTTCGCCCGCGCCTCGACGCGGTGGCCTGCGCCTTGGAGTTGTAGCAGGCACCCCTGGCCCCGATCCGGTTACGTATCGGCGTGCACACCGGCGAGGCGCGGCTACGCGACGAAGGCGACTACATCGGACCGACGATCAACCGGACCGCGCGCCTGCGATCAAGAAGCTGATCAGGTGGACATAATATCGGGCGACTTACCCAAGGGGCACGGCACACTCATCGCGGTCTCATCGCTCGTTGGCCGTGTCACGAGCGATCACGATCTTCGCCGGCGCGGTGAGCAGGACGTCGCCGGTGATCGCCGACGCGGGCTCAGCGGATCCGCATAACGATCACCTCGCTGAGGCGGCCGATACGCCACGTTGAACTGGGCCGACTGCGGGGACGGATCCGTTCGCGCCACAGCGGTATTCCCCTTGGATTACAACCGCCCAAATGACGAGCTGATCGACCTCGCGGTGATCAAACTGCCCGCGACCGACCCGAACAGGCGAATGGGAACGCTGTTTGTCAACTTCGGAGGTCCCGGACAATCCGGCGTGAATCGGCTGCGTGACCGGGCGAGGTGGCCATGGTTGTCGAACCAACCTTGCGCGAGGCACTACGCCGGTCCCAGCGCGGTCGAGCCTAATTCGGCTGTGTCCTGACAAGCCGAGGAATTCGGATTACCGATGGTCGAGACGCATTTTGGTAGCGCTGCGTGACCTCGCGGGCTATCCGCTGACGATCTGGCAACGTCCGCACCGCAGGGGCGTAGCACCAAACTACTTGTGCTGCAACGTATGTCGTGTCAACGCGACGATCTGCGTTGCGGTAACGCTCTGGATGCTGGCATCCGCGCTCTATATCAGCTGATCGCTTGCTTGATCATGTCTCGAGCGCGGTCGAGCATCGATGCGAACGGTCCAGCGGCGAAATTAGCTTTGGCCGATTCCACACCGGGGTGCGGACGCGTCGGCGCGATGGCCTCGGCTGCTCGCACCGCTCCTGCCATCCGCTTGAGGTCATCGGCGTCGAGCTTGCGCTGCAGCTTGTTGAACTCCTCGGTTTCCTCCTGCTCAGCGTGGTCCACGACCGCGTCGCGGAACTTAGTCAGCGCATCGATGAACTCTTGGGAGCCGATGTCCATGTCCTCGATCTTTGACAGCTGCTCTTTGGCCTCGTGTTCCTCTTCCAGCCGGGCGTCGACGACCGAGTCGCCGTCCTTGATTTCGCGGCGGGCCCGTGGATGGACCACCATCTCTTCGGCCGTCTCATGCACGGCCAGCAACTGGCGCAGGTCGATGAACGCCTTCTCGCGCGCTCTTGGGTCCGACGCGTGGAGCACCTCGTCGAACATGTCCTTGATCAGGTTGTGCTGTCCTTTGAGGAACTTCACGACGTCGTCGGTGGATTGAACAAATGTTTCGGTCACGGCAATCAAACCTCCGTTGATTCTGGGAGTTCGAACGGGGCACTGGGCTTTGTGCACGTCGACACCGCAATACCCGTACCCGCGCGCCCTAAAACCTCGATCCACCGACGGGCTAGGCTGAGTGGGGTCGGGTCGGTTGATCTTGATTATCGGGGTGTGGGCGTGAGGTATCGGCTGTTCTACCCAGCCTTTTCCTGTGTGCTCCGGTCGGGCCGGCGGGGTGGTCAGGGTGTGGCGCGCAGTGGACTAATGCACGTAGACGGTTCGACCGTCCGGGCCAAGATGAGCAAGTCGGCGCTGCTCCGCAAAGACGACTCCGTTGCGTTGGCGACGTCCAAGACCTCACCGAAAAACTCTGGGCCGAGGGATAAGCAGCTGCGCCCGAGCTAACGGGTGTCCAACGGCGGGCCTTGGCGGGGAAGAGCGGTGACGAGAGAGGAAGCTCCATTTCGACCGCTAGCTTGCGAACGCGGCGCGTGCGGCCTCCTCGAAGGACGTCAGAGTAAGCGGAACCAGGCTCCGGATGCCCTCGTCGTGAGCGACCGTGGGATTGCGAAGGCCCTCGATGAGCGGTCGGGCGACGCCCGCGCGCACCGGTGTCACCAGGTGGAGCCAATATGACGACAAGCGCGGACTCAGGACGGGCACCTCGACGATGACCCGCCGGTTTCCACGGATCTGCGCAATGCGCTCGATCATGTCCCTGTACGTCATGATCTCGGGGCCGCCGACGTCGAATCTCTCGTCCATCGCCTCGGCCTGCCCAGCCACGCCGGCCAAGTAGCCGACCACGTCCGCCAGCGCGATCGGCTGCGTTTGCGTCGACACCCAACGCGGGGCGATCATCACCGGGAGACGGTCGACGAGCGCGACGATCGTCTCGAAGCCGGCGCTGCCACGACCGACGACGACCGCGGCCCGTAGCGTCGTAACCGGAACGGAGCGCGACGCAAGCGCGTTCGCGGTCTCGATTCGACTGCGTAGGTGCGGCGAGAGCTCCGGGCTGTCGTCACCGAGCCCGCCGAGGTAGACGATCTGGACTAGGCGCGCCCGCTCGGCCTCGCGCGCTACTGTCAAAGCCCCCTCACGATCGCGCTCGGAAAAGTCGGGTGAGCCGAGTGAGTGGACGAGGTAGTAGGCGATGTCGACCCCGTCGAGCGCGCGGCGTACGCTGCCCGCGTCGGTGACGTCCGCGGTCGCGGTCCTGACGCCAGGACGACGAATCCGGTCCACATGGCGCGAGACGGCGACGACGTCGTGATGCTCGGCGAGCACGGGCACGAGCGCACTACCGATCACACCCGTTGCTCCGAAGACGGCGATTCTCACGTCTGCGCCACCGCGAGCAGGTGCCGAAAGTAGCGTCGACTCACCGCGAGATGCGCGCGACGCTGGAGGCCGAAGAGGACGCCGCCGCCCAGCGTGTCCCCCGCGACAACCGTATGTGTTCTGAGCATTCGTTCACTCCTTCAGTTGCAACTGGCTCTAGCCTAGATTTTGCGTGAAACTCGGCGCGACACTGGCCTTGAATTGGTGAAAGTGCCTGTCCTGCAAGGAATAATGAGACTTCTCAAGGATCCATGATTCCATGCGGAAGGCACTTTCTAGGTGAAGAGTAGCGCAGCGGTTTCCCGGGTGAAAGTGTCCGCGGATGGTCATGGTGTGGTGTCGCATGCCGGGGTGGGCATGCTGCGGGAGTTGGCGGACCTGACCGGGCTGTCGGCGCAGGTCACGGCCGCGTTGGCCGACATCTATCGGGGGCCGTGGATCTACGATCCGGGTGCGGTGTTCGCCGATCTGGCCGCCGCGGTGGCCGACGGCGCGGACTGCATCGACGGCGTCGGGCAGCGCTGCGGGGATCGGGAACATGTCTTCGGTGCCGCGGCGTCGACGACCACGATGTGGCGGCTGGTCGACGCCCGGGTCGACGCGGCGCATCTGCCCGGGATCCGTGCTGCCCGCGCGCACGCGCGGGCTGCGGCGTGGGCTGCCGGGGCTGCCCCGGCAGCCGATGAATGGTTGCACCTCGATGTCGATGCCACCATCACCATCGACCATTCCGACAACAAGGAAAACGCGGGCGCGACCTGGAAGAAGACCTGGGGTCATCACCCGCTGCTGGTGTTTCTGGACCGCCCCGACATCGCCGGGGGTGAGGCGCTGGCCGGGCTGCTGAGACCGGGAAACGCCGGCTCTAACACCGCCGCCGACCACGTCACCGTGCTGGGGTGGGCGCTGGAATCGCTGCCGGCGCCTTACCGGCCCAACCCGGACGATCCTGGCGCGCAACAGATTCTGGTGCGTTCGGATTCTGCGGGTGCGACCCACACGTTCGCCGGCGCGTGCCGCACCGCGGGGGTGGGATTCTCCTTCGGCTACCCCATCGACACCCGGGTGCGCGACGCGGTGGAAATCCTCAACACCAACCAGAGCTGGTATCCGGCGATCGACTCCGACGGCGACATCCGCGACGGCGCGTGGGTCGCCGAAGCCACCGGGCTGGTGCAGATGAGCGGCTGGCCCGCCGGGACCCGGCTGATCCTGCGCAAGGAACGCCCACACCCCGGAGCGCAGCTGCGGTTCACCGACTCCGACGGGCTGCGGGTCACCGCGTTCATCACCGACACCGGCCACGGTGTGGTCCCCGGCCAGCTCGGCGGACTCGAACTGCGCCACCGCCAGCACGCCCGGGTGGAGGACCGGATCCGCCAGGCCAAGGCCACCGGGCTGCGCAACCTGCCCTGCCACCGCGCCGACGCGAACGCCGCATGGCTGGAAATCATCATGGCCGCAACAGATCTGGTGGCCTGGACCAAACTGCTCGGATTCAAAGACCAACCGGACCTGGCCAAGACCGAGATCGACACCTTCCGATACCGGGTCCTACACGTCGCCGCCCGCATCACCCGCGGCGCCCGACAGATCCGACTACGGATCGACGCCACCTGGCGATGGGCGGCCGCAATCACCCAATGCTGGCACCGACTCCGCGCCCGATTCCCGTGACCACCCGGTCCACCATCCAACCGACCCGAAAGACCCTTCGGCCCTGGAAAGCCCGCCGCCGAGCGCCACCGGCCGACTCGTTATGCCCAGATGCAACAATCAGCCCCACAAACCGGCCAGCACCGGATTAGCCCGAACCGAACCGGCCGTACGAAAAATCGAGTCTAGCCTCGATTTTGCGCGCGGCCGTCGTGGGTGGTGGCGGGTTGGCGCTGACCCGGTTTGGGTGTTGATTGTTGCAGGTGGGTGTGACGGGTCGGCCGGTGTCGCTCGGTGGGCGGGCTTTCCAGGGCCGCAGGGTCTTCGGGTCGGGGGTGCATGGCGGTCGGGCGGTTAGTTACTTCGACCTGAAAAACCCGGATCGCCCTGCGGCGCCGGTTTTCGCTGGACGAGACCCAACTGATGAACCAGCATCACGTCCGGGCACTGGATATGTGGGCGGCGAATCTGGCAGCCCATCGCGCCGCCGCGATCGCCGCTACGTCCGAAGAGGTCTACGAACGCTACATGCGTTACCTACCGAGTTGTTCGAGATGCGTGACCGACATGGAGGCCGAGCAGGTGGTCAAGGCGGGCGGGCTATCCGGCGCCGCCGAACCTGTTGGTGCAGACGGTGAGGAGGTGATTTTCGATGACGACCACGCCGAGATGGCCGCGTAAGGCGATGAGCCGCCCGGTCAGCGTGCCAATGTGTGGGCGCTCAAATTAGGCATTACCTACATAAGGTGTCCGTCGGGATTGAGTATGTTCGCACGCGGTAGATCGAGTCATGCGAATGAGCACGACTACAGATGGGGACCCCTGCCCGGCGGGCGGTTGGTCACGCATCCGCCCGGCTGACCACGACGGCTAAGCTAAGCACCCAGGCGAGCTGGTTTCCGCCGTGGTCAAGTAGTCTTCCCGTCGTTCCTGCATGGGCTTGATCAAGCCACGCCGACACCGACAAAAGAAAGCCGCCAATTGTCCCCAGTATCGCGATGAGGACCGGCAAGGTGCCGGTCAGCGCTATTCCCACTTGGTTTAGCGCTGCAATGGATGCCGAGCCCGAGGATGAACACACTGGCGATCGTGGCCACCAATCTGCCGTACGACAACCCGCTCAAAGTGTTCAACAATATGTCGCGAACGGCGGCCGCAATTGCTGAAGCCACCACGATGATGATCAGCGCGACAAAACGTTTCGGCAGGAAGGCGATGACTCCTGTGAGGAGGCTGCTGACCGGGTTCGGTCCGAATACCCCGAAGGCGAGCTGCAGTACGAAATAGCAGCAAGGCGTAGTAGACGATCTTGCCTACTATCGTCGAGGCGTCATACTTACTTCGCTCAAGCGCCTTCCTGATGCCGCCGCGTTCGACGGCGCGATCAAATCAAGATCCAGCCCCGAGAGACCCCATACTCGCGGGCGACCTCAGATTGGCTACGGCCTTCGATGAGGACAGCGGTAATGACCAAGCGAGCTTTCGACACCTGCCGACCGTCGCCGGGCTACCCCTATGCTGATGTCTTGCGACACGCTATTCGTATGTCCTGAAACCAGACACTGCACCTGCCACTGCACCTGCCAACCAAGCTCAGGCGTGAAAAGTAGCCGCGCCAGCTCAGCTCCTGCCCGTAGGGTGGTTCGGTGACTCTCTTGCTCGGTCCTGTCCTGCGGCACATTTCAGACACCACGGCGCTCGTGTGGGTGCAAACCGAGAGCGCGGGAACAGTGGTGGTCCTCGGCTGCTCAGCGCGGACGTTCGCCGTGCAGGGTCATCACTACGCCCTCGTCACGGTGACCGGGCTGACCCCAGACACCGTCACCGAATATGACGTCAAGGTCGACGGGGAACTGGTCTGGCCACGCGCGGACTCGCCGTTCCCGCCGAGCGTTATCCGCACCCGCGGGCCTGCGTCGACTCACCGGCTACAGGCGATCTTCGGATCGTGCCGATACCCCAAGACCGACGACCAGAAGGTCGACTCCAAACTCGGGCTCGATGCGCTGGACGTGTACGCCACCCGGATGGCCACGCAGCCGATCGACGACTGGCCGGAGGCGCTGATCCTGCTCGGCGACCAGTTATACGCCGATGAACTCACACCGGAGTCGAGACGACGCCTGGCCGGCCGTCGCACCCGTATGAACCGGCACGGCCAGCGGCCGCCGGACGAGGTGGTGAGCTTCGCCGAATACGAACGGCTGTACCGCCACTCGTGGGGCGACCCTGAGATCAGATGGCTCATGTCCACGGTTCCCACCGCGATGATCTTCGACGATCACGACATCAGGGACGACTGGAACACGTCGGCGTCCTGGCGCGCCGACGTGAAGGAGTTGCCGTGGTGGCGTGACCGGATCCGAGCCGGGCTGGCGTCCTACTGGGTGTATCAGCACCTGGGCAATTTGAGCCCGGCCGAGTTGGCCGACGACGAGGACTATCAGCGCCTGGTGGCGACGGACGGCGACACCTGGCGGCATCTCGTCGATTTGGCCGACCGGGCCGATCAAGAGGTGGACTGCAACAAGGGCATCAGATTCAGCTATCGATGGGATCTCGGCCGCAGCCGGCTCATCATGATCGACTCACGTAACGGCCGAATCCTCGACTCCGGCGAACGCATGATGATCGGGGAACACGAGTTCAGATGGCTGGAGACCCAGGCCACCGACGGGCTCGACGAGTTGGACCATCTGATGCTGGCCTCGTCGGTGCCGTGGCTGCTGCCGCCCGCCATCGGAGACCTGGAGGCGGTCAACGAGCGAAACGCCGACCGGCCCGGACGACGAGGCAGACTTGCCGAAAAGACCCGCAGAGCAGTTGATTTCGACCACTGGCCGGCTTTCTACAAGTCCTTCGTACGGCTGGCCGAGATGATCGCTCGCGTCGCCGGCCATCCCAACGGACCCACAACCGTGAGCGTGCTGTCCGGAGACGTGCACCACAGCTATGCCGCGCGCGCCGAGTGGGCGGGTGATTCCGCCCAGCCGGCGGGCGCGACGGTGCATCAACTGGTGTGCTCGCCGGTGCACAACTATGTGCCGCCGTTCGTCAAACCGGCTTTCACGCTGGGCTGGACGCGTCCCGCTGCCAGGCTCGCCCGATGGTGGGCACGCCGACACGGCGTCCCGCCGCTTCCGCTGTCCTGGGCGAACACCTGCGGTCCACTGTTCGGCAACACCATCGCCACCCTGCAAGTGGACGGCCGCAGCGCCGAGGTGTTTTTCGAGCAGCCCCGTGGCTCGGATGCGCTGGACGAAGTCGGCCGCGTGCAGCTCAGTCGACCTTCCTGACGCCGAGACTGCGACAGCGCGCCGGTTCACCGGCGTGTACTGAGCCGCCGTCCGGGGAACAAGAAAGGCATGTTGAAGGGGCTGGGGCGGGCTATCCACCGCCATCTGTCCGCCGCCGACGAGCGCTTCGGGCTGCGGCTCGGCGCGGGCCTGGTCGGCACCCTCATCGCCGCGGTCACGTTCGCGCTGCTGCTGTTGCTCGTCCGCGCGGGCTGGGCGCCGCTCGGTCTCATCTTCGAACTCGACGTTGAGCAACTCGGTCATGATGTCGTCGGACGGGTGATCAGCGCGCCAGTCGATATAGGCGGCGAAGATCTCGCCGGTGACCAAGCCGTCCCCGGCGGCCTTCATCGGCTTGCCCGCCTCGGTGCGCAATTGGGCATTTGAGTGATCGCGGATCGCCTCCTGGTCTTGCTCCGGAATGCCAAGCAGCATCCCGATCACCCGCATCGGCATCTGAGCGCCCAGATCTCTGACGAAGTCGAAACGTCCCGAGCCGACGATCGGATCGAGATAGGGGTCCGCGTTCAGCTCGACGTCGTACGGATCGAAGTAGACGTCACTGGAGGCACTACTGGAGACACCAACCGTCACGGGTCCGCCTCTCTTCCTCGCGACAGGAGCTCACCCGCGTAAGTTACAGGATGACGAGAGAGTGTCACGTCGAAGGCGATACTCGGCTGGGACACCTCCGATCACTCGGGCGGTCTACGGTGACACGAGTCGATGCGTAATGTGTTGCGTCGCTAGGAATTCGGGGTATTCGGGTTGACGTAGTGGTCGCCACGGATCCAGCGGGTCTCGCCTTGTCCGTTGCTGTGCAGATACGGCCCGCACAGCAGGAACAAGCCGTCTGGGGCTTGTGCCATTGTGGTCAGGGCCTGATCGCACGGGGTGTCGTACTCCCGGATCCCGACTACGGGTAGTGCGCGGAAGTACCTTGGCGGAAGACCCCGGGCCGAGTCACAGAAGACCACCCGGCCCCAAGAAGTGGTCGCGAAGACGTGGTACGTGACGTTCTGGCAGTACGAGCCGAGTTCGACGATCCGGTTGATACCGGGAACGCAGCTCGGGTCGTCGCAGGGAGGGGGCTGTGCCGCGACGGGCGAGGGCACAACGATGCCGATAACCGCCAGCGCGCCGACGATCGCGCTCACGATGCCCCGAACCGTGGGCTGCATCGTCACACGATAACTCTCCACTACGTCTCCTCTATTGGTCTGCGCGGACTTGATCCTTGAGCGCCGGCACGACAGGCGGCGCCTGCCGCCAGTTCGGAACGCCGTCCTCCTCGAGGGCCACGGGGGCGTGGTTTTCGTGCAGCTGTGCCCAGTGGCTGTGGTTGAGCTGGTGCAGCGTAAAGGCCGCATTGAGGGCGTTGTAGAAGCCCATGTTGTCGACCGACTGGTTCACCGACTCCTTGATGAGTAGCGCGGTCATCGTGGGCAGCTCGGCGATGCGGCGGGCGAACTCCACGGTCCGCTCGCCGAGCTCGTCGGCGGGGAAAACCTTGGACACCATCCCGAGTCGATGTGCCTCGTCGACCAAGAGGCAATCGCCAGTAAGCATGAGCTCCTTGGTCTTACGGGGCCCCAACTCCCAGGGGTGAGCGAAATACTCGACACCGCACATGCCGAGCCGGGTGCCCACGACATCGGCGAACCGAGTGTTGTCGGCGGCGACGATCAGATCGCAGGCCCACATCAGCATCAGGGCGGCGGCATAGACGTCGCCGTGCACTTGAGCGACGGTGATCTTGCGGAGGTTGCGCCATCTGCGGGTGTTCTCGAAGAAGTGGTGCCACTCCTGCAGCATCAGACGCTCGGCGCCCTCGCGGGTCGCGCCGTTCACCGAGAAGCTGGGGTGTTGGTTCGGCCCCGGTGTGTACTCGGATATCGAGACTTTCGAGCCGATGTCGTGGCCGGAGGAAAACATCGGGCCCATGCCACCGAGGATGACGACTCGGACCTGGTCGTCGGCCTCCGCCCGCAGGAATGCCTCGTGTAGCTCGACGAGCAGCCCGCGGTTTTGCGCGTTGCGGGCATCGGGCCGGTTGAGCATGATGCGCACGATGCGCCCGTCGTCGAGCGACTCGTAGGTCACGAAGCGGTAGTCGGCCATCACCGAATTCCTTTCTGGGAGAACAACATTACGTTGAGCCCCCGGACGTGCCGCAGCCCTGCATAATACCGTTATACAATACCGGAAATCACGTTCTCCTATGTCGGCCTTCAGCGTAACCATGACCTCGGTCGAACCGCTCCGCGAGCTGTTTGCCCGCATCGGATTCCGTGAACAACGCGGCGACGACGGCGATGCCGATCTGGGAGTTGCCAGTCACTTCCCACGTCAGAAACGTCGGCGGAGCGATTCAAGGCGGACTCATCGCAACTTTGGTCGACATAGCTGCGGGCTCACTGGCTGTGGAGCATCAGCCACCGGGCACCAGCGTCGTCACATCCGACTTGAGTCTGCGTTACCTTCGTCCCGTCACGGAGGGCACAGCGCGAGCCGTCGCGCGAATCGTGCATTCCGGGCGGCGGTCTGTCGTCGTCCACGTCGACATCTTCGGGATTCCGGCTAACGAACTGGCCGCTATCGCACCCGTGAACTTCGCGACAGTCAACGCGGCCCAGCGCCAGGGGTGACGAGGCGACCGTCGATCACCGTGGCCGCCACCATGTTTGAGGCCAATTCGCGCAGCGCCTCCTCGGGCGGCACGGTCAAGACGCAGAGGTCTGCGAGCTGACCGACGGCGATTTGGCGTAGCTCGGCTGGGCGGTCGTGGCGGCCGAGAAACAGGGACAGCGCCTGCTCGGGGCTGACGCGCTCGGCAGGCGACAGCACTTCGCCGGCTTCGGTTGTCCGCCCGACCGCGCTGCGCATCGCGGCCCACGGATCCGGTGCACCGAACGGTGCGTCTGTCCCTGCCGCAACCGGCATCCGCGCGCGGATCAACGACGCGAGGCGCCACAGCTGTGGCAGCTCCTCCCGGGGGATATCAGCGAGGTACTGAGTACCGCGCTCGGTGACGAAGTTCGGCTGCGTCACCACCGTGACGCCCAGCGCCGCGAGGTCGGCCAACGAATCCGACGGCACCATCGCAGCGTGCTCGATGCGATCTGAAGGCTGACAACCCGCCGCGCGTAGCGCCGCGATGGTGATTGTCAGCTGGGCAGCGGTGACGCAGTGCACGGCGACGGGTACGCCCTGGCGATGGCGGTCCGCGATCCATGCCGTCAGATCGTCGAGATCGAGCCGGTCGTCGTAGAGGATCTTCTTTCCCGGCGCCAAGCAATGCAGCCGTTGCTGGACACTTCCGGCTATGTGGTGGCGGTCCTCGGTGGTCAGCTCAGGTGTCGCGTCGGTGACGCCGGTGACGCCGAACGCGCTGAGCCGACGGCTCAGGGCCGGCAGATCCGGTTCGCGGTGCGGCGTCGGCGCGACCCAACTGGGATCCGAGCTGCGCAACCGCCCGTCGGGATGGTCGGATGCCCCGACTCGGTTGAGTGCGGCGGTGTTCAGAATCCACATCGCCCCGCTGCGATGCTGCACCCGCAGTGGAGCCGACACCAATGCATCGAGTTGCGAGCGATCGAGGTTTCCAGCCACCGACTCGTGGTAGCCGATCGCCCGAATCCAGCCGTCGCCGTCTGGACGAGCAGTGGCGAGGGTGCGTTCGAAGTCGGCTTTCGTCCGCACCGTCGGCGGCCCGACGTGCACGGAATCAGCGGCCGCCGCAGCGGCCCGCAGATGTATGTGGTGGTCGTGCAGACCCGGCAGCAGCGCGCCCCACTTCGCGTCCAGCACCTCTTCGCCGGATCGGTCCCTCAGCGCAGGCGCGATTTCGGTAACCCGCCCTTGGACGCGGACGTCGACCTTCCGACCATCGAGGAGAGTGGCGCGGCGAATCAGCATGTGAGGCGGGCAGCCACGATGTCGCGCACGCGCGCGTTGTCGGCACCGAGGTCGTGTGCGCGCTGCTCGACGGTGGGAGCCCGCGGCGGCACGTCAACAAGGCGACTGTCCTGTGCCACCGCGTACGTCGCCGCGACCTCGGCCATCGCGACATTGAGGACCGTCCCGCCGCCGTTGCACAACGCCTCGAGCACGGCCGCCGTCGCCACCAGGCCGGTCAGCGGGTCTGCGATCGCGTCGCCGCAGAACACCGGACCGTCGTCGCGATAGGACACCAAGCCGCCGGCCACGGCGGCGTCGTCGCCGAACGCGATTCGTTCCGGCCAATCGGGTCCGTAGCCGCTCACACGGAGCCAGACCCGGCCGGGCCGCGCTGGGACATGCTCCGCGCTCAACGCGCGCCGAGCCAGCGCAGCAGGGCGTGACCCCTCGATCACCACATCGGCGACTCGCAGCAGCTGCGCCACCTCCTCGGATCCCAAATCAGCGGCGAAGCACAACTTCTCAGCGTTGACCCAGTCAAAGAAACGTCGGTTGCCACCGCGGGTGCCGTCGGGCCGTGCGGCGGTCTCGAGCTTGACTACGGTGGCGCCTGCCGCAGCTAGCAATCGAGCACACAGGGGTCCTGCCCACATCGACGACAGGTCGACAACCAACAGATCGCTGATGCGGTGCCGCGCTGTTTGGTGTGGATGTGTTACCCGAGGCCCTGCGGCTGCGACCTCGCCGAGCACCGCCGCGGGCATGCCCAACAGCCGCGCTCGCGCAACCCACTGACCAGCCGACCGATGCGCGGCAACCGATGTCAACACCTCCCACGGGTCGCGATCCTGTGCGTCGGATTCCACGAGTGCTGGGACCGCCTCGACGTCGTCGAGACGACTCAGCGTCAGCGCGAACCACCCATCGCTGGACCGGATCAGCCGCGTTGCTCCGCCCGAAGAGATGCGGTCGGGTGGCGGTAGGTCCAACAACGCCGCGCGACCGGTGATGATCTCATCGGCGAGTACTCGGAGGCGGCGTCCACCGAGTTGGTCGGCGGTGCGGCCGATTTCGGCCGCCACCTGTCGCGCTTGCTCGAATACCGAGACGGGAAGCGCGAGTGGTCGGTAAGTGCGCGATGAGTTCATGCTGACGACATTCTTTCCGAGTCGACACAATATCGACGCAGTGCCGTCCGCCCCGCGCGGAACGAAAGTTTGTGACACATTAAGTTTGAGATATGGAAGCGTACGACGTCGGGCTGCTCATCCTTCGAGTGTGTCTCGGGCTGACAATGGCAGCGCACGGCTTCAACAAATTCTTCGCCGGCGGCCGCATACCCGGAACCGCCGCATGGTTTGAAAGCATCGGCATGAAGCCCGGAACGCTGCACGCGCGCATCGCTGCGATCACCGAAATCTCCGCTGGCCTCGGTCTGGCGGTCGGGCTGCTCACCCCGATTCCCGCAGCCGGATTCGTGGCGCTGATGCTCGTCGCAGCATGGACCGTTCACCGGGCGAACGGGTTCTTCATCGTCAAGAGCGGTTGGGAGTACAACTTGGTCTTGGCGCTCGCAGCCATGGCGGTCGCCACCCTCGGCGCTGGCCGGCTCAGCCTGGACTGGCTTATCTTCGGCCAAAACTGGTTCGACGGGTGGGCCGGACTCTTGATCTCGGCTGGGCTCGGGTTGGCCGGCGGCATCGGGCAGCTGCTGGTGTTCTACCGTCCCCGGGCCGCTGCCACGACTTGAAAGTTGCCGACGAGGGCGAGCATTTCGCCCCCGCGCGACGACTGGACAGAACCGGTTGCCGGAGCCGCCGAGCGAAACGGCAGTGCAGCCCTCACGCTGTCTTGGCAACCACCGGCTGTCGAGTTGGCAACCGCACGGAGACATATCGATGGTGTCCGGCCAGCTCCGTCAGTTGGCTTGGCGGGCCTACACATTCTGACCAGTGGAACCACCGGCCCGCCGAAAAGGGTGCCGATCCGCACTGCAGCGTTGCAGCACACGGTCCTGACGATGACGGTCGGCCAGACAGTCACTCCCGATGACCCAGTGGCGATCAGCATTGTCGACAAATTGCCCCGCAATGCCGCAATGAAAGTGAGGCCGGTGCGACGTAGCCGCCATGTTCCAGGGGAACGAGGCGACGAGCAGACCTGGCGGGGTTGTAGACGTCGCGCCACCGCCCGTATTAAGGTAGCCTTACCTATCCGTTGTCAAGGGGGCCAGCACCACATGTACGTCTGCCTGTGCCTCGGTATTACCACCGAAGCGGTGCACGATGCGGTGGTCAACGGCGCCTCGACGTCGAAGCAGGTCGGAGCCGCGTGCGGTGCGGGCACCGACTGTGGCCGCTGCCGTCGGACCCTACGAGCGATCATCGCCTCGCAAACGGTCAACGGTGATGCGTACGCCGCGCCGGCCAAGCAGTCGCTGTGGACACGGGTCAAGCATCTGGGTGGACATCGCGAACTGACGCATTCGGGCGGAGCAGACGCAGGTTGACGTGGCCTGCGGCGAGGAGTGGGCCGTCGCGCAGTGGACCCGGCGCGGGCCGACAACGACCAAAAGGCACCCGCGCAGGGTTGGTCCCAGGAGACGTCCGGAACCCGTTGCGCGAGAGCCCACCTCGAAAGCCAGGTGATCCAGGCCGACGCGCCGTTCATCGAAGGTGCCACTCACGGGGGCGTCATGAGTCATGACTGTCACGGCGTAGGCGTCTGACCCGCTCCCTGCTGAGCGGAGCCCGCTGCGACTATTGCCCGATAGCCGTTGTTAGGCGTCAAGCCGACGGCCACAAGGTCGTTCACGAACTGCTGCTCACCCGGAGCAGCCCGTGATCGGGGTTTAGTGGATCGGCCGCGCCGCGAGACATCTTCGGTGCTGTCAGCCCTCCTCGGGCCAGTCGCCTCGCGGGTCAAGGCCGTCCCAGTCGTCCCAGGTCTCGTGGCGTCGGCTGCGGGGTGCGATGATGCGGCGGCGTAGCTCCAGCAGCAACTCCTCGGTGGAGGCGCGGGATAGGGCGTTGGGGTCGGTGCGGGGCAGCGGGTGGTGGGTCGTTGCGCGCAGCTTGACCACCAGCTCTTTGGGTTCTCCGCCGGCCAGGACGGTGTCGATGCTGCCGGGCGCCCAGGAAAGCTTGTTCTCCAGCATGGCGTAGGTGCCCGGGCTGGCCTTGCGCACGCCGTGCTCGATGTCGGCCAGCGTGCGCACGGTGAACTGCAGGCTGTCGGCCAGGTCGGTGCGGTTGCGGTAGCCCAGCGCGACGCGCCGGCTCACGATGTAGTGGCCAAGCCGTTCCAGGGCGCGTCGATCCATGCAGGGATCATCGCGTACGAGGGCGGAAATGTCCAGTCGCAATGCCCGATTTCTTCCATCCGCCGCACGAACATAGCGGAAGCTATTTCTTCTGGATGCCCGCCAAATCGGCCCTGATCTGGGTGATCGTCTCCCAGAAGGTCTCCTCCACCTTCTCCTTGGACCGCCCCACCACCTCCACCCTGGGCACCCCGGCCAGTTCCCGGCGCACCACCTTGGCGTCCGGCAGCGCGTCGCCGGTCCACCACTCCTGGCGGATGGCGAAGTCGTCGAACCGTTCGCCCTCGTCGGTGTGCCGCAGCGCCCCGCGACGCTTGCTCGCGGGCACCCGCGCCCACCACTCCGCGCGCCAGTAGGGGCCGTCGTAGGCGGCCGGCGGGGCACCGGTCTGCCATTCCTCCACCTGGACCGGTTCGGCGGGGGCGATACCGTTGTAGTCCCGGGCGAAGCCGTAGGCCTGCTCGCGGTCAAGGTAGACCCGTTCGATGCGGTAGGTGTCGCCGCTGCCCGCCGTTACCACGTACACCGTCGTCATCGCCGCTCCCGGATCCGCTGGTGAGGTGCAGTTCAGTGTGCCAGCACCGCGGTGGCCACGTCCGACAAACCGGGCCGGGACATCGTGGAAGGCAACCGGAAGGCAACCGACGGAGACCCGCGCGTCGGTTTTGCCGTCAGTCACGTCTGTGGCACAATGCTTCCGACCAATCTGACACAATTGCCGTTTATTTCCTACCGTTGCAGGCGCACTCCCCGGAGTTGGGTAACGTGCTCAGCCTGCTGCGGCCCAAGCACAGCTTCGGTCGCCCGGTGCTAGGCGTGCGGCGTGGATGGGGAGAACTGAGATTGAGTACTCTGCGCACCGAATTGGTCGAGCTGGCCCGCAAAAGGGGCTGGCAGGTCCACGAACGTCCCGGCGATTGGTTCAACCTGCTCTTCAGCCGGGGTGACGACGAGCTGGAGTGGGTGCTCCTGCGTGTGCTCAACGGCAAGATCACGGTGGCCGAACATACCCACCCGGCACATCCCGGGGTGATCCGCCGGATCTCCATGCGCAAGGTCGATCACGTGCACGCCCTCCTGCGTGCCCCTGTGGTCAACGCACAGAAAGAGGTGAGCCGATGGCGCGTCACCGCTACTCCTGGACCGGCAAGATCTACGACGATGACGAGATCCGCTACCAGCACGAATAGCTAAGCAGCTTGGTGGCCAGATTGTGGCCACGCGGTGGCCACCGCGCTCGTTGCCGGCCACCACGCGTGCAGTGCCAACAGAAGGTCAAGGCCGACCGTATCGGTCGTGGTACAACCTGGAGCCATGGGTGGTCTTGCCGACGAGACACGGTGGATGGATGCCACAGGCCAGGCGACGATGGTGGCCCAGGGCGAGGTCACACCGAGCGAGCTGCTGGAGGCGGCGATCGAGCGGATCGAGCAGTCAAACCCGTCGCTAAACGCAGTGGTCATCGAGTGGTTCGACCACGCCCGATCCGTGGCCGCCGATCCGGACCTGCCCGACGGCCCGTTCCGGGGGGTCCCATTTTTGCTCAAGGATCTGTACACGAGCTTCGCCGGCCAGACCCTATCGAACGGCAACATGGCTCTGAAAGAGGCGGGCAAGATCGACGCCGCCGACACGACGCTGGTCGCCCGGTTCAAGGCGGCCGGGCTAATCATCGCGGGGCGGACGAACACCCCGGAGATGGGCAGCCTGCCGACCACACAGCCGGTGGCCTGGGGGGCGACGCGCAACCCGTGGGCGCTGGAGCGCACGCCGGGTGGGTCGAGTGGCGGCGCCGCCGCCGCCGTGGCCATCGGGATGGTCCCGTTCGCGAACGCCTCGGACGGGGGCGGGAGCATCCGCATCCCGGCGTCGTGCTGCGGGCTGGTGGGACTCAAGCCGAGCCAGGGGCGGATCACGGCCGGGCCGGCGCGCGCCGAGGTGGGGCTGGGGGTCGAACTGTGCATCTCCCAGACGGTGCGCGACACGGCGGGGCTGCTCGATGCGGTGCGCGGTCCCGGTATCGGCGACACCGTGATCGCGCCGGCGCCGGAGCGAAGGTACGTCGAGGAGGTCGGCGCCGACCCGGGTCGGCTGCGGGTCGGGCTGCTCGATGTTCATCCGCGCGGCGACTTGGTGCACGAGGACTGCGTGACGGCGGTGCACGCCGCGGCGTCGATGCTGGAGGGGCTCGGGCACACGGTCGAGCCGGCGTGGCCGACGTGCCTCGCCGATACCACGTTGCCCGAGAAGTTCATGGTTCTGTGGGCCACGGATTTGGCGATGGCGGCGCGCGAGTTCAGCCAGACGCTCGGGCGCGAGGTGATCGCGGACGACATGGAGCCGGTGAACTGGGTGCTCGTCGAGCGGGCGCAGCGGCTGACTGCCGTGGACTACGCCGCCGCGCAGGCGGCGGGGTGGGCCTTCCGGCGGGCGCTGCAGCAGTGGTGGGCCGACGGGTGGGACCTGCTACTGACGCCCACGGTGGCCGAGCCGCCGCCGCCACTGACGGAGTTCGCGACCAGCCCCGAACACCCAACGGCACCGATGCGCCGGGCCGGGCGGTTCGCCCCGTTCACGCCGCCGTTCAACATGAGCGGGCAGCCAGCGATCAGCCTCCCCCTGCACCGCAACGCCGAGGGTCTCCCCATCGGCATCCAGCTCGCCGCCGCCTACGGCCGGGAAGACGTCCTCATCCGCATCGCATCCCAACTGGAATCGACCCACCCCTGGTTTTCCGACCATCCGACGATCCCCTGGTAGCGGCCTGCAACGCCGACGAGTCTTGCCGTGCAAGACAGCACGGTCTCAGCCTCGGCGCGCCAGATTAACCCTTTGCGCGTATGTCTTCCAACGGGATGGTTACCGAACATCAGGGGTTTCCGCGTTCGTTGCGGCCTTTCTGTTGCCGGAGTGATCGAACCCGGATTGGTGGAGCCGCCAGGAATCGAAACCCAGCGCATAAAACGGCGTGACCTTTTTCGCGCCCATGGCGCGATCGGGAGGCCGGGGTGGAGCTGTTCAGACGGGTGAAAGACCGGGGTGCGCAGAACCGGCCCAGCCGGCCCGGGATCAGCCCGCGCGAGCTCCTCGACGAACTGCAGCGCGCATGACCCACCTGCCCAGGTGCCGGTAGCGGACGATGATGTCGATGTAGCCGACGGCGACCGGCTCAGGATTCGTCACGTCCATGAACGCTTCTCGCGGCTTGTCGCAGGCGTTCGGGGGTCCCTTCCGGGCCATCAGGGCCAACAGGCCGTTGATCGATTGGCCGGCGCAACCGGATGACCAAAAGGCCAGATAGTGCCTTGGCCGGTGCGCCAGAAAGGTTCGGGTCATCGATCGGATCTTCTGCAAGAACGGCCACGGTGACCCCGCGAGCGGTGGCCGCGCTGGCGTGCGCACTGACCGTGATGAATCTCTGCTTCTACCAAGCCTTGACGCGCAACCCGCTCGGCATCACGGCGACGATCGAAGCGTGTGGCCCGCTGGTTCTATCGGTGGTACTTGGAAGAAATACGGTGGCGTGGCTGTGGGCGGTGGTCGCATTCGCGGGTGTGGCCATGCTCGGCCTGGGTCCGATCACTCGGGCGGCAGCGACCCGGTCGGTTTCGCGTTCGCAGTGGGCGCCGCAGTGAGTTGGGCGGGCATTGGCCATGGGAGTGGTTGTGGGACTGATTAGTTCGTGATCCCGTACTCGCTGGAACTCGTCTGACTACGCACGCTGCCGCCGGGAACATTCGCGGTGCTGACGTGCCTGTCGCCCGTCGTAGCGACGCTGGCCGGCTGGGTGGAGTGGATCAGCAGCTCACCTGGTGGGACTACCTGGCCATAGTGTTGGTCACGGCAGCCAGTATCGGAGCCGTCCGCTCCGCTGCACCAGCTTATGGAGGAGCAATAGCGTGAACCTCGCCGACTACGACGCGTTGAGCTTCGACTGCTACGGAACGCTCATCGACTGGGAGACCGGAATCGCCTCGGTTCTCGCCCCGTGGGCACAAGAGGCCGGGCTCCATCTCACCGACGAGGAACTGCTGACGGCGTACGCGGACAACGAGGCGTACGCGGAACGGGAGAACACCACCGCGCTATATCCCGCGATCCTTGCCGAGTCGTTTCGCCGGACCGGCGCGAGCCTCGGCAGGCAAGTGTCCGACGAATGGGCCGAGCGGCTCGGCGCTTCGGTGCCGGACTGGCCGGCGTTCCCCGATTCCCACGCCGCCTTGGAGTCGCTGGCGCAGAACTACAAGCTGGTCATCGTGTCCAATGTGCACCGCGAAGGCTTCGCCGCCAGTAATGCACGCCTCGATGTCAGGTTCGACAAGATCATCACGGCCGAGGACGTCGGGGCCTACAAGCCCGCCCCGAACCATTTCGAAGCCCTCGACGCCGCGCTGACCGAACTCGACGTGCCGCGTGAGCGCCTTCTGCACGTGGCGCAAAGCCTGTTCCACGACCACGTGCCGGCCAAGCGGTACGGCCTCGCTTCGGTGTGGATCAACCGCCGCCACGGCCGCCCCGGCTGGGGTGCCACACCCGAGCCGGCCGGGGACGTCAGCTACGGGCTGGAATTTCCGTCGATGGAGGCCTTCGCCGCGGCCGCGCGGGAAAACAGGCAGTAGGCGCGCACAACGGGCTAATGTGATGCGGGTCACATCGATTGAACGTCACCCGCGTTCGTAGTCGAAAGGCCGCGCGATATGAGCATTCTCAGCTCTTCTCCGACAGGCATCTTCCGCCGCAAACCGGTCGATGAGATCGAGCCGGAAGATCTGCAGGAGGGTGGCGGACTGCAGCGCGTGCTCGGGCTGTGGCAGCTCACGGCGATCGGCATCGGCGGCATCATCGGCGCCGGCATCTTCTCCCTCGCCGGAGCGGTGGCGAGCGGGAAGGCCGGGCCCGGAGTGGTCTTGTCGTTCCTGGTGGCCGGCGTCGCCAGCGCCTGCGCAGCGTTGTCGTACGCAGAGTTCGCTGGCATGATCCCGAAGGCCGGGTCGGCATACACCTACGGCTACGTCGTCCTGGGCGAGGGCGTCGGCTGGTTCATCGGCTGGGACCTGCTGTTGGAGTACACCGCCATTGTCGCCGTGGTCGGCATCGGCATCTCCGGCTACTTCGGCTTCCTCGTCGAACAGCTCGGGTTGAACTTGCCCGAGTGGATGCTCGGGGCGCCGGGCAGCGATCCGGAGCAGCCGGGCCGCGTGGTCGACCTGTTCGCACTCCTGCTGTGCCTGCTGATCGCCTTCATCCTCACCCGCGGCGTACGCAACGCCGCCCGCGTGGAGAGCGTGCTGGTCTGGCTCAAGGTCGGTCTCGTCATCCTCATCATCGGGCTCGGCGTGTTCTACGTGAACACCGACAACTACACGCCGTTCCTGCCGTTCGGCTGGGGCGGGGTGTTCGCCGGCGCGGCCGTTGTGTTCTTCGCCGTCTTCGGCTACGACGCGATGAGCACGGCGGCCGAGGAGTCGGCGGAGGCCCGACGGGTGCTGCCGAAAGCCATCCTGATCTCGTTGGCGATCTCGATGACGCTCTACGTCCTGGCCTGTCTGGTGCTAACCGGGATGATCAAATACACCGAGGTGGACCCGGAATCCGCCTTCGCGCAGGCATTCGAGGACGTTGGGCTGCCGTGGATCGCGACCGTGATCTCGATCGGTGCCATTCTCGGGATCGCCACGGTCATGTGGACGTTCATGTTCGCCGTGACCCGGGTGTGGTTCTCGATGTCCCGTGACGGGCTGCTGCCCCACTGGTTCGCGGCCGTCGACGCCAAGCACCGCGTACCCGTCCGCGTCACCTGGATCGTGGGCATCGGCTCAGGCCTGATCGCCGGCTTCTTACCGATCGCCGAGGCCGCCGAGCTCACCAACATCGGGATCCTGCTCGCCTTCGCCGTCGTGTGCACCGCGGTCATCGTGTTGCGCTACCGGTCTCCCGAGATCGAACGCGGCTTCAAGACTCCCGGCATGCCGATCATCCCTCTCATCGGCGTCGCGTCCTCGATCTGGCTCACCACCTTCCTGACCACGACCACCTGGCTGCGTTTCGCGGTGTGGCTGGTGATCGGGCTGACGATCTACGGGCTCTACGGCTACCGCCACTCCCGCCTGAACACCGCGGCCACCCGCTGAGCACGTGGGTGTAGGAGGGTGTGTGGCCGACGACGTAGTGCGCAGGGCGGGGCATGTGGTGCTGCCCCGGGTGGATGCGGAAGGCTATTCGTCGCTGCGGGCGCCGCGACGACACCGCGCTCGGAGCGCTACGCGATTGGGCGAGGGCTGCGGTCACAGGTTCCGCGGTCGAGCCTGGGTGTGTGGCGGGCACCGGCTGACCGACCCGACGTGGTCGAGCAGATCAACAAGGCCATCATCCTCAACACTGGACAACGTGACGAGGGTTTGTCCCTCGCCGATAGTGCTGGACTTGATATCAAAAGGGAGCGTAGTCGGCGCTACATCTGTGATAACCCAGCGTTCAACAAGATCGTGCAGGGGTTGAAGAAGCTCTAATTACTTCACGTTGAAACCCGGTTATTCTCATTCGAAAGAGCTTGTGGCGCTTGGGGGTTGACAATTGCCTCAAACTCCTCCTTCGCGTCAATGTGCGGACCGCCATCGGCGTTCGTGACCGCGCAGTTGGTGGCGGGCGCGGCGTCGGCCGCTGGCATGAACAGGCGCTTTGGTAACCGCACCGCGCTAAAGCCGGTACGGCGCCGCTCACGCCGGCGCCGGCGCTCGCCGGCGGACCGAACTCCCCCCGGCACCCGTCACCAATCGCCGGGCGAGCCACACGCACGACCTGCACGGCCGGGTAGCCGCCGCTGTCACGGCGTTGTCACAACTCGCGGCCAACTCCTGGCAATCCGATATGTTCAATCCGCCACCGTGCACCACAATCCGAGCGACGCTGGTCATCGGCCTTTCGATCACACGCAGCGGCGGACTCCACGTGGACCCGCGTGGACGCAGCGAACCGACTTCCCAAGCTGAATACGCGGGTTCGATTCCCGTCATCGGCTCAATAACTACCAGCGGAAGCTGGTCGAACGCGGTTCGGCTCCCAAGCCCGTAACCCCTCCCGTACCCCGACTTGCCGACGCTGTGGCCGTGTGCGAGCGCATGAGCGAAATCTGAGGACCTTCGGACCTCGGCGATGCCACGATGTTGACGTGAGTGACAGCCGGGTACGGTACGCGCGAATGGCGACGTGCACCTCGCTTATCGGGTGTTCGGTGATTCCGGGCCGACCGTAATCTGGGTGCCCGGCTGGGTGGTCGGCAATGTCGATTCCTACGACGACCCGGCGAGTCCGTACGCGGCTCTTGTTGAGCAGGTTTCGCGAGTCGCGCGTGTCGTCGTATGGACAGAAGAGGAGGCGGTCTCTCCGACCCGGTGGCGCACGCTCCCTCGGTGGACGACCGGGTCGATGATCTCCGCGCGGATGCCATCGAGGTCGACCGCGTCAACCTCCTCGGTACCGGTGAAGGGGGATCGATCAGCGTCCTGTTCGCTGCGAGATACCCGAACCGGGTCGGAAAACTCTCGCTGTACGGGACTGCCGCACGATTCTCCCAGCACCTGCCGGACTTCCCCTGGGGCTTCACGCCCGCCCAGATCGATGCGCAACTAGACGATATCGAAAAGCATTGGGGTGAGGGCGCACTGGCCGAGCTCTACCACAGCGAAGCCGCCGATCTTCCTGGCGTGCGGCAGCTCTTCGGTAAACTCCAGCGCTCCATCACGAGCCCGATGCTGGCGCGGCTTTGGTGGCAGGCGCTGATGGAGATAGACGTGCGTAGCATCCTCGACGAGGTACGTGTACCGACACTAGTCATCGCCCGGCCAGGCGATCGTTTGTTGCCTTCGAAGCGTCGGAGGCTCTGGCGGCCGGCATCCCGAAGGCCCGATTCCAGGTGCGCGCGTCGTCGGGTACGCCGTCCGCGGCCCCGGTGAGGATGGCGGAGGCGATGGACCGCCAAGTCCGACGCCACAGACGCGACAGCGCTACCAGGGGCTGGAGGTGATTCGTCCGGCAATTATGGGTACTCGGCTGTGTGGCCACCCCACGAGTGCGCACGGGCGTGAAGCGAGCCGCAGTCGCGCTCGCCTCGGCCTTGATGTTGGTCGTCGCATGTGCGAACGACGTCGAATCTCGCGGTCAGCCGAACGTCACCCCACCGGACGACATCGCCACCAACCTCGACGTGCCATGGGGGATCGCGTTTCTTGCCGACGGCAGCGCGCTGATCGCCGAACGCAACAGCGGCGCAATCAAGCACATGTCGGCGCCTGGCGTGGTGAATCAAGTCGGTGAGGTGGCTGGCGTCGCACCGCGCGGGGAAGGCGGGCTGCTGGGTCTGGCCACGTCGAATCAAACGGTCTTCGCATACATCACGACCGCGCAGGACAACCGTGTGGTCACGATGCGCTTCGACGGGGGCGCGGTAACCGAGCAATCGCCGATACTCACCGGAATTCCCGCGGGTTCCATCCACGACGGCGGGCGCATCGCGTTCGGCCCGGACGGCAAGCTCTACGTGGCGACGGGGGAGAGCGGCAATCCTGCGCTGGCGCAGGACCCGTCGTCGTTGGGCGGCAAGATTCTTCGCATCAATGCCGACGGATCGGTTCCGTCGGATAACCCCGATCCCGCGTCGCCGGTCTGGTCGTTCGGCCACCGCAACATCCAGGGGTTGGCGTGGGACTCGGCCGGCCGACTGTGGGCCACCGAGTACGGCGCGAATCGGTTGGACGAGCTCAACCTGATTCAGCCGGGCGGCAACTATGGGTGGCCGATGGCCGAGGGTCGCGCAGACACCCCAGGACTGATCGACCCGGTGATCCAGTGGGGGACCGGTGAGGCGTCGCCCTCGGGGCTGGCCTACTTCGGTGGCTCGCTGTGGGTCGCGTGCCTGCGCGGTCAGAGGCTGTATCAGATACCGGTCGGCGGCGACGGCTCACTGGGCGGTCCAGTGCCGCTGTTTGTCGGACAGTACGGGCGGCTGCGGACAGTTGTTGCGGCACCGGACGGCACGCTGTGGTTCACCACGAGCAACCGTGACGGCCGGGGCAGTCCCCGCGACGGCGACGACCGGATTCTCCAGTTCCAGCCCTAGACGTGGCGAGAAAGCGAGTCGGTGCCAGTGAGCCACATTTAATGTAATTGCGGGCGCCACAACATAATTGCCTGAGAGCAGAGGGAACGAGGGCACAGCGTGGCCGTGCTGACCACCGGCGACGGATTCGCCGACGTCGTCGTTACCGCCGTTGCGTCAACCACTGCCCTTGGGCCCGATGCCGAGGCACGTGGCAGCAGTTGACTGCAGAAGCGGTATTCGCTTGCTGGATAAACCGTTCGTTAAAGACCCGCGGCTATCCCTTCACGAGGGTGAACTGACCCACCTCGGAGATGCCGCGCCGGAAGAAGTCAGAACATCCCGTCAGGTAATGCATGTAGCGCTCGTAGACCTCATTGGACGTAGCGGCGATCGCGTCGTCGCGACGGGCTTCCAAGTTCACCGCCCAGGTATCGAGTGTCCGGACGTAATGCTCATTCAAGAATTGAAGGTCATGCAGTGAAAAGCCCGCATTACTGGAAAATTCGATGACGTCGTCCTTGCCGGGGACACTCCCGCCCGGGAATATCTCCCGGGCAACGAACCGCATGAACTTCAGGTCAGTCATCGTGATCGGGATGCCCATCTCGGGCCAGCGTTTCAACGGGTGACCCATTATCGTCTGCAAGACCATCCGGCCATCGCTGGGCAGAATACGGTGGGCCGTCTCGAAGAATGCCGCATAACGCTCTTTTGGGAAGGCCTCGAACGCCTCGATGCTGACGATGCGGTCGACGGGCTCGTCGAACTCCTCCCAGCCGCGCAGAAACACCTGGTGGGAGCGGTTGGTATCGATCTGGTCCAGCTCCCGCTGGGAGAACACGCACTGGTTCTTGCTCAAGGTCAGGCCGATGACGTTGACGTCGTGCTTCTCGATCGCGCGCTTCATCGCGGAACCCCAGCCGCACCCGACGTCAAGCAGCGTCATGCCGGGCTGCAAACCCAGCTTGTCGAGCGCAAGGTCGAGCTTGACCATCTGCGCTTCTTCCAGCGTCATGTCCTCGCGCTGGAAGAACGCACAACTGTAGGTCCGCGATGGATCCTGAAACAGCCCGAAGAAATCATCCGAGATGTCGTAATGGGCTTGAATCTCCTCGAAGTGTGGCCGCATCTTCGTCGAGTCCGACCTGCTGTCAGCCATCTGCAATTGACCTCCTTCGGCGGTTCGGCATGCGACCGCTACGTTCTCGATTCTGCCCCCGGTTTATAGCGCATAGTTCGTCAGCTGGCTAGTTAGGCCTTCTCACAAGTGAACTGGCAAACATCGGTGTAGCCCCAGCGGAACAGGTCGGCGCAGCCGGTCAGGTACTTCATGAACCGCTCGTAGACCTCTTCGGAGGTGATTGCGATGGCCTCGTCCTTCTTGGACTCGAGATTTGCCGCCCAGGTGTCCAGTGTGCGGGTGTAGTGCGGTCGCAGTGGCTGGACTCGGGTCACGTCGAAGCCGGCCTTGGCGGCGTACTCCTCGACCTGTGCGGCCAGTGGCAGACGACCGCCGGGATAGATCTCATCGAGGATGAACTTGATGAAACGCACCCGGGACATCGTCAGCGGCAACTGACGTTGCTGGATCTCTTCGTCGCTCGGTATGACGATGGTGTGCAGCAGCATCACGCCGTCGTCGGGCATCAAGTTGTAGGTCTTCTTGAAGTAGTCGTCGTACTTGCCGAAGCCGAAGTGCTCGAAGGCGCCGATCGACACGACACGGTCCACCGGCTCGTTGTACTCCTCCCACGGCTGTAGCCGCACTTCTTTGCTGCGCGGGCTGTCCGACTCCGCGAACAGCCCCTCGATGTGCGTCTTCTGGTTGTGGGACAGCGTCAGCCCAATGACGTTGACGTCGTATTTCTCGACCGCACGCATCATCGTGGCGCCCCAGCCGCAGCCAATGTCGAGCAGCGTCATCCCCGGCTGCAGGCCCAGCTTGCCGAGTGAGAGGTCGATCTTGGCGACCTGCGCCTCCTGCAGCGTCATGTCGTCGCGCTCGAAGTATGCGCAGCTGTAGGTCTGGGTCGGGTCTTGCCAGAGCCGGAAGAAGTCGTTCGACAGGTCGTAGTGCGACCGGACTTCCTCAGTATTCGACCCGCGAGTTTTCGCTGCGGATGAGGATAACCATTTGGACTGAGCGGCTGGCGGGCGAGGCACCCCGGTCTGCGTTTCAGGAGATCTTTCTGTCACTGTCCGTCCTGTTGGCACTGGGTATCGGTAATCGATCTAACGTGTCGGCTGCTTCAACACTGTCCCGAGATACTACGCCCGCCGATACTTCGGTGGCTCGCCTATCGTCCCCCGAGTCGTCGGTACGCCAGTGCTGTTGCCGCGCAGGCGAAATCTCATTCAGGGACAGAGTATCCAGATGACGAAGGGGACCCATCTCGCCCAGGACACCACGTTTCAAGCCGAGAAACCCCAGCATGAACAGCTGCGGCTACTTCTCCAATGTGAACTGATTCACATCGATGAAGCCGGTGCGGAAGGCCTTCGCGCAGCCGGTGAGGTAGCGCATGTAGCGGTCGTATACCTCTTCGGACTGGATCGCGATCGCCTCGTCCCGGCGCGCCTCGAGGGCCTCGGCCCAGATCTCGAACGTCCTGGCGAAGCTCGACTGCAGCGACTGAACGTGTGTCACCTTGAAACCGGCCTTCGTCGAGTGCTCCTCGACCTTTTCGATCGACGGCAACCGGCCGCCGGGGAAGATCTCGGTCAAGATGAACTTGATGAACCGGGCCGACTCGAACGACACCGGTACGCCGCGCTCGGCCAACTGAGGAATCGTGAAGGCGCAGACAGAGTGCAGCAGCATCACGCCGTCGTCGGGCAGCTTGTCGTATGCCCACTTAAAGAAGTCGTCGTAACGTTCGAACCCGAAGTGCTCCAACGCTTCGATGGTCACGATCCGATCGACCGGCTCGCTGAACTCTGCCCAATCGCGCAGCAGCACCTGATGCGAACGGTTTGAATCGACCTCATCGAGCATTCGTTGGCAGTGGGCGTACTGGTTCTCGCTGAGCGTGAGGCCGACCACGTTGACGTCGTATTCCTCGATCGCCCGGCGCATCATCGAGCCCCATCCGCAGCCGACGTCGAGCAGCGTCATGCCCGGCTTCAGCCCCAGCTTGCCCAGACTCAGGTCGATCTTGGCGAGCTGCGCTTCCTCGAGGGTCATGTCGTCGCGCTCAAAATATGCCGCACTGTAGGTGCGCGACGGATCCTGGAACAGCCCGAAGAATTCGTCAGAGATGTCGTAGTGAGCCTGAACGTCCTCGACGTTCGAACGCGGTCCCTTCGACGGAGTAGTGGACATCCGTCCTCCAATGTCAGTGGATCAGCGCCGCGACGTTGCTGCTCTGATCCAGGTTGCTCGGCACACCTTAACAGGCACCAGTGGCGCGAACGCCCGCCGAGTGCCGCTCAGGGCACTGTGTCGAAAGCCGAGCTTAGCTCACTTTCGGGGCCACTACTTCTGCAGTGTGAACTGGCCGACATTGGTGATGCCGCGGCGGAAGAAGTCGGCACAACCGGTCAAGTACCGCATATAGCGGTCGTAGATCTGCCGCGATGTGACCTCGATCGCCCGCTGCCGCTGCGCCTCCAGTTTGCTTCCCCAGGTCTCCAGCGTCCGGACGTAGTGCGGCTGCAGCAACTGAATTCGTTCGACGGAGAATCCCGCCGCCTCCGCGCACTCGACGACATTCCCTTCGGCCGGCACTTCACCACCCGGAAAGATCTCTTGGCCGATGAACCTCATGAACCGCAGATCGCTCATCGTCACCGGAATGCCCTTCGCGTGAAGAACACTCTGGTGATACGTGAGAATCGTATGCAATAACATGCGCCCGTCAGTCGGCAGAATTTCGTACGCGCGGTCGAAAAAAGCCGGGTATCGCACCTTTTTGAACGCCTCGAATGCGCCTATGCTCACAATTCGATCAACGTTGTCCTCGAATTCCTCCCAGCCCTGCAGGCGGACCTCGACTCGTCGCGACGACTCCACCTTGGCGAGCCTGGCCTGTGTGTATTCATACTGATTGCGGCTGAGCGTGATGCCGATGACATCGACGTCGTATTTCGTCAGCGCCAACTCGAGCGCGCCACCCCAACCGCACCCGATATCGAGGAGCGTCATCCCCGGCTTCAGGTCGAGCTTTCCTAATGCGAGATCGAATTTTGCGACCTGAGCCTGCTCAAGGGTCATGTCTTCGCGTTCGTAATACGCGCAGGTGTAGCCCATGGTGGGTCCCAGGAATAGCGAAAAGAACTCGTCCGACAGATCGTAGATCGCCTGGGAATCTTCATAGAACGGCGCCAGCACAGACATATCGCTAATACCTATCCTGTTGTTGCCCAATGATGTGCGCAGACAGCTTACCGTACGGGGCGGGGCTAACTGACATCTTCGACGGCGTGGTCCCACGATCGCTGCAAATGAACGGCCTCCATCGCCGCAAATTGATCGCGACTCCTGGTGTGCTCGCTATCAGTGCGTCTCGCAACATGACGTCCCTCCCGCTGCTGCCGACCGAGAGAAATACCCCATCGGGTAGGCGGACGTTCGAGCGCATCGGTAACCTCAGAGCCGACTCGATAGAAAGATCGGGGGCATGACAGTGGATCTTGTGCTCGGTCTCTCGATGACGTCGGCGGCCGTCCGCCTTGTGCTCGTCGAGGGAGCAGCTGGCGAGGGCGCCACCATCGGCTACGACGCGCGTGCCATCGCGACGGTGCGCACGCTCGCGGCGGCTGACCCGCGCGATGTAGTCGATGCGGTGCTCGGCGAGGAGGCGATCACCGCTTCGCGAGACAACCGCCTCCGCTCCATCGGGGTGACCTGGACCGATGACGCGGCGGCTGAGGCGTCGATTGTGCTGGAGGCACTAGCGGCGAGCGGTTTCGAGAATGTGGTGACCGTTGCGCAGTCCGACGCGGCCGATGCGCTGGCGTCCGGCATCCGAGGTCTTGGCACCTACGACGACGTTGCCGTGTGCATAGTCGAGCCCGACGAGGCGTTCGTCGCGATCGCCGACGCCCAAGGAGTGCGCGTCGAGCATATCTGGCGAGCCCTTGACGGCGGTGATGCATACGAGCTGGCTCGCAGCCTTGTCGCGGTGCTGGATCTCGACAACTGGACGCCTGAGTCCGTATTCGTGCTCGGCTCGGCCGACGATCTCGATCAGATCGTGTCGTCGCTCTCCGGCGCCGTGGCGTCACCTGTTCTTTCTGCTGGCGAAGCCGGCCTGGCCCTGGCACGCGGCGCGGCGCTGGCGTCGGCGCGCGCCATGAATGGCAGCGCGCTGTCGGTTAACGACGTCCTCGCGGTCACGCCGAGCCGCGTACCGCTGACGCCGAGGGTCGGGGCGTTGACTTCCATTCTGGTCGCCGCGGTGCTGACGTTCGTGGTGTCACTTTCCTTCGCGCTCGGTCTTCGTTTCACGTCGGAACCGGATTCGGTCACGGCCGATCAACGACAGCTCTCAAATGAGTCCGGCGAGCCACCGCTGGCAGCCAAGGCACCACAGGTCGCGCAGGCGGCCCCGCAACCGCCGCCCCCCGCGGCGCCGGCACCACCGCCGGATGCCCCGCCACCGGTCGCCCAGACGATCACCGCAGCAGCGGCTCCGGCCCCCGAAGTCGTCTCACCGATCGAGCCACCGCCGGTTTATGTGCCGCCCGCGCCGGTTTACGTGCCACCCGTGCCGGTTTACGTGCCACCCGTGCCGGTGGCACCGCCGCCTGCGCCCGTGTACGTGCCGCCGGCTCCGGCGCCCGTGTATGTCCCACCGGGCAGTCCGGCGTACGTGCCACCTGCGCCGCAGCCGCAGCCTCGGCTTCGTGACCGGATCATCGAACGCATCCCGATCATCGGCCGGTTCCACGAGCCCAAGCCGTACGTGCCCTAAAGCGCTCCCATTCACTGACACGCGGCAGGCGCGTCGGCGCGAACCTCCTGATCGGCAGGGACGGTGTAGGTGACGACCACTTCGGCGTCGTCGATTCCGACGTTCGCCACGGCGTGCGGGAGGCCGGCGGGTATGAAGATCGCCTGGCCTGCGCCGAGCACGGCCGCCGGGCAACTGGCCGCGGTCTGCAGATGTACCGCTCCCTTGGTCACTACCGAGTACTCAGGACCGGGGTGCGAGTGCCAGCCGCTGAGTGCGCCCGGCTTGAGTAGCAGGCTCTGAATCAAGACCTCGGTCTGTTCGCCGTGGGTGACGATCGAGATCGGGGCATTGGTCGTGCCCTTGGCGAGATCGGTGCGGACGACTTCCCCTGCCGGGGGCGTCGCTGCCGCGGAACCCGAAAGGACGCTCGCCGCAAGGAAAACCGAAGCGACGACCGCGAATATGTGTCTGCGATTCACGATCTCGTCACTTTCGTCAGGCCGATTCCTCCGGCGCGTCCAGCACACTCACCGCGATGCCGTATGGCAGGAACCGCACCTTACGGGTCGGGTCGGTGTTGTTCTTGTTGGCGCGCAGCGCATCCAGTTCGGTCGGATACGCCTGCTCGATGCGCGCGCCGCCGTGGTCGTCCATGGTGTAGATGACCCACACGCCGTCGCCGGTCTCGCCGGTGGTCTCGGGCTCCGGCCGCTGCCGCGTGGATCGCCCGAACTCGTCGAACAGCGCACTCCACCCGGCCCGCTCACCGGAGGTGGTGAGGAACCTGCCGGCCCGCTCGAACGCGTCCCGCAATCCCTCGCCGGTCTCGCGAATCACACGATCGATTTCCTCGGGATCGAACCCAAATGGCCCGTTGTTGCTCATGCTGGCCTCCCTGATGGCGTGCGCTTATGCCCAGTTTGCGCGCCGATGGCCGGGGGCGCCATACCGCGGTCCACGTCGGCCCATCGGCTCAGCGTCGGAATCTGGCCTTTCATGCATTCCAGGGTTTCGCCCTGCGCGGCTTCGACGTCATCCGGGCAGGGAACTGCCCGCGGGCCATCAATGACGGATTCACGGGTGCCGTCGTTGTCGAAACACGCAACGCAAACGCATTGGCCGCACACAATCAGTTCATGTCGAACACTCCGCCCGCGCCGCGTCGCCGCAGCTTCCTTCGTCACCCGGTTGTTCTCGTCGCCGTAGCCGTCCTGGTGGTCGCCGCCGCCGTGGGCGCCTACTGGTTCCAGCCGTGGAAGTTATTCACCAACACCACCGTCGACGAGGCGCTGCCCACGGCAACGGCACCGGAGACCTCGGTGCAGTCGCAGGGGTCGCTGATCAGCCACGAGCACAAGACCACCGGGACGGTGAAGCTGTTGCGTCTTGCCGACGGTTCGTTGGTGGTGCGGGTGGAAGACCTGGACACCAGCGACGGCCCGGAGCTTCACGTGTTGTTGACGGACGCGCCGGTGATCGAAGGACGAGACGGCTGGCATGTTTTCGAGGAAGGTCGCCACGTCGACCTCGGCCCGCTGAAAGGAAACCGCGGTAGCTCCAACTATCCGGTGCCGGCCGGCACCAACGTGTCGGGCTTGGACAGCGTGAGCATCTGGTGTGACCGGTTCGACGTCTCGTTCGGAGCGGCCAAGCTGGCGGCCCCACCCGGCGGCGCCTAATCCTCGTCGTCGGGCAGATCGAGTCGCACCACGCGGACCTTGCCGTGCCGTAGGCACGCCGCATAACCGTGGTACTTGCCGTAAAGCTCCCACGCCGTGCGATGTTCGTCATGCGGCACATCGATCCCATGGCCGTCGGAGAACGACAGGTGCAGGTCGCCGTTCTCGTCCCAGACAGCACGGGTGCACAGCGTGCCCGAAATGTCGAAAAGGGGCCGCTCTTCGTCGCGGATGTGAGCCGGGTCGATGCGCACCGTCTCGACGGGAAACTCACCCACGGGCGGCAAGGTGAGATGCAGCGGAACGGAAACCACGAGCTCGTTGTAGTCGTCGAGGTTGAGCACCAGGCCGTTGTCGCGGAACATGACCCGCAGCACCTCGCACCCCGCGATCCACTGCTCGGTCATGCCCTCACTTAAGACTGTGGGCTACATGGACAAGCGAGACAAGCCGCGTGTGCTGCAATGGCGTGGTGAGCGACTCCCCCGCCGACAAGCAAGCCATCGAACAACTCAAGTTCCGCTATCTGCGGGCACTGGACACCAAGGACTGGGACACGTTCGCCGACACGCTTGTCGACGACGTCGTCGGCGACTACGGCGAGCGGTTGCACTTCACCAACCGCACCGAACTCGTCGACTACATGCGCTCGTCAGTCGGGCCGGGCGTGATCACCGAGCACCGTGTCACCCACCCGGAGATCACGGTCGACGGCGACGAGGCCACCGCCAGGTGGTACCTGCAGGATCGCGTGATCGTCGCGGAGTTCAACTTCATGCTGATCGGTGCCGCCTTCTACCACGACACCTACCGCCGCACCGCGGACGGTTGGAAGATCAGCGTCACCGGCTACGACCGCACTTACGAGGCGACGATGTCGTTGGAAGCGCTGAACTTCAAGCTGACGCCCGGTAAGGCCTTGCACATTTAGCGGTCACTGCGCGACCGCGATGAGCGCACCCGGTCGCAACCACTGAATGATCTTGACCAACGTGGGGTCATCGATGGCCACGCACCCGGCCGTCGGGCTGCCGTCGGTGGCATGCAGGAAGAACGCGCCTCCCCTGCCGGGAACCCGCTCCTTGTTGACGCCCATCACCACGGAATGCACGTACTGCGGGATCTGGAGGTTCTCTCCCGCCGACGTGTCGAACGGGCACTGCGCCTTCTTGCACACCTGCATCGTGTTGTAGGTGGGGCTCTTCATGTCGCCGTCCCACCAGTGGTCCGGTCCGACCTGAACGTAGGGAAGCCCGCCACCGGGATTGGCTGCGGTGCCGAACGCGAAGTCCAGCGTGAAGATGCCCATCGGCGTGGCGGGGTATTCGTCGCGGCTTTGCGGCGTCATCCCCGCCGAGCCGACGAACGCCGGGATGGCGACGCCGATTGGCTGCCAGCCGCTCGCCGTCCGCTGCCAAACGTCCATGTTGGCTTTGGATCCCCCGACACCCACGACGGAGATCACCTGTGTCGCGCTTCCGACCGATTGCGCAAACCATGGCGTGTTGACGGCGTGGCTCACCGGCGCAGCGGCCAACGCGACGACCGCCAACATCAGCGTTGCCGCGAGTCGGCGCACGGTTCATGGTCTGCCGCACTTGAACGAAAGGTCAAGTAAAAGTTGCGACACGATTTCGTCGCCGATCAGACACACGAGGTCCCGCTTTTGTCGTTTGCGGCGCGTCGCGTCGGAAGCGCACTGTCGAACCCTTCCCAAAGACCTCGGCCCGTCAGTAATGTCGTGTCCGCCACAGCGTGTCATAGATCACATGACGAACCCCGGTCGGAGGCCCCATGAGCGCACCGGAAAATTTCGACGCGGTCGAGTCCCGGGTAGGCAACCTGGCACCCGTGCTACGGCAGCCACTGGATTCGCCCTACGAGATCTCCAACGCACTGTTCGCCGCACTGCGACATGTGTTGCACGACGTCGGCGGCCAGCCCGACCTGCCTCAGCCCTACAAGGAGAAGCCCGAAGAGGACTGGGAGATGAACACCTACGTCACCTGCGAATGCTTGGGGTGGCGCGGAGCGTGGAACTCCGAGGAGCGGCGCCGCGCCGAAAATGACTTGGGCGCAACACTTTACTTCGGACTCCCCTACTACGCACGATGGGCGACGGTGGCGGCGAAGACGTTGATCAACAAGGGAATGATCACTCCTGACGAACTGTCGGCCAAGATCGACGAGGTGCGATCGCGGTTGCAGAAGGCAGCCGCGGAAAAGGCCACAGCATGAAACGCGAATTCGAGATCGGCGACCGCGTCACCGTCAAGAACGCCACCACGATGTTTCACACCCGCACCCAGGCCTTCACCCGCGGCAGGACCGGCGTGATCGTCGAGCACCGACCGGACTGGGTGATCCCGGAGGACGAGGCGTGGGGTCGCGACACACCAGAGAAGGGTGGCCGCGAAGAGCCGTTCTACGTGGTCCGGTTCAAACAAAAGGACCTGTGGTCCAACTACACCGGGTTCGATGTCGACACACTGGAGACCGAGATCGCACAGCGCTGGCTCGTGCGGGCCAAGGAGGATGACCGGTGAGCCAGACTCACGACCACGACGCACACGCACCGATTCAATCGTCAACCGAGGTCAGCGAATTCGAGATCCTCGAGCTGGCGGTCCGCGAGCTGGCGATCGAGAAGGGCTTGTTCTCCGCCGAAGACCACCGCCGGTTTTCCGAGTGGGCCGAGTCGATCGGCCCGTCCGGCGGCTCCAAGCTGGTGGCCAAGGCATGGGTCGATCCCGACTTCAAGGAGCGGCTGCTGGCCGACGGCACCGAGGCGTGCAAGGAGGTCGGCATCGACTGGCTCAACCCGACCGGCACCGGAACGCCCAGCGACTACACGTACTTCTACGTCCTGGAGAACACTCCGACGGTGCACAACATCATCGTGTGCACTCTGTGTTCGTGCTATCCGCGGCCGGTGTTGGGTATGTCGCCCGATTGGTACCGCACACCGCATTACCGTCGGCGCCTGGTCCGTTGGCCACGCGAGGTGCTCGCCGAGTTCGGCCTGCACTTCGGCCCCGACGTCGAAGTCCGCGTGCACGACTCCAATCAGAAGTCGCGCTTCATGGTGATGCCGATGCGACCAGAAGGCACGGAGGGCTGGAGCGAAGAGCAGCTCGCCGAGATCGTCACCCGCGACACGATGATCGGTGTGGCTCTGCCGCAAGCCAATTGGACCGCCTCCACGCCCCCGTCGGCGGCGTCGTAGCAATGCAGCCGTACCGGGTGCTGCTCGACACCCTCGACCCGACCAGCCGGCGTGAAAGCAGCCTGCCCGAACTCGACCACACGCCGCAGCCGTGGGAGTCGCGCATGCAGGCCACCGCCGAATGCCTGTCGTGGCGGGGCACGCTCGACAATCTGGAACGTCGCCACGCCGAGGACGCGTTGGGCGAGACCGTCTACCACGACTTCCCGGTACACGCCCGCTCGGTTGTCGTGACCACCCACGAACTGCTCGACCGCGGCGTCATCACCGAAGACGAGTTGCGCGACCGCATCAGAGCCGTCCGCGACCGATTGCACCGCGCCTAAGCCGGCAGGTTTCCCGGCGGCCGGTCCGGGCTACGTTTGTCGGGTGGACATCAGAGCGATGCGGCGACGGCGGGACCTGCGGCAGATCACCGCGGGCCTAGGGGCCCTCGACCGCGCGGTGTTCTCGGCGATTGCCGATTCACCCAGCGAGCTGCTCGACAAGACGATGCCCCCGCTGACCCGGGCGACCGACCGGTCCAGGCTCTGGTTTGCGATCGCGGCGGTGCTGATGGCCACGCGCAACTCGTCTGCCCAGCGCGGGGCGGTGCGGGGGGTGCTGAGCCTGGCCGTCACGAGCCTCGTCACCAATCAGGTTGCCAAGCGGCTCCGGCGCCGTGATCGGCCCAGCTCTCTGCAGGTGCCACTGTCCCGGCAGGCACGTCGGCGACCGACGTCGAACTCGCTGCCGTCGGGCCATTCCGCAAGCGCCGCGGCCTTCGCCGTCGGCGTCGGCTTGGAAAATGCCCCGCTGGGGTTCGGCCTGGCCCTGCTGGCCGGTCTGGTCGGCCTGTCCCGGGTCGCCACCGGCGCCCACTACCCCGGTGACGTGTTCCTCGGGTTCGGCATCGGCGCGGGCGTCGCCGTGCTGGGCGCCCGGATGGTTCCGCCCGTGGTAACCACCCGGCTGCCGAAGGTCGAACCGCTTCGAGTGGACACCGCGCCGAGGCCCGACGGGGCCGGTGTCGTCCTGGTGGTGAATCCTGCGTCGGGCAGTGGCACCGGCGCCCGCGTCATCGACGAGGTTCGTCGTGAATTGCCGAGGGCCGAAGTCGTCGAGATCACCGAGGACGACGACCTGAAGACGCAGCTGCGGTCGGCAGCCGAGCGCGCCGAGGTGCTCGCCGTTGCCGGTGGCGACGGCTCGGTGTCCTGCGCGGCGGGCGTGGCCGTGGATGCGGGCCTGCCCTTGGCGGTCTTCCCCGCCGGCACCTTCAACCACTTCGCCAAGGACATCGGCTGCGACACCGCCGCCAAGACGATCAAGGCCATCAAGGGCGGCAGCATCAGCTGCGTCGACCTGATCTGTTTCAACGACGAGAACATCGTCGTCAACACCGCCAGCATCGGCGCGTATCCGCAGTTCGTACGGACCCGGGAGCGGCTCGAGCACAAGATCACCAAGCCGGCTGCCACCGCGTACTCGCTGCTGCACACCCTTCGGCACACCGAACCGGTACGAATCGCCTACGACAACAAGACGATCAAGACGTCGCTGTTCTTCCTGGGTAACTCCACCTACCTGCCGTCCGGTTTTGCGCCGTCGCGGCGGACCCGCATGGACGACGGGCTGCTCGACGTCCGGATCCTGGAGACCGGTCGCCGGTTGACGAAAGTGCGGATCCTCACGTCGTTGATCCTGGGCCGCCTCGAGCGCAGCAAGCTCTACCACGAACACCAGGTGCCCGAGTTCAGCTTCACGGCCCTCGATGGCCCGACGTTGATTGCCCACGACGGCGAGGCGGGTTCGACGCACCAACACGCCAGCTTCAGCTCGCGCTATCGCGCACTTCCGGTATTTCGTCCATTGCCGCGTCGGCGCTGAGGGCCGGGCGGGTCATTCGCCTCAACGGCCGAGGCCTGATCAGTACCAGACAAAACACGAACCAGAGGTAGCCCAGGGCCCAACCGGCCAGCACGTCGGAGGGATGGTGCACATTGAGCACCACCCGACCCACGCCGACGGCCACGACGATCAGCGCACCGGCGATCACGGTCACCAGCCGTGCCCGAGGGCCGAGCAGTCCCGCGGACACCGTCAACAACGCCAGCACCGCCGCCATCACGGCGACGGCATGTCCGGACGGGAAGGAGGTATCTGATAAATAGACCAGCGCGCCCTCCGGACGCGCCCGGTCGGCCAAGTACTTGCCCAGCAGCGTTGCCACACCACTGATCGCCATGGCGGCGAACAGAAACACGGCCGCGCGCAGATTGCGCAGAGCCAACGCGATCACGATTACCACCACGCCGAGCAGCCGAAAGGCGCCCGGCCCGAACACCGTGCAGATCACGTCCCAGAACTGAACCCAACCCGGGTGCCGGGATCCGTACTCGTACAGCGGGTCTAACGCCCAGTTGTCGACGTCTGTCAGCCACGACCACTGCAGCCCGTAAGCGATCCACAGCAGTGCATAACTCATCACTGACAAAGCGACGATGAGCCAACGCCTGTGCGGCACCATGCGTTAAGCCTGGCAGATCGTTGACGAGTGGGCGCTACTGTGGGTAATGCCCATGCCGAAGAGTCCGTTAGCTGCGTTGACGCGAAAAAGAGACCGTGCCGGTGGTCGAGCGCTGCTAAACGAGGTCTTCGATCACTGCCTCGTCGCTACGGTGTCAACCGTCGTCGGCGACGAGCCATGGTCGGTGCCGATGCTCGTCGCCCGCGACGGCAACCGCCTCCTGCTGCACGGATCAACCGGCGCGGGGGCGCTCGGTGCCATCTCGCGGGGCGCCAACGTCGCGGTGACCGCGTTCATACTGGATGGATTGGTCATCGCCGAGCGGCAGTTCGACCACTCTGCGAACTATCGCTCCGCCGTGGTGCGCGGAAAGTGCACGGTGATTCAGCGAAGTGAGCGGCCAGAAGTGCTGGACAGGTTCACGGATGCCATCGTCGATGGACGTTCTCGAGAATGCCCGCAACACTCCGAAAAGGAACTCGCGCAAACACTGCTTCTCGAGCTTCCTATCGCTGATGGCATGTGGACTGCGAAGGCCCGTAGCGGGCCACCGGGGGGCGACGCGCAGGGCTGGACTGGGGTCGTCCCGGTACGGCGTCATTACGGCGAACCCATGTCCGAGTCCGACCGACCACTTCCGCAATCAGTCCAGACCCTCCTCTCCCAGCACGGTGCCAGGTGAGTCGACGCGACAACGTGCTGCTGGTTCATTGGCATGACCTCGGCCGTTATCTCGGCGCCTACGGCCATCCCGACGTGGCGAGCCCACGGCTGGATCGACTCGCCGCCGAGGCGATCCTGTTCACCCGGGCGCACGCCACTGCTCCGCTATGCTCGCCGTCGCGGGGATCGCTGTTCACCGGCCGCTATCCGCACAGCAACGGGCTCGTCGGCCTGGCCCACCACGGTTGGGAGTACCGCGCCGGGGTCCGCACGCTGCCGCAGCTGTTGTCCGAATCCGGTTACCACTCCGCCCTTTTCGGGATGCAGCACGAGACGTCGTTTCCGTCCCGACTCGGGTTCGACGAGTTCGACGTGTCGAACTCCTACTGCGAGTACGTAACCGCACAGGCCAAGAAGTGGCTATCGGCCCGTCGTGACGCCGCCGATGCTCCCTTTCTATTGACCGCCGGGTTCTTCGAAACCCACCGGCCCTACCCCGCGGATCGCTATGAGCCCGCGGACGTCGACGACGTCGAGGTCCCGGTGTATCTGCCCGACACCGACGAGATCCGTGGTGACCTCGCCGGCTTCTACGGGTCCATCGCCGCGGCCGACGCTGCCGTCGGTGAACTGCTCGACACGCTCGCTGACACCGGCCTCGATGCCTCCACATGGGTGGTCTTCGCCACCGATCACGGACCGGCGTTCCCCCGCGCCAAGTCGACCCTGTACGACTCCGGCACCGGCATCGCGCTGATCGTCCGGCCACCGACTTCGCTAGGCAGGCCCGCCCGGGTCTACGACGAGCTGTTCAGCGGCGTCGATCTGGTGCCGACGCTGCTCGATCTGCTCGGCCTCGACGTGCCCGATGACGTCGAAGGCATGTCGCATGCCGACAACCTGCTCGCGGCTTCACATGACACCATGCCGATCCGCGCGCACGTGTATACCCAGAAGACCTATCACGATTCGTTTGACCCGATTCGGGCCATTCGCACCAAGACCCACAGCTACATCGAGAACTACGCGCGACGCCCGGTGCTGGATTTGCCGTGGGATATCGAAGCAAGCCCGTCGGGACAAGCGGTCGCGCCGACTGTGCGGGGGCCGCGGCCCGAACGGGAGCTCTACGATCTTCTCGCCGACCCGGGCGAAACCCGAAACCTCCTACTCGACAACTCCTCGGAAGAAGCTCGATGCGACCGCGCAGGACCTCGCCGTCACGCTGCATGACTGGCGGGAGAAAACCGGCGACGTGATTCCGTCGGAGTTCGCCGGAACCCGTATCTGCGGAGCGTTACACCGAAACGTATCGATTGATCCACCGGCTGGAACCCACGTCCCGCTCGGCGATCGCCAGCCACCGCGGTATCGAAGAGCAGACCGGCCCGGCGCCAACGTCACCCTCTGCGCGCTCCTGAGCCTTCCGTTAGGCTCCGCCCATGGCCAAAGAGCCAGCGTCGTATCTGGTTCTCGCGTCGCAGCGCAGTGGCAGCACGCTGCTGGTGGAGTCGCTGCGCGCGACGGGCGTCGCCGGCGAACCTCAGGAGTTTTTCCAGTACTTGCCGTCCACCAGCCAGGCGCCGCAACCACGCCAGTGGTTCGCCGGCATCGACGACGAGAGCATCCTGCGGCTGCTCGACCCACTCGACTCGGGCACGCCCGACCTGGCGCCCGCGGAGATCTGGCGTGACTACATCCGCGCGGTTGGCCGCACGCCCAACGGGGTGTGGGGCGGGAAGCTGATGTGGAACCAGACCCCGCTGCTGCTCAACCGCGCCAAGGACCTGCCCAACCGGTCCGGCGACGGCCTGCTGGCCGCGATCCGGGACATGATCGGAGGCGATCCGGTCCTGGTCCACGTCCACCGGCCGGACGTTGTCTCCCAAGCGGTTTCGTTCTGGCGGGCGGTGCAGACCCGGGTGTGGCGCGGTCGCCCCGATCCCATGCGAGATGCCCGCGCCGAATACCACGCCAAGGCCATCGCCCATGTCGTCACCCTGCTCCGCGAACAGCAAAAGGGTTGGCGCGGTTGGTTTGCCGAGGAGAACGTCGAGCCGATCGACGTGCCTTACCCGGTGCTGTGGCGCAACCTCACCCAGATCGTCGCGACCATCCTCGAGGCGTTGGGGCTTGACCCGCGGCTGGCCCCCGAGCCGGTGCTGGAACGCCAGGCCGACCAACGCTCCGACGAGTGGGTGGACCGCTACCGCGCCGAAGCCGAAAAGGAGGGACTGCCGACATGATCGCCCCACCTGTCACCGATGCCCGGCGGGTCGACGAGTTGCGCCTTTTGGAGGCCGAAGCGGTGCACATCATCCGTGAGGTCGTCGCCGAACTGGAGCGGCCGGTGCTTCTGTTCTCGGCCGGCAAGGACTCGATCGTGCTTCTGCGGTTGGCCGAGAAGGCATTTCGGCCGGCGTCGCTGCCGTTTCCGGTGATGCACGTGGACACCGGGCACAACTTCCGAGAGGTGCTGGAGTTTCGCGACCGCCGGGTGACCGGGCAGGGCCACACGTTGATCGTCGCGTCGGTGCAGGAGTCCATCGATGCCGGCCGCGTGGCGGACCCGGGACCGGGCGCGTCGCGCAACCGCCAGCAGACCCGCACATTGCTCGACGCGCTGGAGGCCGGCGGCTTCGACGCCGCATTCGGCGGCGCACGTCGCGACGAGGAGCGCGCCCGTGCCAAGGAGCGGATCCTGTCCTTCCGTGACGAGTTCGGCCAGTGGGACCCGCGCGCACAACGACCCGAGCCGTGGTCGCTGTACAACGGGCGGATCCGCAAGGGCGAGCAAGTACGAGTCTTTCCGCTCAGCAATTGGACCGAGCTGGATGTCTGGCGGTATATCGAGCTGGAAGGCCTTGAACTGCCGTCGATTTACTACGCCCATGAGCGCGAGGTGTTCGAACGCGACGGCATCCTGCTCGCGGTGTCGGAGTACGCCGGTCCGCAGGACGGCGAGTCCTCGGCGGTCGAATGGGTGCGGTACCGCACCGTCGGAGACTTGACCATTACCGGCGCGGTGCGCTCGCAGGCCACCGACATCTCTCGTGTCATCTTCGAAATCTCCGCTGCCACAGTGTCCGAGCGAGGCGAGACCCGCGCCGACGATCGCACATCCGCGGCCGCGATGGAAGACCGCAAACGCGAAGGGTATTTCTGATGACGATCACCGTGCCGGTGACGCGCCAGCTGCTGCGGATCGCCACGGCCGGGTCCGTCGACGACGGCAAGAGCACGCTGATCGGGCGGCTGATGCACGACACCGGCAGCCTGCCGCTGGATCATCTGGAGGCCGTCACCGACGAGCAGGGCATCGCCGACCTGGCGGCACTCTCGGACGGGTTGCGTGCCGAGCGGGAGCAGGGCATCACGATCGACGTTGCCTACCGCTTCTTTTCCACCGACACCCGCAGCTACATCCTGGCCGACACCCCGGGCCATGAGCGCTACACCCGCAACATGTTCACCGGGGCGTCCAACGCGCACGCCGCCATCCTGCTCGTCGACGCGCGCGCCGGGGTGCTGCGGCAGACCCGTCGGCACGCGCGCATCGCGAAGCTGGTGGGCATCAAGCACTTTGTGGCCACGGTCAACAAGATCGACCTCGTCGACTTCGACCAGCGCCGCTTCACCGAAGTCGAGGACGAGTTGCGGGAAATGACGGCGCGACTCGGTGACGCCGACATCACCGTGATCCCGATCGCGGCCAAGTACGGCGACAACGTGGTGCACCGCTCCGGGCGCACGCCCTGGTACGGCGGGCCGACGCTGCTGGAATACCTGGAGGGCGTGGAACTCGCCGCGCCGCATGCGGAATCGCGTCGGCTGCGGATGCCGGTGCAGTGGGTGACGCGGCCGACCGGCGAAAGGCGCCGACGCTACACGGGCCGGTTGTCGGCGGGCACCTTGAGTATCGGCGACCCGGTGGTGTCGCTGCCGGCCGGCGCGCGCTCGACCGTGACCGCGCTTGACACTCTCGACGACGAACGCGACATTGCTGTCGCACCGCTGTCGGTTTCGGTCGAGCTCGCCGACGATATCGACGTCGGCCGCGGCGACGTGCTGGTCAGCGGTGCTGATGATGCCGTGCTGCCGGTGCTGGCCCGCGAGCTGGAGGCGACGGTGTGCTGGTTCGTCGACGCGCCCTTGCGGGCCGGCGATCGGCTGGCACTCAAGCAGGCGACCTCGACGGTGCGCGCCACGGTTGCCGAACTGCACAGTCGACTCGACCCCGAGACCCTCGACGAGCTCGACAACCCAGCTGAATTGGCGCTCAACGACGTTGGCACCGTGACGCTGCGCACGAGTTCTGTACTGGTGGCCGACGCCTACGCCGACAACCGCGACAGCGGCGCATTCATTCTCATCGACGAGGCTACCAACGACACCGTCGGCGCCGGAATCATCCTCGAACCGCGAGAGGTGAAGCCGGGTGCACACCAGCGCACCGACATCCGTTGGCATCCTTCATCGCTCGACCGCGACTACCGTTGGCACAAGACCGGCCAGCCGGGCGCGACGATCTGGTTCACCGGGTTGCCGGCGTCGGGCAAGTCGACGATCGCGGTGGCCGTCGAACGCGCACTGGTGGAGTCCGGCCGGGTGGCCTATCTCCTCGACGGCGATAACATACGCCACGGCCTGTCCGACGATTTGGGTTTCTCCCCCGGCGATCGGGCCGAAAACATCCGGCGGGTGGGACATTTGACACGGTTGTTCGCCGATGCCGGCGTGGTGGCGCTGGCCTCGCTGGTGTCGCCGCTGAAGTCCGACCGCGAGATCGCCCGCGCCCTCAACGAGGCCGCCAAGCTGCCGTTCATCGAGGTCTACGTCGCGACGTCGCTGGCCGAGTGCGAACGACGCGACCCCAAGGGGCTGTACGCGCGGGCGCGCCGCGGCGAGGTGAAGGGGTTGACCGGCGTGGATGCGCCGTACGAGCCGCCGGAGAACCCCGATCTGGTGCTCGACACCGCAGGTGCCGACATCGACGACCTGGTGGCAAAGGTGTTCACCGTGCTCGACGAACGGAGTCCGCGATGACCAACCACAAACGCAGTGTCGGACTCTGCCCGCGTACATATACGTCGTGAAAGATGGGTGAGTACCAACGTCGCAACTCGTGCCTAGTGATCGAGCAACGGGCCAGCGACTCACTCCCGATGAAGACTTCTCCCATGCCGGCGTGCTGGCAGCAGACCGACAGTTCACCCAATTCAACGTCGCGCAGAGAAAGTACGAGAACACCCCGCCATCTCGTTGAACTCGGCGAACGGCGATTACCTACCGACGCGCTCTCCCGTGTCCGGATTGAACAGGTGCACCACACCGTCGGCACGCTTGCGCAGCCGCACCGTGTCGGCAAGCTTGACCGCCACCCGGTCCAGGCAACGCGCCACCACCTGGATGTCCGGCTTGGCGTGGGCGTAGATGTAGGACTCGCTGCCCAGGTCCTCGATCAGATCGACGATAGCCTCCACCCCGCCGACGTCCGACAACTCGAGCTGCTCGGGGCGCACGCCGACAGTGACGGCTCTCCAGCTTGGCGTCGTGCAGCAGCGTGAGCTGATCGCGCTCGAGCTCGAGCACCGAATCGCCGATCTTCGCCCCGTCGGCGACGACCTGCGCGGTGAACATGTTCATTGCCGGCGAGCCGATGAAGCCGGCGACGAACGCATTGACGGGCCGGTCGTAGAGCTCCGACGGTGAGGCAAACTGTTGCAGCTGGCCATTTTTCAGCACGGCCACCCGATCACCCATGGTCATCGCCTCCACCTGATCGTGCGTGACGTACACCGTGGTGGTGGCGAGCCGGCGCTGCAGCGCGGCGATCTGCGTGCGGGTCTGCACCCGCAACTTGGCGTCGAGGTTGGACAACGGCTCGTCCATGCAGAACACCTGCGGCTCGCGGACGATCGCGCGACCCATCGCCACACGTTGACGCTGCCCTCCGGACAGCTTGGCCGGCTTGCGGTCCAGGTACTCGGTCAGGTCCAGGAGCTTCGCCGCTTCTGCGACCTTGCGGCGACGTTCGTCGGCGGAGACCCCGCGCATCTTGAGCGCGAAACCCATGTTCTCCGCGACGGTCTTGTTCGGGTACAGCGCATAGTTCTGGAACACCATCGCGATGTCGCGATCCTTGGACGGCACGCCGGTCATGTCCTTGCCGCCGATCTCGATGGCGCCCTCGTCGATGTCCTCGAGTCCGGCCAGCATCCGCAGCGCGGTGCTCTTGCCCGAGCCGGACGGTCCGACGAGCACGACGAACTCGCCGTCCTCGACGTCGAGGTTCAGTGAATCGACCGCGAGCGTGTCGGCGCTTTCGTAGATGCAGGAGGCGTTTCGGTAGGTGATTGTGGCCATGTCTGTGTTGCCTTCCTATTTGATTGCGCCGAACGACAGCCCGCGCACCAGCTTGTTCTGGGCGATCCACCCGGCGAGGACCACCGGTAGTGCGGCCAGGGTGGCCGCGGCCGACAGGACGGCCCAGTACTGTCCCTCGCCGGAGATGAAGCCGACGAGGAACACGGGGATCGTCTGTGCCTGCACCGCAGTCAGATTCACCGCGAAGAAGAACTCGTTCCAGGCGAAGATCACGCAGATCAGCGCCGTGGCCGCGATTCCGGGCGACACTATCGGCAGGATCACCTCGCGCACCGAGCGCCAGGTGCTGGCACCGTCGAGGCTGGCCGCCTCGAGAAGTTCACCGGGCACCTCGAGGAAGAACGAGCGCATCATCCACACCGCGATCGGCAGGTTCATCGACGTGTACAGGATGACGAGCGCCCAGATGTTGTCCAGCAGACCGATGTTCGACACGATCACATACAGCGGCAGGATCGCCGCGACGATCGGCAGCATCTTGGTGCTGATGAAGAAGAACAGCGCGTCCTGGGTCTTGCGCACGGGCCGCAGCGACAGCGCAAACGCCGCGGGGATGCCCAGCAGCAACACGAGCAACGTCGAAACCCCTGTCGCGAAAACGGAATTCAGCAGGGCCGGGCCAACGCCCTGGTCGAACACCGCCTTGAACTGGTCGAGCGTGGGGGTGAAGAACAGCTTCGGCGGATCGGTGGCCGCGTCGGCTTCGCTCTTGAAGGCCGTCAACACCATCCAGAACACCGGGAAGAAGAACCCGAGCGCGGCGATCCAGGCGATTACTCCCCATGGGTTCCACTGCCGACGCTTGTGCACGCGCGCCGGAGTGCTCGGCTTCCCGGTGGGCCGCGCGGTTGTTTGAGCGGGTGCGGTGGTGCTCATCAGGCCGCCTCCTCCTTGCCGGTGAAACTCTTGAAGATCAGGCGCAGCGCGAAGGTGGCCACGATGATCGTGCCGATCACCACCACCACGCCCATCGCGGCGGCCTGTCCGATGTCGAAGCCCAGGAACGCCCGCTGATAGATGTAGAAGGGCAGATTCGAACTCGCGATGCCGGGTCCGCCCTGCGTCATCATGTAGATCGCGTCGAACGTGTTGACCAGATACACCGCCCCGAGAACGGCGCCCAATTCGATGAACCGCCGCAGGTGCGGCAGCGTCAGCTCGCGGAACAGTGAGAAGCCACTGGCACCGTCGACTCGGCCCGCCTCGAGGATGTCGCGCGGCATGGACTGCAGCCCGGCGAGGATCAGCAGCATCATGAACGGTGTCCACTGCCACACCAGGTTGGCCATCACCGACGCCAGGGGGAATCGGCTCACCCAGTCGACCTGGTGCACCCCGAACGGGGACAGCACGAAGTTGACGATCCCGAACAACGGGTCCAGCATCGAGGTCTTCCACACCAGCGCTGCCGCAACGGGTGTGACCAGAAACGGGGTGATCAGCAGCGTCCGCGCGATTCCCCGGCCGAGAAAGGCCCGGTCAAGGAGCAAGGCGAGAAGAAGGCCCAGCACCACCGAGATCAACACCGTCCCGACGATCAGCAAGATCGTGTTGAGCGCGACCTTCCAAAACTGGCTGTCCTGGACCACGTCGAAGTAGTTCTGCAGCCCGACGAAGCGCCGAGAGCCGGGACGCACCAGGTTCCATGACAGCGTCGAGTAGTAGAGGGTGAAGAGGAACGGAATCTGCGTCACCACGATCATGAAGATCAGCGCCGGCAGCAGCGGACCCCGCCTGCGCCATGCCTCGGCGCGGGAAATGTTTGCGTCCTTGGCTTCTCGAACCCGACGGACCCGTTCGGCAACTGATGCGTCGGTCGTTTCGTCGGCCGCGAGAGTTGTCATCATCGCTCCTGATATGTCTTGCCGACGACATCGGCGTACTGCTGGGATTGTGCTAACGCGTCGTCCACCGACTTCTGGCCGGCGATCGCTGCGCTGATCTGTTGGCTTACCCGCGTGCCGAGATCCTGGAACTCGGGAATCGCGATGAATTGCACGCCTGTGTACGGAACCGGTTGCAGCGTAGGCTTGTTCGGGTCGGCGTTCTGGATCGACTGCAGCGTCAGCGGGCCGTACGCGGCCGACACCGCTTTATACTGCGGGATCTCATACGTCGACAGTCTGCTGCCGGGCGGCACCCGCTCCCACGCAAGCTCTTCGCCGACCAGCGTGATGTAGTCCTTGCTCGTCATCCAGGAGATGAACTGCCACGCGGCGTCTTTGTGCTTGCTGCTCACCGGGATGCCCAACGACCACGTGTAGAGCCAGCCGGAGTCAGGCTTCTTCACCATCGGAGCCGAGGCGTACCCGATCCTGCCGACGAGGTCGGGATATTCCTTGGGATCTTCCAGAACCGAAACCGCGGAGGTGGCGTCGTACCACATCGCCACCCGACCCTGGCCGAATTGGTTGGCGCACTCTTGGAATCCGCTCGTCGCGGCGCCGGGTTCGCCGTACTTGCGAACCAGGTCCACGTAGAAGTTGACGGCTTCGCGCACCTCAGGACTGGTGAGCTGCGCGTTCCAGTTCTCGTCGAACCAGCGCCCGCCGAAGGTGTTGATCACGGTGTTCAACGGGGCGAGAACCTCACCCCAGCCGGGCTTGCCGCGCAGGCAGATACCGGCCCGGTCCGGGGTGTCCAGTTCGGCGGCCGCGTCGTAGACGTCCTGCCACGTGGGCTGCGAAGAAAGCTTGATTCCCGCTTGGTCGAAAAGGTCCTTGCGATACATCAAGAACGACGACTCGCCGTAGAAGGGAACCGAGTACATGTTGCCTTGGTAGGACAGGGATTCCCGCAGCGACGGAATGAAGTCGTTCTCGTCGTATCCGGGCGTCTTGCGCGCGTAGTCCGAGAGGTTGACCAGCCAACCGTCCTTGGCCCACTGCGGTGTTTCGAAGTTGCTGATCATCACGACGTCGAACTCGCCGCCGCCCATCGCCGTCGACGTGGTGATCTTGGCGCGTGCCTGGTTCTCCGACAGCACGATGAACCGGAGTTTGATGCCCGGGTTTTCGGCCTCGAAGTGCGAGGACAGTTCGCGGGCGTCGGTCATCTGCGAGTTCGACACCATCGCGATGGTGACCGTGTTACCCGACGAGCCGAACGAGCCGGCCCCCGCACATCCGGCCAATGTCAGACACGCAGTCAGCGCCAGGGCGAGCGCCGCGCGGATCGGATGTCGCTTCACATCACACCTCGTTCCTGAGTTGATGAGCCAAAAGCCAACGCGCGCATTCGATGTCGCAGACCAGATAGCGGGCGAAGCCGCCGCGCAGCGCGCCGAGCGCGGCGCGATACTTCGCCGATCCGCCGGTGAGCAGGATCGATTTGGAGCAGCCGCGTACGACCTCGAGCGGGACTGAGACGGTGCGATCACACAGCGCGGTGTCCAGGACGGTGCCGTCGGCCGCGAAGAACCGTCCACCGATCTCACCGACCGCGCCCTGTGAGGTCAACTCGTCGAGCATGCGGCTGTCCAGAAAGCTGCCCTCGAACAGCGTGGTCGACATCGAGACGGGGCCGACGCCGAACATCATGGCGTCGGCTGCGCGCCCGGCCGCCAGGGCCTTGGAAATCAGGGAATCCTTTCGCAGCGACGCGACCGTCGCGGCGTCGGCGTACAGCGGCGCCGCTAACCGAACCATGCTGGCCTGCAACTGCTCGGCGCACCGTCCGAGGACGTACTCCGTGCCGGTCTGGTACTTGACGGTGGTCATCGCGCCGTCGAGCTGGACGATCGCGCGACAGCTGGCCACCCCCGTCGGCAGCGCCGCCGCGACCGCCACCGTTTCGGGTCCCCAGGTGAAGCCCACCGTGTCCGACGTGGCGAGACGGCGCGTCAACAACCTGGCCGCGGCCCGACCCACGCTCGTCCAGGTCGCGGCATTGTCCAGCGGTCCCGCCTGGTCGATGCTGCCGCCGATCACCACGGCTTCGGTGAGGCCGAACGCCTCCTCCAGCGCGGCTTCGTCGTCGGCGTGCAAGGCATCGCGCTGATCGGGCGGAACCACGACCTCGATTCGAACCAGGCCCTTCGCCTTAGCCCTCGCGACAAGTCGGCCGGCGGTGGGCCGCGAGACACCCAGCCGCTCGGCCACCTCGGCCTGGGTGAGGCCGTCGAGGTAGTAGAGGCTGGCCGCCCGCAGGGCCAGGCGCAGTTCCTCGGGTGGCGCGCCGCCGGCCGGCGACGCCTGCGCGCCGTCCACCGACAGCCTGTTCACCGACATGGCGACCCCTCCGCTTCGACACCGCGCCGATGAGCAAATGCTCAGGGATGCGATGAGATGCTCACCACGTTAGCATGGGAATGTGACGCAGACAACACCCGGAGCGAGGACAGGAGTTCCGAAGACCATGCGGGCGGCGGTGCTCGTCGAACCGGGACGGATCGAACTGGCGGAGCGTCGGGTGCCCGAGCCGGCGGCCGGGGAAGTGCTGGTCCGTGTCGGCGCGGTGGGAGTCTGCGGCTCGGACACGCACTACTACCGCGAGGGCCGGATCGGTGAGTTCGTGGTGGACGGACCGCTGATCCTCGGGCACGAGGCCGGCGGGACCATCGCGGCAGTGGGTCCCGGAGTCCCGCCGCACCGCGTCGGCCAGCGGGTCTCGATCGAGCCGCAACGTCCAGACCCGGACAGTGCAGAAACCCGCCGCGGCCACTACAACCTGTGTCCACACATGCGGTTCTTCGCGACGCCACCCGTCGACGGCGCGCTGTGCGACTACGTCACCATCGGCGCCGCGTTCGCCCATCCCATCCCGGACACCATGTCCGACGAGGCCGCCGCGCTGTGTGAGCCGCTGTCAGTGGCCATCGCCGCGATCAGCAAAGCCGCGGTCAGCGGCGGGTCGCGGGTGCTTGTCGCCGGCGCCGGCCCGATCGGCATCATGGTGGCGCAAGTGGCCCGCGCCTACGGCGCCACCCAGATCGTCGTCACCGAGCTCGACCCCGGCCGACGTGATCTCGCCCAGCGATTCGGCGCGACGGACGCCCTGGACCCACGCACCGACGACGTGGCGGACCTGGGTGTGGACGCGTTCATCGACGCCTCCGGCGCGCCCGCCGCCGTGGCCGCCGGGTTGTCGGCCCTCCGGCCCGCGGGCCGGGCAGTGCTGGTGGGCCTGGGCGTCGAGGTCATGGCACTACCGGTTCAGCTGATTCAAAATCGGGAGCTGACGCTGACCGGGGTGTTCCGCTACGCCAACACCTGGCCGATCGCCATCGCGCTCGTCGAGTCGCATCGGGTCGAGCTCGACGCGATGGTGACCGCACGCTACCCGTTGGAGAAAGCCGCCGAGGCGCTCGACTCCGACCGCCTGCCGGGCAACATCAAATCGATCGTCGAGGTGAATTAGTGAAACTCACTGCAAAAGCACTGCCCGAGTTGTCGATTCCGGTTCCGACCTATGACCGTGACGAAATCACGGTTGGCATCGTGCATTTCGGGGTGGGTGGATTCCATCGGGCACACCAGGCGATGTACGTCGACCGACTGCTCGACGCGGGAGCGGCGCGCGAGTGGGGTATCTGCGGCATCGGCGTCATGCCCGCCGACCGCCGGATGAAGGAGGCTCTTGTTGCGCAGGACGGGCTCTACACGCTGATCCTCGCCAACCCGGACGGCACCACGGAGCCGCGCGTCATCGGCTCGATCCTCGACTTCCGTTACGCGCCGGACGATCCCGAGGCGGTGATCGAGCTGCTGGCCGACCCGGCGGTGCGGATCATCTCGCTCACCGTGACCGAGGGCGGCTACAACATCCGCGACGAGGACGGTGAGTTCGACGTGGACAACCCGGGCGTGCGCCACGACCTCGCCGGCGATGAGCCGCCGACCACGGTGTTCGGGTTGGTGGCAGCCGCGATGGCCCGGCGTCGTGAGCGAGGCCTGGCGTCGCCGACGATCGTCTCGTGTGACAACGTCGTCGGCAACGGCGACATCGCCCGTCGCGCGTTCACCTCCTATGCCGAGCACTTGGATCCGTCACTGGCGCAATGGATGCGCGAACACACCCGGTTCCCCAACTCGATGGTCGACCGCATCACCCCGGTCACCACGCCGGAGGTTACCGAGGCGCTGGACACCGAGTTCGGCGTCAGCGACGCCTGGCCCGTGGTGGCCGAGCCGTTTGCGGCGTGGGTACTCGAAGACGACTTCGCCGACGGTCGACCCCCGTTGGAGGAGGCCGGCGTTCGGCTCGTCGAGGACGTCACACCGTACGAAATGATGAAGTTGCGGCTGCTCAACGCCAGCCATCAAAGCCTGTGCTACTTCGCCTACTTGAGCGGCTACCGGCTGGTGCACGAGGCCGCGCAAGATCCGCTGTTTGCCGAATTCCTCACCCGTTACATGGATTCCGAAGCCGCTCCCACCCTGCGGCCGGTGCCCGGTCTGGACGAGTTCAAAAGCGGGCTCGTCGGGCGGTTCGCCAACGCCTACGTCCGCGACACCGTGGCGCGGCTGTGCGCCGAGTCGTCGGACCGCATCCCGAAGTGGTTGCTGCCCGTCGTCGCCGACAACCTCCGCTCGGGTGGCCCGGTGCGGCTGGCGGCGGCCACGGTCGCCAGCTGGGCCCGCTATGCCGAGGGCGTCGACGAGGACGGCGAACCCATCGAGGTGGTGGACCGGCTGGCCGACTCGCTGATCCCGATCGCCCGTAGTCAGCGCGAAAACCCACTAGCCTTCTTGGAGAACCGCGCGGTATTCGGTGATCTCGTCGACGAGTCGCGGTTCGTCGAGCCGTATCTGTGGACGCTGGAGTCGCTGCATCGCCGCGGGGCGCGCGCGACGCTCGAGGCGCTCGTCAAGGAGAACCGGCTATGACACTGGTCGCGGGAATCGACTCGTCGACGCAGTCGTGCAAGGTGCTCGTGTGCGACGCCGACACCGGCGAGGTCGTTCGCGAGGGCCGAGCCGCGCACCCCGACGGCACGGAGGTCGACCCCGCCGCGTGGGAAACGGCCGCGCAGAAGGCGATTCGAGACGCGGGCGGCTTCGACGATGTCGCGGCGGTGGCTGTGGGCGCACAGCAGCACGGCATGGTGTGCGTCGACGGCGACGGCCGGGTGGTGCGGCCTGCGCTGCTGTGGAACGACGTGCGTTCCGCCAATGCGGCGGCGGCCCTCGTCGACGAGTTCGGCGGCGCTGCGGCCTGGGCCGACGCGGTGGGGGTGGTGCCGCTGGCGGCGATCACGGTGGCCAAGCTGCGGTGGCTCGCCGATCACGAGCCCGACAACGCCGATCGCACCGCCGCGGTGTGCCTGCCCCACGATTGGCTGAGCTGGCGGTTGCGCGGTGAGAGTGACATCACGGCGCTGACCACCGACCGCAGCGACGCCAGCGGCACCGGATACTACGACGCGGCGGGTCGCCGGTATCGGACGGACCTGCTCGCAATGGCTTTGCGTGACCGAGAGCCGGTGTTACCGCGCGTGCTCGAGCCGGCCGAGCCCACCCGTGGCGCGGACGGCGTGGTCATGGGCGCCGGCCTGGGCGACAACGCCGCCGCGGCGCTCGGTCTGGACACCGACGAAGGCGACGTGATCGTGTCGATCGGTACCTCGGGAGTGGTGGCGTCGGTGACCACCGACCCCGTTCACGATGGGGCCGGCTACGTCGCGGGTTTCGCCGACGGCACCGGCCGCTTTCTGCCCCTGGTGTGCACCCTCAACGGCGCCCGTGTTCTCGACGCCGCCGCCGCGCTGCTCGGAGTCGATCACGAGGAACTGTCGCAGCTGGCGCTGTCCGCACCGGTGGGCAGCGAGGGACTGGTGATGGTGCCCTACCTCGAAGGCGAGCGAACACCGAACCGCCCCAACGCAACCGGTGCGGTGCATGGATTGCGCGTGACCAACGCGACACCGGCCAATTTCGCCCGGGCCGCGGTGGAGGGTCTGCTCTGTGCGCTCGCCGACGGCATCGCGCACCTCAGCACGCACGGCATCGTCGCGCGGCGGGTGCTGCTGGTGGGCGGCGGCGCCCGCTCACGCGCGCTGCGCGAGATCGCCCCCGCGGTGTTCGGCGTGCCCGTGCTGGCGCCCAGTCCGGCCGAGTACGTCGCCCTCGGCGCCGCCCGGCAGGCCGCGTGGGCGCTCAGCGGATCGGCCGACCCGCCGGCATGGAAATCGCCACCGACCGCCCGGTACACCGCGCAACCGGCGCCCGAAGTACAGCAGCGCTACGCCATGGTCCGCGAACTGACGGAAGGATTCACATGACCGAGAACGCCCTTGTGGTTGGCGAAGCGTTGGTCGACATTGTCCAGCATGAGGGTCTGTCGCTCGGCGAGCATGTCGGCGGCAGCCCGCTCAACGTCGCGGTCGGACTGGCCCTGCTCGGTCGCCCTGTCGACTTTCTGACGTGGGTCGGCGATGACCACCGGGGCCAGCGGATCGCCGATTACGTGCACGACGCCGGCGTGCACCTGCTCCCCGGCAGTGTCGGGGCATCACGCACCGCGACCGCGGTGGCTGAACTCGATGAACACGGCTCGGCGACTTATCGATTCGACATTGACTGGCAGGTTCCGTCGCACAGTGCCGCGACGGCGCCGCTGGTCGTGCACACCGGGTCCATCGCCACCGCGCTCAGGCCAGGCTGCGACAGCGTCGCCGACCTCGTCCAGGCGTGCGCAGCGGCGACGACCGTCACGTTCGATCCGAACATCCGACCCCAATTCTTTGCCAATGCCCAAGAGGCGCTGTCCCGTACCGAGGCGCTCGTCGCCCGCTGCGATGTGGTCAAAGCCAGCGACGAGGACATGCGTTGGCTCCAGCCCGACTCTCCGGCGGAGGACTTGGCCGCGCGCTGGCTCGCGATGGGTCCGGCGATCGTCGCCGTGACGTTCGGAGCCTCTGGCTCCTACGCGATTTGCGCAGACGGCGACGTCCGGATCCCCGCCTACCCCGCCGAAGTCGTGGATACCGTCGGCGCTGGCGACGCCTTCATGACCGGGCTGATCGACGCACTGTGGGATCTGGAGCTACTAGGCGGGAACCGCCGGCAGCGCCTGCGCGAGATCGGAATTGACAAGCTGCGCCATGTGCTCGAGGTAGCCGCGCTGTCGTCAGCGCTGACGGTCGCGCGGCCCGGCGCCGCCCTGCCGGACCGGGCGACGCGAGATCGGGCGGCGCACCGGCTCGGTGCGGATTGAATCCCGCGGTTGCAAACCCCGATATCGGGTACATCAGGTGAGTAGTGTGACTCGGATCACAGGCCACGACCGCGAACTGATTGTTGGCTTCATCGAAGAAGGGCGCCGCGTATGACCACCACCCAGGACGCCGGTCAGCCACCTGAAGCGCTGGATGAATCCACGAAGCTTCCTTTGGTGGGCAAGAACATGTGGTTACTGTTCGCCCTTCTCATCTGCTGTTTCACCGCATGGGGCGTAGCGGCCGACTTGACCACGCCCATGGTCGCTGGCTTCAAGCGCATCTTCGACATGAGCACGTTCCAGGCGTCTCTGGTTCAGTTGGCGTACTTCGGCGCGTACTTCTTGCTGGCGCTGCCCGCCGCGTTCATCAACCAGCGATTCGGATACAAGGCAGGACTGCTCTCCGGCCTCTTCCTGGCGGCGTTAGGCGCGCTGGCGTTCTACCCGGCGAGCAAAATCATGACGTACGAGGCGTTTCTGGTGGCGCTGTTCGCGATCGCCGCGGGCTGCTCGATCCTCGAGACTTCGGCGAATCCATTCGTCCTTTCGCTCGGCCCGGAGGAGACGGCAACACGGCGGTTGAACTTCGCGCAGGCGTTCAATCCCCTCGGCACGAACATCGGGGTTTTGTTGGCCGCTACATTGATCTTTCCCAAGTTGGACGAACCGGTGAACATGGCGAATGCGTCACCCGCCGAGGTACAGACGATCCGCGCCGGGCAACTGGGTGCGGTGATGGGTCCGTATCTCGGTCTGGGATTTGTGTTGATCGCGATCGGACTCATGCTCGCGTTCAAGAAGGCCCCACCGATCGTCGAGGAATACCCGTCGGCCGATCTCGAAGGTCAGTCGCCATTCCGGATACTGATGTCCAACCGGCACTACGTCTTCGGCGTGGTGGCGCAGTTCTTCAACGTGGCCGCTCAAGTGTGCACGTGGACGTTCCTCATCCAGTACTCACAACAGGCCCTGCACGGATCTCTTCAGCTCGGCGGATATCCTGCTCCAGGTGAGCCTCATCGTGTTCCTCATCTCACGGTTCATCATGACGTGGGTCATCGGACGGATCCGTGCCACCGCGGTGATGAGTGTGCTCGCCGCACTCGCGGTGGTCTTGTGCGTTTTCGCGATGTTCTCGCCTAACGTCGCAGGTGTTGCCGCCGTCGTCGCATTGTCCTTCTGCCTGTCACTGATGTTCCCGACCATCTACGGCGTGGCCCTCAAAGGGTTGGGCCCGGCGACCAAATTCGGCGCCGCCGGGCTGGTGATGGCAATTGTGGGTGGTGCCATCATGCCACTGGTCCAGGGCTACATCCTCGACTCCACCAGCCCCGCAATCTCGTTCGTTGTACCCGCTGTTTGCTTCGCCGTCGTGATGGCCTATGCAGTCTTCGATCTGAAGGCGGAGCCGAGCTCGAAGTCGAACGGAGAACGCGCATGAGAAGGTACTGGATCGCCGCGCTGGCAATGGTTCTCGCGGCATGCGGCGGCGGACAATCGGCGAACTTCACCGATGAAACAGATTCCCTTGAGGTTGTCTCGTGGTGGGTCTCACCATCCGAGCATCCCGCCTTCGAGGTGCTGCTCAACGCGTTCCGGGCCAAGAACCCCGACGTGAATGTAGTCGACGGCGCCATTGCGGGTGGCGGCGGCAGCAACGTTCAGGTCGCGCTCGCTGCCCGACTGAGGGCCGGTGATCCTCCGGATGTCTGGCAGACGTTCGTGGGCAGCTCCCTGCGCGGATGGGTCGATGCCAATCGAATCGCCGATGTGTCCGCCGTGTACCAGAAACTGAATCTGGGTCCCACGCTGCCGCCGACACTGCTGGACGCAGCGACCTTCCGGGATAAGCAGTGGGGCGTGCCGACCGGATCGCACCGCGGCAATGTGTTGTGGTTCAACCTGAATGTGCTTCGTGACGCAGGCATCACTCCGCCTGACGCGGGCTACACCGTGCAGGCCTTCGCCGATGACCTCGCGAAAGTGGCCGCGGGTGGGCGAACACCGTTGTGCCTGGGCGGCAAGGACCGGTTCACCGCCACCGAACTTTTCGAGAACACGCTGCTGTCAGTCATCGGAGCCGATGGATGGACCAGGATCGCCGACGACTCGTTCGATTGGCGGGGATCGCAGATAAAAGAAGCGTTGACAAGGTTTGAAAAGGTGGTCTCGCAAGCCGATCCGAACGCAGGCGGTCTCACGTGGGATCAGGCAGCGAAGAAGCTGGCGTCGGGTGGCTGTGCGTTCCTGTCGATGAACGACTCCGTCTACGGGGAGCTGGTGGCCAACGGTGTCTCTGAGGGCAAGGACTTCGGATACGTCCCGTATCCCGGGACCGGTGGCGGCTATCTCGCCATTGTCGACACCTTTGTGGTGTCGGCAGCTACCCCCAACGGTCTGAATGCCATCAAGTTCCTCGAGACCATTGCCGACCCGAAGACATCGCTGGCCTTCAACAAGGTCAAAGGATCGGTGCCGGTACAAAACACCGTCGATGTGGCGTCGTTGCCGGACTATCAGCGCCAGGCGTCCAAGTCGTTGTGGCAGGACAAGGTCCTGCTTTCGATGACACACGGCGAACTGATGCCGTCAAACTTTCAGCAGGCGCTCTATGACGCGGTGGCAACCTTTGTTCAAAGTCGAAATTCACAAGCCTTCATCGATACGCTGCAAAATTCGATTCAGGTGCCCGTCGCGGGCCGGTGACGGTTCACCGCGCTTCGCGCGCTAGGCGTGCCCGCCTGATCAATTTCGGCGCGCGGGGACCGTCCGCCCGTCATGCTTGAACACATGGCGCTGACGCCGTTGAACGTCCTTGGTGAGCTGATCCTCGCCGCGCTGGCCGAACTACGCTCCGCTACCCCAGCCGAGGTGATCGCCCGCATCGAGGCGATGCCCCGGTTCACCCCCACCGAAGAGGACCGCGCACCCGACCCCGACCATCCGAACCGGCCGATGTGGCAGTCGCGCCTGTACGTCGCGCGACGGCATCTGGGCGACGACAACCTCGTGGTCTCCGAGCACGGGAAGTGGACATTGACCGAGTCCGGCAGGGCGGCCGTCGCCGGTCCGACCGATCAGGCCGCGCACCCACGAACGCCAATGCAGCCCAGCGTGATCGCCGCACCTCTGATGGATCCGGAGGTGCGATCACGCCTGATGGGGCGACAGGTCACAGATAGCGACGCGATGCCGGTCGTGGTGGAGCTCAACGTGGCCTACCCCGGTGGTGTCGCCCAGGCCTACCAGGCGTACGTGGAGCTGCTGCGCCGACTGGAGTTGGTGAAGAACCGTCCGCCCGAACGGTTAGACGATTACGTGCCGACCGAGTTGTCGATGCCCGACATTCAACGTCTGGTCCGCGCCGACACCGAGGAACCTGACCCGCTCAAGCGGGTGATCTTCCGGATCTGGCCCAATTTTCCCGTTCACCCGCAGATCGACATTTCCGCACGCACGATCAAGGCCGACGCCGCCCGACGCTCGTTCAATGCCCGTGGTGGCGGAATCACTTGGGCTGTCGTCGATTCGGGCATCGACGAGACCCACCCACACTTCGCCGCCGGCAGTACGCTGCACTCATCGGACGTCGCGAGCCTGCACCGCGATTTCACACAGTCGCTGCAGCCGGGCGAGGACACCAAAGGCGCCGCGCTGCAGGACGGATACGGCCACGGCACCCGAGTGGCCAGCATCATCGCCGGCTACCTGCCGAAGGACTTTCCCATCGATGACGTCGAGGTGATCAGCGAGCAGGTCACCGAGACCGACGACCCCAATCCCATTCCCACCAAGCGGATCGTCGACCCGGCGTTGCTGTCCGGTATGGCACCCGACACTCACCTGGTGAGCCTGAAGGTGCTCGCCGCCGACGGCACGTCGAACATGATCGGCGTGATGGCGGCGCTGCGGTATGTGCGTGAACTCAACGGCGACAACGACAAAGTCACCCGAATCCACGGCGTCAACCTCAGTTTGGGCTACGAGTTCGACCCGCAGTGGTTCGCCTGCGGTCAAAGCCCGCTGTGCAAGGAGGTCGATCGACTCGTGCGCTCCGGTGTGGTCGTGGTCGTCGCGGCCGGCAACACGGGGTACGCGCGGTTCAGTTCGTGGGAACGCTCGACCAGCGCGGGTCTGATCATGAGTATCAACGACCCCGGCAATGCCGACCGGGCCATCACGGTGGGCTCCACTCACCGCGGATCACCGCACACCTACGGGGTGTCGTTCTTCTCGTCCAAGGGGCCGACCGGCGACGGGCGGCTCAAGCCGGATCTGGTCGCGCCGGGAGAGCGCATCACGTCGGCCAGCAAGCCGTCACCCGGCGGGCCCCGCGCCACGTACACCGACGAATCCGGCACCAGCTTCGCCGCCCCGCATGTCTCCGGCGCTATCGCCGCATTCCTTTCCGCGCGACCGGAATTCATCACCTGTCCCGACGAAGTGAAGAAGATATTCGTCCAATCCGCGGTGTCGCTCGGACGAGAACACACCTTCCAGGGCAGCGGACTGGTGGACGTCATGCGCGCACTGCAATCGGTTTAATCGAGGAGGAACACATGCCCGACCCGTCGGTGCTGCAGATTCAGTTCGATGAGAACGGCGACATCAACGCCGAGCAGGAGCAGGCTCTGCACCGTGCGTTGGCCGACTCGGCCGCCACCGACCTGCTCGTGTTCAGCCACGGGTGGAACAACTCGCAGACCCAGGCCAACGGCCTCTACCGGCGGTTCTTCGGCATGGTCGCGAATCTGCTGGCCCAGCGGGGCAAACCGGGCCGCACGGTGGCCTACCTGGGCGTGTACTGGCCGTCGCTGCGGTGGTCGGATGAGCCGATTCCGGACTTCGACTCCACCGGCGTGGTCGATCTCGGCGCTGGGTCGGGCGGGGCGGCGGGCGGCTTCGCGCCGGCACCCGAATTCCCGCCGCCGCCACCACCGGACACCGAACTGGCGGGGTTGATCCGCGAATCATTTCCTGATGCGGTGCGAGGTGACGTCGACGAACTGTTGACGCTGATCCAAACTCGGCCCGACGACCGGGACACCCTTCTTCGGGCCCGTCAGCTGGTGCAGTCAATCGCCGCTGCGGTTCCGCCCGACGGCGACGGTGAGCAGGCCGACCGGCCGCCGTTCGCTGCCGAATCCGACCCGGACGCACAGTTGTTCGCCGACTTCACCGCCGCACTGGAGGAACTCAACGTCGTCACCGGTGGCCAAGGCGGGGCGGCCGGTTTCGGCGACGCTGTGCGCCGACTCTGGCACGGTGCGCAGGAAGCGGCCCGTGGACTGACCTACTGGCAGATGAAGAACCGCGCCGGTGTCGTCGGCGAGAAGGGCGTCGGGCCGCTGCTCGCCCGGCTACGGCAGCAGCGTCCCGACCTCGGGATCCATCTGATCGGCCACAGTTTCGGCGCACGGTTGGTGTCGTACGCGCTCAAGAACGCGCCGCCGGCGGCGGTGCGGTCAGTCACGCTGCTGCAGGGTGCGTTCTCACACTTCGCCTTTGCCGCGCAGCTACCGTTCGATGCCGGCCGCTCAGGGGCATTGACGACGCAGCAGGACAAGGTGTCAGGCCCGGTGACAGCCTGCTATTCGCGCTTCGATTCGGCGGTCGGGACGATGTACCCTCTTGCGTCGCTGCTCAAGGGTGACGACGCATCCGCGGCGGGCGACGCCATGTATCGCTGGGGCGGCATCGGCCACGACGGACATCAACGCGGTGTGCCCGAAGTGACGCTGCTGGACGTGGGTTCCCCGTATGACTTCGCCGGCGCGAAGCTGGTCAACATCGACGCGCAACGGGTGGTGCGCAACGGCCGTCCGCCCTCGGGCGCGCATTCCGACATCTTCCACGAGCAGCTCGCCTGGGTCGTGCTGTCGGGGGGAGGTTTGGTGGGCTGAGCGATATCGAGCCGCGGAACCGGCGACATCACACCACGGAGTCCGTACGCTCGGTCTGGGCGTCACTTGGCCTGCCCGGAATCATCGACGTCCATACGCATTTCATGCTTCGCCGCGTGATGGACAAGGTGTGGCTGTCTGCCCACACAAGCCGGCGATGGCGGCATGGTTGGTGTAGAACTGGGCAGCCTCGGTTTCGAACGCCTCGACGTAACGCCAGCTCAGTTTCAGCGCGACGCGTGCTTCGTTGATCGCTGCCCGCGCGCCGCCGGTATGGCGGATGGCGAAATGGCTCTGGCCCGGGCGGACTCGAA
>CAWIDX010000005.1:0-104779 GCA_963834955.1 uncultured Actinomycetota bacterium
ATCGACGTCTACGAGTCGGGTTGGACCTCGACCACTTCTATCCGATTTCTGCGACTCGACCGGCCCGTGCCTGGAGGGCTTCACGCTCGACCGCGCTGGCGCAGGCGACGAAGCGGCTGCGACTCGGCATGCTGGTCACCGGCATCCACTACCGCCACCCCGCCGTGCTGGCCAAGATGGCCGCCACAATCGACATCATCTCCGGCGGCCGGCTCGAACTCGGCATCGGCGCCGGCTGGAACGAAGAGGAGTCCGGCGCCTACGGCATCGAACTCGGCACGCATCAAGGAGCGGTTCGCCGCTTCGAGGAGGCCTGCCAGGTGCTATCGGCCTGCTGTCACAGGAGACCACCAACTTCGACGGCAAGTACTACCAGCTCAAAGCCGCGCACAACGAACCCAAGGGTCCCCAGCGGCCGCACCCGCCCATCTGCATCGGCGGAAGCGGCGAGAAACGCACCCTGCGCATCACCGCGCAATACGCCCAGCACTGGAACTTCGTCGGCGGACCACCGAGGAGTTCGCCCGCAAGCGTGACGTGCTCGCGTCACATGCGCCGACATCGGACGCGACCCGAGAGAGATCAGCTGTCGGCGCATGTGCGCCTGGGTGAGGACCGCGACTACGGCAAGGCGGTCGCGGAGGCGGCGGCGCTGGGAGCGGAAGGACTGGACCTGGCGATCTTCTATCTGCCGCCGCCGCTCGACCCCGCGGTGCTGGAGCCGCTGGCCGATGCGATCCGTGACTCGGGATTGCTGAACTGATTAGGGTGACGCGCGGCACGGTCAGACAGCGAGGCAGGTCATCGGCATCCTCCTCCGCGCACGCGCGAACTAGGCCGTTTGATAACGGATTGATAACGACCAGCAAAATCTGGCATTGCTCGGTGTGTTGGCGCCGGACCCGCGGCGGCTCGGGTCAGATGCCGAAGCGCAGAAGTCGTCGGAGGTCACCAGGCGCTCGTGCTTAGCAGGGAACTCGCGGCTCTTCACCGGGTGTCGAAACCATGACCAGGCGATTCGACCTGTCCGAGACCGGGGTAACGGGTTGAGGTGCACGATGACTACTCCTGCGGTGAACCAACTCCAACAAAATTTGCGCGGTGGTAAGGATACACCGCACCACCACCGAATGACATTGAACACCTGATTCACGGCAAACTTTGGGAGGCACGCCCAAAAAGTCTCAAGCGCGTGTCGAGCGTTTCATTCTGCTCCGTGCGAACCGTGAAACTCACGAAGCCCCGTCTCGGCAAGTGCTGACCCTATTTTGCGGCGTCGCTGTCGGCTTGATCGGCGCCGGCAACGCCGTCACGCCCATCAGGTAATCGTCGACCCCCGCCGCAGCGGCCCGACCCTCGGCGATCGCCCAGACGATCAGCGACTGCCCGCGGCCGCATATCGCCTGCGACGAACACGCCCGGAACGGTCGTCGCGTAATGATCGTTGCGGGCGACGTTGCCGCGGTCGGTGAAATCGACGCCGAGGTCGGTGAGCAGACCCTCGCTTCTCGGGGCCGACGAAGCCCATCGCGAGCAGCACCAGGTCGGCCTCGAGCTCGAAGTCGGTGCCATCGAGCGTGACGAACTTGCCGCCCTCCATCCGCACTTCGTGCGCGCACAGCGCCGTCACGCGGCCGTCGCGGCCGACGAACCTCTCGGTGTTGACCGAGTACACCCGCTCGCAGCCTTCCTCATGGGCCGGGGACACCCGGAACATCAGCGGGTAGGTCGGCCACGGCGTCGACTCTGCGCGGGCGTCCGGCGGCCGCGGCATGATCTCGAACTGGTGCACCTCGACGGCACCCTGCCGATGGGCGGTGCCCAGGCAGTCCGCCCCAGTGTCACCGCCGCCGATGATGATCACCTTCTTACCCTTGGCGGTGATCGGCGGCTCGCCGTCGGGACCGGGGACGTCGTCGCCCTGCTGCACGCGGTTGGCCCAGGGCAGAAACTCCATGGCCTGGTGGATGCCGTCGAGCTCGCGACCCGGGATCGGCAGGTCACGCCAGGCCGTCGCGCCGCCGGCCAGGACGACGGCGTCGAAGTCGGCAAGGAAGTGATGCGCAGTGATATCAATGCCGACGTTCACGCTCGCCTTGAACACCGTGCCTTCGGCCGCCATCTGCGCCAGCCGACGTTCGACGTGGCGCTTCTCCATCTTGAATTCGGGAATGCCATAGCGCAGCAGGCCGCCGATACGGTCATCACGCTCGAAAACGGTCACCGAGTGGCCCGCGCGGGTGAGTTGCTGCGCCGCGGCCAGGCCCGCCGGACCGGATCCCATCACCGCGATGGTCTTGCCGGTCAGCACCTGCGGCGGCATGGGCTCCACCCAGCCCTGCTCGAATGCGTTGTCGATGATCTCGACCTCGACCTGCTTGATCGTCACCGGGTCCTGATTGATTCCCAGGACGCACGACGCTTCGCACGGCGCCGGGCACAGCCGCCCGGTGAACTCCGGGAAGTTGTTGGTCGCGTGCAAACGCTCGATCGCGTCCCGCCAGCGGTCGGTCCGCACCAGGTCATTCCACTCGGGAATCAAGTTGCCCAGCGGACAGCCGTTGTGGCAGAACGGGACTCCGCAGTCCATGCAACGCGACGCCTGCACCCGCAGCCTGTTATGCCCGAAGTCCTCGTAGACCTCTTTCCAGTCCAGGATGCGAAGCGGCACCGGGCGCCGCTTGGGCAGCTCGCGCGCGCGGTACTTCAGGAAACCACTGGGGTCAGCCATGTGCCGCCGCCATGATCGCTTGATCGACGTCGGTGCCGCTTTGCTCGGCCTCGGCGATCGCCTCCAACACCCGCTTGTAGTCGCGCGGCATCACCTTGACGAAGCAGTGTCGCTCGGTGACCCAGTCGTGCACTATCCGCCGGCCAGGCGCGGAGTCGGTAGCGTCGACGTGCTTGACCAATATCTGGTACAGCCAGTCGAGGTCGTCGCCCTCGAGGCGCTCCAGTTCGACCATCTCGGTGTTCAGGTGCGCGGGGAACTTTCCGTAGGTGTCGTAGACGTAGGCGACGCCACCCGACATGCCCGCAGCAAAGTTGCGTCCCGTCGGGCCGAGGATGACCACCTTGCCGCCGGTCATGTACTCGCAGCCGTGGTCACCGACGCCCTCGACGACGGCGTGAGCGCCGGAGTTGCGCACCGCGAACCGCTCCCCCACCTGGCCGCGCAGGAACGCCTCGCCGCTCGTGGCGCCGAACAGGATCACGTTGCCGGCGATGATGTTGTCCTCGGCAACGAACTCCGCGGGTGCGGTGCGTGACGGCCGCACGACGATCCGCCCGCCGGACAGTCCCTTGCCCACGTAGTCGTTGGCATCGCCGTAGACCCGCAGCGTGATGCCCTTCGGCACGAAGGCGCCGAAGCTGTTGCCGGCCGAGCCGTCGAACGTGATGTCGATCGTGTTGTCCGGCAAGCCTTCACCGCCGTACGCCTTCGTCAGCTCATGACCCAGCATGGTGCCGACCGTACGGTTGACGTTGCTGATCTTGGTAGAAAACTTCACGGGCTTTTCCTGATCCAGCGCCTCGCGGCTCATCACGATCAACTGCTGATCCAGCGCTTTGTCCAGCCCGTGGTCCTGACGCGAACTGCAATAGTAGTCCTGGTTCATGAACGCGGACTCCGGCTCGTGCAGGACGGGTGCCAGGTCCAGCTTGTGGGCCTTCCAGTGCTCGGCGGCCTTCGTGCTGTCCAGCGAGCCGACCTGCCCCACCATCTCGTTGACAGTGGCGAAACCCAACTGCGCCATCAGCTCCCGCACTTCCTCGGCGATGAAGAGGAAGAAGTTTTCGACGAACTCCGGCTTGCCGTCGAACCGCTCGCGCAGCACCGGGTTCTGGGTGGCCACCCCGACGGGGCAGGTGTCGAGGTGGCAGACGCGCATCATGATGCAGCCCGACACCACCAGTGGCGCGGTGGCGAAGCCGAATTCCTCGGCGCCGAGTAGCGCCGCGACCACCACGTCCCGGCCGGTTTTGAGCTGGCCGTCGACCTGGACCACGATGCGATCGCGTAACCCGTTGAGCAGCAACGTCTGCTGCGTCTCGGCCAGACCGAGCTCCCACGGCGCGCCGGCGTGCTTCATCGACGTCAATGGGGTGGCGCCCGTGCCGCCGTCGTGCCCGGAGATCAGCACCACGTCGGCGTGCGCCTTGGACACCCCAGCTGCCACCGTTCCCACACCATTTTCCGAGACCAGCTTTACATGCACACGGGCGCTCGGGTTGGCGTTCTTCAGGTCGTGGATCAGCTGTTTCAGGTCCTCGATCGAATAGATATCGTGGTGCGGCGGCGGCGAGATCAACCCCACACCGGGAGTCGAGTGCCGAACGTCGGCAATCCACGGGTACACCTTGTTACCCGGAAGCTGGCCACCCTCACCGGGTTTCGCGCCTTGGGCCATCTTGATCTGAAGGTCGCTGCAATTGGTCAGGTAATGCGCTGTTACGCCGAACCGGGCCGAGGCGACCTGCTTGATCGCGCTGCGTCGCCAGTCGCCGTTCTCGTCGCGCTCGAACCGCCGGACGTCCTCGCCGCCCTCGCCGCAGTTCGACCGTCCGCCGAGGCGGTTCATCGCGATCGCCAGCGTCTCGTGCGCCTCCGCGGAGATCGAACCGTAGCTCATCGCGCCTGTGGAGAACCGCTTGACGATCTCACGTGCCGGCTCCACCTCTTCGATCGGTACCGGCGGGCGCACACCCTCGCGGAACCGCAGCAGCCCGCGCAGCGATGCCATCCGCTCGCTCTGGTCGTCGACGAGTTCGGTGTACTCCTTGAAGATCCCGTACTGCCCGCTGCGGGTCGCGTGCTGCAGCTTGAACACGGTGTCCGGATTGAACAAGTGGTACTCACCCTCACGGCGCCACTGGTATTCGCCGCCCACCGGCAGTTCGCGGTGCGCGCGCTCCTCGGGCCGCGGCAGGAAGGCGAGCGCATGGCGGGCGGCGACGTCGTCGGCGACGTCGTCGAGATCGATCCCACCCGTGGGGCACGACAGTCCCGCGAAGTACTCGTCGAGCACCGCCTGCGAGATGCCGACGGCCTGGAACAGTTGCGCGCCGGTGTAGGACGCCAGCGTTGAGATGCCCATCTTGGACATCACTTTCAGCACGCCCTTGCCGGCGGCCTTGACGTAGTTCGACAGCGCCTTCTCGCGGTCCATCCCGGTGATGACGTGGCGGTCGAGCATGTCCTCGACCGACTCGAACGCCATGTACGGGTTGATCGCCGCCGCGCCGAATCCGATCAGCGCCGCCATGTGGTGCACCTCGCGGGCGTCGCCCGACTCGACCACCAACCCAACCAGCGTGCGGGTCCGCTCGCGCACCAGATGGTGGTGCACGGCCGACACCGCCAGAAGTGATGGGATCGGCGCCAGCTTCTCGTCGGACTCACGGTCGGACAGCACGATGATGCGGGCGCCCTCCGCGATCGCCGCGGACGCTTGCTGACGCACGTCGTCCAGCGCCGCGCGCAGACCCGCGCCGCCCTTGGCGACCGGGTACAAACATCGGATCACTTTGGCGCTCATGCCATGCCGACGGCCCTTGACCACGCGCTCGGGGTCCAGGTTGATCAGCTTGGCCAACTCGTGGTTACGCAGGATCGGCTGCGGCAGGATGATCTGGCGACACGAGTTCTCGTCCGGGTTGAGCAGGTCGCCCTCGGGGCCGATGGTGCCCTGCAGGCTGGTCACCACTTCCTCGCGGATGGCGTCCAACGGCGGGTTGGTCACCTGCGCGAACAACTGGTGGAAATAGTCGTAGAGCATCCGCGGGCGCTGCGAGAGCACGGCGACCGGGGTGTCGGTGCCCATGGAACCGAGCGGCTCGACACCGGTGCGCGCCATCGGCGCCACCAGCAGGTTGAGTTCCTCGTAGGTGTAACCGAACACCAACTGACGCAAGACGATCCGGTGATGCGGCATCCGCACGTAGGGACCCTGCGGCAGTTCCTGGAGGTGGATGAGCCCGTTGCCGAGCCACTCGCCGTAAGGGTGCTCGGCGGCAAGCTCGGCCTTGATCTCCTCGTCGGAGACGATGCGGCCCTGCGCGGTGTCGACCAAGAACATCCGACCCGGCTGCAGCCGCATCCGCTTCACCACCGTCGCCGGGTCGAGATCGAGCACCCCGGCCTCCGAGGCCATCACCACCAGACCGTCGGCGGTCACCCAAATCCGTGACGGCCGAAGCCCGTTGCGGTCGAGCACGGCGCCGATGATGGTGCCGTCGGTGAACGTCATCGATGCCGGGCCGTCCCACGGCTCCATAAGCGAGGCGTGGTACTCATAAAAAGCGCGCCTACGCCCGTCCATATTTTCGTGGCGTTCCCAGGCTTCCGGGATCATCATGAGCACCGCGTGTGCGAGGCTGCGCCCGCCGAGATGCAACAGCTCGAGCACCTCATCGAAGCGGGCGGTGTCCGACGCGCCGGGGGTACAGATCGGGAACAGCTTCTCGACGTCCTGTTCGGAGCCGAAGATGTCTGTGCGGATCAGCGCCTCGCGCGCCCGCATCCAGTTCTCGTTGCCGGTGACGGTATTGATCTCACCGTTGTGGGCGATCCGCCGGAACGGGTGCGCCAGCGGCCACGACGGGAACGTGTTCGTCGAGAACCGGGAATGCACGATGCCCAGCGCGCTGGTGAGCCGCTCGTCTTGCAGGTCGAGGTAGAACTCCTTGAGCTGCGGGGTGGTGAGCATGCCTTTGTAGACGAAAGTTTGACCGGAAAGGCTTGGGAAGTAAACAGTTTCACGACCTGGGCCGTCCTGTCCGGGGCCCTTGGTGCCGAGCTCGTGCTCGGCGCGCTTGCGCACGACGTAGACCCGTCGTTCCAGTTCCATCCCGGATGCACCGGTGATGAACACCTGACGGAACGTCGGCATCGCGTCGCGCGCCAGCGCGCCCAGCGACGATTCGTCGGTGGGCACGTCGCGCCAGCCCAGCACCTGCAGCCCTTCGGCTTCGACAATCTTTTCCACCGCCGCGCAGGCGGCCATCGCGTCCTTGGAGGACTGCGGCAGAAACGCGATGCCGGTGGCGTAGCTGCCTGCCGGTGGCAGGTCGAAATCCACCACCGCGCGCAGGAACTCATCTGGAACCTGGATCAGGATGCCGGCGCCGTCACCGGTGTGCGGTTCGGCGCCCTGGGCACCCCGGTGCTCGAGATTGAGCAACGCGGTGATCGCCTTTTCGACGATGTCCCGGGTGCGGCGGCCGTGCATGTCCACGACCATGGCGACGCCGCACGCGTCATGTTCATACGCGGGGTTGTACAGACCTCCGCTAAGTCGCGGGTCGTCCCCCTGCCCTTCGGGCGGGTGGGGGTACCTCAGCCCTCGCAAGCTGCTGCGCGCCATTCCCACCTAACCCTTCGCGAAAGTCCTGCATCGCCGACGGTGCGCAGCCCCCCTGTTCAGGCTGCTGGCCTTCGGTCTTGTCGATTTTTGCGCCGCTTCGGTCCGACCGCAATCCAGTCCGACCCCTACGAAGGGAGTGCGGCCGTGCGACGCTGAACGGCGCACTTGTCCCGGTCACGACAAGTGGTGAAAACGATAAGTCAAACACCGCCTGACATGCCAACTTAGTCGAACCTAACCGAGTTCCGACGCACCGACGATGGTCCGGTCTTCAGCGACCGCTGCGGTTCCCGATTTCACTGCGCCCGTTGATGTTTGATGGTACTCCCAGCTGCGGATTCGCGCCCATCGGTGCCGGGAATGACCGCCGGCCGGCGAATCTGGAGCGTTTGCTAACGTGCGCCAATTCACACCCTAGTGGCTGTACATTTTGGATTTAGTTAATTCCAATAGTTTGCTCGCAAGGTCCTACGGCCTCTCCAGAGCCACGGCCACCCCTCGCCCGGCGAGTCAACTCGCTCGTCGACCGCGGCTCGCGCGCCGGCGTCTAGTGGCCGCGAACGCCGTAGCCGCCGTGCTGCGCGAGCGACCGCAATTGACGCAGTGCGAACGTGCGACCCCGCCCTGCCTCGGGGATGTGCACCCCGGCCCACATGCCCTGGGCGTTCGGCATCTCGCAGGCCTCCTTGGCGCACAACCACCGCCGCGGGCAGGCCCGGCAGATGGCCTTCGTGGCCTCATCGGTGGCAGTCAGCCACCGGTCGGGTTCGAGCGTGCAGGCACCGATGTGGTCGGTCGCTGCCTGGAGTTCCAGCACCGCGGTCATCGTCCCTCCGGTTTGTCGAAGTAATAATGAAAACGTAGCAGTTGTTTCGTAGCACTGCAACGCTTAATGGGACGGCTTGACGCTACCTCGGCTTCAATCGGCTCAATTGGGTCGCAAAACCATAGCGAAAGTACGGTTTTGTCGCGGATTGCGGATACAGTTATCGCGATGCCCGAACCCGCGCCGTCTCCCCCGCTCACGGTCCAGTGCGGGGATGCGGTGTACGCCCTTACGCCCGACCGCGCCGCGATCGTCGGCCACGGCGGGCCGGCCGACGTGCCGGTGGAAGACCCCCGCGTCTCGCCAGCGCACGTCCGTCTGGAACCTCATCTCGGTCGTTGGCGGGCGATCGACACCAGCCGCACCGGCATGTTCGTCGACGGCGAGCGGCGCGCCGTCGTCGACATCGGCGACGGCAGCACCATCCGCCTCGGCCATCCGGATGGAACAGCGGTCACGTTCCGTCTTGCCGCCGACGAGCTCGGCGGCGACTCCTTCGAGCAGCACTTCGACCCCGGTGTCGCACGGGCCGGGGCCGCCGTCTCGGCGCGCCGCCGCGAGCTGCAGATCACCCAGCGCACGCTGGCGAAGTACAGGATCATGAACGCCGGCGCGCTGATCGCCTTCGAGAAGGGGAGGAGCTGGCCGCGGGAACGCACGCGGGCCAAGCTTGAGGAGGTCCTCCACTGGCCGGCGGGCACCATCGCCAACATCCGGAACGGCGGAGCGGTTCCCGGTGATCAGCCCGAGGTGGTACCCGAGAACGACCAGGTGCAACTGATCGTCGACGCGGTGGAAGTGGCAATGAACACGTTCACCGCGGCCATCGGTGCCCTGCCCGACGTCTCCGATCCCGCATTCGCCGACCGTGCGACGGTCGTCCTGGCCGACATGCGCCAGCTGGAGGCGGTGGTGGCCCGCGCCGCCCGCCAGAGCCGAGGGATCCCCGCCGTCATCATGGCCTTGAGCACGGTCCGCAACGCGTACGGCGACTACGTGCTGACGGCGGGCGCTGTCGCGCCCGACGGGCAGCCACTGCCCAACAGCATCGCCGGGCCCTGGGTAGGCGTCGCCGCACCAGGGCTGGAGATCATGGGTCTGTCCAGCGTCAACGGTGCCCCGGTCAACGCACTACCGGCGCGGGAGCCCGGTAAGGCAACGCCCTTCTGGGGCACCAGCTTTGCGGCCGCATACAGCTCAGGAGTGGCCGCGCTGGTGCGTGCCAAGTACCCGCAGCTGTCCGCGCACCAGGTGATCCGCCGCATCACGGAGACCGCGCATAACCCGCCGCGCGGGGTAGACAATGTGGTCGGCTACGGCGTCATCGACCCGGTTGCGGCGCTCACCTTCGACGTTCCTCCCGGTGATCGGCAGCCACCTGAGCGGCTCACCACGTTCATGACGATGCCGCCTCCTGTGCCGGCACCGGATCTCCGACCGCGGCACACCGCATTGATCGGCGCGGCCGCGGTGATGGCCGTCGTCGGGATAGTCGCCGCCGCCGCCGGGCTGCGCCGGAGGACTCCGTGAAAGAACGGACATTGGGCGTCCGGCCGACGATTCCCGCAGTGCTCGCCACCGAGGTGGCGGTGCTCGGGGGGTTCTCGGTCTTTCCACCGGGGCGGGCCGGTTGGTGGCCGGTCGCCGTGGTGACGATCGTGGCGGCTGCCGCGCTACTCGTCACGGTGCACCACCGCAGCGCCGTCGGCTGGCTGGTTGCGGTGACGAGGTGGTGGCGGCGACGCCGCCGTGGGCCGATGCCAGTCGCGGCGGCCGTCGACATTCCGCACGGCGCCCAGTTGTACGGCGTGCGTATCGCCCATGGGGAGGCGATCACCATGATCGCCGTGTCCGGCAAGGCTTACGCCCCAACGGTGCTCACCGGATCAGCGACCGGTTTGACGCCGAACCTGTTACCGCTCGAGGACTTGACGAGCCTGCTCGATCAGCCCGGTGGTCTGCGCTTGGCCGGGATCGACGTGGTGTCGAGCGGGTTCCGCGTGCGGCGCGGCATTGGATATCCGCCCTTGTACAGCACGCTATTGGCCGACCGCCCCGCCGCCGGGCAACGAACCACCCGGCTTGTGGTGCGGCTCGATATCGCCCGGTCCAGGGCGGGTTTGGCTTACCGCCAGTCGGTGGGCGCTGCGGCCGCAGCGGCCACCGAGCGGATCGTCAACGCGCTGCTGCAACGCGGCGTGCGAGCCAGCGCATTGACCGCCAAGGAGCTGGACAATGCGGTTGGCGCCCTCGGCGGGGGCCTGTTGCGCGTTGGTTCGAATTCGCAACCAGTTCCGAGCATTCCAGCGCCTACGCCCACCGAGGCATGGCATACGGTGCGCGCCCACCCCGGCTTCTGGAGCTCTTACTATTTCTCCCCCGAGGACGTCACCACCAACACACTGAACCAACTGTGGGCCTTGCGCTCGGATGCGGTGATCCAAACGATCACACTCACCAAGACGCGCAGCCGCACGGACCAGCGCGTCATGGTGTCGGCGCTCGTGCGATTGGCCGATCCGCAGCCACCGGCCAATCCCCCGATGCTCTACCTGAACACCCTGCCGGGAGACCAGGGGCCGGCCGCGGTCCGGGGGGCACCGATTCGGCCGTTACTGCGCCGCCTTCCGGCGCGGCCGTTGTACCCCGACGGCCTGGACGTGCCTGTGGGCTCGTCCGGAGTGCTGGTCGGCACGACAATGCGGGGCGACCTCCTCCTGTTGGCGCTCACGGATCCCGACCAGGCCACCAGGATCAGCATGCGCACATCCGTGCCGTACACCCGGCAGCTGCTCGTGCGGGCCGCTGCCATCGGTGAGCGCATTGCGATCTACACCGACCACCCATCCCGTTGGGCAAGCCTGGAACAGCCACTGGTCGCGGTCGTCGATGGTCGGCACCCGTCCGAGTTCGTGCCGTCGATCATCGTCAGCGACCGCGTCTCGGGTCCGCCCCCGGCGGGCCTGGCTTCGACGGTGATCTCACTCGACCATTCCGAAAGCGAACCGGCGCCGGACATTTCATTCACGCAGACCTCGCCGTCAATGGTGCGGATAACGACCGCGGCGTTCACCACCGACGTCCACATCGCCACGTTCAAGGCGGAGCAACCGTTCCTGGGCCAGACCGCAGAATTCGCTGTATAGGGAACCGCCATGACTTTGCCGACGGATCAGCGCCGCGCGTTCGACGCCGCGGTGGAGAGCTATCGGGCCGGCAACATCTCCGGGGCGCTGGTGGCGTTCACCGCGATCACCACCGCGCAGCCGACGATGTCCGACGCCTGGCTGGGCCGGCTGGCTTCTGGCGACCGCGGCGTCACGGTGTTGCGGGCCGCGCACGAGAATTCGCGGTCGCTGTACCGGGAGACCCGGCGGATTGGACTGGTCGACGGGGACTTGCACGCCCGGATCGATGCGCCCATGTACGTCACGATGCCGGTGTGGTCGCGGGCGACTATCGCGTTGGCGTTCGCGACGGCGCTGATCAACGAGCGGGATTACCCGGCCGCCTTCTCTGTCCTGGAGGATTTGGTGGTCACCGGTGACGCAATGGCCGCGCAGTGGTGCCAGTTCGTCACCACCGCGGCGTATCACACGGCACGTCGCTGGCCGGATGTTCTCGTGGCCGCAGCCAAATCGCCGCCACCGCATGCCACCCACGTCATCGACGATCTGAGCGCGGCCGTCGATACACTCGCTGCCGCAGCAGCGGCCAGCCTCGGGCAGTTCCAAACCGCGCTCGACCGGACCGTCGGCATCAAGACCAAGAACCAGTACATCGCCGCAGACGCGGCGCTGACCAAAGGTTGGTGTCTGCGCGAACTCGGCCAGGAGGACGCGGCCCGGGCCTGTTTCGAGCAAGCCAGCCAACGACGGTGCGCTGCTGGATGCGGCCCAACAGGCACTGGCCAACCCGAGCTACCGGCTGGTGGTCACGGACGCCGAAACCATTGCCACGCGGACAGATCCGTGGGATCCAGACACCGAGACCAGCAAAGAGCAACGCGACGCAGCCGAACTGGCCGAGCAGCAGGAGGATGTGCTGGCGACCGCCCAGGCCAAGCTCGACGAGCTGATCGGACTCGCCGGCCCGAAAGAACAAATCACGGTGTGGCGCACCGAGATTCAGATCGACCAGATCCTCGCGGCCCGTGGCGAGGAGACGGCGTCGACCAACGAGTGTCACATGGTGCTCGAGGGGCCGCCGGGCACGGCCAAGACCTCATTCGCACGCATCGCCGCGGAATTCCTGTTCGGGCTCGGCAAGATCGATCGGCCGACGGTGGTGGAGGTCACCGAGGAGGATCTTGTCGTCGGCTATGTCTCGCAGACCGCCGCCCGGATGAAAGAGGTGTGCGAATCGGCGCTCGGCGGAGTGCTTTTCATCGATGAGGCGTACCGGCTTGCACCCGAACACGAGGGACACTCGTTCGGCAAGGACGCGATCAACACGCTGCTGAAGTTCATGGAAGATTTCCGGGACAAACTGGTGGTCATCGTCGCCGGCTACCCCAAGGAGATGCGACGGTTCATGAAGGCGAACCCTGGCCTGGCGTCCCGCTTCCATCTGACCTTGAGCTTCACCAGCTACACCCCTGAGGAGATCGTCGAGATCGGGCAGCACATTGCCCGCAGGGAGAAGATCGCGATCGCCGACACCGCCTGGCCGTTACTTGAAACCGAGGCCGCGCGACTGCGTAACACTCCCGTCGAGCAGGGTACGGCGCTCGACGCCGCCGGCAATGGACGGTTCGCCCGCAAGGTGGTCATCCACTGCAAACACGAACGGGCGCGCAGGCTTTCGACCACTCCCCCGCATCTGCTCGCCCAGGCTGCCGATCACGACCTCGTCGTCAACGACGACGACATGCGCCGCGCCGTCGCCGCCGCTCTTGCCACGAGCTGATCAGCTGGCGTCTCCCCTTCCTCTGCGCCTTTCGGGGGTCGGGTGGCCCGGAGGGATCGTTCGTCCGGGCTCCCGCAGAACCGGGCGTGACAGTCTCCCGGCCCCCGGCTCCCGTCATCTTGACCGGCAGCGGGGTTTGCTCCAGGCCCAGTGGGCGAAGGGGCGTGGGTAGTTCGCAATGGCGCCTGCCCAGGCCCGAAGCCCCTGCCGGAGACCACGGAACCGTTGGTATTTCTTTCGACTCCACTGCACGAGGCAGGTGTTGATGCGCTGGAGGAAGCTCGTGAGCGCTGCAGGGTAGGCGCCAACTCCCACCCACCTGACCGGTGGTGCGGTACACGCAGCGGCTATTCGGGCGACGGTGAAAGCCGGGCAAACAGTGTTCGGCACGCATCGCACGGGTCGATAATCCCCTGCATGGCAATTGTTGCAGCGGTGATCGTCCTCGTCACGCTGATCGTGATGACCACCGGCAGGGTGCCGGCCGTGCTGGCGCTCATCTGTGCATTGGTGGTGGCCGGACTGATCGGAATCGCCACCCCCGCAGAGCTTTTCGCTGGATTGAGCAATGGGGGCGTGATCACCATCGGCGCGATGCTGGTGATCGCCAAAGGCGTTCTGCACACGGGGGTGGTGTCGCGGGTAACCTATCGTTTGCTGTCCGGCGTAACTACCGCTGGCCAGGCGTTACGCCGGCTCATCCCGCCGGTCGGATTCGTCTCCGCGCTGATCAACACCACGCCCATCGTCGCGATGCTCATACCCGCCGCCCACGAACTCGAGCAGCATTCCGGAGTCCCGGCGCGTGGCGTGCTGCTACCCATCGCCCACGCCACCACGCTGGCCGGGTCGGCGACGCTCATCGGTACCAGTTCCAACCTGCTGATCGCAGGCCTTGCCGCGCCGCACGGGGTGCAGTTGACGATGTTTTCGTTCGTCCCGATCGCCGTTCCGGTGGCCCTCGTGGGCTGGGGGGTGCTGCTCATCACCGCGCCGCTGATGCTGCGCGGCCGAACCGAAGTACCCGAACGTGATCTGTCTTGGCGAGCGGAGATCCCACTCTCGGAGAAGGCCAACGCCGTCGGCGGAACAGCAGCGGAGTTGGGCATCCGCACCACGCCCGACTTCGAGCTGGTGGGAGTCCGACGATCGGGCAAAAAAATCGGCCCCGACACTGTCCTGGAGAGCGCCGATGTCTTGATGTACCAGGCCACCGAGGCCGGGGTGCGGATGTTGTGGGCCAGTCCGCGGTTCGGGCTTTCTCCACAGGCTCTGTATCTGGTGTCCATCGCCACCGACGAAGAGGCGGTGGTTCGCGACCTGGAGGAGGACGAAGACATTCAGGTAATCGCCGCGCAGACCACCAAACGTCTCAAGAAAACCCCCGCCACGCCCGGCGAGTTGTGCCTTGTGACGGCCGGCTCGACCGACACCCTGACCAACCATGAAATGGTCGGCCTGTGGCAGAAGGTGGCCGGCAAGGCCCCGCAAACCGGGAAGACCTGGATCGCCCTGTCCATCCTGGCTGCGGTCATCCTTGCGGGTTCCTTCAGTCTGGTCCCGATCGAGCTCATCGCCGTCGCCGGAGCCGTCCTCATGGTGGTCACCCGTGTACTGACACCGCGGTCGGCGGTGCGCGCCCTGAGTTGGAACATCCTGGCAATCATCGCCGGCTCGGTCGGTCTAGGGACGATCGTCGTGAAAAGCGGTCTCGGCGATCACATCTCCGGCGCAATCCTGGCTCTGTCGGACGGACACACCCCACTGGTAGTACTGGTTATCGTGGTCGGTACCACCGTGTTGACCAATGTCATCACCAACGCCGCGGCGGCCGCCATTCTGACCCCGGTCACCCTGGCGATCGCCGCAAGCACCGGTCTGAATCCGATGCTGCTACTCGCGCTGCTCGGCACGTGCATCTCGTTTACGTTCCTCAACCCGTTCAGCCATCAGACGAACCTGATGGTGATGCAGCCTGGTGGGTACTCGTCGGGCACTTTCTTTCGCTTCGGCGTCCCGCTCACCCTCGTTTCCCTGGTAGCGGTCTTCGGCGTCGGCTGGGCTCTGCTCTCGATGTAACCCGACGGCACTCCGCCGTCGACAACCTTCTTGGGTACATGCGCCGGCAAAATTGTTTTCGACTGCACCAACTGGAGGCTTCCAGCGAACGTCAGTGGTTCTGCCGCCGGCACGGGAACCCGCCACCCGGTTCACTCGGCGCACCACGATCCCCGTTCAACGAGCCGTCGCAGGTCGGCATCGATCGCGTCGACCGCGAGGCACAAGCTGATACGGCCACTCGCATTGATTGCTCCTACTCGGCCGCCTTGACCGTTTCGGCGATCGCCGTAGGCGTCCACCGCCTCCTGCCACGCGATTGCGCTCATGCCCGAAAACTAAGGCGGCGTCACGACACCCTGCCGATCCCCTTCCGCCAAAAAAGGCCCAAATCGGGCTTTTGGAGCCGAGATATCCCCAGCCGCGGATTCATCCACAGGCGTGGCATGCTCCGAAGGAAATGTCGGCGGCCGTCCATAGCCTGCAGGCATGACCAACTGGATCAGCACCATCAGCCTCGACCATGTCCAACGCGGCGTTCAGGGTCGCTTCACGCAGGCCAACCATGGCAAACCGCACTCCCTGCGGCGGATGGCCCGCGGCGACTGGATCGTGTTCTATTCGCCGAGAACGGCTCTCGACGGTGGGGAGCCGCTGCAAGCGTTCACCGCGATCGGCCAAATCGCCGACGACGAGCCCTATGAGGTGGAGGTGGCTCCCGACTTTCGGCCGTGGCGCCGCAACGTCGACTTCCTGCCGTGCACCGCCGCGCCGATCCGCCCCTTACTCGACGACCTCACCTTCATCGAGGACAAGAAACGGTGGGGCTACAAGTTCCGATTCGGTCTGTTTCGCATCGAGGATCATGACCTCGAGTCGATCAAGTTGGCGATGACCGGCGGACGGGTACCGTCGGCATCGTGAGCAACCTCGACGTCGCGCCGCGGGAGGAGACGTGTACGGCGACGCCGTCGGGCGGCGTTGAGGTTCTTCACGCGCGTGAGGTTCCGCTGGGCGGGCCGCGTGCGATGCGGGTGCGACGGACGCTCCCACAGCGGCAGCGGTCCCTGGTTGGCGCCTGGTGCTTCGCGGATCACTATGGGCCGCAAGATGTTCGGGGCAGGGTCGGAATGAATGTGCCGCCGCACCCGCACACCGGGTTGCAGACCGTCAGCTGGCTCTTCGACGGCGAGATCGAGCATCGCGACAGTGGCGGCGTGCATGCGCTGGTGCGGCCGGGCGAGCTGAATTTGATGACGGCCGGCGCCGGCATCTGCCACTCCGAGGTGTCGACGCCGAGCACTCGGGTCCTGCACGGGGTTCAGCTGTGGGTGGCGCTGCCGGACACAGCGCGAAACACGGATCGCGACTTCGCCCACCATGCGCCGCAGGCGGCGCAGATCGAGGGCGCCACCGTGCGGATATTCCTGGGCGAGTTGGCCGGTGTGCACTCCCCTGTCCGCACGTTCACACCGCTGCTTGGTGCTCAGCTCGATTTGGACGCCGGTGCGGACATCGCCCTACCTGTCAACCCTGAATTCGAACACGGCGTCCTGCTCGACACCGGCACCGTCGAAGTGGCCGGTGCACAGCTTGATACGGGTGATCTGGCCTACCAGGGTGTGGGTGCAAGCGGCTTGAACATCCGTAACACCGGCGGCAGCCCGGCCCGGGTCATGCTTCTCGGCGGCGAGCCCTTCCTCGAGGATCTGGTGATGTGGTGGAACTTTGTCGGCCGCAATCACGACGACATCGTTGACTATCGCCGGTTGTGGGAATCCTATGACAGCCGGTTCGGCGCCGTCGAGAACTACCTCGGCACACCTAGCCGGTTGCCGGCACCTCCCCTACCGACCACCACACTTCGCCCTCGACCCGCTCCGGGCAGGAAGGACGAGCGATGACCACCGACAAGACCGGCGCCGAGACAACGGTGTCCCCCGACACCGACCGCTTCACGATCGCCGTCGAAGGCAAACCCGTCGGCTTCACCGAGTTCGCCGACAGCGACGGACAGCGCGTCTTCATCCACACCGAGGTCGACGACGAGTACGCAGGGCGTGGTCTCGCGACGATCCTCGTCGGGGAGGCGCTGAAGGAAACCAAGGACGCCGGGATGCGAATCGTCCCGGTGTGCGAATTGGTCGCCAACTACGTCGACAAGCACGATGAGTTCGCCGATGCGGTCGATCCGCCGACCCGCGACGTCAAAGACTGGCTGAAGAGGCGTTAGCCGATTTGCCGGGCTGCCAACGCGCGCGGAGGAAACCGCTGGTGGGACGCGTTCACTGGGCGGGCGTCGGTACATCCACGTATCCGTACCACTGTGCTAGCAGTGCGGCGCAATCGGGCGAACGCGCGGTAAGAGAGGTGCTCGCGGCGGATTGAGCAACACCTCGGCTCGCTGCACCCGTCCGGTCATCGTGGTTACCAGCGCAACCGCCGTGCGTTCGCCAACTCCGACGTCTGCCACTGGTGCCACACCCGCACCGACTTCCGCGGTCGTCCCGACCAAGCCCCCTCCCGGTGAGGATTGCGTGGAGCTTTGGGTATGTCTGTCACCGCTGGGGCGAGCCGCCGGCGGTCACGAAATACAAGATCGTCTTAACCGGCGGTGATCGCCAGGGTGAGCACCACGCACCGGTCGGCCATGTGCTCCCCATCCACCATGAGCCACCTTAATGTCGAGCTCCCTCAGTGTCCGGCGTCGAATTCGATGGGCAGGGTGGTCGGTCCGGTCAGTGCGGTCAGTGGCTTCCAGCGGGCCGGGCCGGTGCGGCGCGGGCGAGGCATTCGCTGGGTCATGACTTTGAAGGCTTCGGTGAGCTCACGCCTGGCGAGGTTGGCCCCGAGGCAGTAGTGGGCGCCGCCGCCGAAGATCAGCGTGGCCGGTGGGGCCGTCGCGGGTGATGTCGAGGCGGTCGGGTTCGTCGTAGACGGCGGGATCGCGGTTGGCGGCACCGGTATTGGCAATGACCAGTGTGCCGGCCGGGATGACGACGCCGCCGAGTTCGACGTCCTCGATGGCAATGCGCAGGAGGCCGGGGAGGACCGGGTAAAGGCGCATGGTCTCCTCGACGGCGTTGGCTGCCAGCTCGGGGTGCCGGGCCAGCAGGGCCCACTGGTCGGGGTGATCGCACAGCACGTGCGCGGCCGCGGCGAGCTGGTTGCGGGTGGTGTCGGTGCCGGCCATCAGCAGGCCGCCCGCGAGCATCAGGAGTTCGTCATGGGTGAGGCGGTCGCCGTCGTCTTCGGCGCGGATCAGCTCGGAGATCAGGTCGTCGGTGAGGTCATGGCGCCGGTCGGCGATCATGTCGTCGAGGTAGGCGTCGAACGCCTCCCAGGCCCGCAGGATGTCGGGCGTGTCGTGGGCGACGTTCCAGGCGAAAATCTTGAAGATGTCCTCGGTCCAGTCCGAGAACAGCTGCCAGTCCTCGCGGGGGGCGCCGAGCAGCGCGCAGATGATCTGGACGGGGTAGTGGCGGGCGATGTCGGCGACCACGTCGCAGCGGCCCGTGGCGGTGAGCGGGTCGACCAGCCCGGTGATCACCTCGACGATCGTCGTGTGCAGTCGCGCGGTCGCCCGGGGGGTGAACGCCTTGGACACCAGTCGGCGCAGCCGGTCGTGTTCGGCACCGTCGAGGCTGGGCAACAGCTTGCTGACCCTGTCCCACACCGGGCCGCAGGTGATGCCTTGGGCGGCTAGGAACATACCTTTGGGCATGCGAAACCGTGGGTCGCGCAAGACGGTGCGCACCAGGTCGTAGGCGAGGATTTCCGGTCCGTGCGGGCCCAGCGCGATCGGCGCCTGCCGGCGCGCCCGGCCGATGATTTCGTGGGCCTCGTCGGGATTCTGGGCATCTAAATAGGCGACCACCGGCAGTCCGGCATCGAAAACGCTGGGACGGACGGTGTCGATGGTCACGGCGGTCTCCTTGGTCAGAGCGAGTCGACTAAGTCACTGTCACGGTGCGGGTGATCACCGATTGCACCGCGATACCGACGTCTCGGTGACGTCTTGGCAGCAGTCTGGCTGCCGGCGCCGCACCCCGCGACGACGGACCAGCGGAAATGACTGGAATGGCGATCCCCCTTGCACGTAGGGAGGGTACTACCCGGTATTCAACCTCCCGCAGGTTTTTATTCACCCGCCATCTTGGACCACTCGGAAAGCTGTTGCCCAAATTATCGAGGGATGGGTGATGTCCCCGACCCGCGCCGTCAGGAATCATAACGGCGGTCGGCCCGAACGGGTTCGGCGCAGTGTGGACACGAGCGGTGGACAGGGTCGGCGCCACGTCACCGACGTTTCCAATAGGCGGGTGGTGAAGCTGGCGCCGGGCCCCCCCGACTTGAAGCCGTTCGCCGACCCATTGGCCCGCCAATGTGGCGGTTGACAGCGCTGGCACCGTCTACGTCGTCGACAACAATCGGGTGCTGAATCTGGCGGCGAGCACGACTACCCAGTCGGTTCTGCCCTTCACCGGCCTGAACGGTCCCGATGGCGTGGCGGTGGACAGCGCCAGCAACGTCTACGTCGTCGTCACCGACAACCACCGGGTGCTGAAGCTGGCGGTGGGCTGATGCGACCACAAAGCGTGCCGCGAGATGCTGCAGAGTCGGTCAGACCGAGCGCGCTGCAGCCGGGTTTCCGGCGAGGGCGTGATGGAATGTCAGCAGCTACGCATGACCATCCGGCACTGCGTCTAACCGGCGCCGACCACAACGAAACAATCACGTCGTGGATCAGCATCCCGGCGCCGACGAGATCGCCGCCCCGACTACTGCCCTCACTGGGCCGTGACGAATACCCACGGAAGCGAACATGCCGGATTAGCGGCAGAAGTCGGCATATTAAATTAGGCTGCGGAGCAGCCGATTTCCCGCGCACCCCCCTCGCACCGCTGCTTCGCGGCTGCCCAGGAATGCCAGTCGGCAAGATCTGCCTGCGGCACGCCTCAGATAGGGTGGCCGGCGAACCACTCGAGCAGCAGGTCTGCTACCGCGTCGGGCTGCTCGTCGAGCATCCAGTGCGACCCGCGCAGGGTCTCGAAGCGGTACTCGCCGCTAACGTAACGCCTGCAGTCGCGGGCACCCTTTTCGAGTAGGGCGGTGTCGCCGTCGCTCCACACATACATCGTGGGGACAGTGATCTTCGCTCCGACGCCGCGAACGTCCGACAGAAGGATCGCGCGATACCAATTGAGTGCGGCGGTGAGAACTCCGGGCTCGGCCATTGCTCGGGCATCGCGGTGAGCAGCCTCAGAGGGCTGCTTAGCCCTCGACTGCATGAACATCGACAATCGGGAGGCATTCCCTTCCCTGCCCAGGAAGTACCGCTCCGGAATGCGGGGAAGCTGGAAGAAGTAGATGTACCAGGATGCGAGAGCTTGCCGGCTCGTTGCCATCGCTTTGAGGAACGCGGCGGGGTGCGGCACTGACATCGTCGTCAGAGAAGCGAGGCACTCTGGGATCTCTGCCGCAACGGCCCATGCCACCGTGGCACCCCAGTCGTGCCCGACGAGGTGCACCCGCTGCGCACCGCTGGCGTCGATGAGCGCGCGGACGTCCTCAACCAGTTCGGGCACCCGGTAATCCCGGCGACGCGTCGGCCGCGCACCGCGAGAGTAGCCCCGCTGATTAGGTGCCAAGCACCGATACCCCCGAGCGGTGAGCCGTGGGATAACGGTGTTCCAGCTCGTATTGAATTGCGGAAACCCATGCAACAAGACGACAACCGGCCCATCGACCGGGCCTTCATCGATGACGTCGAAGACAAGCTCACCGCGACGGTATTGGTCCATGCGCTCAGCATGCCCCACCGGATGTCCAATGCACTCGGCCTTGTGGTTATCGGCCGGACCCCGATTGGCCCAACGTTGTATGGGGGACTTGGGCTAGCGTTGGTTGGCTGGGGGTCGCCACATGGCGTAGATGACCGGGCAATCTGCGACCGTCAGCTCACGCACCGTTTGAAAACCGTGGCGCTCGTATAGCCGCCGATTCTCAGGACACGACGCCTCAAGATATGCCGGTACCTGATCACGATCAGCCTGGATGAGCACCGCCGCCAGTAACCTGGTGCCGATTCCTTGGCCCTGAGCTGACGGGTCAACCCCCATGAATGGCGAGTACCAGCAGGCCGTTCGCCAGGTGGTGGTCATCGAGCATTTGGAACAATTGCGCCATTCGTGCAGAACCCACAGCGCCCGCCAGCTCCACCACCCGCCACGTATACCTCGCTGTGCGGCCAGCAGGCATCAACGAAGCGCGAGTAGAAGAGGGCTGCGCTGCGACGGCGCTGGGCATCGTCGGGCACCGACCAACGGTAAATCCGGTCATCGAAGAATGCGCGGCACAATGCAGTGACAACCTGGGACCTCGTCTCCGGTTGCACGGTGAGCCTCCATCACATCTGCTGCTGTCATGAGGCCCTCCTTCTGCCGAACCCGCTCGCGCACAATTTGCTGCGGAGCTCGCACAACCACAGGGCCAAGACGCCATTTGTGACACAAATCGCTGCGCCAGACCCAGCTCTGGCGATCACCCGCCCATCGCCAGCGACGAATCGGTCGGCGTGTCTGGCATTGCGGAGCATCACGCGCAAATAGCGTCGGTGCCGTGGCCGAATCCGACACCAGCGCACCCGGCCCGCCTCCGATGATCGCGGCTGGCGTTTTCTAGCGGAACGGCGTCAATCTGCCCACGATTGCTCGGGCTCGTGGCATCACCTTGGCCACAATTTGGCCACAGTTACAGATAACTAGCGTGAACTGCCTTGATGTGTCCTTGCAGGTGACGCTGGGCTCAGGCCATTGACCAGGCCGGTGAGCACAGTTCAATCCTGACAGGGGGCTCAGTGTTCGGTGCCCATTGCTGCAGGCACAACGCCCCCTTCGGAGCGAGCAGCATGGCTCAGCGGGCCGCAACGAACATCGAACCGTTCGCGCACGGTGTCCAAGGTGCGGCGCTGGTGCTCGCGTTCGCGGCGGTGCGTGAGCATGAACCGTGCCGTACCGAGCATGCGGCGTGGCAACGGGTACCAGCGATCAAAGTCGAGTCCGCAGTCGCGGAACACCTTGGTCGGGACGCTGTCGGCGATGAGGCTGAGGTTGTACTGGGCGAGCGAAAAGACGGTATACGGAAATGCCGCATTCGACTTCCTCCGCAGATCCTCCATGTCGAGTTCATACAGAGGGACGTCCCTTATTTTGCCCAAGAACAGCAGGTGGGTCAGGAAGTAGGCAATGAACGACGTCAAATGCATCGTGGCAGACCGCGGCTGTATCGATACCACCGCCCCACTGCCGGAGACGTAGGGCTCGTAGGGGTGGTCGCGCGCCATCAGATATCCCGTGCAGTTCACGATCCAGCTGCCCGGTTGGATCGCCTTCGTGGCCCCGCTACGGAACACCAGGTCGGTCGAGCCGTCGCGGTCGACGGCATCCACGAAGTGGTCCATGATCACTTCGTTCAGGCCTTCGGCGATCGTCTTGTTCTCCGATTCGGACAGCACGCCCAGCAGGAAGTTGCCGGTGGCGGGGGTTAACCACGTGCCATAGGTAGCGCGAAACCAGTTGCCGACGTCTATCTCGTTGGTCCCATCGAAACGTCGGACCATTTCCACGCCGATACTGCTCCAGGGCGTGCCGCGCCCACCATCGCCGGGCACCGACAGGGAAGAAGCGGTCGCGGCTGAAGAAGAACGTGCCTGAACCTGCCACGAGGTTCACCTCACGGCCGGGGTATTCCGTGATCAGCGCGTACGCGGTATCCATCGCGGTCTTACCGCCACCGATGACCCACACCGGGGTGTCGCTCGCCCGCATTTCGTTCCCGCGCATGTCGCAGAAGTCGGGAGACACCGACAGGACACGCTCACTGGAGGTCTCGAGCGGGTCGTTGGGCACAACCCGGACGCCGTAGGCCTTGATCAGTCGCTTTGCCTCAATCACCAGAAACTGGCCATCCGAGGATCTGCAGGTGATCCGCACGATCCCGCCGGTCTCATCGTGGGACTCCAGCATCCAGCCGAAGAGCTCGTCGACTTGCACCCGCCGCTTTATGACGTTGAGGCAGTGGTCGAAGTGGTCGAGCACCTCGCCCTTGGTCGCCAAGTAGGAGCGATCCTGGCCGAGAGTCCACTTGATGTTCCCGGCAGTGAACATGCCATGTGGCTGGTGCAGTCGCACATACGGATACGTGTCGACCCACATGCCGCCGACACGTTCCCGGCGGTCGACCAGGATGACCTTCTGATCGCGAGATAAGTATCGGCTGGCGACGAAGAGGGCATTGAGTCCGGCGATACCGGCTCCGACGATGCAGACGTCGCACCTCTCTACCCCGACGTCCCCCGTTGTGACAGCGGATGTTTGAACTCCGGACATCGGTGGGCCTTTCGATCGCAGCACGGGCCGACCCCGTACGTCGGCGCAGGATCATTATTGTCTGTCGGTGCTGCGGCGCGGCGTAGGGTAATCGACTACTCAAGTTCCTAAATCGTTTGGTAGGGATGGGTTACTGGTCTGGTGACCAGAGTCTGTGCCTGACGAGGTCTGTTGCCAGGTGATACCTGGTAGTTCCCGATGCTGGATGTCTTGAGGAAGAACGGTGCGCCTGGCGACAGACCTCGTGGCACACGTGGTGGGATGCCGTTGCCTGAGCCCGCCGCAGGGTCGACCTCCCGATGGATGTTCCCGAGCCTCGAACTCTTCGACAGAACGAGGTCCTGCGGTGTGCTGGAGTCACGGACGGCTAGTGCGATGACGGACCCTCGAGTCCCGCGATTAGGGCGCTGCGTGACCCCACCGGCAACAACCGGCACACTGATCGAAGGAGTGATGAAACCGTGCAACTGTACTGCGGAATCGATTGGGCCACAGAACATCACGACGTCGCCGTGGTCGATGCCGACGGTTGTGTGGTGACGCAGCGCCGGGTCGGCAACGATGCTGGCGGCTTCGCGGAGTTGTTGACGCTGCTGGCCGGGGCCGGCGACACCCGAACAGTCCGATCCCGGTGGCCATCGAAACCGATCGTGGGCTGTTGGTGGCGGCGTTGCGCGCGACCGGACGGGCGATCTACCCGATCAACCCGCTGGCCGCCTCCCGCTACCGGGCGCGCCACGCCGTGTCGGGTAAAGCCGCCGGCCCCTCGGGGGCGCACTGATGGCGATCCGGGACGTGATCTCGTTGCTGCCGCGCGAGCTCACCGTCGACGACTTCTTTGAACAGGCGGTGTCAGCGGTCGAGCGCCCTCACGAGGAGGTCGTTGATCTCGGCAGTGGATTCTTCAAGTGAGCGGGTGCGTTGGTTGGTGTCGTGGGCCGTGGATTCGACCGAGTTCATCCGGCTGGCGTATTCCAGCAGCGCATCGGCAAGCCTGTCTTTGTCGGCGTCGGGGCCATCGCTCTGGATGTGTCCGAACAGGGCGCCGCCATAGGCGGGCCGTGACAGCGGCAGCTCATCACCGTTGTGTGCGCGTTGTTTGGGCCCGCCAAGGGGCCACCGCCGATGTGGTGTCGGTGGCGGTTCCGCGGACGCCTGCATCGCGGTATCCGGAAGTCCGGACAAGACGGTGCGGGTGTGGGTGCTGGACTGGGACTACGAATCCACCGCACCCAAGGTCACGAAACCTTTGGAGTTCGTGACGTTTGAGCCTGTAGTTTGTGGAACTGCTCAAAGTGGGCGAAGGGGGACTTGAACCCCCACGTCCCGAAGGACACTGGCACCTGAAGCCAGCGCGTCTGCCATTCCGCCACTCGCCCTGGGAACCGAGAAAGGCTATCACGCGCCGCTGCTCGACTCTTATCCGCGCTGCACCCGCCGGAGCGCGCAAAATCAGCCGGAAATGCCGCGGATTAACGCTCTGAACAGCACGGACAGTATTCTCAGAATCAGGAGGTGCCGCTGCGGTTCGGGGGACCGATACCATACTCCTGAACAGAGTGGTAGTGCGACACGCGCACATCGGGTGATGGGAAGGCGGTGACATGGGCATAGTGCAACGCATCGAGCGCAAGCTAGAGGTCACCGTCGGGGATGTCTTCGCAAGGGTGTTCGGTGGCGCGATCGTTCCCCAGGAGGTCGAGGCGACGCTGCGCCGCGAGGCGGCAGACGGTGTGCAAACACTCGGGGGCGGCCGTCTCTTAGCGCCCAACGACTATGTCATCACCCTCAGCGAGGGTGACTATCAGAAGGCGGTGGCCGATCCCGACCTCACGTCGGATACTTTTGCCAAGCATCTGACGGGATATATCAGGGATCAGGGATGGCAAACGTATGGTGATGTGGTTGTCCGTTTTGAGCAGTCGCCAAAACTTCACACCGGCCAATTTCGTGCCCGCGCCACGGTAAACCCCGATGCCACCTCCGCCCCCCGTCCAGACGACGCTCTCAACGCAGAACCAGGAGTAGGACCCATGACCGACAACCCGAGCTACCGAGGCGGCCAGGGACAGGGGCGACCCGGCGACGAATACTACGACGAGCGCTACGGTCGTCCCCAGGACGAGCCGCCTGGCGGATCGCCCGAACAGCCTTCCTACCAAGAACACGGCGGCTACCCCCCGCAGGGCGGCTACCCCCCGCAGGGCGGCTACCCCCCGCAGGGCCAGCCGAACTATCCGCCGCGCGGAGGCTACCCCGACCAAGGCGGCTACCCCGAACAGGGCGGCTACCCACCCAACTACGAGCAACGTCCCCAATCGGGCGGTTACGGCGGCCCCGGCGGCGGATATGACCAGCCGGGTCACCCTCAGCAGCCAAGCCACGGTGGCCAGCCCGGTTACGGCGGTGACTACGGTCGGCCTCCCGGCCCGCCGCCCAGCCGTCACGAAGATCCCGGCTACGGACGCCAGGAGCCCCCGCGCCCCGAGTACGGCGAGTACGAGCAGGGCTATCAGCAGCAGCAACAGCCCTACGGCCGCGGCGACTACGGCCCGTCGGACATCACCCGCTACGGCCCGCCGCCCGGCGGTGGCTATGGCGCTCCCCCGGCCCCCGACTACGGCGGCGCTCCCCCGGCCCCCGACTACGGCGGCGCCCCGGCGGCCGGTGGGTACGAGTACGGCCAGGGCGGCTTCGGCGGCTACGTCCAGAACGACTACGGCGCCGCCGGTGGCCACACCACCGTGACGCTGCAACTCGACGACGGCAGCGGGCGCACCTATCAGCTTCGAGAGGGTGCCAACGTGATCGGCCGCGGCCAGGATGCGCAGTTCCGGCTGCCGGATACCGGTGTGTCGCGGCGCCACCTCGAGATCCGGTGGGACGGGCAGGCCGCGCTGCTGTCGGACCTCAACTCGACCAACGGCACTACGGTCAACAACGCGCCGGTCCAGGAGTGGCAGTTGGCTGACGGCGACGTCATCCGCCTCGGGCATTCCGAGATCGTCGTCCGGATGCACTAGAGCCGGGACGCGAGCGTTTCGCTTCGCCCTCGCGCCGAGCACCGCCCAAGTATCGTGACGTTGCCGATGAGCACTCGATCTCACCCCGGGCCGCCGGCACGCCGCAAGCCACACTGGGACTGGAGGGGCGCCAGATGCAGGGTTTGATACTGCAACTGTCGCGAGTGGGTTTTCTGCTGTTGCTATGGGTGTTCATCTGGACCGTGCTGCGCATCCTGCGGACCGACATCTATGCCCCGACCGGAGCGGTGATGGTGCGGCGCGGTCGAGCGCTGGGCGGTTCGTTGCTGCCCAACAGGCAGCAACGGAGCGCCGCCAAGAATCTCGTCGTCACCGCCGGGGCGCTCGCCGGCACCCGCATCACTCTCGGCTCCCAACCGGTGCTCATCGGCCGCGCAGACGACTCGACTCTCGTGCTTACCGATGACTACGCCTCCACCCGGCACGCCCGCCTGTCGCCACGTGCCTCCGACTGGTACGTAGAGGACCTAGGATCGACCAACGGCACGTATCTGGATAGGGACAAGGTGACGACGGCGGTACGCGTTCCCATCGGCACGCCGGTTCGAATCGGCAAGACGGTAATCGAGTTGCGCCCGTGACACTGGTTCTTCGTTACGCGGCCCGCAGCGATCGTGGCTTGGTGCGCTCGAACAATGAGGACTCGGTGTACGCCGGTGCGCGGCTGCTGGCGCTTGCCGACGGCATGGGTGGCCACGCCGCGGGTGAGGTGGCCTCGCAATTGGTCATCGCGGCGCTGGCGCACCTCGACGACGACGAACCCGGTGGCGACTTGCTCGGCAAGCTCGACCAAGCCGTTCGAGAGGGCAACCACGCGATCGCCGAGCACGTCGAGGTCGATCCCGAGCTCGAAGGCATGGGCACTACCCTGACCGCAATCCTGTTCGCTGGCAACAAGCTTGGGCTGGTGCACATCGGCGACTCGCGTGGCTACCTGATGCGCGACGGCGAGCTGTCGCAGATCACCAAGGACGACACCTTCGTGCAGACCCTCGTCGACGAGGGCCGCATCACTCTCGAGGAGGCTCACAGCCATCCGCAGCGCTCGCTGATCATGCGGGCGCTGACCGGTCACGAGGTGGAGCCCACGCTGATCGTGCGGGAGGCCCGTGCGGGCGACCGGTATCTGCTGTGCTCCGACGGGCTTTCCGATCCCGTCAGCCAGGAGACGATCCTCGAGGCGCTGAGGATTCCCGACGTGGTCGAAAGTGCCGACCGCCTCATCGAATTGGCGCTGCGGGGCGGCGGCCCCGACAACGTCACGGTGGTCGTGGCCGACGTCGTCGAGTACGACCACGGCCAGACCGAGGACTATGGCCAGACCGAGCCGATTCTCGCCGGGGCAGTCTCGGGCCACGACGATCACCTCGCGCCACCCGACACCTCCGCCGGGCGTGCGTCGGCGATCAACCCCCTCCGCGATGTCGCCAAGAAAGTCCTGCCCCCTCCCCCTCCTGAGCTGCCGCCGCGCCGACCTCGGTTATGGCGGCGGATTCTCATCGCCGCCGTGCTGCTGGTACTGCTTGTGGTTGCGGGGCTGGCCATCGCGCGCACCATCGTGCGCAGCTACTACTACGTGGCCGCCGACAGCGACGGCACGGTCACCATCATGCGGGGTTTGCCCGGTTCATTGCTCGGCTACTCGCTGCAGGAGCGACACCTCTTGGGCTGCGTCAACAACGGAGACATGTTGTCTCTCATCAGTCCTCGAGCAAACCCCCGCCGGACTGTCAGCTCCTCGACGTCGAGGATCTGCAACCCGACGTGCAGAAGCCACTGATCGCTGGCCTGCCGACCGGAACGCTCGATGAGGCCATGACCAGCATCCGGGAATTGGTTCCGTCCAAGTTGCTGCCGGTCTGCCAGCCCTCGACTCCACCTCCGTCGCCGACGCCACCGATCGCGCCGTCCCCGCGCGAGACGGTGGCACCGCGAACCGGGCCGACGGTTCCCCCGGAAGTACCCCCGGCGCCAACGGAATCCCCGCGCAACACTCCACCCAACCAGCCCCCGAGCACCCGGCCCCACCACTCCGACGACGACTCCCCCGCCGCCGCCGCCACCACCACCTCCGCCGCCGCCACCACACCTCCGCCGCCACAAGAGCCGGGCAACTGCCGGAAAGCCGGATGAGCACCCAGCCGCAGCCGGTTGTCGCCGTCACGCCCCCTTTGCCGAACCGGCGCAACGCCGAGTTGCTGCTCCTGGTCTTCGCGGCGGTCATCACCACCGTCGCGCTCTTTCTCGTCGAGGTCAACCAGGAGCAAGGGCTGAGCTGGAATCTGTTGCAGTACACGCTGGCTTACCTGGCACTGTTCGGTGCGGCGCACCTGGCGATCCGCCGCTACGCCCCTTACGCCGACCCGCTGCTGCTTCCGGTGGTCGCATTGCTCAACGGATTGGGCTTGGTGATGATCCATCGCCTCGACCTGTCCGATGTCGAGCTGGTTGCCAGTGGGACGCAACGCCCGAGCGCAAACCAGCAGATGTTGTGGACGCTCGTCGGCGTGGTTGCGTTCTCGCTCGTGGTGGTCTTCTTGAAGGACCACCGTATGCTCTCGCGCTACGGGTATATTTCGGGTCTGGCCGGTCTGGTGCTGCTGGCGATTCCCGCCGTGCTGCCGTCGTCGATATCCGAACAGAACGGCTCAAAGATCTGGATTCGCCTGTCCGGCTTCTCTATTCAGCCGGCTGAGTTCTCGAAGATCCTCTTGCTGATCTTCTTCGCCGCGGTGCTGGTGGCCAAGCGAGGTGTGTTCACAGGTGCCGGAAAGCATGCGCTCGGCATGACGTTGCCGCGCCCCCGTGACCTCGCTCCCCTGCTGGCGGCCTGGATCATCTCGGTGGGCGTGATGATCTTCGAAAAGGACTTGGGCACTTCGCTGTTGCTTTATGCGTCGTTTCTGGTGATGGTGTACATCGCCACCGATCGGCTGAGCTGGGTGATCGCCGGCCTCGCGCTCTTCGCGGCGGGAAGCATTGCGGCATATTACGTTTTCGGCCATGTGCAGGCTCGAGTGCAGACCTGGATAGACCCCTTCGCTGATCCCGACGGCTCCGGATACCAGATGGTGCAGTCGCTGTTCAGCTTCGCCACCGGAGGGATCTTCGGCACCGGCCTGGGCAACGGTCAGCCGGGTACCGTGCCCGCGGCGTCCACCGACTTCATCATCGCGGCCGTCGGTGAGGAACTGGGGCTCGTCGGGCTGGCCGGTGTGCTGATGCTCTACACGATCGTGATCCTGCGCGGGCTGCGCACCGCGATCGCGGTACGGGACAGCTTCGGCAAGCTGCTCGCGGCCGGGCTGGCGGCGACGCTGGGAATCCAGCTCTTCATCGTCGTCGGCGGTGTCACCAAACTGATCCCGCTGACCGGCTTGACCACCCCCTGGATGTCCTACGGCGGATCATCGCTGCTGGCCAACTATGTGCTGTTGGCGATCCTGGTCCGAATCTCCCACGCCGCGCGCCGCCCGGCCGCACGCCGATCACAGGATGCGGCCCCGATCGCGGCCGCGCGCACCGAGGTGATCGAGAAGGTATGAACAACTCGCTGCGCCGCGTTGCGATGACGATCATGGTGCTGGTCGTATTGCTGCTGCTCAACGCGACGTTGACGCAGGTCTTCACCGCGGCCGGATTGCGCTCCGACCCCCGCAACCAGCGGGTGCTGCTTGACGAGTACTCGCGGCAGCGGGGTCAGATTTCTGCGGGCGGTCAGCTTCTGGCCTATTCGGTATCCACCGAGGGTCGGTATCGGTTCCAGCGCGTTTACCCCGACCCGCTAACGTACGCGCCGGTCACCGGCTTCTACTCGCTGCAGTACTCCAGCAGCGGACTGGAGCGTGCCGAGGACCCCATCCTCAACGGCTCCGACGAGCGGTTGTTCGTTCGTCGGCTGGCCGACTTCTTCACCGGCCGCGACCCCCGCGGGGGCAACGTCGACACCACGATCAACCCCGCGATGCAGAAGGCGGCCTGGGACGCGATGGCGCAGGGCTGCCGAGGTCGGCCCTGCAAGGGCGCGGTGGTGGCGCTGGAGCCGTCGACCGGGAAGATCCTCGCCATGGTGTCCGTGCCGTCGTATAGCCCGAACGACCTGGCCTCGCACGACATCGACCAGCAGACGCAAGCGTGGCAGCGCCTGCGCGACGACCCGAACAATCCGATGCTCAACCGCGCGATCGCCGAAACCTTCCCGCCCGGGTCGACGTTCAAGGTCCTCACCACCGCTGCCGCGCTGCAGTCCGGCGTCACCGCGAACCAGCAGCTCACGGCGAAGCCACGGATCCCACTACCGGACAGCACGGCCACCTTGGAGAACTACGGCGGCAACGCGTGCCCGGGCGGCGGCGACACGGTCACGCTGCAGCAGGCGTTCGCCTATTCCTGCAACACCGCGTTCGTCGAACTCGGCCTGAAAACCGGTGTCGACCGGCTGCGCGACACCGCCGTGGCCTTCGGCTTCGACACCACGCCCAACCCGATCCCGCTGCAGGTGGCCGCCTCGACCATCGGCCCCATCGTCGACGCACCGGCTGTGGGCATTTCCAGCATCGGGCAAAAGGATGTCGCGGTGACTCCGCTGCAGAATGCGATGGTGGCCGCCGCCATCGCCAACGACGGCGTAATGATGCAGCCGTACCTGGTCAACAGCCTCCAAGGGCCGGACCTCGCTAACATCAGCTCCACGAAGCCGCAGCAATTGCGGCGCGCCGTCTCGCAGGAGATCGCCACTAAGCTGACGGACCTGATGATCGGCGCCGAAAAGGTTACACAGCAGAAAGGTTCCATTCCCGGCGTGGACATCGCCTCCAAGACGGGTACGGCTGAGCATGGCTCAGATCCGCGCAACACGGCGCCGCATGCCTGGTACATCGCGTTCGCCCCGGCCCAGAACCCGAAGGTGGCGGTCGCGGTGCTGGTAGAAGACGGCGGCGACGTGCTGTCGGCGACCGGCGGCACCTTCGCGGCCCCGGTCGGCCGTGCGGTGATCGCCGCGGCGCTACGGAGCGGCTCATGAGCCCGCGGGTCGGGGTGACGCTGTCGGGGCGCTACCGGCTGCAGCGGCTGATCGCCACCGGCGGCATGGGCCAGGTGTGGGAGGGCGTCGACAGTCGGTTGGGCCGACGGGTCGCCATCAAGGTGCTCAAGGCGGAGTACTCCACGGACCCCGAATTCGTCGAACGGTTCCGCGCCGAGGCCCGCACTGTCGCGATGCTCAACCACCCCGGCATCGCCGGCGTGTACGACTACGGCGAGACGGAGATCGACAACGAGGGCCGCACCGCCTACCTGGTGATGGAACTCGTCAACGGCGAGCCGCTGAACTCGGTGATCAAACGCGCCGGCCGGCTCTCGCTGCGACACGCGCTGGACATGCTCGAGCAGACCGGGCGGGCGCTGCAGGTGGCCCACGCCGCCGGGCTGGTGCACCGCGACGTCAAACCGGGCAACATCCTGATCACCCCGACCGGCCAGGTGAAGCTGACCGACTTCGGCATCGCCAAAGCCGTCGACGCTGCCCCCATCACTCAGACCGGCATGGTGATGGGCACCGCGCAGTACATCGCCCCCGAACAGGCGCTGGGCCACGATGCCACCGCGGCCAGCGACGTCTACTCGCTGGGAGTCGTTGGCTACGAAGCGGTTTCGGGCAAGCGGCCGTTTATCGGCGACGGTGCGCTGACGGTCGCGATGAAGCACATCAAGGAGGCGCCCGCACCGCTGCCCGCCGATCTGCCGCCCAACGTGCGCGAGCTGATCGAGATCACGCTCGTGAAGAATCCCGGCATGCGGTACCGCAGCGGTGGCCCCTTCGCCGACGCGGTCGCGGCGGTGCGGGCCGGCCGGCGGCCGCCGCGTCCCAATCAGGCGCCGACGATCAACCGGGCCCCGCCGGCCGCCATTCCCTCCGGGACTCAGGCCCGGGTGGCGGCCGAGTTCACCGGCCGGGCCACCACCGTCTCCACGGCACGACCCCGCGTCACCACTGGTGTACATCGCCCCCCGCCGCCGCGCCGGACGTTCTCGTCCGGCCAGCGGGCCCTGCTGTGGGCGGCCGGGATCCTCGGTGCGCTGGCGATCATCATCGCGGTGTTGATCGTCCTCGCCGCCCAGGAGAAGCGCGATCGCGAGCTCACACCCCCCACGGTCAGCGAGTCCGCCACCACTCCGGGCCAACAGACCCCGGGGGCCTACCCCCGCGATTGGACGCGGAGGGACACCGTCGGTAATGGTGGACAAGAGATCGGGCACTCCTCGCCGCTCCGATTGACGCTCCAGAGGACGGCTCCCGTCCCACTGACGTACCACGAGAACCCGCAATGACGACCCCGCAGCACCTGTCCGACCGCTACGAGCTCGGCGAGATTCTCGGCTTCGGAGGCATGTCCGAAGTCCACCTCGCCCGCGATTTGCGGCTGCACCGCGACGTGGCGGTCAAGGTGCTGCGTGCCGACTTGGCCCGTGACCCGAGTTTCTACCTGCGGTTCCGACGCGAGGCGCAGAACGCGGCTGCGCTGAACCATCCGGCGATCGTCGCGGTCTACGACACGGGGGAGGCCGAGACCGCGACTGGGCCGCTGCCCTACATCGTGATGGAGTACGTCGACGGCGTCACGCTGCGCGACATCATCCAAAGAGACGGGCCGATTCCGTCGCAGAAGGCCATCGAGATCATCGCCGACGCATGCCAGGCGCTGAACTTCAGCCACCAGCACGGGATCATCCACCGCGACGTGAAGCCGGCCAACATCATGATCAGCCGGACCGGCGCGGTGAAGGTGATGGACTTCGGCATCGCGCGGGCGCTCGCCGACAGCGGAAAAAGCGTCACGCAGACCTCCGCGGTGATCGGCACTGCGCAGTATCTGTCGCCGGAGCAGGCCCGCGGCGAGTCGGTCGACGCCCGCTCCGACGTCTACGCGGTTGGCTGCGTGCTGTACGAAATCCTAACGGGCGAGCCACCTTTCGTCGGTGACACCCCGGTCGCCGTGGCCTATCAGCACGTACGAGAGGACCCGATACCGCCGTCGCAGAAGCACAGCGGCATCTCCCCGGATCTCGACGCCGTGGTGCTCAAGGCGTTGGCGAAGAACCCCGACAACCGATACCAGAGCACCGCCGAGATGCGGACCGACCTGGTGCGGGTGCACAGCGGCGAGACACCGGACGCGCCCAAGGTGCTCACCGACGCCGACCGGTCGTCACTGTTGACGGCGACACCCACCGATGGTGCGGATCACACGGCGCCGATTCCGGCGCAGACGCGGCGGTATCGCGTCGACGACCGCACGGGTGCCCGGTCGGTGCGGCGCTGGCTCGTCGCGGTCGCGGCGCTTGCGGTGCTGACGGTGCTGGTGACGATCTTGATCAACGCGTTAAGCGGCAGAGCTCCCGACGTCGAGGTGCCCAACGTTGAGGGCAAACCGCAGGCCGACGCGATCGTCGCGCTGCAGAATGCCGGTCTGGAGGCCCGCGCCCAGCAGCAGACCAGTTCCGACGTGGCGCCCGGCCAGGTCATCAACACCCAGCCGCCGGCCGGCTCGACGCTCGAGCAGGGCTCGGAGGTCACGCTGAACGTGTCCGTGGGCCCGCAGCAGCAACAGGTGCCGGACGTGGCGAATCTCAGCTACGCCGACGCGACCAAGAAGCTCGCCGCCGCGGGATTCACCAACATCACCGAGGCGCCGGCGCCGTCGGCACCCGAACAGCGCGACCGCGTCGTGCGCACGGAACCGCCGGCCAACCAGACCACGGCGATCACGAACCAGATCACGGTGCTCGTCGGCACAGGTCCGGCGACGAAGGACGTGCCGAGTGTCACGGGCCAGACGGTGGAACAGGCGCGGCAGAACCTCACCGTGTACGGGTTCAGCAAGTTCGGCGAGGTGTCGGTGGACAGCACCGAACCCGCCGGGCAGGTGGTCGGCACCAATCCGCCGGCAGGAGCGTCGGTACCGGTGGATTCCGTGATCGAGCTGCAAGTGTCGCGCGGCAATCAGTTCGTGATGCCGGATCTCACCGGGATCGTCTGGACCGACGCCGAACCGCAGCTGCGGGCGCTGGGTTGGACCGGTGTGCTGGTCAAGGGTGCCGATGTGCCGGGCGACGATGCTCTGCGCAACCGCGTGGTCTTCCAGAGCCCGCCGCCGGGCACCGGACTCAACCGTGACAGCAACATCACGCTGAAGTTCGGCATTTAATCCGGTCAGCGTGGCGGTGTTACACGCCAGCCACTCCCGCCGTTGCCGACCTAACGGTGTCAGCGACCTCCGTCTCCAATCGCGACACCAGTGCCTCGTCGAAAGGCATTCCGCAGCAAGCCAACCAGTTAGCAAGCATTCGATGGCCGCCCTGCGTCAGGATCGACTCGGGGTGGAACTGCACTCCGTGGATCGGCAGCTCGACATGCCGCACGCCCATGATCACACCGCTCTGCGTCTGTGCCGTCACCTCCAGGTCAGTCGGCACGCTGTCGGGCAATATCGTCAGCGAGTGATACCGCGTCGCCACGAATGGGTTCGGAAGCCCCTGCAGCACACTGACATTCGAGTGGAATACGGTACTTGTCTTGCCGTGCAACAACTCCGGCGCGCGGTCGACCGTCCCGCCGAACGCCACACCGATCGCCTGATGACCCAGGCACACGCCGAGTAGGGGAGTGGCCGCCGAAGCGCACGCCCGCACCATCGGTATCGACGCGCCCGCGCGCTCGGGCGTGCCCGGCCCAGGGCTCAGCAGCACGCCATCGTATTCGGGCACCACGGCCGCCGGATCCGTCAGCCGCTCGTCGTCGTTGCGCCACACTTCAGCCTCTACGCCCAGCTGGCCCAGGTACTGGACCAGGTTGAACACGAAGCTGTCGTAGTTGTCGACGACCAAGACCTGCACCGTGACAGGCTACCGGGTTCAGGTCAGCCCAGCGGGCGTGCGTACTTCATGCGGATCGGTTCGGTGTAGCCGACCACCTCGACCTCGGCGCCCGGCTCCTCGGTATATCCCAACCCGAACCGGACCACGTACTGCTTGTACAGCGTCACCAGGGGAGCGGCGGCCAGTGCCGCCTGCATCGCTGGGACATCGCCGATAGCGGTCAGCACATAGGGCGGGCTGTAGGTGCGTCCGCCCAGCAGCAGCGTGTTGCCAACGCAACGTGGCGCCGATGTCGCGATGAGCCGCTGATCCTGCATCTGAACGGCCTCGGCGCCACCGGCCGACAACGCGTTGAGCACGGCCAGGATGTCCTGCTCGTGGACGACGAGGTCGTCGGGGGAGGCGTCGCGCGGAAAGCCTCCCTCCGCGTCGCGTTTGGCGTCGGTGAGAGTGATGACGAGTCCGGGCCCGCGCATCGGTTCCAGACCGGCGGAGAGGCCGAGCGGTACCGCTTCGGCCTGCAGCCGCGCCACTGTCATATGGCTGCCGACCGCGCCGTGCACGGCCCCGATCTGTTCGGTCAACGACTCCCGCTGTGCGCTGAGCCGGTCCACCGACTGCTGCGCCTCGCGCACCAAGTCGACCAGGCGGGGGGAGTCGCTGCGGCGGATCTCGGCGCCGCCTGCGACGCCATGCGTTGCGGCCAGCAGCAATCCCGCCAGCAGGCACACGACGGGGACGCCGAAGCGCCAAGCCGAGCGCCTGGTGCTCACCGGCAGTCCTTCCGTCACGTTGCGTTAGTCTCATGGTGCACTCGGTACAGCGCTGGCGAAAGGTCTCCATGCCGAAGTCCAAGGTCCGGAAGAAGAACGACTTCACGGTCAAGCCGGTCAGCCGCACCCCGGTAAAGGTCAAGGCTGGACCGTCGAGTGCGTGGTTCGTGGCCCTGTTCATCGGCCTGATGCTGATCGGGCTGGTGTGGCTGCTGGTGTTCCAACTGGGTGCCGCCGGCTACAACCCGCCCTCGTTCCTGCTCTGGATGGCCGACTTGGGCCCGTGGAACTACGCGATCGCGTTTGCTTTCATGATCACCGGGCTGTTGCTTACGATGCGGTGGCGCTAGGCCCGTGGCAGGCGCCGGCCGGCCGCTTTCGCAATGTCGGTTAGTCACTACCATGCCGCGTTTGCCCCGCAACAATCACACTGGTGTGATTCATCCCCATTGTGGATAGCACCTGTGGATAACTTCATTGGGTCTGGTAAGGGGGGCCGGGGGAGCCGTGCAGCAAACTGAGTGGGGTCCCAAGACTGCGGGCATCGCGGCGTGCGCGGTTTTCGGTGTGCTGATGGCGGTGGCCGCTGTGACCCTTGTCACAGACGTTCCGGGGCGGTTTCTGGCGGGTGTTGCCGCGGTGGGACTGCTCGTCTTTGCGGGCTTCTCGTACCGCGCACGGCCCCGCCTGGCAATCACGGCCAACGGCCTGGTGGTCCGCGGTTGGGTGCGCACCCGCACACTGACTAGCCCAGAGATCAAGCTCATCCGGATCACGGAGTTCCGTCGCCTAGCACGCAAGATGCGATTGCTCGAGATCGATACAGATGACGACCGGCTGCACGTATTCAGCCGCTGGGATCTCGGCACCGACCCGCTCGAGGTCCTCGACGCACTCACCGACGCCGGCTACGCGGGTCGCTGACTGCACGCCGAGCGTGCGCGCTGAGTTGAGTGAGCGGGAGGCTGACTCTTGTTGGCGATGGCAAGTCTGATGTGGCCCACCCGGAAGTTGGTGAGCGTTGGCCCCAGGACCGCTGTGGTCTCTGCCGAAAGTGCGGTTCGGTCAGGGTCTGAGCAGGGGGCCGAAGATCGCGGCTCCGCATCGGGTTGCCTCCGCGAGGTCGACGACGACGCCGCCGACGTCTGGGTGGGCCGCGCCCCAGGTTTCGGCGGTTTGGCGGTCTGTGAAGAAGTTGAGGTAGTTGCAGCAGGTGTCAGCGGACGGGCCCTCCGCAGACTGCCCACCAACGAACACGACGGTGGTGGCGGGATCTGCGGTGGCGTCCTCGCCGTGGACGGTCACGGTGATGGGCTCGCCCGTGGACGCATCGGCTGAGTCGATCACGATGTCGGCATCGAGCATTGCGGACATGCCGAGTGCATCGATAGCGCACATCGCGTAAACCCTGGCACCATCGGCGATCTGAACGCGGTGTGGGGTCGGCGTCGCGGAGAACGGATACACCGAGCCGATCCGACCCGACGCGTCCAGGCGGATGACGTCCGATGCGTGCAGCCGGTTCAGGATCTGCTGCGCGGACGTGTCGAACTCGGCGGCGACCGCGTCGAGCTCGGTGTTCGCCGGCGGGCCGCCGTGGATTGCGAACGCCCACAAAATGGTGTGGTGGATGGCCTGTTCGGCTGGGGTGGCGGGTTGGGCGGCACCGCGCGGCGCGCCCAGCGCTGGGGTTGGGGATTCACCTCCCGTCGCGGGAGTGCAGCAGTCGGCCGGGCCTGCGGTCTCGGCCGGGGCCAGGTGCAGCGCCGCGCGGAGGGCGGCCACCGACGGCGCGCCGTCGGTGCCGCCGGTGTCCGTCGGGTAGAGGCGGCAGGACACGCTCGGCACCAAACCGGCTTCGGTGAACGGGTCTTCGCCGTCGACGAGCAGGGTCGGCGATCCCGTCATGCCCGCCTCGGCAGCTACGGCCTGGTCATCGAGTATGCGGTGGGTGATCGTCACATCGATCTGCTCGCCGGCGACGGCCTCCGCGATCCGGCGCTCGAGCAGCCCTACGTTGGGGCAGTCCGGAACCTGCAGGATCTCCAGCTTCATCGGTTTCTCCTTCGGCGTGGAAGGTCTGGATCAGGAGGCAGCACCGGTCCGTGCGGGTGCGCTCGCAGGTGGCGACGAGTTCGGCGCATCCGCTGCAGGTCAGCGATCCTGTCGGCCAGCTGTGTCACCTTCGCTTGGCCCAGTTCGCGGGCGGCCCGGCAGTCGTCGGGCCCGCATGAGCGCTTTGTTCCTGCCGCCGCGGATAGTTAGTTAAGTTAGGTGACCGTGATCGAGTCGATCACCACCGGCTCGGTGGGCCGATCACGCCCATCGGTCGCGGTGCTTGAGATCGCGTCGACCACCCGCTGCGAATCCGAATCAACGACCTCGCCGAAGATCGTGTGCCGTCGAGTCAGATGCGGCGTTGGGCCCACGGTGATGAAGAACTGCGAGCCGTTGGTGCCCGGGCCGGCATTGGCCATGGCCAACAGATACGGCTTGTTGAACTGCAATTCGGGATGGAACTCGTCGCCGAACTCGTAACCCGGCCCGCCGCGGCCGGTGCCGGTCGGATCGCCGCCCTGGATCATGAAGCCGTCGATCACCCGGTGGAAGATCGCGCCGTCGTAAAACGGGCCGGACGCGCTACCGGCTGCGTTCTGGGTGCGGTAGTCCTTGGTGCCTTGCGCCAGTCCGACGAAGTTCTCGACGGTCTTGGGCGCGTGATTGCCGAACAAGGCGATTTTGATGTCGCCGCGATTGGTGTGCAGGGTCGCGGTCGCAGTCTGGATGGGGCTCGTCACGGCATGCCAGTGTGCCACGCGAATTCGGGCGGGCGTCACGGCCCCGTCCGATACGCTCACTGCGAACCCGAGCAGGAAGGCGCCCAGTGACCGCGACGACGAAGACCCCGATCAGTCCCCGCGAGCGGCTCAACCGTGGTCTGACGTATACGGCGGTCGGTCCGGTGGACATCACGCGCGGCACTCTTGGACTCAGCGTGCAGACCGCCCAGTCGGCGAGCGCGCGTCTTCGCGAACGATACCAAAAGGGTCGCCTCGCAAAGGAATTGAGCACCGCCGCCGAACTGGCCACTGAGCGGGCCACGCGTGAGCTCGCCGCCGCCCAAGAATTCGTCGCGGCCCTACCGCAGGCGCTGCAAGAAGCGCGTCACCCCAAGCACCGCAAGCGGAACATCATCGTGCTTTCAACTGCCGCCTTGGCGACGTTGGCGGGTGGTGCGATCGTGTTCTCGATCGTGCGCCGGTCGATGCAGCCGGAGCCGTCGCCGCGGCCACCGAGCGTGGAGGTCGCTCCCAAGCCGTGACGTCCCGGCGCTCGGCGCTCCGCAGCGAGCCATTACCCCAGTGATCACCCAGCGTCGCCTTCTCTGTGGAGCCTAGGAGATTCGAACTCCTGACTTCTGCCTTGCAAAGGCAGCGCTCTACCAACTGAGCTAAGGCCCCTCGTCGGCGGCCATGTGCCACACCTCGACGCCGCGCCGCGACCGAACGATCATCACCACCACCGCGAGCACGGCGAGCATCACGGATAACCTCATGGTGCACCTCTTCCGTGGGGCTAGGAGGACTCGAACCTTCGACCTCTTCGTTATCAGCGAAGCGCTCTAACCGCCTGAGCTATAGCCCCGTTCATGACTTGCGATGAACGACGAGATTACCGCAATCGCGGCCCCCCACCCAAAACCGATACTGGCCGCTCGGCGGCGGCTCAGTCGCGGTCGGCCAGCGTCACCTCCACGCCGCCGACCAAGTCGGTGGTCAGGTTGTAGATGAACGCCCCGACGGTGGCCATCGCGGTGAGCAGGACGATGTTGACCAGCCCAATCAGGGTCGCACCGCCGAAGATCGCGCCGCTGGACACCAGTTCTGCGTTGCTGGTGTTGGTCAGCAGGTCGCCGACGTTGCTGTTGAGCTTGCTCCACACGCCCATCGCGCCGAGCACCAGATACAGAAATGCCACCGCGATCATCCAGACGAAGAACAACGCGATCGACAAGACCAGCGACACCTTCAGCACCGTCCACGGGTCTACCCGCCGGATTTGCATGCTGGCACGGACGGGCCCCCGGGGCCGCGCACCCACCTGGACGCGGGCCCCCGAGCCTGAGGGGGCCGCCGGCGCAGGCGTGTTCGGCGTACCCGCCGGCTCGATCGACGGCCGCTCCGCGGGCGCCCTGCGGCGCGCCCGCGGCCGGGGCACCGGGTCGGACAGGTCCGGCAGTTCACTGCGGTACGCCTCCGGCCGCGCGGGCGTGCCCTCGGTGTCCGGCGTCTTCGGTGGTGACGGCGCAGCGGCCGCAGTCGGCCCAGCCGAGGAGCCGGACATAAAGCGGTTGATCCGATCATCGATGGACTGGGTGGTCGAGCTGGATTGCCGCGGCGGGTCCGGCCGGGTCAGCGGCGGCGTCTCCAGCCTCGGCTCCGGCCGGGTTTCCGGCCGTGGCTCCTGCCGCGGCTGCTGCGCCCGGGTGGCTTTGCCGCGTTGCCACGGCGGAATCTCGCCACGGTCGGTGACCCCGCCGGTGGTGGGCGCGGGTCCCGACGTAGTCGGCGCCGTCGTCGGCCAGGGCCCGTCGCCGTTAGCCGGGTCGTTGGGTGAGCTCACCTGCGGCTCCTCCTAGGTCGTAGCGTCTTCCGCACCGTTCTCTTCCTCGGCGTTGCGGGCAACGGCAATCAGTGTGTCGCCCTCGCCGAGGTTCATCAACCGAACGCCCTTCGTCTGCCGTCCGGCCTTGCGCACCTGCCGGGCCGCGGTGCGGATCACCCCTCCGCCGGAGGTAATCGCGTACAGCTCGGTGTCGTCGTCGACGACCAGCGCTCCGACAAGCGTGCCACGCCGCCGGTCGTACTGAATGGTCAGCACCCCTTTTCCGCCACGGCCCTGGACCGGGTACTCCTCGATGGCGGTGCGCTTTGCGTAGCCGCCCGACGTCGCGACCAGCAGGTATGTGCCCTCGCGGACGACGTTCAGCGACAGCAGCGCGTCCTGGCCGTTGAAACGCATGCCCTGCACACCGGAGGTCGCGCGGCCCATTGGCCGCAGTGCTTCGTCGGTGGCGTTGAACCTGATGGACTGGCCGTTGCCCGACACCAGCAGCAGGTCGTCGTCGGCCGAGCACAGCACCGCGCCCACGAGTTCGTCGCCGTCTCGCAGGTTGATCGCGACGATGCCGCCTGAGCGGTTGGAGTCGAAGTCGGTGAGCCTGGACTTCTTCACCAGGCCGTTGCGCGTGGCCAGCACCAGATACGGGGCGTCGGTGTAGCCGCGGATCTGGATGACCTGAGCGATCCGCTCCTCGGGCTGGAACGCCAGCAGGTTCGCCACGTGCTGGCCGCGCGCGATGCGTGACGCCTCCGGCAGCTCGTAGGCCTTCGCCCGGTAGACCCGGCCCTGGGTGGTGAAGAACAGGATCCAATCGTGGGTCGAGCACACGAAGAAGTGCGCGACGATGTCGTCCTGCTTGAGCCCGGCGCCCTGCACGCCCTTGCCGCCGCGTTTCTGGCTGCGGTACAGGTCGGTCTTGGTGCGTTTGGCATAGCCGGTCTCGGTGATGGTGACGACGACGTCCTCGCGGGCGATGAGATCCTCGTCGCTGACTTCGCCGTCGGCGGCGATGATCCGGGTGCGACGGTCATCGCCGTGCTTGTCGGCGATCTCGGCGAGCTCATCGCGCACGATGGCGCGCTGCCGCTCCGGCTTGGCGAGGATGTCTTCGAGGTCGTCGATCTCCGCCTCGATCTTGGCCAAGTCGTCGATGATCTTCTGACGTTCCAGGGCGGCCAGCCGGCGCAACTGCATGTCGAGGATTGCCTGCGCCTGGATCTCGTCGATCTCGAGCAGCTCGATCAACCCTGCGCGGGCCACGTCGACTGTTTCCGAGGCACGAATCAGCGCGATGACCTCGTCGAGGCGGTCGAGCGCTTTGACCAGACCCCGCAGGATGTGCGCGCGTTCGTTGGCCTTGCGAAGGCGGTACGTGGTGCGCCGCACGATGACGTCGAGCTGGTGGTCGACGTAGTGCCGGATGAGTTGGTCGAGGCGCAGGGTGCGCGGCACACCGTCGACGATCGAGAGCATGTTGGCGCCGAAGCTGGTCTGCAGCTGGGTGTGCTTGTAGAGGTTGTTGAGCACCACCTTGGCGACGGCGTCACGCTTGAGCTCGACAACGATGCGCATGCCGATGCGGTCGCTGCCCTGATCCTCGATGTTGGCGATGCCGGAGAGCTTTCCGTCGCGGACCTGATCGGCGATCGAGGTGATGAAGTTGTCGTGGTTGACCTGGTAGGGCAGCTCGGTGATGACGAGTGAGGTGCGCCCTCTGTTGTCTTCCTCGATCTCGGCGACTCCGCGCATCCGGATCGAGCCGCGGCCGGTGGTGTAGGCCTCGGTAATCCCTTGCGAGCCAACGATCAAGCCGAAGGTGGGGAAGTCGGGGCCCTTGACCCGCTCGATCATCGCCGCGAGCGTGGTCTCCTCGTCGGCGTCGTGATTTTCCAGGCACCAGAACACCGCGTCGGCCAACTCGCGCAGATTGTGCGGCGGGATGTTGGTGGCCATGCCGACGGCGATGCCGCCCGACCCGTTGGCCAGCAGGTTGGGGAACCGGCTCGGCAGGACGGTCGGCTCTTGCACTCGGCCGTCGTAGTTCGGGACGAAATCGACTGTTTCCTCGTCGATTTCGCGCAGCATCTCCATCGCCAGGGGAGTGAGCCGCGCCTCGGTGTACCTCATGGCGGCCGGTGGATCGTTGCCCGGCGAACCGAAGTTGCCCTGGCCGTCGACCAGCGGGTAGCGCAGCGACCACGGCTGCGCCATGCGGACCAGGGTGTCGTAGATCGACGCATCGCCGTGCGGATGGTAGTTGCCCATCGTTTCCGCAACGGAGCGCGCCGATTTCGCGTGGCTGCGGTCCGGCCGGAAGCCGGAGTCGTACATCGCATACAGCACCCGGCGGTGCACCGGCTTGAGCCCGTCGCGCACCTCGGGCAGCGCCCGCCCGACGATCACGCTCATCGCGTAGTCGATGTAGCTGCGCTGCATCTCCTGCTGGATGTCGACCGGCTCGACGCGGTCGACCGAGTCGTCGCCAGGCGGCAACGTGGTGTCTGTCATGTTGTTTCAGCCTTAGTTGTCGCTAGACATCAAGGAATCGAACGTCTTTCGCGTTGCGTGTGATGAAGCTCCGCCGGGCTTCGACATCCTCGCCCATCAGGATCGAGAACAGCTCGTCGGCCGCCGCCGCGTCGTCCAGCGTGATCTGCCGCAGCACCCGCACCGACGGATCCATCGTGGTCTCCCACAGTTCCTTGGCGTCCATCTCGCCAAGGCCCTTATAGCGCTGGATGCCGTCGTCCTTGTTGATCTTCTTGCCCGCCTTCAGACCAGCCTCCAACAACCCGTCGCGCTCACGGTCGGAGTACGCGAATTCAGGTTCGGTGCGCTGCCATTTGAGTTTGTACAGCGGCGGCTGTGCCAGGAACACATGCCCGTTCTCGATCAGCGGCCGCATGAACCGGAACAGCAGCGTCAGCAGCAGGGTGGAGATGTGCTGGCCGTCGACGTCGGCGTCGGCCATCAGCACGATCTTGTGGTAACGCAGCTTGGTGAGGTCGAACTCGTCGTGAATCCCGGTGCCGAGCGCGGTGATGATCGACTGCACCTCGGTGTTCTTGAGCACGCGGTCGATCCGGGCCTTCTCGACGTTGATGATCTTGCCCCGCAGCGGCAGGATCGCCTGGAACATCGAGTCCCGTCCACTCTTGGCCGAGCCGCCGGCCGAATCACCTTCCACCACATACAGTTCCGAGCGGCGCGGATCGGTGGAGCGGCAGTCGGCCAGCTTGCCGGGCAGCCCGCCGATGTCCGTCGCACTCTTGCGGCGCACCAGCTCCCGTGCCTTCCGTGCGGCGATGCGGGCCTGCGCCGACGACACCGCCTTGTTCACCACCACCTTGGCATCCGACGGGTTCGACTCGAACCAGTGCGTCAACTGCTCGTTGCACACCCGTTGCACGAACGACTTGACCTCGGTATTGCCGAGCTTGGTCTTGGTCTGGCCCTCGAACTGCGGTTCGGCCACCTTCACGCTGATGACGGCCGCCAGCCCCTCACGGATGTCGTCTCCGGTGAGGTTGGGATCCTTTTCCTTGAGCAGCTTGCGGTCCTTGGCGTACTTGTTCACCACCGATGTCAAGGCGGCGCGGAAACCCTCCTCGTGGGTGCCGCCCTCATGGGTGTTGATCGTGTTGGCGAAGGTGTGCACCGACTCGGAATAGCCGGCGTTCCACTGCATCGCGACCTCGATCTCATGGCCCGGGCCCTTGCCTCCGAAGGCGACGACGCTGCTGTGGATCGCTGTCTTCGTCCGGTTGATGTGCTTGACGAAGTCGACGAGACCGCCGGGGTAGTGGAAGGTGCGGTGCCTGACCTTGTGTTGCGGCGCAGCCGCTTCCGCGGCCTTCTCCTCCGCCGATTTGGGCGCCTCGGCGGTGTCGCTGACCACCTCGTCGACCACCTCTTCGGGCGCCACCCGTTCGTCGGTGAGCGTGATCGTCAGGCCCTTGTTCAAGAACGCCATCTCCTGCAGGCGGCGTGCGACGGTTTCGAAGTTGTACTCCGTCGTCTCGAACACCGTGGGGTCGGCCCAGAACGTCACGGTGCTGCCCGTCTTCTTGGTGGCCTCACCCTGCTTGAGGGTGCCGGGCACCGAATGGTCGTAGTACTGCGACCATTCGTAGCCGTCGCGGCAGATCTCCACCTCGAGCCGGCGGGACAAGGCGTTGACCACGGATACGCCGACGCCGTGCAGGCCGCCGGACACGGCGTAGGAGTCGGAGTCGAACTTGCCGCCCGCGTGCAGTTGCGTCATCACGACGTCGACGGTGGGAATCCCCGAGGCGTGCGTCGCGACGGGAATCCCGCGGCCGTCGTCGGTAACCTGTACGCCGCCGTCTTCCAACAACGTCACGTCCACCTTCGCGGCGTAGCCCGCCATCGCCTCGTCGACGGCGTTGTCCACCACCTCCCAGATCAGGTGGTGCAGACCCCGCTCACCGGTCGAGCCGATGTACATGCTGGGACGTTTGCGGACAGCCTCCAGTCCTTCGAGGATGGTGATGGACTGTGCGCCGTACTCCGCTTGTGCTTTCTTCCGCTGGACAGCCACGGTCGAACAGGTCTCCTTGGGGTAGGAAGGCGAGCGGTACGGACACCGCGAGCGCTTCACTAGCGAGTCTACCGGCAAGTTTCGCCAGCACCGATTCTGTGACGGCGTTTCTGCACACCTAACCGCGCCGTGCACGAAATTTTTCGGTCCGCGGCCAGTCCGGGCGCTTGCGCCGCACATTTCCGTCGTTCCAGCGGCTCTCAGACCACTAAGATCAGCGGGTCATCCGTAGGTGTCGCGCGGCCCTCTGCCCGAGACGTGCCGGGGGCCCTTGCGCCACGACCGCGTCACCGGGCCGGTGATCCGCACCGAGGTCACCACGCCGTCCCCGACCGTCGCCGCGATCTTCGCCAGCAACTGGGCCTGCACCATCCGCAACTGGGTCGCCCAGGCCGTCGACTGCGCCGCGATGCTCAGCACCCCGTCGCGCAACGCGGTGGGCACTGCGTGGTCGGCGATCTGCTCACCCACCACGGCGCGCCAGCGGCCGAACACCATCCCCGCGGCGACCTGCGCGGACCAACCGCGGGTGTCGGCGACGTCTTGCGCGGCCGACCCGAGCAGCTGGGGATCGCGTGCGTCGGGCCCTGGTCCCGACCAGCGGCGCCGCTTGTTCGCGGCGTTGGCCGGTCGATGTGTGGCGGGGGAGCGGCGGCCCTGCCCGACGTTCTTGCCCTGGTCGCGGGCGGCGCCCCGGGCCTCTTCGAGCGCCCGTCGGACCAGGTCCATGCCCGGCACGTTGCGCAGGTGCTCGGGCGGGGAGGGAACGCCTTGGTCTAGCTCGTGGTCGTCATTACTCATCACAGCACCACCGAGATCCGGCCCGACTCGTCCTCACGCATCCCGATCTGCACCCGCCGCGCGTCCCAGTCGCCAGGGACGTCGTCGGCGACCGCAGCGGTCACCAGCACCTGCTCGGCGTTGCCGGTCAGGGCGGCCAATGCGCTGCGGCGTGCGGTGTCCAGTTCGGCGAACACGTCGTCGAGCAGCAACACCGGGTCGCTGCCCTCCGATCGCAGGAGCTCGTAGGCCGCGAGCCGCAGCGCCAGGGCCATCGACCACGATTCCCCCTGCGAGGCGAACCCTTTGGCCGGCTGATCACCCAGCACCAGCTCCAGGTCGTCGCGGTGCGGCCCGACGAGGCACACACCACGGTCGAGTTCCGCGTCGCGGCGGCGAGCGAGCGCGTCGAGCAGCGCCGCTACGAAGGATTCCGGCTCACGGCGCTCTACCTCGGCGTCGACGCTGGAGCGATACGAAATGTCGGCCACCCGCGATCCCGGCGCGAGCAACTGATAGGCCTTTTCGACCTCCGGGCGCAGTAGGTTCACCAACTCCACCCGTGCGGCCATGAGCTTGGCGCCGTGCTCGGCCAGGTGCCCGTCCCACACCTCAAGGGTCTGCAGCAGCCCGGCGTCACGGGTGCGCTGGCCCGCAGCGGTTTTCAACAAGGCAGTGCGTTGCCGCAACACCCGCTCGTAGTCCGCCCGCACCCCGGCGATCATCGGTCGCCGCACCGCGGCGAGGTCATCCAGGTACCGCCGGCGTTCACCGGGGTCGCCGCGCACCAGCACGAGATCCTCCGGAGCGAACAGCACAGCCCGCAGCACGCCCACCACCTCACGCGCCGTGCGCACCGGAGAGCGGTTCAACAGCGCCTTGTTCGCCTTTCCCGGGGTGATCTCGAGATCGACGGCTAGTTCGCGCCCGTCATTGACCACGATCGTCGACACCACCGTCCGCGAAGCCCCGGCCCGCACCAGTGGCGCGTCGGTGGCCACCCGATGGGAACGCAGCGTCGATGAATACGCCAGCGCTTCAACCAGGTTGGTCTTGCCGTACCCGTTGGGGCCGAGGAACACGGTCCGACCGGCGGTGAGCTCGAGTTCCACCCGCTCCCACGACCGGAAGTCGCGTAGCCCCAAGTGCCGGACATACATGGACCGCTCAGCCTGCCCTGTTACCCGGACAAGCGGATCCGCTTGACCGCGTGGCCGCCGAACTGGTTGCGCAACGCCGACACCGCCTTCATGGTGGGGGAGTCCTCTTGGCGGGATGCAAACCGCGCGAACAACGACGCCGCGATCACCGGCACGGGCACACGGTGGTGGATCGCCTCCTCGACCGTCCATCGACCTTCACCGGAATCCTCGGTGTAACCGGTGATTTCGGCGAAGTCGGGGTCGTCCTTGAGCGCCTTGGCGAGCAGCTGCTGCAGCCATGACCGCACCACGGTGCCGTTGGTCCAGGCCTGGATGACGGCCTGCACGTCGGTGATCAGTTCCTCGGCCGCCAGCAGTTCGTAGCCTTCGGCGTAGGCCGTCATCAATCCGTACTCGATGCCGTTGTGCACCATCTTCGCGTAGTGTCCGGCCCCGACGGGACCCGCATGCACGAAACCGTCCGCGCGGTCGCCGGGCGGGCGCAGGGTGTCGAAAATCGGCATCGCCCGCTCGACGTCGGCGTCGCTGCCGCCGACCATCAGCCCATACCCTTCCTTCAAGCCCCACACACCGCCGGACACGCCGGCGTCGATGAACGCCATTCCCTTCTCACCCAACAGCTTCGCATGCGGTCCGTCTTCGGTGTAGCGGGAGTTACCGCCGTCGATCACCAAGTCGCCGGCACCGAGGACGCCGGCCAGCGACGCGATGGTCTCGTAGGTGATCGGACCGGACGGCACCATCACCCACACCACCCGTGGCGGCGGCAGCGCCTCGGCCAGCGCGGCTAGCGTCGGTACATCGGTGACCTCCGGACGGGGGTCGTAACCAATCACCTCGTGGCCGCCGTCGCGCAGCCGCTCGCGCATGTTGAAGCCCATCTTGCCCAAACCGACCAGCCCCAGTTGCATATGTGCCTCTCTCGTTGCCCCCTACCGTTCAGCCGGGCAGCCGCACCGGCATCAGCAAATAGACGTAATCCGACTGCGCGGCCGGAAACGGGCCGGCTCCCGTGGGAACCTCGTCGGACTCACCGCCTGGGCGCAGCACCGCGGGTCGACCCGGGGTGGTGAATCCGAAGCAGACCCGCTCGCTGTGCAGGGATCCCAGCCCGTCGGTCAGATAGGTGGGGTTGAACGCGATCGTCAGCGGGGCGCCGGCGAAGTCGACGGCCATGTCCTCCTCGGCACGGCCGACGTCGTCGGCGCCGGCCGCGAGCCGCAAGGATCCCTCCGTGAATTCCATCCGCACCTGAGCGCCCCGCTCGGCAACCAGTGCGACGCGTTTGATCGCTTCAGTCAGCTCTGCCACGTCGATGGTCACCAACGCGTCGTGCTCCGTGGGCAGCAGCTGCCGGAACTTCGGGAACTCGGCGTCGAGCAGTCTGGTGGTGCTGCGCTTGCCCTCGCTGCGGATGCCTAACAGGCCCTCCCTGCCGACCGCGGATCCGGCGCCAAGAGCCAGATGGACGTCGGCACCGCCCATGCTGGCCTTCGCTGTCTCGGCCAGTGTCTTGGCGGGCACCAACACCGCGGCTTCCAGATCAGGCGACTGCACCGACCACGTCAGCTCTCGCACCGCCAGGCGGAACCGGTCGGTGGCCGCCAGAACCACGGTGTCGCCGGAAATCTCCATCCGGATACCAGTCAACATGGGCAAGGTGTCGTCACGACCGGCGGCGACCGCGACTTGACCGATCGCCTCGGCGAAGACGTCGGCGGACAACACACCGGTTTCATCGGGCAGCATCGGCAGCGAAGGATAGTCTTCCACCGCCATCGTGGGCAGCGAGAACCGCGCGCTGCCGCATGTCAACGACACCCGGGTCCCGTCGACGCCCACGTCGACCGGCTTGCCCGGTAGGGCGCGGGTGATGTCAGACAACAGCCGGCCGGACACCAAAACTTTTCCGGGCGCCGCGATCTCAGCGGGCACCTGCACCTCTGCCGACACTTCGTAGTCGAAACCGGAGATCGTCAACCCCGAGTCGGTGCCGGAGAGCAACAATCCGGCCAGCACGGGCACCGTCGGCCTGGTGGGCAGGTTGCGGGCCACCCAGGCGACCGCCTCGGCGAAGTCCTCACGGTCCAGTCGGAACTTCAAATCGGTCAGACCGACCGTCGTCGTCGCCACGTCGCTCCGCGTCCCTTCGCTTCGGAATGTCCCGCTCTATCCGGCAGCACCGTCCGGGTTAAACGACGACCGTAAGGCTGTCGGAGCACCACGGTACGAGCTTTTGCCGGTCTGGTTAAACCTAGTCGATGCGGCTGACAGCGGGGCGGGCCTATGGACCATTGCGGGTCGATTGCGGGTGTGCACATCGTGATCCCCAGAAGTTGTGTTCTAACCAGAAGTGACAGAGATATCAGAGCAGTAGTAGTAGGTGCTGTGGACACTGTGGAATAACACGCATTCGCGCCGACCACCGCCCCGTTCAGCATGTGGGTAACCAGGTGCGGTTCGGTGCGGGTTTGGTGTATGCGCTGTGGACGCCCGTCGTTGATCCACGGGATCAGTTCGCAACGACGGTGTTATCCGCCGAGTTGTCCACACGTTGTCCACAAGTCAGCGGCGAGACCGCTGCCGGATACGGGTGGTGAGTTCCTTCACCTGATCGAAGATCTCGCGGCGCTGAGCCATCTCCGCACGGATCTTCTTCTCGGCGTACATCACAGTGGTGTGGTCGCGGCCGAACGCCTGGCCGATCTTGGGCAGCGACAGGTCGGTGAGTTCGCGGCACAAATACATGGCGATCTGCCGGCACTGCGCCAGCGCTCTGGTCTTGCCGGGGCCGCGCAGCTCTTCGATGGTCGTTTCGAAGTATTCCGCGGTGGCCGCCATGATCGTGGCCGCGCTGATTTGCATCGACTCGACGTCGGAGATCAGGTCGCGAAGCACGATTTCGGCAAGCGCCTTGTCGATCGGCGCCTGGTTGAGCGACGCGAACGCCGTCACCCGAATCAGCGCGCCTTCTAGCTCACGAATGTTGCGTTCGATGCTGCTGGCGATGAGTTCGAGCACGTCGTCGGGTACATCGAGGCGCTCGACTTGGGCCTTCTTACGCAGGATCGCGATCCGGGTCTCCAACTCGGGGGGCTGAACGTCGGTGATCAGTCCCCATTCGAAGCGGGTGCGCAGCCGGTCTTCAAGGGTGGCCAGCTGCTTGGGTGGCCGGTCTGAGGAGATGACGATCTGCTTGTTCGCGTTGTGCAGCGTGTTGAAGGTATGGAAGAACTCCTCCTGGATGCCTTCCTTGCCCTCGATGAATTGGATGTCGTCGACGAGCAGCACGTCGATGTCGCGATAACTTTTCTTGAACGCGACCTTGCGGTCGTCGCGCAGCGAGTTGATGAAGTCGTTGGTGAACTCTTCGGTGGAGACGTACTTGACCCGCATGCCGGGGAACAGGCGCTGCGCGTAGTTGCCGGCGGCGTGCAGCAGGTGTGTCTTGCCCAGTCCGGATTCACCCCAGATGAACAACGGGTTGTAGGCCCGCGCCGGTGCCTCGGCGATGGCCAGGGCGGCGGCATGGGCGAAGCGGTTCGAGGCCCCGATGACGAACGTGTCGAACGTGTAGCGCTTGTTCAGACTGACGCCGGCGGATGCTCGGTCATCGTCGTGCCGGGGAGTGTTGATGAAGTACGACGGCCACGATTCGTGTGCGCTGGCCAAGGCCTCGCTGGCCTCGTCGACTTCGTCGTTGTCGAGGTCGAAGGCCGGCGCGATCGCGGACTGCAGCGCGGGGTCGTCGCCGGATTCGAGTGGGGCGATGCGCACGCCCAGTTCGACGCGCTGACCGAGCCGACGGCTGAGCGCGTCGACGATGGGGGTGCGCAGGTGTCGTTCGATCTCGGTCTGCACGAAACTGCTCGGCACCGACAGCAGCGCGAAGCCTTCGGCGATGGTCAGTGGTTTGACCAGGGTGAGCCAGGCGCGTTGTTGAGGGGTCAGCTGAGGATAGGAACGGCCGGTGTCCTCGGTGTCCTCGTCGGTGTACTCGCCATTGAGTTCGGCGACGACGGTGCTCCATACCTCGGCGAACGGCGCATCGGGGTGGGCTGTCAACTGCCTGGAACCCCCCTTTGTCCTCTGGTCGAGGGTTAGCAAACACCGCGATGGCGAACTGTCCACATCGTTATCCACAGCTGTGGATAGGACAGCCGTCCTCGTCTGGTCGGGCTGCGCGGTTGATGGCCGGAACTCCGATCGCCGTGTGGCGAGCTGAATCAGGAACCAGCCACCCACCCTCGCTTCGTCGTCCGGTTTGTCTTGGGGCCGATCCGAATTAGATCCGAATTGGGAACGGCATTGGCAGAAGCTAACAGTTTTGGTCGCGGGTAGCCAACCGTTCTGCAACATTTCTGCACCAATTCTGCGGCGCCGCTTGACGAAACCCGGCAAGCCGTGACAGGTGGGACGACTGTCAACAGCCCATGCTGGTGGGACGGCGTTTGACCGGGCCATGACGGGTTCAGTACCCTCGAAAAGTCGCCCGAACGTCGGCGATACGGCAGCGAACCGAAGGATACTTCCGCCTCCTTCGGGGTCCGCGTCGGTTAGCGAGTGACCAGACTTACCCAACGGTGACCGCCTCGGGTCCGGCAGGCATGTGATTGTCTGCGACGTCCGGATCGGCGGAGGGCCGACGCGAGAACGAGGAGACTGCCGTGGCCAAGGGCAAGCGCACCTTCCAGCCCAACAATCGCAGACGGGCCCGGGTGCACGGCTTCCGGCTGCGGATGCGCACCCGTGCCGGCCGCGAAATCGTGTCGAACCGGCGCCGTAAAGGCCGGCGATCGCTGACTGCCTGACTCGGCCGACGGTAACGATGTGCTCCCGGCGCAGTACCGGATGACGCGGTCGACCGACTTCGGGACCACGGTCAAGCACGGCGTGCGCGCCGCGCAACCTGACATCGTCGTGCACGCCCACCGCAGCGCTGACGCGGATTCGGGACCCAAGATCGGGCTGGTCGTCGCCAAGTCGGTGGGATCTGCGGTACAGCGCCACCGCGTGGCGCGACGGCTTCGGCACGTGGCGCGCACCGTGCTCGACGACCTCGACCCCCGAGACCGGATCGTGATTCGCGCACTGCCCAGCAGTCGAGAGACGATCTCCGCGCGGCTCGCGCAGGAACTCAGGTCGGCAGTGAGGTCGGACGGCGCGGGCACAGGCGACGGGGGAGCGGTGACGATGAGTGCCCACCGGGTGGCGACGGCGGTGCGCGGGATGCCCGTGCGAGTCGCCATCTTCGTGATCGAGCTGTACCGCACCTACGTCTCGCCGATGCGGCTGCCGACTTGTCGGTTCATGCCGACGTGCAGCCAGTACGCGGTGGAGGCACTAACCGAGTACGGGTTGTTCCGTGGCGGCTGGTTGACTGTAGTGCGCTTGGCGAAATGCGGCCCATGGCATCGGGGGGGATGGGACCCGATACCCGAGCGCGGCACGGCGATCCACGGTTGCGGGATTACCCAGCCAGCCGTCGATGAGGTCTGGGACACCCCTGGGGGCACTCCCCAAGCAAGCTGGGGCTCCACCCGCTTGCGGGGGACGAAGCGAGGGGAGAGCACGTCCGGTGTTTGATTGGTTCGGGCTCGACATCATCTATTACCCGGTGTCGGCGATCATGTTGGTCTGGTACAAGCTGTTCGCCTTCCTGCTGGGACCCTCGAACTTCTTCGCCTGGGCGTTCTCGGTGATGTTCCTGGTCTTCACCCTGCGGGCGATTCTGTACCACCCGTTTGTCAAGCAGATCAAGACGACGCGCCAGATGCAGGAGTTGCAGCCGCAGATCAAGGCGTTGCAGAAGAAGTACGGCAAGGACCGCCAGCGCATGGCGCTGGAGATGCAGAAGCTGCAGCGCGAACACGGCTTCAACCCGATCCTCGGCTGCCTCCCGATGCTGGCGCAGATCCCGGTGTTCATCGGCCTGTTTCACGTGCTGCGGTCATTCAACCGCACCGGCGGGTTCGGTATCGGGCACCTCAACCTGACGCCCGAGGAAAACCGGCAGATCGGCAACTACTTGTTCAGCCCGACCGACGTCGGCAACTTCCTGGACGCCAACCTGTTCGGCGCGCCGATCGGCGCGTACATGACGCAGACGACCGGCTTGGAGGCGTTCACTGAATTCAACCGGAATTGGGTGATCGCGATCGGGGTTCCGATCATGCTGCTCGCGGGCATCGCCACGTACCTGAACAGCCGGGCCTCCATCGCCCGGCAGAGCCCGGAGGCCGCGGCCAATCCGCAGACCGCGATGATGAACAAGCTCGCGCTGTACGTGTTCCCGCTCGGCGTGGTGGTCGGCGGCCCGTTCCTGCCGATCGCGATCATCATGTACTGGTTAGCCAACAACATCTGGACCTTCGGTCAGCAGCACTACGTCTTCGGCAAGATCGAAAAAGAGGAAGAAGCCAAGAAAAAAGAGGCGATCGAGCGACGGGCCGCCAACGCGCCGGCGCCCGGCGCCAAGCCGGTTAGGCAACCCAAGAAATCTCGGTCCTCGCCAGATGATGTCGACGGCGATGCGACGACCACAGCGGAACCGCAGAGCACCGCCCAATGGGAGGACGGCGAACAGCAGAGGGCGAAGTCCCCTCAGCAAGGCCAGGCACCAACGAGCGGGGCGCGTGCGACCAATCGCACACCACGTCCCGGAGCGCGACCGAAGAAACGTAAACGTTAGAACGACGCTTCCGATGAACGAGGGGAGAGGCCAGGATGACTGACGCCGACACCGCCCAACGCGACGATCAGGCACAAGATCAGGGGCACAAGATCAGGTGCAGAACGCGGCGCAAGATCCGGCGCCGGGCGAGGTGACCGACTCCGAAGAGCGGCTGGTGGCCGAGGGAGAGATCGCCGGAGACTACCTCGAAGAACTGTTGGATCTGTTGGACTTCGACGGCGATATCGACCTCGACGTGGAGGGCAGCCGCGCGGTTGTCAGCATCGACGGGGGGGAGGACCTGGCGAAGCTGGTGGGTCGGCGCGGAGAGGTGCTCGACGCACTGCAGGAACTGACCCGGCTGGCGGTGCACCAGAAGACGGGCGAACGCAGCCGGCTGATGCTCGACATCGCCAGCTGGCGCCGGCGCCGCCGGGAGGAACTAGCGGCGCTGGGGCACAAGGTGGCGCAACGGGTCCTGGAAAGCCGAGAGCGCGAGCAGCTACCCGCGATGACGCCCTTCGAGCGGAAGATCGTCCACGACGCCATCGCGGCCGTGCAAGGGGTACGCAGCGAGAGCGAGGGCGTGGAACCGTCACGGAGAGTGGTCGTCCTGCTCGATCAGTGAGCGGGTTACAGCGGTGTAGTTCTGCGACCCCGGTTGGCCGGGCGCACTGCACGCCGCAAAGATGTTTCACGTGAAACATGCCGACCCGGCCGCCGCGCCCGCCGAGGCCGTGCGCGTTTTCGGCGACCGCATCGAGCTCGCCCGTCGCTACGCGGAGATCCTCGCCGACGCCGGCGTGGAACGCGGGCTGATCGGGCCGCGCGAGGTGAATCGCCTCTGGACGCGGCACCTTCTAAACAGCGCGGTGGTCGCCGAGCTCGTGGAGCCCGATGCCAGGGTGGCCGACGTCGGTAGCGGCGCGGGCCTCCCGGGGATCCCGCTGGCGTTGGCCCGCCCGGACCTGCGTTTGGTTCTTATCGAGCCACTGTTGCGCCGAAGCGCCTTCCTGCGCGAGGTAGTCGAGGAGTTGGATGTCGACGCGACCGTGGTGCGCGGCCGCGCGGAGGATGCGTCGGTGCGCCAGGCGGTAGGCGAGGTGGATGTCGTCGTGTCACGGGCAGTGGCGCCGCTCGACAAGCTAGTGGCGTGGAGCCTGCCGCTGTTACGGTCCGGCGGGCGGATGCTGGCGATCAAGGGCGAGCGTGCCGAGGCCGAAGTGGAAGAGCAGCGGCGTGTGATGACGGCGCTGGGCGCAAGTGGTGTCAGAGTGGTGAGATGCGGCGTGGATGTGGTAGATCCGCCGACAACAGTGGTGACCGCTGAACGTGTGGGGCGAGCAGCCGAACAAAAGCGACGGCGCAAGGGAGATCGAGGCAACCGACGAGGAGGCGGCCCATGAGCGGGGTTGAGGCGCTTGGCAGTGCTCCCCATGGAAATGTTTCACGTGAAACATGGGACCGCGATGCGGACACCCCGATCGCCGCCGCAGCCGAACGTGCCATGCATGTGATCCAGGGGACGCACCCGCGGTTGCCGCGGCCGTCGCGCCGACGGCTGTTCACCGTGGCGAATCAGAAGGGTGGTGTCGGCAAGACGACCACAGCGGTGAACCTGGCCGCGGGCCTCGCGCTGCAAGGCCTCAAGACATTGGTGATCGACCTTGACCCGCAAGGCAACGCGAGCACGGCGCTCGGCATCGAGCGCCGTCGGGCCGGCACACCGTCCTCCTACGAGATGCTGTTGGGGGAGCTATCGCTTGCCCAGACCGTGCGGCAAAGCCCGCACAGCGAGCGACTGTTCTGTGTGCCGGCGACCATCGACCTGGCCGGCGCGGAGATCGAGTTGGTCAGCATGGTGGCGCGCGAGAGTCGACTGCGGACTGCGCTGGCGGGACTGGATGGACTCGACTTCGACTACGTGTTCATCGACTGCCCGCCGTCGCTGGGCCTGCTGACACTCAACGCCCTCGTCGCCGCGCCGGAGGTGTTGATCCCGATCCAGTGCGAGTACTACGCACTGGAAGGGGTGTCGCAGCTGATGAACAACCTCGAGATGGTGAGGTCCCATCTGAACCCGGCCCTGACCTTGTCGACGGTGATCCTGACGATGTATGACGGCCGCACCAAGCTGTCCGACCAGGTCGCCGCGGAGGCGCGTCGGTACTTCGGCGACAAGGTGCTGCGGACGGTGATCCCACGCAGCGTCAAGCTGTCCGAGGCGCCGGGCTACAGCATGACCATCATCGACTACGACCCCGGGTCGCGGGGGGCGATGAGCTATCTCGACGCCAGCCGGGAACTGGCCATCCGCGATCAGGCCCGCTGAGCGGCCGCAAGGAGGAAACAACAACCATGAAGCAGTCGCGCAGGAAGGGCGGCTTGGGCCGCGGCCTTGCCTCATTGATCCCGACCGGTCCGTCGGAAACAGGTGATGGCGACCTCGGTCCACGGATGGGCGCCGCCGCCGCCGACGTCGTTCTCGGCGGAGTGCCCACCGACATGCAGACCGACACAGCCTCGGTGGGTGCGGTATACCGCGAGATCGACCCGGATCTGATCCAGCCCAACCCGCGCCAGCCGCGGCAGGTCTTCGACGACGAGGCACTCGCCGAACTGGTGCACTCGATCCGAGAGTTCGGCCTGTTGCAGCCGGTCGTGGTGCGCGATGCCGACGGCGACGGTCGGTACCAACTGGTGATGGGGGAGCGGCGGTGGCGGGCGGCCCAGCAGGCCGGCATGACCGCCATCCCGGCGATCGTCCGTGAGACCACCGACAACCACCTACTACGGGACGCCCTCCTCGAGAACATCCACCGGGTGCAGTTGAACCCGTTGGAGGAAGCGGCCGCCTATCAGCAACTGCTCGACGAGTTCGACGTCACCCACGACGAATTGGCGGCACGCATCGGGAGGTCGCGGCCGTTGATCACCAACATGATCCGACTCCTGCGGCTGCCGATTCCCGTCCAGCGGCGGGTGGCGGCGGGGGTGCTGTCCGCCGGCCATGCCCGGGCCCTGTTGGCGTTGGATGGCGGCCCCGACGCGCAGGAGGCGCTCGCCGCCCGCATCGTTGCCGAAGGACTGTCCGTCCGGGCCACCGAGGAGGCCGTCACCTTGGCCAATCGCGACGACGGTGGACGGCCGGCGGGCCCTCGTCGCAAACCGATCCAGATGCCCGGACTGCACGACGTCGCGGAAAGGCTGTCCGGCACGTTCGACACGAGAGTCACGGTCAGCCTGGGCAAACGTAAAGGCAAGATCGTCGTCGAGTTCGGGTCGGTCGACGACCTGCAGCGGATTGTTGCCCTGATAGAGCGCTCAGCCGGCTGATTTTCGGCGTGCTACGACAACACCCCGTTACGTCACTGTGACACCACCGCGACCCACACGGGGCGGGGACATGGAAAAGAAACTGAAAAGCACTGCTGCGTAGCGGCGTTCAATCGGCGCTTCGCCACGGCAACCCGGCTGGCGCGGAAACTGGCACGCATCGGTTCAGCTCTCCTATTCTGGAGGGGTTGCCGGGGAACAGCACCGCGGAGAGGCTTCGGAGTACACGTGACGGCTCGAATCTCGCCACTGCGGCTCGAAGGTTTCGAGCAGCTGCCCAAGCACGCGCGACGGTGCGTGTTCTGGGAGGTCGATCCGACGGCGTTGGGTCGCGACGATCACTTCGCCGATCCCGAGTTCGAGAAGGAAGCGTGGCTGTCCATGGTGACCCTCGAGTGGGGATCCTGCGGTCAGATCGCGGTCCCCGTGCCGGCAGGCGAAACGACAGGCGGGGTCCGGGCGGAAACCGAGACCGAAGCCCAGGCCCAAACCGAATCTGATGCGCCGTGCATCGGGTACGCGTTGTACGCGCCGCCCGCGGCGGTGCCGCGCGCCGGGTGCTTCCCGACGACACCGGTCAGCCCGGACGCGGTGCTGCTGACGTCGATGGGCATCGAGCCGGGTTACGCCGAGTCTCTGCCGCGGACGTTGATCGCCGCGGCGGTGGCCGACCTCGTCCGCCGTGGCGTCCGCGCGCTGGAGGCGTTCGGCCGCACCCCAGAAGCCGAGGAACTCATCGAGGTGGGGTCAGCGCCGATGGATGTGCGTCCAGTCGTCGAACCGTTCGGCGACTGTTCATTCGACCAATGCATGATCGCCGCGGACTTTCTGCTCGACGTCGGCTTCACCGTGGTGGCGCCGCATCGCTACTTCCCGCGGCTGCGGCTGGCGCTCGATCAGGGCCTGGGGTGGAAGGCCGAGGTGGAGGCCGCCCTCGAGCATCTCTTGCGCAGCGCGCGGTTGGAACCCGTTGGCAGCGGCGCCGGCTCGACCGGTGCAAGCCCCGAGCTACGCTGCCCGCCGGAAGCAAGCCCCGAGCTACGCTGCCCGCCGGAAGCAAGCCCCGAGCTACGCTGCCCGCCGGAAGCTACCGACTGAGCCGACTGGCCTGCTCGACCGACAGCTCGTGCGCCAGCAACTCGGCGAACGTGAAAGTGCCTGTGGGCCGGTCGTTCTTGCCGAGCAGATAGAGCCGTTTGACCGCGGCGAGGATTCCTTCCGCGATGGAGTCGCGGGTGTGCGTGGTCACCAGCATGCTGCGGTCGCGCGGGTTGGTGATGTAGCCGACGTCAACCTGCACGGTCGGCATCCGGGTGAGCCGCAGCAGGTCCCAGGTGCGGCCGTGCGTGCGGCAGTCTTGTAAGCCGGTGCGCGCCACCACTTCTCGCTGGACGAAGTCGGAGAGGTTGCGGCCGATCGTCGACACCGACCCGTGCGAATTGCCGAAATGAAACGACGCGACACCGTTCGCCGCGGGGGTGGTGTGCGTGGCGCAGCGCAAGCTGATCATGAGATCGGCGCCGACGGTGTTTGCGGTGGCCGCGCGCTCGACGTCGGAGGGGCTCACGTTCGCCGGCCGGGACAAGAACGTCTCCATGCCGATCGCGGTCATTCGGCCCTCGAGACGACTTGCCAAGTCCCACAGGATGTCTGCCTCGCTGATCGGTCCGACCGGACCCTGCATGAGCAGACCGTGATCGGTGCCTCCGCGGCCGGGATCAATGATCACCCGCTTTCCCGACAGGCGCGGGCCGGACCGACGCACCGTCTCTTCCTCGCGGATTGCGTGCGGCGAACCGCCGCTCACGCGGGCGCTGAGAAAGTACAACGAGCGCAGCGTTTCTGGGCCACAGATGCCGTCCGACGTCAACCCGTACTCGCGCTGGTACGACATCAGCGCGTTGTGGGTGTGCAAGCCGAAATGCCCGTCCACCAAACCGGTGTAGAAGCCGAGGTCTTGCAGGCGCGACTGCAGAGACGCAACGTCATCGCCGTACATCGGCGCGCCGAACTGATGGTGCAGAGTGCGCGCACCGAGCCGGTACGACGCCTCCTTCAATGCACGATAGGTTGCCTCGCCGACCACGCCGTCGACCAAAAGGCCGCGGTGCTGTTGAAACGCCCGCACCGCCTCATCGAGTGCGGCGTCGAAGACCTCTGGTACCGAATGCTTGCCGGTGATGAGGTTCGCGTCCGGGTGTTCGAGCAGACCGAGACAGGCCAAAGCGGCGCGGATCTCGTTGACCGCGCTACTTCGGTCACCGCGGCGCAGACTCGACATTGCCAGGGCGGCCTTTCGGTCATGGGGCGGTTGGTCACGGACGAATGGAACGCAAGCTAGCCGTATTGTCGCAGACGATTCTGCGAATCGAGAAAAACGCCAGTAGGCGAAACGCCGGGGACCAGCCGTGGATTAAACGATGCCGTCCAGTTCGCGCAGTAACGCCGCCTTGCCCTTGGCGCCGACGATTCGCTTGACCGCCTCCCCGTTCTTGAACAGGATCATCGTCGGGATCGAGATCACCTGGAACTGACGCGCCGTCTGGGGATTGGCGTCGACGTCGAGCTTCGCGACGGTCAGGGAACCGACCTTCTCGCCGGCGATCTCCTCGAGGACGGGGGCCACCATGCGGCAGGGGCCGCACCACTCGGCCCAGAAGTCGACGAGTACCGGCACGTCGTTGCCGAGAACATCCTGGGCGAACGAATCGTCGGTAACAGCGATTGTCGCGCTTGTGTTTTCGCTCACAGCGGGGCTCCAATCAAATTGTCGGGGGTGTCGGTGTGGGCGGTTTCGGTGAGCCACCGCTCGGCGTCGATGGCGGCCGCACAGCCGGTGCCGGCGGCGGTGACGGCCTGCCGATAGGTGCGGTCGACGAGGTCGCCGGAGGCGAAAACCCCCTCGACCGAACTGTGGGTGGTGCGGTCGCGCACCAGCACGTACCCGTCGGGATCCACCTCGAGGGTGTTTCGCACCAACTCCGAGCGGGGGTCGTGGCCGATTGCGACGAACACGCCGGTCACCGCGAGACTGCTCTGGGCGCCGGTCAGCGTGTCGCGGAGCTTCAGCCCGGTCACGCTGTCCTCGCCCTCAACCGCGACGACTGCCTTGTTGGTGAGGAACCGGATCTTGTCGTTGGTACGTGCCCGGGTGAGCATGATCTTCGACGCGCGGAACTCGTCGCGGCGGTGCACGAGCGTCACGCTGCGCGCGAACTTGGTCAAGAAGGTGGCCTCTTCCATCGCGGAGTCGCCACCGCCGATCACGGCGATGTCCTGGTCGCGGAAGAAGAACCCGTCACAGGTCGCACACGAGCTGACGCCGCGACCCAACAGTTCCTGCTCGCCGGGGACGTGAAGGTAGCGAGCCGCCGCGCCCATCGCCAGGATCACGGCCCGAGCGTGATACGTCTCGCCGTTGGCGGTGACGGTCTTCACCGGACCCTGCAGTGACACCGCGTCGACGTCTTCCATGCGCAGATCGGCCCCGAATCGCATGGCCTGTTCACGCATTTCGTCCATCAGCTCCGGGCCGGTGATGCCGGCGCGAAAGCCCGGGAAATTCTCGACGTCGGTGGTGGTCATCAACGCACCGCCGAACTGGGTGCCCTCGAAGACCAGCGGCGCGAGCTGTGCCCGGGCGGCGTAGATCGCCGCGGTGTACCCGGCGGGACCCGAGCCGATGATGATCACGTCGTGGACGGTGGGAACAGCGCTCATGCCATCCTCTCTGCCAGGTCGGGCCAGGTCGACGGTGGGGTCGACGCCGATCGTGTCAACAACAGCCTAAGCCGGGGTGTTCCCGGCTGGCCGGAGGGCGGGAGCGGTGGGGGCACTCCCCTGCGAAGCGGGGACCCCACCCGCCCGAAGGGCAGGGGGACGACAAGGGGAGTAACCCGTCATGGACGCCGAACCCGGGTGTCCGCGATCAGCCCGGTGTGGGCCGCGCTGCAATCCGGGCGCACGACTAGCGCGGCGAGGTCGCCGGGCGCCTCGCCCGGCAACACGAGCAGGATCGCGGGCGCACTGTTGATGTCGACCGGCCGGGCACCAAGCACGGACGCCGACGCGGGATATCCGAGTCCGGTCAGGCATGAGGCCCTGCGGTCGGGGTCGCCGAGTGCGCCCAGGTCGGGTGGCCGGGACACCAGCTCGACGATCTCCGCGCCCGACAACGGAACCGACGGGGTAGCCGACACCGTGATGCTGCGTATCCTCTCGGGCCCGGCCGGCGTCGTCGGCGTGGACGCCGCGCCGCGAAGCACCATGACGGTGCCCAGGCCCGCGGTGGCGACGGCGGCCACCAGTCCGACGGCTGCGGCGACGCGGCGATTAAACGGTGCACCATCGGAGACGGTGTGTTTGGGTCGCGGCGTGCCGGAGCGGGGTGGCGGTGCGGCCCGCAGGGCGGACATGACGCGCGCGGTGACGTCCGGCGGCACATCGGGGGCCGATGACTCGTCGGCGAGCTTCGCGATCTCGGAGCGAACCCGGGTGTCGTCGTCCCGCTCGCCGCCGGTGCTGTCCACGCGTGTTCTCCGCCCTGGGGCCCGGTAAGGGCCCGATAGCGTTCCACCTTGGCCGTTACCGGTGACAGTTGTCCAGCAGCATTGCCGCGAGCTTCGTCCGCGCCCGCGCACAGCGGCTTTTGACCGTTCCCTCCGGGATCGCCATGAAGCCGGGCGGCGTCGGCGACCGAGTAGCCCAACATGTCCACGGCCACCACCGCGACACGCTGGTCGGCGGGCAGCCGCATCAACGCCTGCTGCACCACAACCGCGGTGTCGGTGCGCGACGATGGATCGCTCACTGGCACCGCGTCGTCCTCAAGTTGTACGGTGACGTGAGTTCGGTTGCGCCGCAGCCGATCTAAGCAGGCATTGAGCACAATGCGGTACAGCCAGCTCGCCACCGCCGAGTCGTGACGGAACGTGCCGGCACTGCGGTGCGCCGACAGCATCGCATCCTGCAGCGCATCGGCCGCATCCTCGGCGGTGTGGCTGCTCACGCTGGCCAGCCGGTAAAGCTGCCGTTGGTGGCGCAAGAACAGCTCCTCGAACGCGTATCGGTCCCCGGCGACGTGCGCTGTCAGCAACTCGACGTCGCTGCGATGCGACTGTGGTGCCGCTCTCTCGGACCCCCCGAAGCACCCCACAGCCGAACACTAAGCGGCGGCCCGTCCCACCCGGGACGGCAACTGCCCAACTGCTGTCGATTGCAAGAACGCGACCGCCGCGATGGCTTAGCCGGGCACTCCTCCCGTCTGCGGCAATCCGTAGAAACGCATTCGCTGGCGGGGCGCGTCGGCCCCTCGAACACCACCGGTGAAATTAGTGGGGAACGCGTCAGGAATCGGCTTCGAGCGTGATATCCGAGAGGGCCGAACGGCTTTCGCCGTCGGTCGTGCCCAGCTTCGTGATCCACACCAGCACGTAGGACGTCGGCGCGGCATTGTTCACCGGGATCCGGTTGTTGCCGGCCTTGCACCCGCTTCGCCGGTGTCAGCTCGGTGGTGTCGTCGAGCGAACTGGGTGTCGCGGTGGACGACGATCGAATCTCGATCTCGGTGCCGGTGCTCGACACGTTGACGTTGACGGCGCTGAGCACCGTGGGCTGCGGGAGTTCCAGCATCAGGCCGACGCCGTTCTTGAACCCCGGGAACGGAGCGGCGTCCTTATACGTGTCGGTATTCCACACGGTCGACGATTTCCCGTCGATAGCCCGTTCGGCCTCATCCGGGTTGTCGGCTTCGCCACCGGGGGAGAAGACGGTTGCGCGCACCGGTTTGACGTCGCCATCCCCGCCACCACCGGGTTCGGTCTGGCTCGAACCGGGCGGGTTCAGTCCCAGCTCGTCGCGGCCCAATCCGCCGGTGACATCACCGAACAACCCCTTGAGTGCCCACGCCAACACCAGTAACGCGACAACGATGATCGCGCCGGCGGCGCCGAGTCCGACGAGCACCCCCGTGCGCCGACGCGCGCGGGCTGCCTCGTCCATTCCCGGGGCGCTGCGGAACGCCGCGGCGCGCAGCCGTGACGTGGCCTCAGGGTCCGGCTGCTCGACCGGCGCGATCTGTTCCGTCCGGTCGGCGACTGCCGTGGCCTGCTGCAATAGATTCAAAAGTGTTGCCGCGCTGCGTATTCCGCCCGCTGGCTGCACGGACCGCGTCGAGGCGGCCGAGATCTGGAACGGGATGTCGGTGTCGATGGTCGTGGGTTCTTTCGGCTGGCCTTCGGCGTCGAATTCCGCGGGGGCGAGGCCGCTCGGCAAGCCCGACTCCGGCAGCGGCCAGCGGTTGACCAGCAGGGCATACAGAACGGCACCGATACCCCGGAGATCCTCTTCTGGTGTAGCGCCGGACAGCGTCGCCGGGAACGCCAGGGCGACGTGGCCTTCGATGCTCACCCGGATCCGGCTGGGATGGTCGATGGACAGCGCCACCCCGGACCGGTGGGCGGTCTCGGCGGCGGCGGCGAGTGACTGCGTCGCGCGAGCGCCGCCGATCGCCGACGGGGAGGTGTCGGCCACCTCTTGCAGCGAGCCACCCCGGATCCACTCGGACACGATCAGGCCGCCGCTGGGGATTCGGGCGACGTCGAGGACTCGCGCGATGCCGGGCGTCTGGATGCGGCTCAGCCGCAGCGTGCGAGAGAGGATCTCCTGCACTTCGTCGGCCGGCAGCTCGCCCTCCGGTGCGACGAACGTCAACGCCACCTGGCGGTCGAGCGCGATGTCCAGGGCCTGCCAGAACTGCAAGCCCGCCGGGCCGCCGTGGAACACCAAGAGCCGGTACCGGCCGTCGAAAATGGTGGCTCCGGGCATCAGCTGCAGGTCGTCGGTGCGGGGGGAGTCCGCCGCCGCCCGCGGCACCGGCAGGCCCATCGCCTCCCGGGTCGGGTCCCCGGCGAAGTCGCCGCCGACCGCGTGGCGAGGGCGAGGCGGCGGCGGGGCCGGTCCGGCAGGACCGGCCGGTGGAACGTCGGGCTGGAAATCGTCGGCGGCCGGGCGGGTGAGCCGAGTGGTGGCATCGGATGCGGCGCTGCCGGCCAGGCCGCCCGCGGATTCGTCTGTCACCGCCATTCCTTTCCGCGCCTCGGTTCCGAGAACAGCGTCTGGAGGTCCGCGCCGGACGGCCGTCGGGGTCGGGGACGGCCCTGACGCGGACCAAAGCCCTTGTTCAGGGTACGTGATCGAGGTAGCTGTCCGTGGCTTGTCCAAAACCGCCGACCGAACCGAACCCGGCGTTCTTCCCAGCCGGCGGCGCACCGCGGCCAGCGCCGCCTGTGCGTCGGGCACTCGAGCGGTGAGCAGCACGGCGGCGGTGATCGGCGCCATGATGACGGCGAGCAGCAGTAGGCGCAGCATGGATCCCGCTCCGCCGAAGTGGTGAGTCAACGCGTGGAGTCCGAGCAGTCGGTCGGCGGCGTACGCGACGACCCCGGACACCAGCGCCGCGGCGATCGTCACCAACACGGTGCGGACCACCTCGGTGCTCACTATTCCCCCGCCGGGCGGGTCCAGCGCGGGCTTGAGCAGCAGGTAGCCGACGATCGCGCCGGCCAGGAAGCCGAGCCCGTTGGCCGTGCCCAGGTAGCCGGCCACCAACTCGGGGTTGCTCACCAGATGCGGGACCGCCAGCGACGCGGCGATCTTGACGGTCGTGATCACGACGATGACGACGATGGGCGTCCACGGTTGTTGGCGCGCGTAGAAGACACGCAACTGCAGCAGCACCACGGCGTAGGGAATGAGGGTGAACGCCGATAGCGAAATCGCGGTACCCAGATAGCCCGCGTCGACATCGCCGAAGTTGCCGTAGGCGAACAGTGCCGAACCCATCGCGGGACCGCCGACGGTCATCAACGCCACGATCGGGATGAGCGTCAGCATGGTCAGCCGGATTGCCAGCGACAGGTCGTCGAGGACCGCGGGGATGTCGTCGTCGGCGGCGTTGCGGGACAGGCGCGGCATCACCACCGTCAGCACCGTCACACCGATCATGCCGAACGGCAGCATCAGCACAAGCCACGTGTAGTTGTAGATGGCCGGCCCGGAAGCCGCCGCTTCACTGGCGATTTGGTTGCTCACCACCAGGCCGATCTGGCTGATCAGCACGTAGAGCACCATCGCGGCCGCCATGGCGCCGAACTGTTTGAGCCGATCGTCGATGCCCCATAGCGGTCGCAGGCTGATGCGTTCCCGCTTGATCGCGACCAGCAGGACCACGGTCTGGGCCGCCACGCCAAGTGTCGTCCCGATGCCGAGGACCAGCAGCTTGGCATTGCCCATCTCCACCGGGTCGATCGAAAGTTCGCCCGGCACAATCAGATACAGACCGAGGGTAGCGATTGCGACGACGTTGTTGACCACCGGCGCCCACGCCGGCGCACCGAACAGGTTGCGGGTGTTGAGGATCGCCATGAAGACCGACGACAAGCCGTAAAAGATCACCTGAGGCAGAAGCAGATAGGCGAACGCGGTGGTGAGCGGCTGATTCACCTGCGGGTCGCTGCCCAGCATCAGACGCACCATCAGCGGCGCGGACGCAACCGACAGCGCGGTGGTAACCAGCAGGAGCGTGGTGGCCAATGTCACCAGGCGGCGGACGAACGCCGCGCCGCCGTCGACGTCGTCGCGCTCCGCGCGCGCGAGGACCGGCACGAAGATCGCGGTGAAGGTGGCTTCGAGGACCAGCGCGGCCACGAGGTTCGGCAACTGGTTGGCCACCGAGAAGGCGCTGGAGAGCGCCGCCCCCAGGATCGCGGCGAGCAGCACGATCCGGATGAACCCGGTGATCCGACTGACCAGCGTCGCGAATGCCATGCCCCACGACCGCGACACGACGGCGGCATCGGTCAGCTCCGGGCGGCGGGGCGGCGGGGTGGCCGCGCGCGGCAGGTGGCGTTGCGGAGCGGGGCGGGGCGGCGGTTGCCGCACGGGCGGCGCGGGTGGGGCCCGTAGTGACGGCGCTGACCACCGATCCATGGGAAGGTGATGCCGCCCTCGTGCCGGTGGGTCCATGGGAGGCCCGCCGCCGGTGGTCATGTTCGTTCCGGCCCGTTGAGGTCGGCGCGGTCGGGTTGGCCGCGGAATCGATGCCACAGTCGCCGCCCCGCGAGCAGCACCAGCACGGCACCGGCGGAGATGGTGATGGCGAACAACACCTTGCCGTAGGCGTTGGAGTGCACCGAAAGGCGGACCGGCTCGCCGAGCGCCAGACCGTCCGGCGTCTTCAAGGCCACGTCGACCGCGACCCGCTGGGTGAAGTGCACCTCGATCGGCACCCTTAGCGGCAGGTAGCCGGGCGGCAGTTCGATCTCGCCGATGTCCGTCACGCTCATCCCGGGCGGCGCATCGACTTGCAGCCGCACCCGGATCGGCACCGGCAGGTCGTTGCGCAGCGCCAGCGGCAAGGGGCTGCGTTCGGTGGCCAGGGTGTACGAGCCGCCCGGGTTGACGATCGTCACGGCCCGGAACATGGCGCTGATCGCGGCGTCCACGGCGGCCAGCCGCTGCCCGGCGAGACCGTTGCGGCTGGCGGGCGGGACGGATTGGCTGAGCGCGCGCAGCATGTCCTCCCGCAGCGGCGCGGTGTATTGCGGACCGGTCAAGCCGCTCCGGGAATCGGTGGTCAGCGCCGCGGTCAGGCCCCAGAGCGGCGCGATCTCCCGACGGATGTCGGAGATGACGCGGTCGTCGAACCGCCCGGTGTCGTCCTGCTGCGCGAGCGGCTGGGCGCCCGGTGTGGCGACGGCCTGCGCATCGGCCAACACGGTCGGCAATGCCCGCGGCGCGGCCAGCCCGGCGTTCATCGATGTCGCCAGCGCGGTGAGGATCGCCTGCGCATCCGGTGGTTGCAGATCCCAGGTCATCGGCGGCACGAGGATCTGGCTGCGGGGATTGACGTCCGGATTGAGCGCCGGCCACAGCATTGACGCCGCGGCATCTTGTCGACGCGCGGTGGCCGAGTCGTGTCCGGTCGGCACGGCGAGCGACCGGTCGAGATAGGACGGTGACGACGGCGTGCGGCCGGCGGCGGCGAACGCCGCACCCAGGGTCGGGTCGAACGGCACGATCACCAGCCGCGCGGACAGCCGGCGCGGCGTCACATCGGCGGTTTGCGGTTTGCCGTCGCCCGCGTCCTCGGCGGCGCAGTCGGCCGCGGCGATCACGACCCGCGTGCCCTGGGCGCTCAACAGGTCGGCCGCCGGGGCGGTGAGCGGGCCGTCGCCGAGCACGGCGCCCCCGCGCAGCGAGGTGATACCGAGGAGCTGGTCGACGATGTCGCCGGCGCCGTTGACGGCGATGCCAGCCAGCCCGGGGTCACCGACGCGGCTCAGCGCGTCGAGGTCGGCCTGCGCGTACGGAGTCGACATCACGCAGAGGCGCGCGGCCAGCGTCCGCAGTCGGTCGAGCCAGGCCGTCGCCGCGCCCTGGCCCGCGCCCGGATGTGCGGGGGAGTTGTCCCTGTCGGAGACGACGTAGCCGTGGGTCATCGCATTGACTGTGACGAGGAGATCGGGATCCACCGCAAGACACATCGCGGTCCTGACCCGTCCGGCCGGATCTACTTGGGGGCTTGTCGCGAACTCCGCGGCCGACAGCAGCGTGTCCAACCGGCCACCCGCGGCCAGCGAGACGGCCAGCTCGTCGTCGGACAGGCGCACCGGCGTCACCCCGCCGGGCGCGCCCGGCGCCAGCCGTGGACGGTCGGCCAGCGGCCAGATCATGGTGACTTGCAGAGGTTTCGACGTGTCGGGCGGCACCACGCCCACCACCCCGTCGGCTTCGGTGATCGCCGGATCGGCCGGCACGCCCAACACCGGCAGCAGGAACCGCGCATCATCGAGGCGTGCAGGTTCGCCGTAGTCGGGGGTGCCGTTGACGTTGACGAGCAGGGGGTAAACGCCGGGCTGCTGGATCGACAGCGACGGCGTCGCCGACGAACGAACGGGATACGACAGCGAGAACGGCCTGGCCTGGCCGCTGTCGAGCTCGGGTACGACGGAGACGAACTCGGCGACCGGCGCAAAACCGTCGATGGATCCGGTCAGCGCCGTGCGCAGCCCAGCCGACGAGGTGACCGCGTCGCCGTGCTCGAGCCGCACCACGACGTCGCGCACCGGCCGGTCGCCCACGTTGGTGACGGTTCCCGCGACGGTCACGGACGTGTCGCTGGTGGTGGTGACCAAGTCCGGGGTCACGTGCTCGATGCGGACCTGCAGGAACGACGCCTCGCCCGGCTCGCCCGCCGCGGCGTGCGGCTGCGTGCCCACCAGCACCGATGTGGCCAGCAGCGCAGCCACCGCGGTCAGCCGCAGGGCCTTGACACCCCGCCAAAGAATCACTGCTCCGGTCCGCTGCCGTTCGTCCGGCCCGACTCGGTGCGATCGGGACCGGGCCGTTCTCTGTGTCGTTCTGGCTGGCGGCGGGGATGGGAATGGGTCTGACGTCTGCGCCACGGGGCCATCTGCGGCAGTGGCGGCAGTGCCCCGGGCCCGTGGGTGTGCAGCGTGTCGATCAGCTCCCCGGCGATGGCGGCCAGCCGCCGCTCGTCGGCGTAGGCCAGCCGCGACGGCAGCTCGTCGAGCGGCACCCAGGCCACCTCGCTGACTTCGCGGTCCTGCTCGGACAGCTCACCGCCGAGGAACCGCAAGAGATAGTGGTGCACGGTCTTGTGCACGCGCCGGTCATCGGTGACGAACCAGTAGTCGATGCTGCCGAGGGAGGCCAGTACGTCGCCGCGGATACCGGTCTCCTCGGCCACCTCCCGGATCGCCGTCTGCTCGGCGGTCTCGCCGACCTCGATGTGTCCCTTCGGCAGCGACCACAGCATCCGGCCGCGGCGGTCCACCCGGCCGATCAGCGCGGCGACGCGGCTGCCGTGCGGGTCGTCGAGCCCGTCGACCACCAAACCGCCGGCGGAGGTCTCGTGAACCGTGCGTAAGCGGACTGGGCCGCGACTGCGATCGCTCGGTTGCCTTTTGCGAGTCTCGGTCGGGGCGGGGGTGTCGTCGGCGTGCGCCGCGACGCTCTCGGCAGGTCGGGCGGAGCGCCGACCGCGGCGCCGACCGCGGCGCCGTCGTGGTCTTGCTTGTTCGCCGTCCGACACCCAAGCGATAGTAGCTGGCATGAGTTTTCACTCCGGCCCCACGCGCCGGTGGCTGCTTGCGCAGAATTCAACCCACCGCCACGCGGGCATCCGGTGAGTACCGGATTAGGGTAACGCAACGTGCCCGACACAGCTCCCGACGCCGTGTTGCTCGCCGCGGCCGCGCGGGCGTTGAGCCCACACTTCGGCACGCTCCGTGAGCTCGGTGCAGCGTTCACCGCCGCCGGCCATGAGCTGTATCTCGTCGGTGGCAGTGTGCGCGACGCGGTGTTGGGTCGGCCGGTCACGGACTTGGATTTTGCCACCGACACGCACCCCGAGACCGTGCAGCAGATCCTGCGGCCGTGGGCCGATGCGCTGTGGGACACGGGAATCGAGTTCGGCACCGTCGGCGCGGCCAGAGACGGGCATCGGGTGGAGATCACCACGTTCCGCGCCGACAGCTACGACCAGGTGTCGCGCAATCCGGAGGTGCGGTTCGGCACCAGCCTCGACGGTGACCTGGTGCGCCGCGACTTCACGGTCAATGCGATGGCGGTGCGCATCGACCCCGACAACCCCGGCGGGATCGGCGACTTCATCGATCCGCTGGGCGGGCTGGCCGCGGCCCGGGCGCGGGTTCTCGACACCCCCGCCGCACCGGAGGTGTCGTTCGGCGACGACCCGCTGCGCATGCTGCGCGCCGCCCGATTCGTCTCGCAACTGCGGTTCACGGTCGCACCGCGGGTGCGCGCCGCGATCGAGAAGATGGCGTCGCAGCTGGAGCGGATCACCGCCGAGCGGGTCGCGGCCGAGCTTGACAAGCTGCTGCTGGGTGAGGACCCGGTGGCCGGCATCGAGCTGATGGTCGACACTCAGATGGGCGACGTGGTGCTGCCGGAGGTCGGCGCGATGCGGCTGACAATCGACGAGCACCACCAACACAAGGACGTCTACCGGCATTCGTTGACGGTGCTGCGGCAGGCCATCGGATTGGAAGAGCCCGGCGGTCAACCCGACCTCGTGCTGCGGTGGGCGGCATTGCTGCACGACATCGGCAAGCCGGCGACCCGTCGTCACGAACCGGACGGCGGGGTGAGTTTCCACCACCACGAGCTGGTCGGCGCGAAGATGGCACGCAAGCGGCTGCGGGCGCTGAAATATTCCAATCAGATGATCGACGACGTGTCGCAGCTGGTCTATCTCCATTTGCGATTCCACGGCTACGGCGGTGCAGATGGGGCTGGCCAGTGGACCGATTCGGCGGTTCGTCGCTACGTCACCGATGCCGGGCCGCTGCTAGGAAAGCTGCACAAGCTCGTCCGTGCCGACTGCACCACCCGCAACGAGCGCCGCGCGGCGCGGTTGCAGGCGAACTACGACGAGCTGGAGAAGCGAATCGCCGAACTCGCCGCCAAGGAGGATCTCGCGCGGGTGCGGCCCGACCTCGACGGCAACGAGATCATGGCTATCCTCGGCATCCCCGCCGGCCCGCAGGTCGGCGAGGCGTGGCGCTTCCTCAAGGAGTTGCGGCTCGAGCGGGGCCCGCTGACCACGGAGGAGGCGACGGCCGAGTTGCTCGCGTGGTGGAACGCCCGGCAGTAGCCCGCCGTCTAAACCTGTCGTGGAGTACTGCTTCGGTCCGGGCGACGGCTCCGCCTCGATGTGGGTGGGCACCCCGGACACTGATGTCAACAGTGACGGTGAACTCGACGCGATCCGGCTGGACTTCGACGGCGACGGTCGGCTCGACGACGCGATCGCCGACCTGGACGGCGACGGGATGGCCGACCACGCCGTCTTGGACCTAGACGACACCGGCGACGCCGAGAGCTACTTCACCGACGACGGGTCGGGCACCTGGGCGGTGGCGGTCGACCGTCCCCAGTCGGCGGGCGGGCTGCGGTGGTTCGGCCTCGACGGTGCCGAGCATTTCAGCGGGCCGGAGCGCAGCGAGCTGGTCGACTTCGACTCCGACGGTCAGGCCGACGACCACCTGGCCGACACCGACGGCAACGGCCTCGCCGACCGGGTGCTGGCCGGCGATACCGGCTATGTCGACACCGACGGCGACGGTCGTTGGGACATCGAGCTGAGCGACAACGACGGCGACGGCGCCGCCGACACGGTCAAGGACCTGTGAGCGGAATTAGCGACCCGGGCCGGGCGGGCCGGCGAACGCCTGCGCGAGGGTCATCCAGCGCTGCGCGTCGTGGCCGACCGCGGTGACGTCGAGGTCGGCCACCGGCCGGCGCTGCGTCACCAGGTAGCAGAAGTCCTCGGCCGAACCGGTGACACGCTCACCCGCGTCTTCGGGACCCCAGACCCAGACGGAACCGTCGGGCGCCCGAAGTTCGACGCGGAAGGGAGCAGTCGGCGCGGCCAGCCCGTGGACCGCGAACGCGAAGTCGCGGGTGCGCACCCCGAGATGGGCGATCGAGCGTAGCCGGCTCGTCGCCGGTCGGCGCACCCCGAGCGCGTCGGCGACGTCCAGCCCGTGCGCCCACGTCTCCATCAGCCGCGCGGTCGCCATGGAGGCCGCGCTCATCGGCGGGCCGAACCACACCAGCTTGCGCTGCGGCTCGACGGTACGAAGCTTGTCGTGCAACCGCCGTCGGATGGCGCGCCAGTCGTCCAGCAACTCGGCCGGCGGCCGCTGGGACTCCTCCTCCGCGGCGGCGTCGACGAAGCCGGACGGATCGGCCCCCGCGGTGGCGAGAAGGTCGCCGAATGCGGCCTCGTCGGTGATCGACGTCAGCGCCAGCCGGTCCGTCCACAGCAGGTGGCCGATCTGGTGGGCGATCGTCCAGCCGGCCGCGGGCGTCGGCTCGGCCCAGCGGGCAGCCGGCAGCGGCGCCACCAGGGCGTCGAGTTCCTCGCTCTCCGCGTCCAAGTCGTCGACGATGGCACCCGCGTCGGCCATCTCAGCACCCTAACTTCTGGCTGTGCGCACCCCGACCACCACGTGCACCGCCAGACCGGCCAGATACAGTCCCGTGCCGACGAGCACGAGGGCGGGGGAGCGGCCGTCGGGGGCGATGACCGCCGCCGCCACCGCCGTGGCTGCGACGAACGACACCCAGAACAGCGAGTCCTGCACCGCGAATACGTGTCCGCGCAGCGGATCGGCGACGTCGATCTGCATGGCGGAATCGGCGCACAGTTTGACCACCTGACCTGCGGCGCCGAGCAGGAACCCGCAGACCAGCATCACCGGCAGGAGCAATCCGACGGCCGCCGTCTGGATCAACTGCCGCGCTGGCAAGCGCGAGGTTCGCGGCGGTGAACCGGCCGCACCGCGCGCACGATCCAGGGAGTCAGCACCGTCGCCAGAAACGACCCGGTACCGGCGGCAGCAACGAACAACGCCGCGATGCCCAGCCCGACCAGCACCTGCGATTCCGGTGTGCCGGACGATCACCAGCATCAGCAGGGTGTTGATCCCGAAGACCATCCGGTGTGCCGCCAATCCGCTCAGCGTCGCGGCGACACTCGCGGTGCGCGCGACCGTCCGCGCCCCATGGAGCAGGCCGGTGGCGACGGCATAGGTCACCGACCCGTGAACCGCGCGGGCAGTGTCGTCCGGCCCGAGGCTGTGCGCGCCAAACCGCAGCGAAAGCAGGAAGGCGACCAGCACGGGAACCTCGACGAGGAAGACGATGGCGGCGGCACCCGCGTCGTCGGCGCCGAACAGCAGGCGCGGTAACAACATGAAGTTGGCGCCCACGAAGGCCGACACCGCACCGACGGCGGTGGCCACCGAGTTCATCGTGACCACCTGGTCCCGCGGCACGACATGCGGCAGCGCCGCCGACAGTCCGGAGGTGACAAAGCGGCTCAAGCCAGTGACGACCAGCGCGCCGGCCAAGAGCATCAGATCCCCGGCGCGCATCGCCAGCAGCACCCCAACCCCGGCGACCACCAGCATGCGTGCGGCGTTCGCGGCGACCAGCACGTAGCGGCGGTCCCAACGGTCCAGCAGCGCACCCGCGAACGGCCCGATCAGCGAATACGGCAAGAACAACACCGCGAACGACGCGGCGATCTCCCACGGCTGCGCTGCGCGCTGCGGATTGAACAAGATCGCGCCGGCCAACGCGGCACCGAACAGCCCGTCGCCGAACTGGCTGGCGATCCGCACGCACAGTAACCGTCCGAAGTTCGGCATGCTGCGCACCGCGTGCCAGATCCCTGCGGGGGCGCGTGCGTCAACCACGGTGCCACTTTCTGTTACGCGCGCCGAGAAAACGACGACCGCACAACAGTACAAATATCTGCAAACCGGCAACCCGCTGATCGCCCCAATTCCGGTGCGCTGGTGACATGATGGTGAGATGGCCTATTCAGAGGATCCGGAGGACTACGCACCTCCTGCGCACCGGGTGCGGTCCGGAACTCTGTTGCTGGCCAACACCGATTTGTTGGAGCCGACTTTTCGGCGCAGCGTCATCTACGTCGTCGAGCACAACGACGGCGGCACGCTGGGCGTCGTGTTAAACCGGCCCAGCGAGACCGCCGTGTATAACGTGCTGCCGCAATGGGCCAAGCTTGCCGCCAAACCGAAGACGATGTTCATCGGCGGGCCCGTCAAACGCGATGCGGCGCTCTGCTTGGCGACGGTGCGGGTGGGCACGGATCCCGACGGGATGCCGGGGCTGCGCCACGTGCAGGGGCGGATGGTGATGGTCGATCTCGATGCCGACCCGGATTCCATCGCGCCGTTCGTCGAAGGGGTGCGAATCTTCGCGGGTTACTCGGGCTGGACCATCGGTCAGCTGGAGGGCGAAATCGAGCGCGACGACTGGATCGTGTTGTCGGCGTTGCCTTCCGACGTGCTCGCCGAGGCGCGCATTGATCTGTGGGGCCGGGTGCTGCGTCGCCAGCCGTTGCCGCTGTCACTGCTCGCGACCCACCCGGTCGACGTCAGTCGTAACTAAACCTCCAACGGTGCCGCGCGCGACATCCGGCTCGCGATCACCGCGCACACGACGAGCTGGATCTGGTGAAAGATCATTAGGGGCAACATGATCAGGCTTGCCGCCGCGGTGCCGAACAACACCAGCGCCATCGGCAGGCCCGACGCCATGCTCTTCTTCGATCCGCAGAACAGCAGCACCACCGCATCGCCGCGGTCGAGGCGAAACATTCGGCCCAGCCCCGCGGTGAGGCCCAACACCACAGCCAGCAACGCCGCGCTGACCACTGCGACGGCGACCACCTGCCACGGCGTGACCCGACTCCAGATGTGCTGCGTCATGCCGACCGAGAAGGCGGCGTAGACCACGAGCAGGATGGAGCCGCGTTCCACGATCTTGGTCACCACGGTGTGCCGGCTCACCCAGCCGGCGACCCAGGGCCGCAGCAACTGGCCGGCGACGAACGGCAGGAACAGCTGCACGACGATGTCGAGAACCGAGGACCCGTCGACGTGCAGCCCGCTCACACTGCTCATCAGCGCCACCACCAGCAACGGGGTGAGCACCACTCCGATGAGGTTGGACAGCGATGCGGTGACGATCGCGGCCGAGACGTTGCCGCGGGCGATCGACGTGAACGCGATCGATGACTGCACCGTCGACGGGACGAGGCATAAGAACAGCACGCCGTTGTAAAGCTCGGGGGTGAGCACGGTCGGCACCAAGAACCATGTCGCGAGACCGAGCAGCGGAAACACCACGAATGTCACGGACAGCACCATCAGGTGCAGCCGCCAATGCCGCACACCCTGCCAGGCCTGCAATGGCGAGAGCCGGGCGCCGTAAAGCGCGAACAGCAGCGCGACGGCGACCTTCGTGGCGACCGAGAGCACGTCGGCGGCCACTCCGCGAGCGGGTATCAGGGCGGCTACCGCCACCGTTACCAGCAGTAGCGGAATGAAGGTGTCGAACTGGGGCCGCGACCGCAGGCCTAGTGACACGACAACGTGCAGCCGGCGCATTCCTTACCGGAGCGCCGACATGCCGCAGATGTCACAGCGGGTGCTACCTGGGCGTACCGGGCGCCCTGCCACACACCGGCGGCGATGGTGGCGAGCGCGACCGCGACGCACAGCACCAGCAGCCCTACCGAGGGTCGTTCCGACAGTGCGACCACCCCGCCCGCGGCGAACATGACCGCCGCGGCCAATTGGGTAGGCGCGACCGCCCGCAGCACCCGCTGCGCCGGATTCTCGAGTAGCGGTCTGGCGAGGGCCCGCACGCCCATTGCCGCCGACCCCACCGCTGCGCACAGACAGAGCACTGCCCCGATCAGCATGGGGTCACAATACGAGAGGCACCGATCCCGTGCAGACCGGGCCGCCGGTGGCGGTGCGCGTCAGGCTGGCGGCGCCGGTGGGTGCGCCGGCGTCGCGGCGCTCACCTGGAACCCGTTGACGATCGCGTCCGTGGAACCACCCGCCGCGACCGCCTGGTTCACCGAGGTGGTCACCGACAGCGACACCAGGTACTTGTCCGGACCCGACGCGACGATCACATGGCGGCGTGAGGTGTTCAGCATCATGTCGTTCTGCCGGAACGTGCCCTCGATAAGCGACGACGGGTTGCCTTGGAAGTAACCCATCGAGGCGTCGGTGGTCTGCCAGGTCGGCTGAGATTGACTGTCGACGAAACCGTGAGTGATCGCCTCCTTCGGGTCGAAGTCACCGATGAGCCGGTAGACGACCAGTTGGGCGTTAGACGTGTAGAGGCCGTCGCCGCCGACCCGGTCGGCAGTCACGAGGAACGCGTCGGGAACGTTGGGATCGGGCACTCGGGCCCAACCCTGCGGCATGGGCAGGTTGATCTTGAGCGCGGTGAACCCCTCTGGCCGCTGGGGCTGCAGTGCAACGTTCTTGCCCTTGAGGAAGTCGTTCAGGGTGCCAGACGTGGCGGGCACCAGGTTCGGCGCCGGAATCGCCGCCGGGACGGACGGCGCGACCGCATTGGGCAGTGCCGGCGCCGCCACAGCGGGTGTCGGCGCCGTCTGCGCCACCGCGGGTGGCGCGCTTGTGATCGGCGCGCCGGCGAGGGGCGTGACCGTGACGGTCTGCGTCACCGTGGCCGGCGGGGGCGGCGGTGGCGGCAGGGGCTGCGCATCCGCCGGGCTCCCGGAGAGCGTGACGATCCCCGCCATGCCTGCAGCGATCGCGCCGGCAACGGCCAGCCAAGTCTTCTTCGGGTCCATGCCGTCTCCGTCGGAAGCTCGGGCGTTCTCGCTCATCGCGCCACTCCTCCTTTCGCCCGCCACTATGGCCACGTCCCGTTCGAGTAGTCGCAGACGTTAACAACTGTCACTCGGACACCGCCAGTGCTGGAATCGAGCCCTGATCGGTCCGCAATTCAACTGAGACCTGAGGGTGGACCCGGAGCACGGTCGGGATACCGGTGGCCCGGGGGCGCTGACCACCGCTGACTACCCTGTTGGGGTGACCGAATCGCGACCGAGGCGCGCAATCGCGCCGAGACCGAGGCCGACTCGCCGAAGTTCCGCTACACCGCGGACCTTGCCGGTGAGATCGAGCGGTCGTGGCAGCAGACGTGGGCGGACAGGGGTACGTTCGATGTGCCTAATCCGGTGGGTTCGCTGGCACCCGAGGGCGGTTCGGCGGTGCCCGAGGACAAGATGTTCGTTCAGGACATGTTCCCCTACCCGTCCGGCGAGGGCCTGCACGTGGGTCATCCGCTGGGTTACATCGCCACCGACGTCTACTCCCGCTACCACCGTATGAACGGCCGCAACGTGTTGCACGCGTTGGGTTTCGACTCCTTCGGTTTGCCGGCCGAGCAGTACGCCGTGCAGACCGGCACTCATCCCCGCGAGCGGACCGAGGCCAACATCGTCAACTTCCGCCGCCAGTTGGGCCGGCTCGGGCTGGGTCACGACGCCCGGCGCAGCTTCTCCACCACCGACACCGAGTTCTACAAGTGGACGCAGTGGATCTTCCTGCAGATCTACAACGCCTGGTACGACACCGCAGCCGACAAGGCGCGGCCGATCGCCGAGTTGGTCGCCGAGTTCGACTCGGGCGCAAGGGTTCTCGACGACAACCGGCAGTGGGCCGAGCTGTCGGCCGGCGAGCGGGCCGACGTCATCGACTCCTACCGGCTGGTGTATCGAGCCGACTCACTGGTCAACTGGTGCCCGGGCCTGGGCACCGTACTGGCAAACGAAGAGGTCACCGCCGACGGTCGCAGCGACCGCGGCAATTTCCCCGTCTTCCGGAAGCGGTTGCGGCAGTGGATGATGCGGATCACGGCCTACAGCGATCGGCTGCTCGACGACCTGGATTCGCTGGACTGGCCGGACAAGGTCAAGACCATGCAGCGCAACTGGATCGGTCGCTCGGTCGGCGCCTCGGCATTGTTCGCCGCGACGACCGCCGATGGCGATGAGGTCGACATCGAGGTGTTCACCACGCGCCCGGATACGTTGTTCGGCGCCACCTACCTGGTGTTGGCGCCCGAACACCCCCTGGTTGAGGTGCTGACGGCCGCCGACTGGCCCGATGCCGTCGACCCCCGCTGGATGTACGACGCCGGGTCCCCGGCCGAGGCCGTCGCGCAATACCGACGCGCCATCGCCGCCAAGTCGGACCTGGAACGCCAGGAGAACAAGACGAAGACGGGTGTCTTCCTGGGCAACTACGCCACCAACCCGGCCAACGGCCAACGTGTCCCGATCTTCATAGCCGATTACGTGCTGCTCGGCTATGGCACGGGCGCGATCATGGCGGTGCCCGGCCACGACCAGCGGGACTGGGAATTCGCCCACGAGTTCGGCCTGCCGATCGTCGAAGTCATTGCGGGCGGCGATATCTCGCAGGAGGCGTACGTCGGGGACGGTGCGGTGGTGAACTCCGGTTATCTTAGTGGACGCGACGTCGAGGACGCCAAGAAAGCGATCACCGAGCGGCTGGAGGCCGATGGCCGCGGGCAGGCCCGGGTGGAGTACAAGCTGCGGGACTGGCTGTTCGCCCGGCAACGGTATTGGGGCGAGCCGTTCCCGATCGTTTACGACACCGACGGGCGAGCCCATCCGCTGCCGGAATCGGCGCTTCCTGTTGAGCTTCCCGACGTGGCCAACTACTCGCCGGTGTTGTTCGACCCCGACGACGCCAACAGCGAACCATCACCCCCGCTGGCCAAGGCCCGCGACTGGGTGCACGTCGAACTGGATCTCGGCGATGGCTTGAAGCCGTATGCCCGCGACACCAATGTGATGCCGCAGTGGGCGGGCAGTTCCTGGTACGAGTTGCGCTACACAGACCCGCACAACGCGGAAAGCTTCTGTGCCAAGGAAAACGAGGCGTACTGGATGGGGCCGCGTCCGGCCGAGCATCGACCCGACGACCCCGGCGGTGTCGACCTGTACGTCGGGGGTGTCGAGCACGCGGTATCGCACCTGCTGTACTCGCGGTTCTGGCATAAGGTCCTCTACGACCTCGGCCACGTCACCTCGCGTGAGCCCTACCGGCGGCTCGTAAACCAGGGGTATATCCAGGCTTTCGCCTACACCGATGCGCGCGGGTCCTACGTGCCGGCAGCCGACGTGATCGAACGCGACAGCAAGTTCTATTACGTGGGGCCGGACGGCGAAATCGAGGTGTTCCAGGAGTTCGGCAAGATCGGCAAGAGCTTGAAGAACTCGGTGTCGCCGGACGAGATCTGTGAGGATTACGGCGCAGACACGCTGCGGGTCTACGAAATGTCGATGGGCCCGCTCGAGGCGTCGCGGCCGTGGGCCACCAAGGATGTCGTCGGGGCGTACCGGTTCCTGCAGCGGTTGTGGCGACTGGTGGTCGACGAAACTACCGGAGATGTGCGTGCGACCGAGACCGACCTGGACGCCGACACGCTGAGGTTGCTGCACCGCACGATTGCCGGTGTGGCAGAGGACTATTCGGCGCTGCGTAATAACACGGCGATCGCCAAGCTCATCGAGTACACCAACCATCTGACCAAGCAGAGCATCACGGCGAGGGCCGCGCTGGAACCGCTGGTACTGATGGCCGCGCCGGTGGCACCGCACCTGGCCGAAGAGTTGTGGCGCCGGCTCGGGCACACCGAGTCGCTGGCGCACGGCCCGTTTCCGCACGCCGACCCGCAGCACCTGGCTCAGGACACCGCCGAGTACCCGGTGCAGGTCAACGGAAAGGTGCGCGGGCACATCACGATTGCCGCAGACGCCGACCGAGACGCTCTCGAGGCGGCGGCGCTGGCCGACGAGAAGGTCACGGCGTTTCTCGCCGGAGCCACGCCGAAGAAGGTCATCGTGGTTCCCGGCCGGCTGGTCAACCTGGTCGTCTAGCGGTGACCCCGCGGCAGGACGATGACCTGGTGCACATCCGCATCCGGCGGGGCCGCCACCACGTCGGCGATCCTCGCCTTCCGATATGGATCCTATGGCCGTCCGCCCAGCAGAAGGGCATGAGTAGGCGCCAGGGCATCGGCGATCGCCACCCCGAGACCGCCGCTGGCACCGGTGATCAGCGCGGTTTTGGTCGCCACCTCGACAACCCTATAGCGCCACCGGAAGCCCCTCGGCGGGCGCGACCGCACAATCGGCAGCACAATAAGAGCTGATGGCACCCGATCCCAGCTTCACCCCGACGCAGCTCGCGGCGCGCGCGGCATACCTGCTGCGCGGCAACGATCTGGGTGTGATGACGACAGCGGCGCCTCTGCTGTACCCGCACATGTGGAGCTGGGACGCGGCGTTCGTTGCAGTGGGCTTGGCGCCCCTGAGCGTGGAACGGTCGGTCGTCGAACTGGACACGCTGCTGTCGGCCCAGTGGGCGAACGGGATGATCCCGCACATCGTGTTCGCCAACGGGGTCGATGGGTACTTTCCGGGCCCGGCACGGTGGGCCTGTTCGGCGCTGGCGGCCAAGGCGCCTCGCAATCGGCATACCTCGGGAATTACCCAGCCACCGGTGCACGCGATCGCGGTCGAGCGCATTCTCGACCACGCGCGCCGGCGCGGCCGGTCTACCCGCGCGGTTGCCGAGTCGTTCCTCGACCGCCGGTGGGACGATCTGGTGCGGTGGCATCGCTGGCTGGCCGAAGCGCGTGACCCTCAGGGCCGCGGGCGGGTCACGATCTATCACGGCTGGGAATCCGGCATGGACAACTCGCCGCGCTGGGACAGCGCGTACGCCAACGTCATCCCGGGGGTCTTGCCCGAGTATCAGCGAGAAGACAACACGATCATCGCCGATCCCAGCCAGCGCCCGTCCGACCTCGAGTACGACCGATACCTGTGGCTGCTGGAGGAGATGAAGGCAGCGCACTACGACGACGACCTGCTGCCCAAGGTGATGAGCTTCGCCGTCGAGGATGTGTTCGTCTCGGCTGTCTTCTCGGTGGCATGCGACGTGCTGGCCAACATCGGCGAGGACTACCGGCGACCGAACGCCGACGTGCGTGAGCTCTACGAGTGGGCCGACCGGTTCCGCGCGGGCGTCATCGCAACCACCGACGAACGGACCGGCGCGGCAAGGGATTTCGACGCGCGAGCGGAGCGGCGGATCGCCACCGAGACGGTCGCCCAATTCGCACCGCTGCTGTGCGGGGGCCTCCCGCATGACCGTGAGCGCGCGTTGCTGCGGCGGCTGGAGGGCCCGCGGTTCTGTGGCCATCCGGATCTGAGGTTCGCGGTGATCCCGTCGACGTCGCCGGTGTCCCGCGACTTCCGTCCCCGTGAGTATTGGCGCGGACCGGTCTGGCCGGTAATGACTTGGCTGTTCTCCTGGGCGTTCGCCCGCCGCGGCTGGGCCGAGCGGTCGCTGACGCTGCGCCGAGAGGGGCTTCGGCAAGCCAGCGACGGGACATTCGCCGAGTACTACGAGCCGTTCACCGGTGAGCCGCTGGGCAGCATGCAGCAGTCGTGGACCGCGGCGGCGGTGCTGGACTGGCTGAACTGAGCTTCCCACTGTCGCGCGATCGGCTGAATTGGTTCGCCCAACAATGCCGATCCGGGTTGCCGAGCCCAAACTGCTGTCCGAGAAGTTGAGCTAGGACGACTCTCCGGCCGCCGTGACCGGTGGCTAGTTCGTCGTCGACTGGCCTGCGCTGGCGAGCCGCTCCAGCGGCAAGAGCGCCGTGGCGAGGTTGGCGATGTCTTCGCCGCTGAGCCGACTCAGCATCGCCGCAAGCGCCGCGCGCCGGTTGGCCAGCGACTCTCGGTGCACCGCCATCCCGCGCGGCGTGATGTCGACGAGAACGGCGCGCAGGTCGGACGGATCCCGCGACCGCTGCACCAAACCCAGCTTCTCCAGCCGGCGAATGGCCACCGTGGTCGTCGGCGTTCGCACGCGTTCGTGGGCCGCCAACTCCGTCATGCGGATCGGGCCGCGATCGATCAGTGTCACCAAGATTGATAGTTGAGCCAGAGTCAGGTCGCCTGTTGCCACCCGGGTGGTGTCCCCGCGTCGCAGCACGGAAATCAGCTTGGTCAGCACGCGCTGCAAGCCCTCCGCAAGCTCGGTGACCTGCTGCTCCGTCTCGACCATAGTTCGCAAGCCTAACGCGTGGGGGGCTGACAGCTTCCCGTTCGGGCAGTTAAGCAGGCGGCCAAGAATCTGGGACAAGAACCCCTGCAGACGCGGTTGACAGTCGTGTTGCAATCTATCGATGCCTCGAAAACAGCGAAACAAGACTAGGAGTCTCGTACGCTTCCGCCATGGCCACGGTCGAGTTGCAGAATAGCTATTACAACGCCGCCCCGATGGTCGAGGGCCGGACCGCGGCGTGCAAACACTGGCGGCGTCCCGGCGAGGTGTACCGGGACGGCGACCTTTGGTACGTCACCAGCTACGACGCCGTCCGCTACGCGCAGAAACACCCGGAGCTGTTCTCCTCGGCACACGCCTTCGATTCGCTCAGCGGCGCGATCGCGATGATCCCGCTGGCGATCGACCCGCCCAAGCATGCCCACTACCGCCGCATCCTCGATCCCATGCTCGGGCCGAAACAGATGGACCGCATCGAGGACGACCTGCGCGCCCAGGTGCGCGCCCACATCAACGCCTTCGCAGGGCGGGGTAGCTGCGATGTGGTTCCCGACCTGGCATACCAGTTCCCGACGCAGGCCATCCTGACGTTGTTCGGGCTACCCAAAGAAGACATGCCGCGGTTCTTGGAGTGGGTGAAGGGCCTGATCAAGGACGTCACCGTCGAAACCTTGGCGAACGCGCCCAGCGCTCAGCAAGTCGAGTGTGCGATCGCGCTGTTCGCCTATCTGCAGGAGCAGGTGAACCTCAAGCGGCAGCATCCCGGCGACGACATGCTCAGCGAGATCTTGTCGCTGACCGGAGACGACGCCTGGACCGAGGCCGAGGTCCTCGGGCTGTGCTTCGTGTTCGTGCTCGCCGGACTGGACACCGTGACGGGAGCGATTGGCTACGCGTTTCTCAATCTGGCCCAGAACCCCGAGATGCGGCACCGGCTGATCGACGACCCGACGTTGATACCGCCGTTCGTCGAGGAAGTCCTCCGGCTGGAGGGTCCCGTGTCCGGAGTGCCGCGCGTGACCACCGTCGACGTCGACCTCGCCGGCGTGACTATCCCCAAGGGCTCACACGTGATGTTGCTGCTCGCCACCGCGAACCGTGAAGTGCCAGGGGCAGAGCACCGCCACGAGATCGACTTGGACCACAAGACCACGCACCTGGGTTTCGGCGGAGGCATTCACCGCTGCCTCGGATCGCACCTGGCACGGCGCGAACTGCGGCTGGTCATCGAGGAGTTTCACGCCCGGATCCCCGACTACGAACTGGCCGGCACCCCGGACATCAGGTGGCCGTCGGGCACGCTACATCTGCAGTCGCTGCCGCTGACCTTCCCGGTCTCGTTAGCCGTTGTCCCGCCAGCGGCACAGCGCTTCTGCTGAGGCCAGGTCATAGTCGGGCCCGTTGGATCCCACGGTGAACATCGTGACGCCGAGTTTGGCCAGTGCGTCGGCCTCTGCGAGAAGGTCGGTGGCGTCGGCGCCTTGCACACCCGCCGACCGTTCGATGGTGTTGGGGTCCCGGCCGACTGCGGCGCAGTGTTCGGCCAAGACCTCGGCCTTTCGCGGATACGATGCGCGGTCGACGAAGCCGTGCCACGATGTCGGCGTACTCGGCCACCAGGCGCAGCGTCTTGCGCTCACCCTGACCGCCGATCAGAACCGGGATGTCGCGTGTCGGCGGGGGATTGAGCTTGGCCAGTCGCGACTGGATCCGCGGCAGCGCCTCGGCGAGGTCGTCGAGCCGGCTGCCCACGGTGCCGAACTCATAGCCGTACTCGTCGTAGTCCTTGTGCTTCCAGCCCGATCCGATGCCGAGGATCAGCCGGCCGGCGCTGATGTGGTCGACGGTGCGCGCCATGTCGGCCAGCAACTCGGGATTGCGGTACGAGTTGCAGGTGACCAGTGCGCCGATCTGGATGTGCGACGTCTGCTCCGCCCACGCGCCGAGCATCGTCCAGCACTCGAAGTGCGGCCCGTCCGGATCGCCGTACAGCGGGAAGAAGTGATCCCAGTTGAACGCCACGTCGACGCCGATGTCTTCGCAGCGGCGCACCGCGTCGCGGATGTCGTTGTAGTCGGGAGCGTGCTGCGGCTGCAGCTGAACGCCGATACGGATCGGAAAGGCCATGGTCTTAACGTAAGGCGCCGGCGCTGCACGTGCCGCGCGGGCCGGGGAACTCAGCCGCCGAGCACTCCGCGCAGGATGTCGATCAGCGCGCGGGGCTGATCGCCCTGCACCGAATGGCCCGAGCCAGCCACGATGTGCGTGCGCTGAAACCCCGGCGCGGTGCGCGCGAACTCGTCAGCGTCCTCCTCGTTCACGAACGCGGAGTTCGCCCCGCGGATCAGCGTGGTGGGCACCGCCAGCGCGGGCACGTCGTCCCACAGCCCCTGGAAACCCGAGTAGCCGTCGTCCTTCCGAAAGGAGTCGTAGCGCCACGTCCAGGTCCCGTCGTCGAGTCGTTTGGAGTTGTGAAACACGCCGCGCCGCAATGACTTCCGGTCGCGATGCGGTGCGGCCGCGCAGGTGATGTCGAGCATGGCGGCAAAACTGGGGAACGTCCGCTCGCCCTGCACCAGGGCGACGGTGCCCTTCTGTTCGTCGGTCATATCGAGGTGTCGCTGCGGCGAGGTTGGGGTGACGTCGACGAGCAACAGGCGCCTTACCAATTCAGGTGTGGTCACGGCGAGCCGGATCGCGGTCAGGCCACCAAGCGACATCCCCACGACGAGGTCGGCGGCCGGCGCCCACTCGCGGAGCACCGGCTCGAGCGTGGCGGCGCTTCGTACCGGCCCGTAATCGCCGTCCTCGCGCCACGCCGACCGCCCGTGACCCGGCAGATCGACGGCTAACGCGGGCTCGCCGAGCCCGACGATCACGGTGTCCCAGGTGTGCGCGTTCTGGCCGCCGCCGTGAAAGAACACCACGCGCGGCGGCGCGGAGCCCCATCGGATTGCGCTGATCGAACCGGCGTTGATGCGTTCGACTTCGGGCAGCGGGCCGCTGACGCCCGCTTGTTCGGCGTTCTCGTGCAACAACGCGAACTCGTCGAGGCCGATCAGCTCGTCGTCAGAGATATCGGCCACGCCGACAGGCTACCGAGTCCCCGAGTCGCTACCGCTCCAGCCCGCCGGCGATGAACTGTTCCAGCTCGGTGCGCGCGACGTCGTCGGGCATCTGCTGCGGCGGGCTCTTCATCAGGTAGGCCGACGCGGGGATGATCGGGCCGCCGACGCCGCGGTCCTTGGCGATCTTCGCCGCGCGCACGGCGTCGATGATCACACCGGCCGAGTTCGGCGAGTCCCACACCTCGAGCTTGTACTCCAGGTTCAGCGGCACGTCACCGAACGCCCGGCCCTCCAAGCGCACGTATGCCCACTTGCGGTCGTCGAGCCAACCGACGTGATCGGACGGGCCGATGTGCACGTCCCTGGTCTTGAACTCGCGCTGTAGGTTGCTCGTCACGGCCTGGGTCTTGGAGATCTTCTTGCTCTCCAGCCGCTCGCGCTCGAGCATGTTGAGGAAGTCCATGTTGCCGCCGACGTTGAGCTGCATGGTGCGGTCCAGCTGCACGCCGCGGTCCTCGAACAGCTTCGCCATCACGCGGTGGGTGATCGTCGCGCCGACCTGGCTCTTGATGTCGTCACCGACGATCGGCACACCGGCATCTTCGAACTTCTTGGCCCACACGGGGTCGGACGCGATGAACACCGGCAAGGCGTTGACGAACGCCACCCCGGCGTCGATCGCGCACTGGGCGTAGAACTTGTCGGCCTGCTCCGAGCCGACCGGCAGGTAGGACACCAGCACGTCCACCCGGGCGTCCCTGAGTGCCTTGACCACGTCAACCGGTTCGGCGTCGGACAGCTCGATGGTGTCGGCGTAGTACTTGCCGATGCCGTCGAGCGTCGGTCCGCGCTGAACGACGACGTCGGTGGGCGGCACGTCGGCGATCTTGATGGTGTTGTTCTCCGACGCGAAGATCGCCTCGGACAGGTCGAAGCCGACCTTCTTCGCGTCGACGTCGAACGCGGCGACGAACTTGACGTCGCGGACGTGGTAGCGGCCCAAGCGGACATGCATCAGTCCGGGAACCGAAGAGTGCTCATCGGCGTCCTGGTAATACTGCACTCCCTGCACCAGCGAGGACGCGCAGTTGCCGACGCCGACAATCGCGACGCGCACCGTGCTGTCGGTGCCGTTCTTACTTGCACTCATGAGCGGTTCTCCTTAACTCCTGCCCAGGTCTTTCGCTGTCTCGGTGTTGTGGTCAGTTCTCGGCGCGGCCCTGCGCCACGCGTTCCGCGGCGATCAACTCGTTGAGCCACTTCACTTCGCGTTCGCTCGACTCCAGCCCGAGCTGATGCAGCTGACGGGTGTAACGGTCGAACGAGCTGCTGGCCCGTGCCACGGCTTCGCGCAGGCGCTCCCGGCGTTCCTCCACCTGACGGCGGCGCCCCTCCAGGATTCGCATCCGGGCCTCCGCCGGGGTGCGGTTGAAAAACGCGAGGTGAACGCCGAAGCCATCGTCGGTGTAGTTCTGCGGACCGGTGTCGGCGACGAGTTCGCTGAATCGCTGGCGGCCCTTGTCGGTCAACCGGTAGACCCGGCGCGCCCGCCGGCGCAACGGTGTCCCCGCCGGCGCGGCGTCCTCGACGATCTGGCCGTCAAGTTGCATCCGGCGCAACGCCGGGTACAGCGAACCGTAGGAGAACGCCCGGAAAGCGCCCAGTAAGCCCGTCAGGCGTTTCCGCAGTTCGTAGCCGTGCATGGGTGACTCGAGCAGAAGGCCCAAGATGGCGAGCTCCAGCACCGAGTCACCTCCTTTGCCGTTCGCTACGACGTATCGACACCTCGCGCAATAGTATCGTGCCGATATATTTGGCGCCACTTCGGGGAGAAATGGTCGCGGGGCAACTACGACGGGTAGTTGATCTGCTTGACCGTGCCGTCGCCGGCCATCTCGATGTAGCCGCTGCCGTAATCGCTGGACACATAGACGACAGGCCAGGCCCCTGGGTTGAGGGGTCCGTGCTCGGATCCAACTCCCCAAGAGTCCCGGCGCTTGTGGCGGCGCTGACCCGCTACCGGTGCTCTTCCATCGACAGTTGCCCTTCGCCCAACGCGGTGTCGAGCATTTGGCAGGTGTCGTTGCGGTCGGTGTCCTTGGCCCGAGTTCCCGATGACTGTCGCGTCGCCACGACGATGATCGTAAGAGGCCGCACCTAAGGGCGCTGAGATGATGCGGCGCTTGGCCGGTGGTTTCCCGCCGTGCCGAACGTCATGGTGGAAATCCACGCATCGACAGCCCTGGCCAGACTCACAAACTGCCCGGCTCGGCGCGCGATCCGGGCGTTGGTCTGACACACGGCGACGTACTCTGGTCACCGTGCGACTGCAGCGACAGGTGGTGGACTACGCGCTTCGGCGCCGGTCGCTGCTCGCGGAGGTGTACTCCGGGCGCACCGGCGTGTCCGAGGTCTGTGATGCGAATCCCTACCTGTTGCGGGCTGCGAAGTATCACGGCAAGCCGAGCTGCGTGGTGTGCCCGATCTGTCGTAAGGAACAGCTGACTCTGGTGTCCTGGGTGTTCGGTGATCACCTGGGCGCGGTGTCGGGGTCGGCCCGCACTGCCGAAGAGTTGGTGATGCTGGCCGCACGCTACGAGGAGTTCTCGGTACACGTCGTGGAGGTATGCCGGACCTGCAGCTGGAATCACTTGGTCAAGTCTTATGTGCTCGGCGCAGTTCGTCCCACGGGGGGATCACGGGGATCGCGCAGCACGCGAGCGGCGCGCAACGGCGCGCGGACCGCCAGTGAGTAGCGGAGAGCGCCCAGGCCCGTCTGCCCCCGACCTTCGCCCTCCGGCGGCGGGCGACGGGCGCCCGACACCGAGTAACGCAAGCCCACCGCCCGGTCGCACGGCGACGCCGCGGCGGGCCGTCGCGCCCGGTGGCCGCCCGACTACGGGCATTCCATCTGTTGCCGACGACCCGATCGCGCTGCGCGAGGAGATCGAAGTTGTCAAAGCCGCCCTCGACGGCACACCACCTCCCAAGGCGCGACGCAGCGCGCCCCCGCCGGGCGGTCCGCCGCCCAACGCTGACCGGACACCGCACGGTGATGACCGTGGCCCGCGCCGGCGGCCGCAGCACAAGATTGACGTCGACTGGCGACGAGTGCGCCGCGTCTTGCTCGTCGCGGTCGCCGTGCTGGTGGTGCTGCCGATCGTCACGTTCGGGATGGCCTACCTGATCGTCGACGTGCCCCAACCCGGCGACATCCGCACCAACCAGGTGTCGACGATCTTGGCCAGCGACGGCACCACCGAGATCGCCAAGCTCGTGCCGCCCGAGGGCAACCGCGTCGACATCGACATCGACCAGATTCCGCAGCACGTCCGCGACGCGGTAATGGCAGCGGAGGACCGCGACTTCTACTCCAATCCCGGGTTCTCGTTCACGGGCTTCGCCCGTGCGGTGAAGAACAACGTGTTCGGTGGCGACACCCAGGGCGGGTCGACGATCACTCAGCAGTACGTCAAGAACGCGCTCGTGGGTTCGCAACGTGCCGGAATCGGCGGTCTGGTCCGAAAGGCCAAGGAGCTCGTCATCGCCACGAAGATGTCGAGCGAATGGTCCAAAGACCAAGTGCTACAGGCTTACCTGAACATCATCTACTTCGGCCGCGGCGCATACGGCATCGCCGCCGCGTCGAAGGCGTACTTCGACAAGCCGGTCGAACAGCTGACGGTCTCGGAGGGTGCGCTGCTGGCCGCGCTGATCCAGCGCCCGTCCAGCCTTGACCCGGCGGTCGACCCGCAGCGCAGTGCGAGCCGGTGGAGCTGGGTGCTCGACGGGATGGTGGAGATTGGGGCGCTGTCACCGGCTGACCGTTTCGCACAGGTGTTCCCGCCCACGGTGCCGCCCGATCAGTTCCGTGCCCAGAACCAGACCACTGGACCGAACGGGCTCATCGAGCGGCAGGTCACTCAGGAACTGTTGGAACTGTTCAACATCGATGAACAGACGCTGAACACCCAAGGTCTGCAGATCACCACGACCATCGACCCGCAGGCGCAGAAGGCCGCCGAAGAGGCGGTCGCCGAGTATCTGGACGGCCAAGACCCCGACATGCGCGCGGCGGTGGTGTCGATCGATCCGCGCACCGGCGGAGTGAAGGCCTACTACGGGGGGCCGGACGCCAACGGCTTCGACTTCGCCCAGGCGGGTCTGCAGACCGGCTCCTCGTTCAAGGTGTTCGCGTTGATTGCGGCGCTGCAGCAGGGATTAGGTCTCGGCACACAGGTCGACAGCTCACCGCTGACGGTCGACGGCGTCAAGATCACCAACGTCGAAGGGGGTGGCTGCGGCACCTGCAACATCGCCGAGGCGCTCAAGCAATCGCTGAACACCAGCTACTACCGGCTCATGTTGAAGCTGAAGAACGGCCCTTCCGATGTGGCTGCGGCCGCCCATCAGGCCGGTGTCGCCGAGAGCTTCCCGGGCGTCGAGCACACACTGTCCGAGGACGGCAAGGGCGGACCTCCGAACAACGGAATCGTGCTGGGCCAGTACCAGACTCGAGTCCTCGACATGGCCTCGGCGTATGCCACGCTGGCCGCGTCCGGCGTCTACCGCAAGCCGCACTTCGTGCAGAAGGTGGTCAACGCCGGGGGCGAGGTGCTGTTCGACGCCAACAGTCAGGAGAACTCCGGCGAGCAGCGCATCGACAAGGCGGTTGCCGACAACGTAACCGCAGCCATGCAACCCATCGCGGGGTGGTCCAACGGGCATAACCTGGCGGGTGGTCGTCCGTCGGCGGCCAAGACCGGCACCACGCAGTTGGGCGACACCGGCGACAACAAGGACGCCTGGATGGTGGGCTTCACCCCGGCGCTGTCGACGGCGGTCTGGGTGGGCACCACGAAGGGCGACAGGCCACTGCAAAACAGGTGGGGCGGCGCGGTTTACGGCTCGGGCCTGCCGTCGGACATTTGGAAAACCACGATGGACGGGGCGTTGGACGGCACCGACAACGAGTCGTTCCCCAAGCCCTCCAAGATCGGGGGGTACGCGGGTGTTCCCGCGCCACCTCCCCCGCGGACGCAGGCGCCGGCGACGCCGCCCACCGCAACGGGGCCACCGACCCCGACGGTGATCCAGCCGACGATCGTGATCGCCCCGGGCATCACGATTCCGGTGGGGCCGCCGACCACCATTCCGGCCGGACCGCCCGTCGTGCCACCTGGCCCGGCTCCGCCGCCTCCGCCTGGGCCGCCTGGGCTTGGGCCGCCGCCGCCTCCGCCGCCGGGCTTGGGCCGCCTCCGCCTCCGCCGCCTCTGCCGGGCCGCCTCTGCCTGGGCCGCCTCTGCCTGGGCCGCCTCAGCCGGGGCTGCCGCCTCCGCCGCCGCCGTGAGCGTCCCCCGCGCGCGGGTGGGGGTACCTCCCGCTCGCGGGGGAGTACCCCCATCCGACGTCGCGGATGACCGTGACGCCGTAGTCGTATCGCCGCAGCCGCTGGCGGCGGACAGGCGCAGTGCCGATTACCGAGACATGCCTAGCCGCACCGACGTTCTGGGTGCGGCGCTGTCCGAGACCATCGGCGGCCCCGTGGGCCGGCACGCGCTGATTGGCCGAGCGCCGATTCTGACGCCGTTGCGAGTGATGTTCGCGATCGCGTTGGTCTTTCTCGCGCTGGGATGGTCGACGAAAGCGGCGTGCCTGCAGACCATTGGGACCGGCACCGCCGACCAGCGTGTCGCCAACTGGGAGAACAACAGGGCGTATTACGAACTCTGCTACTCCGACACAGTGCCGCTCTACGGCGCGGAACTGCTGCACGAGGGCAAGTTTCCGTACAAGTCGAGCTGGATTGAGAAGGACCGGGCCGGTAACCCGCGCACCCAGTTCGACGGCAGTCCCGCCGTGCGCTATATGGAATATCCGGTGCTGACGGGGATGTACCAATACGCCGCAATGGCATTAGCGAAGACCTACACGGCGTTGAGCAAGATCGTCGCGTTGCCGGTGGTCGGCGAGGTCGTGATGTTCTTCAACTTCGCGGCGCTAGGCCTGGCGATCGCATGGTTGGCGACGGTGTGGGGGACGGCAATGCTGGCCGGTCGCCGGATCTGGGACGCGGCGTTGGTGGCCGCCTCACCCCTGGTGATCTTTCAGATCTTCACCAACTTCGACGCGCTAGCAACGGCTTTCACGGCCGGAGGGTTGCTGGCATGGGCGCGACGGCGGCCGGTGCTCGCCGGTGTGCTGATCGGGTTGGGCGCCGCGGCGAAGCTGTATCCGCTGCTGCTGCTTGGCCCCCTGCTGGTGCTCGGTGTGCGCACCGGCCGGCTGCGCGAGGTGGGTAAGACAGCCCTGGTGGCGATTGGCACCTGGGTGCTGGTGAATCTGCCTATCCTTACGTTGTTTCCGCGCGGCTGGTCGGAATTCTTCCGCCTGAATGCCCGGCGCGGTGAGGACCTGGATTCGCTGTACAACGTCATCAAGTCGTTCACCGGCTGGCGGGGCTTCGACCCCGATCTCGGGTTCTGGCAGCCACCCATGGTGCTGAACACGGTCGTCACCGTGTTGTTCGTATTGTGCTGTGTGGCAATCGCTTACATTGCGCTCACCGCACCGCAACGGCCGCGTCTTGCGCAGCTGGCATTCCTGGTGATCGCAGCGTTCCTCCTGACCAACAAGGTGTGGAGTCCGCAGTTCTCGTTGTGGCTGGTGCCCCTGGCGGTCCTCGCGTTGCCGCACCGGCGAATCCTGCTGGCGTGGATGACCATCGACGCGCTGGTGTGGATCCCGCGGATGCTGTACCTGTACGGCGAGCAGAACCGCGGCCTGCCCGAGCAGTGGTTCACCGCGACGGTGCTGCTGCGCGACCTGGCCGTGATGGCATTGTGCGGGCTGGTGCTGTGGCAGATCTACCGCCCCCAGCACGACCTCGTCCGGTACGGCGGGCGCATCGACGACCCGGCCGGCGGGATCCTCGAAGGCTCCCCTGACGCCCCGCCCCGCTGGCTACCGTCGTGGTTACGACCGCGAGTCGCGGCAGTCGGCGCGCCGGAACCGGAGGGCGCGTCCTATGCAGGTCGCGATCGCGCTTTTTCCACGCAACACCTCCCTTGACGCCGTCGGTCCGTACCTCACCCCGCGCGAACGTGCATGTCTGTCGTGCGACACGCCGCTGCCAGAGCGACATTTGCGCACGCTCGTCGCAGTACGAACGACACGATTTCGAAGGTCAGCCGATCTTGCGCTACCCTGGGCCGGTTGCCGACGCAGGCGACCCTCCTGCCGCGGATCGACCGCGGCCGCAGACGACCATAGGAGGTGATGAGGTTCTCATGCGTCCATACGAAATCATGGTCATCCTCGATCCCACGTTGGATGAACGCACCGTGTCCCCGTCGCTGGAAACGTTCCTGAACGTGATCCGCACGGACGGCGGCAAGGTCGACAAGGTCGACATCTGGGGGAAGCGCCGGCTCGCCTATGAGATCGCCAAGCACGCCGAGGGCATCTACGCGGTGATCGACGTGACGGCCAAGCCGCAGACCGTTTCAGAACTCGACCGTCAGCTCAGCCTGAACGAATCGGTGCTGCGCACCAAGGTGCTGCGCACCGACAAGCACTAATGGCCACAACGCGTGCGGCTTGTCGGAGCGGCTGCGTAGGCTCGCCCACAGCAACGACAGCGTGCCGAATCTCAGGAGGACCTCGTGGCTGGTGACACCACGATCACCGTCGTCGGAAACTTGACCGCCGACCCCGAACTGCGCTTCACCCCGTCGGGTGCTGCCGTGGCCAACTTCACGGTGGCTTCCACGCCACGCATCTACGACCGCCAAACCGGTGAGTGGAAGGACGGCGAAGCGCTGTTTCTGCGATGCAATATCTGGCGTGAGGCGGCGGAGAACGTCACCGAAAGCCTCACCCGCGGCGCGCGGGTGATCGTCACCGGCCGGCTCAAGCAGCGGTCCTTCGAAACCCGCGAAGGCGAGAAACGCACGGTGGTGGAGGTCGAGGTCGACGAGATCGGCCCGTCGCTGCGGTATGCCACCGCGAAGGTGAACAAGGTCAGCCGCGGTGGCGGCAGCGGCGGTTTCGGCAGCGGCAGCGGCGGTGGCAGTGGAGGGTCCCGCGCAGCCGCACCCGCCGCCGGCGGCGAAGCGGCCACGGCCGACGACCCCTGGGGCAGCGCGCCCGCCTCGGGTTCCTTCGGCGGCGGCGACGACGATCCGCCCTTCTAGACAAGAACTCCGCGCGGTCCGCCGCGCATACGTGCAGAAAGAGATCAGGTAATGGCCAAGACGAAAAGACGTCCCGCACCGGAGAAGCCGGTCAAGACCCGCAAGTGCGTGTTCTGCGCCAAGAAGGATGCGGTGATCGACTACAAAGACACCGCCCTGTTGCGCACCTACATCAGTGAGCGGGGCAAGATCCGGGCCCGCCGTGTCACGGGGAACTGTGTGCAGCACCAGCGAGACATCGCGATCGCGGTCAAGAACGCGCGCGAAGTTGCGTTGCTGCCGTTCACTTCGTCGGCACGCTGATTCAACGAACAGGAACGACGACGATGAAGCTGATTCTCACCGCCGAGGTCGACCACTTGGGCTCGCCAGGCGACCTCGTTGAGGTCAAGGATGGCTATGGCCGGAACTATCTGCTGCCCCGCGGCTTGGCGATCGTCGCCAATCGTGGTGCCGAGCGACAGGCCGACGACATCCGCCGCGCCCGCGACGCCAAGACGGTCCGCGACCGGGCGCACGCCGACGAATTGAAGACGGCGATCGAAGGGCTCGACACGGTGCCGCTGCCGGTGCGCAGCGCGGGTGATTCGGGCCGGCTCTTCGGTTCGGTCACCGCCGCCGACGTGGTGTCGGCGATCAAGAACGCGGGCGGGCCGAATATCGACAAGCGCACGGTGCAGATGCCCAAGGAGCACATCAAGTCCGTCGGAAATCATGCGATTCGGGTGCGGCTGCACCCAGAAGTCGACGCCACCGTCACTCTCGAGGTCGTCGCCCACAGGTAAGCGTCCGCATCAATTAAAGCGGTGAGAGGGCGTTGTACCGGCCCTCAGGTGGTTGCTGGGTGCGCGCCAGCGAACTGTGCGGCAGAGGCGACACACAGCGAATCTAACAATCCGTTAACCACCGCGTATTCGGCAGCAATACAACACGCCCGAGAACCCAACCTGGCAAGACACGCCGTACCGATTGCCATCCACAGGAGTGGACGCTGCTTATGCTGTCTCTAGCAGGTAAAACTCAACACAACTCGGCAGTAATCCACAGGTTTTCCCCAACCATTCAACACCGCTGAACGCGGATATCCACAGGCCATGCACAGGGTTATCAACAGACCCACTTGGTATGGCTTCCAGCAACGTCTAGCGTCGTGCCGGGTTCAGGTTACTTGTCGGTGAGGTGACGTACGGTTCGAGAACCTGAACGAACGGACGTTCGATAGCGAGGGGAGGTGGGCGTCCCCATGGCTGTCGTCGACGATCTCGGACATTCGGGCGTTGCCTCCTCCCCGGCCAATGAAGAGTTCGGGCGCCAGCCGCCCCAAGACATGGTCGCCGAGCAGTCGGTGCTGGGCGGGATGCTGCTGAGCAAGGACGCCATCGCCGACGTACTCGAGCGGTTGCGGCCCGGCGACTTCTACCGTCCCGCGCACCAGAACATCTACGACGCGATCCTCGACCTGTACGGCCGCGGGGAGCCGGCCGACGCGGTGACGGTGGCCGCGGAGCTCGACCGGCACGGGATGCTGCGCCGCATCGGCGGAGCGCTCTATCTGCACACACTGATCTCAACGGTGCCGACGGCGGCCAACGCCGGGTACTACGCCGGGATCGTCGCGGAGAAGGCGCTGCTGCGTCGGCTGGTGGAGGCCGGCACGAGGGTGGTGCAGTACGGCTACGCGGGTGCCGAGGGCGCCGACGTCGCCGAGGTGGTTGACCGGGCGCAGGCCGAGATCTACGACGTGACCGAGGGGCGGACGTCTGAGGACTTCGTGCCACTCGAACAGCTGCTGCAGCCCACCATGGACGAGATCGAGGCGATCGAGTCGGGCGGCGGGCTGGCGCGTGGCGTACCGACCGGCTTCACCGAACTCGACGCGGTGACCAACGGGCTGCACCCGGGCCAGATGGTGATCATCGCGGCCAGACCTGGCGTGGGCAAGGCGCTCGCGTTGGACACGCCGCTGCCGACTCCTACCGGCTGGACCACGATGCGCGAAGTGGCCATCGGTGACGAGTTGCTCGGACCGGACGGCTTGCCGACGCGGGTGGTGGCGGTGACGGATGTCATGGTCGGCAGACCGTGCTTTGAAGTCGAGTTCTCCGACGGTACAACCATTGTCGCCGACGAGCAGCATCTGTGGTTGACCGAAAATCGCGCTTCGCGTAAGTCGGCGCAAGCAGCCGCGGTGGGATACAACCGCAGCAGAAATCAGCGCACATTTGCGGCGGTGCGCACAACCGCCGAAATCGCTGCGACGTTGCGATGCGATACCGCCGACCAACGACTGAACCATTGCGTTGTGAACGCCGCAGCGCTAACGCTGCCGAAACGCCACTACTTAGTGCCGCCATATACTCTCGGCGCGTGGCTGGGCGACGGGACGTCGGCGAGTGCCCAAATAACAACCGCAGATCCGGAGATCATTGTTCGGATCGAATCTGAGGGTTTGACGGCAACGCCATCGAAGGCGGCTAAGTACCGCTATCAACTTCGTCTGGCTTCGGAGGTCACCGCGGCTCTCCCTTCGCCTACCTGCCCCCGCTGCGGTGGCCCGTCGACGGGTTCGCGGTTGTGCCGTACGTGTCATACGACGGCTGGAACGCTGCAAGCCCGTCTACGCACAGTGGGTGTGCTGAGAAACAAACACGTTCCAATTGACTACCTCCGGGGATCGGAAGACCAGCGCCGTGCACTTCTGGCGGGATTGCTCGACACAGATGGCACCGTTACCGCAGGTGGTGCAGTCCAGTTCGCGACGACGAGCCACCGATTAGCTTGTGACGTTGCAGAACTCGTGGTGAGTCTTGGTTATCGTTGTCAGACATCAACAAAACGGGTACGTGGGCGCCGGGAGTCGAGCAGTATCGCGTTTACATTGACCTTCTCGACCCAGGACCAGGTGTTCTGGCTTGAACGTAAGGCGCTGCTGCATAAGGAGCGTCGGTCTCGATGTGGCACGGCACGCTCAGCGTCGAGGTTCATCACGGCTGTTCGCCAAGTCGCAAGTGTCCCCGTTAGATGCGTACAAGTGGACAACTCAAGCCACATGTACCTGGCTGGGCGCTCGATGGTGCCAACGCACAATTCGACTCTGGCGCTGGATTTCTTGCGGTCGTGCTCGATCAAGAACCGGATGGCCGGCGTGATCTTCTCACTCGAGATGAGCAAGTCCGAAATCGTGATGCGACTGCTCTCCGCCGAAGCGAAGATCAAGCTCGCCGACATGCGGTCCGGGCGGATGCGTGACGAGGACTGGACGCGCTTGGCTCGGCGGATGAGCGAAATCAGCGAGGCGCCACTGTATATCGACGACTCGCCGAACCTCACGATGATGGAGGTGCGCGCGAAGGCTCGTCGCCTTCGGCAGAAGGCCGACCTCAAGTTGGTCGTTGTCGACTACCTGCAGCTGATGTCGTCGGGCAAGAAGTTCGAATCGAGACAGCAAGAGGTGTCTGAGTTTTCGCGGAGTCTGAAGCTGCTCGCCAAGGAGCTTGAGGTACCGGTCGTCGCGCTCAGTCAGCTCAACCGCAGCCCGGAACAACGGACCGATAAGAAGCCGATGCTGGCCGACCTGCGCGAAAGTCGGAGCCATCGAGCAGGACTCCGATGTCGTGGTCTTGATGCACCGGCCAGACCTGTTCGACCAACAAGATCAAGAACGCGCAGGCGAGGCAGATCTCATTATTGCCAAGCACCGCAACGGTCCAACGAAGACGGTCACCGTGGCGCACCAGCTGCACTTCTCACGCTTCGCCAACATGGCCCGGTAGCTGCGCTTCTTGTGTAGGTTCTCAAGTTTGACTGCACTTTCTCAACTTGGACCGCATTAAATTAAGACTGCATTTGTGCAGTGGACTTGAGACACACCCGGGGGTTTCCGCCCGCCAGCGAGATCGAAGGTCCCACCAACCGACGCCCGTCGGATACCAATGATTGGTATCCTTCGGTATATGAGTAAGAATACGTCGTTCAGCCTCGATGAGCATTACAGCGCGTTCATCGAGGAGGAGGTCGCGTCGGGTCGCTACCGCTCGGCTAGCGACGTCGTGCGTTCTGCTTTGCGGCTGCTTGAGGAGCGTGAGACTCGATTGAACGCATTGCGCCACGCACTCACCGCTGGCGAACGAAGTGGCGAGTCACAGAGTTCGACTTCGACGAGTTCTTGGCCCGCAAGCGAGCTAAGCCTGAATCCGTGGATCGATGATTTCGAGCGGTCATCGGGCGTTTTGGTGATCTGCGGCCGGGCATGGATGCGCCTGGCGCGTGCGTGATCTGCTGGCCTGTACCAGCTTTCCTTGTTGCGAGGTTCCTCGGTCGGGCCTGGGATGGCGGGGTGGACAGGGCCTGGCCGCGGGTCAGGCAGCGCGGGGCTGTGTGGTCGGGTAGCCGATGACGTTGTTCCACAGGGTTTTCCATCCGGTTTGCCAGGGCCAGTGCGCGGGTAGGTGCAGCGTCGGCTTGCGGGCCGGGGCGGCGAAACGGGCCGGGACGTTCACCAGATCGCGGCGCAGGGTGGCGCCGCGGGCCACGGCGTGATCACCGCCGGCCAGGGTCCCGGCGGCGCGCAGCAGGTTGTGCGCGATCACCACGCAGGCCAACCAGGCGCAGTTCGCGGCGAACAGCCCCGACGGGATATGAGCCAGCGGCCCGTCGATCAGGTCGGCGAAGGTGGTCTCGATGATGGCGTGGCGGCGGTGAGTGACATCGGCCTCGGCGGTGGGCAGCGCGGAGTTGGTCACAAACGGGTGATGGCGCCAGACCGGGAACAGGCCATCGGGGTAGCGGGCGTCTTTGACCCGGCGCACCACCAGCCGCACGGTGAGCGTGCGGCCGCGGCCCAGCCGCAGGGTGTAGGGCGTTTCGGCGACCTCGGCATCAGAGATCAACGCCCCGGTGTCGGGGTCCTCGACCGCGCCGGGGTAGTGCACCGGGGTGTAGGTGTCCTCGTCGATGGCCTCGATGGCGGCGTTGATGCGTTTGTTGCGGCTCACCGCCAGGGAGAACTCGACGCCTTCGGTAACGCAGGCGGTGATCACCTTCTTGGTGCCAAAGGCCGAGTCGCCGCGCAGCATGATCGTCGCGGTAGCCCCGCACGCGCGGGCGGTGCCGATGGCCCGCTTGACCTGGGCGGCGGCGCCGCGCCCGGAGCCGGCCCGCCCGCTGCGCAGCTGCGCCTCGGCGATGACCGGCGGCGCGGTCGCCGTGGAGATGGTGGTGATCTGCGGGGACAGACCCAGCCGCAGCAGCGCGCGGCTGGCGATCTTGGCGTGCCCAAACGAGGCGCCCTGCTTGGCGTGGCCGTAGACCGGGCGCAGCAGCGAGTCGATGTCCAAAAACGCGCGCTCTTCGATGCCGGGCAGCAGCGGGGTGCGCGCCGCCAGCGCCACCAGGTGCGCGCGGGCCACCGCGGCGAGTTGGTTGGCGTGACCGAAGCTGAACTCGCGCAAGAAGATCCCTAACGTGGAGGGGGCATACACCTCGTCGAACACCCGGGGTGTGCCGCCGGCGCGCAGCACGCCTGCATCATCGATGCTGTCCGCGCCGCACATCATCGCGCCGATGATCGAGGTCAGCTTGCCGGCCGGGTTCACCGCCCCGGAGCGCACCCGTGTCGACGGCAGGTCCACGTGCTTGTCGATCAACCGCGAAAGCCCGGTCTGCTCAGCGAATTCCAGCACCGGCACCAACCCGGCCGACGACACCAGATTCTGCTCGTCAAAGACCGCCGAGCCGGCGGTGAACGTATAGGATGATTGCACCGAGAATGCCTTCCTGAACACCGGACAAAGAGACTTCAGTAATCGCTATTGTCCCAGTTCAGAAGGCATTTTCGCTGTTCACACGCCGATCAAATCACCGGCCCATCCACGGATTCAGGCTAAGAAGCCTCGCCACCGGTGAGCCGGTACGTACTTTCACCCGCCGCACGCGCCGACCTGGAACAGATCTGGGATTACAGCTCTGAGCGCTGGGACGACGATCAGGCCGAGGAATACCTGCGCGAAATCCAGCGTGCGATCGAACGTGTCGTGGCCAATCCGAGGATCGGACGGGCCTGCGATGAAGTCCGCCCCGGCTACCGCAAGCACGCTGTTGGATCGCACACGCTGTACTACCGGATTGCCAGCGTCGACGTGATTGATGTGGTGCGCATACTCCACCAACGAATGGATGTCGACCGGCACCTCGACTGACTCATGCAGCGGATGTCGAAGCCAAGGCGCCTGGGGACCTCAGGTCAACACTGACCGCTCCCGTGTAGGAAATGAAGCGGATAGGGAGACAAACCCGGTCGAAAATCGTTGTGAGACAACCGGAAAGCCCGAGGTCAGGCGAGCCGAAGATGCCGCCGAAAGTGAGAACCTACACGTTGGGCGGCCGTGAGCAGCAGACCTTCCTGACTGCCTGACGACGACGCTAGGTTCTCAAACTGCGTGGCGGATTCTCATTTGAAATGGCGGAAGTTGGCGGATCCGCCACAAAGATGAGAAATGGATTAGGGGGATGAGACGACTTGATCAAGCCTTGCCGCTGGCGCCTGCAACCGTAGCTGCCGGAGATGGATGACCGCCACCGCGGGCCGCGGCGTTACCCTCGACCATGTTCCCGCACACGGACGTCCCGCGTGACGGTTCCCGTCAGGCGCTCACGGGTAGCCTGCGACCATGGGCCCTATGGTCGTCGGGATCTCTTGCGCCAACGCTCGTGCGCGGCGCCTCTCACGCTTGACCTTCGCACCACCGGACCGGGGCCCCGGCGCTGTCGACGACGGTAGCGCCGGTCGCAATCGATGAGCGATCTCGTCCGTGTCCTCATGTTGCTGGCATTTGTGGCCTGCAACGCGTTCTTCGTGATCGGCGAGTACGCGGTCGTCACCGCTCGCCGGCAGCGCTCGCGGCGCGGGCGGACGCGGGCAGCGCCGGGCGCGGGCGGCGCTGCGGCTGATGGACGAGCCCGTGCGCGTCATCTCGACGGTGCAGGTCGGGATCACGGCGATCGGGATCCTCATCGGTGCGCTCGGTGAGCCGCTCGTGCGCGACCTGCTCGGGGACGCGATCCCGGGTGGCTCGGGTTCGTGATCGCGTTCGCCGTCGTGACTTACTGTCGCGTCGTGCTGGGCGAGCTGGTGCCGAAGGCGCTGACGCTCGATCGGGCGGAGACGCTCGCGGCGGTCGTCGCGCGGCCGATCGAGCGGATCTCCGATCGCGTTGCGGCCGATCGTGTGGGTGCTCGAGGCGTCGGCTGAGATCCTGCTGCGGCCGTTCGGGATCCGCGAGGTGGTCGCGGGTGACAGCATCCGAGTCGCCCGAGGAACTGCGCGCGCTGGTCGACGAGGCCGAGGGCAGCGGGCGTGATCCCGCGCGCGCAGGAGGAGATGCTGCACAACGTGTTCGACTTCGCGCGCCGGGAGGCGGCGCGACGTGATGGTGCCCGCGCCCGACGTGCGCCTGGCTGGACGCCGGCGCTGACCGCCGGACGAGGCGCTCGACCGCGTCGCCGGCGAGCCGCACAGCCCGCTACCCGGTCGGGCGCGGATCGCTCGACCGCCTCGCCGGCGTCGTCCACACCCGCGACCTCGTCGTCGCCGCGCGCGACGAGCCGGACGCGCCGATCGGCCCGCGCGCCCGGCCCGCGCCGGTCGTTCCGGAGACCAAGGACCTCGGCGCGCTGCTGCGCGAGCTGCGCGAGCAGCCGCCAGCAGCTCGCGGTGGTGGTCGACGAGTACGGCGGCACGGCCGGCATCGTGACGCTCGAGGACATCCTCGAGGAGATCGTCGGCGAGATCGAGGACGAGTACGACCTGCCCGACGACACCGCTCGAGCGGGTCGACGACCGCACCGTCGCGTCGCCGGCTCGATGACGATCGACGACTTCAACGAGACGGTCGGGACCGAGCTGCCCCAGGACGGCGCCGCGGACGCTCGCCGGGCTCGTGTTCAACGCCTCGGCCGCCGCCCGGAGGAGGGCGACACCGTCACCATGGAGTCTGTTGTCATCTCGGTCGACGAGATCGACGGCCTGCGGATCAAGCGGCTGCGCGTGAACGTGGGCCGTGGCTCCTGACATGGACGCGGGGGCCGGTGCCAAATGGTTCCGAATAGCTCCATGCCATCTGTCTCACCTAGAGCGGCACGGGCCTCGCCGATGATGAATCTGAGCGTGCGGCTAGGCCGAACACGGCGGCCGGCTGGCGATCTAGTCTCGTAGTGGAGTTCTTGTGGGGTCAGACTTTCGCGGCCGAAAAGGAGCCATAGCGCGTGCAGCACTCGCCCACTCGTTCGTCTGGAGTTGTCGACCGCAAGGGTGGCGTGGATACCGACGACGCAAACACCTTGGCACACAAGGTCGGTGGACGACAGCCAGGCCGCGTTCGACGTCGACGTCTCGGTGGGGCTGGACGCATCAACGGTGGCGTCGCAGCAGCAGGAGTTCGGACCCAACCGGCTGGAGGAGGCCGCGAAGGACCCCGCCTGGAAGAAGATCGGTCGGCTGCTCGCCGACAAGATGACGATCATCCTGGTCATCGCCGCCACGGTCAGCGGGTTAGATCTGCGCGAGCGGGAAAGCCGGTGGTGATTCGTGGTCATCACCTTCAACACGGTGCTGAACTACGTGCAGGAGTCACGCGCCGAGAGCAGCCTGCAAGCGTTACGGGACATGTCGGTAGCCCACTCCCGGGTCCGGCGCGACGGCCGAGAACAGTAGATACCCCGTACCGAACTGGTCCCGGTGATGTCGTGCTGCCGGAAGCCGGCGACTCTGTCCCGGCGGACGGGCGCATCGTCGTCGGCGCCCGCCTGCAGGTCGACGAATCCGCGCTCAGCGGGGAATCGCAGCCGGTCGAGAAGACGATCGGACCCTCGACGGTCCGGAACTGCCGCTCGGCGACCGCACCAACACGCTGTTCATGAACACCGCCGTCACCCGCGGTGGGGCCGCGATGGTGGTCACCGCAACGGGGATGGACACCGAGATCGGCGCCATCGCCACCATGCTCGGGGCGCGGCGTGCTACCACAGTGGACCGTAGATAAGTTAAGTGCCACACGGCGCGCCGCTCACGGCGGTGAGGTGAGACAACCCGGAAAGCCAAGAGGTCGGCCAATGGCGCGCATGCGACGAAGCCGCGAGCCTGCACCCGTCGCCCGCACCCATATCCCGAAACTAAAACCGCTGGTGGCTATTTCGGTGAGCCGTGGCTGCGTTCAATGCGCCGGTAGCACTGGCGTCCGGTGTTCGGTCCGCCGACATTCACCAGTGGCCGCGATGGACAACGTCATCGAATGGCCGGCGATTTGGCTTGCGGATCGGCGTGAGGGGGCGGTCGGCGGGATACCCGACCCGAGGAGGTAGGCCACGATGTGGTCGTCGGGACACCCGTGACCGCGCGGGCCTTCTCCTGATCCCCGACTGCGGAATGGCCGGTGCCGATGCCGAGGTCGGCGGCCTCGATCGTCATGGCCATCGTGGCCTGGCCCAGGTCGTACTGATCGAGGAGTTTTCGTCGTTCGTCGGGTGGCACCGGGGCAACCAGTGCGATCGCGGCCGGGGCCGACGCGATATGGCGCGCGCCCCGCCACACCGTGGACAGTTCCTGCAACTGATCCGGATCGGTGACGATCACGAAATCCCAGGGCTGGCGGTTCGACGCCGATGGTGATCGCCATCCCGCTTCGGCGATACGCTGCAGATCGCTGTCGGGTACCGGGTCTGGCCGATAGCTCCTGACGTTTCGGCGGGCACGAATGGCATCCCAGGTGTCCATCTAATCCTCCGTTCATTTGTTACACGGGCATGCGAGCTGAATCGGTCTATTTCACGAGATCAACACGCGGCTGCCCCTGGATATTGCGGCATCATTAGTCTGCGGATTGCAGCCCGGGACGGGTTGCAACCGAGAAGGTAAGCGCCGCAACAGCTCTCGCCAAACATACGCCGCAACGCGCCGGGCTTGAAACACGACGAACCCGATCAGCGAGTCAACCGTGGCATCAACGAGCCGCGCCGGCTGTGCGCCGACGCCGCGGACCAGGGCCGCTGGCGATCGGTGCGTCGGGTGGCGTCATTCGTCGGAAAATGGACAGCCCGGGCGTGATCTCAATGCGGTCATACGCCGCCGAGCGTGTTTTTACCGCGGTTAAAACCGCAGCTCACAGCACTACGACGGTCTCCGGCGGCGGGACCGGGTGCGTGCGCCCAGTGCCTCCTCGATGAGGTCGGAGGCGAAATCCTGCGCGGTGAGCAGCACGTCCTCGCGCTTGGCGACCAACCACGCCTCGCGCATCTCCCCGCGGTCCCCGGGCGCAACCGCAGCGTGCGCGGGACCGCGTCGGCGGCGGCGTCGGCCACCTCGGCGACCGCCCGGCGCGCGCGTGGCACCGGCGGCGCGGCGGGTTCCTCAACCGGCACCGCGGGCGGGGCCGGCGGCGCGGCGGTGGACTCGGGCGTGACCGCCGGTCGCTCGGGTGCCGACCTGTCCCCCGGTGGTCGGGTCGACACCGGTGGTCGAAAGCATTCCAAGTACCGCGGTGGCGGTGTCTTTCTTAGGCACGGTGGTGTTTTCCTCGCCTCCGGCGGGCTTTGTTCACGCCCTCCATCACCTCGACGGTGAACGCGGCGTAGGCCTGCGCGAGGTCCGGATCGGCCTCGGCGTCGCCGAGCACGAACTGCCCGGCCACCATCCGCTCGGCGGCGGTGCGCTTGGGGATGAGTGTGTCGAACAGCGGCAGGCCGTCCCCCCGCAGGGCGGCCATCGTGTCGCGGCTGATCAGTGTCTGCGGCTCGTACTTGGTCAGCAAGACCCCGAGCAGTTCGGCCGAGAGCACCTGCGCCTGGCGCAGTGGCCGACCACTCCATGAACATCTGCACGCCTCGTCTCCCCCACTTGCTCGCATCGGTGGGGATGATCAGCCAATCGGCGGCGTTGAGCGCGGTGATCACCAACTGCCCGAGGTTGGGAGACAGGTCGAGCACGATCGCGTTGTAGTCGCCGGAGACCGGCTCGAGCGCCATCGCGAGTTGGTACTCGCGGCGGTGCATCATCACGAGCTCCTGGTCGAAAGCTGGGCCACCACGAGCGTGGAGGGCAGCAGATCGAGGTTGTCGAGCACCGGCGGGGGGGCGCGGATGACCTTGACGATCGGTGTCTCGCCGCGGATCAGGTCGTGTAGGTCGACGGCGATGTCGTCGTCGGGGTCGAACATCGACGTGGAGTTGGCCTGCGGGTCGCAGTCCACGAGCAGGGTGCGCCACCCGCCGGTGGCCAGCCCGGCGGCCAGGCTGACCGCGGTGAACGACTTGCCCACCCCACCCTTGTGGTTGGCGATCGCAATGATCTCCGCCTTCATCTGGGAACCTCTCCCCGTCATGGGCCCGGTCTCGTCGCGATTTAACACGCGTGACGAGGTGATCCGGTGATTACGTAACGGCGTGTCGCGGTCACGGAATCACCGCATTTCGGCGTCACCGTGTGACCGTGTGAGGCGATCACGCCGGCACAGGGTGACCGCGTCGCGGGATCACGCGGCGACGCGGTGACGCGAACACTGT
>CAWIDX010000006.1:0-51407 GCA_963834955.1 uncultured Actinomycetota bacterium
GCAGGTCGACGACCTGGAGCTCCATTCTGGCAGCGTAGCTACTTAGGTTATCCACCGATAAAGGCAGCTTAGGTCGCCGGCAGGCACGATCGCACGTGTAGTCAACTACTCGATTCTTGGCCATGGGGACCCGGTGACTGCTTTGCGTGTCACATTCCGGTGTTGGATCGTGCGGCGTTCTCTGAGGACCGACAATGGACGAACTTGACAAAGCCTTACTGACAGCCGCTGAAGCGGGTGACGAGACACGCGTTAGAGACGCGATACGATGTGGAGCGAACCTCTACTGACTAGCGCGAAATGGATTCTCTACCCGTACGCCGGCGTAGTCTTCGCCGTCACTCAGATCCTCGGAGAGGACGACATCACAACCGACAGAGCGGCTAGCTTCGAGGATCGCGGCGTCCCAGTATGACAATCCAAAGTGCCGACGTGTCGCAAAGGCAGCCAGCATCAGCTCGGTGGTGATTGTGACGACGGGAAACCGCATGAACGACTCCACCAGCTCGACCGCCTGTTCATGCGTGAGCGGATCCGACCGGCTCTTGCGCGTCGCCTGAACGTAGAACTCCTGCAGGACTTGAACAGACAGCACCAGGTCCCGGGCGGCGACAATTTCGGTTGCGCGCGTCGCCTTGTCCCGCTCCTCTGGATCGCGAGAGATCGCGTAGAGCAGCACGTTGGTGTCAACGAACCGCACGGTTGTGGACCTCGTCGCGGCTCAGGCGATCGCGCGCGCGGAAGCGGCGGATTTCACTCTGAACCCTTCGCTGCTTCGCCTCGAGTCTGGAGAACTCAGTCTCCCGTTCGGAAAGCGAGTTCAGGAATTCAGCAACGAGCGCGCTCACGGACTTTCCGAGCTCTGCGGCTCGAATCCTGGCTGTGCGGTAGACGTCGTCGGATACGGAAACGGTGATGTTCTTCACAGTTTCACAATATCACAGTTACTGTGGAACGTCCCACCGACGCTGGGCGGCGGACGAAGTAATTCTGTCGCGCTCGGCGCCATGAACGTTGTTCCCGATGCCCAACGTCGACGACATCACCGCGTTGCTGCATGCGTTTGCGATGTGCTCGGCCACGAATCCGCCCGAGGCGGTACGCGCTTCGTGCCGGCTGCGAGCACCCCCGTGCGCCGACGCGCGCGGGCGTTTCACAAGCTGATACCGCCCGCTCCGACACCACCCGCCGAACGATCGCTGCGCGATCGACTGCTCGCGTTGATGCTGGCGCAGGCCGAGTTGATTGACGAGGCCCTGGCCACGCTGACCGCAATGTCATGGCTGGCGCTTGGCACCGACATGGAGCACTGGCCAGACGCCGGCCAACGGGAACTCCATGAGAGCCCCGCGGAATCCACATTGCGGGAGCGGATCGCACAGCAGTACGCCGCACCGTTCGACGCGATCTTCGACAGTCAGCAGGCCGCGGCGGAACTTGGCGATGTCGACCGCTCGGTTGCCGTCGCCGTGCTGTTGGGTCCGCTGGTTTTGGGCAAGCTCAGCACGCTCGCGGGATTCGATTACCGCCGCTGCGCGCAGACCGCGCTGTGGACGGGTTTTTGGCTGCCGATTCCCGTCAACAACCGTAGTCTCGGCGCTGCCACCCGCCGGTCAGCGTGCCACAGCGGCTTTGATGATCTCCTGGATAGTGCGCCGGCAGCGGCCGCATTCCGAACCGGCGCCGCATGCCTTCGCGACCGCCTTCGTCGAGCGCGCACCGTCGGCCACCACATCGGCCACCGTCTGGCTCGTGACGCCATCGCACAGACAGACATACATCGAGTCGACCCGATCAGCTCGCCTCGTCGATGCGCATGATGTACATGAACCTGCCGACGAAGATCGGCGGATAGGCGCCTATCCCTGCGCCCTCCATCCACTCTGCGGACGGATCGGGGTTCTCGACCCAGCGCCGCGCGTCCTCCTCGTTGTCGAGCTCTTGAAGGATCATGACCTCGTGCGGATCGTCGAATGCCCGGAAGATCAACGTCTTTTGGACACCTGCAGCAGCGAATCGGTCCGCGGCGCGGCGTACACGCTCGGTCATCGTCGGTACGTCGTGCACCGAGGTGATGGCGGCCACGACGACGCCGGGCAACACGGTGTCCGACGAGTCGGTGACGTCGATCCGCTCGATGATCTCGCCCGCGAAAACAGCTGGGATGTCTTTGACGCCGACCGCGTCGAACCAGTCGAAGAACACCCGGGAGCGCAACAGATCGATGATCGGCTCGCGGTTCTGGACAGCAATCGTGACCAGCACCCGACCTTGGTCGACGGTCGAGGCATGTACGACCACGTGATGGGCGCCCATCTCGACCAGCCTGGGCCGGCCTTGTTCGAGGACGGGGGGCACACGAGCGGGATCGGGTACGCGGTAGTTCGAAGCGATCACCAGTGACCGCGCGTAGTCATCAGTCGTCATCGACGGGATCTCAGGCGGCTAGTCGCTGGCCGGTAGCGGCTTGGCTTCCTTGACTGTCATCGGCACGTCGCCGATGCTCAGCGTTCCAGCGCCCGCCTTCGTCACCAGCACCTCGGCCCCCGACGCGTCGACGTAGCGTTTGCCCATCGCGTTTCCGTCCGCGAACTTCGGGTCCAGCACCGCATCGCCGGCAACTTCGGTCCCGATGGGACACATCGGAATTCCACCAGCGCGCAGGTCGTCGAGACCGTCACCGGTCTTGATCACGATGACCTGGGTGTCACAGACCTGGCTTTGCAGCCGCGTTCCCGTCTTGACCATGTTTTCTCCTTCACCACCTACTTGCTTGCTCGCTTCTGAGTTCGTCGATGAGGTCACGGCGCAGGACCTTTCCGGTCGGCGTGGTGGGCAACTCATCACGGAAGACCACTCGGTCGGGCGTGCGAGAACCCCGCAGGCTCTTCCGCACATGTGCCCGAATCTCCCCGGGATCAAGCGTCGCTCCGCCAGCTGGCACGACGACGGCGACGATGATCTGACCCCATTCGGGATCTTCAACGCCGACAACGGCGACCTGGCGAACCAATGGGTGCTCCACCAGAACGTCTTCTATCTCAGCCGGAGCGATGTTCTCACCGCCTCGGATGATGGTGTCGTCGGATCGGCCGGAAATGAACAAATACCCATCTTCGTCGAGCGCGGCGAGGTCCTTCGTGGGAAACCACCCATCCGGGTCGAGCACCGATCCGATCTCGGCGTACTTACCTGAAACTTGTTCTCCCCGAACGAACAACTCACCATAGGAACCCGGCCCGAGGATGGCGCCGTCGTCGCCCCGGATCTGCACCTCGACACCCGGCACGGGTTGACCGACGGAACCGAGCCGCTTCGCGGCGGTCGCATCTGTGGCCTGGTATGCCGCCCGGTGATCTTCGGGCGTCAAAACCGCGATGGTGGAGCTGGTTTCGGTCAACCCATAGGCATTCACGAAACCGACGTCCGGCAGCAGGTCGAGAGCCTTCCTGACCAACGGTAAGGGTACTTTGGACCCGCCGTAGGTCAGCGTGCGAAGCGTCGGCAGCGGCGTGGGGTGGCGCTCCAGTTCACTGACGATGCGATCCAGCATGGTCGGCACCACGGTCGCGGTTGTCACGCCCTCGTCGCGGACCAGCGTGATCCACTCGCTCGCGTCGAAGTGCCTCAGGTAAACCATCTTTCGGCCTGTATACAGGTTCGACAGTGCGGCTGCGACACCGGCGACGTGATACGGCGGCACGCAGATCAACGCGGCGTCGTGTGGGTCGGCCGCGTCGAATTCCACCGTGCCGGTGATGTAGCTCGTCAAGTTGTGGTGGGACAGTTCGACGGCCTTGGGCCGTGACGTGGTGCCGGATGTGAACAACACGACGGCCACATCGTCAGGGTCGGCGAACTCCGTGACCGGGTCGGTGCTCTGGGCCCGCTTGAGGAAATCCTCGCATCGCAGCGTCGGCACACCGAGGTCAGCGACCATGTCGCCATATTCGTCGTCGTAGACAACCAACGGATCCGGCAGCCGGTCAATGAGTTCGGCAAGCCCCTCGGTGCTCAACCGGTAGTTCAGCGGTGCGAACGGCCGGCACGCACGAGATGCGGAGAAGATGAGTACCGGCAGCATCACGCCGCCAGTCCCCACGTAGGCCACGCTGCCGACACTGCGACCAGCGACGAAACCCGCGCCGCCATCGGCGAGAGTGCTCAAATCGCCGACAGTGAGCACATTTCCGTCAGATACCACCGCCGGCCGACCCGGATTGCTCGACGCCGCCATCTCGAGCAGCAGCGAAACACTCACAGCACTCCTAGATCGGATTGAACTCCGAGATGAGCCACTTGTCACCGACTTTCGTCAAGGAAACCAGCACACCGCTTGCCGTTAGCTCCGGTTCCGGGTTGTCGGCACTTGTGGTGGTTTGGTTCGTGAAGACGAGCACAACGGCCGAATCGGGACGCAGTTCAGACACAGCGGCACGAACGACGGTCGCCGATTTTCTTCACCGACTTCTGCTTGACAGCCGGAGCGACGAACTGCTGCGTCAGATCGTTGTAATAGGTCAAGAAGTCGCCCGTCAAATATGACTTCGCCGTGGAGATGTCCGTATCGACCGTCTCGGGCGAGTATGACAGGACGGCCACGGTGCCGTCGGTGGCCGCCGAGACCGCGGACCGGGCGGCCTCGGCGTCGACCTCGCGATCCGGCAGATATTGAAAGTAGACGAGTGCGCCCAAGAGCGCAGCCGAAGCGATGACCAGAAAAAGCAGCACGGTCCGCAGCCTGGCCCGTAACCATGTCAGCGCACGTGCAATCGCGCGTGGCGCACGTCTGCGCCTCTCGGTCTTGCCCTTTGGCTGTTCGGGCTGATCGCCGTCTGGACCTTCGTCGACAGCGTCGACGACCGCCGTTTCCTCCGCGCTCACGGTATGAACTGCACTTTCGACAACTTAAGTTGATCGCCGTCCCGAGTGACGGTCACGGCCAGCTTCCACACGCGTGGCTCTTGTTGAGCTCCAGCCGAATTCGTGACCTGTGACCTCGCCGATACCAAGACCACCGCAGAGTCATCGGACATCGATTCCACCGCGGTGGCGTTGACGGTGCCTTGGGTGACAACTTTCGACTCTCGCACCGTCGTGGTGAAATCGGCTGCTCTGGCTCCGAAGTCGTCGCGGAGCTGCCCCGTCGAATTGTCAATGACGCGCTTGACATCCGCCTCGGCCTTGTTGAAGTCCAGCGACAACATCGTCACCACACCCTGACGCGCGGCAGCAGCGAATTCGGCCGAACGCTGACGCTGCAGCGAGGCATCGCGATGCTCCCAGACGACGTATCCACTGCCCGCCAGCATGCCGAGAATGAGAACGACGGCTACGGTCATCCGGACAGCGGCCCGGCTCGGACGTCGAAGCCGGCGTCGACGCCGCGCCGGCTTCGTGGCGGTGTCCCACAGACTCGGTCGACTCGTCAGACTCGTCGTCTTCGGTGTCCGCCCCGGCCTTCTCGGGCTCACTTACCGCGGTTGCGTCTTCACCCTTTGCCTGCCGGCGCAGCCGAATCGCGCGGGCGCGGGCGCGGGCGGCAGCGGCGAGAGCCTCGGCCTCCTCGGCCTCCGCCTCCGCTTGCTCGGCAAGGGCGAGCATCTCCGCAGCGGTTTTCGCCGGTTCGTCCGTGTCGGACCCGTTCTTGCCGACGCCCGCAATCACCACGTCACCTCCCGGCGAGGCGGGAGGACGCCGAGAGCCGCAATTTGTCTGTCGTCACCATGAAGCCGTGATTACTTCCCCTATTGCTTGCTTTCACCGGCGGATGCGCGTGACCCCTCGGACCGGCGATGACCGAGGGTACCCCAGGGTCCGCATCCGACACCTTTACGCTTGGCGGTTCGGTGAGAACCAGATTATCAGATTACGTGGTAAGGATCATCGCACGCAACCAGTTCTCTTGCCTGTTTGTAATGCTCAACTGCGGAAATGATATTTCCGAATAGAGGGAGTCACGTTTCGGGATGAGACGTAAGTCGGTCCTTCTGCACCTTCCCCGTCGCGTTGAGGGGTAGTTCGTCGAGAAACTGCACCGATCGGGGCACCTTGTAGCCGGCCATGCGCTCGGTACACCAGGTGATCAACTCCTGCGCGGTGACCGGGCTTTCCGGGCTTTTCGGTACGACGAACGCCTTACCCACTTGCCCGAGTCGCTCGTCGGGAACACCGATCACCGCGACCTGCGCAACGGCGGGATGCTCCAGCAGGAAGCCTTCGATCTCGGCCGGATAGGCGTTGAAGCCGCCGACGATGAACACGTCCTTTTGGCGTCCGATGATTCGCAGTCGGCCGGCGTCAGTGAAGGTGCCGAGGTCGCCGGTGTGCAGCCAGCCGTCTGCGTCGATCGCCTCGGCGGTTGCCGCTGGATCGTCAAAATATCCCTTCATCACGCTGTATCCGCGGACCAGTACCTCGCCGTCGTCAGCGATACGAACCTCCACGCCGTCGCACGGGACGCCGACCGTCGTGGCTATGTCCTCGAACGAATCACCGGGTCGCGACAAGGTCACCGTGCCGGCTTCGGTCAATCCGTAACCCGTCATGATCGTCTGAAACGGCAGTTCCCGATGAACCTTGCGGATGAGTTCCACCGGAATGTCGGCGGCACCGGTCACCGCGGCACGTAGCGACGCCAACCTTCGCTTGTCTAGCACCGACAGCAGCGAATGATACAGCGTGGGCGGCCCGGGTAGCATCGTAACCCGTTCGCGCTCAACGAGTTCCACCACACGATCAATGTCAAACACGGCCACGGGCAGGATGGTGGCACCGCGGATCATCGAGGCGATGCAGCCGGCCTTGTATCCGAAGGTATGGAAGAACGGGTTGACGATCAGGTACCGATCGCCCTCACGCAGATCGGCGAGATGACACCACTCCTCGTACAAGCGCAACGTTTGTCCGTGATCCATCATCACGCCTTTTCCTCGCCCGGTGGTGCCCGACGTGTAGATGATGTCGGCGATGTCGGTGCCGCTTACCTGACACTCGAACGGCTCGGCGCTGTCGAGGAATCCCGATTTCACGTCGATTGCGGGAACACCCGTGGGCACGGTGAAATCACGGTTGAGGAAGCCTTTTTCGACGAGTACGGCCTTGGCTCCGCTGCGGCCGATGATGTCGGCGGCCTCGTTCGCCTTGAACCGGGTGTTAACGGGGACGAGCACGCCGCCGGCGGTGAGCACACCGAACGCTCCGATCACCCATTCCGCCGAGTTAGGTGCCCAGATCGCGACCCGGTCGCCCTTCTCGACTCCCGCCGCCGCGAACGCGCCCGCCGCACGGCGAACCCGATCGGCCAGGTCGACAAACGTGAGCCGCAGCGGCCCATCGACAACCGCCTCCGCATCGCCGAAGCGGTCCGCCGCAGACAGGACCATCTCCGGGATGGTCCGCCATGTTGAATACGCGCTTCTCAACGGCTCTCCTCCCCTATATCTCGCGCGCGTGCTCATACCGGCCAGCTCAGACCGATACGAGTCGAGATAGGTTACCGCCCATGATCTTCGCCTGGTCCGCCACGCTCAGGTGACCGAGCGCGTCGGCGTAGTGGGTGGGCTGGGCCAGGCCTTCGGGGTGTGGGTAGTCCGAGCCGTACAGCACCCGCTCGACCCCGATCAGGTCGATCAGGTCGTTCACACCGTCCTCGTAGAACGGGCTGACGTGAATGCGGTTCTTGATCTCTTCGACGGGGTCACTCGGGAAGCTCTCCGGTGTCTTCTTGTAGACGTCGGCGAGTTGGTCCAGCAGCGGGAACAACCACTTGGAGCCGGCTTCGATCACCGCGACCTTCAGCTGCGGCACGCGATACAGCGCGCCGTGAATCACCCACGAGGCGACCGCGTCCTGCACCGGACGCCACTCGTTGAGCATGCTGAACGCGTTGGTCTGGAACGGCAGCATCTCTTTGTCACCGCCGTCCCACTCCGCGGTATAGCGGGCATAGCCGCTGTCCGACGAATGCATCGCCACCAGCACGTCGTGTTCGACGCAGCGCTGCCAGAACGGGTCGAACTCCGGCAACGCGAATGACCGCGGACCCCGATAACCGGGCACCGGCGCCGGCCGAACCAGAATCGCGCGCGCACCACGCGAAACGACCCAGTCCAGCTCCTCGATCGCCTTCTCGACAATCGGAAGGCTGACAACCGGCACGGTGAAGATGCGGTTCTGGTAGTTGAACCCCCACACCTCGTCGAGCCACTGATTCAGCGCGTGCACCACGATATGGATGAGCGCCGGATCGTCACGCATGCGCTCCTCGATGAGACTGGCCAGCGTCGGGAACATCAGCGAGCGATCAACGCCCAACTCGTTCATCAGCTCCAGCCGGGGTCCCGGCTCGCGAAAAGCGGGAATCGCCCGCATCGGTTCGCCGAAGATCTCCCGGCGGCTCTTGCCCTCGGGATTGCCATGCTTGAAGTACTCCTCCATCGACCCGGGGCGAGCAACGACCTCGAACGTGGGGTTGGGGATGTAGTCGCTGATCTGGCCGCGGATCGCGATCTTCGTCCGCCCGTTCACCTGCACGTACTGGATCACCTTCTTGTACTGCTTCGGCAGGTACTTGGTCAGCGATTCCTCGGTTTCATACAAGTGGTTGTCCGCGTCGAACAGCGGATACGGCAGCGCACTGGCCGGCAGCCTATCTGACACAGAGATCCTCCCTTGCAATTCACGAGAATCCTATTCTCAACCAGTGGTGGACGCAATGCGGTCACCGGCCGGCGCTTCGCAGGAGGTACTTCTGCACCTTTCCGCTCGCGGTCCGGGGGAAGTCATCGACCACCCGCAGCTCCTCGGGCCACTTCTGCCTGGCGATTCCCACCTGCTCGAAATGGGCGCGCAGCTCCTCCAACGTCGGCACCGCCTGACCGGGCTTGACGCGCACGACCGCGACGGCGTGCTCCCCGAGCCGCGCATCGGTGGCTGCCACCACCGCCGCTTCCGCAACGGCGGGCAATGCCAGCAGGACCTCCTCCACCTCCAGCGCACTGATGTTCTCGCCGCCGCGAATGATGATGTCGGACTTGCGGTCGGTGATCGTGAGGTATCCGTCGTCGTCCACGACACCGATGTCGCCGGTGTGATACCAGCCGTCCGCATCGAAGGCTCGCTCGGTCAACGCGTCGTCCGTGTAACCCAGGCACAGATCGGGGCCCCGGCTGAAGATCTCGCCGTCGTCGGCCAGTCGAATCTCGACGCCGGGACGCGGGATGCCGTCTGTGAAGAGCCTCTTCTCTGGGGGTCCGTCGTGCGGCGTTCCGGTGATCGACGGATGCTCCGTGCTGCCGTACGCACGAAATACATGAATACCCAGGTCGCCGAGGCGCCTAGCTACCGCGGCGGGCACCGATGACCCCCCGAGACCGGCCGTCTTGATGTGGCGCAGGTGCTCGTCGGTGAAGTCGGGATGATCGAGCAGGCTGGTGAAGAAGTAGGGCGGGCCACCACCGATGGAAAGACCGTCGCTTTTCATCAGTTCCAGGACCCGCGTGGGATCCCAGACGTCGCAGAGATCAATCGCGGCCCCCTCCAGTACGGGAATCAGTACGGCGCCGACCATGCCGATGAAGTGGCCCACCGGGGTCGCCGTCAGCTGTTTGCCACGTCCCGGGTGGGTAGCTGGCCAGCAGTTGGCGCGTCTCGCAAGCCAGGGTTTGGTGACTGTGGATCACCCCTTTGGGGTCGCTGGTCGTGCCGGACGTGAACGCGATCAACGCCGGACTGCGCGGATCGGTGGCCAGCGTGCCTGACATCGGCTCGTCGGCCAACAGGTCGTCGAAGTCCCGGCCCACCACACCGACGACGGGGACGTCAGCGCACAGGTCGTCCTGGCAGGTCATCCGCCCGAATCGCTCGGCGGTGATGAAGACCCGCGGCTTCGAGGAGGCCAGGATGTAGCCCAACTCCTTGCGTCCGTAGAAGTGCACTATCGGGACCACGACCGCCCCGAGGAACGCCGACGCCCAGAATGTCGCGGCGGCTTCGGTCCAGTTGGGCAACTGGAATGCCACCACATCCCCGGGTCCGACACCGCGGGCACGGAGCCCTCCCGCGAGCCGGCGCGCTAACCGATCGACATCGCGGAACGTCCCCGACCACGGCCGCACCGCGGAGTGCACCCGAAACGACGCGTCGGGGGCGGCGTCAAGGCCGCGGGCAAGCAGTTCGCCGATGGTTTCCTCGGTCCACCAGCCTTCCTCTTCATACCGCTTGACCAATTCGACGGGGATTTTTCGCAAGGTCAGGCTCCCGGCCGGCGAACAGCTATGACGTTGGAGATGCTATTCTCCAAGAACGAGAATGCCAATATCGCATTGGAGAACGGCGAATGGTGGACTTGGAGCTTCAGGACGGGCTCGCAATCATCACCATCGACCGTCCGCATGCGCGTAATGCCATCGGTCTCGACACGATGGCGCAGCTCGAGAAGGCGCTCGACGGGGCCGAGGGAGCGAGTGCTCTGGTGATCACGGGCGCCGGGGATCGGGCGTTCGTCTCGGGCGGCGACCTCAAGGAGCTCAGCGCCATCAGGACCGAGGAGGAAGCGTCCGCCATGGCGTGGCGAATGCGGTCGATCTGCGATCGATTCGCGAACTTTCCGGCGCCCGTCGTCGCGGCCCTGAACGGACATGCACTCGGAGGTGGGGCCGAAGTCGCCGTGGCGGCCGACATCCGGCTGGCGGCCGACGACATCAAGATCGGCTTCACTCAGGTTTCCCTGGAGATCATGCCGGCGTGGGGCGGCGCGGAACGCCTGGCCACGTTGGTGGGCAAGAGCAAGGCACTGCTGCTTGCGGGCACGGGAGCCGTGCTCGACGCCGCCGAAGCGCTCCGAATCGGTCTCGTGGATCGGGTGATACCGCGGGCGTCTTTCGACGAGGGTTGGCGGCAGGTGGCGCGGGCGCTGGCAACCCGTCCGGCCGGCGAGATCAAACGAGTTATCGGTGGAGTAACTCCTGACGAAGCGGTCGCCGCCTTCGCACGGCTGTGGGTCGCCGACGCGCACTGGCAGGCCGCCGACCGGCTGATGAATCGCAACCGATGAGGGCCCGATGAAGTCACTGGACTGTCGCCTCGACCGGCTGGGGTTCGCCTTCCAGCCGAAGCAGGTACCGCTCGACAAAGGCAACGGTTTCGGCATGACCGGCAGACATGCCCAGCGCCTGTTCCATCACCAGCACTCGCGAAACACTGGTGGCCAACACCGAGAAGACCACGGGCGGCACTTCCTCGGGGTCGATCCCGTAACGATCCAGCACACTCGACACCGCCTTGCGCTGTTCATCGCGGAAACGTTCGGCGTAGTAAGCGATCTGGGCTCGCAACGCCTTGCGGTGATTGGCCAGCGCGGCGAATTCCATCGTCAGCCTGGTGTCAGTCGGGTCCGTGCCGAATCTCCACAGCGCCCACAGCGGTTGTTCGGACTCCAGCAGCTCCGCCTGCACGCGAAGGCCTTCTTCGGCGCGGCGCGAGAACACGGCAGAGAACAGATCGTCCATCCCGCGGAAGTAGTAGTGCACCAGCTGATGCTTGAGCCCCGCCCTTTCCGCAACTCGACGCGAAGTGACTGCGGCGTAGCCTTCTTCGAGCATCAGCAGCTCGGCAGCATCGAGCAGGACGCCGCGGTTCTTCGCGTCCGGCGCGGCGATCCTTCGGCCCGATGCCATGCCGCTTCTCCACACTCTCGATGTCTCGGTACCCGACACGCAGATCGTAGCGTCGGCCGGCGCCGCGACCTTGACCACGACTCTCACCCCATGCTAAGCACATGCACAGCATGTGCTGGCTTCACTCGCCCGCGGCTTCGGGAGGCACGCAAATCATGAGCGACTTCGACACGATCGACTACTTCACCGATCAGTCGCTTGTTCCGGATCCCCACCCCTACTTCGACCATCTGCGCAGCAGGTGCCCGGTGACCCGCGAGCCGCATCACGGCGTCATCGCGGTCACCGGCTGGGATGAGGCGAACATGGTCTACCGCGACATCGAGTCGTACTCGTCCTGCATCGCGGTCGCCGGCCCGCTCACCCCGATGCCGTTCGTGCCCGAAGGCGACGACATCTGCGCGCAGATCCGGGATCACCGCACCGAGATTCCCGATGCACGAGCACATGATCACCATGGATCCGCCCGAACACACCACGGCACGATCCCTTCTTTCTCGGCTGCTGACACCGAAACGGTTGAAGGAGAACGAGGACTTCATGTGGCGGCTGGCCGATCGCCACATCGACGAGTTCATCGCCGACGGAGGATGCGAGTTTCTGGCCGCATACGCACGGCCCTTTTCACTGCTGGTTGTCGCCGACCTGCTCGGTGTGCCCGAGGAAGACCACGAGGAATTCCGCGAGACTTTCGGAGCCAAGGCCCAGCGGGTCGGAGGGCTCGACCACAAGCCCATCACCATCAACCCGCTGGAGTGGGCCGACGAGAAGTTCAGCCACTACATCGAGGACCGGCGGCGCGAACCCCGCGACGACGTCCTGACCGCGTTGGCCACCGCGAAGTACCCGGACGGATCGACGCCCGAGGTGTTCGAGGTGGTCCGGACCGCGACGTTCCTGTTCGCCGCCGGACAGGAAACGACCGCCAAGCTGCTCAGCGCGTCGCTGCGCGTGCTCGGCGACGGACCGGATCTGCAGCAACAGCTGCGCGACGACCGCGGCCAGATCCCGTCCTTCATCGAGGAATGCCTGCGCATGGAGAGCCCGGTCAAGAGCGTCTTCCGCCTGGCCCGCAAGTCCACCACGATCGCGGGCGTCGACGCTCCCGCCGGCACCGCGGTGATGGTCAGCCCGGTGCCGTCAAACCGCGATCCGCGCCGGTTCGAGGAACCCCACGAATTTCGGCTGGGGCGCAAGAACGTCCGCGAACACATCGCCTTCAGCCGTGGCATCCATTCCTGTCCCGGGGCGGCGCTGGCACGGGTGGAGGGGCGCGTGTCACTTGAGCGCATCCTGGACCGGCTGGGTGACATCACCATCAACGAGGCCAACCACGGGCCGGCAGAAGACCGCCGATTCACCTACGAGCCGACCTTCATCCTGCGCGGGCTCACCGAACTTCACATCAAGTTCCGCCCAGTCGCGTAACGCCACGGGCGGCTAAGCCTAGTCTTGGGCAGTTGGGATAGGCGCGACCCCAGATCGGCGGTACTCGGATGACGGCGGGCGTGGCGTGCGGGTCATGCGGCACTGGGCTGCGGGAGAACGCCAAGTTCTGTGACGAGTGCGGTGCGCCGACTGCGGTTTCGGTCGAACGGCGGAGTACAAGCAGGTGACGGTGCTGTTCGCCGATGTGGTGCGCTCGATGGGCATCGCGGCCGCCCTGGATGTAGAGCGGCTGCGCGAGATCATGACCGAGCTGGTGGAGCGATCGGCGGCGGTGGTGCAGCGCTACGGCGGGACGGTGGAGTTCACCGGCGACGGGGTGATGGCGCTGTTCGGCGCCCCGGTGGCGTTGGAGGATCACGCCTTTCGGGCGTGTCTGGCCGCCCTGGAAATCCAGGAGCAGACGAACCGCCTGGCGGCCGAGGTGGCCCGGCGCGACGGCGTGGCGTTGCGGTTGCGGGTGGGCCTGAATTCGGGTCGGGTGATCGCCGGTGAGATCGGTTCGGGGTCGTTGGGGTACACCGCGATCGGGTGAGCAGGTCGGGATGGCGCAGCGGATGGAATCGGTGGCGCCCCCGGGCGGGGTGATGCTGTCCGAGTCGACCGCGCGGCTGGTCGAGCACACCGTGATGCTGGGTGAACCGGAGTGGGTGCGCATCAAGGGGGCCGACGAACCGGTGCCCGCGCGCCGGCTGGTGGCGATCGGGCCGCGGCATGGCCTGGTCGGGCGCGCGGAGGCGAGACTGGTCGGTCGGGGCTGGGAGATGGCGGCCCTCGACGCCATCGTGGACCGCACGATCGGTGGCCGCGGTGGTGTGGTGAATGTGGTGGGACCGCCGGGCATCGGCAAGTCCCGGGTGGCCCGCGAGGCCGCGGCGCTGGCGGCCGCTCGGGGGTCGAGGTGTTGTGGACCTTCTGCGAATCGCATGCTCGTGACATTTCCTTCGATGTAGTGGGGCGGCTGCTGCGCGCGGGCACCGGCGTGGGCGACCTTGACGGCCAGGCCGCCCGCGCCCGGGTCCGGGAACAACGTTCCGGATGCCGACCCGCAGGATCTGCTGCTGCTGGATGATCTGCTGGGCATCGCCGACCCCGATGTGCCGCTGCCCGCCATCGACCCGGATGCGCGGCGGCGCCGGTTGACCGCACTGATCAACACCGCGTCGCTGGCGCGCACCGAGCCGGCGCTGTTCATCATCGAGGATGCGCACTGGATCGATGCGGTCAGCGAGTCGATGCTGGCCGATTTCCTGACCGTGATTCCGCGCACCCGTCGATGGTGCTGATCACCTACCGCCCCGAGTACGAGGGGGCGCTGACGCGGGTGCACGGCGCCCAGACGATAGCGCTTGGGCCACTGGGTGATTCGGACATCGCGGCGCTGATCGGTGAGCTGCTGGGGTCGGATCCCTCGGTCGGCGAGCTGGCGGCGATCATCGCCGAGCGGGCCGCCGGGAACCCGTTTTTCGCCGAGGAGATGGTGCGCGAGTTGGCCCAGCGCGGGGTGCTGGCCGGAGAGCGCGGTGGCTACCTGTGTCGCGCGGATGTCGCCGAGCGTGAGCGTGCCGGTCACGGTGCAGGCCGCCGTCGAGGCGCGCATCGACCGACTGAATGGCGGCGCCAAGCGGACGTTGAACGCGGCGTCGGTGATCGGCGCCCGCTTCGACGCGGGACTGCTCGCCGCGCTGGGGATCGATCCCGTTTTCGACGAGCTGCTCAGCGCGGAGCTGATCGATCAGGTGCGGTTCACCCCGAGCGCCGAGTATGCGTTCCACCACCCGCTGATCCGCGCGGTGGCCTACGAATCGCAGCTGAAATCGGATCGCGCCGAGTGTGCACCGGCGCCTGGCCGCCGCTATCCAGGAGCGTGACCCACAATCGGTGGACGAGAACGCGGCGCTGATCGCCGAGCATCTGGAGACTGCCGGCGAGCTACATGCTGCCTACGGCTGGCACATGCGCGCCGGGGCGTGGTCGGCAACCCGCGACATCGCCGCGGCATGGCTGAGTTGGGAGCGTGCGCGGCGGGTGGCCGATGCGCTGCCCGACGACCCGAACCGGACCGCGCTGCGCATCGCCCCGCGCACCCTGCTGTGCGGCAGCGGCTGGCGGGTCCATGCGAACGTCTCCGGCCTCTTCGAAGAGCTGCAGCAGCTGTGCTCCCTTGCCGGGGACAAGGCGTCGCTGGCGGTCGGCATGACCGGGCTGGTGATGGATCACATGATGCACGCCCGTATACGCGAGGCGTCGCGGCTGGGCTCCGAACAGGTGGCGTTGCTCGAATCGCTCGGCGATCCGACCTTGATGGTAGGGCTTTCCTTCGCGGCGATCCTCAGCAAGGTGCTGACCGTGGAGACGGCCGATATGCTGCGGTGGTCACAGACCGTGATCGACCTGGCTGAGGGCGACCCCGCCAAGGGCAACCTTCTGATCGGGTCGCCGCTGGCGGCGGCGTTGGTAATGCGCGGTTTTGCCCGATGGTGCCTGGGCCAGCCCGGGTGGCGCGACGACCTCGACCACGCCGTGGCCATGGCCCGCACGTTCGACCCGATATCGCACGGCTTCGTCGTCAACGTGACATACGGGCCGGCGATAACCTGCGGGGTACTTTTGGCCGACGACGCCGCGCTGCGCGACCTCGACGAAGCGCAGCAGATGGCCGAACGTTCGGCTGACGATAGCGTGCTGTGCAACGTCCGGTTGGGGCTGAGCCGCGCGTTGGTGCATCGGGACTCCCCAGCAGACCGTGAGCGTGGACTGGATCTTCTTGGGCAGGTCCGCGACATGTGCCTGCGCGAGCGGTTCTTCATGAGCGAGTTACCGATGGTCGAGGTGCACGCCGCACGCGAGCGGGCCAGGCGTGGCGACCGCGATGGCGCCCTGCCGCAGATGCGGTCCGCCGTAGAGGAATTGTTCAATAAGGGACAGTTCGGGTGGTTCATTCCGGCCACCGCTGTTCTGGCGGAAACGCTGCTGGAGCGCGGCACCGAGGATGACGTGGCCGAAGCCCGGGCCGCGATCGACCGGTTGGCCGTCACGCCGGCAGACGACGGTTTGGTGATCCGTGACGTCATCGTGCTGCGGCTACGGGCCCTGCTGGCCCGCGCCCGCGGCGACGAAGTTGCCTACCCGGAGTTGGTGAGTCGCTATCGCGAGATGGCGGAATCGCGAGGCTTCGAGGGCCACATGGCGATGGCCAATTCGATGACGTGAGAGTGCGGGGATCGTCGTCGACTTCGACAACTGCGCCGACGTTTTGGCCCTGTGTCGCGACGGCGCCCGTCAGTAACCGTAAAGCCACATCTACCGGGCCATGTTGAAGACCGGAACCACCAGCGGTGACGAACTCGCCGCCCTGCTACCGCGCCCACAGGGCGCGACTGAAGTGAATCGCGGCCTTGACGGCGTGTGCTCGGCGTCGGCGATGTTTCAGTATTGCCCTACTCGACTCGGCACGCCACCACAGACTGCGCGAGGCCGGCGTCCTTGCGACGCACAACCCAACCCACAGCTGCGACAACGAGCCCCGCTGACGCAGCCGACCCGCACCACATGTGGGTTGCGGAGCCAGGCAACGCTCATCGTTGTAACCGCGGACGACGCGCGACCCCTGCCGTCTGCGCCGGGAGCAAGCGTGAGATCGCGACTAGGCCTCGATCCACCGGCACCGCCCCAAACGCCTCCAACCATTGCGCCGCAAGGGTAACGCTAGGAGGGCACCACCATGTCCTCGAGCGTCGGCCGTGTCCCCGGGCTGACCAGATCCGTCTGGGTGTACACCTGGCCGTCCGGTCCCACGTAGTGGCCCGTGCGTGGGTTGTATGGCACGAAGCCCAACGTCGGTGCGGATGAGCCGGAACCGCTGGTAGCCGCTCGGCGCCGCGGGCGGCGGAGGCGGAGGGGGCGGAGCGTGCGGACCGGTGAAGTCGGGTGGCACCCAGATCGTGGGCGGGGGCGGTGTGATACCCGGCGGCACGGGCGGCGGGGCAATCGGCGGTACCTGGGGTGAGTTACCCGCCTGCGGCGGGTCTAGGTCCAGCATGGGGGGCGGCACCTCAGTCGGGGTCGGGGGCACCGGGTTTGGGGTTCCCGGCGTCGGCGGTCCCACCCCCGGCGGGGCGTACAGCCCCTGATCCGGGAACCAGCGGGAATCGGGAGGTATGCCTTGCGCATCGAGGTTCGGGTCGCGCGGATAGGGGCCCACTACCGGTTGCCGCTTCGCGAGCGGTTCGTATTCCTGGTCGCTGTTGCAGATGGCTGCGGTGGGCGCGCGCTTTCCCGGCTTGGTCATGCATGGGATGTTGCGCATGCCGCGGACGGCGACCGGGGAGTCTTGCGGCAGCTTGCAGTACATGTCGTCGGGGGCGTCGATCGTCGTCGTGTCGTACGGTGGCCGCCACGCCGACGGCGGCAGAAAGCCGATCGTGCACGGGGGCGGATCGGAGATGCCGGAGAGCCGGAAACTGCCGAGGCCCAGGCCGGATGCGTTCCGGTTGGCTTGAGCAAATTGCAGGCCACCTATCACTAGCGGCAGCAGCACAAGGGCCTGCTCCAGTCCCGGGTTGTAGGTCACAGCCAGTTGCCCGACGGTAATCAGGTTGGCCAGCAGCACCGGAACCGTCAGCTTCAATTGGTCGAGTAGTCCCGACACCTCTTGAGCGAATCCCGGCCCCGTTTGCAGGATGGTCCGCACCTGCGGGTCGTTGACAACCAGCTGATCGGTCACCGAAGCCAGGCTGCGCGTCCAGATGCCGATGGCATCGACGGATTGCACCTGCGAGTCCAGCAACGGACCGGTGTCTTCCACGAGGATGCGTGCCTGATCCCCAACGGGATTGAGGTCGCCGGAAAGTTTGGCCGCCGAGTCCAACAGTGATTGCAGGTCGAACTCAGCGCCGTTGAACCCGAGGAACAACTCATCGAGAAGACTGTTCAGCTTCTCCTTCGGGATGGTGCCGACCAACGCATTGAGCTGATCCAGCATGGGACCGACCGGCTGCGGAATGGCCTGTTCGCCGGCGCGGATCTCCGATCCGTCGTGAAGGTAGGGTCCCGAATTGGTTCGGGGACGTAAATCCACGTACTGTTCACCGACCGCGGACACGCTGCGGACATACGCGTCGAGATCCGCTGGAATCTTGGGTGATGTGTTGAGCGACATGGTTGCTCGCACGGCGTCCTTGGTGAGTTCGACGCCGGTGACCTCGCCCACCTCCACACCGCGGTAGGTGACGTTGCTGAAGCGGTACAGACCGCCGGTGTTCGGCAACTCCAGCGTGACGTTGATGCGGCCGATCCCGAAGAAAGACTGCACTTGCAGGTACTGAACCGACATCACGCCGACCCCGATGACCGACGCGATCGCGAAGATGATCAGCTGAATGCGGACGAATCGCGTGAGCATCAGCCGCCGCCTGCGTTCGGTGGCGCAGGAGCCGGCGCCGGGCTGGGCGGTGGGCCGGGCAGCGGCGGCGGGGGTACCTCCGGCGGACGACCGGGAATCACGGCCGGCGGAGGTGTCACACCGATCCCGAGCGGGTCACTCGTCTGCGGGACGAATCCTGGATCGCCGATCGCCGCTTGAATCTCCTGGGTCGGGTCGCCCCAGCGTGTGCCCATGAACAGCTCGCGCTCGAGTCGCGGAATGGTGAGGTCCACAGTCGCGGACAAGTTCAGGTAGTCGCCCTTGATGTGCCGGTCGATCGAGCCCTGGCCGTAGGGAAACGTCAGGGCGAATTGCACCGCCTCACCGATGACCGTTCCCGCATCCGCAACCGCCCGCAGTGTCGGCTCCAGATGGTGAAGGTTCTCCACGAGGTCCGCATGGACATCGGAGACCACCGCGGTGGTGGTGTCACTGAACAGGCGGAGCCGCTCGAGTGCCGTGGTGAGCGTCGGCCGCTCCCGCACGAGCACGTCCAACGCGGGCGGCACTTTCTGCAGTGCCTCGGTGATGATGTCACGTTGGCCGGCGAACGTCGCCGCCAGCCGATTCAACGACTGGATGGTCGCGATGATGTTGTCGCGTTGGGAGTCCAGCGTCCCCACGAAGGTGTCCAGGCGCGTGATCAGGTCGCGAACATCAAGTTGGCGACCGTTGAAGGCATCGGCGAAATTGCTGATGACGTCGCCGATTTGACCGAGCCCGCCACCGTTGACCACCGCCGACAGCGACGCCAGGGTCTGCTCCGTCGACGGATACGTCGATGATGCGTTCAACGCAATCGTCGTGCCCGGCGCCAACCGCCCGCTTGGTGCCACACCGACCGGTGGATTCAGTGACAGGTGGTTGGAACCGAGAAGACTGGTCTGGCCCACCGTCGCGACGGCGTTGGCGGGCACCACCACCCCGGGCTTGACGAACACCGTTACGTTGGCGTGCCACGACGGCACGGTCACTACGGTCATGTCTCCGACGCTGCCGACTTCGACGTCGTCTATCAGCACCGATGAATTCGACTCCAACGAGCCGACATTGGCAATCTCCACGTAGTACGTGGTCGCTCCCGGAACCCGTCCCGGCGATCCCGGTAAGGGCAGCGAGTTCACGCCGCGAAAGGAGCATCCGGTGACGGCCGTCGCCACGCATAACCCGACGAGGAGCGGGCGGCGCACGCGATGCGTCATGATGGTGGCCCCTCGGCCGGCAGCAGCATGTCGGGCAACGTTTCCGGCCCCGCTCCCGGCCCTTGCTGGCCGGGCCTTGGGGGAATCAGATCGGGCTCGCTGTAAATGATGTCTTGGGGCGCGGCCGTCGGTCCGAGTATGGGGTTGATCGGGATCGGCACGTAGTTGAAATTCAACAGTCGCAGGACCGGCCCAAGATATTCGGCGCACTTCTTCGCCGCATCCAAGGGGTTGCCGCCTTGGATACCGGCCATCGCCCCGCAGATGAACTGGACGGGGTTCGAGAAGTTGTTGAGGACGAACACGCCGGCCGGCGTTCCGGAGACCGGGTCAAAGATGTTGTAGAAGTTCGACAGGACCGTGGGGAAAGTGTGCAGGAGGTCTTCGAGCTCGTTCCTGTTGTCGGCCAAGTTCTGGGTCACGTTCGCCAACCGTTGCACCTGCTCGGATGCCTTGTCCCGGGTGCCGGCGACGAACCGCTGCACTTCCCCAACGGCGATCGAGAGATTGGTCAGGGCGGCGTCCAAATCGGTTCTGCTGCCGTCGAGCACGCTTGACAACGTCGCCAACCGGTTCTCGAACTGCACGATCTGTTCGTTGCTGTCGCGTAAGGCGGTGACGAACACCTGCAGATTCTTGATGATGTCGACGATGTTCCCGGACCCCTCGGCGAGTATCCGCGCCACGCCGGACAACTGAGCCAGTGTCTCCCGCAGCTTCGGCCCGTTTCCGCCGAGGGCGTCGGCCGCGCTGTTGATGACGAGCCCCGCGGAGCCGGTCGACATGCCGCCTTGGGGGCCGAGTTCGGTTGCCAGACGGCTCAATTGCGCCTTCACGTCATCCCATTCGACGGGCACCGCGGTGCGGTCGATCGGGATCTCCGCACCGTCGCTCATCGTCGGACCAGTCGACCGGTACGCGGGAGCGAGCTGGACATAGCGGGCAGCGACGAGGTTCTGGGCGACGAGCACCGCCTTGGCGTCGGCCGGGATGGGCACGCCGTGGTCGACCTTCAGCGTCATCTTGGTGGACGTGCCCTGCGGCTCTATCGCCTCGATGGTTCCGACCTTGACGCCGGAGACCCGCACATCGTCGCCCTCGTAGATGCCCACGGCGCTCGTGAAAATCGCGGTGATGGTCCGCGGGCCGAAGAAGTTCAGATAGCCGATGAAAAGTCCGGCCGCCAGCATCGAGGCCACCGACACGATCGCGGCCACGCGGGCAATCCGCTGTCGAGTCATCATGGCGGCCCGTCCATAGGATCCCGGGGAACGAGCCCGGTGTAGGGGTCCGGGGTTTCTTCGCGGTTCAGACAGTGGTCGAAGTTGAACGGCGGCATGAGTCCGTTGAGTTCGCCACCACAGTTCGGCCACGGAAACAGGCTCCGCGGCTGGACACCGAAGAGCGCATCGAGGAACGGCTGGATGAAGTTGCCGCTCAACACGTTCACCACGAAGGCGTTGTAGTAGGGACCGTTGGATACGGCCTCGCCCTGGGTGAGCGCGTTTTTCTTCAGGCCGGGTATCAACTTGGCGATCGCATCGCGATTCTTCTCCAGCATCGCCGCCACCTGGTTCAGCCGGTCCAGCGTCGGCGCAAGCTGTGTCTCGTTGTCGGCAACCAAGAGGGTCAGCTGCTGGGACACCGCCGAGGTGTTGGCCAGCAGGTCGACGATCGCCTGGCGGCGGTCGACAAGCACCTCCAGGAGCACATTCGCGTTGAGGATCAGGGCATTCACCTGTTGGCTGCGGTCCGCCAGGATGCCCGTGACGTCGGAGGCCGTTCGGAGCAGATCCTGCAAGGATTCGTTACGGCCGTTGATGGAGCGCGACAACCGGCTCAGGCCGTCGAACGCCGGACCCAACTGTGGCGCGATCTGATCGAGTGTTGACGACAGCGTATCGAGTGACTGATTGAGCTGGTCGGTGTCGGTCGCCGCGACGTTCGACGTCAGTTCGTTGACAGCATCGGTCAACGAATAGGGTGACGACGTCCGCGAAACCGGAATCACGCTCTGGGGCTTCATTCTTCCGCTGCCCGCGGACACGAGCGTGAGATTTCTCTCGCCTAACAACGTCGAGGTCTTGATGTGGGCGGTGGTGTCCGATCCGAGGGGCACGGTGGCCTTCGCCGAGAAATCGACCACCACGTCGCCGTTGCGCAGGGAGATCTTCGAGACCGAGCCGACCTTGACGCCGGAGACGATCACTCTGTTGCCTTCGGCGAGGCCGCCGGCTTCGCTGAACATCGCCTGGTAGCGGACCGACGTCGCCATGTTCGTCAACTGTTCCGGTGAAAGACCGACCAGCACGGCGAGCAACGCCAAGACGACGCCGATCACTCCCGCCCTGATCAGGTGAGCACCGCGATACTTATTCATCGGTGCACCTCCCGTAGGTCTGCCTGACCACCGGCACCACCAACACCCGGCCGGACGGGTCGTTGAGACGCAGCGTCAGGTCGCACAGGTAGTACTGAATCCAGCCGCCGTACGACCCGGTGCGTACCAACTTGCGGAAGTTCTCCGGTGCTCTCGCAAGGGCCGTGTCCAACTGGGGCAAATCCCCGACGAGGTCGGTTGACAGGCGGTCCAGCTGGTCGACCGTCCCGGCCAGTGGTGGCCGTGCGTCGATGAGCAACCCGGCGACCGACGCGGTCGCGTTGTCGAGCGCTACGACGGCCGCGCCGATCGGATCCCGCTCCTGGGCCAGCCCGGAGACGAGCCGTTCGAGGCGATCGATCGCGGCCGACAACTTGTCGCCGTCCTCGCCCACCGTGGCCAGTACCTGCCGCAGATTGTCGATCAGCTGCTCGATCACCTGGCTGTTGTCGGCAAGCGCCGACGTGAACGACGACGTCTTGGACAGCAGCGAATTCAACGTTCCCTCTTGGCCCTGCAGAATCTGCAGCAGCGACGACGTCAGCATGTTGACGTCCTTCGGGTTCAAGCCCCGGATGACGGGTTTGAGCCCGCCGAGTAGCAGATCCAAGTCGAGCGCGGCTGCGGTGCGGTCGGCGGGAATCACCGACCCGGGCGGCAGGAATCGCGTCGATCCGGGGCTGTCGGTCAGCTCGAGATAGTGATCGCCGACCAGGTTCAGGTACCGGACCGCGGCGTGGGTGCCCGTTGTCAATCGGAGCGTGTCGTCGGCATCGAACGTCACCGTGACGAGACTGTCCGTGCCGAGTTTGACGTCCGACACGGTTCCGACCCGCACCCCCGCCACTCGCACCGTCTCGCCCGGGCGAAGACTTGATACGTCCTTGAAGACCGCCGAATAGCTTGTCGTGGAGCCGGTTCGCACCTGCCCGAACACCATGAACAGCAAGACGGACAGCACGGTCATCACCACCGCGAAGACTCCGAACTTCACGATCGGGGCGGCCCGTGAACCTCTCATCCCGGTTGCCCGATCTGCGAAGTGTTACGCGGCGGTCCGTCGAGCGGCCCGTACAGGTACTGCTTGAGGGCGTCGGTGTTGATCAGCAAGCCCGATCTGAAGTACTTGTGCGGGTTGCTGCCGGTATCGGTGACGACATAGGGCGGCCTTTCTTCGAAGCCCACCGGAAGCACCTCACACCGCGGTCCGCCACTGGCCGCCACCTTGGGCATGTCGCCCGGATACCGGTATCGCTCCGCTCCCCACAAGAAGTTGGCCGACAACGCGACACCGTCGGCGTCGATCGGGGGCGTGCCCGAGACCCCTAGGTCTGCCAGGCCGTTGAGGCTACAGGTCAGCGCCTGTTGATAGTCGTCGGTCAGGGCAGTCGTGGGCAGCAGTATCCGCACCAGTTGCGTCAGGGCGGGGCCGTTGTCGGACAGGAACTGGTTGCCGATGTCGGCCAACCCGATCAGGCTGACCAACAACGCGTCGAGGTTCTGTTGCTCGTCCACCACGGTTTGGCTTATCTGGGAGGCGTTGGAGGCGATCCGCAGCAGGTCCGGCGCGGTGTCGGCGTAGACGTCGAACACGTCCGGCGCGACGCTCAAGTCCTCTCGCAGCGCCGGCAGGCCAGGTTCCAGCTTGGCCAGGAATGCGTTGAGGTCGCTGAACATCTGGCCGACTTGCTTACCACGGCCGCTGATAGCGCGGGAGAGCGCGCCGAGGGTCTCGTTCAGCTTCGCCGGCTCGATCTGCGCCAGCACCGCCGTGAGCTGTTCGAAAAGGGTGTTGATCTCGACGGTGACGTGCTCGCCCTCGAGCACCTGTCCGGCATACATGGTTTTCCCCGACGACTTGTCGGGAGGTATCAGCTGTACGAACTTGGCCCCGAACACCGTCGTCGACGCGATATCGACGAGCACGTCGGCGGGGATGAGATGCAGTTGGGCGGGATTCATTGCCAGGTGAAGAACGGCGCGCCCGTCCGGGCGCGATTCGATCGAGGAGACCCTGCCCACTTCGACACCGCGCATCTTGACCTTGGCGTCGGTGTTCATCACGAGGCCGGCGCGCGGCGACACCACCGTCACCGGCACGGTGCTGGTAAAGCCACCGCTGAAAATCGTCAGCGCAGTGGCGACGATCGCCACCACCAGCAGCACCGTTGCCAGACCCACCAATGGGCGCGCCACACTCGGTTTCATCTTCATCTGGCTGTCACCCCCTCAGCCCGACAGGTTGAAGTTGCCGGTTTGCCCGTAGACGGCGAGCGACACCAGCAGCGTCACCGACACCGTGGCGATCAAAGACGTGCGCACCGCGTTGCCTACCGCTACCCCCACGCCGGACGGCCCGCCCTTGGCGTGGAAGCCGTAATAGGTATGAATCAGCAGGATCACGAGCGCCATCAGGATCGCTTGCAGAAACGACCACAGCAGGTCGATCGGATTGAGAAACGTCGCGAAGTAGTGGTTGTAGAGCCCCGCGGATTGCCCGAACAGAACCACCGTCACAAACTTGCTGGCCACGAACGACAGGATGACGGCGATCGCGTACAGCGGCGCGATCGCGACCATTCCGGCCACGATGCGGGTACCGACCAGATACTTGATCGGTGGAATCCCCATAGCTTCAAGCGCATCGATTTCTTCGTTGATACGCATCGCGCCAAGCTGGGCGGTCGCACCGGCGCCGAAGGTCGCCGCCAGGCCGATTCCAGCGATGACGGGTGCGGAAATGCGGACGTTGATGAATGCGGCGAGGAACCCCGTCAGCGCCTCGATGCCGATGTCCCCGAGCGAACTGAAACCCTGGACCGCCAGTGTGCCGCCGGCGGCCATGGTCAAAAACCCGACGATGACGAGCGTGCCGCCGATGAGCGCCAACGTGCCCGCGCCCATGGAGATTTCGGCAATGAGGCGAACGGTTTCACGTCGGAAGTGGTAGGCCGCCTTCGGTGCCCCGACGAGTGCTTTGGCGTAGAACATCGAGTGGTCGCCGATGCCGCCCAAGACGTCGACGGGCCTGCGAAATTGATCGAGCACCCAATACGACCGGGGGTGGGTCGCCCCAGTGTCACGGCACCGCTCCCGTCACCGGACCGTCATGCGGATGCCGATCGCAGTGACAACGACATTGACGACGAACAACACCATGAACGCATACACCACGGTTTCGTTCACCGCGTTGCCGACAGCCTTGGCTCCCCCGCCCGCGATGATCAGGCCCCGATAACACGCGACCAAACCCGCCAAGAGGCCGAACAGTGCTGCCTTGACGCAGGAGATGATGACCTCCGGAGTCCCGGTCAGCAACGTGATGCCGGCAGCGAACGCACCCGGGTTGACGTCCTGGACGAACACCGAAAAGAGGTAGCCCCCCAAGATGCCGATGATGACCACGAGGCTGTTGAGCAGCAGAGCTACCAGGCCCGACGCGAGCATGCGGGGAGTGACCAACCGCTGCACCGGGTCGATGCCCAGGACCTCCATCGCGTCGATCTCCTCGCGGATCGTGCGCGATCCGAGATCCGCGCACATCGCCGTGGCGCCGGCGCCCGCCACAATGAGCACCGTCACCAGCGGACCGACCTGAGTCACTGCCCCGAACGCCGCACCAGCACCGCTGAGGTCCGCGGCCCCGAGTTCGCGCAACAGGATGTTCAGCGTGAAGCTGACCAGAACAGTGAAGGGAATGGCCACCAGCAAGGTGGGGGCCAGCGACACACGCGCGACGAACCACGCCTGCTCGAAGAACTCACGCGTCTGAAATGGCCGGCGAAAAACGTACTTCGTGGCATCCGCCGCCATCGCGAAGAAGCCACCGATCGCCTGCATCGGGGCCGAGAAGTCTCGGCTGAGTATCGGAAACCCCGACGACCAACGGTCGGGCCCTTTACCGGCCATCTGCCCCCGGGCCTTCCAGGATGCTCACCGCCGCCACCGCGGTGGGACCACCTATGTTGTGCGCCAAACCAATTCGGGCTCCATCAACCTGGTTGACGGCATCGCCGCGCAGCTGGTCGAACAGCTCGACACACTGGGCGACCCCGGTCGCTCCGGGCGGATGGCCCTTCGACTTCAGTCCCCCGCTGGGGTTGACGGGCAGCGATCCCCCGACGCTGGTGACCTCCTTCTCGACGAGTTTGTAGGCGTCAAACCGTTCGGCGAACCCGAGGTCCTCGTAGCTCATCAACTCGATGCCGGTGAAGAAGTCGTGCACTTCGGCGACGTCCACTTCCGCCGGCGTCAGAGAAGCCATCGCGAACGCCTGCTTGGCGGCGCGGACGGTGGCGGGAAATGTGGTCATGTCCGCTTTGTGCTGGTGCATCACCGAGTCAAGGCCCAACCCGACGCCGCGGATCCACACCGGCCGGTCGGTGAAGCGGTCCACCACGTCCTCGGCGGCCAACACGAGCGCCGCGGCGCCGTCGCTTTGCGGGGCACAGTCGTAGACGCCGAACGGCGTCACCACGGTCGGCGCGTCGAGCGCCTGCTGCATCGTGATCTCGAAGCGCAACCTCGCCTTCGGGTTCTTCACCCCGTGCCGGTGGTTCTTCACCGCCACCATGGCCATGTGCTCCTTGGTGGCGGGTGACTCGTGCAGATAGCGCGCCACGTGCAGCGCGAAGCCGGCGGGCGCCACCAGCCCCAGCGGGTAATCCCAGGCCATGTCTCGTGCCATGGCTTCCCACTCCCACACCAAGTCCCGAGTCGACGAGTCGCGCAGCTTGTCCGCGCCCATAACCAGCGCGACGTCGAACGCCCCGGATGCGACGCCGAACAACGCGTTGCGGACCGCGTCGTTGCCCGTGGCGCAGGAATTCTCGACGCGCGTGACGGGTATATCGGGCAGTCCGAGCGTGTCGGCCAGGATCCCGGACGGAAATCCGTCGGGAGTGCCCATTGCGCCGAACCATGCCGCCTGAAGATCAGACTTCGTCATGCCCTTGTCGACACTGGCCGCGCACTCGGCGAAAGCCATCGGAAGCAAGTCCTTGATACCGAGGGCGAAATGCTCGGCAAACGGCGTCATTCCGGCGCCGATGATGGCAACCTTTCTCATGCCGCCCCCTCCTGCTCTTTGCCGAGGCGCCCACGGGCCACCTCTTTGCCAAGAGCTTCGCGAATCCTACTCACGCCGCAGCATCCGTGGCGGGTACGAATGCAAAACCGTAGTCGGGCACCCCCGAGCGAACCGCGATCCGACGCAGCGTGAGATGCCCGCGATCGCCGATGCGCACCGATCCCGGTTCGACACCGGTCACCTTGACCAGCGCGCGCACACCCACGTCGTCGAGTTCGACGATCACCAGTGAGTACGGCGATCGCAGCCCCGGAACCGGTATGTGCACGGTCGCCTCGGTGTAGACGGTGCCCGTTCGAGGTAGCGGCACCAACTCGTAGTGGGTACTCAGTGCGCCGTTGTCACCGACCCGATACCGCGGAGGAAAGTCCAGTTCGTCACTGTCGGCGAATCTGCCGGCCTCCCACCGCACCTTGGCTTCGAACGCCCGCTCGTAGGCCGCCAGAGAGATCGGGATGTCGGCGTCGCTAGACACCCGGCCCTCGGGCATCGCGCACGCGGCCGGCTCGTGACGATGTATCCGCGCCACGCCGCCGACGACCGTCAGCCCCGACAGGCTGGCCTGCTCCACCGCCACCAACGGTCCTGTCTTACGGCTCTCGGCCATCGCCGCCAAGGCGAACAGCCCAGCGCTGGCACCGGTCGTCGGAAGTGGCCTGGGATCACCGATACACAGGTCGCTGGCTCGCTCGTGGTCGACCCCGGCAAGCGCGGCGGGGGTGTCGAGCCATGCCGCCTCCAGCGAGGCGACGAGCCCGCGCTCGTGCAGCAGCCGGGGATCGCCGTAGTCGTGCACGACCCCGCTGGCGTTGCGGGTGCGAACCGGCAGGCTGCGGGCGACGCGGGCGGCCGTGCGGACCGCAAGCCCGTGCTGGGCCGTCACGACGGCCGCGGCCCCGGCCGGATCCAGGTCCACACCGATGACGAGCGTGCGCGGGCGCGCGGAGCTGAGCGCGTCGATCGCCGCGGGCGCACCGCCCAGCCGCTCCTCCACTTCCAGTTCGGGGTCCAGGCTCAATCCGGCCAGCAGCACCGCGGCGTTGCTGCTTTCCAGCAGCGGCAGGTCGCGGCTGACAAGCACCACCTTCTCCGGTTTCACGTTGGCGGCCAGCGCGGCGCGCCCCGCCTCGACGGCCAGGGTGATCGCGTCCTCGTCGTCGCCCGGGATCCGGCGGTCGGGGGCGCCCCAGCAGGGGAGGTAGGTCCCGATCGAAGCGACGTGCGGCATGGCGACTCTCCGACGATCTAGGTGACGGCGCCGGCCGTCTTGAGCTCGATGATGCGGTCCCAGTCCAGTCCGAGTTCGAGCAATATCTCATCGGTTTGCTCAGCGAACGCCGGCGCAGGTCGTCCCTGCGGCGCGGTGACGTCGAACTGCACCGGGTTGGCGACCAACTCGAGTTCACCCGCGTCGACGATGTACTCGTTCGCGCGAATCTGGGCGTCGGCAGCGGCCTGCAGCGTGTCCTGCACCGGCGCCCACGGCCCGGCGAGCGTCGCGAACCGCGCAGACCAGTCGGCCAACGTCCGGGTCGCGATCACCTCGCGCAGGATTTCGACTGCCGCAGCCGTGTTGGCGGCGACGTCCTCGACGGTGGCGAACCGCGGGTCGTCGGCCAGTTCAGGACGGTCGATATGCCGGCAGACGTCGGCCCAGAACTTGGTGGGCTGCATCATGACGAACGAGATGTGGCGGCCGTCGGACGTCGGATACACGCCAACCAGGGGATTGAACGGCGAGCCGTGTACCCCGAGCGGGGGTGGCTCCAGCCGCTGGCCCAGGTGCACCGTCAACGCCACCGTGTGTCCCAGCGCCCACAAGCCGCTGCCCAGCAGAGAGACATCGACGATCGACGGTTCTCCGGTGCGTTCGCGCTTGAGGAGCGCGGCAGCGATGCCGGCGGCGAGGTTCGTGCCGGAGATGGTGTCGCCGTAGGCCGGTCCCGGCGGCATCACCATCCCGTCCATGCCGGACGGGGTGACCGTGGCGGCGGTTCCGGCGCGACACCAGAAGGCGGTCATGTCGTAGCCGCCTTTCTCCGCCTCCGCCCCGCGCGGACCGAGCGCGCTACCCCGGGCGTAGATGATCTGCGGATTGACGGCGCGGATGTCGTCGACGTCGATGCCGAATCTCTTGCGAGCCGCGGGCAAGAAGCTCGTCAAGAACACATCCGAGCGGCGGGCGACCTCGTAGAGCACTTCCCTGCCCTCGGGCACGGCCATGTCCAGACCGAGGCTTCGCTTGCCGCGGTTGGCGTGCTCGACGTTGGGGTTGGGGTCGCCTTCGACATGCAACATGCCCGTTTGCCGAAGCCCGCGCTGCGGATCGCCCGTCACCGCGTGTTCGACCTTGATCACGTCCGCGCCCCATTCGGCCAGCACCGCGCCGGCCGACGGAACGAACCCGTACATGGCGACTTCCAGAACGCGAAGTCCCTCCAGCGGCTTCATCGCTCATCCGACCACCGTTGCGAAGGTCTTGATTTCGAGGAACTCCTCGAATCCCGAGGTTCCCATCTCGCGACCGATACCGGATTGCTTGTAGCCGCCGAACGGTGTGTCCGGGCTGAAGTAGTTGCCGCCGTTGATGCTGAAGGTCCCGGTGCGGATCCGGCGCGCCACCGCGACCGCTCGATCCTGGCCGCCGAACACCGCGCCGGACAGCCCGTAGATCGAGTTGTTGGCGATCCGCACCGCATCGTCGTCGTCGTCGTAGGCGATCACGACGAGGACCGGTCCGAAGACCTCTTCCTGCGCGATCTCGCTGTGCTCGTCGACGTTGGTCAGCAGCGTGGGCGTGTAGAAGTACCCCGGGTCCACCTTTTCGCCGCCCGTCACCAGCGTCGCGCCCGCCTCGACGGCACGCTTGACCATGTCGTCGACCTTGTCACGTTGTCGTTCGCTGATCAGCGGCCCCATGTAGGTCTTGGGATCGGACGGATCGCCGTATCGCACCAGGCCGAAGTTGTTCTTGACCAGTTCGACGATCTCGTCGTGGTGCTTCTTCGGCACCAGCAGCCGCGAGGTCAGCGCGCAGCCCTGGCCTGCGTGAGTCACCATGCTGAACGCGGAGAACAGCGCCGCGGTGTTGAAATCGGCGTCGTCCAGAACGACCGCCGCCGATTTTCCGCCAAGTTCCAAGAAGACCTTCTTGAGCGTGTCGCTGGCCGCGGCCATGATCCGGCGGCCAGTGGCGGTCGAGCCGGTGAAGGTCACCATGTCCACGTCGGGGCTGGTGGTGAGCACCGCGCCGACCTCGGGATCCGAGGAGCTGAGCACGTTGACCACGCCGGCCGGGATGTCGGTGTGGTTGGCGATCAGTTCACCCAGCGCCAACGTGATCGAGAGGAGTGTCGGGCGCCGCCTTGAGCACCACAGTGCATCCGGCGGCGAGCGCCGGGCCCAGCTTGGCCAGCGCGAGCTGGTTGGGATAGTTGTAGGCGATGATGGCCGCGACCACTCCCGCGGCCTCTTTCTCCACCCAGCGGTGGTGCTGCATGCCTCGGCTCTCGATGTTGCCGAGGTCCTCGCTCATCGGATAGCTCTTCAGCAGGTCGGCGTAGTAGCGCACGATCGCGATGGGCTGGTCCAACTGCGGCCCGGCGCACAGCGCGGGCGTCGCGCCGACTTCCGCGATCGTCAGCTGCGCCAACTCGTCGCGGTGCTCGACAAGCGCGCGGTGCAACTGGTCCAGGCAGCGGATCCGCAGCTCGGCGTTCGTGGACCAGTCGGTGGTGTCGAAGGCTTTCCGGGCGGCCGCGATCGCGGCGGCCGCGTCTTCGACCGTGGCCTCCGGGGCGTAGCCCAGCACGTCGCCGGTGGCTGGATTCAGAGAAGGGTAGGTCCGAGCGGTCTCGACTAGGCATCCGTCGACGAGCAGGCGCCGATCGGCGTGCGGCTGCGACTCGTCGGTGGAAACGGGGCGCTCTGCTGGGATGGTCGACGTCTCCTCCATCCATCCTCCTTTGGGCGGTAAGGCGATGGAAACTGCATTCTCTTCAACGGCGAATCTTACATTCGCACATTGAGAATTCAAGGTTGCCTAGATTACCTAGTGATAAGCCAGTGGCTTCGTCTGGCACGCGGCCATGCCTGCGACGACGTACATGTGGCCGCCTTGCGACATCCTTCGCTCTTGAGAGTACGGTTCTCATATTCGGAAGGGAGATTCTTGATGCCCGAGGTCGCCGGCGCATGGTCGTGACGAATGCCGTCGTCACCGGAGGCGGCTCCGGGATCGGCCAGGCCATCGCCAAGCGGCTGAGCGCAGATGGCCTACGGGTCGCCACGCTCGATCTCAAGCCGGCCGAGTCCGATTTGTCGTTCACCGCCGACGTGACGGACCGGGCAGCAGGTGGACGCCGCGCTGGTCGACATTCGCAGTCAGCTCGGGCCGGTCACGGTGCTGGTCAACGCCGCCGGGCTGGACGCGCTTCAAGCGGTTCACCGACATCACGTTCGAGGACTGGCAGCGGGTGATCGACGTCAACCTCAACGGCGTCTTTCACTGCATTCAGGCGGTCCTGCCCGACATGATCGAGGCCGGCTGGGGCCGAATCGTCAACATCTCGTCGTCGAGCACACACTCCGGTCGTCCCGTACATGGCGCACTATGTCGCGGCCAAGTCCGCGGTCAACGGGCTGACGAAGACGCTGGCGCTGGAGTACGGGCCCAGGGCATCACCGTCAACGCCGTGCCCCCCGGCTTCATCGACACACCGATGCTGCGTAACGCCGAATCCCGCGGCTACCTCGGTGACATCGAGAACCAACATCGCGAGAACCCCGGTCCGTCGCATGGGCCGACCCGAGGACATCGCCGCCGCATGCGCTTTCCTGGTGTCCGAGGAAGCCGGCTACATCACCGGACAGATCCTGGGCGTCAACGGCGGCCGCAACACCTAGAGAAACATCCGAAGGGACCTTGACAGGAACGCATTCAAGCGGAAGCGCAGCACTGCTGGCGGGAGGGCGCGTCACGCGGTCGATGGCAAGAAGTCGCGATCTCGTCACCGGGCGCTCGCGCGCGGACAGGGCTCGCAGGCCAGGCGGAGTCCGGGAGGCCGGCCAGATGCGACACATGCGCGACTCGAGCGGTAGTCAAGGAAGTTCGGCGGACTGCACATCGTGGTGGAACAGGCCGGCATCGCGGATGAGGCGAGCCCGTGCGAGGCCTGGATCGACGTGATCAACACCAACCTGATCGGCACGATCAACGCCATTCAGGCGGCTTGCCGCACCTGTCCGAGGGCGCCTCGATCATCGCGACCGGCTCACCGCCGCGCTGATGGACGTCGCAAGAACGACAACCCCGGCAGGGACCCGGGCGGCATGGCGTACATGAACTCCAAGCGGCTGTTGGCCAGTATGTCCACGACCTGGCGACCCAGTCGCGCCACGGGGCATCCGCGCCAACGTCGTCCACCCGACCAACTGCAACACCGACATGCTGCAGAGCGAACCGATGTACCGGTCGTTCCGTCCCGACCTCGAGCACCCGACGCGGGCGACGCCGAACCGGTGTTCGGCGTCCAGCAGGCGATGAGGATCCCCTGATCGACCCGAGACATCAGCAACTGTCCTGTGTCTGGCCTCCGACGAAGCCGTTACGTCACCGGCATGCAGCTGCGCGTCGACGCCGGCGGCTACCTGAAGTGGTGCGACTACCGCATCTGATCCCGGAGGAGACAGTGAAGGTTCGGGTTGACGGCAGCGCTGCCAAGGGCACACGCTGTGCTCGATGATCGCCCCGGATTCGTTCGAGCTCGACGATGTCGACGGTCACTCGTCGCCGGTTCCGAACGAGGTCGTCCGGCCGAACAGGAAGACGTCGTCCGCGAAGCCGCCCACTCGTGCCCGGAACAGGCGATCTTCATCGAAGAATGACTTCTGACGAGAACCCCAGGGAGACAACGCCTTGAGCGTCGACGACACAGCGACACGCAAGAAGAACCGGTACCACTTCGACCGGCACACCCCGGAGTACCGGCTGCAGTTCGAGAAGATCACCGAGGAGATGCACGCCAAGTGCCCGATGGCGTGGACCGAAACCTACGACGGGCACTGGGTGGCCGCCGGCAGCAAGCGAGGTCTTCGAACTCGCCCGATGCCCCGGCGGTGTCCAACGACCACGACATCACCGGCGAAGGCACCGGCTACCAGGGCATCACGCATTCCCGACGCCGAGCCGCGCCAAGTGGTGCGCGGCGGCATCCTGGAGATGGACGAGCCCGAGCACAGCACTCTACCGGCGGTGCACTCAACCCGTACCTGTCGCCCGCGGCCGTCAAGCGCTGGGTGCCGTTCGTCGACGAGATCGTGCGGGCCAGCACTCGACGAGAAGATCGAGTCGGGCCACATCGACTTCGTCGACGACCTCGCCAACATCGTGCCTGCCGTGCTGACCCTGGCGATGATGGGCATCCCGCTGAAGAAGTGGACGATCTACAGCGAACCCGCGCACGCCTCGGTGTACACCCCCGAACACTCCCCCGAGCCGCCGAGCGCATCAACGCCATGCACCGCGAGATGGGCATCGACCTGCTCACCAACATGTTCGAGATCCGCGAGAACCCCCGGCCGGGCCTGGTGAACGCGCTGCTGCAAGCTGCGCATCGACGGCGAGCCCGCACCGGACATGGAGATCTTGGGCAATCTGGGCCTGATCATCGGCGGTGGGTTCGACACCACCACGGCGCTGACCGCGCATGCCTGGAGTGGCTCTCGGAGCATCCCGATCAGCGCGAGCTGCTCAGCCGCGAGCGCGACACGCTGCTCAATCCCGCCACCGAGGAGTTCCTGCGCTTCTTCACCCCGGCGCCCGGCGACGGGCGCACGTTCTCCGACGACGTGCGAGGTCGAGGGCCACCAGTTCAAAGAGGGTGAGCGGCTCTGGATCTCCTGGGCCATGGCCAACCGCGACCCGTCGGTGTTCGAAGAGCCCCAACGAGGTCGATCCTGGACCGAAAGGGCAACCGGCACTTCAGCTTCGGCATCGGTGTGCACCGCTGCGTCGGGTCCAACGTGGCGCGCACGGTGTTCAAGTCGATGCTCACCGCGGTGCTCGACCGGATGCCCGACTACCTCTGCGATCCCGAGGGCACCGTGCACTACGACACCATCGGCGTCATCCAGGGCATGCGGCACCTGCCGGCGACGTTCACGCCCGGGACGCCGGCTGGGCGCCGGACTGGACGAGACGCTGGAGAAGCTGCAGCGCATCTGCGACGAGCAGGAACTCGCCCGGCCCATCACCGAACGCAAAGAAGCCGCGGTTACCGTTGCGCGAGCGTGCTGTCGTGCAGCGCGACGCGCCCAGACGCGGCATACAGATATGCACGCTCGCGGCCGTGGCACTCAGAGCTAGCGCCGCGGTAGCCCAGCACCTGCTGCGCGATGATGTTGCGCTGGATCTCGGACGTACCGCCGGCGATGGTGCCGCCGAAGCTACGGGCATAGCGCTCGAACCAACTGGCGAAGTAGTGGTCGAGATTCATCGCGCGCGTAGGGCCCGTCGTCGCCGGATGGATCAGCCCGTCCGGCCCGGCAGCCGTCAGCGCGTTCTCGAAGGCCCGCTGCTCGGCCTCCGAACCGAACAGCTTCAGCACCGACAACCGACGCCACGTCCTCCTCGCCGCGCGCCGCGCGCGCCAGCGCCGCCGAACCGAGCAGCCGCAGCGCCTGGTAGTCCATGACCGTCGTGGCGTACTGGTCGCGCTCGAGCGCGGTGCGGGGCCGGAAGTCGGCGATCGAGTTGTCCATCCGGTCGGCGAAACCCAGCCACATCATCGTGCGCTCGTGCCCGAGCGACCCGTTGGCCACCCCCCAGCCCCCGTTGAGCGGGCCGACCAGGTTCTCGGCCGGCACCCGGGCGTCGGTGAAGAACACCTCGTTGAAGTCCAGGTCGTCCTGTGCCGCAGATCGACGGCGAACGGCCGGCACACCACGCCAGGGGTGTCGGTCGGGATCATCAGCACGCTGATGCCCTTGTGCTTGGGCGCGTCGGGGTCGGTGCGCACGAACGTCAGCAGGACGTCGGCGTCGTGGGCGCCGGACGTCCACACCTTCTGGCCGTTGACCACGAAGTGGTCGCCGTCCAGCACCGCGCGGGTGCGCAGCGACGCCAGGTCGGAACCCGGCGCTCGGCTCGCTCATCCCCAGCGACGCGGTGATCTCGGCCCGCAGGATCGGCACCGCCCAGCGCTGCTTCTGCTCGTCGGTGCCGAACGAAATCAGCGACGCCGCAACGATATTCACGCCCTGCGGGTTGAAGCTGTGGTAGATCCGACGCCGGCACAGCTCCTCGAGATGGACGTACTGCTGCAGCACGGTCGCGTTGCGGCCGCCGAACTCCGGCGGCTGGGCCGGCAGCAGCCAGCCGTTGTCGAACAGCAGGCGCTGCCAACGGCGCGCCCACTCGCGGCATGTGGGACACCGACCGCGGCCGCTCCAGTGCTTCTGCGGCGGCGTCGGGCAGGTGCTCGTCGAGGAACGCGACGAACTCGCGCGCGGAACTCCTCGACGTCGGCATCAAAAGTCAGCTGCACGGTACTCCTCCGCGATCATCGCCCGATGCTCGGCCGCGCCGCCGAGCATCAGCTCGCCCGCCTTCGCGCGCTTGAGCGCGAACTGGACGTCGTTCTCCCACGTGAAGCCCATGCGCGCCGAACGACTGCAGACCGTGGCGGAACACCAGCGACTGGCACTCCCCCGCCGCGGCCTTGGCCATCGCCGCGGCCAGCCGCCGCCGCGGGTCGTCGGCGGCGATCGTCAGCGCCGCGAAATAGGCAGAGCGCGCGGGCGCGTTCGGTCGCGACGTGCATGTCCGCGGCCTTGTGCTGAATGGCCTGGAACGAGCCGATCGGCACGCCGAACTGGTGCCGGCTCCTGCACGTGATCGAGCACGAGGTCGAGGATCCGCTGGCAGGCGCCCGACCATCGTCATCGCCATCCCGGTCAGCGCGACGTGCCGGGCGCGCTCGGTATCGACGCGTACCCGAGCTCGTGTCGGGCACCCGCACACCCGAAAACGACACCTCGGCGACGTGCAGCACCGGATCGAACACGGCGGCCCGCCTGGCGGTCACCTCACCGGCGCCGACGACGAACACCGCCGGCATCGGTCACCACCGCCAACCGGTCGGCGCGGTCGCCGTCGAGGACGTGACGCGCGATGCCGTCGAGCACCCAGCCGTCGGCGTCGCGACGGGCCGTGACGCCGCTGAGCACCGCGGTACCCGAGCTCGTGGGGTTCGAACGGTCCGCGGCCAACGGGGCGAACTGGGTCATCGTCGCCAAGAACGGCGTCGGGTCGGTGGCGCGACCGAGTTCCTCCAACACGATCGCGAGTTCCACCGCGCTCGGCCGGATCGTTCAGCTCCGTCCAGCCCAGCGTCGACGTAGACCTTCCACAGCGGGGTCGGGTCGACGCCGTCCTCGACGACGCCCCGCACCAGCGCGGGCGGGCATTGCTTGGCCACCACGTCGCGCACGGTGTCTTGCCAGAGCCGCTGGTCAGCGTCGAACTCCAAGAGCATTCCGGCGCCTCCTTGTCGTTGGTCGGCCTCCCTCGAGGAGAATAACATTCTCATGCACGGAAGTAACGATCTCCCGAACCGAGGATGACTGCGTTACCAGCGCCGACTTACGACCTGGGCATCCGCCGACGATTCGGGCAGCCCCCGCGCACGCGCTAAAGAGAGAACCTCATTCTTGCGAATGAAGAACTGAGCTTTACACTGGAGTTTGTGATGCACGCTTCCCGACGGGCGTCGCACGCCCGTCATCGATGCCAGCGTGCACATCTTCGCCAAGTCCAACAAGGACTTGCGCGGCGTTCATGCGCGAGCCGTTCACCAGCCGCGGCTTCCCCGACTACGAGATGGATTGGTACGGCGCGCCGGGCGGCGAGTACGCGAAAGGAACCGCCGGCGGGCGGCTATCCCGGCTCAGATCCGCGAGGTAGTGGCCGAGCACCTTTTCGACGAGCGAGGCGTCGACGTCGCGATCCTGCACCCGATGACGCGCGGCATCATGCCGGACAGACATCTGGGTACGCGCGATCGCCGCCGCGCACAACGAGATAATGGTGTCTCGCTGGCTGGAGCACGACGAGTTCGGCGAGCAGTTCCGCGGCACGATCCGCGTGAATCCCGACGACATCGCCGGTGCGCTGCGCGAGATCGAGAAGTACAAGGACCACCCGCGCGTCGTGCAGATCGGCATTCCGCTGCAGTCGCGCGAACTGTACGGCAAGCCGCAGTTCTGGCCGCTGTGGGAGGCGGCCGCCGCCGCGAACCTGCCGGTGGCCGTGCACATCGAGGTGGGGACGGGCGTCGCCGCCGCGCCGACGCCGTCCGGAAATACCCGGACCTACGAGCAGTACCTCGGCTTCATGGCGCTGAACTACCTGTACCACCTGATGAACATGATCGCCGAGGGGGTATTCGAAAGAATGCCCGACGCTGAAGTTCGTCTGGGCCGACGGGGCCGCCGACCTGCTGACGCCGTTCATCTGGCGGATGGACTGCTTCGGCCGGCCCCATCTCGAGCAGACACCGTGGGCACCGCGGATGCCGAGCGACTACCTGCCCGGCCACGTGTACTTCGTTCAGGGCAGCCTCGACGGACCCGGAGATACCGAGTTCGCCGGCGAATGGTTCGGCTTCACGGGCAAGGAAGACATGGTGATGTTCGGCTCCAGCTATCCGCACTGGCAGTGCGGCGAACTCAAGGTGCCCAGCGCTTTCACGGCCGAACAGCGCGACAAGTTGTGCTGGCGAAACGCCGCCCAGCTGTACGGCATAGACGTCGGGGCCGGTGCCAAAATTGGTTAGTCGCACAGTTCCTATGAATCCGAGATCAAGGGAGACCACGATGACGGTGACGACCACAGAGCGAAAGCCGGCGGCCGAGCGCATCGCTGTGCGGTGCGTCGACTCCGATGTCCATCCGGTGCCCAAGCGCGGCGAGCTGGCCCAATACATCCCGGAGCCCTGGCGCAGCAAGTACTTCCTGCAGCGCAAGGTGGGCGAGCTGATCTACTACGACGCTCCCGACTATGCCCACGCCTACGCGATGCGCGTCGACACCTTCCCGGCCGACGGCGAGTTTCCCGGCAGCGATCCGGATCTGGCGTTCAGGCAGTTGATCATGGAGGCAGGCTCGGACATCGCGATCCTGGAACCCGGCGCCTACCCGGCCCGCCTGCCCGAGGCGAGCCATGCGATGTCGTGCGCCTTGAACGACTGGCAGGCCAACCATTGGCTCGACAGCCACAACAATTGGCACGAGCGGTGGCGCGGGTCGATCTGCGTCGCGATTGAGGAGCCGGAGGGCGCCGCTCGGCGAAATCGAGCGCTGGGCCGGGCACCCCTACATGGGGCAGATCCTGATCAAGGCCGAGCCCCGTCCGTCGTGGGGTAATCCGAAGTATGACCCGGTGTGGGCCGCGGCCACCAAGCACGACATCACGGTGAGCTGCCACCTGGCCCGCAGCCATCATGAGGAGCTGCCCATGCCTCCGGTGGGAATGCCCAGCTACAACCATGACTTCATGGTCACCTACTCGCTGCTGGCCGCCAACCAGGTGATGAGTCTCATCTTCGACGGCGTCTTCGACCGGTTCCCGACCCTGCGAATCGTGCTGGTGGAACACGCATTTAATTGGATCCTGCCGTTGATGTGGCGGATGGACGCCATCTACGAAGCGCGCAAACAATGGGTCGACATCAAGCGCAAGCCGTCGGAATACGTCAAGGACCACATCAAGTTCACCACCCAGCCGCTGGACTACCCCGAGGACAAGACGGAGTTGACCCGTGCGCTGGAGTGGATGGAGTGCGACAAGATCTTGCTGTACTCCTCCGATTACCCGCACTGGACGTTCGACGATCCGCGTTGGTTGGTCAAGCATCTGCCGGAGCATGCGCGCGAGAACGTCATGTTCCGCAACGGGATTGCGACATACCACCTGCCTGAGACGGTGCCGGCCCTCGAGGGCCAAGTCCGGGTGTTCTGAGTGGCCGAGGAGGTCAAACCGCCCCGGCTGGCTCAGGGGCGCGAGCACGTCGTCGCGACAGTCAATGAGATTCCGCCGGGCACACACAAATTGGTGCCAATAGGACGCCACGGTGTCGGTGTGTACAACGTCAACGGCACGTTCTACGCGATCGCGAACTATTGCCCGCACGAGGGCGGTCCGCTCTGCTCTGGACGGGCCCGGGGCAGAACCATCGTCGACGAGAGCGTTCCGGGCGACGCGGTGATGGTGCGCGACCTGGAATTCATCTACTGCCCGTGGCATCAATGGGGTTTCGAGCTCGCGACCGGCACCACCGCGGTCAAGCCCGAATGGAGCATCCGGACCTATCCGGTTCGGGTCGTCGGCAACGACGTGTTGGTGATGGCGTGACCGACAAAGCGATCGAGGTCAACGGCGGCAACGTCGTATACGAAATCCTCGGCCACACAGGCGATTACATTGTGCTGACGCCGGGCGGCCGGTTCAGCAAGGACATTCCCGGCCTGCGCCCGCTGGCGCAGGCGCTGGTCGAACGGCGGGTACCGAGTGCTGCTGTGGGACCGGCCGAACTGCGGGAACGTCCGACGTTCAGTTCTACGGGCAGAGCGAATCCCACATGCGGGCCGAGACGCTGCACGGGCTGCATCACGGAGCTCGACATCGGACCGTGCATCCTCGCCGGCGGCTCCGGTGGGGCCCGAGATTCGATGCTGACCACGATGCTCTACCCCGAACTCGTCACCAAGCTGGTGGTGTGGAACATCGTCGGGGGGGTGTACGGCACATTCGTCCTGGGGTCCTACTACATCGTCCCGAGCATTCTCGCGGTGCGCGGCCTTGGGATGGAGGGCGTGCTCTCCGTCCCCGAATGGCGCGAGCGCATCGAGCAGAACCCGGCCAACAAGCAACGCTTCCTCGACCTCGACGCCGACGAATTTCTGAAGGTGATGTTGCGCTGGCTGAACGCGTTCGTCTCCAAGCCAGGCCAAACGATTCCCGGTGTCGACGACGAGATGTTCGACAACATCACCGGTGCCCACGCTGATCATCCGCGGCGGTGAGAACGACCTGGACCACCCGAAGCGGACCTCGCTCGAGGTGAGCTGCCTCATCAAGGGGTCCAAATTGATCGATCCGCCGTGGCCGGAGGACGCCTGGGAGCGCGCGGCCGAGGAGCGGGCGCAGGGCAAGGTCAAGCGCTTCAACATGTTCGACACCTGGGTGCAGGCTGCCCCGCCGATCCTTGAATTTCTGCGACGATGATGCGGGCTCGGTCAGATCGTGCGGATGCGGACCTCGCAGTTCAGCGAGGCCTCCAAAGCTGTCTGGATGCGGCTCTCCGGCACCCGGGCCAGATCCGCCTTGGGCAGCGTCACGTGCACGACGTCCCAGCCGTCATCGCCTGGCGTCCGACTGATCTCTCCGGTGAGCCCGAACGCGGCGAGCACACCGTGGGCGTCGTCGTCGGTTCCCCTGCTGACGTAGGTCAGCACTCCCGCGACGGGGGTGGTCCCGAAAGCCTTGGTACAGAGGTCGATTGCAGTTCTCTTGAGCTCGTCGGCATCGGGCCCGGTCATGAGAAGCTCCACCTCGCGACGGCCGGCCGGCATGGCGGGAAGGTTGTTGTCCACAACTCCGGCGCCCATGCCGTCGGCGAGTCCGCGGAGGGCGCTCATGCCGTCGCTTAACTGTGCAGGCGTGAGCTCACCGGCCACGTCGACGTTGACCCGCACGACCGCGGTTCTCATGGGCGCTAGCCTAACTGCCCGGGGGCGACACCCATGAAAATCGCAGCCGCGCCAAGCGATCTCACGGTCGCGGTATGGGCGGGCTGCGCTCCCCGCCTGCTGCGGACACGGCCCGGCGTCGAGGACTTCGCCGAGTACCGCCGGCACGACGGCTACCGCCCACTCATCGGTGCCGACGGGTTGCTCGAGGAAGTGGAAATGTCGGGACTGCTCGGGCGCGGCGGGGCGGCGTTCCCCATGGCGGTCAAATTGCGCACAGTGCGCGCCGCCGGCCGTCGTGGTCACGACACCGTTGTCGTGGCCAACGGCGAGGAGGGAGAGCCGGCGTCGATCAAGGATAAATGGCTGCTGCGGCATCGCCCGCATCTCGTGCTCGACGGGCTGCGTCTGGCATCGCAGATCGTGAACGCTCGTCGCGCTTACGTGTACGTGTCAGATCCGCGGTCCGCTAGTTGTGTCGAAGCCGCGCTTGCGGAACTTGATCGGGAAGTTCTCGGGGACTTGACGATCACGGCGATGACGGTCGCGCCCACCTACATCGCGGGGAGGAAACCGCCACGGTCCGCGCCATCAACGGCGGCCCGGCCAAACCCACCGACAAGCCGCCGCGCCCGTTCCAGCATGGCGTCGGCGGGCTGCCCACGCTGGTGAGCAACGTAGAAACATTGGCGACGCTGCCATTCCTGCACCGGCACGGCGCCGAGGCGTTCCGCTGCGAGGGCACGTCGACGTCGCCCGGAACCTTCCTGATGACGGTAACCGGCGCTGGCAGGCCGCCCGCGCTCTACGAGCTCCCTCATGGACTGGCGTTCACCGAACTCCTTGCAGCGCATCAGGTTCCGGCCGATCACGTACGCGGTGTCTTGATGGGCGGGTACTTCGCCGGCATGCTGAACCGCGAAATCCTCGACGCCACGCTCGACCACGAGAACCTGCGCCGGCTCGGCAGCGGACTGGGCTGCGGCGCAATATCGCTTCTTACAGAGGACTGCCCGGTCGCGGTCGCCGCGTCGGTGATGGCGTACTTCGATCGCGAGAACGCCGGGCAGTGCGGCTCGTGCTTCAACGGAACGGCCGCGATGTCCGCGGTCACCTCAGCGCTGCGGGACGGCGTGGCGACCGAGGAGGATCTGACGCGCCTCGAGCGATGGTCGGTGGTGCTGCGCGGGCGCGGCGCGTGCGCCACGCTGGACGCCGCGACCAACGTGGCTGCCAGCCTGCTTGTCCAGTTCCCACAATTGGTTGACCGCCACCTTCACAACGAATGCGATGCGTGCAGTACCCATGCGTTCAGCGCGGTCCGGCCCTACGAGGTGGAGGCGGTGGTGGGCGCATGAGAATCCGACTGGACCGCACGATATGCGACGGGTTCGGTCTCTGTGCCAAACACGCGCCCGAATACTTCTCGCTCGACGACTGGGGCTACGCATCGCTCATCGGGAACGGCACGGTCCCCGAGGCTGACCACGATGCGGTGATGCGTGCCCTGCTGGACTGTCCAGTGCACGCCATCACCGAACTGAGTGACGACTCGTTCACGTCGGGTTGACGTGCGGCTGGCGGTGATCAGGGGTCGTTGTCTTCGTCCTCGTCGTCTTCGCCGTGGAGGAGTTTTTCGGGGTGGTGATACGTGTTGGTGCGGGGTTGTCCGCGGTCGAGGTGGGCCGGTGGGATCCATTCGGTGTCGCCGTTGGGGTGTTTGCGGGTGGTCCAGCCGCCGTCCTCGACGAGGCGGTTGTGCGGGCCGCAGGCGAAGGTGAGCTCGTCGATGTCGGTGCGCCCGCCGGCGGCCCAGTCGGTGACGTGGTGCACCTGGGCCAGGTAGCCGGGCACATCGCAGCCCGGGTGGCTGCAGCCGCGGTCGCGGGCGTGCAACACGATGCGCTGATCGGCGCTGGCCAGCCGTTTGGTGCGGCCCAGCCACAGCGCGCGCCCGTCCACCCCGTCGAAGACCGCCAGATAGTGGTTGCGTGGCGGGCCATCCGGATCACCTCGGACATCGGCAGCACGGTGTCCCCGCCGGTGGTGGCCACCCCGGACTTGGCCTGCAGGTCCTGCAGGGTGGTGCGCACCACGATCGACACCGGCAGGCCCTGATGGTGACCCAACACCCCCGAGGACAGCACGCTGCGCACCATTGCGTTCAGCGCGTCGTGGTTGCGCTGCGCGCCGCTGCGGGCGTCGCGCTCGGCGCGGTCTTGGCCGGGGGGCTCGTCGACGGCGGGGCGCTGATCATCGGGGTTGCACATGCCCGGGGCGGCCCACTTGGCCCACACCGCCTCCAACCCGGCCCGCAGCTGCGGGGTCAGCCAGCCGCGGATCGAGCTCATCCCGTCGATGCCCTGGGCGCCCAGGGTGAGGCCGCGCCGCCGGGCCCGGTCCTCATCGCAGAAGTCGCCGTCGGGGTCCAGCAGCATCGCCAGCCGCGCGGCGGCCTTCTGGCCACCTGCTCGGGGCGAAACCCGCCGGCCAACCCGACCAGCTGCGCCTCGGCCAGCTCCCGGGTGCCCACCTCCACCCAGCCGGGCAGCCGGTGCACAAACGCGCGGATCACCCCCACCTGCTCGGCCCCGATCCGCCCGGCGCGCTGCGCGGCCGCCGTGGCCGCCAACAGCGGCTCCATCGGCGCACCGCTCAACGCGGTACGCGACCCCAGCTGCTGGGCCGCCGCGATGCGCCGCCGCGCCTCCGCACGGCTGATCCGCAGCCGGTCGGCCAGCGCATGGGCCAGCCGCCCACCCAGCTCGGCCGGGGTGGCCTGCGCGCGCAGCTGATTGACCAGCTCATGCTCGGCGGCGGGCTGGCGGCGCCGCTGGACCTCCAGGCGCTCCAACAACGCCAACCGCTCACCGGTGACCAACCCGTCGAACTTGCACCCGGCCAACCGCTCCCACGCCGCGTCCAGGGCGTCGAAGGCCGCGACCACCTCATCACGATCCGAAAGCATGTTCGAACACTAACCCCGCCCACCGACAAGCAACACCCGAAACCGTTGCCCCACAGCCAGTTATCCCCAGCCGCCAATTCATCCACAGATTCGCGAAACACTATTGACAATCGACCGAAAGCCGGTATTGCGGGCCCATTGATTGACAACTAGCCGATCGGCTATCCTGGCGATCAGCCGATCGGCTACTCGGGGAGCCGAGGAGATGACTTGCGAGGGGTAATGCAAATACTCGCCGAGGCCGAGGACCTGCCGAAGACAGCAGCGCATCAAAACGCAGCTGATCAGCTTGTGGACTGCACCGATCTTCGGCGTGATTCTGCTGGTCGCCTTTGTGGCGTTTCCGGGGTTCTGGCCGCCGATGTCACCCGATATGACCGCGGAGCAGGTGGCGGCGTTCTACGCGGACAACGCCGCGATGATCCGCTTCAGCATGATCACCTACAACCTGTGCGCGATCATGCTGGTGCCGTTCTTCATGGTGATCGTCGTGCAGATGAAGCGGATGACGACGCAGAGCCATGTGTTCGCGTACTGCTACCTGACCGCCGCGGTGAGCGGGGCGACGCTGTTTGCACTGGCCGACATCTTCTACCTCGCCGCAGCGTTCCGGCCGGAGCGAAGCCCCGAGCTCGTCATGCTGCTCAACGACATGGCGTGGCTGATCTTCATCGCACCGGTCGGCGCGATCGTGGCCCAGAACCTGCTCCTGGCGCTGGCGGTCTATTTCGACACTGGCCCGCAATCAGCAAGTCCCAACCCGGTATTCCCGCGTTGGGTGGGGCACTTCGCCGTCGTCACCGCCCTGGCGATCGCGCCCGCGGTGGGCGCCGCCATCTTCCGAACGGGGCCGTTGGCCTGGGATGGGGCCGTGTCGTTCTGGCTTCGCAACGGCGCGTTCGCGGCCTTCGTCATCGTGATGTTCTTCGTCTTGCGTGCCGCTCTGCACCGCCAGGCCGTCGACGAAGGGATCGCGCATTGAGCAGCACGCTCTCGACTGACTCCACGTCAACCGCCGGCGATGTCTTACCAGCGGGCAAGCGCGATATCTGGATCGTCTTCTGGATCGTCCCCGCCTTCTACGCCGCGTTCGGCGTGATCTTCTTCGCCTTGGCCAGGGTCATGCCGCCACCGAGACCGGACATCACCACCCCTCAGATGGTCGACTTCTTTCACGACCACGGCACGACCATCAAGATAGGTTTCGGGATCCTCATCCTCATCATCGGTGGCGCCGGGGTGGCCAATGGCATCGTCGCCTACCACATGAAACGAATGACGGTCAGTTCCGTCCTGGCTTACGCGTACCTGGGCTCGCTGGCCGTCGGCGCGATACCCGGATGCCTGCTCGTCGCGTTCTGCTTTCTCACGGCGGTGTACCGCCCCGACCGCGACCCCGAACTCCTTGCGCTGCTTTATGATCTGGGGCTGCTTTCGTACGTCGGATCCCTGGGCTGCTTCACCACCGCGTGGTTTGTGTTGGCGATAGCGATCTTCTATGACAAGAACGAAGTCTTCCCCAAATGGCTTGCCTACGTGACTATTTGGCAGATCGTTACCGAATTGCTCGCCGCGCCGGTGTTCATCTCGAAGGCGGGCCCGTTCGCGTGGAATGGGTCTATCTCGTTTTGGTTGGGCGTAGTGGTCTTCGGTTTCTGGCTGATGTGCGTGATCGCTTTCCTCAAGAAGGCCACCGAGCGCCAACCGCTTGACGAGGCTCCCCTGCCTGACGCCATGGCCAACACGCAGGTAACACCACGGACCGCGACCAAAGATGCCGGGCGGGCACCGGCCGGTCATGTTCCCGGCGACGGGCACATGTGGGTCATGGTGCTCGGGGACCTGGTCATCTTCGGCGCGTACTTCATCATCTTCATGGTCCACCGGGCCATGGCGCCGCAAGAGTTCCTGGACTCCCAGCAGCACCTCAGCGTCAACATCGGCGTGCTGAACACCTTGGTGCTGCTCGCCAGCTCCTGGTTCATCGCGCGCAGTGTGCAGGCCGCCCGCGCCGGCGATCATCGCCTGGCGCTACGGCTGACCTATTTCGGGGCCGCCTGCGGGGTGTTGTTCATCCTCATCAAAGCCTACGAGTGGGCCACGAAAGTGGCGGCCGGCTACACGATGCAGAGCAACGAATTCTTCATGTTCTATTACATGATCACCGGCGTACATCTGTTCCACGTTGTGCTCGGGCTGGTGATTTTCGGCATCGTCGTGCGGGAACTGCGTAACCCCCGGAAACGCCGGATGTCCATGGTCGAATCGGGTGCCACCTATTGGCACATGGTCGACTTGCTCTGGATCGTCATCTTCGCGCTGCTGTACGTGGTGAGGTGAGCTGATCGATGACCGTGACCACCGCACGCACCACTACCTATGCATGGCTCGTGCTTTCGGCGATCACCCTTGTGTCGTGGTGGTTGGCACCGGCGAACTCAGAAGGTCCCCCGGTGCCAAGCGTGCCCATCACGATCGCGGTGCTGGCACTGGGATTTGTGAAGGGCCGCATGATCATTCGGTACTTCATGGAGGTGCGCAGCGCGCCCAGATGGCTGAAATGGTCGACCGACGCGTGGCTCGTCGTGCTGTGGGCAGGGATCCTCGCCATCGCGCTGTATTGACCGGCGTCTCACTCGGGCAGGTTCAGCATGCGCGTAGTCAGGTGGATCAGCGTCGACCGCAACGTGTCGTCATCGAGGTCGGTGACGAGTGGGTTGATGACAGCGCCGGCGATCGCCGCTGACATCACAGCCGCGGATACGCGTGCTTCGGTGTCGTCGTGCTCGTCGAGCAACACGCCGTAGAGCCGGCTGATGAACTGCCGGAACGGTTCGTGCTCGCCGAGAAGGCGCACGATCACCGGATCGTTGGGCAGGGTGCTGACCCAGCGACGGCGGCTGACCGCCAGATCGATCACTCGCGTCAAGAGAACCTTGCGCGCGCGCTGCCGGTGTTCCTCGGCTTCGGCGGCCTCAAGCGCCTCCTCGAGCTTCGCGAGCTCATTCTCGGTGACGGCGATGACGATCTGCTCTTTGGTCTTGAACTGGTGATAGACAGCTGCCTTGGTGACCCCGATGGCGTCCGCGATCATTTGCAGCGAGGTGCCGCTGACACCGTGCTCGGCGATGAGATCCAGCGCCGCCGCGAGAATGCGATCTTGCGCCGCAGTGCGCACGATGCTGCTGAAGGGGCGTGCGACCAGCGCTTTCTCGGTGACCACGACTGTAGGGTAGCCGACCGGCTCAGTGTTGCTAGCCGCTCGGCTACGATCGCCACCGACCGGTAGATTCGCGATACCCGAAACTGGTAACGTGATTCTCATCACTGCACAATGCCATGTCGCGTGGAGGTCGCCATCAGCCCGCAGGACATCATGTGTCAGAGGCCCTAAGCCGTCCGCTCCCGCCAGTCACCGACGAGAACGAGTTCTTCTGGACGTCGGGGGCCGACGGCCGGCTGCGACTTCAGGAGTGCCCTCTTGCGGCGCGCTGATCCATCCGCCCAACCGATATGCCGGTACTGCCGGCGCACGAGCTCGGCGTGCGGGACGTGTCCGGACTCGCGACGCTGTTCGGCTTCACCGTCAGCCACCGGTTCAGCCTGCCCGGCCTGCCCGCGCCCTACGTCGTCGCCCAGGTCGCGATCGAGGAGGACCCGCGGGTCCGGCTCACCACCAGCATGGTGGAGTGCGACCCCGAGCAGCTCGAGCTCGGCATGCGGATGGAGGTCGTCTTCGAGCAGGTCGAGGACGTGTGGCTGCCGCTGTTCCGCCCGGCGGCGGAACAGCCCGAGCAGCCCTCGCCGCGGCCGTCGACGAGATGCCCCGGAGCGGTCGGCACACGTGCGGCCGATGCGCGCCCGGACAAGTTCGAGGACAAGGTCGCGCTCACCGGCATCGGCATGTCGCGAGATCGGGCGCCGGCTGATGCGGCCTCCGCTGTCGCTGACCGTCGAGGCGTGCGAGCGGGCGGTCGCCGACGCCGGGCTGACCATGGACGACATCGACGGCCTGTCGACCTACCCGGGCGGCGGGCGGTCGGCGGGTTCGGCGAGGGCGGCGTCACGGCGCTGGAGGCCGCGCTCGGCATCCGGCCGACCTGGTACAACGGCGGCGGCGAGACCTTCGGCCCGGGCGGCTCGGTGATCGCGGCGATGCTGGCGGTCTCCGCCGGTCTGGCCCGGCACGTGCTGTGCTTCCGGACGGTGTGGGAGGCCACGGCAGCGAGCTGATGAGCGGGGCAAGATCGGCACCGCCGTCCCGGCGACCGATGGCTGGCGAGCCGTTCGGCGCGATCTCGGCGGCGCACACCCTGGCGCAGAACGCGCAGCGGCACTTCCACCGCTACGGCACCACCCGGGAGACGCTCGGCTGGATCGCGCTGAACCAGCGGGCCAACGCCGCGCTCAACCCGACGGCGATCTACCGCGATCCGATGACGATGGACGACTACCTGGAGGCGCGGATGATCACCACGCCGTTCGGGCTCTACGACTGCGACGTCCCGTGCGACGGCGCGGTCGCGGTGATCGTGTCGGCCGTGGACGCGGCGCGGGAGCTGGCCAAGCCGCCCGTCCGGGTCGAGGCCGTCGGCACGCAGATCATCGAGCGGATGGAGTGGGACCAGAGCACGCTGACCCACGAACCGCAGTCCTCGGGCCGGCCGCGCACCTGTGGACCCGACCGACGCTGCGGCCCGACGACGTCGACGTCGCCCAGCTCTACGACGGCTTCACCTTCAACTGCCTGTCGTGGATCGAGGCGCTCGGGTTCTGCGGGATCGGCGAGGCCAAGGACTTCCTCGACGGCGGCAAGAACATCGCCCGCGACGGCATGCTGCCGCTGAACACCCACGGCGGCCAGCTCTCCCACGGGCGCACCCACGGCATGGGCCTGGTCCACGAGGCGGTCATCCAGCTGCGCGGCGAGGCCGGCGACCGGCAGGTGCAGGGTGCGCGGGTCGCCGTCGTCAGCAGCGGCGGGCTCACCCCGAGCGGCGCAATGTTGCTGCGGGCCGACAGATGACCGACACCTGGCCCCCTCCCCTGCCGTGTATCACCGACGTCGACGGAATTCCGATGTCCGGCTTGCTCAGCGAGGCGGCGAATCCGCGGGCCACCGTCGTCGCGATACACGGCGGCGCGACGACGTCGGCGTACTACGACTGTCCCGGACATCCGCGACTCTCGCTGCTGCGCATCGGCGCGGCGCTGGGTTTCACTGTGATCGCGCTCGACCGACCGGGATTCGGCACGTCGGCGCCGCACGCCGAGTCGATGGCCGAACCGCAGCGACGCGTCGAGTTGGCCTACGCGGCAGTCGACGGAATCTTGGACGCTCGTCCCCGCGGCGAGGGATTGTTCCTGCTGGGCCATTCCAACGGATCCGAACTCACCCTCCGCATGGCGGTCGCCCAGCCTCAGCTGCTTGGTCTGGAGACAGGGCACCGGCCGGCGAAACCAACCGGACGCACACGCCGTTCTGAGCAGGCCGAAGATCAGCGAGATCCGCCGCGAGTGTGTACTTCTTTGGCAGACAAGGCATCTCTATCCAGAGGACATCATCGGCGGCATCCAGTCCGCCTCGCCCGCGTACGAGGGATCCGTCGTGGCTCATTGGCCGCAGCGCGATTTCCCTGCCCTCGCCGCGCAAGTGCGGGTTCCCGTCCGCTTCAGCCTTGCCGACCACGAGCCGTTCTGGGAGAACGGCCCGGCGGGGTCGGCCGTGATCGCCGTGATGTTCACCGCGTCACCACGGGTGGTGGTCAACGAGCAACGCGACAGCGGGCACAACCTGAGCCTCGGGTTCACCGCAGCCGCATACCACCTCGGAGTGCTGTCCTTCGTCGAGAAGTGCATCGTCGCCCGCGAAGAACACGCCCAAGACCGCGAAGTCAACGAAGTCGAATCGGAGGCCGAGTTGATGCGGGTCGGGTTTCATCGGATTGGGCAGCCAGGGCGGGCCGATGGCCCGGGGGCGATCTTGTTCGATTGTCCGGTTTAAACGAGTAAGAGCGGAGCTGGTGGGGCGAAGGGCGGCGACCGGCGTCACATCAAAAAAAGGAGCCGATACGCCGACACTCGCGGCGAGGAAGGTCCCGCCAAGCGGTCTCGCCGGCCTAAAAAGGCTCGGCCAGGCGGTGCACAGCGACTTTGAAAAGAGTTTTTTTTTTTTTTTGGGGGGGGGGGGGGGGGGGGGGGGGGGGGGGGGGGGGGGGGGGGGGGGGGGGGGGGGGGGGGGGGGGGGGGGGGGTGTCTGGCCTTACTGAGCGTGGCTCCGGCGACGCCGACATCTGACAAGCATCGCCGCGATGGGCGGCAGCCTCGACGTGCTCACCGACGTCGCCGGAGCGTTGCTGCAGAAGGACGTTCGGCTGGTGGTCGACATTACGCAGAAGGCCGATGTCACGCCCGGCGCGGTGCTCGACGGCGCCGATGTCGCCCTGATGTTACTGGGCCACCCGCGATGAGTCGTGTCGGCTTCATCGGAGCGGGGCGCATCGGCTGCACCGATCGTCGCACGCCTTGCCGCAGCCGGTCATGAGGTCCGTGCGCTGGGCCAATTGCCTGAAAATGCTCAGCCGTAGGCGGATTGGGGGCACAAACCTTTCACGGCCGTCGCAGAGGTGGCCGACGGCGGGCGACGTCGTCATCGTCTGCGTGTTCACCGACGAGCAGGTCCAGCAAGCGCGCCTTGGAAGGCGATCTGATGACAAAGTGACCATGAAGCCGGGCTCAGTGGTCGTTCTGCATACCACCGGAAGCCCTCGGACCGCCGAGACGATCGCAGCCCGCGCCGACAGGCACTTCATCGACGTCGTTGACGCGCCGATCAACAGCGGGTCACACTACGTGGCCGCCGGCCGGGTGACCCTCTTCGTCCGGGGCGGGGATGACGCCGTGGACACAAATCAGCCCGGTGCTGTCCAGTTACGGGGACCCGGTGCTGCACGTCGGGCCGACAGGTGCTGGCCAGCGGGTGAAGCTCATCAACAATCTGCCCTGTCGCGGCGCAGATCGGCCTGGTCGCTGAAGGGGGTCCGGCTCGGGCGACGGCTAGGTGTCGACGAATCGACGCTGCTGGCTGCCCTTCCGAACGGCAGCGCCTTCAAGCCGCGCACTGAGCGGCATCGCGGCCGCGGTTGCGTTGTCACTTTCGCTGCAGCGGTCGGCGACTTCATCGGCAAGGACGTCGCGACGATCCGCAAGACCGTAGCCGAATTGGGCAGCGACATGGGTGGCCTGGACAACATCGTGGACGCAGGACTGAAGCGGCAGGAAGAATCCCAATGACCCAGGCAAAGCTGGTTTTCGACCCGTTCTCCGAGGACTTCTTCAACGGGGCGTACGAGACCTACCGCCGAATGCGCGACGATGCACCGGTCTACTACAGCAAGGAGTACGCCTTCAATGCGCTGACCCGGCACGTTGACGTCGCGCCCGCGTTCAAGGACTTCGAGACGTATTCGT
>CAWIDX010000007.1:0-101763 GCA_963834955.1 uncultured Actinomycetota bacterium
CTAGCCGTTGACCGATGTCACGTGAGGCTGAAGGTCGTGGGGAACAGTCACATCTTTAAAGGCTGTGTCTGATGACAGGCGCCTTTCCTTCGAACTCTTACCGCCAAGTCGGATGAACGCGTGTCCCGTGCTGGTGTAGCGGAACACCGCGCTTTCACAAGCGGTTTAGCAAGGTGGCTTGTCCTGGGCCAGTGAGTTCTTTAGAGCCTTGTCGGCCTGTCATTGCCATTAAGAGGGCTTCTCCTGTGCCTTTGACTTCGGGTCCGCTGCCGTGCTGCCAGTCGACGTCGGTTGCTTGTAGGCGTAGACCTCTGATGCGTCGCCCTGCGCCAAGCCGGGGATTTCCGGGCACCAAAGGCAAGATGCGTTCGAGCCGATCAACCGGCACGGTGCGGGGATGGCCGAGTGCGCGACGGATGTCCTGGTGATGAACGGTTCCGTCGACAAGCGCGATCATTCCGGCGAAACCGGCGGTAAGCCCTTGCGGGCGTAGATGCCTGCGCAGGAAGTTCATCAAATCGTCGGGCGACATCGAGGAGAACTCTTTGACTCCGACTTCGTTGGCGCGCACGACCCAGCCCTTCGCGAATCGCTTCACCAAGCCGATGAAGTTCAACTCCTCGTAGCTGACGACGTGTGCGACAACGTCTTTGACTGTCCACTTGTCGCAGAGGCTGGTCGCGTCCCACTCGTCTGGGTGTAAGCGTCTGAAGAAACGCGGCGAGGTCGGACCGCTCTTCAAACGCCATGTCCATCAGCGACTTTGTGTCGGCGCTCATCGCGTCGCCTCCGCCATCGCGAGCTCGACGTAGCGGCGTAGATAGAGCGGCCACCCGGCATCGCCATCGACTCCATCGGCGACGGCTTGCCAACCGGTGCCATGGCGCTCAAGGTGTCGATGCTCCAACTCGACCCGAGTGGTATCAGCGGACTCGGCGAAGAACTTCACCTCGACCTCACTCGTCCGTGCGGGGTCGGCTTCCAGCTGCCAGGTCGGCCCGATGTCCCATGAGAAGACCACACGCGAGGGCGGCTCGTAACGAGCACACGCGCCCACTCGCACCGACTCCCGTCGACGCCGTTGTCGTAGATGCGACCTCCTACATGCGGCTCGAAGACGGTTTCGGCGATGGGAACCGCGAGCAGATTGTGTTCACGCGGCTTGATGGCATCGAATCTGTCGATGAACAGCGCGAATGCCCGATCAAGACCAGCGTTGACAACCACGCTTTGCGTATCGGCCCTGCATTCGACGACATCACTGTCCGTGTCCCTCCTTCATCGGCAATCATTTGTATGCGTCCTAAGGCCTTGTCCCAGAACACGTCCAACTCGGCCCTCAGCGCGGCGACCCCTTCGGGGTTGACCTGGTAAATCCGCCGCGTCCCGCGGCGCGGTCCTGGACCAGTCCAGCGCATTTGAGGACCTTGAGGTGCTGCGAGACTGCCGGCCGACTCATCGGAAGTCCGGGCAAGTTCGCCTACCGCCATCGGTCCCGCCGCAAGCCGCTTGAAGATCGTTCGTCGCGTGCCATCCGCAAGGGCTGCCCAGGGATCAAGGACTTCGTAAGTGATCAACGAACGGTAAGTATACACTTACCGATGACGCTCTGTGGGCCCGCCTGAACATGCGCTTGGACCCGCGACCGACAGATCATCAATAGACGTTGACTGCTGAAACCGTTCGGTTCCGAATTGTTTGGAGTGCAGGTTAATTGGCTGTCTCTAAGCGTCGGCAGTAGCCGTCCTACGACAAGAACGGTCCCGAAGCGCAGTTATGAGCCTGTCGTGCGCTCTGAGTGGGCCACCGGCAACCTGGACGGCCCGCGATCTTCCGGTTCCCCGCAGTGTTGTTGATAGCTACGGGTTTCCCATGCGGTTGCCCCCGCCGGTACTCGCGGCGCCGACAGCGACACGCCTCTGGGGTCGGTTCTGTTCCTACAATTCGAGGCCGTCGATGTCCAGGCCTCGGCTGCGCTCAGCGGCGCGCTCGCCAGCAGCGACCAGGCGTTCGTACGCGGCGCGGAACGCCCGCGCGGCGGCGGTGTACTGCCGCCAGGACTCGCGCCGCGACGCCCGACGCTGCTCGTGGCGATCCAGCAGCCGGGTGACGATCTCAGGAAGCAGCGCGCGATGAGTGCGCTCGGCCTCGGCGTGCACAGTGCGGGGCCGCTCATCGGTGTCCAGCACTGCGCGCAGGTAATGGGCGGCCTCGTAGCGATTGCCGCGCCGCATCACATGCGCCTCGGTTCCGGCTGCCTGAGTGGCGTGCTCGTCGTTGGCATCTGCGTTGAACCCGGTGTAGAGGTATGCGTGATTGGCGTCGCGGCCACGGGACATCCCGACGTAGGCCATTGCGCGGTTGGCGGATTCACCCAACACGGCGTGCGCGGTGTCGGCGGTGACTCCCTGCGCGGTGTGCACGGTGACCGCGTATCCAAGGGTCACATGCTCACGCAGGTATTTGTTCTCGAACACGACCCGCGATTTGTCAGTGAGCCGTACGGCGGCGATCCGGTTCGTCGCTGCGTCGACCGCGGTCACGCGCCATCGGTTGCCGTTGCGCACTGCATCTGGCTGCTGACGCTCGGCGCCCGGGGCGGCCACAAGACCGATACGCGCGTCGTTGCGGCGGCTAACGATGGTGTCACCAACACGGACGCCCTGCTCGCGCGCTACCTGCGCACTCGGCCCATCCCCCGTGAGAGTGTCGTGCAGGCGCCGATTCAGCGCGTCGGCCATCTCCCAGGTATCACAGACCAACAGTGTGTCCCGGCCGGCGGCCCGATCAGCCAGGTACGACTGCATTGCGTCGGCGGCCATCGCCACCGGATCACCCGTGTGCAGACGGCCATGGGTGCGATACCAGCCCACGGCCTTGCGCAGCCGGTTACCCCGCCCGCTGCGCAACGCCAGCGAGGCCTCCCGCTCCTGGCGATCACGAAGCCGCCACACCTCGGAAAGCCGCTGCGCCCACGGCAACTCGTCGCACAACTGCTCGAACATGCCGCCACGAGCCCGCACCGGGGCCAGCTGATAGGGGTCACCGACCAACACGGTCTTGGCCCGCGCGGTCGTGCTGGCCGCCAACAGCTTCTCCAGATCGTGGGTGCCGACCATGGAGGCCTCGTCGACGACGAGCAGACTGCGCTGGTTCAGTGTCAGCGCACCGGCGTCAATCATCTGGAGCGCTTTGGCCACCGTCAGGCCGCGATCCCCGGCACCCTCGGCCATCGCCTCATCGACCGCCTTACCCGTCGGCGCCACCACCAGCACCTCCTTGCACGCACGGCGCGCGCCGGCGCGCAACGCGCGCAGCGAGCGGGTCTTGCCCGCACCCGCCGGCGCAACCAGCGGCTGCACCAACCACGGCGACATCCCGATGTTGGCGATCGCGCGCGCCTGGTCGGCCGACAGGCCCTCGAGATCGGCTTGGCGCACATCCAGCCGCGAACGGTTCTCCCGCTGGTCGCCCATGTCGAAGACGTGCGCTTCCTCGGCCATGATCACCTCCAGGGTGTACTTCTCGTGCCCCTCCCGCTCGTGGGCCTGGCGTGGCGCGCTCACGCGCACCCCGACCGCGTCCACCATGCGCTCGATGAGCGCGCGCGGATCGCCCTCGGCGTCCACGGGCAGCTGTGCGCCGATCAGCTCCACCATGTCCGCGCGCGTGAACGCCGCCTTATCGATGCCCGCCGCCATGGCCTTAAGGCGCGCGCGGTCCAATGCGCGGCGCGCATCTCGGCCCCGCGCCGCGCGCGCCGCTAGGTGCGCGTCGCGGTCAAGCTTCAAACCGCGCGCGTCCTCGCGCCACTGCTCCTTGAGGGCCTCCCACGCCAGCGACTCGGGCTTGGCCGGGCGGGTGGCCTTCTGCGCGGCCGCAGTCTGCGCGGTAGTCAGCGTCCCGCCGGTGACCACCAGGTTGTTTCTGGCCCATTCCCGCAGCCGGGTGGAGCGCTGCGACCACGCCCGAATGCAGTCCGTATCTACTCCGGCCATCTCGGCCATCCCGGTGTGCTCATCGACCGGATTCCACTCAAAGCCTCGCTCCGCGTGCAGCTCGTGGCGCAGCACCGCCTGATAGATGATCCCGGCCGCCTTCGCCTCGTGATACAGCGACGTGGCATCGATCGACACGAGTGCCCCGTCGGCGCGGGCCTGCCGGTTCGGCACGATCACATGCGTGTGCAGGTGCGGGTCCCCGCAGCGCGACGTTTCGTGTTGATAGGCGATGGCCACCAACCCCGGCAACCGCACCAGGTCCTTCCTGCCGGTGACCGGGTTGTGCACCCTCGTGTATCCGGCGTGGTCATGTAGATAGGCCATCGCCGCCGCCACCGCCCTAGCGTGGGCGTGACCCATCACCTTCTCGCCGATGTCATCGGTCAACGCCCGCAGCAGCGACACACTCTTGGGCGCGGCGAAGGTCAAATCGAAACCATGCACACTGCCCTTGCGAAAGGCACGCCCGCTGGCGCCGTTGGGGGCGATACCGTCATCAAGCCAGCGCTCCACCACATCGGGGTCCGCCGACCCGCCATCGGCCGCAGGCCCATCAAGCCCCACCGACCCGGCCGCCCGGACGGCGTCGCCGGCAATCAGCCAGCTCGGCTCGCGGGTATCGCCCTCGGAGTAGTACTCCCCCAGTCCGCCATTGGCGCGGCTGCGATCCATTGCCGCCGCCTTGGCCTGCCTGGCGGTGGCGTTGTAGTAGTCAATCGACCACCGCGACAGCTTCGAGATCGTCAACACCAGGCTCACTCCGCCTGCCTACTGGCACGTTACGGCACTTGCTGCACCGCAACCATTCTCGCACCCTTGTGCAAATGTGCCGACGCTTTTCGGGGTGTGTTGCGGAGAGTGCGCTGGATGTAATGATAAGAGGTGCAAGGTGTTTCGTGAGAGTGATTGAGAATGCTGGAGAGACCGAAGTGATAGAGCGAGAAGCGATAAGAAGAGGCGAGATGGCAACTAGGAGTTGGACTTAGGGCGAAGGGTCACGCGCTGGTCCGCGTCCGTGTCGACGGCTTCTGCCGCTCGAGATTCTGCACGGGACAGTTACTGGGCCGACTTACAGTGATGTCGTTCCGCTCACCCGGGCGGACCAACAGAAGGTAAACCGCCATGGAGAACATCACCGACGACAAGTGGCTCACCCGCCAGGAACTCGCCGACCGATATGGGCTGCCGGTCAAGACGCCGGCCGAGTGGGCGTCCAAGGGGACTGGTCCGCGCTACGCGAAGTTCGGCCGACACGTACGGTATCGGCTGAGCGATGTAATTGACTGGGAACAAGAACAATTCACTTCCCGCTAGACGTCACACCGCCTGACTACCATGGTCCGATGATCGCCGGATCAGCCGGACCAGACCGCGGATCGGCTGCCAGGCGCGGGGAGGAGAAGCCCCATGGCGGGTAGGCCGCCGCTGCGGATCGGAGCGCACGGCAAGATCACCCGCACGCGTCTCGGCGGCGGTGTGTGGCTCGCGCGGTGCCGGTTCCGCGACAGCGATGGCGTAGTGCGGATCGTCGAGCGTCGCGGCCCGGCCGACGAGCACGACCACCACGGCAAACTGGCTGAGGATGCGTTGATCGAGGCGTTGATGGCGCGCCGGGCGTCGAGCGGGCCTGATGCAATCGGGTTGGACACCCTTGTCGTGGCCATGGTCGATCAGCACATCGACCGGCTTGCCGAGGATGGCCGGGCGATCCGCACGGTCGACACGTACAGGTATGCGGCGAAGCTGCTCGCGAAGATCATCGCCGGTGTGCGGGTGGGGGAGGCGACACCGGCCCGCATTGATGCCGCTATCCGGTCAATGCGCCGGGCGCACGGTGACGTCCTGGCTGTGCAGTCCAAGACGCTGCTGAAGGGTGCGCTGCATCTGGCCGTGATGGCGAACGTCATCGGCTCTAACCCGGTTCGCGATGTTTCGCCGATCCGGTCGAAGTCGGGGCCGAAGGGTGCGCCGGCACTGGCCGCGGACGAGTTGCGCGAGTTGTTCGGCAAGCTGCGCGCTTCGGAGTATTGCCAGAAGAACGATCTTGTCGACCCGATAACGATCTTCATCGCAACCGGGTTGCGCCGCTCGGAACTACTCGGGCTCCGCTGGACCGATTTCGACGAGCAGGCCGGGACAGTGGCAGTCACGGGCAAGGTCATCAGGGCGGCGGGTAAGGGTCTGGTACGGGTCGATGAGACAAAGACGGCGGCTGGACGGCGCACGGTGCCGCTGCCGTCGTTCGCGGTCGTCGCACTCAGCGCGCGCCGTAAGAAGCCGTTCCTTGGCGAGCAATCGGTGATCTTCCCATCAACTGCGGGCACGCTACGCGATCCGGACAACTTCAATGCGCGGTGGCGCAAGGCGCGCGAAGCCCTCGGTGTGCCCGACGTGACCAGTCATTCATTCCGCAAGACGCTGGCGACGCTGATCGACGACGAAGGATTGTCGGCGCGAATCGGCGCCGACCACCTGGGCCATAGCCGCGTATCGGAGACACAAGACACCTACATGGCACGCGGGCGCGTACATCCGCAGGTAGCGGAGCTGTTGGACCGGACCATAAGCGATGAATAAACGATGGATTCGAGTGAGCCCCTGTTCCTTAGGGTGACGCTGAGGGTGAAAATGGGGTGGGTTGGGAGGAGTTTTTGGGTGTGTGAGTGTGAGTGAGTGGGGGGGGATGGAAGGGTCACGCATTGTGCTTGAGACGGGTAGAATTTCGGTTTCTGTAGAGGGGGAACCACTTGTTGGAGTGGGATGTGATTGGAGGGCAAGCGAGTTGAAGCAGGAACGGAGGAGATTCAGACACGAGCATGAGCTGGTGTTGGAGCGGGTATGCGCGATCGATGTAGCAAGGACAGCGGCAAGGTGTGGTGGGGTGAGCAGCGGGGGGCAGGCGAGTCAGCAAGGTGTGGGACGTGGAGCGCAGCGGCGCGGTGGCGAGCTGGCGAGCAGCTGGTAGACGAGGGGATCGAGAAGGTCAGCGTGGAGTAGACCTCGGACTATTGGCGGATCTGGTTCTACCTGCTGGAGGCGGCGGGCTGTCGGTGCAGCTGGTGAACGCGCGCGACGTGAAGAACGTGCCTGGCGCCGAAGAGCGACAAGCTCGACGCGGTGTGGTTGGCCAAGCTCACCGAGAAGGGCTGCTGCGGCGAGTTTAGTGCAGCGGCGCGGTGCGGGAGTTGAGTGATACACGGTTGCGGATCGATCTGACGCGGGAACGTTCTCGCTACTGGCAGCGGTTGGAGAAGCTGCTAGAGGACGCGTTGATCAAGGTGTAGGCGGTGGCTCCACCTGGACACGCTGTCGGTGCGCGACATGCTCGAGGCGTTGATCGCCGGGGAGCGTGACAGCACGGCTCGCGGCCTGGCGCGCGGCGGATGCGCGTCAAGCACGGCGCCTGGTCGAGGCGTTGACCGGCCGATTAGACGATCATCACGCCGAACTGGCCGGATGCTGCTCGACCAGATCGACGCGTTGGCCACCCAGATCGCCATCCTCACCACCCGCATCGACGAGCTGCTCACCGCGATGGAACCCCAAACCCGCGCCGACGAGCCGGACACCCCCGGCGTGAAGAGAAGGAGAGAGAGCGTCGACCACGATCGAGCGACTCGACGAGATTCCCGGCATCGGCCCGGCGCGCGCAGATCATTGTCGCCGAGATCGGGTTCGAATGAGCCGGTTCCCACCGCCGCGCACCTGGTGTCGTGGGCGAAACTGTGCGCGCACATCCAGTCGGAGCGATCCAGCGCGGCGGCAAGACCGGCAAGGGCAACCATATCTCAAAGGGGCGCTCGGCGAGGCGCGCGCGGCGCAAAACCGACACCTTCCTCGGTGAACGCTACCGGCGCATCGTCAAACGCCGCGGCAAACTCAAGGCGCTCGTCGCGGTCGCCCGCTCGATCCTGGTCATCATCTGGCACCTGCTCAACGACCCCGCCGCCCGGTTGGACAGGCGCGGCGAAAAATGCGCTCTGACGTGCCCCCGGCAGGATTCGAACCTGCGACACCGGCTTTAGGAGAGCCGTGCTCTATCCCCTGAGCTACGAGGGCTGGCCAGACAAGCAGCTTACTCGTGGACCATCCAGCCAGTGACCCACCGAGCGTGCACCTATCGCACGTGAACCGCGCCGGCGCGGCGGAATCAGCGCAGCTCGGCGATCACCTTCGAAAAGCTCTCGCCATGCTGTTCCTGAACGCTGAAATACGTCAGCCCGTACACATCGCGGTAGTGCCGCAATGTGTCGGCGACGTCGCGCGGGGAGCCCACAAGCACGCCCGGTAACTTCAGCAACTGCTCGTCGGACAGCTCGGGAGCGTAGCGACGGGCCAGCGACAGCCGGGGCATGCCGCTGCCGTCGTGGGGCACGGCGGTGATCGCCAGGTTCAGCTCCAGCTCTCCGAACCGCTCACCGGCTGCCCGTCGGACGAACTCGACCCGCTCGGCCAACGGATCGCCAGCTGTGCTTCCCGGCCGGCCGCCAGCGATGCCGATGATGTGGGCGCGGCGCGCGGCCACGGTCAACAATCGGTCGCCCGACCCCGCGATGAGCAACGGCACCGCGGGCACGTGCTGCTGCAGATACGCCGTCACGTGGTCGAGATAGTCCACGCGGGCCCGTGCGGAGGGGAACGGCAGCTCGGCGGCCTCGAACTCCTCGCGGACGTAACCCGCGCCGAGCCCCAGCTCGAGCCGACCGTCGGTGAGCAGATCCACCTCGGCAGCCTCGCGCGCCAAGAGCGCCGGCTTGTAAAAGCCGGCGTTGAGCACGAAGGTGCCGACCCGGATCGCGGTGGCTTCGGCCGCCGACACCATCGCTGGGAACGGCGCCGGTGCACCGAGATGATCGGGCACCTGCACCACGTCGAAGCCGAAGCCCTCGGTCCGGCGTGCGGCCTCGTGCCACTCTGAACGAGACTTCTTGCGCCACAACCCCAAACCGAAGCGAAACTCAGGGGCCATCCGACCAAACTACGCGCGCCGCATCAGCGGTCGCGGTCGCCCTCGCGTCGGTCAACTCGGCCGCACAGCGCGATCAGCCCGACGTGCCCGTGCTCGCCGGCCTCCGCCGGATAGCCGGAACGGATCCAGGTGGCGGCCCTGGCGAGGTAACTCGCGGCTTTCCTGAACGGTGCGGGCACTTTCATGTCGACCTGTCCGATAAGAGGTCGCTCCACTACCGACGTGTGGCGGGTCAACTGTCGGTCTGCGGCGGCGCTGGTTATCACAGTGGCACGGATGCCCTTTCACACCGGGAAGCAAACGCTTCCGGACTGGGACCTGTGGTTAAGCTTCCCTCAAAAGGGGCACGCCGCATCATGGACAGGCATCCAACAGTCGGTGTCGAGGAGGAGTTCCTGCTTGTCGACCCCGACAGCGGGGAGCCGGTCCCAGCGAACCGAAGGGTCGCCGCGCAGGCCGAAGCCCGCGGGGTCAAGCTGCAACTCGAGCTGACCAGTTGTCAGGTCGAGGCCACCACCGGGGTGACCGACACCAGTACGCAACTTCTCGACGAGATCGTCCGGCTACGCCGCGTGTCCGCCGAGTCCGCGCAGGTTTGCGGGACGCAGATGCTGGCCGTCGGAGTGCCGCCGGCGGTGCCGCACCAGTTCCCGGTGACCGACACCCCGCGCTACCGCCGCATCGCCGAGAGGTTCGGCATGATGGCCCACGAGCAGGGAATCTGTGGTTGCCATGTGCATGTGGCGGTGCCGGACCGGGCGTCGGCGGTGCAGGTCAGCAACTGGTTGCGGCCTTGGCTGCCGCTGCTGTTGGCGCTGGCCGCCAACTCCGCCATCTATCGCAACGCCGACACCGGATACGCCAGCTGGCGCAGCATCCTGTGGGCCCGCTTGCCCAGCGCCGGCCCGCCGCCGTTCTTCAATTCGGTCGAAGACTACGACGCCGTCGTGAACATGTTGCGTGACACCGGCGCCGCCCTGGACAAGGGCATGGTCTATTGGGACGTGCGGCCGTCGTCGAAGTTCCCGACGGTCGAGGTGCGGGTCGCCGACGTGCCGTCGACGGCCGCCGAAACGGTTCTGTTGGCCACCCTGATCCGAGCGGCGGTGATGACGGCGCTGGACGCTCACCGGCGCGGCGAGCCGCCACCCCGGCTGCCCGCATTCGCGTTGCGGGTGGCCTACTGGAAGGCAGCGCGCGACGGCCTCGACGGCGACGCGGTGGACCTCACCGACCAGATGTGCGCCCCCGCTCCGACACGTGAGCTGCTGTGTGGTCTGGTCGAGCGACTGCGCCCCGCGTTGGAGTCACTACGCGAATTTGAGCGAGTGACAGCGGAATTGGACCGCATCTGCGAAGACGGCAACGGCGCGATGCGGCAGCTGCAGGTGTGGCGACGGCGGGGCGACGTGATGGACGTCGTCGCCGAGGCCGCGACGGCCACGCTCAGATGAGCGGCAACGCGGCGAACGGTGCGGAGGTCGGCTGCTGCGAACCGCTACCCGGCTCCACCGTGAACGCCAGCGTGTTGGAGTGATCAAGATCGGGGAGCACGGCCTTGGTGGTCGGGCCGACGTCGTCGGCGGTCATGGTGCCGGCCGACTTCGGGCCGGCGCTGCCGATCAACCACATCTGGTACACCTTGCCCGGTGGCGGCGGCGGAACGTCGTTCATCACCAGCACGCCTGCGTCTCGTTCAGGAGAGAACACCACCGTGGCGGTGCCGCCGGCGGGAAGGGCACCGGAAACGGTTCGCACATCGGGAGCCGCGAAGATCTGCTCGGCCGTCGTGGGCACGGGCGCCGGACGCAGCGCCAATCCGACGCCGACCGCGGCCAGGCCGACCACCACCGCGGCGGCCGCGGCCAAAAGCGTGTTGCGCCAGCGCATTCGGCGCGCTGGCGGGGCCTGCACGGCGGCCAGCAACCGGTCGCGTAAGTCGGCTGGCGGCTCCACCGCCGTGGTGGCCGACACCTGCGCCATGGTTTCGCGCACGGCACGGACCTCGTCGTGAAACGCCCCCGCCACGCTCGCGGGGGCCGCGGCGACCCGGCGATCAATGTCCGCGCGCTCGTCGTCGGTCACCGCGTGCAGCGCATACGGCGTCGCAAGTTCGAGCAACTCGAAGTCGGACGGTTCAGTCATGTCACGCCACGCCCAGACATCGCCGTAGACCCCGCAATGCGTCGCGCATGCGAGATTTGATGGTCGCCAAGTTCGCCGACAGCCGCTCGGAGACCTGAACGTAGGTCAGGCCGCCGTAATAGGCCAGCTCGATGCACTCCCGCTGAGCATCGGTGAGCGAGTCGAGGCATTCGGTGACTTGACGGCGCTCCTCGGAGAGGATGGCCGATTCGGCGACCACATCCGCGGGCGCCTCGGCGTTCGCGGCACCGTACCGCGACTCGCGCGCAGTGGCGGCCTGCTCGGCGCGGACCCGGTCGACCGCGCGACGATGCGCCAACGTCAGCAGCCAGCTCAACGCGGATCCCGCGGCCGGGTCGTACTTGGCGGCGTTTCGCCACACCTGCAGGTAGACGTCCTGGGTGGTCTCCTCGCTGTAACCGAGATCGCGGACCACGCGCGCCACCATGCCGAAGACCCGGGCACGCGTGTGGTCGTAAAACGCCGCGAACGCATCGACGTCCTGCTCGGCCACCCGGCGCAACAACGTGTCCAGGTCGCTGCTCACCTGCGGCGATCGGCTCATTGAGCGGTAGCTTATCGCCCAGGCGGCAAGTCGGATGCATCACGAGGCCACGCTCCTGTCCGGCGGTCGGGTGACCGCGACATGCACCACGGGATGGGCCACCGTGGCGCGATCGGCAAGCGCGGGACGCCACTGCGTCCGCGGGACGCGCCGCAGCCGCAGCGCCACCCCCTGCACACCCATGTCGAGCCGGGCCATGAGTGGCGCCATCGGTGAGACAAGCTGCAGCCACAACAGCGAAGCGATGGTGGCCCGCCGACGATGCCCGTGCATGCTCGCGACGAACGGCTGATCGCCATCGCGGTGCAGGGAGATCGTGACGTCGACGCGGCGATCCGGCGGCGGCGCCCGCACCACGTAGTAACCGTCGATCGGATGAAACGGTGAGGCGTACACCCGCTTGGCGGCCAGCACCGGCGTGTCCGCCGGCGGCAGCAGGTAGGCGTGGCGCTCACCACGGGTGTTGTGCACTTCGGCCACCACGTGCCGCAGCACCCCGTCGCGATCGTGACACCAGTACAGGCTCAGCGGGTTGAACTCGTAGCCGAACACCCGCGCCTGCAACAGTGCCGTGATGCGGCCGCCCGCCACCGTAGCGTCGTGCGCCGCGAGAAACGCGTCCACTCGGGCGCGCAGCGAGCGTTCTTCGGGGCCGTCGAAGTGGTCGCGGCGGTCGAACCGGGCAACTGCCCGCAACCAGCGCGGCAGACGCGGCAACCGATCGACGTCGACATACCAGCTGTAGCTGTGGTGCTCGAAATAGTGGCGCACCGGTGATCGCCGCAGATGAGTGATCCGCGTGCGATAGAGAGCCGGCGTGACAGTCTTGGTATCCGGATCCACATCCAGTATTCGCAACCGACGGGCGATCGGATGGCGTGGTGCGGTGCAGCGCCCGTGACGTCACACCCATGTGCGGGCCGCGGCAACCAGACCCTGCACGAGGCGCGACGTCGCAGGTGCGAGCCCGTTGTCGCTGGGCAGGTGACTGCGCGGACTGATACCGCGCACCCGCGGCGGCAGTTCCAGTTGCGTGCCGCCGCCCCGTACCCGGTTGACCGGGTTGTCGGGGTGTAGGCCCCGCAGTTCGGCGGGAATCGCGCCGAGGTCGGTGACCACCTGATAGCCCGGCACCGAAACGTGATTCCCGACATGCGCGGCCAGAGGTCGGTTGAGCCCGCCGGCCAACAGTTGCGTGCTGCGTCCGATCCGGCCGTAGCCGTGCAGCGACACCGCCACGTCGACGTGGTCGAGGAACTCGGCCAGCCGCGGTGAGTGCACTGCGAGGTATTTCGCAGACGGCAGGTGGTGCGAATAGCCGTCGGGATGGCGCACCACGTACACCGACGCGTCCGCCGAGTCCGCGGCCCGCTCGGCGATCACGTCGGTCATCTGTTCCAGCCCGCCACCATGTATCGCCAGAAAGCCGAACCGGGACCGCAACCTGCTGTGCTCAAACACGCCCGGCTCGGCGAGCAGCTGCGAAAGTGTCTGCGGGCCACCGATTTTGAGCGAGCCAGCCGGTACCGGCCAGTGTGTCGGATCCCAGCGGCGCAAGAACTCGACCCAGCGATCGGGGAGGCGGTGGTGCAGCGCGCCGGCGATGATGCGCTCGAGATAACCGGGGCGCGGCGGTCCTGCTTCGACGCGGTGGTCGATGTAGACCCAGGCCTGTGCGGAACCCTGGTCGGTGTGTACCGTCAGCCGGTCGCGGCGGTATCGCACAGGCACTCCCTCGGCGCTGTCGAGCCGAGCCAGGTCATGATCGGATAGCTGCCACAGCACGCCGTGGACGTCGGTGCCGGCGAACGGTTCGACGGTGGCCACTCCGCGCTGGTTGATCAGCCAGTCGTGGTCGGTGAGCCACGCCGGCCGAGGATTGGCGGCGTCGGGGCACCGCCGCGCCATCAGCGCGACGCAGAGGTTCGAGCCGTACGCGAAGTAGAAGTGCATTCAGCCTGTCGAGATCAAGTACAACAACACCACGTTAAGCAGACTAATGAGGCCGGCGACAATCCAGCCCAACGTGGTGGTGACGCGATGATTCGCATCGGGACCCATGACGGCGGGGTCGGCGGTGAGTCGCACCAGGGGAATCAGCGCGAACGGGATGCCGAAGGACAGCACCACCTGCGACATCACCAGCGCACGGCTCGGATCCAGTCCGGCCGCCAGGATCAGCAATGCCGGGATCAACGTGACGAGGCGGCGGGTGAGCAGCGGAACCGAGCGCTGCAGCAGTCCCTGCATGATCATCGCGCCCGCATACGCGCCGACGGAGGTCGACGCCAAGCCCGACGCCAGCAACCCGATGGCGAAGAACAGCGCGACGGTGGGGCCGAGCGTGTCCTGTACCGCGGCGTGCGCCCCTTCGATGGAATCGGTGTCGGCGCGGCCCTGCAGGTTGGTAGCCGCGACCAGCAGCATCGCCAGGTTGACCGCCCCCGCCACCAGCATCGCCAGCCCGACGTCCCAGCGGGTCACCCGCAGCAGCAGGGCGCGGCGGCGGCCTTCGGGATGGCCATGACGGTCGCGGGCGAGGCCCGAGTGCAAGTACACCGCATGCGGCATGACCGTCGCGCCGAGCATCGCGGCGGCCAGTAGCACGCTTTCGGCGCCGTCGAACCGCGGCAAAAACCCGCCCACCACCTCACCGGGCGACGGGGGTTCGACGAACAGACTGGTCAAGAAGCCGATCGCGATGATCAGCAGCAGACCGGTGATCACCCGCTCGAACATCTGCTGACCACGACGATCCTGCACGAGAAGCAGCAGCAGGGACACGCATCCGGTGATGACGCCACCCACGATCAGTGGCAGTCCGAACAGCAGATGCAGCGCTATCGCGCCGCCGACCACTTCGGCCAGGTCGGTGGCCATCGCGACGAGTTCGGCCTGTATCCAGTACGCCAGCCGGGCGGGTCGGCGCATCCGCTGACCTACCGCCTCCGGCAGCGAATGCCCCGTGACCAAGCCGAGTTTGGCCGACAGGTACTGCACGAGCCCGGCCATGACGTTGGCGAGCAGGATTACCCAGACCAGCAAGAACCCGAACTGCGCGCCGGCGCTGACGTTCGCGGCGACGTTGCCCGGGTCCACGTAGGCGATGGCGGCCACGAACGCCGGCCCCAGCAACAGCCAGCTGGGTTGCAGTCGCACAGCGGTGTCTTGGGTGTCTTGCGCCACCGGACTACCCTATATAGGGCGTGTCGAATACAAAAGTTAGGGTAGCCGAAACCAGTCGAAACGAGTTGAAACGCTTTAGTCGAAGATCCCGCCGATGTTGATGCTGATGCCAGTCGAGCCGTTGCCCCACCAGGGCCAGCCGAACGGGTAGTCGTTGATCACCGGAGGTGACGTGCTGATCTGCGCGTTGCCGGGGCGTTGGCATTGCGTGGTGGTGGGCCCGGTGTTGACGCACTCGGGTACGGCGCCGGCCAGCGGCGCGGACAGCAGCGCCGCGACGAAGGCGGCCGCGGAAAGCGTCGCGACGGGAAGTATTGATGCCGGCATGATCATCACTCCCTAACCGTGGAGATTGCCGCCGGCTGACGGTGCTCTCAGACTACTCCTGTCGGCGCTGCTGGAGGTCGGCTATGGCAGCGTCCAACCACCGAACGCCCCGATTCCCACCGGGTAAAGCCAGGGATTCTCGATGAACGGTCCGTCGTTGATGTTCACGTTGGGCGACGTGTTGATCTGTACGTGGGTGCCGCGCTCGCACTGCCTCGTCAACGGCGCGGTGTTCATGCACTCGGGCAGCGCGGCGGCCGCGGACGCGAATGCCACCGCAGCGAGTGGCGCGATAGCCGCGCTCGCCGCCAGCGCCAGTGACGTGCGCATCGGGACTCAGCGGCGACCCTCGTCGAACGGCACTTGGTAGCCCCCGCCGCTGTACACGCCGTCCCAGTACGGCATGACGAACGGTTCCTCTTCAATGGGTGGCGTCGCGTTGATCTGGACGTTGCCGGGCGATTGGCACTGGGTTGTACCAATAGTGGTATCAACGCAGTTGGGTTGTGCCGACGCCACCGGTGCCCCGAAAATCGCCGTCGCCGCGCCGGCTGCCGCCAAGAAACCGAAAACGAATCGCATCAGGATGATCCTTTCCGCTAACCCCGTTTCCCTATCTACCGAGCGTACAGTCCTCGGCCGGTGACGAGGGGCAAGTCCAGAGTGCTGCGGATACCCGGCTCGGCGGCCACCACGGCTGGGATCGCGTTATGCCATCGACTTCCTCACATGTCGGGAATCGGAAGATCGAGGTTCGGGGCGATGAGTCCGCCGTCGACCTCGAGGGTCTTGCCGGTCAGATACGCACCGGCCGGTGACGCGAGAAACAGTGCGGCAGCGGCAATGTCGTCCGGTTCACCAAGTCGCCGCATGGGTGTCGCCTTCTCCATCGGCGTACGCAGTTCGTCGTTGCCCGCGACGACCTCCAGCGCCGAGGTGAGGATCGAGCCGGGAGCGATCGCGTTGACGCGGATTCTGGGGGCGAGATCCATGGCGGCCAGCCGGGTGTAGTGGGCCAGGGCGGCCTTGGCGGTGCCGTAGGCCGCGAATCCGCGTCCGGGGAGCCGAGCCATCGTGGACGTGATGTTGATGATGGCACCGCCGCCGGAATGCTCGAGCATGAGTGGCACCGCCGCGGTGGTCAACGCGTGGGCGGTGACCACGTTGAAGTTGAAGGCGCTCTTCAAATCCCTTGCACTGGTGGTCAACAGCGTATTGGGCAGCGTGCCGCCGACATTGTTCACCACGATGTCCAGCCGCCCGAACTCCTCGACCGCGGTACGGGCCAGCGCGGCGGTGGCCTCGGTGTCGGACAGGTCGGCGACCACGAAGTGCGCGCGTCGTCCGATATTGCGCACCTGTTCGGCGATGCCCTCGAGTTCGACGCCGGTGCGCGACGAGATCACCACGTCCGCCCCGACCTCTGCGAATGCCAACGCGATCGCGGCGCCGAGGCCACGGCCGGCGCCCGTGATCACCGCTACCTGATTGTCAAGTCGAAATCTGTCGAGAATCACGCGGGCAGACTAGCGAATCATCCGCCGCTGACCCCGAGCACTACGTCGGGATCCGCTCCGGAATCAGTCGGCGACAGATGATCGGCGGGCCCGCCGACGACGTCCTGTGTGCCGGGCTCGGTGCAGGTGCCGTCGCTCATCGGTGCGCCTTCCGGGCAGGCGGTGCGGCAATTGTCGTTCTCGGGTGTCTGGTTGCCGGTGCACACCGGCTCCAGATCCGACGGGTCCGCGGTCGCGACCGGCGCGGTGATCACAGACGTGCAGATCCCGGCCGCCGCTAGCAGATGTGCGACACGGGTACGGATCATCGCGGCACCGCTGTCACGGGCCTGGCGGGGCGTCCGGCGGCGGGGTGAGTGGCGCCGCGCCCGCGTCGCCGGACAGCACGGAGTCGACGACGTCGAGGACGGTGTTGTCCGCTCCGGACGGGTCGTCGGCCGCCGCGACCCCCGCGGTCGCGCCGAGCGCCAGTGCCGCTGTGGCGACCGCGGCTGCTGTGCGGAATCCGAGACGTCGAACCATGCTCATCGCTGCCTCACCTCGATAAGTAGCAGGATCTTCGCAGCATAGTCGCGCACGGTGAGTGACGGCCAGGCCACGGTCGACCGGTTAGCTCTTGGCGGGTGACTTCTTAGCGGCCTTCTTGGCAGGCGATTTCTTTGCCGCTGCCTTCTTGGCGGGCGCCTTCCGTGCGCCGTCGGAATCGGACTGGCCCTCCGAGCGCCGCCGCTTCACGCTCGCTTCAAGCTTGGCCAGCAGGTCGGACACATCCTCGGTGACGTCGAGCTCAGTGGGCTGCTCCTCGGTCGTAAACGCCTCGCCCCCTTCGAGTTTCGCCTCGATGAGCTCGTGCAGCTGCTCCTGGTAGTCGTCGTGGTAGCGGTCGGGGTTGAAGTCGTCGGCCATCGACTCGACCACCTGGCCGGCCATCTTCAGCTCGGCGGGTTTGATCTCCACTTCCTTGTCCAGCACCGGGAAGTCGGGATCACGGATCTCGTCGGGCCACAGCAGCGTATGGATGACCATGACGTCGCGCTTGCTGAAATCCTTGACCCGCAACGCGGCCAGCCGTGTCTTGTTGCGCAACGCGAAGTGCACGATCGCCACCCGCTCGGTCTGCGCCAGCGTCTTGGCCAACAGCACATAGGACTTGGTGGACTTCGAATCGGGCTCCAGGTAATAACTGCGGTCGTACATCAACGGATCGAGCTCGTTGGCCGGCACGAACTCGAGCACTTCGATCTCGCGGCTGCGCTCCTCGGGCAGCGTCGCCAGGTCGTCGTCGGTGATGATCACCGTCTGGCCGGTGTCTGATTCGTAGGCCTTCGCGATGTCGCGGTAGTCGACGACTTCACCGCAGGCCTCGCACACCCGCTTATAGCGGATCCGGCCGTTGTCCTTGGCGTGCACCTGGTGGAACTTGACGTCGTGGTCCTCGGTGGCCGAGTAGACCTTGACGGGGACGTTCACCAGTCCGAACGCCAGTGAGCCCTTCCAGATCGAACGCATACCGCCAGTGTGACATCTCCGGCCGCGTACCGTAGATGAGACGTTCAACAGCGCGACTGCGAGGGAATCCACCTGTATGGCAGCGATACCTCACGTGTGGCCTCCCGACGAGGCCGACAAGTCAACGGGGCCGCAGGTGCGGCTGACGAATGCCGACAAGGTGCTGTATCCGGCCACCGGGACCACCAAGGAAGAGGTGTTCGGCTACTACACCGCTATCGCCGAGTACATGCTGCCCCACATCGCCGGTCGCCCCGTCACCCGAAAGAGATGGCCGAACGGCGTCGAGGAGTCGTCGTTCTTCGAGAAGCAGCTCGCATCCTCCGCGCCGGACTGGCTGCCGCGCGCGTCGGTCGCCCATCGATCCGGCACCACGACCTATCCGATCATCGACAGCTCGGTGGGGCTGGCGTGGATCGCTCAGCAGGCGGCGTTGGAGGTACACGTTCCGCAGTGGCGGTTCGTCAACCAGAAGCCCGGACCCGCAACACGATTGGTGTTCGACCTCGACCCCGGTGAAGGGGTGACGATGAGTCAGCTCGCCGCCGTGGCGCGCGCGATACAAGAGTTGATCGGTGACATCGGGCTGACCACCTACCCGGTGACGAGCGGCAGCAAGGGTCTGCATCTGTATGTGCCGCTTGACAAACCCGTCAGCTCACAGGGCGCGGTGACGCTGGCCAAGCGGGTGGCCCAGCAGCTCGAGCAGGCCGATCCCAAGCACGTCACGTCGACGATGACGAAAAGCCTTCGGGCGGGCAAGATCTTCGTGGACTGGAGCCAGAACAACGGAGCCAAGACGACGATCGCGCCGTATTCCTTGCGTGGCCGCGCCGAACCGACGGTCGCAGCGCCACGCACGTGGGAGGAGCTCGAGGACCCCGACCTGCGACACCTGCGCTACGACGAGGTGCTCAAACGGGTCGCCAGGGATGGTGACCTGCTGGCGGAGCTCGACCGAGATGCCCCGACCGAAGACCGGCTGACCAAGTACCGCAACATGCGCGACGCGTCGAAAACCCCTGAACCGGTGCCGAAGTCCTCACCGAACCCGGGACGCAACAACCTATTCGTCATTCAGGAACACCACGCCCGCCGCTTGCATTATGACCTGCGGCTGGAACGCGACGGCGTGCTGGTCAGCTGGGCGGTGCCGAAGAACCTGCCCGACAAGCCGTCGGTCAATCACCTCGCGGTGCACACCGAAGACCATCCCCTGGAGTATTTGACCTTCGAGGGAACGATTCCCAAAGGGGAGTATGGCGCCGGCAAGATGATCATCTGGGACACCGGCACCTACGAGGCCGAGAAGTTCCGCGACAACGAGGTGATCGTCACCCTGTCGGGCAACCGGATCTCCGGGCGGTACGCGCTGATTCAAACCAACGGCGACCAGTGGCTCGCACACCGCATGAAGGATCAACCGCACCAGACGGTCCGCGACTTGGTGCCGATGCTGGCCACCCACGGCTCGGTAGCCAAGCTGAGAGCGAAAGACTGGGCGTTCGAAGGCAAATGGGACGGCTACCGGTTGCTGTATGAGGCCGACCACGGCCGGATGTGCCTGCAGTCGCGCAGCGGCCGAGATGTCACCGGCGAGTACCCGCACTTGCAGTCGGTCGCCGACGCCCTGGCCGATCACCACGCGATTCTCGACGGCGAAGTCGTCGCGCCCGACCAGTCCGGCGTACCGAGCTTTGGCGAGATGCAGAATCGCGCGCGTGCCAGTCGAATTGAATTCTGGGCATTCGACGTGCTGCGTCTCGACGGCAGGTCGTTGCTGCGCGCTACCTATCGCGACCGACGCCGACTGCTCGAGGCGCTGGCCGCCGGCATCGACGAACTCATCGTGCCCGACCCGTTGCCCGGCGATGGCGCCGAGGCGCTCGCGGAGTCCCGCAAACGCCGATGGGAAGGTGTGGTGGCGAAGCGCTGGGAGTCGACCTACCAGCCCGGTCGGCGGTCGGCGTCGTGGATCAAGGACAAGAACTGGAACACCCAAGAGGTGGTGATCGGTGGCTGGCGGGAGGGCACCGGCGGACGGACCAGCGGCATCGGCGCGCTCATGCTGGGCATCCCCGACGATGGCCGAGCCGGCGGACTGCGGTTCGTCGGCCGTGTCGGCACCGGGTTCACCGAACGTGATCTGGCCAGGCTCAAAGGGCTGTTGGCCCCCCTGAAGACCGACGAGTCTCCCTTCACCGAGCCGTTGTCGCGGCAAGACGCCAAGGGCGTGACGTTCGTGAAGCCAACGATGGTCGGCGAGGTCCGCTATAGCGAGTGGACCGGCGACGGTCGACTGCGGCATCCGAGCTGGCGAGGGCTGCGCCCGGACAAGTCCCCGGCTGACGTGGTGCGCGAGTAGCCGCGCGACTGCGAGACTCGGATCACCTACCGGTATCCGTGGTCTGACGCCAATGGCAGCGAACTGGCGACTGACGACCGAAGGTTAGTGGTTGACCCCACGTTCCGCCGCGTATCACCGCCGGATGCTGCAACCAACCACACAAGTACCGGGCGTATTGTGAACTCACCGGCAGTTGGGCGGTGCGCATGCAGACAAACGAGACGAACCGACGCGACACGGTGTTGCTGCAAGTTGCCGACCTTATTGGATGGCGCGCTGCCGACGCCGATGCGGTGCTGCGGGCTGACCCCGGCGCGGCGAAGTTCGTGCCCGGGGCGCAGTATGCCGGACTCACCATCGTTACCTCGAGGGGACAGGTCACCACCGCGTCCGCGACTCATAGCTTCGTGGTGGACCTCGACGACATCCAGCGGCGCCACCGGGAGGGGCCGTGCGTGTCGGCGGGATGGGAGAACCACATCGTTCGAATTGACGACCTTGCTACCGAGCGACGGTGGGCGTCCTTCAGCCGCCGATGCGCTGGAAGCGACACCCATCCTTTCAATCCTGTCGGTGCAGGTCTTCTCGGAGCCGAAAAGCTTGAGCGCATTGAACTTCTACGCCGAATCGCCGAACGCCTTCGACGAGGAGTCGGTGGAGCTCGGACTGATCTTCGCGACACACACGGCGTTGGTGTGGAGTTTGCTTCGCCGCGACGAGCAGCTGCGCAGCGCCTTGGTGTCGCGCGACGTCATTGGGCAGGCGAAGGGCATTGTCATGGAACGGTTCGATACCGACGCGGTGCACGCCTTTGAATTGCTGAAGACGTTGTCTCAGACCTCGAATGTGCCCGTTGCGGAGATTGCGCGACGGCTTGTCAACGCGGATCACCCACCGAGATGACCGCGCGCTCCGACCATGCAGAGCCACGCTCCGGATCAGCGAGTTCCCGCGGCGAGTTGGCCCGTCTGCGCGCAGAAGAGCTCAAGCTGCGACGTGACGAGCTAGCCCGCGGGATTGCCCCCACCGAAGAAACGGTTGCGCGGGCGGAGCAGCGGGCCGACGAGTCGCGCCGCCGCTCACTCGATGCGCATCGTGCGGCGGCCGTCCGACACTCCGAAGCCGGGCGTACACATCGGCTTGCCGCAGCGATGCATGAGCAGGTGGCGCTGATGGCAGGTGACGGCGAAGGTGAGGCACACCAGGACGCTGCTGCCCGGCATCGCGGCGAGGCAATTTTGCACGACGCCGCCGCAGTCGTCGACCACAAACTTGCCGACGACCCGTAGCGGGTCTACGTGGGCTGCACCTCCATCAACAGCAGGGCACCGTTGACCCTGCCGTCGGACCGAAAGCCGCTGCACAACACACGAACTCGGATCTCTTTGCCCCGCGGTTCACCGCGTCGACGATCGATTCCACCTTGCTGTCGGGTTCGACGAACGCATTGCCGATCAACGGCTTGATGGGCTCCAACGGCAAGCCGATGTCGAGAGCGGACAGCGGTGCGCCCTCGACCTCGTCGTTGCGCAAACCCCCGGTCCTCGCATCCGCGGTTCCACAACATCACCCGCATCTCCCGATCCACCACCACCATGCCGAACTGGACGGAGTTCACCAGTGAATCTATGAACGCCTTGGATTCGTCGAGTTCGTTCTGCGTTCACGCAGGTGTCGTTGATGGTCTGCAGCTCCTCGCCCCCCCCTGGACTGCAGCTCTTCGTAGGCGGTCTCGAGCTGGCGATTGGTCGTCAGAAATTTGTCCAACAACGTCTTCGTAGAAGTCACATCGAAGAACACGATCGAAACACCGAGCAACCCATTCTCGGCATCAACGAGCGGGTTGACGTGGACTTCGTACCAGATGACGTCGGTTCCGGGACGCTGCCATTGGACGTCTTGAATTCGCGCCGACCGGCGCTCTATCTTGGCCTGGTCGACGTATGCCCGCAGCTCGACGGGCCGATATGACACCTCGAGGTCGCGAAGTGGGCGTCCGATATCTCGCGCGGACAGCCCGAGAGTGGCTTCCGCATGTTGGTTGATCATCGCCACGGTGTCGTCGCCGGTGACCACGATCTGAGCAACCGGGCTGGCCCGAAAGGCCAAATCTTGCAGTGGGCCCCGCGCCGGCAGCTCACCGTACCGATCGAGCCCCGTGGGCGGCCGGATCGGCACGTTCGACGTAGACGTGCGAGCCGACCCCCTTCCGGAAGATCCGGTTTTTGACGTTCAATGCAAGGAATCGGTCGCGATGACTCAACAGCATTTCGGCGTGGCCGAGGAACAACGTGCCCAATGGCGCTAGCGCAAAATGCAAGCGGCTCAAAATGTTTCGCTGCGTCTCGGCGTTGAAGTACATGAGCGTGTTCCGGCAGGTCAGCAGGTCGACCCGCGAGATCGGCGCGTCTTTGACCAGATCGTTGCGACCAAAGATCACCGCTCGGCGAAGGTCGGAGCGGAAAGCGTAGCGGCCGTTGACATTCTCGAAATACCGCTCGAGCAGGTCTTGCGGAATCTGTTCCACTGCTTTGGCTTCGTATGTTGCGGCCCTGGCATCGGCCAGCGCCTGCTCGTCGACGTCGGTGGCGTAGATCTTCACACGTTGCCGGAACTCGTCGGCGCCGAGCGCATCGGCGAGCAGCATGGCGAGCGAATATGCCTCCTGACACGGATGCGCACCCGGCGCTCCACACGCGGATCGGATCGTGGGGTGCCCGCTCGGCGAGCATCATCGGGATGACTTCGTCCCGCAGGTAATCCACGCCTCAGGGTCGCGAAAGAACGCGGTGACGTTGATCAGGATCGTGTTGAACGAGGGCGGCGAATTCGTCGGAGCTGGCTTGAAGCACGTCGAGGTACTCCTCGAACGACTCGTGGCCGGCCTGATCCATCCGATGCCGGACTCGCCGCATCAGAGACGTTCGCTTGTAACCGGTGAAGTCGAAGCCTCGCGAATCGCGCAGATACCTCAGTAGGGCCTCGAATGCCTCGTCCGTCTGGTCAACCATCTCGCCTCGTCCGCCGAACGCCACGGGCAACCACAGCGCCCTAGATCTGATTCTCGGGCCCTAGAGCCGCCCACACCGTCTTACCCGACGGAGTGGGCAGGTTGCCCCATTTCCGGCACAGTGCCGCGACGATCGCCAGACCGGACACGTCCTCGCCGCCGTCTGGCGAGATCTCCTTCCGTGCTGCGGGGACGGAGCTGTGGTCGTCGACCGCGATCGTCACGAGCTCGTCCATGCTTTCCAGCCGGACTGTCGGTGTGCTCTCGGTATGCGCGAGGACGTTCTCGACGAGGACCGTCACGACCAGTTTCGCCACGGAGATCAGTTCGGTCCGCGACCAATGGGTCAGCCACTCGTCGACCAGTTGGCGCGCCCGGTGAGCACTGCCCGGTGTCCGAGGCAAATCCGCGCGCGCCCGGCGCCGGACCGGTTGTTGGTGCCACTGCGTTATCGCGGCGATCGCGTCTGGGGTCGACGGGTAGACCGGTACGTAACGCGCGACGCCATTGCGGGTGATCGCTGTGCGGCCCCCACGGTGGGCGCACACCAAGGCGATGGGCACGTCGGGCCACTGGCCGATGTGCCAGCGCGCGCTGGTGAACGCCGCCCACGCCGAGGGTGCCGGCACGAGGAGTGCCGTGACATCGATGATCACGGCGGCGGGCTCGTCCAACGCGGCCTTGATGATGGCGTCGCGCAGGGGCAGGTAGGTGGTGCCGTCGAGACAGCCTTCCGCGGTCAACACACGAGCATTGGCGATCTCGGCGGTGGACATGACCAACTTGGTCGGTTGCTTAGCCGGCACCGCGCTCGCCTGCCTCGTGGTAGACCTTCGCGTAGTGCTCGCTGAGCACCGCTAGTGCGTGCTCGGCCTCATCGGCGAGCGCGTTGTACTTCTCGCGAATGGCCCCGCCCCCCGCGCTATCTGCCAGTCTGCGAGCCAGTTTCGACTTCTCCTGCAGGCTGCGCACGGCCACCCACAGCGCGGTCTCCACCTCGGTGTCCCCCGCGCGCAGCGAGTCGGCAGTCCAGGCATGACCCACCTGGCATCGAAAGTTGCCCTCGCTGACCGTTTGCAGTGATCCGGTGCAGTCGGGGCAGGCGTAGCCGGAGGGCGGTCCCAGCTCCTCGCTGTCGAACGCCGTCGAGAACCGCTTGCCCATCGCGATCCGGTGTTCCAGCTCCACGTTGGCGTCCCGCTCCACGTCGATGTCCTTGATCTGTCGATTCGCCAACTCCTCGAGGAGCCGTCCGACGTCGGCGGCCGCCACCTGATGGTCAACGACCCCAGCCTCGATGGCGTTCAACGACATCCCGGGAAACAGCGCGTCGCCAGGTTGTTGTGCAATCGTTGTCCCGCCCCTGGCCCGAATGGCCGCCGATCCCAGCACACCGTCGTCGAGGACGCCGGACAGCAGCACGCCGATCGCGCGCGGACCGTAGGCCAACGCCACAGAGCGGAACAGCGCGTTGATGGCGGGTCGATGCCCGTTCTCGGTCGGCCCGCCTGATAGCACGATGCGGTGGTTGTCGACGAGGAGGTGCTGGTCGGGCACTGCGACATAGATCGTGCCCGCTTGCAATGTGGTGCCGTGGCTGGCGGGAATTGCCAGCAGTGAGCCGCTGCGGTCGATGATGCGGGGCAGCACGCTGGGCGCTCCGGCCGGCATGTGGAGCACCACCAGGACCGCGAAGGGCAGGTCACGGGGTAGCCCGCTGGCGAGCTTGGTCAGCGCCTCCACCCCGCCGGCCGAGGCGCCGACCGCCACTACACCTGACGGACTCCCATTGACGTGCGTCGTTGCATGCCCCACTAACGTGCTGAGTTACCCACTGAGCGCACAGGTAATCCCGTTGCACACCGAACCCTACGCCCCTCAGAACCGTGTGTAGCCCTTGAATTCCTGCTGTTGCTTGTTGATCCGGCCGATGACTTCTCGGTCCCGCTTGGAGTTGGGCACCATCATGCCGACCATGTGACCGTCGGGTTGCACCACCCATGTCGCGCGAGCGTCGCCGGCCGCGTGCTCGGTTACGTCGCCGATCACCTTGCTGCCGTCGAACTTGGCGGTGAGGTGGTCGCTGCCCATCTGATTGGTGCGTATGCCGGGTGGTGTGGTGTTGGGTGCAAGTCGTTGCGCAGGCGTTTAGACGGGCAGGCGCATACTCGCGATCATGACCCCGTTGCAGCGCTACATCGCCGAAGAGATCGCCACCGACCACGTCGACGGCCTGCTGTCGCGGCGGGAGGCCTTGCGTCGCCTCGCGCTGCTCGGCGTAGGCACCGCCGCCGCGACCGCGTTGATCGCCGCCTGTGGCGCGGGCGGCAGGAAGGAGACGCCGGAGGCGACCACCGGAACCGCCGCGGTGACGGCGCCGCCGCCAGGGATGGACCTGGCGCTGCCCACAATGCCGACCACCTGGCCGGGTCCCACCGGGGAACTGCAAGGTGCCTGGGCGCAGGCGCGCGAGGCCCGCGGCAGTGTCTTGGTGATCCACGAGAACAAGGGCCTCAACGACTGGGTGCGCTCCGTCGCCGGGCGGTTCGCCGGGGCCGGCTACAGCGCGTTGGCGATCGACCTGCTGTCCGAGGAGGGCGGCACCGCCAAGTTCAGCGACCCCGCACAGGCCACCGCGGCGCTAGGCAACATCCCGCAGGACCGGTTCATCGCCGACTGCAATTCCGGAATCGCCGAGTTGCAGCGCCGCGTTCCCGGCAAGAAGGTTGCCGCGGTCGGTTTCTGCTTCGGCGGCGGCATGGTTTGGCGGCTGCTCGACACCGGTGCACCGCAGCTTGCGGCGGCCGTTCCGTTCTACGGCCCCGCTCCCGAGAACCCGGACTTTGCGGGCAATACGGCGGCCGTGCTCGGATTTTATGGAGCTCTCGACGGCCCCAAGGTGAACGCGGCCAAGGATGCGACGCAGGCCGCACTCGAGCGCGCGGGTCTGGTCCACGAGTTGATTGTGGAACCGGACGCCGACCACGCGTTCTTCAACGACACTGGACCGCGGTACCACCCGGCCGCGGCGGCCGATGCCTGGCGCCGCACGCTCGACTGGTTCGGTCGCTACGTCGGCTGACCCGCTGCGAGCGGGAACGGCGGCATGCCGACACCCGCGATCGTGAAGCTGCCCCATGGCGTCTCTTCGGTGATCCGCCCCTGGGCGGCGCGGTCGGCGATCTCGAGCCGCACCGGACCGCTGGTCAGCGGTGGCGCATCGAAAACGGTTCCCCGCCAATGATATTTACCGTCGATCGGGTCGAGATAGCCGGTCAGTCTGACACGCACGTGGCAGCGTTGATCGGCGACAACGACGACTGCGGGTCCGTCGTAGACGTCCTCGTCGTCCGCGGTGCCGCAGGAGAACTCGAACGCCGATGCGACCGAATCGCATTGGCCGCGCTCGGCGAAGAGCCGTTGAGAGCTGAGGCGCACTTCGATGCGGCTACTGCCGGTGGTGCGCATGTGCTCGAAACATTGCACGATGTAGTGCATCTGGGTGTCGACGTCGTCGATGGCACCGGGGCCGTTGAGCAAGAAGAAGTTCGGAAATCCGTGTGCGGCAATACCTCGATACGCCACAGCACCGTCGCGCCACGCTTGTCGGAGCGGCAATCCCCGTGCGCCGAGGACGGTTTCGTCGCGAAGCGTCTCGGACACCTCGTGGCCGGTCGCATAGATAATGGCGTCGACTCGGTGCTCGGCACCGTCGACCGTGCGAACGCCCGTCGGCGTGATCCGCTCGACTTCCGCGGTCACCGAATCGATTTTGGGCCGCGAGACCCAACGCACAATCCGCTCGAGGAACGTCATCCGGCTCGGCAGGGGGTGAAAGACAATTAGGCGGGCCGCCCGGGCAAGTCTCGGTGCTACCGCTGGGGCCGTGGCGCCAATGAGCGCGACGCATTTGCCGGCGGAATCGAACTCGAGTTTCCATGTCGACGCGTGAAATGATGGACCCGCGAAGTCGTTGCAGCCCATGATGTTCGGCGCGACGGGCACATGGAATGGGCCGTGTGCGGCGATGACGAACCTCGAGCGGTGTTCCACGTCCGCGGTGGTCCGCAGCAGCCAGGTGTCGGTGGCGGCGTCGAAACGTGACGTCACGTCGGTGGGAACCACCACGACGTCGGTGACGCCCGCGTCGCGGAGCGCGAACACCGCGCAGTCGGCGGAGTCTCCGGCGCCCACCACCGCCGCGTCGTGAATGCCTGTCACAGGAACTTGGTGCGCCGCCACAGCCGCCGCGCGATTGGCCCCATCAGACCCACCTCTTCGAGAAATGCGGCCAGCGGCGCGAATCCGGTTCGCTGGATCTCGTGGTAGTGCGGGTTGGCTCTGGCCACTCGGCGGCCCTTGCGACCGTCCAGGCCGGCCCGCCGATACGACACCGGATGGGTGAACAGATACCGGAACAGCACCCCGCCCATGCCGTTGATGTTGGCCACCCACAGCCTGTTGATTCTGGACATGTCCGCCACCCGTCGACGCACCCCGTCGCGGGCGAACTGAATGTGGCGGGCCTCCTCGGTGACGTGAATACGCATCAGGCGCTGCACCATTGGCTGCAGCTCGGGATCGTCCATCATCTGCCGTTGCAGCGAGTCGAAGATTTCTTCACCGATCAGCGCGGCCACCCACAAAAACGTTCCCCGGAACGCCAACGGCAAGGCGTTGATGACCATGCGCTGGCGTCGCCGTGGTCGCACGGGCTTGGCGCCCACACGCTCGATCGCCTTCCCGAACATCACCATGTGGCGGGTTTCGTCGCCGAGCTCCGTCAGCGCATAGTGCGTCGATTTTGCGGTGGGGTCCCGGTGAATCATGTCACGAAGCAGCGCCTGGTTGAGCATGTTCTCGAACCAGATGCCCGCCGAGAGGGTGTTGACGAACTCCTGGCGTGACAGTTCGATCTGCTCCGCACGGGTCATCCGATCCCACATCGCCGTGCCGTAGAGCGACAAGACTTTCGGCGGGAGGTAGAACTTGTCCGCATCGAGGGGAGCGTCCCAGTCGATGTCGACGATCGGGGCGTAAGACTTCTTGACGGAACCCCTGAGCAGGCGATCCGAGAACTGCTCACGAGTGGGTGCATCGATCTTGACTGACCGCGTCATTGAGGCTGTCATGCATCGACGTTAAGTCGGAGCCCCTTGTTTAGTCAATACCCTCGGTACCGGATACTTCGGGTATTGGGTCGAACTGGCTACTCTTCGGACGTGCGCTTGATCCACGTCGTCGGTATCGGCGCCGGCGACCTCGGTTACATCACCGAGCAGGCAGTTTCGGCGCTCAACGACACCGACGTGTTCTTCGCGATGGACAAGGGTGATGCCAAGGGCGACCTCGTGGCATGGCGGCGGGAGGTCTGCCGCCGATACATTCGCGAGCCGGGCTATCGGTTCGTCGAGCTACCGGACCCGCCGCGCGCACGCGACGGCGATTATCAAACCGCCGTCGAAGACTGGCACGCTGCTCGTGCCCGGTTGTGGGCCGAAGCGATCACGAGCGAGTTGGGAACCGACCAGGTCGGCGGGTTTCTGGCTTGGGGTGACCCGTCGCTGTACGACAGCACGCTGCGCATCCTCGAAGCCGTGGCGAGTTATGTCGAGATCGACTATGACGTTATCCCCGGCATCACCGCGATCCAGGCGCTGACGGCTCGACACCGAATGCCGCTCAACGACATTGGTGAACCGGTGCTAGTCACCACCGGCCGCAGACTCGACCCGTCGGCAGTGGCGGGAACAGTAGTGGTGATGCTCGATGGCGACTGCGCATTTCGGAGGTGCCCGCCCGACACCCGCATTTGGTGGGGCGCCTATCTGGGCACCTCCTACGAGCTGCTGATGTCGGGGACGGTCGGGGAGGTAGGCGAGCGCATCGCGGCGCTTCGGGCGGATGCTCGCGCGCAACGCGGCTGGATCATGGACACGTATCTGCTGCGGCCCGCACTGCCGAGGTAGCGTCGATCTCTTTGTCAGAGACAACAGTTCGCAGCACGACGCGCGTCGTCGGTTTACTTCGCGACGCGGGCCGCCGCGCACGAACGCAGAGTCAAGGCGCTGGTGGCCAACTCGCCTATCGTGGACCGCGTGCCTATCTGGTGTCGTCCGTGGCCGAGATGGGCGGCGACCCTGAGGAGGTGCTCACTCCCGAGGACGACTTCGGTGATTCGGCGGTTCGGACAGACGACGTTCCTGAACGCCTTCCACTACCTGCGTGAATTCACCGTCGACCCGGCCCTCATCCGCTGTCCCGCCCCGGCGCTCGTCGGCGCGGGAGAGGGCGGTGAGCCGATCGCCACCGCCGAAGGCGCGGATACCCACTGCCAATTCGGAAACCTCGCGCTGTCCAACGCGGTGACGCTGGACTGGCTCGAGGACACCCTGGGGAAGCCCGCGCGGTAACGCCAGCGGGCGGTTGCGTCGGGTGGCAGGATCACCGCCATGGTGCCGTTTCTGCTGCGGGCCGCACTGACCGCATTCGCGCTGTGGATCGTGACCCTCGTCGTGCCGAGTCTCAGCTTCGTCGGCGGCGACACGACGTTGCAGAAAATCGGCATCGCCCTTGTCGTGGGTGTGATCTTCGGTCTCGTCAACGCTTTCATCAAACCGATCGTGCAGATCCTGGCGATCCCGCTCTACATCCTCACCCTCGGCCTGATCCATATCGTCATCAACGCGTTGATGCTGTGGATCACCGCGTGGATCACCGAGCACACGACCCACTGGGGGTTGCATATCGACAACTTCTGGTGGAGCGCGATCTGGGCAGCCATCGTCTTGTCGATCGTGAGCTGGGCGCTGTCGCTGATCTTCGGTGGGGTCACGCGCGACGCGCGAACTTGATCGGCACACTGGATTTATGCCGGAATTGCCCGAGGTCGATGCCCTCGCCGACCATCTGCGCCGCCACGCGGTGAGTCTGCCTGTCGGACGCATCGACGTGTCTGCCTTCTCGGTGCTCAAGACCTTCGACCCGCCAATCACCGCGTTGCACGGGCGAACCGTCACGCCGCGCACCGGTGGGGCAAGTACCTGGGACTGCAGGCCGGAGCCGCTTCGCCGGCGACATCAGGCACCGACGACCTGTATCTGATCACCCACCTGTCGCGGGCCGGGTGGCTGCGTTGGTCGGACAAGCTCGCCGCCGCGCCGCTCCGCCCGGGCAAGGGACCGATCGCCCTGCGAGTGCATCTCGGCAATCCCGGGGAGGCGCCGGGCTTCGACCTGACCGAGGCCGGCACCCAGAAGCGGCTGGCCGTTTGGCTCGTCGATGACCCGGCGAAGGTGCCCGGTATCGCGGCGCTCGGGCCCGACGCGTTGGAGCTGACGGCCGAGGACCTCGCCGGGTTGCTGGCCGGCAACAGCGGCAGGCTCAAGACGGTCATCACCGATCAGAAGGTGATCGCCGGCATCGGTAACGCCTACAGCGACGAGATCCTGCACGTGGCGAAGCTGTCGCCGTTCGCCACCGCCGCGAAGCTGACCCCCGAGCAGATCGCGTCGCTGCACGACGCGATGATCTCGGTGCTAAGCGATGCGGTGAGCCGATCCGTCGGGCAGCAGGCAGCGACGCTCAAGGGCGAGAAGCGGTCCGGGTTACGGGTGCACGACCGCACCGGTCTGCCGTGCCCGGTCTGCGGCGACACCGTGCGCGAGGTCTCCTTCGCCGACAAGTCTTTCCAGTACTGCCCGACGTGTCAGACCGGCGGTAAGGTGCTGGCCGACCGACGAATGTCACGGCTTCTCAAGTGATTTCGTCGTCGTCCTCGTTGTCGCTCAGTGTTTTTTCGGGGTGGTGGAAGTCGTTGGTGCGGGGTTGGCCGGTGTCTTGGTGTGGTGGGGGGATCCATTGGGTTTGGCCGTCGGGGAGTTTTCGGGTGGTCCAGCCGCCTTCTTCGACGAGTCGGTTGTCGGGGCCGCAGGCCAGGGTGAGGTTGGTGATGTCGGTTGTTCCGCCGGTGGCCCAGGGCTTCACGTGGTGGACTTCGGCGAGGTAGCCGGGTACGTCGCAGCCCGGCCGGGTGCAGCCGCGGTCGGTGGCGTGCAGCACGAGGCGTTGTTCTTTGGTGGCCAGGCGGGTGGTGCGGCCTTTGTAGAGTTCGCAGCGGTTGGCCTGGTCGAACAGCAGTAGGTAGTGGTTGGCGTGGGTGGCCATGCGGATCAGGTCGGGGATGGGCAGCACGGTGCCCCCGCCGGTGTCGGCGAGCCCGGTGTGGTTGTGGAGGTCTTGGAGGCGGGCGGTGGCGATGATGGTGACGGGCAGGCCGTGGTGGCTGCCCAGCTGCCCGGACATCAGCACCGAGCGGATCATGGTGTTGAGCGCGTCGTGGTGGCGTTGGGCGTCGAGCGGCTGTCGCGCTGGCGGGTTTCCTCGCTGGGGGTGCCGGTGACACAGGCCGTCGGGTCCTGCGGGTTGCACATGCCGGGGGCGGCCCATTTGGCCAGCACGGCGTCCAGCCCGGCGCGGGCCTCGGGGGTGAGCCAGCCGGACAGCCGGCTCATGCCGTCGATGCCTTGGGGTCCCAGGGTCAGCCCGCGGCGCCGGGCCCGGTCTCGGTCGGTGAAGGTGCCGTCGGGGTTGAGCACCGCGGCGAGCCGGGCGGCGTAGCGGCGGAATTGTTCGGGGCGGTACTGGGCGGCTATCTCGGCGAGATCCGCTTCGGCTTTGTCCCGGGTGGGGGTGTCGATGGCGGCGGGCAGGCGGTGGAGGAATTCGCGGATCACCCGCACGTGTTCGGCGCCGACCTTGCCCTCCTGTTGTGTGGTCGCGGTGGCCTGCAGCCGGGGCGCCAGCGATTGGCCGGCCAGGGTCTGGCGTGCGCCGAGGTCGTCGGCTTCGTGGATGCGTCGGCTGGCTTCGGTGCGCGAGATGTGCAGCCGGTCGGCCAGGGCGCGGGAGAGTTTGGCGCCGAGTTCTTCGGGCAGGGCGTGGCCGAGCTGGTTGAGCAGGTGGTGTTCGAGGGCGGGCAGGAGGCGGCGCAGGGTTTCGATGCGTTCGAGTTGGTCGAGGCGCTGGCCGGTGTTCCAGATACCTGGGTCGGCTCCCGGCGTGGCAGGCCAGGTCGTCGAAGACGGCGATCGCCTCGTCGAGCGCTGTGGAACTCATGGCTGCAATGTATCGCCGCCCACCGACAACTAGTGGCTCCCAACATGTTTCACCGTCGACTTATCCACAGTCGCGGGTTCATCCACAGATTCACAAATGCCTATTGACAAACACGAACAGGCTGCGAAACGCCGCTGGATAAGCTGGCCCGGTGACTCGTCAAAAGATCCTGATTACCGGGGCGAGCTCTGGCCTCGGCGCCGGTATGGCACGCCAATTCGCCACCATGGGCCGCGACCTGGCGTTATGTGCGCGCCGCAGAGACCGCTTGGACGCACTGAAGGCGGAGCTGACGGCTCGTAACCCCAAGACCACGGTGGCGGTCGCCGAGCTCGACGTCAATGACCACGACCAGGTGCCCAAGGTGTTCGCGGCACTGCACGACGAACTCGGCGGCATCGACTGCGTCATCGTCAACGCGGGCATCGGCAAGGGTTGGCCGCTGGGTGAGGGCAAGCTCTACGCCAACAAGGCAACGATCGAGACAAACCTGGTAGCCGCCCTCGTGCAGATCGAGACCGCACTCGAGATCTTCAAGAAGCAGGGCTTCGGGCACCTGGTGTTGATCTCGTCGGTGCTCGGCAACAAGGGCGTGCCCGGCATCAAAGCTGCCTACGCCGCCAGCAAGGCCGGGGTGTCATCGCTTGGCGAGTCGCTGCGCGCCGAATACGCCAAGGGCCCGATCAAGATCACAGTTCTCGAGCCGGGCTTCATCGAGTCCGAGATGACCGCAAAGTCGGCGACGACAATGTTGATGGTCGACAACGAAACCGGTGTGAAGGCGATGGTCGACGCCATCGAGCGTGAACGTGGTCGCGCGATCGTGCCGGCTTGGCCCTGGGCACCGCTCGTGGGCTTGCTCAAGGTGCTGCCGCCGCGCTTCGCCAAGCGATTCGCCTGATTTCCGTCCGGGCGAGCGTGCGTCGAGTGCCACCCCGCCCGGCATGTCATTGGCACGACACGCACGCTCGCGCGGAAAAGTACGGCGCGCTACCCAGCGCGGCCGCGTTCGACCCGGTAGCGGCGCACCAGCGTGTCGGTCGAGCTGTCGGACTGCTCGGCCGGCGACGCGTCGCCGGTGATCACCGGCAGCAGCGCCTTGGCCTGTGTCTTACCCAGCTCAACCCCCCACTGGTCGAAGGAGTCGATGCCCCAGATCACACCCTCGGTGAACACGATGTGCTCGTAGAGGGCGATCAACTGGCCGACCACCGATGGCGTCAGCTTCGACGCCAGGATCGTCGTTGACGGGCGGTTGCCCGGCATTACCTTGTGCGGCAACACTTCTGGGGGCGTACCCTCGGCCGCGATCTCCTCTGCCGTCTTGCCGAATGCCAGCACCTGCGTCTGCGCGAAGAAGTTGCTCATCAAGAGGTCATGCATGCTGCCGGTCCCGTCGGCGGTGGGCAGATCGTCGGTGGGCTCGCTGAACCCGATGAAGTCGGCCGGAACCAACCGGGTGCCCTGGTGCAGCAGCTGATAGAACGCATGTTGCCCGTTGGTTCCTGGCTCGCCCCAAAAGATTTCGCCGGTGGTAGCGGTCACGGGTGTGCCGTCGGCGCGTACCGACTTGCCGTTGGATTCCATCGTCAGCTGCTGCAAGTACGCCGCGAACCGATCCAGGTCATTGGAATAGGGCAGCACCGCCCGCGTCCCGGCACCGAAGAAGTTGTTGTACCAGACGCCGAGAAGACCCAGTAGAACCGGCGCATTCGCCTGCAGCGGCGCCGTTTTGAAGTGTTCATCGACGACGTGAAACCCGGATAGGAACTCGGCGAACCGCTCCCGGCCGATCGCGGCCATCACCGACAATCCGATCGCCGAATCCACCGAGTAGCGGCCGCCCACCCAGTCCCAGAAACCGAACATGTTGTCGGTGTTGATGCCGAAGTCGTCGACCAGTTTCTTGTTCGTCGACACGGCAACGAAGTGCTTGGCCACGGCGGCGTCGCCGAGCGCATCGGTGAGCCAGCGCCGCGCGGCGGTCGCGTTGGTCAGCGTCTCCAACGTGGAAAACGTCTTCGACGCGATGACGAACAGCGTCGTCGCCGGGTCCAGGTCGGCCAGCGTGGCCACGAGGTCGGCCGGGTCGATGTTGGAGACGAACCGCGCCGAGATGCCGGCGTCGGCGTAATGACGTAACGCCCGGTACACCATCACGGGGCCGAGGTCGGAGCCGCCGATCCCGATGTTGACCACGGTCGTGATCCGCTCCCCGGTGGCGCCGGTCCACTCACCGTTGCGCAACCGGTCGGTGAAGTCGCCCATCCGCTTGAGCACGGCGTGCACGTCGGCCGCCACGTCCTGGCCGTCGACGAACAGCTCGCTGCCCGGCGGCAGCCGCAGCGCCGTGTGCAGCACGGCACGGTTCTCCGACGTGTTGATGTGCACACCGGCGAACATGTCGTCGCGGCGTTGGGGCAAATGTGCCGCTTCGGCGAGATCGACCAGTAGCGACAACGTTTCTTGGGTCACTCGATGCTTGCTGTAGTCGACGTAGAGGTCGGCGACGGTGACAGTCATTTCGCTGCCGCGCGATGGGTCCTCGGCGAAGAACTCACGCAGGTGTTTGGTGGCGATCCGGTCGTGATGACGCTGGAGGGCATTCCACGCGGAAGTAGCGGTGATATCGGGGATTTGCTCAATACCAGCGGCCATTCTTCGACCCTAGTGCGGCCGCAGGCTCGAAGGTGTAAATGGTTGAGTATGGAAACCGCGAAGCTTCTGTCGTCCGTGCCCACCGGCTTGTGGATCGGTGGTGAGGAGCGAACCGGCTCGAGAACGTTCAACGTCCTCGACCCGTCCGACGATCACGTGCTCGCCGCGGTAGCCGACGCCACCGCCGACGACGCGATCGCCGCGCTCGACGCCGCCGCAAACTCGCAAGCCGAATGGGCGGGCACCCCGCCACGCGAGCGCGGCGAGATTCTGCGGGCGGTGTTCGAGATGATCACGGACCGATCCGAGGACCTCGCCACGTTGATGACGCTCGAAATGGGCAAGGTGCTGCCGGAAAGCCAAGCCGAGGTGCGCTACGGCGCCGAGTTCTTCCGCTGGTTCGCCGAGGAGGCGGCGCGGATCCACGGGCGCTACGCACCCAGCCCCGCTGGTAACGGCCGCATCCTCGTCACCAAGCAGCCCGTCGGCCCCTGCTATGCGATTACGCCGTGGAACTTTCCGCTCGCCATGGGCACCCGCAAGATCGGCCCGGCCATGGCGGCCGGCTGCACGATGATCGTCAAACCCGCGCAGGAAACACCGTTGACCATGTTGCTGTTGGCCAAGTTGATGGACGAGGCCGGCCTGCCCAAGGGCGTGCTGTCCGTGCTGCCGACCACCAACCCCCGTGAGGTGACTGAGGCGCTGATCTATGACGGCAGGTTGCGCAAGCTCACGTTCACCGGGTCCACGGGCGTCGGCAAGGCGTTGGCGAAGCAGGGTTCCGACCAGCTGCTACGGCTTTCCATGGAGCTTGGCGGCAACGCGCCGTTCGTGGTGTTCGAAGACGCCGACGTCGACGCCGCAGTGGATGGCGCGATGCTGGCCAAGATGCGCAACGGCGGTGAGGCCTGCACGGCAGCCAACCGATTCCACGTCGCGAACGCCGTCCGCGAGGAATTCACCGAGAAGCTCGTCAAACGGATGAGCGAGGTGACGCTCGGCAACGGGTTGGACTCGTCGGCCTCACTGGGTCCGCTGATCAATGCGAAGCAGCTGGACAAGGTCAAGGAGCTCGTCGACGACGCGGTGTCGAAGGGCGCGACCGTCGCCACCGGTGGGGAGGCGCCCGACGGGCCCGGGCACTTCTACCCGGCGACCGTGCTTACCGACGTTCCCGCTGACGCTCGCATCCTCAAGGAGGAGGTGTTCGGACCCGTCGCGCCGATCACCGGTTTCGACACCGAAGAGGACGGTATCGCCGCGGCCAACGACACCGAATTCGGTTTGGCCGCTTACATCTACACGCGGTCGCTGGACCGGGCGCTGCGCGTCGCCGAAGCTATTCAATCCGGCATGGTCGGCGTGAACCGCGGGGTAATTTCCGACACCGCGGCACCTTTCGGCGGTGTGAAGGAATCCGGCTTCGGTCGCGAGGGGGGCTTCGAGGGCATCGAGGAGTACCTGGACACCAAGTACATCGGGCTGACGAAGTAGCGCCCCCAGGGGCGGTCGCCGAGATTGCCGCTGTGGTCGTAACTTCGGCCGATTCCACAGCCGTAGCGGCAATCTCGACGTAGGGACACCTGCGCGCCTTCCGGATCATGGGCGGAGTCACACCTAAACTTGCTCGCGTCCAACAGGAAGGGTCATCGACGTGTCGGCAGAAACTGACGTCGACAGACCCCGCTGGGTTGCTCCTGACCGGCCACCCGCACGTCAACGGGTTCGCGACGAGCGCCGGCCCGGTATTCCTGCGCTGGACGGTGTTCGCGCCATCGCGGTCGCTCTCGTGCTGGCGCATCACGGCGGAATTCCGGGCATGGGCGGCGGATTCCTCGGCGTCGATATCTTTTTCGTCCTCAGCGGCTTTCTGATTACGTCGCTACTGATCGACGAGCTGGGGCGCACTGGCCGAATCGCGCTGGGGGAATTCTGGATTCGGCGCGCCCGACGCCTGCTGCCGGCGCTGGTGGCGATGGTGTTGGTCGTCGCTTTCGCACGAGAACTCTTTGCACCCGATGCCGTCGCGCAGCTACGGGACGAGGCCGTCGCCACCTTCCTGTGGATGGCCAACTGGAGTTTCGTCGCCCGCGAAACCGACTACTTCACCCAAGGCGGCACCCCGTCGCCGCTGCAGCATGCCTGGTCGCTGGGCGTGGAGGAGCAGTTCTACCTGCTCTGGCCGCTGCTGGTGATCGCCGCGGCGGTGCTGCTCGCTGCGATAGCCCGGCGTCTGGGTACTCGCATCACCGTGGGGAAGGCGCGGGTGGCGGTCTTCGCGCTGGCCACGATCGGAGCGTCGGCTTCGGCGATCGCCGCTGTCGTGCTGGCGTCCGACACCACCCGCGACCGCGTGTACTTCGGCACCGACACCCGCGCCCAGGCCCTGTTGGTCGGTGCGGCCGCGGCGGCGCTGCTGGTCAGGGACTGGTCGGCGATGACGGTCGGCTGGTCGCTGATCCGGTCGCGATGGGGCAGATGGCTGGCCCGCGGTATGCCGCTGCTGGGCCTGGCCGTGCTGGCAGCGGCCGCTCACTACGCCACCGGAAGCGCGGGCGAATTCCGAGACGGGTTACTGATCGCCGTGGCGGCGGGAGCGGTCGCGGTCATCGCGCCCGTGGCGCTGGACCAGCGTGGCGCGATCGCCCGCCTGCTGGCATGGCAACCGCTGGCGTGGCTCGGCGCTATCTCGTATGGCATCTATCTGTGGCACTGGCCGGTGTTCCTGGTCATCGACGGCCAGCGAACCGGGTGGACGGGACTGCCGCTGTTCGTCGTGCGGACCATCGCGACCGTGGCGCTCGCGGCGGCGTCGTGGTGGCTCATCGAGCAGCCCATCCGACGATGGCGGCCCGTCCACATGCCGCAGCTGCGACTCGCGGCGGCGACGCTGACGACGGCTGTGGCCGTGACGGTGCTGACCGTGCCCGTCGGCGCGCCACCCACGGCGGCCGGCATCTCGTCGGCGGCGGCCGCGCTGCCGTCGTCGCCGGTCGAGATCATGCGCCGGGAGCAGGAGGCAGCGCGCAACACCGGCGGCCCGCGCATGGTCTCGGTCTTCGGCGACTCGATCGCCTGGACGATGATGCGCTACCTGCCGCCGACGCCAGGGTTCAGCTTCATCGACCGCACCACGATCGGGTGCGGCATCGTCCGTGGCGGCCCGTACCGGTCGGCCGGGGAGGTCTTGCCGCAGAAGCCCGAGTGCGAGACCTGGCCGGCGCGATGGTCCAGTCGCATCTCCTACGATCGGCCCGACATTGCGCTCCTGATCGTCGGCCGCTGGGAGCTGGTCGACCGGATGCACAACGGAGACTGGACGCACATTGGTGACGAGGCGTACGACGACTACCTGACGGGGGAGATTCGCACCGCGCTGACAATTCTTGGCTCCACGGGCGCTCGGGTTATCGTGGCGACTCAGCCGTACAACCGACGAGGCGAGCGGCCTAACGGCAAACCGTTCCCGGAGGACGAACCCGAGCGCGTCGATAACTGGAACGCACTGTTGCGTGAGGTGCTCGAGGACTATCCGAACGTCGAAGTGTTGGACCTCAACGAGAAGCTGTCCCCCAACGGTTACTACACCACCAAGGTCAACGGCATAAAGGTGCGCAGCGACGGCGTGCACCCCACCGCAGAGGCCGTCAACTGGCTGACGCCGTGGCTCCTAGACGCGCTGCGAACAGACTCCGCGAAATAGCATTTCAGCGCCCGCCCGGCGCGTCGGCTGCAAAACGACGGTATCGCGACCTTTCGGCCCGCTTGGCGCAGGGGCCTTAACGCCCGAGACGGCCGCGGCCCATTTGCAGCAGCAGCATCGCGAGAGCCTTGCCCTCGGGCCCGAGGGCGCTGTAGCGCTCGATGACCTTCATCTCGCGGCTGTGTACCAGCCGGGTGCCGCCGGAGGCCATTCTCACGCGGCCGATGGCTTGCGATACCTCGGTGCGGCGCTTGATCGCTGCGAGGATTTCGGCGTCGAGCCGGTCGATCTCGACGCGCAGTTCGTCGATGTCGGGTGACTGGTCGGTTGCGTCGACTATCGGGGGGATCATCGGTGGGTTCTCCTTGTGTGGGGGTTCTGGTCTCATCCGGTATCGGGCCTCACACAAGAAACGAGCCCCGGATCCGGACGCGGACCGCGGGGCTGGTGGGAAAGCAGCTAGACCACGGGCACCGCTGGCCGGTACCCGTAGAAAAATCGGCTGCGAGCCGACAGCTGCTTGTTGAGCACGTGACTGAGTGTGCCACCCGCGGTGGCGGTTGCGCAAAGTGTCTGCGCCCGGCGGTAAGTTGGACCGGTCATGACCGCCCACCTCACTGATGCCGTGACCAGCCCCGAGAGCGCCGCACTCCTGGACGGACTCAACCCGCAACAGCGCCAGGCGGTGATGCACGAGGGCTCGCCGCTGCTCATCGTCGCCGGAGCGGGTTCGGGCAAGACTGCGGTGCTGACCCGACGCATCGCCTACCTGCTCGCCGCCCGTGACGTCGGCCCGGGTCAGATCCTCGCGATCACGTTCACCAACAAGGCCGCCGCCGAGATGCGCGAACGCGTGGTGAGCCTCGTCGGTCGGCGAACGAATGCCATGTGGGTGTCGACGTTCCACTCCATGTGCGTGCGCGTCCTGCGCAATCAGGCGTCGCTGCTGCCCGGCCTGAACTCCAACTTCTCGATCTACGACGCCGACGACTCGCGGCGGCTGCTGCAGATGATCGGCAAGGACATGGGGCTCGACATCAGGCGGTACACACCGCGCCTGCTGGCCAACGCGATCTCCAACCTCAAGAACGAACTGATCGGCCCGCAGGAGGCGCTCGCCGACCTGTCGGCGGACTCCGAGGAGCTGACCAGGACCGTCGCGAGCGTGTACGGCGAATACCAAAGACGGCTGCGGGCAGCCAACGCGTTGGACTTCGACGACTTGATCGGCGAGACAGTCGCTGTGCTGCAACAGTTTCCGCAGATCGCCCAGTACTACCGGCGGCGCTTTCGGCACATCCTGGTCGACGAGTACCAGGACACCAACCACGCGCAATACGTGCTGGTGCGCGAACTGGTAGGCAGGGCCGACTCAGATGATGGGGTCCCACCCGCGGAGTTGTGCGTGGTGGGCGACGCCGACCAGTCCATCTACGCGTTTCGCGGTGCCACCATCCGCAACATCGAAGAGTTCGAACGCGACTATCCGCACGCCAGAACCATCCTGCTCGAGCAGAACTACCGCTCCACGCAGAACATCCTGTCGGCGGCCAATTCGGTCATCTCCCGCAACAGCGGCCGGCGCGAGAAGCGGCTGTGGACGGATGCCGGCGACGGTGCGCTGATCGTCGGGTACGTCGCCGACAACGAACACGACGAAGCTGCTTTCGTGGCAAGCGAAATCGACCGTCTTGCCGATGGGTCACAAGGAATCACCTCCGAGTTCAATTTCAATGACGTCGCCGTGTTCTACCGCACCAACAACTCTTCGCGCTCGCTGGAGGAGGTGTTCATCCGGGCCGGCATTCCCTACAAGGTGGTCGGCGGGGTGCGGTTCTACGAGCGCAAGGAAATCCGCGACATCGTCGCCTACCTGCGAGTGCTCGACAACCCGGGCGACGCGGTGAGCATGCGCCGCATCCTCAACACACCCCGACGCGGAATCGGTGACCGTGCCGAGGCCTGCGTCGCGGTCTACGCCGAGAACACAGGCGCGAGCTTCGCCGACGCGCTGCAGGCCGCTGCCGAGGGCAAGGTGCCGATGCTCAACACCCGAGCCGAGAAGGCGATCGCCGGATTCGTCGAACTCCTCGACGACCTGCGGTCTCGCCTCGACTCGTCTCAAGGGGACCTCGGCGACCTTGTCGAGGCGGTGCTGAACCGCACCGGCTACCGTGCCGAACTCGAGGCGTCCAGCGACCCGCAGGACCTGGCACGCCTGGACAACCTCAACGAATTGGTCAGTGTTGCACACGAATTCAGCATGGACCGGGCCAACGCCGCCGCACTCGAGGAAACCGACGAAGACGTCCCGGACACGTCGTTGCTCGCCGACTTCCTGGAGCGGGTTTCGCTGGTCGCCGACGCCGACGACCTGCCCGAGCACGGGTCCGGCGTCGTCACGTTGATGACCTTGCACACCGCCAAGGGGCTGGAATTCCCCGTCGTGTTCGTGACCGGCTGGGAGGACGGCATGTTCCCGCACATGCGGGCGCTCGGCGACGCGGGCGAGTTGTCCGAGGAGCGGCGCTTGGCCTACGTAGGCATCACTCGCGCCCGCCAACGGCTCTATCTGACCCGCGCCAAGGTCCGGTCGTCGTGGGGCCAGCCGATGCTGAACCCGGAGTCACGGTTCCTGCGGGAGATCCCCCAGCACCTCATCGACTGGCGGCGCACCGACTCCACGCCCCGGCCCAGTGCGCCGGTCAGCGGCGCCGGCCGGTTCGGCCATTCGCGGCCAGCACCTTCAAATACGCCCGCACGAAGTGCGGCCGGCAAGCGCCCACTGCTGGTGTTGGAGCCGGGGGACAGGGTGACCCACGACAAGTACGGGTTGGGCCGTGTCGAGGAGGTGTCCGGCGTCGGCGAGTCGGCGATGTCCCTGATCGACTTCGGCAGCGCCGGCCGGGTGAAGCTGATGCACAACCACGCGCCGCTGCAGAAGCTGTAACGCTACTTCGTCCAGCGCCAGGTCGCCGGCGCAACGGCCAGGGCGATCGTCGCCACCGGCAACACCGGGATGGCGCGAACCACGCCGGCCAGCTGCGCCCCGGCGACGAAGATGCCCACGAAGATCAGCAACGCCAGGACCGCGGCCACCAGGGTGAGGTAGACGCCGACGCGCCGGCGCAGCAGTATGCCGACCACACCGGCGATGGTGCTCGCGGCAAACACCGCGGCCAAGAACCCGAGGCCCAGGCAAAACAGCCGGTCGGAATGCCACCAGGCCGTCATCAGGTCCGTGGCGACGACGGCCGTGGCCCAGCCGCTCACGATGCTGACCGCTGACGCGGCCACCGCGGTGGTGCTGGGCGGCGTCTGCGGACTCCCGGCGATGCGACGCGGCGGCTGCCGGATGATTCCGGTTGGTGGTTCGTCGGTGCCGTCGAGGCCGGCGGGTGCTCGACGGATGATGCTGGTGCGGGTGTCGTCGCTCAGCGGTTGGGGAATCGGCCCCGTCGGGGTTCGACGGATGATGCCGGTTTTCTCCGGGTCCGGCTCGGGGGGCGGCGGGTGCTCGGTGGGTTCTTGTCGGCTGCGCAGGGGTTCTGCGGGCGGTTCGCCGTTGGGGCCGTCGACGGAGGACAACGGTTAGCCGGTGAAGCCGCCCATGCTGATGCCCCGCTGGGCGAGCCACGGCACGGGGTTGATGCGGTTGGAACCGTTCAGATGCACTTCGAAATGCAAGTGGGGCCCGGTGGAGTTGCCGGTGTTCCCCATCGTCGCAATTGGATCGCCGGCATACACGCGCTCGCCGACGCTGACACTGATGCTGTTGAGGTGGCCGTACAACGTGACGGTCCCGTCGGAATGCCGCAACTTGACCATATTGCCGTACCCGCCGTACGGCCCCGCCTCGATGACGATGCCGTCGGAGACCGCGCGTATCGGTGTGCCGATCGAGTTTGCCACGTCGATGCCGCCGTGCAATGCGCCCCAACGGAAGCCGAACCCGGAGGTCGGGATGCCCCGCGCGGGCATCACGAACAGCGGCCGCTGCAGTCGTGCCTCACGCTCGGCCCGATCTTGGGCGAACGCCATACCGTTGGCCAGCTCCTCTTGGTGCAGGGCGGCCTTCGCGGCCGGGGTTACCGTCACCAATTGCACACCGCCGCTGAACTTTTCGATCGCGGCGCCGCCGATGGGCGACTGGTCGGAAGCCAGGACGGCCGGGTTTGACTGGGTGTCGGCATTGTTGACCGCGGAATGCGCGGCCGCAGCGGCGGCACCCGTGGCCATCGCCGCGATCAGCAGCCGGCCCTTGACGGCGCTGGTGGTGCTCGGCGCGTGGTGCTTCCCGCGGCGGCGAAACTCGGTCGGCGCCGCCAACCGAACCGGGGAGATGTCGTCGGCGTCGCACAGGTCGTCCAGCCCGGGGGCGAGCAGCACCTGAACTTCGTTATCGAACGCGGCGTTGTCCCGAAAGTCCAGGTCATCGAGGCTGCCGAACTCATCGAACGCGATGATGTCGGTGACTTCGGTGGTCGACGGCGCAGCCGAGGGATCGACCCGGCGGCGGAGGGGGTTCGTCTTGACCTTGGAAGATCGAGACAAACGGTGCTTCGCCAACCCGGGGAACCCTTACGTGTCGTGACCTAAACGTTATTCGGCTCCGAGGAAAGTAACCAAAGCTCACGACCGAGGCAAATTGGAATGCGAAATATCGCTCAGATTGTGAAATGAATCACCTTTCCCGCCCAGCCTGGGGGCATGCGGTACGTACGGCTTGCGAAGGGACCGATAAAGTTCCCCCGAGCGGTTTTTGCAAGTCTCATGCCGAGGTCAACGCCGACAGACAGTGAGCCGATGGATCTCTTCGAATACCAGGCGAAAGAGCTGTTCGCCAAGCACAACGTTCCCTCCACTCCCGGCCGCGTGACCGACTCCGCCGACGGTGCCCGTGCGATCGCCGAGGAGATCGGCCGGCCGGTGATGGTCAAGGCGCAGGTGAAGACGGGCGGTCGCGGCAAAGCGGGCGGCGTGAAGTACGCCGCTAACCCCGACGAGGCATACACGCACGCGCAGAACATCCTGGGTCTGGACATCAAGGGCCACATCGTCAAGAAGCTGCTGGTGTCGGAGGCCAGCGACATCGCCGAGGAGTACTACTTCTCCATTCTGCTCGACCGGGCAAACCGCAGCTACCTCGCGATGTGCTCCGTGGAGGGCGGTATAGAGATCGAGGAGGTCGCGAGAACCAAGCCCGAGCGGCTGGCGAAGGTGCCGGTCGACGCGGTGAAGGGGGTGGATCAGGCGTTTGCCCGGTCCATCGCGGAGCAGGGCCACCTGCCGGAGGAAGTGCTCGACTCGGCCGCGGTGACGATCGCCAAGCTGTGGGAGCTGTTCGTCAACGAAGACGCCACCCTGGTCGAGGTCAACCCGCTGGTGCGCACGCCGGATGACCAGATCCTCGCGTTGGACGCGAAAATCACGCTGGACGCCAACGCCGACTTCCGCCAACCCGACCACGCGGAGTTCGAGGACCGGGACGCCACCGATCCGTTGGAGTTGAAGGCCAAGGAGCACGACCTCAACTACGTCAAGCTCGACGGGGAGGTCGGGATCATCGGCAACGGCGCCGGGCTGGTGATGTCGACGCTCGACGTGGTGGCCTACGCCGGCGAAAGGCACGGCGGGGTCAAGCCGGCGAACTTCCTTGACATCGGCGGCGGCGCGTCCGCGGAGGTGATGGCGGCCGGGCTCGACGTGATCCTGGGCGACGAGCAGGTCAAGAGCGTGTTCGTCAACGTGTTCGGCGGCATCACCGCCTGTGACGAGGTGGCCAACGGAATCGTGAAAGCGCTGGAGATCCTCGGCGACGCCGCCACCAAACCGTTGGTGGTGCGCATCGACGGCAACAACGTCGACGAGGGTCGCCGCATCCTTGCCGAGGCAGACCACCCCCTGGTGACCGAGATCGCGACGATGGACGAAGCAGCCGACAAGGCCGCCGAACTGGCGAACGCCTGAGATTCACTGAGATTCAAAGGAACCGATGACTCATGGCTATTTTCCTCAACAAAGACTCGAAGGTCGTCGTCCAGGGCATCACCGGTAGGGAGGCCAGCCTTCACACCGCGCGGATGTTGAAGGCAGGTACCCAGCTGGTCGGTGGGGTCAATGCGCGCAAGGCCGGCACCACCGTCAGCCACAAAGACGCCGATGACAACGACGTGGAGCTGCCGGTGTTCGGGTCTGTCGCAGAGGCGATGAAGGAGACCGGCGCCGATGTCTCGGTGGGGTTCGTGCCGCCGAGGTTCGCCAAGGACGCGATCATCGAGGCGGTCGACGCCGAGATTCCGCTGCTCGTCGTCATCACCGAAGGCATTCCGGTGCAGGACAGCACGTACGCCTGGGCCTACAACGTCCAGCAGGGCAGGAAAACCCGCATCATCGGCCCCAACTGCCCCGGCATCATCTCACCCGGCCAGGCGCTGGCCGGCATCACACCCGCCAACATCACCGGGCCTGGCCCGATCGGATTGGTGTCGAAATCAGGCACGCTGACCTACCAGATGATGTTCGAGGTGCGTGACTTTGGCGTCTCCACCGCGATCGGCATCGGCGGCGACCCCGTGATCGGCACCACCCACATCGACGCGATCGAGGCGTTCGAGAAGGATCCCGATACCAAGATCATCGTGATGATCGGCGAGATCGGCGGTGACGCCGAGGAACGCGCGGCCGACTACATCAAGGACAACGTGTCCAAGCCGGTTGTCGGTTACGTCGCCGGGTTTACCGCGCCCGAGGGCAAGACGATGGGCCACGCGGGCGCCATCGTGTCGGGTTCGTCGGGCACGGCGCAGGCGAAGAAGGAGGCGCTGGAGGCCGCCGGCGTCAAGGTCGGCAAGACACCGTCGGAGACGGCGGCGCTGGCCCGCGAGATTCTCAAGAGCCTCTAGCGGGCGCAGAGAGACGGGCTAGACCAGGGCGGCGAGTTTCCCGGCAAGCCGCTCGACGTACCCGCGGACCTCGTCCTCGGAGCGGTCGGGTAGCCCGTAGAGCACCTCGGTGACGCCCAGCTCCGCCCACCGGGCCAGCCGCTCGGGCACCGGTTTGAGGTCCAGCGCAACGATGTGCGGGGCTCCCTCACGACCCGCGTCCGTCCAGATGCTCTGCAGCACCCGGATCGGCTCCTCGATCTCGTGATCACGCGGGGTCGTGATCCAGCCGTCGGCGCTGCGTGCGATCCACTTGAAGTTCTTCTCGTTCCCGGCCGCGCCCACGAGGACGGGGATGTGTGGCTGCACCGGCTTCGGCCACGCCCAGCTCGGGCCGAACGTCACAAACTCGCCGTCGTACTGCGCTTCTTCGTCGGTCCACAGCGCGCGCATCGCCTCCACGTACTCCCGCAGCATCGTGCGGCGCCGCCCGGGTGGCACGCCGTGGTCGGCCATTTCGTCGGTATTCCAGCCGAACCCAACCCCGAGCCTGACGCGGCCGCCGGACAGGTGGTCCAGGCTCGCGATCGTCTTGGCCAGCGTGATGGGGTCGTGTTCCACCGGCAACGCGACGGCCGTCGCCAACCGGATCCGGGAGGTGACGGCCGACGCCGCGCCGAGGCTCACCCAGGGGTCCAGCGTGCGCATGTATCGGTCATCGGGCAGCGAAGCGTCGCCCGTCGACGGGTGAGCGGCCTCACGCTTGATGGGGATGTGGGTGTGCTCGGGCACGTAGAAGGTGTGAAAGCCGTGCTCTTCGGCGAGCTTGGCGGCGGCTGCGGGCGCGATGCCCCGGTCGCTGGTGAACAGAACGAGCCCGTATTCCATCTCCGAATTAGAACGTGTTCCAGTACGCGGGTGCAAGGCGGCTGCCGTCGGGCGATGCCACAGCCCGATGATGGGCGCGTACACCGCGGTCACGCCGATCGTGGTTACAGGCACACCGGCGTGCGATGAGTGCCGGCCTAAGGTCATTGCGCTAGCGTGGTTCCCGAACCGGCCTGGTTCGCCGCGCTGCGCCGATCCAGCGCCCGATGCACAGGAGAGGTTATGACTTACTCAACCGGCGGGCAGGGCTACCCGCCTTCGCAGCAACAAAGCTCCCCAACTCCGGCGACGCAGGCGCCCAAGACCGACGAAGGTCCGAGCAGCCTGCCGACATACCTGCTCGGTGCCGTATTGGTCCTCGGGCTGGTCGGCTATCTGCTCAGCTTCGGGCCGGTGTACGGAGACAGTGAATACTCGGAATTTCGAATTGTCGGCTTCACCGCGAACTTCGCCGTCGTGGCGCTGCTGTTCGCCGGGTTCCTGGCCGCGGTCGCGGTGCTGCCCAAGCAGCGCAGCTACACCGGTCTGGTCTGCGTCATCGCGCTGACCGGGTTCCTGATCGCGATCTTGGAGTTGATCACCAACGCGGATGTGGCCGGTTGGGCGTTGATCGCAATCGTGATCGTCGGCGGGCTACAGGCGCTGTCGTCGATTGGTGCGCTGCTGTTGGAGTCCGGCGTCGTCAGCCCACCGGCACCCAAGCCGAAGTACGACCAGTACCCACAGCAGTACGGCGGCGGGTACTACGGCCAGCCGCCTCAGCAGCACGTGGGGCACCAGCTCAGTTCGCCGCAACCGCAGCACAGCGGCCAGCATTCCGGTTATCCCCAGTACGGCGGCGGATACACGTCGGGTCCGTCGACCGGTGGCTATGCCGCGAGCGGCCAGCATGCCGGGCCGCGGACTCCTCCCACAGGCTTCCCCACGTACGGTCAGCCGCCCAGCCAAGCGCTCGGGCTCGGGGTCGCAAGCGGGCGGTTCGCACGAGTCGGGCCCCACACAGCAGTTCTCGACGCGCGAGTCGGGTGCCACGCAGCAGTTCGGTGTCCGAGAGTCCGGAGGGCAGGAGCGTAGCGACCGGGGAATTAGCACCGGTGCGCCGCCGCAGCAGTTCGGCGGCTCGCAGGATCAGGATTCGGGTTCGAGTTCGGGTTCGGAGCCACCGCCACCGCCACCGCCGCCGCCGCAACAACCGCCGTCCTCGCCGCCGTCGCCTCCTCCGTCGTAACGAGAGGACTCTGCGCTGACGGTGGTGGACCGCAACCGGGCGGCAGAAACACGCCAGGCACGGGACCTGCTCACGGTTGCCTTTGGCCCGTCTCTGGTTGCGCTGCTGATCATCGCGGCGGTCGTGCTGATCCAGCTGGTCGCCGCCAACAGCGACATGACCGGCGCCTTCGGGGCAATCGCGAGCATCTGGCTCGGCGTGCACCAAGTCCCGGTGACCATCGGCGGGCGGGAGCTGGCGGTGATGCCGCTGTTGCCGGTGCTCGCGATGATCTGGGGCACCGCCCGTACCACGGCCCGCGCGACTCCGCCGCGGGGCTCCTGGTTTGTGACCCGCTGGATCGTCGCCTCGGCGCTGGGCGGGCCGCTTCTGATCGCGGCGATCGCCCTGGCGGTGATCCACGACGCCGCCTCGGTGTTCACCGAGCTGCAAACGCCAAACGCGTTGCGGGCCTTCGGTGGAGTGCTTGCCGTGCACGGCATCGGCGCGACGATCGGGGTGGGAACGCAGGTCGGCCGCCGGCTCCTGGCTGCATCGCCGCTGCCCGCGTGGCTGGGTGATTCGCTACGCGCCGCCGCGGCGGGGGTGCTCGCGCTGTTCGGGCTGTCCGGTGTCATCACTGCCGGCTCGCTGGTCGTGCACTGGGCCACGATGCATGAGCTGTACTCGATCACCGACTCGGCGTTCGGCCAGCTCAGTCTGACGGCGTTGTCGGTGCTCTATATCCCGAACGTCATCGTCGGCGCCTCGGCCGTGGCCGTGGGATCGAGCGTGAACGTCGGCGTGGCCACCTTCAGCTCGTTCACAGTCTTCGGCGGCGACATCCCCGCCCTTCCGGTGCTCGCCGCCGCGCCGACCCCGCCGTTGGGACCGGTGTGGGTGGCGTTGCTGATCGTGGCGGCGGCGTCCGGGGTGGTGCTCGGCCAGCAGTGTGCCCGACGGCCGCTGCCGCCTGTCCCGGCGATCGCGAAATTGCTGGTCGCCGCCTTGGTGGCGGCTGTGGTGATGGTGCTCTTCGGATACGCCGCCGGCGGTCGGCTGGGCAACTTCGGCGACGTCGGTGTAGACCAGGCGACCTTCGGGCCGGCGGTTTTCTTGTGGTTCGCCGGCGTGGGCGCGATGACCGTGGGGATGTCCGGTGGAATCGTCTGGACGGCGCGGCGCCGTCCTGTGCCGACGGCGGTGGACGAGGTGGCTGCGGAGTGGGGGCACTCCCCTGCGAAGCGGGGACCCCACCCGCTTGCGGGGGAGGATCTGAGCGCGGACTCCGCCGAGGAACCGCCGTCGTCTGCCGATGCCCAAACTGATGACTAGGGTGACCAGCGTGCACCGGCGGGCAGGAGCGCAGCGACCCGGGGAGTTACTCCGTGTGCCCCCCACCGCGCCGGCGCGGCTGGTGGTGTTGGCCTCAGGCACCGGCTCTCTGCTCGCCGCCTTGATCGACGCGGCCCAAGGTGACTATCCCGGCCGGGTGGTGGCCGTCGGCGTCGACCGGGACTGTCGCGCGGCCGACGTCGCCACCAGCGCCGGGATCCCGGTCTATTGCGTCCGGTTGGGCGATTATTCCGGCCGCGCCGAATGGGACACCGCTTTTACCGAAGCCACCGCAGCGCACCAGCCCGACCTCGTCGTCTCCGCCGGCTTCATGAAAATGCTGGGGCCGCAGTTTCTTTCACGGTTCCCGGGCCGGGTGGTGAACACTCACCCCGCGCTGCTACCGGCATTTCCGGGCCCCCACGCCGTCCCGGAGTCCCTGGCCTACGGGGTCAAGGTCACCGGCTGCACGGTGCATCTCGTCGATGCCGGCATGGACACCGGACCCATCCTCGCCCAGGAGGTGGTGCCTGTGCTCGAGGGCGACGACGAGGCCACCCTCCATGAACGCATCAAGGTCGTCGAAAGACGATTACTGGCAGACGTTTTGGCAGCGTTCGCGACCCGTGGCGTGACGTGGGACGGACGAAAGGCGACCATCGGATGAGCGGCTATCACGGACGCAAACCCATCAAGCGCGCGTTGATCAGCGTCTACGACAAGGCGGGCCTGGTCGAGCTCGCGCAGGGACTGCACGAAGCCGGCGTGGAAATCGTCTCCACCGGCTCAACCGCGAAAAGAATTGCAGACAAAGGTATTCCAGTTACACCGGTGGAGTTCGTCACGGGCTTCCCGGAGGTGCTGGACGGGCGGGTGAAGACGCTGCACCCGATGGTGCACGCGGCGCTGCTCGCCGACACCCGAAAGCCGGAGCACATGACCGCCCTCGAGCGGCTGGGTGTCACGCCGTTCGAGTTGGTGGTGGTGAACTTGTACCCGTTCGCCGAGACGGTGGCGTCGGGGGCCAGCATCGACGAGTGCGTCGAGCAGATCGACATCGGAGGGCCGTCGATGGTGCGTGCCGCCGCGAAGAACCATCCCAGCGTCGCTGTCGTCGTGGAGCCGCTCGGTTACGACGGCGCGCTGGCCGCGGTGCACGCCGGCGGCTTCACGTATGACGAGCGAAAGAAGTTGGCGGCGTTGGCGTTCCGGCATACCGCAGAGTACGACGTCGCGGTGGCCAAGTGGATGGAGTCGACGCTGGCGCCCCAAGATGACCATGCGCCGCCGTCCTTACCTTCCTGGTTCGCGGGCACCTGGCGTCTCGGCACGATGCTGCGGTACGGGGAGAACCCGCACCAGCGGGCAGCGCTTTATCTCGACGACGGCGCGTGGCCAGGCTTGGCGCAGGCCGAGCAGCTGCACGGAAAAGAGATGTCGTACAACAACTTCACCGATGCCGATGCGGCGTGGCGCGCAGCGTTCGACCACGAGGAGATCTGCGTGGCGATCATCAAGCACGCCAACCCATGCGGCATCGCGATATCGTCGACATCGGTCGCCGAGGCACACCGCAAGGCCCACGAGTGCGACCCCACAAGCGCATTCGGCGGTGTTATCGCCGCCAACACCGAGGTCAGCCTGGAGATGGCCGAGGCAGTCGCCGAGATCTTCACCGAGGTCATCATCGCGCCCGCCTATGCCGACGGTGCCGTGGAAGTGTTGGCCCGCAAGAAGAACATTCGCGTGCTGCTGGCGTCCGAACCGATGAACGGCGGCGTACAGCTGCGGCAGGTCAGCGGTGGGCTGCTGCTTCAGGAGCACGACGCACTGGACGCGGTCGGCGACGACCCGGCCAACTGGGCGTTGGCGGCTGGTGAGCCGGCCGATCCCGGCACGCTGGCCGACCTGAAGTTCGCGTGGCGCAGCTGCCGGGCGGTGAAGTCGAACGCGATCGTCGTCGCCAAGGACGGCGCGACCGTCGGCATGGGAATGGGTCAGGTCAACCGCGTCGACGCGGCGCGGCTGGCGGTCGAACGCGGCGGGACACGGGTCGACGGCGCGGTCGCCGCATCCGACGCGTTCTTCCCGTTCCCCGATGGCTTGCAGACGCTGGCGGTCGCGGGCGTGAAGGCGATCGTGCATCCGGGCGGGTCGGTGCGCGACGACATCGTGACCGCCGCTGCCGCCGAGGCCGGCGTCACTCTCTATGCGACCGGGGCGCGGCACTTCGCGCACTGATCCGCCATCTGCACCGGTTCCGCGCACGCGACACGTCGGCGATGCGGGAGACGCACTGCCGTCGCTCGACAGCAGTCGTAGCGTGGAGTGGTGACCCAACCCACTGACCTCCCTCGGACTGTCGGCGAGCTGCGCGAGTCGGGCCATCGCGAGCGCGGTGTGAAGCAGGAGATCCGCGAGAACCTGCTGGTGGCTCTGGCCGAGGGCGACGATGTCTGGCCGGGCATCCTCGGATTCGACGACACCGTCCTGCCCCAGCTGGAGCGGGCTTTGATCGCCGGTCATGACTTCGTTCTGCTCGGCGAACGCGGGCAGGGCAAGACCCGCCTGCTGCGGGCGCTGCAGGGGCTGCTCGACGAGTGGACGCCGGTGATCGCCGGCGCCGAGATCGGCGAGCACCCCTACCGGCCGATCACGCCCGAGTCGATCCGTCGGGCCGCCCAACAGGGTGACGATCTGCCGATCGCGTGGAAGCACCGCAGCGAGCGCTACGCCGAGAAGCTCGCCACGCCCGACACCAGCGTCGCCGACCTGGTCGGCGACATCGACCCGGTGAAGGTGGCCGAGGGTCGCAGCCTCGGCGACCCGGAAACCATCGCCTACGGACTGATCCCGCGGTCGCACCGTGGCATCGTCGCCGTCAACGAGCTGCCGGACCTCGCCGAGCGGATCCAGGTCGCGATGCTCAACGTGATGGAGGAGCGCGACATCCAGATTCGCGGCTACACGCTGCGTCTGCCGCTCGACGTGCTGGTCGTCGCGAGCGCCAACCCCGAGGACTACACCAATCGCGGCCGCATCATCACGCCGCTGAAGGATCGGTTCGGCGCCGAGATCCGCACGCACTACCCCCTCGAACTGGCCGCCGAGGTGGGGGTGATCAGCCAAGAGGCGCACCTGTCGGCCGACGTCCCGGACTACCTGCTGCAGATTCTCGCCCGCTTCGCCCGCTACCTGCGGGAGTCCCGGTCCATCGACCAGCGCTCGGGAGTGTCCGCGCGGTTCGCGATCGCCGCCGCCGAGACCATCGCCGCGTCGGCGCGGCATCGCGCGGCTGTGCTGGGCGAGCGCGATCCGGTCGCCCGAGTCGTGGACATGGGCACGGTGATCGACGTGCTGCGGGGCAAGCTCGAGTTCGAGTCCGGCGAGGAGGGCCGCGAGCAGGCGGTGCTTGAGCACCTGCTGCGGCGGGCCACCGCGGACACCGCGCAGAAGCTGCTCGGCGGGATCGACGTCGGGCCCATCGTCACCGCGGTGGAGCACGGGTCGCCGGTCACCACCGGCGAGCGGGTGTCGGCGCGGGAAGTCCTGGCGGCGCTGCCCGAAGTTCCGGCGGTCGCCGAGATCCAACGGCGATTGGGCGCCACCTCCGATGGACAGCGGGCTGCCGCTATCGAATTAGCTTTGGAGGCATTGTATTTGGCCAAGCGCATCGACAAGGTCACCGAGGACGGGGAGACCGTGTATGGCTAAATGGCCTGGACGAGGGCATGGCCGAGCCTCCCGATACTCCGCCTACACCGGCGGTCCCGATCCGTTGGCACCGCCGGTGGATCTGCGCGACGCGCTCGAGCACATCGGCCGCGACGTGATGGAGGGCAGCTCGCCGCGGCGGGCGCTGTCGGAGTTTTTGCGGCGCGGGTCAAGGGATCTGCGCGGCGCCGACCGGCTGGCCGCCGAGGCGAATCGAAGACGTCGAGAACTTTTGTCGCGCAACAATCTTGACGGCACTCTCCAGGAGGTCAAGCGGCTCCTTGACGAGGCGGTGCTGGCCGAGCGCAAAGAGTTGGCCCGCGCGCTCGACGACGATGCGCGTTTCTCGGAGTTGCAGCTCGAGTCCCTGCCGCCGTCGCCGGCCAAAGCGGTGCAGGAGTTGGCCGACTACCAGTGGCGCAGCGGCGAGGCTCGCGAACGCTACGAGCAGATCAAGGATCTGCTCGGCCGTGAGATGCTCGACCAGCGCTTCGCCGGGATGAAGCAGGCGCTGGAAAACGCCACCGACGAGGACCGCCAGCGCGTCAACGAGATGCTCGACGACCTCAACGACCTGCTCGACAAACATGCCCGCGGCGAGGACACGCAGCAGGATTTTGACAACTTCATGGCCAGGCACGGCGAGTTCTTCCCCGAGAACCCGCGCAATGTCGAGGAGCTGCTGGATTCGTTGGCCAAGCGCGCGGCGGCCGCACAGCGCTTCCGCAACAGCCTGTCCGCCGAGCAGCGTGCCGAGTTGGATGCATTGGCGCAGCAGGCTTTTGGTTCACCTGCGCTGCAGCAGGCGCTCAACCGGCTCGACTCGCACCTGCAGGCCGCTCGCCCCGGCGAAGACTGGACTGGCTCATCGCGGTTTTCCGGAGACGATCCGATGGGTATGGGGGAGGGCACGCAGGCGCTGGCCGACATCGCGGAGCTGGAGCAGCTGGCCGAAGCTCTCTCGCAGAGCTATGCCGGTGCCACGATGGAGGACGTCGACTTAGACATGCTGGCCCGCCAGCTCGGGGACGAAGCGGCGGTGGACGCGCGCACGCTTGCTGAACTGGAGCGCGCGTTGTTGAACCAGGGTTTCCTGGATCGCGGCGCCGACGGGCGGTGGCGGCTGTCGCCGAAAGCCATGCGCCAGTTGGGGACAACGGCGCTGCGGGACGTCGTGCAGCAGCTTTCGGGTCGGCGCGGCGAACGCGAGACGCAGCGCGCCGGTGCCGCAGGCGAACTCACCGGCGGGACGCGACCATGGCAGTTCGGTGACACCGAACCGTGGAACGTGACACGGACCTTGACCAACGCGGTGCTGCGCCGCGCGGGTACCGGTTTTGCGATGTCCGACGGGCGGATTCGGATCACCGTCGACGACGTCGAGGTGTCGGAGACCGAGACTCGCAGCCAGGCCGCGGTCGCTCTGCTCGTCGATACGTCGTTCTCGATGGTGATGGAGAATCGCTGGCTGCCGATGAAGCGCACCGCGCTGGCGTTGAATCACCTGGTAACCACCAGGTTCCGGGCCGACGCTCTGCAGATCATCGCGTTCGGGCGCTATGCCCGCACAATGAGCGCCGCCGAACTCACCGGCCTCGAAGGGGTTTACGAGCAGGGCACCAACCTGCACCACGCGTTGGCGTTAGCCGGCCGCCACCTGCGCCGGCACCCCAGCGCGCAGCCGGTCGTCCTGGTCGTCACCGACGGTGAGCCCACCGCGCACCTGGAAGGCGAGTTGGGCCACGGCGACGACCCGGCGCCGGTGTTTTTTGACTACCCGCCGCATCCGAGGACCATCGCCCACACCGTGCGCGGATTCGACGACGTCGCGCGCCTCGGGGCGCAGGTCACCATATTCCGGCTCGGCAACGATCCGGGACTGGCGCGGTTCATCGACCAGGTCGCCCGCCGGGTGCAAGGCCGAGTTGTGGTACCGGATCTGGACGGCCTGGGTGCGGCGGTGGTCGGTGACTACCTGCGGTCACGGCGCCGCTGACCGGCGCGACTCGTACCTACTGGGAGTGCTTGCGTTGCCTGCGTTTCACGCCGACGCTGCCCCAAAAGGAGAAGCCGCGAACCACCACATGGGGCGCACCGGGCGTTCCCCTGCCTTCGCCGCTGCGGTCGAAGACACCCATCACGCCGTGGCCTTGGACGTCGACGTTTATCTCCGGCGGAACCACGATCGTCTGCCCGCCCATGATCGAATAGGAGCGGATCTCCACCTCAGGGGAAGTGAAGTCCGCGTACCGGAGGTCGACCACGCCGCCGCCGCACAGCGCAAATGTGGTCAAGCGCCTTGGCACGTTCCACCGGCCCCGGCGCTCGAAGCCGCTCATGATCGCCATCAGCAACGTCGACGGCGCTGGATGACACACGTCGCCCGGACGCCTACGCATCGACGCCCCGGGCAGGTCGTAGCTGAGCCGGTCCAGCTCGTCGTAGGTTTTCGCGGCGTACACCTTCGCCAGCCGGGCCTCGTACTCGGTCATCTGGAGCCGGCCGGACGAGGCGGCCTCGGACAGCAACTGTGCGAGCTGCATGCGGTCGGTGTCGTCGGCCCCCAGCGGCGCGTTTCGCCGAGGCATATCGCTGGTCATCAGTGCCGAGCCTACGACGAAGCCGTGGCGGTGGACAGGGAACCATCGCGTTTTGCCCCGAACAGTCCGGTCACGGGCGGCCGTCGCGCTTCTGCGCCAGGTATTCCTCGAATGTGATCCGCCCGGCGGGATTGCCAGGCGCGAGGTGGTTGCCGGCGCGGTAGGCCGCGGCTATCCGGCCCGGAACACCGATCGCCACCACCGGTCGCCGGCGCTCGCGTGATGCCCCGAATGCGCGGGCCAGATCGGCATGGCTGCGGACTTCTGGTCCGCCGATGTCGGGAGCGCGGCCGACGGGCTCTGCGCCCGCCAATTGGACAAGTTGTTCGGCGACGTCGTGGGTGTCGATCGGCTGGAAGTCCATTCGCAGCGCGCACAGCACGGGCGAAAACCGCTGCGCCGAGAACATCGCCGCAATCAGGTCGTGAAACTGCGTGGCCCGCAGGATCGTATGACGTACCTGGCAGGCAGCGAGCCGTTCCTCCGCCCGCAACTTGGTCTTGTAGTAAGGCAGCGGGATGCGGTCCACGCCGACGATCGAGATGTACACGACATGCGACACGCCCGCTTTACGGGCGGCGGTCACCAGGTTTTCAGTCGACAACACATCCTTGCCGCCGGTGGCTTGCGTCGCGCAGTGCACGACCACATCCACGCCCTCCAGGGCGTCGGCCAGGCCGGCACCGGTCAGCAAGTCTCCGACGTGCCAGCGTACGTCGTCGTTGCGATGCTCATGCCGGCTCAGCGCACGAACACGGTGGCCGGCTTCCGCCGCTTTCGGTACCACCTGACGACCCAACGTGCCGGTGGCACCGGTGACCAGCAGCTCGCGGGTCATTTATCAGCGGCCCAACTCGGCGGCCGCTTCTGGAAGAACGCCAGCATGCCTTCGCGGGCCTCGTCGGAGAGAAACAGCCGCGCCGACTGCGCACTGAGATCTTCGGCGCGGCGGTCGAAGTCCGCCAGGATCGCGGCCGGTAGTCAGCGCCTTCGATGCGCCAGGCCCTGCGGCGAGCCCCGGCCGAGTTCGGCGGTGATCTTGTCGACCGCGGCGGGCGACGTCGTCGGCGGCGATGGTGACCAGCCCGATCGCCTCGGCCTCCTCGGCGCCGAACTTTTCGCCCGTGACGAAATACCTGCCGACGGACGCGGGCGGTCATCTTCGGCAGCAGCGTCAGCGAGATGATCGCCGGTGCGACGCCGAGACGCGCCTCGGTGAGCGCGAAGGTGCTGTTGCGCCCGGCGACCACGATGTCGCACGCGCCGACGAGTCCGAAGCCCGCCGGCCCGCACGTGGCCGTCGATCGGCGCCGACCACGGGCAGCGGCAGCTCGAGGATCGCGCGCAGCAGCCGAGTGAGTTCGCGTGACCGGTCGGCTGCGCCTTCGAATGCATCGCCCGATGACGCCTCCGAGAGGTCGGCGCCCGCGCAGAAGGTGCCGCCGGTGTGGCCGAGCACCACTGCCCGCACCTCAGGGTTCGCGGCCGCGTCGCCGAAGGCTTGGTGCAGTTGCTCGACCAGCGTCGACGACAGCGCGTTGCGGTTTTGCGGCGAGTCCAGGGTGATCCGAGCGGTAGCCCCGTCGACCCAGTACGTCGACCAGTGCGGTCATCAGTACGACCGCGGCAGACCGAGTGAGGTCTGGGCGACGAAGTTGAGCACCATCTCCCGGCTGACGGGCGCGATCCGCGACAACCTCGACATGGTGAGCGCGGAGGCGATGCCGTACTCCTTGGTGAGGCCGTTCCCGCCGAGCGACTGAATGGCCTGGTCGACCGCACGCGCCGACGCTTCAGCCGCCGCGTACTTGGCGATGTTGGCCGCCTCGCCCGCGCCGGCGTCGTCGCCGCTGTCATACAGCGTCGCCGCCTTCTGCATCATCAGTTTGGCGAGCTCAACCTCAATGTAGTTCTGCGCCAACGGATGTGCGATGCCCTGGTGTGCGCCGATCGGCGTCTTCCACACCTGACGGGTCTTGACGTAGTCGACGGCCCGCTCGATCGCGAACCGGCCCATTCCCACGGAGCTGGCCGCGCCCATGATGCGCTCCGGGTTGAGGCCGGCGAACAGTTGCGCGATCGCGGCGTCCTCCGAGCCGACCAGCGCGTCGGCGGGCAGCCGCACCTCGTCGATGAACACCTGGAACTGCCGGTCCGGGCTGATCAGCTCCATGTCAATCGGGGTGTAGGTGAAACCTGGTGTGTCGGTGGGCACCACGAACAGCGCTGGGCGGAGCGATTCGGACTTGGCCCCTGAGCTGGATTGGAAGGTGCGGCCGACCACGAGCACCGCCTGCGCCTGGTCGACACCGGAGATGAAGACCTTCTGCCCGGACAGGATCCAGTCGCTGCCGTCGCGGCGGGCAGTGGTGGTGATGCGGTGCGAGTTCGATCCGGCATCGGGCTCGGTGATTGCGAACGCCATGGTGATCGACCCGTCGGCAATGCCTGGCAGCCAGCGCTGCTTCTGCTCGTCGGTGCCGAACTTGGCGATGATCGTGCCGTTGATGGCAGGCGACACCACCATCAAAAGCAGCGCGCACCCCTGGGCAGCCATCTCCTCCATGACGAGCGAGAGTTCGTACATGCCGGCTCCGCCGCCGCCAAACTCCTCGGGCAGGTTCACCCCGAGGAAGCCCAGCTTGCCGGCCTCGCGCCACAGTTCCTCGGTGTACTGCTGCGCGCGCGCCTTTTTCAGGTAGTACTCCTGGCCGTAGTTGGCGGCGAAAGCGGCGACCGACTTGCGCAGCGCCTGCCGTTCCTCGCTCTCGATGAAGCTCGTTTCTGTCATGCTGCTGAACCTCCTTCAGTCATTCCCCGGGTCGTCCCCCGCAAGCGGGTGGGGGTCGCCCCCACCGCTCCAGCCCCCAGGGTGGGCTCCACCCGCGCCAGCACGGCGCCCAATTCCACCTGTTGCCCTACCTCGACCGCGAGTTCGGTGACGACGCCGTCGGCGGGTGCGGTGACGGCGTGCTCCATCTTCATCGCTTCCATCCACACGACGGGCTGCCCGGCGGTGACGGTGTCGCCGACCTGCGCACCGAGCCGGCTGATCGCGCCCGGCATCGGTGCCAGCAGGGAGCCGGGGTGGACGGCCGAGCCCGGATCCGGGAAGCGGGGCACGACGGTGAATTGCACAGGGCCGAGCGGTGAGTCGACGTAGACGCTGTCCCCGTAGCGGGCGATGCTGAACGGCCGATCGACGTCGTCGACGGTCAACACCACTTGATCGGCGGTGGCCGACACCAGAGCGAGTGATTCGTCGCCGCGAAGGTGAAGCCCGTCACGGCCGAACCGGTACTCCACACGGTGCTCGTCGCCCGTCGTGTCGGTGTACGTCTTGACCTGGTAGCCCGACGCCAGGTTGCGCCACCCCGACGGTACGGCGGTGAAAACCGTTGCGCTCGCGCGATTGTGCGCCGCGTCGGCGAGCGCCGCGGCGATCGCAGACCAACGCACTGCTTCCGGGTCGGCCAGCGGTGCCGCCAGTGCCGCCAAGCCGTGGGTGTCGAAGAACGCCGTGTCGGTCTCGCCGGCCAAGAACGCGGGGTGCCGAAGGACATTGACCAACAGGTCGCGATTGGTGCGGACCCCGTGGACTCGTGCGCGCGCCAGCGCGTCGGCGAGCAACGATGCCGCCTGGCCACGAGTGGGCGCGAACGAGATCACCTTCGCCAGCATCGGGTCGTAGTGGACCGAGACCGCAGAGCCGTCGACGACGCCGGAGTCCAGCCGCACACCGGGCCGCGTCAACGCAGCGAACGACGTCTGTGCGCCGGGCACATCGAAGGCATGTACGGTGCCGGCCTGCGGCTGCCAATCCCGTGCCGGGTCCTCAGCGTACAGGCGTGCCTCGATTGAATAGCCTTGCGTGACAGGCGGTTCCGGTGCCAGCCGGGCGCCCGCGGCGACGTGCAACTGCAACTCGACTAGGTCGGCGCCCGTGACGCACTCGGTGACGGGATGCTCGACCTGCAGGCGCGTGTTCATCTCGAGGAAGTAGAAGGAGCCGTCAGCAGAGTCCGGGTCGGCGAGGAACTCAACGGTGCCGGCACCGGTGTAGCCGATGGCCGCCGCCGCCTGGCGGGCGGCGTGGAACAGCTTGTCTCGCATGCCCGGTGTGCGCTCGACGAGCGGTGACGGCGCCTCCTCGATCACCTTCTGGTGGCGCCGCTGGATCGAACATTCGCGTTCCCCGATCGCCCACACCGTGCCATGCTCGTCGGCAAGAACTTGCACCTCGATATGGTGACCGCGCGGCAGGTAGCGCTCGCAGAACACCGTGTCGTCGCCGAACGCGGAGCCCGCCTCGCGGCGGGCAGCCGCCACTTCCGCGGCCAGCGAGGACAATTCGGTGACCACCCGCATCCCGCGTCCGCCGCCGCCCGCTGACGCCTTCACCAGCACCGGCAGGAGCGACTCATCGACGTTGTCGGGATCCAGCTCCTCGAGCACCGGCACACCCGCCGCCGCCATCATCTTCTTCGCCTCGATCTTGCTACCCATCGCGGCGACCGCCGACGCCGGCGGCCCTATCCAGATGAGTCCAGCCTCCTGCGCGGCAGCCGCGAAATCGGCATTCTCTGAGAGGAACCCGTAACCGGGATGGATCGCGTCGGCACCGGCTGACTTGGCCGCGGCGATCAACGCGGCGGTGTTCAGGTACCCGTCGGTGCCCGGTAAACGGACTCGCGCGTCGGCCTCGGCGACATGCGGCGCGGCGGTGTCGGGTTCGGTGTAGACGGCGACGGTGCTGAGGCCGAGCCGCCGACACGTCGCAAATACTCGCCGCGCGATCTCGCCGCGGTTGGCCACCAGTACGCGTGTGATCACCGCGGTTGTCTCCTCTTCGCGCAAGCGCTCATCGGTGAGCCTTCACATCCGGAACACGCCGAAGTTCGACGTGCCTTCGATCGGGGCATTGGCAATGGCGGACAAGCACATTCCGAGCACGGTGCGCGTGTCGCGCGGGTCGATGACGCCGTCGTCGTAGAGCCGACCGGACAGGAACATGGGCAGGGACTCGGCCTCGATCTGCGTTTCAATCGCTGCCCGCAAGGCAGCGTCGGCATCCTCGTCGACCTGCTGGCCCCGGGCGGCGGCGGCGGCGCGAGTCACGATTGACATAACACCGGCCAGCTGTGCGCCGCCCATCACAGCGGACTTGGCGCTGGGCCATGCGAATAGGAACCGTGGGTCGTAGGCGCGCCCGCACATGCCGTAATGGCCGGCGCCGTAGGACGCGCCGATCAGCAGCGAGATGTGTGGGACCGTCGAGTTCGACACGGCGTTGATCATCATCGAGCCGTGCTTGATCATCCCGCCCTCTTCGTACTGCTTGCCGACCATGTATCCGGTGGTGTTGTGCAGGAACAAAAGTGGCGTGTCGGAGCGGTTGGCCAGCTGGATGAACTGCGTTGCCTTCTGCGACTCTTCGGAGAACAGCACACCGCGGGCGTTGGCCAGGATGCCGAGCGGATAGCCGTGCAACCGGGCCCACCCGGTGACCAGTGATGAGCCGTACAAAGGCTTGAACTCGTCGAACTCCGAGCCGTCGACGATGCGCGTGATCACCTCGCGCGGGTCGAACGGGGTGCGCAAGTCGGGGGGCACCACGCCCAGCAGCTCTTCAGGGTCGGCCAGGGGCTCGGTAACGGGCCCCGGCGGGGGACCGTGCTTCTTCCAGTTCAGCCGCGACACGATGCGACGGCCTAGCCGCAGCGCGTCCAGTTCGTCGACGGCGAAGTAATCGGCCAATCCCGAAATGCGCGCGTGCATTTCGGCGCCGCCGAGCGATTCGTCGTCGGACTCCTCGCCGGTGGCCATCTTCACCAGCGGTGGGCCGGCCAGGAACACCTTCGAGCGTTCCTTGATCATCACCACGTGGTCGGACATCCCTGGGACATATGCGCTGCCGGCTGTGGAGCTGCCGAACACCAACGCGACCGTCGGGATGCCTGCCGCCGAGAGTCGGGTGAGATCCCGAAACATCTGGCCGCCCGGGACGAACACTTCCTTCTGGGTCGGCAGGTCGGCACCGCCGCCCTCCACCAGAGAGATCAAAGGTAGCCGGTTCTCAAATGCAATCTGGTTTGCGCGCAGCTGCTTTCGCAGCGTCCATGGATTGCTGGTGCCACCCTTGACGGTAGGGTCGTTGGCGCTGATGAGGCATTCGACGCCGCTCACCGCGCCGATTCCGATGACCAGGCTGGCGCCGACCTGGAACTCGCTGCCCCAGGCGGCGAGCGGGCTGAGTTCGAGGAACGGCGAATCGGGGTCGAGCAGCAGCTCGATGCGTTCGCGCGGGGTCATCTTGCCGCGGGCGTGGTGCCGATCGACGTACTTGGGGCCGCCACCGGCCAGCGCCTTGGCGAGTTCGACGTCGATCTCGTCGAGCTTGGCGGTCATTGCGCTGGCGGCCTCTTGGTAGGCGGCCGAGCGGGTGTCGAGTGTGGAGTGCAGGACCGATGAGCCGCTTGCGCGAAGAGTATTGGGCACCGTCACGACTGGTATCCCAACGTCTTGGCGGCCAGGGCGGTGAGTATCTCGGTGGTGCCACCGCCGATCCCGAGGATGCGCATGTCGCGGTATTGGCGCTCGACTTCGCTTTCGGCCATGTATCCGAGTCCTCCGAACAGTTGCACGGCCGCATGGGCTACCCACTCGCCGGCCTCGACGGCCGTGTTCTTGGCGAAGCACACCTGCGGAATGAGGTCGGTCTCGCCCACCTCACCCAAGAGCTGGCGTTCCACCACGTTTCGGGTGTAGACCCGGGCCACGTCGATCCGGCGTGCCATCTCCGCCAGTGTGTTCTGCACCGACTGCCGCGAGATCAGCGGTCGGCCAAAGGTTTCCCGGTTGCGGCACCACTTCACGGTGATGTCCAGGCACCGCTGCGCGCTCGAGTACGCCTGCGCGGCAAGGCCGACGCGCTCGGACACGAACGCCATCGCGATCTGCGCAAACCCGGTGTTCTCGCCGCCCACGAGGTTCGACGCGGGCACCCGCACGTCGGTGTAGGTCAGCTCCGCGGTATCCGAGGAGCGCCAACCCATCTTGTCGAGCTTGCGGCTGACCTCGAATCCCGGTGTGCCCTTCTCCACCACCAGCAGCGACACCCCGGCCGCGCCTCGGCCGCCGGTGCGCACCGCGGTGACCACGTAGTCGGCGCGCACCCCGGACGTGATGTAGGTCTTGGCGCCGTTGACGATGATAGATCCATGCCGCCGTCCCGTACCGCGCCTCGTGCGCAGATGCCCGACGTCGGAGCCGCCGTCGGGTTCGGTAATGGCCAGCGATCCGATCAGATCCCCGCGCAGCGTCGGACGCACAAACGTCTCGATCAGCCGCTCGTCACCAGAGGCGATCATGTGCGGCACAGCAATCCCACAGGTGAACAGCGACGCGAAAACTCCGCCGGGCGCCCCCGCGTAGTGCATCTCCTCGCAGATGATGACGGAGTCGGCGCCGTCACCGCCGCCGCCGCCGACCGATTCGGGCAAGCCGGCGCCCAGCAACCCGGCCTCACCGGCCTTGCGATGCAGGTCGCGCGGCAGCTCGCCGATGCGCTCCCACTCGTCGATGTGCGGCAGCACCTCGCGTTCGGCGAACGCCCGCACGGTTTTCCGCAGCTGTTCGCGCTCGGGTGTGGTCCACATGCTCATGAGAGCAGTCCTGAAAGCAGGGCCTCCGGCACGTCGACGTATCGGCCGCGCAGCCATTCACCGATTCCCTTGGCCTGCGGGTCGAACCGCGCCTGATAGGCCACACCCTGGCCGAGGATCCCCTCGATGACGAAGTTGACCGCCCGCAGATGGGGGAGCAGGTGGCGGTTGACGGTCAGATCGGCGGTCTCCGGTAACAACTCATGTAGCTTGTCGACGGTGAGTGCGTGTGCAAGCCAGCGCCACTCGTGATCGGTGCGCACCCAGAGCCCGACGTTGGCGCTGCCGCCCTTGTCGCCGCTGCGGGCACCGGCGATGACCCCGAGCGGGACCCGCCGGGTCTCACCGTAGGGAAGCGGCTCCGGCAGCGCGAAGGGCGGCACGGCGACGACCTCGCGTGACTCGGTAGCCGGCGGAATGTCCACGCGGGTGCCATCGGCATGCACGGCGACATGGGGCACCTCGCCTGCCGGGACGTAGCCGGCGGTGAACACACCGTAGATTTGGCCTTCGCTGGGCAGTGTCGTGGTGTGGAAGCCCGGGTAGCTGGCGAGTGCCAATTCGATTGCAGCGGAAGAGAATTGACGTCCCACGGTCGCAGCGTCAGGATCGCGGACCACACAGCGCAGCAGCGCGCTGGCGGCTTCCTCGGTGTCAGCATCCGGATGATCAGTGCGCGCCAGCGTCCACTCCATTTCCTCGGGCTTGACGACGATCCCGGTTTCCAGCTGCCGACGCACCAACTCGGCTTTGGCCTCGATGTCCAACCCGGTCAGCACGAAAGTCATCGAGTTGCGGAATCCGCCGATGGTGTTGAGCGACACCTTCAACGTGGGTGGCGGCGGCTCGCCGCGCACACCGCTGACCAGCACCCGGTCGGCACCGTCCTCGGACAGCTCGACGGTGTCGAGTCGCAGCGTGACGTCGGGGTTGGGGTAGCGCGGACCGGCCACTTCGTAGAGCAGTTGGGCGGTGACGGTTCCGATGCTGACCGCGCCGCCGGTACCGGGGTGCTTGGTGATGACCGACGACCCGTCGGGTCGGATCTCGGCCAGCGGGAAGCCCGGGTGGGTCAGGTCGTCGATTTCGGTGAAGAACGCGTAGTTGCCGCCGGTCGCCTGGGCCCCGCACTCGATGATGTGACCCGCCGCCACGGCGCCCGCGAGGGCGTCGTAGTCGGTGCGAGACCAGCCGAAGTGCGCGGCGGCAGGGCCCACGATGACCGACGCGTCGGTGACGCGCCCGGTGACCACCACGTCGGCACCGCTACCCAGACAGTCGACGATGCCCCAGGCACCGAGATAGGCGTTGGCGGCCAGCGGGCTGCCGAGGCCGAGGTCCCCGGCCCGCGCCAGCAGGTCGTCACCCTCCACATGGGCGACTTGAACGGGGACGCCCAACCGGTCGGCCAGGGCACGGACGGCGGCGGCCAGCCCGGCGGGGTTCAGCCCGCCCGCGTTGGCGACGATGCGGACCCCGCGCTCGTGGGCCAGGCCGAGGCACTCCTCGAGTTGGGTCAAGAAGGTCTTGGCGTAGCCGCGGTCGGGCGATTTCGCGCGGTCGCGGGCGAGGATCAGCATGGTCAGCTCGGCCAGGTAGTCGCCGGTGAGATAGTCCAGGTCACCGCCGGTCAGCATCTCGCGCATCGCCGCGATGCGGTCGCCGTAGAAGCCCGAGCAGTTGCCGATGCGGACGAATTCTGAACCCTGGGTCGTCTCGCTCACCATGCCCCTTCCGTCGCGCGGCCGGACTGCTCAACCAACCGGTAGGTTACCTGCGTCCGGAAGGGTCGGGCACAGCCGGTCGTCGGGCGCGGGCCGCCCAGATGGCCGCCATGGTTGTGGTTTGGTGCTTGATCACGACCCTGCCGGCAATCTCGGCGTGCTCGGGCCCGGATTTTTGGAATCCGCCGTGGCCAGCGGCTATCCTGAATGGCGATTGTCGCCGCGCCGCGCTTTCGACGCGGCAACCGGAACCAGATGGAGAAGCTCGATCATGGCTGTGCCCAAGCGCAGGATGTCGCGTGCGAACACCAGGAGCAGGCGTTCGCAGTGGAAGGCCAAGCGCCCAGAGTTGGTCACGGTCACCGTTGCGGGTCAGCCGCACAAGGTGCCCCGGCGGCTGATGAAGGCCGCACGGCTCGGGTTGCTCGATCTCGACCGGCGTTAAGAGTCGAAGCGCTGATCATCGGCGCGCCTCTCAGGTGACTCTCAGACGTTACGTAGAGACTGGAGTCCGTGCGGATACTTGTCGTTGACGACGATCGCGCAGTGCGCGAGTCGTTGCGTCGATCCCTTTCATTCAACGGTTACACGGTGGATTTGGCGCAGGACGGCGTCGAGGCTCTCGAGGCGATCACCAGTGACCGGCCCGACGCCCTTGTGCTCGATGTGATGATGCCCCGCCTGGACGGTCTCGAAGTCTGTCGGCACCTGCGCAGCACCGGTGACGATCTGCCGATCCTTGTCCTCACAGCGCGAGACTCAGTGTCTGAGCGGGTGGCCGGGCTCGACGCCGGGGCCGACGATTACCTACCCAAGCCGTTCGCGCTCGAGGAGCTGTTGGCCCGGATGCGCGCGCTGCTGCGCCGCACGGTTCCCGACCGGTCGGGAGAATCGGTCGCGCTGACGTTTTCAGACCTCACGCTGGATCCGGTGACCCGCGAGGTCACACGCGGGAACCGGCAGATGAGCCTCACCCGCACCGAGTTCGCGCTGCTGGAGATGTTGATCGCCAACCCGCGTCGGGTGCTCACGCGCAGCCGGATCCTGGAAGAAGTGTGGGGCTTCGACTTTCCCACCTCCGGGAACGCGTTGGAGGTCTACGTCGGCTATCTGCGCCGCAAGACCGAAGCCGAGGGTGAGCCGCGGCTGATCCACACCGTGCGGGGGGTGGGTTACGTGCTCCGCGAGACCCCGCCCTGATGTCTTGGTTCAAGCCGCGAAGGCATAGGCAAGTGCCGCAAGCCAGCTCGCTGTCGCTGCGCGCGCGAGTCATGTTGCTAGCCATGTCGATGGTGGCGTTGGTTGTGGTGTTGATGGCCGTCGCCGTGTACATCGTGGTGTCCGCCGCGCTCTACGACGACATCGACAACCAACTGCACAGCCGGGCGCGGCTGCTCATCGAAAGTGGGGTGTTGGCAGCCGATCCGGCCAAGGCCATTGAGGGCACCGCCTATTCCGACGTCAACGCCATGCTCATCAATCCCGGTAGGTCGATATACACCGCGAACCAGCGTGGCGAGCGCCTGCCGGTCGGTCAGCCGGAAAAGGATGTGGTGAACGGCAGTCTGCTGCTGTCGCTGCGGACGGCGAACCACCAGCGGGTCCTCGCGGTACGGCTGAACAACGGCAGCACCCTCATGCTCTCGAAGAGTCTGACGCCCACGGATGTGGTGTTACGACGGCTCGGGACCGTGCTGCTGATCGTCGGCGGGGTCGGAATGATCGTCGCGGCGGTGTCCGGTGGCATGGTGGCTCGGGCTGGCCTGCGTCCCGTACGGCAGCTCACTGACGCCGCCGAACGGGTGGCACGCACCGACGACCTGCGCCCAATACCCGTGTCGGGCGGCGACGAATTGGCCCGGCTCACCGAGAATTTCAACATGATGCTGCGCGCGTTGGCCGAGTCGCGGGAGCGGCAGGCGCGACTGGTAACCGACGCGGGCCACGAGTTGCGTACGCCGTTGACATCGCTGCGGACCAATGTCGAGTTGTTGATGGCATCGCAGGCACCCGGAGCGCCGCGGCTACCGGAAAGCGAGATGGCCGATCTCCGCAGAGATGTCGTTGCGCAGATCGAGGAATTGTCCACTCTCGTGGGCGATCTGGTCGATTTGGCTCGTGACGACGCGGGCGGCGTGGTGCACGAGCCAGTGGAGATGACTGAAGTCGTGGACCGGTGCTTGGAGCGAGTTCGCCGTCGACGCAACGACATCGAGTTCGCGGTGAATGTGACGCCGTGGCAGGTGTACGGCGACGCCGCGGGTCTGTCCCGAGCGGTGCTGAATCTGCTCGACAATGCCGCCAAGTGGAGTCCGTCCGGTGGGCGAGTGGATGTGCGTATGGCGCAAGTGGATCCGACACACGCCGAGTTCGTTGTCGCGGACCGGGGACCCGGAATTCCGCCTCAGGAGCGCCGGTTGGTGTTCGAGCGGTTCTATCGCTCCACCTCGGCGCGCGCTCTAACCGGCTCAGGACTGGGTCTGGCGATCGTGAAACAGGTGGTGATGAAACATGGTGGCGCGGTGCGGGTAGAAGACACGGTGCCTGGTGGCGAGCCGCCTGGCACGTCGATCTATCTGGTGCTGCCCGGCCGGCCGTTGCCCACCGCTGCAGATTCCAACGGCGAAAAGTCTGGGCATGAATCGAGCGATATCTCAGTCGATTCTCAGTCCACACCGGCACGGTGAAAGTCGACTTCGGACTACAGGTACCGACCTTGACACTCAGAGTGAGAAAGAGCACCCGAACAAGATGACGAGTTACCCCAGGTATTCGCCTCCACACCCGCCCGGGCATGCGCCGGGCCCCTACTACCCCGGGACCGATGGGCGCGGCGTGCCGCAGCAGCAGTATGACTGGCGATACGCGACCCAGCAGCCCCAGCAGCCGCACCCGTATGGCCCCTACCGCGGCCCGCGGCAGGTACTGCCACTGGCACCGGCTGCCCAAAGGCGGCCGCGTGCCGGTGCGTTGCTGGCGGGCGCGCTGGCCGTCGCGGTGGTGTCCGCCGGTGTCGGTGGCGGCGTCGCGCTGGCGGTGCACCCCGAGCACTCCAGCGCCAGCCGGGTCGCAACCGCACCCGGCGCGGCAAACGGCCAGCCGGCGGCGAGCGTGCCCGCCGGATCGGTCGAGCAGGTTGCCGACAAGGTGGTCCCCAGTGTGGTGAAGCTCGAGGTGGGATCGGGCCGCGCGTCGGAGGAGGGCTCCGGCATCATCCTGTCGGCGGACGGGCTCATCATGACCAACGCGCATGTCGTGGCGGGGGCGGCGAACTCCGGGCGCCCCCCACTGGGCGGCAGCTCGGCCGACACCACCGTGACGTTCTCGGATGGCCGTACCGCGTCATTCAAGGTCGTTGGGACCGACCCGGCAAGCGACATCGCCGTCGTCAAGGCGGAGGGCGTCTCCGGCCTCACGCCGATCACGCTCGGATCGTCCGCGAACCTGCGTGTCGGCCAGGACGTGGTGGCGGTCGGTTCCCCGCTGGGACTGGAGGGCACTGTCACCACCGGGATCATCAGCGCGCTGAATCGGCCGGTGTCGACCGCCGGGGACACCCGCAACCAGAACACCGTGCTCGACGCCATCCAGACCGATGCCGCGATCAACCCGGGCAACTCGGGAGGTGCGCTCGTCAACATGAATGGTGAGCTGGTGGGCGTCAACTCGGCGATCGCCTCGCTCGGCGGCGCCTCGGGGAACGGACAGAGCGGCTCGATCGGGCTCGGCTTCGCGATCCCGATCGACCAGGCCAAGCGCATCGCGGACGAGTTGATATCGACCGGCAAGGCCAGCCACGCATCGCTCGGTGTGCAGGTGACCAACGACGCCGCCACCAACGGGGCCAAGATCGTCGACGTCGTCGATGGTGGGTCGGCGGCGCAGGCGGGACTCCCGCGCGGCGCGGTGGTCACCAAACTCGACGACCGAGTCATCAACAGCGCCGACGCGCTGGTCGCCGCCGTCCGCTCCAAGGCGCCCGGGGACAAGGTGACGCTGACCTACAACGACCCGTCGGGAGGCGACCAGACCGTTGCGGTGACCCTCGGCAAGGCGGAGCAGTAGTGAGAGCGGTGACGCCGCTGTCACCGGGCGGATATACGGTGACATTCATGGAAAAGCCACCGGAGTTGGTCGGCCGCGCCCTCGTCGTCGTCGTCGACGACCGCACCGCCCATGGTGATGAGGAGGACCACCGCGGCCCGCTGGTCACGGAGCTGCTCAACGAGGCCGGCTTCGTGGTTGACGGCGTGGTCGCGGTGGCAGCCGACGAGGTGGAGATCCGCAACGCACTGAACACGGCGGTCATCGGCGGGGTGGACCTGGTGGTGTCGGTGGGAGGAACCGGTGTGACGCCCCGCGATGTCACGCCGGAGGCCACCCGCGACATCCTCGACCGCGAATTGCTGGGCATCGCGGAGGCGCTGCGAGCCTCTGGTCTGGCTGCCGGGATCGTCGACGCCGGGCTCTCCAGAGGTTTGGCGGGCATCTCGGGCAGCACGTTGGTGGTGAACCTGGCCGGGTCGCGGTATGCGGTACGCGACGGCATGGCGACTCTGAACCCGCTGGCCACGCAGATCATCGGCGAGTTGTCCAGCCTCGAGATCTAGCGCTGTCGCCTGAGCATCCGTTTTCGTTCGAGCCCGCGCCTGTTCGCGCTTGCAGCGCGCCTGCGTTGCCCGACGTGTGATGTACGTCACACTCACGGTGAACTATAGGGGTTACGGGCCGGTCCCTTTAGGCGGACTAGTTAACGGGATCCCGGCGCCTAACTCGTGACACCCGACTTGTCTGTTGAAGAATGCCCAGGGATGACAGGTGCTGAGGTCAGGCTCACCTCAGCACCGATATGGGCGCGGATTCTCGCTGCTCAGCTGAGGTAAAGGTAGCAGCGAACCGCGGTCCGAATTCCACGGGCATCGGCGGCTTCGAGTTATTGCTGGCGTCAAAACCGCGTCGTCGGGCGGGCTACGCCGCCCGTCGCAACGATGATGAGCCGTCGACCAGGCCATGCAGCAAACTGATGACGAGGGCTTACCGATTTCTGATTCGCATACCGCTATCCGTTTGCCCGGTGGTTGCCGGTCCGTTATGTTCCTCGTGTCAACGACGACGAGCGTTCTGTAAGAGGCGCCCGGCGGACATGGGATTCTAAGAGTTACCTGTGAGGCTGGTGATTCTGATGTTACGGGTTATCAGCTGTGTCCACACTGGAGCGAGCGCGGGCAAAACCGACCCGGTACTGTATCTACCGGTCGGCTACATCGGGAGGGCAACTGTGAGGGTTATCGGTCGAGTGCTGGTGGCTTTGATCACTGCCGTGGCGGCGTTGTTCGTGGGCACCGGTACCGCGAATGCGGGCTTGGACAACGAGAATACGGTGGTTGACGGTTCGGGCCGCACCTTGAAGATTCAGCAGTGGGACACCTTCCTCAACGGGGTGTTTCCGTTGGACCGCAACCGGTTGACCCGGGAGTGGTTCCACTCCGGGCGCGCGATCTATGAGGTGACCGGTGAGGGCGATTTCGAGGGTGTGCTGGAGCTGGGGTATCAGATCGGTTTCCCGTGGTCGCTGGGCGTGGGCATCAACTTCAGCTACACCACGCCGAACATCAACCTGGACACGACCGACGTTTGCATCGGCGGACTTCGGTGCCTTGACCGTCACCTCGCCGCCGCTGTTCCCCGGCGCGTCGATCAGCGCCGATCTGGGCAACGGCCCGGGCATCCAGGAGGTCGCGACCTTCTCGGTGGATGTGGCCGGCCCGAAGGGCGGGGTGGCGGTCAACAACGCGCACGGCACGGTGACCGGTGCGGCCGGCGGGGTGCTGCTGCGCCCGTTCGCGCGGCTGATCTCCAACACCGGTGACAGCGTCACCACCTACGGGCCCCCCTGGAACATGAACTAAGACGCGGTCACGTCCGGTCGGCGCTCGTCGTCTCGGCGGTGTCGGGACTGGGGCCGGTCCCCGGGCCGGTCACCGATGACGTGTGGCGGCCGGCGGCTTGGCCGTCTAGCGGACAACAGATCACGGATCTCGGTGAGCAGGCTCAGCTCGGTGTCCTGCGCCTGTTCCACCTCACCGCGCTCGCGCAGTTTCTTGTAAGGCAACATGACCAGGAAGTAGACCACCGCGGCGACAAGGATGAAGTTGATCAGCGCCGACAGCAGAATATTCAGGTCGATGGCTTGCCCGCCGCCAATGTCGATGCGAAGTATCCCGTAGTCGGATTCTTCGCCCGCGCCGATGCGATTGATCAGCGGCTGGATGATGCTGTCGGTGAACTTGGTGACGAGCCCGGTGAACGCCGTGCCGATGACCACCGCCACCGACAGGTCGACGATGTTGCCGCGCGCCAGAAATTCCTTGAAGCCCTTCAGCATCAGACGCTCCTCCTTGACGATTCGGTTTCCAGGGTGAGCCGAACATTAGTCGCACAGCCCCTTCAGTGGAAGGTCAAAGTGACCGTCTCGACCAATGCCACTCCCGCGACGGTGTGCGCGGCCGCGGCAGGAAGTGCGACCAAGACGACACGGTCGTCGCCGGGACCGCGCTGCGTCGGCTTCGGTGAGATCAACACGACCACCGCGCCTGTCGCCACGACCCGTGCACCGGTATCGGCACCCGGGGCGGTGTCGCGAGCAGCCAGCACATCCACGACGTCGCCGGTGCGCAGCAAATCCAACAACGCATTGTCGGCCAGGTGCAGCGGCACAATACGGGCGTCCCGGCCCGCGGCCGACTCGGCCAGTCGCGGTCCGAGCAACCGGACGTCGGTTAGCACCTCGCCACGGCGCGCCGGTCCGGCAATCGTCGATCCGACGACGCCCTCGAGGCTGCGGTGCGTGCCCTCCGGAAGGGTTGTGGTCAACCGTTTTTCGACGTGCACGTCGGCGGCGGTCAGCGCGACACCAGGCTGCAGGTCTCGGCTCGCGACGACGGCCTCGGCGCGCTCGCCCTCGGGGTCAGACCGGATCGCGGCAACCCCGGCGAGCACCACCAGCGCCGCGGCTGCCACGCGTCGCGCCGCTAACGTTCGCGACCAGTCGGGCCGCAACGCAGCCGCGATCCGGCTGCCGATAGATGGATTGAGCGATTCCCCCACTTCGCTCACGCTAGGCGCGTTGGCTGCCCGTCAGGGATACAAAAGGTCAGCTGTGGATAACGGTCAGCTCAGCTGGCCACAGGGGCCGGCGCCTTGTCCGGCGACTTGCTTTCGGTGTTGCTCTTGGCAGGGTCCGACGATTCGGACGTCTTTGACTTATCCGCGGACTTCTCCCCGTTCGACGCACCGGTCGCGGCCGCGGCGCGACTGTCGGTGCGGTAGAAACCGCTGCCCTTGAACACCACACCGACGGAATTGAACAGCTTGCGCAGCCGACCCGAGCACTGCGGGCAGGTGGTCAAGGAGTCATCGGTGAAAGCCTGCACCGCGTCGAACCGATCACCGCACTCGGTGCATGCGTAGGAGTAGGTCGGCACCGGAACCTCCGTTAGGTCTGCCTTCTAGCACTCTAACTATTCAAGTGCCAACAGGCCACTTGACATTCCCGTTCACACGCGCGACGACAGCTCCACCACGCCCAAGCCGGGGGTCAAGGCGTGGGTCATAGCCACGTCGTGGGGCTCGACGGGCAGGTCGTCGACGAGTTCGTCGTCCCGGACGACCGCGATCAGCTGGGCCGACGGGTCACGGAAACTCAGCGAACGGTCGTAGAAGCCCGCGCCGCGACCCAGCCGGACACCGTGGCGATCGACCGCCAATGCGGGCACGAAAATCACATCCACTGCTTCAAGTGCGGTCGGAGGTAGCCACGGACCGCTGGGCTCCGAGAGCCCGAAGGGGGCGTCGACCAGCGCCTCCGGCAGGTACTCGGCCCATTGCAGCGGCATCGGAGTGCCATTCGCCGAAGCCCGCGCGACCGGCATCAAGACGCGTGAAGAGGCGGCCAGAAGCGCATCGGGCAAGTCCGGGAATCCTGGCTCGGTGGTCAGGGGCGCGTATGCCGCGACGGCCTCCGTGCCGGTGAGCACTGCGCGGACATGGCCGCACAGCGCCCGCGTCTCGGCGTTTCGTACCTGCTCGGCGACCGTGAGACGAGCGGCGATCAGCTCGGCGCGGAGCCGGTCTTTCAATGTGCGCGACACGGGGTAAACGATGACAGGACACGGCGCGGTGACGCCACTGCGGCCTGCGGGGTTGTGGGCGTTTAGAGTAAGGGCGATGACGAACCTAGAAGTACCTCGGACGGCGATCGTGCCTGCCGCCGGTCTGGGGACGCGGTTTCTGCCGGCCACCAAGACCGTGCCGAAGGAGTTGTTGCCGGTTGTCGACACTCCGGGCATCGAGCTCGTCGCCGCCGAAGCGGCCGAGGCGGGCGCCGAGCGGCTGGTGATCGTCACGTCGGAGGGCAAGGACAGCGTCGTCGCCCACTTCGTCGAGGACTTGGTCCTCGAAGGGACCCTCGAGGCCCGCGGCAAGGAGGCGATGCTGGCGAAGGTCCGCCGCGCCCCCGCGCTGATCAAAGTCGAGTCGGTGGTGCAGGCCGAACCGCTTGGCCTGGGTCATGCGGTCAGCTGTGTGGAACCGGTGCTTTCGCCCGACGAAGACGCCGTTTCCGTCCTGCTGCCCGACGACCTCGTCCTGCCCACCGGTGTGCTCGAGACGATGTCGAAAGTGCGGGCCGAGCGCGGCGGAACGGTGCTCTGCGCAATCGAGGTGCCGCCGCACGAGATCAGCGCGTACGGTGTATTCGACGTCGAGAAGGTTCCTGACGCCGTGAATCCGAACTTGTTGCGCGTCAAGGGCATGGTGGAAAAGCCGAAGGCGAAAGACGCGCCGTCGCCTTATGCCGCTGCCGGACGGTACGTGCTCGACCGGGCGATCTTCGACGCGCTGCGCCGCATTCCGCGTGGTGCCGGTGGCGAAATGCAGCTCACCGACGCGGTAGCGCTGCTGATCGAGGAGGGTCATCCGGTGCACGTGGTCGTGCACCGCGGATCCCGACACGACTTGGGAAATCCCGGCGGCTACCTCAAGGCTGCGGTTGACTTTGCCTTGGATCGTGACGACTACGGCCCGGACTTGCGGCGCTGGCTGGTAGAGCGGCTGGGCTTGTCCGAACAGTAGGCGGGTCGGCCACCCGGAGAGCGGAAAGGATCCTGTGCGTTCGGTAGAAGAGCAGCTGGCACGGGTCACTGCCGCCGCGGTGGCGCCACGTCCCGTCCGCGTCGCAATCGCCGAAGCCCAGGGGCTCATGTGCGCCGAGGACGTGGTGACCGAACGTCCGCTGCCCGGGTTCGATCAGGCGGCCATCGACGGGTACGCCGTGCGAAGCGTCGACGTGGCGAGCGTGGGCGACGGTAGTGACGAATCCGCGGACCCGGCCAGCTCGGACTTCGACGGGATTGAGGTCCGGCTGCCGGTGGTCGGCGAGATTGAAGCCGGCACCCGGACACCAAGCCGGTTGCAGCCCCGCCAGGCGGCGCGCATCTACACCGGTGCCCCGATGCCCACACTCGCCGACGCGGTGCTGCCTCTGAAATGGACCGATGGCGGCCAAGCCAAAGTGCGGGTGCTACGCAAAGTGCGGACCGGCTCGTATGTCCGACGGGCCGGCGATGACGTCCAACCCGGCGACGTGGCGGTTCGGGCCGGCGCCATCATCGGCGCGCCGCAGGTCGGCCTGCTCGCCGCCGTCGGGCGCGAGCGGGTCCTGGTTCATCCACGCCCCCGGTTGTCCGTGCTCAGCGTGGGCGGCGAACTCGTCGACATCAACCGAACGCCGGGCAACGGTCAGGTCTACGACGTCAACTCCTATGCGCTGGCCGCGGCCGCACGCGATGCCGGAGCGGAGGCGAATCGCGTCGGGATCGTCAGCGGTGATCCCCAACAGTTGCGTGAGGCAGTCGAAGGCCAGCTCAGCCGCGCCGAGGTGGTGTTGATCGCCGGCGCGGTGGGAGGGACCGCGGCCGACAGTGCGGTGTCGGTGTTGTCCAAGCTGGGTGACATCGAAGTCGACCGGGTGGCCATGCACCCAGGCTCGGTGCAGGGCTTCGGCCAGCTCGGACCCGAAGGCGTGCCGACCTTCCTATTACCCGCCAATCCGGTCAGTGCTCTGGTGGTGTTCGAGGTGATGGTGCGGCCGCTGATCCGGTTGTCATTGGGCAAGCGGCAGCCGATGCGCCGCAACATCGAGGCCCGCACACTTTCGCCGATCTCGTCGGTCCGCGGCCGCAAGGGGTATCTGCGTGGACAGCTGATGCGCGACCAGGACACCGATGAATACCTAGTCCAGGTCCTGGGTGCGCCCGGGGCGTCGTCGCATCTGCTCGCGACACTGGCCGAGGCGAACTGTCTTGTGGTGGTGCCCAGCGACACCGAGCAGGTCAGGACCGGCGAAATCGTCAGCGTCGCGTTCCTGGCGCAGCGCGGCTGACCTCAGACCGGCGGTCGTCGTGAGCTTCTTGCGTTCGAGTGCGGCACATCCCGGCTGGCCTGCCACGGTCGGACCTATCCGGGTGGCGGCCGGCACGGTGCGTCTGCGGGCGGTGCGGATGCGCGACGCTGCGCAGTGGAGCCGAATCCGCCTCACCGACCGCAACCATCTCGAACCGTGGGAGCCGACCACTGACGCGAGTTGGGAAGGGCGGCAGTCTATCTCGTCGTGGCCGGCGGTCTGCTCCGGGTTGCGCGCCGAAGCGCGGCGCGGGCGGATGCTGCCGTTCGCGATCGAGCTGGACGGCCAGTTCGTGGGCCAGCTGACGATCGGCAACGTCACACACGGCGCGCTGCGGTCGGCGTGGATCGGGTACTGGGTGGCCAGCTCGTCCACCGGGGGAGGGGTCGCGACCGGCGCGCTCGCCCTGGGCGTCGACCACTGCTTTGGCGCGGTGAAGCTGCACCGCCTCGAGGCGACGGTGCGGCCCGAGAACGCCGCAAGCCGGCGGGTCTTGGCCAAGGTGGGCTTTCGCGAAGAGGGCCTGCTGCGGCGCTACCTCGACGTCGACGGCGCGTGGCGAGACCACCTACTGGTGGCCATCACTGTCGAAGAGCTCTACGGATCTGCGACGTCTGCGCTGGTCCGGGCAGGTCATGCACACTGGTCCTGACTGTTACAGCTGTGACTCAAGTGGCCCTTGATGCTTGTCAGCAGCTAATTACAGGTGTGTAATTAGGGAGGTCACTGCGGCGCGCCTTCCTCGTTCCCGCTGATCACGCACCTAGCCTGACGGTGAAAGGAGCAGGCCACCATGCCAAGCGTCCCCCAATCGCTTCTGTGGATCTCACTTGTGGTGCTGTGGCTGTTCGTCCTCGTGCCCATGTTGATCAGCAAGCGCGACGCCGTGCGCCGGACGAGTGACGTCGCGTTGGCGACGCGCGTGCTCAACAGCGGCTTGAGCGTTCGCAAGCTCAAGCGAGGAGCGCCGGCCGCAGGTCATCGCAGCGATCCGGATTGGCAGCCGTCCGAAGACCTCGACGACGACCTCGACGAGGACGAACCCGTCAGGCGTGCGGTCGTCGTCGCTGCCGCCACGAATGACCGCGCCGACCGTGACGAATCGGATTATCTCGACGTCGACGTGGTCGAGGATTCCGGTGCGTTACCTGTGGGTGCTGTGAAGGCTGAAGAGCCCGCTGAGGCGGTGCATGAAGAGCCCGAGTCTGCCGAGACTGCCGAGACTAAGGACGCCGAGACTAAGGACGGAGCCGAAGATGATGAAGAACTGGCGGCCGAGGCGCCACCTGCCGAGAACGACGGCACGTCCGACGAGTACGAATACGTCGAAGACACCTCGGGTCTGGAATCGGGCGAAGAGCCGCCAACAACGATGTCGCGCAGTGCCGCGCGTCGCCGCGAGCACGAGTCGAACACCGCCGCCGCGGTGAGCGCGCGCAAGTACCGGTTCCGCAAGCGCGTGCTCTCGGTGATGGTGTTGAGCGTGATGGCGACGGCCGTCGCGGCGTTGACCGTGTGGCCGGACGGCTGGTGGGCGTGCGGCGTGGTGGGCGCGCTCATGGTGCTGTACCTGGGTTATCTGCGTCGTCAGACGCGCATAGAAGAGCAACTGCGTCGTAGGCGAGTTCAGCGGATGGCACGTGCGCGTGCGGGCGTGGTGAACACGAGAGACCCCTCAAACGACGTGCCGTCGCGATTGCGTCGGCCCGGCAGCGTGGTGCTCGAGGTCGACGACGAGGATCCGATCTTCGAGCACCTCGACTATGCGCCCGGGCCGATGGACTATCGCCTGCCACGAGCCGCCGGCGAGTAGCTATTTCGGCGCGGTGACACGCGATAGGTAGGCGCGTGCACCGCCCGAAATTTGCGTTAGCGGCTCGGCTACGTTCGCCGGCGGCCTCTGGGGCGGAACGCGTCTTTGACCTTCTCGCCGGCATCCTTCAAGTGCGATGCCCGCTGATCGTCGCGACCTCGGGCTTTGAGCCCAGGATCATCAAGGCCACGGCCGACCGCTTCCTTGACCTGGCCTTTGAGTTGCTGCAGCTTGTTCCTTGCCTTATCGGCACCGCTCACGGGACATCCTCCTTCGTCGGCTTCTCGTGGGTTGGTTACCCGAATTCGTCAACGGTCAATTCGTCGCGGTTTCCAGGACGGATCGGCCTTACTCGAGGAGATCCTGAACGGTGACGGCGGGTGCGGTTCGAATTTCGGTGCGGGTGCGGTGGCTGGTAGCCTGCTAGCGGGCCAGGGGCTATGGCGCAGTTGGTAGCGCGACTCGTTCGCATCGAGTAGGTCAGGGGTTCGAATCCCCTTAGCTCCACTGTAAAAGACCTGTTCAGAGCTATTGGAGAAGTTACGTCGAGGATGGCGTAACAGATGACGTAACATCGAGGGTTGTGGCAAGCATCCACGCCCAGAAGAACCGAACCGGGAAAACCTACCGCGTCCTGTGGCGCCACGACGGCCGTCAGCGTTCGCTGACCTTCGAGAACCTCCCTGCCGCGGAGCGTTTCAAGACTCTTTTGGACGACCACGGTCCCGATGAGGCGCTGCGCATCGTCGAGCTCGACGAGATTGGTCGTCACGTCCCGTCGGTTACCGAGTGGCTGCACACCTACATCGACAGCCTGACCGGTGTGCAGCCGGCCACTATCGCGCGCTACCGCACCTTTGTCGCACGCGACGTGGATCCGGTGTTGGGATCGATGCCGATCTCGGCGGTGACCGAAGCCACTGTTGCGCGGTGGGTGAAGCAGCTCAGGGGCAGTGGCAAGACCATCTCGAACAAGCACGGATTTTTGTCCGGGGGGTTCAATGCCGCGGTGCGCGCCGGGGTGGTCGCGTCCAACCCGTGCCAGGGCCGGCGACTGCCGCACACGCGCGTCGAGGAGACGGTTTTCCTCACGCCGGCCGAGTTCCGGCTGTTACGTGACCATATCGAGCGCGAGCGGTGGAAGCACCTGGCCACCTGGCTGGTCACTACCGGCATGCGCTTCTCGGAGGCCACCGCCCTGACGGCGGCGGACATCGACGCCGATGCCAAGACGTGTCGGATCACGAAGGCTTGGAAGTACTCCGGAGACTACCGACCTCGGATCGGCCCACCTAAGACGAAAAAATCGATCCGCACTATCAGCCTGCCGCCGGCCGCGCTGGAAGTCATCGACCTGTACCGTGCCCGCGTTCCTGTTCACCAACGGCGCCGGAAACCCCGTTCGTGCCCAGGAATTCTTCAACGGCGGTTGGAAGCCGGCACGCGATAAGGCCATGAAGGCGGGTCTGGCGAAGTCACCGCGCGTGCACGACCTCCGTCACACGTGTGCCTCCTGGATGATCCACGCGGGCGTGCCGTTGCCGGTAATTCAGCAGCACCTCGGGCACGAGTCGATCCAGACGACCATCGGCGTCTACGGTCACCTCGATAGGCGGAGCGCGCAGGTTGCGGCTGACGCGATCGGTTTGGCACTGAGCTAGCGGTAGCGAGCGTCCTCATCCAGAAGCTGGCTCGGTCGTAGCCTCGGGTTGTTCAGACCAAGGAGGCGGTGATGGCCGACTATGCAGCTTCACTGCGGGATCGGGTGACGCTGACCTGTCGGTCGGTGGATCGGATCTTTCTGCAGGGCTACGTGCCGAAGCCGCAGTCGGTGGGCGGGGTGTGTCAGTTTCTGTACTGGCAGAAGGGGTTCGGGATTCCTCGCCGGCGGTGCATTGGTCAACGATCGCTAGGAGGTTTCAGATCTCCTCGGTGAGGACGACCGTGCCGGCGATGGCACCGTATCGGCCGCGTCTGCTTCCGAAAGGTATGTCGCTTGAGGGCAATTCGATCAGGCGAATCGTTGACAAGCACGGCAGTCTGCAGGGCAACAGTGCCGCACTTGATGAGATCGAATCAGTGCTCTGCTCCCAGCCAGGGTCAAGGGGGGGCAACGGTGAACTGATGGTCACCGCTCGCGAACTCATGTCATCCGAGGAGTCGTTGGAGGTCTTCATCGTCGCTCGGACGGGCCGACGCGGGGTAGTCGTGACTCTCCACGATGACGGAGGGCGAGTAATCGAGGAGGTCTATCGGGTGGTGCGCGGCGATGCGGCCGGATACCCAACGGCGCTCCTGGCGCCGCGCGGATACACCCTCGCGGTGCGCGACGTCGCGATCGCAACACTCGGCAACGCGATCACCTCGTCATTTCTTGTTTGGCCTGCACGCGACGGCTGATGGGTCGGCTGGGCCGTCGAGCCCGCAGCCGGTGTCGTGACTGTTCTTCCATCGAGAATTGCGAATCCAGACGACATCCTGTGTATTGGCCGAACGCATGGCGTTGCCGTCGCTGGTCCGTCGGACGCGATCGGCAGTTCATGCGCCGCGTTGCGTATGTAGCCGCCGCCGGAAACGGCTGTGCTTGGACAACCCAGAGGGCGAGGGCGGATCTGGTGGTCGCGCTTCAATGCACATGGACTCGATCGCCGCTTCGATCTGAGCCTCCGTCATCGCCCATCTGCCCGCTCGTTTCATGCCCGCAAAAGTCCGATCGCGAAGCTTCGAGCGAAGGTAGGACTCAGAGAATCCGAGGATGCGAGCGGCCTCTGCAAGGTCATAAATGATGGGAATCATCTCAAGTTCCCAGCGGCGCCGAGGTGTGCGTCGCGGCGCGCCGTGTCGGCGACCTGGTCGGACGCGTGGTTCGTGCGCGTGCCGGGCCGGGCGGCGTGACCAAGGTTGTCGTCGAACCGCTCTGTTTCCCAGTCGATTACGTCGCTGAGACGGTATCGCACGTGACGACCCATCCGTGCGTAACGCGGACCGGTTCCTTTCGAAGCCCACTGCGCGAGCGTCTTGACCGGGAGCCCGTAGCGGTCAGCAAGTTCTCGGCGGCTCAGCCACCTCTCGTCGGCGTTGTTGCCCATGGTGTTCGGTCCTTCCCGCCTGCCTTCAACGCGGTATTACGTGAGCGTAAGCTCTCCCGGATACCACTTCGGGTAAAAGTTTTTCGGCACTGACGGCTCTGAGACGCCGCCGGCCAATGCCACGGTTCGCCGGCTCCCTCCGCAACAGTCCCCGATCCTTCAGAACTGTGCCTCATGCGTTCCCGACGGCTACCATCTAGACTCGACGATCTCCATTGATCCTCATCGCATACCAAAGCCATTGCAGTACAGCGATTTCCAATCGTTACACACCCAAATTCCTGCGTGGCACATTTGCACAAGGGTGCGAGAATGGTTGCGGTACAGCAAGTGCCGCAACGCCGCCGGTCGGCAAGTGGGTGGAATCCGTGTTGACGATCTCGAAGCTCAAGCGGTGGTCGATCAACTACTACATCGACACCGCGGCCGCCGCCGGGCGGGCGACCACCGACCTGCGCCGCGCCAACGGTGGTCTGGGCGAGTACTACTCCGAGCACGAGACCCGCACCCCGGTGTGGCTGTGCGCCGGGGACGCTCGCCGGGCGGCCGCGCTGGTCGGGTTGACGCGATGTGCAGCGGGCCGGTGGGGAGGCCGACTCGACGGTGGTGGCGCGCTGGCTCGATGACGGGGTCGCCCCCAACGGCGGGTGTGGGCGCGGGTTCGGTGCGCGCGGGGTGCACGGATTCGATTTGACGTTCTGCGCGCCCGAAGAGCGTGTCGCTGATCCGGGCGGTGTACGGAACCGGACGTGGCGCAGAAGGCGATCGCCGACGCGCACGCGACCGCGATCGCCGAGGCGATGGAGTACCTGGCGCAGCATGCCGGCTACACCCGGGTGCACAACCCGGCCACCGGGCACAAGGATCTGGTGCGGTTGCCGGGGTTGGTGGCGATCGCCTACCAGCACGAGACCAGCCGCTGCGGGGATCCGCACCTGCACACCCATGTGATCGTCCCGAACCGGCAGGCCCGCGCCGACGGGGCAGCTGGTGTCGATCGACGGCACGTCGCTGTTTCATGAGGCCAAGGCGGCCGGGGTGATCTATCAGGCCACGCTGCGCCGGGAGATGAACCGCTCGCTGGGGTTTGAGTGGGAGGCGGTCGACCCCTCGACCGGGATGGCCGAAATCGCCGGCGTCGACCCGGAGTCGATTCGGGCGTGGTCGCAGCGCTCCAGTCAGCTGCGCGCGTGGGCCGCGGACAACCTCACAGTCGTCGATGGGCCGTTGTCGGCGGCGCAGTTGGCGGCCGCGCAGAAGGCCACCCGACCCGCCAAGCCCGAAGAGCTGGCCTGGGCGCAGCTGCAGCAGCAGTGGCGCGAGGACGCGCGCGGTGTGCAGCTTGACCGCGACGCGCACCGCGCTGCGCGTGCGGCGCGCACCGCCGCGGCGCGCGCCCCGGTTGACCGCGCACGCCTGGTAGCGGCGGCGGAGAAGATCGACAAGGCGGCGTTCACCCGCGCCGATCTGGTGGAGATCGTCGGCGCGCAGCTACCGGTGGATACCGACCGCACACCCCGCGAGGTGGTGGAGGCCGCGGTCGACGAGATCGGTGTGCGGTTGAGCGCGCCGCGCGCCGCGCATCAGCGCGAGGGCCATGAGCGGTTCACCCTGGACGCGCATCCTGGCCGAAGAAAAGGCCGTGCTCGATCTGGTGGACGCGGCCGACCCCCGCTCGATGCTGTGGGTCAAAGACGAAGACACCGCGGGCCTCTCGCCGGAGCAGAGGCGCGCGGTGGAGACCATCGGCGGCTCGCCGTGGCTGGTGTGCCCGCTGTCCGCGCCGGCCGGGGCGGGCAAGACCACCTCGATGCGCGCCCTGGCCAAGGCCGCGCACAAGCGCTCCCGCGGCCACGTCCTGGTGCTGGCCCCGACCGGCAAGGCCGTCGATGTCGCCGTGCGGAAGGGGCCGGTGACACCGGCTACACCATCGCCAAGGCCCTGCACATGCTGCGCAACAACACCTTGGCGCTCACGCGCTGGACCCTGGTCATCGTCGACGAGGCCGGCATGGTCGGCACCGACGAGCTACGCCAACTACTCACCGCGACCACCGCGGCCGGGGCCAAGACCGTGCTGGTCGGCGACGCGCATCAGCTGGCCCCGGTCAAAGCCCGCGGCGGGATGTTCGCCCAACTGTGCGCCGATCTGCCCTGGACCCAGCAGCTCTCGGAGGTGTGGCGGCTGCGCGACCCCGAGGAACGCTCCGCCTCGCTGGCGCTGCGCGACGGCGGGCCGGCGCCGGTGCGCCGCGCGATCGGCTGGTACCGCACCCACGATCGGCTGCACAGCGGGGACCCGATCGCGATGGCCCACGACGCGCTGGCCGCCTACCGCGCCGACACCGCCGCGGGCAAGCGATGCGCTGCTGGTGTGCGACACCCGCGAGATGTGCGATGCGCTCAACGGCCGCATCCACGGCGAAAGGATCAGCGCGGACGCGCCGACCGTCACCGGTGCGCGCGGGCAGCGCATCGGCGTCGGCGATCTGATCATCAGCCGCCGCAACGACCCCAGCCATCGCCGTCGTGCATCCCACCGATAAGGACACGGCGGTTGATCTGGTGCGCAACGGCAACCGCTGGCGGGTCGCCGCCATCGACGCCGAGACCAACCGGCTGGCCGCCGAACGCCTCGGCGACCGCGCCCGCGTCGTATTCGAAGGCGACTATCTGCGCCAGCACGTCGGCCTCGGCTACGCCGTCACCGTGCATTCCGCCCAGGGCGTCACCGCCGACACCACCCACGCCGTGCTCGGCGACAACACCACCCGCTCACTGCTGTATGTCGCGATGACCCGGGGCCGCGACACCAACACCGCCTACCTCTACGAACGCGTCGCCGAACACGAGTACGGCGCCGACGAGCCCGACGACGTGCACATCATGCGTCGCGGCAGCAGCCGCCACGCCGGCCGGCTCATGCGCAGCATCATCGCCACCCACGACGAACCGATCACCGCACACGACATCGCCGCACAAGCCTCCGCCGACCAACTGCCCGACATCGTCCGCTGGCTGATCGACCGCCGTGCCACCGCGGTCAACCGCAGACACCTCGATTACCAGGCCGCCTGGCGCACAGCAACTCTGCGCTACTGGCGAGACATGGAACTGGCCCAAGAACGCCACATCAGCCGTAGCCAGGAACATCGACTACGGCATCGAGCTGTAATGATGCGCTTACGCACAGCACAACAACCCGCGCGGCTTCGCCTTCCCAAACCGAGAACCCGGGGTCGATTCCCGGCAGCTCCACCGAGAAGGACCGCTGATCAGCGGCCCTTCGGCTTTGGATCACAGGTCTCACCACGGTATGACGCGGCCGCGTGGGCCAACGTCGCTACCCGCGTCTGCGGGGATCGGTGCATATGCGTGCTCCGGAGCGGTGGCTCGACCACTACGCGGGCGCAGCACGGCCGGCTCTGGGCGCAAGACAGCCTCACGTATTTCCGCACCTCGGTCGTCAACTGGCCGTAACGCCGAGCTACGTCGGCTTCTGGCTATGTCGGCTCAGCGCCGAATGGTTTCGTGCGGCCGCACGTCAGAATGCAGTCGTTTGAGAGCCGCTCGACGGCCCGTGTAACGCCACAACTGATGTGAGCGATCTCGTGCTGTCCCTTGCCGACCGTGTGGTGCTGATCAGCAATTATTGGCAAATGGGACCTCGATCGACGTCGCGAGCGACCAACTTTGGCCTGGTTTCTATCTCCCGGCGACAAAAGCCCCACAACGCGAAACATGCCGGTTCACGTGTGCGAGAACGTGTTCCGGCTCAGGTCGCGTTGTTGCGGTAGGTCTGCATGTTGCGCCGCATGCGATCGGGATGCTCGGCCTTCTCACGCTCGCTGAGGACTTGGTGGGCTGTGCCCGATGGGTAGCCGTGCCTGATGAGCCGGAAGTCCGCGGACTGGTCGAAATAGGCCACCGAGTAGATCAGCGCCAACACCACCCCGCACCACGCCAATCCAAGTTATCCAATGGGTGCCGAGCATGACGCGCAGCAAGACAACCCATGGCGAGGACACCACAATGCGTGCGTCGATGTCGCGCAGCACCTCCTGGGTCACCAGCGAATCCATCGTCGAGCCGCAGTCCACAATCGAGATGGTGAAATGACGGTCTAGCCGCGAGGCGGCTTCGCGATAAATGGCGGGATCGAGAACCCGCCGCCGCGCGGCAGCCGATTCACCAGGCAGCACGAACAGTCCATTAGCGTTGTTCCCCACGCGGGCGCGCACATCGGCGAAACTGTCGAGGTGTTCTTCGGCCGCAAGTTCCCAGTACGAACCGGGCGTGTGTGGGTCGACGCGGGCCCGCAGTGCCGGCCGGTAATCGGGGTCGAGTTCGTCGAGACCATCGATCACCGCAGCACCATGCCGCTGTCGACGAGCTCACCGGGCATGGCCTCGTCGATCGCACGCAACGCCGGGTAGTCCTGACCGAGTCGGAAGGCCAGCCAGTCCTGCAGCCGCGGATGGGCCGTGGTGTCCCAGCCGTTCGCCGTCAGCAGCACCGGAACCGGCTCCACCGCTGTCCGGACTTCGAGGAGTCGAAGGAGCAGCTGCACCGCCAGGATGGTCTTGCCCGACCCCGGACCACCGAGAATCACCAGCCGTCGATCGACGGGGGCTCGGACTTTGTCGAAGGAGATGAAGTGCGGCATGCTCTACGCGACGGAAATGAATGCCCATCCCGTTTGATCGCTAACCGCGCCAAACATAAAGGGCCGCTGATCTGCGGCCCTTTCAGTGGAGCTGCCGGGGGTCGAATCCGCTGCAAAAGTTACTTTGACCGCTCAAGGAATCAGCGAGAGAACTCGGACTCTCGACGTACGCCAGTATCCTCGGTACATGAGTTCGATCTTCGATAAGAACCGGACGCTGGAGCAACGGCGTCAAGCGGTGGCCAACGTATTCGACTTCCTCGTTAAGGGTGGCGTTGCCGACACCACCCGGATGCCGTCGGAGGTGATCGACGAGGGCCACAAATGCACTTTGCGCCGGTACCTTCCCGCAAACGGATCGACCAGCGGCGAGCCGGTGTTGCTCGTGCCGCCGTTGGGTGCGCAGTCAGCATGCTTCGATTTACGGCGCGGATGTTCACTCGCCGAGCATCTCGTGACTAGCGGTCGCCCGACGTACCTCGTGGACTACGGCGAGATCGGCCTATCGGACCGCGACCTCGGGATCGAGCACTGGGTCTCCGATGTGGTACCGAGCGCAATCAAGACGGTGTCCCAGGATGCAGGTGGCGCACCGGTACACCTCGTCGGATGGTGTCTGGGCGGGCTGATCTCAATCCTGACCACCGCTGCCTACGACGAGCTGCCGATCAAGTCGGTTGCCATGGTCGCGAGCCCGTTCGACCTCAGCAAGAACCCCATGGTTGGCCCGCTGCGCGCCGCCGGCAAGGTCACCGGCGGCCGGATCGTCGGGGCTGGTTTGAAACTGCTTGGCGGCATACCGTCGCAGATTGTCGGGCCCGCATTCAAGGCGACATCGCTGACGACGTACCTCAAGAAGCCGATCACGCTGCTGAAGCACCGTGACGATCGGGAATTTCTTGCTCAGGTCGAGGCGGTCGACGGGCTGATGAACAGCATGCTCGCTTATCCGGGACGCGCAACGTTGCAGGTGTACCAGAAGCTGCTGATGCGAAACGAGCTGGCGACCGGCAAGATTCAGGGACCGAACAAACTCGTCGACCTCGCCGATGTGCGCGTGCCAGTCATGAACGTGGCCGGTAGCAAAGATGTGCTCGTGCCCGTCGCGGTCGCCCATCACGTGGGAGAGCTGCTGCCGAATGCGCCCCAGGTCCGGCTCGAGATCGCCCCCGGCGGGCACCTCGGAGTTTTGACCGGGCGCTCGGCAGCGACAACGACCTGGGCGATGATCGACGACTTTCTCGACAAGCAGCCTGCCTGAGCCTCGCCGTCGCGTGTCGACATCTTGCCTGGGCGAACGGGCTCTGGTGGTTTGTCGAGATCGGTTATTCGCAGCCTCGTCTTCTTCAGGTGTGGTTGGCTACTCGGAAGAGCCGTCCCGGTTGCGGCCCGTAACACTGGATGGAAGGAGCTAACGCATGTTGCTCTCAGGCCGTAGCGCGCGCCAGGCGGTAGTTGGATTGATCGGTAGTGGGGCGCTGGCCGGCGCGACATTAATTGGTGCGGCCTCGTTGGCGTTTGCTCAACCCACGCCCGCCCCGCCGCCCCCGCCGCCGCCGCCTGGTTGCACGGCGGGTGACCTGGCCCGGGTGTCGGGCAGTGTCGGGACGGCGATGGCGGACTATCTGCTCAGCCACCCGGACGTCAACAACTTCTTCACCAGCCTTCGTGGGCTGCCACACGAAGAGGTTCGCGTCCACGTCCAGAATTACCTCAACGCCAACCGCCAGGTCGAGTCCGAGATCAACGGGATTCGCCAACCCCTGACCGAGTTGAGGAATCGCTGTGACGTCCCTGTACCGGCCGCATTACCTGGGGCGCCGTTTGGCCCGCCCTGACCGTTTACTGCCGCGCCCAGTTCAGACCAAGAGTGCGCACGTCGCCGTCGCAGTCGAGGGGTTGCGCCAGCGCGGCAGCGGATACGGCGATACCGACAACACGCCGTGGAGCCGGGTATGCGGCCGTTTCGCATGCAGGACCGCATTCGCCGGATGAGATGGTCATTTAGGAGACATCGGCTACGACGTTAGTTCACCAACGTAATCGGGTTGTTAATCCCCGATTTTCGCCATGTCAGCGTCATATGCTTTAACACCAACACAAAGGGTGTAGGCCCCACCGCACGCGGGTCGGTGATCACGGGTAAGGAGAGAACCAAGGATGAGTCATTGGACACGGCCATGGACCGCCGCGGCGGCGACCGTCTTGGCGCTCGCAGCCGTCCCCGGGGCCATCGTCATAATTCAGACCCCCGGGGTCGCCAACGCCGACGTGTGTGCCAACGTCGGCCGGCGCGTTTCGGTAAGTGGGTGCGCCAACATCGCCGACACAGTCGCACCTTACGTTCCGCCGCCGGCGTACTACGCTCCGATGCCGTACGACCCACCACCTCCGCCGCCATACGCGGGCGCGTGTGTCGGCTACAACGGCCGCTGGGTACACGCCGGCGGCTGCAATTGAGCCGCTTGCCGATCGCTGGCCGAATCACATGGGCAGACTGAGCTGTCCACCTTGTCGGTGATGTCGGCGCCCGCATAGCCTGCGACCAGTTTGGGACCACACGGTATGCGCGATGGTGAACGATCTGCGCGTCTGTGAACGTCTCACATGCTCACAAACCCGTACTGCCGAGCGGAAACGTCTTACCGCTAATTTTCTGGGGGTCAAGTGGTCGCAGGTTCAAATCCTGTAAGCGCGTCTCTTGCCCCTGCCACCCGCTGCTCCACCAGAAGGGCCAAGTCATCTGCCGTCCGGTGGTCCGGCGAATACTTCCGCCAAACGCAGCCGGTCGTACCGGGGGCCTAGTCGTTTTTGGCGCTTTCCTGCAACTTCGCCAAGACTTGGTCGAGGTTGAAGCTGGCCGGCTTCTGTCGTGCCGGGAACTCGGCGAACGTTTGGAGCATCTGGGCGACGTATGCCTGCGCCGGGACGAATAGGAAGACGTGGTCGAAGATCCAGTCCCAGTAGGTGTTCGAGGTGATGTCGGCCCGCTCATAGGGGTCGAGTCGCAGGTTGAACAGCTTCGGGATGCGCAGCTCCGTGAACGGCTCAGCCCAGATCTGTGCGGTGCCGGCGGCAGCGCTGCTCCATGAACACGAACTTCCAGTTGTCGAACCGCATCGCGGTCAGGTCGCCGTCGTCGGAGACGTAGAAGAAGTGCTCGCGCGGGCTCTGGTCGGTCTCGCCCGTGATGTAGGCGAGCTGGTCGTGCCCGTCGAGGTGCACCTTGTAGGTCGTGCCGCCCAGATCGGTTCCGGCGCGCAGCCGCTCGGCGATGTCGGGCACACCGGCCGCCGATAGCAGCGTGACGAACCAGTCGTTATGGCTGACGATGCCGTTGAGCACGCGCCCGCCCGGGATGCGCGCGGGCCAGCGCACCATCGCCGGGACTCGGTAGGCGCCCTCCCAGTTGGAGTTCTTCTCGTTGCGGTAGGGGGTCATGCCGGCGTCGGGCCAGGAGTTCATGTGCGGGCCGTTGTCGGTGGAGTACATGACGATGGTGTTATCGGCGATGCCGAGTTCGTCGAGCAGGCCGAGCAGATCACCGATCAGGTCGTCGTGGTCGAGCATCGTGTCGTGGTACTCCGACTGCCAGCGCCCGGCCCGCCCGATGCTCTCGGGTTTGGGGTGGGTGCGGAAGTGCATGTGGGTGGCGTTGAACCAGACGAAGAACGGCGTTTGTGCGTCGTGCTGGCGGCGGATGAAATCGGCCGCGGCGTCGCGGAACTCCTCGTCGCAGGTTTCCATCCGCTTCTTGGTCAGCGGCCCGGTGTCCTCGATGCGCTGGGTGCCATCCGGGTTGGCCCAGGTGTGCAAAACCCCGCGCGGGCCGAACTTCTCCCGGAACCCCGGGTCTTTCGGATAGTCGGGTAGCTCGGGTTCCTCTTCGGCGTTGAGGTGATACAGGTTGCCGAAGAACTCATCGAAACCGTGCATCGTGGGCAGGTGCTCATCGCGGTCGCCCAAATGGTTCTTGCCGAACTGGCCGGTGGCATATCCCTGTGCCTTCAATGCCGTCGCGATGGTCGGGTCCTGGGGCTGCAGGCCCAGCGTGGCGCCGGGCAGACCCACCTTGGTCAGGCCGGTCCGGTAGGGGTTTTGGCCGGTGATGAACGCCGCGCGCCCGGCGGTGCAGCTCTGCTCGCCGTAATAGTCGGTGAACCGCACCCCCTCCTCGGCGATCCGGTCAATATTGCGGGTCCGGTAACCCATCACACCGTCGCTATAACAACTCAAGTTGCTCATCCCGATGTCATCGCCCCAAATGATCAGGATGTTCGGATTGTCGCTCACCAACGTGCCTTTCGCTGTCGAAGGCCCCAACGGCCAGCACGGCCCGGGGCGCGGTCACCGGGCCGGTGCCTGTGCTCCGACTCCCGCAACACGAACGCTAGGCCCATTCATCGGACGGGCGTTGGAAAAGCCCCAGAGTGGTAGCCGACCCGAGCCGCAATGGCTATCCGGGGTCGCCGGGTGCCGGCCTATGACCTTCTCGCGTGTGCTCGTGGCGTGATGCCGAGTCGACGTAGACCGTGGGCAACGGTCGCGCGCATCAGGCCCAATGCGAATCTGACGTTGCGGCGAGAGGACGGATACCAGAGCAGTTCCCTTGACGAGGTCGGGATCCGGGGCGCGGTGATGGCCTGCTGGCGGCAGTATTTGCGGATTCCGCTGGCGCCGCCCCAGCGGGCGCCGACGCCGGATTGCTTCCACCCGCCCATCGGGACGGCGAAACTGAACCCATTGGCGAGGGCGTCGTTGATGTTCACCGCGCCGACATCTAGTTGGCGCGCGACGCGTTGGCCGCGTTCCTTATCGCTGGTCCACACCGACGCCGACAGCCCGTACACCGAGTCGTTGGCGAGCCGAATCGCTTCGGCTTCGTCGGCGACCTTCACCACCGGCAGGGTCGGCCCGAATGTCTCCTCTGTGATGCACGCCATCGACTGTTCGACGTCGGCGAGCACGGTCGGCTCGAAGAACGTTCCGACACCGGTCGGCTTGCCGCCGGTCACTACCCGGGCGCCCGCGGCCAGCGCCTGGTCAACGTGGCGCTGCACGATGTCGCGTTGCGCGACGGTGGCCATCGCCCCGACGTCGAACTTGTAACCGCGGTCGTCTTGGCCCTGCCGCAGTTGGCGGACATTCTTGGCCAGCTTGGCCAGGAACTCGTCGTATACCGGCGCTTCGACATACACCCGTTCGATCGATATGCAGACCTGCCCGGAGTTGACCAGCCCGCCCCAGGCGATGCCGTTCGCCGCCCGGTCCAGATCGGCGTCGGCGAGCACCAGCGCCGGGTCCTTGCCGCCAAGCTCCAGGCTGTAGGGGATCAATCGGTCCACGCACTGCCTGGCGACAATCTGGCCGGTAGCGGTGGATCCGGTGAACTGCACGTAGTCGACGTTGGCCACGACAGCGGCGCCCGTCTCGCCGTAGCCGGTCGCGAGCGCGAGCACCGGGGGCGCGCCGATCTCTGTCCAGCCGCGGACGAACTCGACCGCGCTCAGCGGCGTCACCTCGGAGGGCTTGAGCAGCACCGCAGCGCCTGCGGCCAGCGCCGGGATCACGTCCATACCGGGCATGTGGAAGGGAAAGTTCCACGGCGTAATGACGCCGACGACCGGGTGGGGCCGGTATACGGTGGTCAGCTTCTTGGCTCTGGCCAGTGGGCTGTGCGGCGTCGGGTGGGCGTCAGCGAGGAACTTCTCTGCGCTGCCGGCCCAGTAGTTGAGCAAGTCGGCAGACGCCACCGGCTCGATGCTCGCGTCGGCGCGCGTCTTTCCGGTCTCGGACTGCAGCACATCGATGATGTGTTCGGCGTTGTCGAGCATCCAGTCCTGGAACTTCAGCATCCACGCCTTGCGACCCTTCGGGCCGATGGCCTCCCACTCGGGCTGAAAGAGGCGCAGCTCGCGGACCTTGGCGGCGACGGCCTCAGCCGTTTCGATCGGTACTTCGCCGACTACTTTTCCGTCGGCGGGATTTCGCACCTCGATGGTCAGCGGGGAGGCCTTGGCTTCTGTCTCGCTCATTGTGTAACCCTTTCATGTCCAGCTCTGCTCGGCGCAGAACCGTGGTTCGACCCGCGCCCGGTGTGTGGGCCGCTCGGCTGCGTGGTTAGCGCTCAGCAGGGCGGTAGACGGTTACGACGACCGCGCCGCCGAGCCCGATGTCTTTTTTGAGACCTCTTTCGGTCCGGCAGGTTCACCGACGAAATCCGCGCAGCGTTCCCCGATCATGATGGCGGGCGCATTGGGGTTGCCGCGGATGATCGTCGGCATCACCGACGTGTCGGCGATACGAAGACCATCAACCCCATGCACGCGCAACTGCGGGTCGACGACGCCGTCCTTGGGGTGTGCCGATCCGGGCGGTGCAGGAGGGATGGTACGTGTGCTGCACCGTCGTTCGGATCCAGCGACTCGATTTCGCCCCGGTTCGAACATCGTTGCCTGGTGTGATCTCCGCAGCGAGGACCGAGCGGGCCGGGCCGGCCGCCGCGATCTCCCGGGCCAATTCGACGGCGTCGATCATCTCGTCCATCTCCGAGCGCGTCGACAGCATGTTGTAGGCGACGCGCGGTTTGCGCCTCGGGTCGTTGGAGCGAATCCGCACCGTCCCGCGACTGCGCGGCGCCGATGTAGGACATTCCGATGGTGGCCGCCGGAACGTCCCACGCCATTCGGCCATGGTCGAAGAAGAAGCCGGGGCAGCGAAGAGGCACTGGAAGTTCGGCGCCGGCATCGATGCATCGGTGCGGACGTGGGCACCGGCCTCGGCGACGTTGCTGGTCATTTTGCCGCTTCGACGGATCATCCACTGCGCCAGATACTTTGGCTTTTCCACATCGGCGATTCCGACGTGTCCCCCGGTCGGCTCGCAGGTGATGTAGACCAGCGGGTGCTCCATCAGTTCTCGCCGACCGCCGGCAGGTCGACGACCGGTGGCACGCCCACCGAACGCAGGAACTCCGCTGGGCCGATACCCGAATGCTGAAGCAACGCCGGCGTATTGAACGCGCCACCGCACAGACATCACCTCAGCGTGAGCGTTGATGCGTCGGGTGTGCCCGTGTCGGTCGGAAACCTCGACGCCGACCGCGCGGCCGCCCTCGGTGAGGATCCGGGTGACCAGCGTGTTGGTCCAGACAGTCAAGTTCGGCCGCCGGCCAGCCGGCGCGAGGTACGCCTCGGCACTGCCCAATGGCATACCCCGGTGCTGGGTGACCTGGAACAGCCCGGTGCCGTCTTGCTCTCGCCATTGAAATCGGCGTTGCGTTCGATCCCGCGCGCAACCGCGGCCTCGACCAACGCCAGAGCTGACCGGATCCGGATCGGTGATCCGGGTGACCTTCAACGCGCCGGCGGTGCCGTGGAAGGCATCGCTGAACTCGTCGTTGGACTCGAAGCGCCGATAGACGAGCAACACATCGGCATCGACCATCCGTCGGCGGCGTCGGCGGCCCAGGTGTCGTAGTCGAGCTTGTTGCCCCGGATGTAGATCATCCGTTCATCTCGCTGCAGCCCCCGACCATCTTTCCGCGCGGCGAGAAGATCCTGCGGCCGTTGAGGTGGGCCTCCGGCTCGGTCCAGTGATCCCAGTCGACCTTGGTGTGGAACTGCTTCGAAAACGCTATCGGCGCCTTGACGGCGATCTTGCGGTTGCCGCCGCAGGCCTCGATGAGCAGCACCCTTCGCAGCCTTGTTCTCGCTCGACCGGGCGGCGACCGCGCATCCGGCCGAGCCCGCGCCGATCACGATGTAGTCCGCATGCTCTGACAAAGTCACTCCTAGTGTCCCGCGCCTGAAATTCGTTACATAATTGTAATTGATGGGCATCGGCGGTGTTCCACGGTGAATCGTGTTGGCGGGTGGGATGATTCGCGTATGGCAGCACGTGGGCGGCCGAAGGCGGAGCTGGTGTTGACCGAGGAAGAGCGCGAGACGCTGACGCGGTGGGCGCGGCGGCGCAAAGTCGCAGGCGCTGGCGTTGCGGTCGAGGATCGTGTTGGGCTGCGCCGAGGGCCTGTCGAACAAGGAGGTCGCGGCGCGAGCGGGTGGCGCAGCCGACGGTCGGCAAGTGGCGGCGCCGGTTCGTCGAGGCACGCTGGACGGGCTGGTCGATGATCCACGGCCGGGCCGGCCCGCGTCGGTGACCGCCGAGCAGGTCGAGGACGTCGTGGTGGCCACGTTGGAGTCCGCCCCCGCCAACGCCACGCACTGGTCGCGCGAATCGATGGCCGAGCGGTCCGGGTTGTCCAAGTCCACGATCGGGCGGATCTGGAAGGCCTTCGAGCTCAGCCCCATCGCAGCGAGGGCTTCAAGCTGTCCAATGACCCGCTGTTTGTGGAGAAGGTCTATGACATCGTCGGGCTCTACCTGGACCCGCCCGAGGCGGCGGTGGTGCTGTGCGTGGACGAGAAGTCCCAGATCCAGGCGCTGGCGCGCAGCCAGCCGGCGTTCCCGATGATGCCCGGCATGCCCGAGAAACGCACCCACGACTACGTCCGCTCGGGCACCACCAGCCTGTTCGCCGCCTTCGACATCGCCGACGGCACCGTCATCACCGCCCTGCACCGGCGCCACCGCGCGATCGAGTTCCGCAAGTTCCTGGCCAAGATCGACACCGAGGTCCCCGACCACCTCGACGTGCACCTGGTCTGCGACAACTACGGCACCCACAAAGCGCCCACCGTGCAAAGCTGGCTGGCCAAGCACCCGCGCTTCCACATGCACTACACCCCAACCTATTCCAGCTGGATCAACCAGGTCGAACGCTGGTTCGCCGAACTGACCCGACAACTCATCGAACGCGGCGACCACCGCAGTGTGCAGGCCCTCGAACGCGACATCCGCGCCTGGGTCAACGCCTGGAACGACAACCCCAAACCATTCGTGTGGACCAAGACCGCCGAACAGATCCTCCAGTCCATCCAACGATTAATGAAACGAATTAATGGCGCGGGACACTGGAGAAGTTGTTCAAACGAAAGATTCGTGACCGGTAGTGGCGGGAAGCCGACGCCAGGATCTGATCGAATCCCGCCCTCATTTGGACGTGGCGATGCCGAAAGCCATTGTGCTGCGGTCGAGTCGCACAGACCCGCCCCGGGCGGGTACGAGGAATACGTTGCTTCTGCTGATGCGTTCCGGTCGGCGTGGGTTGGGCGCGAGATTGGTGTTACGCAGGATCGTGCGGAGCACCACTCGGGTCTCGACGAGGGAGAACGCGGCGCCCAGGCAGCGTCTGCGCCCGCCGCCGAACGGGATCCACGCAAAGGCGTTGACCGGGGTATCGAGGAACCGTTCCGGACGGAACTCGAGCGGGTCCTCCCAGATGTCTGCTCGTCGGTGCACCAGGGTGATGTAGGGGAACACGATGGTGCCTGCCGGGACGGTCAGCCCGGGTAATTCGAAGTCCTGGGCCGCCAGGCGGCAGGTCATCGGTGCCACCGGTCGCAGTCGCATTGCCTCCTTGATGACGGCGTCGAGGTAGTCGTCGTCGCCGTCGTGCGCGGCGGCCCGAGTGCGAGCGAGGACGTCTGGGTGGCGGGTGATCTGCTCCAGCAACCAGGTAAGTGTCGAAGCGGTGGTTTCGTGGCCGCCAAGAAGCAGGGTCCGCATGGCATCGCAGAGTTCGTCATCGCCCATTGGTGCGCCGTCGTCGCCGGTGGTTCGAAGGAAGATGCCGAGCACGTCGTCGCGGTCGAGATCACCTGTGGTGCGTCGTTGGGCGACCTCTTCGAGCACGATCGCGTCGACCGCACTCATCACCCGGCGCATCCTGGGAAACGGCCGGTTCCAGCCGTCGGCGCGGGAGGTGGCGATCACTGTCTGCAGCAGGAAGTGTCGCGAATGTGCCTCACCGATCAGCGCGAGGAGGGCACGCGCAGGCGGGTCACGCGACCGTTGGTCGGTGACGCCGAGTATCACCGCGATGATCACCTCTAACGCGATCGCCTGCATGTGCGGCTGAGCCGGGACCCACCGGCCGTAGGGCCAGTGCGCCAACGCTTCTTCGGTCTTGCGTTGCATCGTGTGCTGGTAGGTGGTGAGCGCCGCACCGTTGAACGGGTGGTTCTGGACGCGGCGCCTGCGTGCGTGCTCGGCGCCATCGACGTTGGTCAGGCCGGTCGGACCGAGCAAAAGCGGGTGTGGCGCCAATTTCGCGAGGGCCTCACCCAGCCGCAGCACCTCGGGGTCGGCGAGAAACACCTTCTTGATGTCGTCGGGTGCGTCAGGCACAGCCACCGCCCGGTGGAGGGCATGGCGACCTGGAACCGGTCGCCGAGTCGCTCGCAGCGGCGGGCGAAGCGGTCGGGCGCCAGCCAGTATTGCGCGGCGTTCACAGCTGCCGGACTGCGCAGTGCGGGTACGTCCAGTCGGGTTCGTCTCTCTCTCTCCCCCCCTCTCCCCCCCCCCCCCCCCCCCCCCCCTCCCCCTCCCCCTTCACCTCCCTCCCTCCTCCCCCTCTTCCTTTCTGCCCCCCTCTCTCCTCCCCTCCCCCCCCCCCCTTCCCCCCCCTCCCCCCCCCCTCCCCCTCACTCCCCCCCCCCCCCCCAGCCGATAGCTGGGCGTTGAAATCTGCCGGCGAAGCGAAGCTGCGGCAGGGCAGACACGAGCGCTCTAGGTAGTCGTGGGCCCGCTCGATGAGTCCCTTGGCCTCCGGTTATCCGGTCAGCAGGGCGACACACCAGGACCTTGGCCGCCAACACCCCACAGAAGGCCTGGCACTCCACCGTGAGTTCGGAGCGTCCGCCGCGCCAGCGCCCGATCGCGCCCTCGCCGTCCCACACCAGCACCTGCGGCAATCGTCAGCCCAAAGACAGAAAGACAGCTAAGAAGCGCCGCCCCAGCCGTGAACGCCGTCCCAGCCGCCGAAGCCGCGCCAGCCGGACTGCTACCCCAGCCGCCACCCTGACAGCCGCCGCCGTGAAGGCCACCGCCACCACGACCGGCAGGGACAACATGGTCGGTCACGGCTATCGGCGCGGTGGCGATCGCTGCCTGCTGTGCCGGAACATCCGCGGCAGCCGTCGGTGCGGCGGCGATGGCGACCGCGGCAGCGCCCGCGGCCAACACCGGTGTGATGTAGTTCAGCCTGATTCGCATGGTGCTACTCCCCTTCGGTTGACCGCTATCGGCCTTCGTCATCCAGAGTTGCGCTCCAGCGATCCCATGTCGTCGCGGCTGACACCCAACAATGCTTTCCTGGCCAGCAGGAATCCGTATCTACCCGCCAGCTTGCAGCGGCGCAAAAGCCCGACCGGTCACACCCGGATCGCGCACGTCTGCGTGGCCTCCGTCTTGTACACGGCACCAATGTGTTTGGGCGATTGCGAATGTCTTGCCGTGATTGTCACGTTGACAGCTCCACGGCGCTGCGCGAGAGTGGAGACATGGCAGATCAGCGGTCGATCTGGGGCGAGCGGACCGTCGTCGACCGAATCGGCGGCGCCGCCTACGACTACGCGGTGGAACGCGAATGGCTGGCCAGGCCCGCCGGACTCGCGTTGTGGGGTACTGACACCCGCGTGCTCTACGACAGCATCCGTCTCATCGGCGACCTGCCCGACGGCTCGGCGGTCCTCGACGTCCCGTGCGGCGGCGGGCTGGCACTGCGCGGCCTGCGTTCCGACCAGCGCGTGCGCTACGTCGCCGCCGATATCTCTACCGACATGCTCGCCCGCGCCCGCCGTCGGGCCGCCGACCTCGGCCGCGACGACATCGAGTTCACCGAGGCCGACATCGAGCGGATGCCGTTCGACGACAAGGAGTTCGACCTGTGCGTGTCCTTCAACGGCTTGCACTGTCTTCCCGACCCGGCCGCCGCCGTGCGCGAGATCACCCGCTGCCTCAAGCCGGGCGGCCGGCTGGTCGGCGACTCGGTTGTGCGCGGCGCCGGGTCGCGTCAGGATCTGGCGATCCGCGCCTTCCGCCGCGCAGGTATTTTCGGCGCCGGCGGCACCGTCGACGAGCTACGCCGCTGGCTCACCGACGCCGGACTGACAGTCGATCGCCTCCAACCCTCTGGCGCCGTAGCACACTTCACCGCGACAGCCGCGCGCTGACGGCCGTTACGCCACAGCTTATTTCGCGCAAAGGCAGAGACCTGGCCGTGCGGCACACTGGAGAAACTCGACAGCCTCCTGCATCCGAAGCGCAGCCGTGATCCAATCCATTGGTCAGAAGCACGAGAACCTCGTTTCGCCTGGCACATTCCGCGCACGCTGGAACCAGTGCTGACGGTCATCGTTGGGCGAGCCATCGGGCAGGACAGGTTGACCTCCTTGCTGAAAAGTCATTAGTATGCCCCCTTCTGATACATCGAGATCAGTCGTCTCGAACGGCTGGATCTCGGTCAGCCCGCCTGGGCCAGCGGCGGCTGAGATCGAACCGCGGACCAGGAACGTTACTTCAGCAGCGTCCGCGCCGCGAGCAGCCACTGCGGGTCCGGCGTGCAGGTGAGACATCATCAGTTCCATCCGGGTTTCTCCTATGCCACTGCTGTTTGGGCGAGCGTTGTCGGCGCCCTGCCGTACTGAGTCACCACATCGTTTACATGTGTAGATCACGGGGTTAGCGAGCGGCGTCCTTCACATGGTGACGGCGTCGCAACAAGATCCCCCTTCCGCGCCTGCGTGGGGCACCGCTAATTTTGAGGGCGGTGGCTTGGCTGCCCGGGGCTGCGCGGAACGCGCTGTCGGCTCGCGGCAGCTGGACTGCAATGGGCGATGACGAGTGGGAATTGAACATTTCCGAACGTGAGCGCGTGTCTTCTACGGCTCGGTGGTTCGTTTGTAAAGGTGAGGGAGACACGATGCCAATAGATGTCAAGATTCCACCCGCCAAAGTGGCCCGTATCGTCGAGCGTTTTCGCCACCATCTCTATCGACTTCATCAACGGTCGGCCCCCGCGGCGGCGGTGATGCTCGAGCTGGTTACCGGGGCATGGGTAGCGCAGGCCATCCAGGTGGCCGCCGAACTAGGCATCGCCGACGCCCTCACGGAAGGTCCACTGCCCTTGGATGATTTGGCAGACCGCGTCGGCGCGGACCCCGATGCCCTCAGGCGACTGATGCGGGCGTTGATCAGCCGTGGCATATTTCGCCAGCGCCGCGACGGCCGCTATGACCTGACCGCTCTCGCTAACACCCTGCGCTTGGACGCACGGCCCTCGATGTCCTCGTGGGCCCGCGTGATCGGTTCGCCGCAACACCGGGAACATTGGAGTCTGCTGGTTGAGTCGGTCAGGTCCGGCAAGGCGGTCCTTCCGCAGCTGCGCGGTAAGGAGGCATTCGAATATCTCAAGGACGAACCCGAGCTCGCGAAGGTCTTCAACGACGCCATGACCGCCATCTCCGACCTGATGGAGATGACTGTCGTTGCCGGTTACCGCTTCGGTCGCTACCGCACGATCGTCGATGTCGGCGGCGGGCACGGGGGGCTGCTGTCCTCCATCTTGGCGGCAACACCGAACGCGCGGGGTGTGCTCTACGACCTGCCTGAAGTCGTCGCGGGGGCGTCCGCGCTGCTGCTTCAGCGGGGAGTCGAAGACCGGGTACGCGTCGAGGGTGGGTCGTTCTTCGACAGCGTTCCATCCGGCGGCGACGCCTATGTCCTCAAAAACATCATCCACGACTGGCCCGATGGGCAGGCCGCGGCGATCCTCCGTAACGTTCGCGTAGCCGTCGGTGCCGATGCGACGGTGTTGCTGGTGGAGATGGTGCTCCCCGAGCACGACCGCGACTTCGCGGGGAAGTGGGCGGACCTGGAGATGCTGGTGCAAGCGAATGGCCGCGAACGCGCCGCCGCGGAATACCGAGACCTGCTTAGACAAGCCGGATTTCGGATGACCCGGGTAGTGCAAACAGCCTCACCGCTCAGCGTCGTCGAAGCAACCCCTGCTTAAGGACGCGAGCTACCCTTGAGTGGCCAGGCAGATCGGCAGTAAGTCATGCGCCGCGCGCACGGCGTGATGCGGATCCGCGAGGATTGTTGCGGCTTCGGTGGTCGGTGTGGAGGTGGTTGAACACGACCGCGGGCCAGGCGTCGTTTGAGGCAACGCGGGGCCTCGGTGCTAAAGTCAGCAGTGCCATGCGGCGAGCGGGGCTGCGTTCCAGCGGGGCCGACGGACGTGGCACGTTATCTCGTCATGAGGCGGTAACGTCTGGTTAAACTGACGCAACCACGGAGACGGGGGCGTCCTTTGCTGCTGGGAATCACTCGACTCGCCATTGCTGCACCGCGGCGCGTTATCGCTGTGGTGTTGCTCGTCATGGTCGGCACCGCGATCTTCGGCATCCCGGTATCCGAGAGCCTGTCGGCCGGCGGCACGCGTGATCCGACATCGGAGTCATCGCAGGCCACAAAACTGTTGTCGGACAAGTTCGATCAGGGCGACATGGCGATGATCGTGAGCGTCACGTCGAACGACGGCGTCGAGAACCCCGCGGTCCGTGCGGTGGGCACCGACATCGTCCGACAGCTGCAGACCTCACCGCACGTCGTCCAGGTGACGTCAGCATGGACCGCCCCCTCTGTACCCTCGATGATCAGCGAAGACCGCAAGACGGGGCTGATCGTGGCCAGCATGTCCGGCAGCGACAACGAGGTACCGAAGTACGCCAGACAACTGGCTGACGAAATCCTGCATGACCGCGACGGCGTCACGGTGCGGGCTGGCGGCGAGGCGATCATTTACGCCCAGGTCAACAGCCAGTCTGAGAAAGACCTGCTGTTCATGGAATCGCTCGCGATCCCGTTGAGCTTTTTCCTGCTGGTGTGGGTGTTCGGTGGCCTGTTGGCGGCGGCGCTGCCTATCGCGGTCGGGGGCTTCGCGATCCTCGGGTCGATGGCGGTGCTGCGTACCATTTCGCTGTTCACCGATGTGTCGATCTACGCGTTGAATCTGGCTGTCGCGATGGGGCTGGCGCTGGCGATCGACTACACACTGCTGATTCTGAGCAGGTTTCGAGACGAGCTGGCCGAGGGTGCCGACCGCGAAGCGGCATTGGTCCGCACAATGGCAACCGCGGGCCGTACCGTGCTGTTCTCGGCGATGACGGTCGCGCTGTCGATGGTGACGATGGTGCTGTTCCCGCAGTACTTCCTGAAGTCGTTTGGCTACGCAGGCGTCGCGGTGGTCGCATTCGCCGCGGCCGCTGCCGTGGTCGTTACACCCGCGGCGATCGTGATGCTTGGCGAGCGCCTGGACTCGCTGGACGTTCGCCGGTTGCTTCGCCATCTGTTTGGCCGCCCGGAGCCAGCGCCCAGGCCGGTCGAGCAGACGTTCTGGTATCGCTCGACAAAGTTCGCGATGCGCCACGCCCTGCCGGTCGGGGTGGCGATCATCGCGCTGCTGCTCATCCTCGGTGCGCCGTTCCTCGGTGTGCGATGGGGTTTCCCCGACGATCGTGTGCTGCCCGAGTCGGCATCAGCGCGCGAGGTTGGCGATCAGCTGCGCACCGACTTCGCGGTCGACTCCTCGAGGAATGTGACCGTGGTACTTCCCGACGCGACTGGGGTGACGCCCGAGGAGCTCACCCGCTACGCCACCGAGCTGTCGCGGGTACCCGATGTGTCGTCGGTATCCGCACCGGGCGCCACCTTCGTCGACGGCGCGCCGGCCGGGCCTCCCTCCGCCGCGACCGGGATGAAGGACGGCAGCGCGTTCTTGACAGTGACGAGCAACGCGCCGCTGTTCTCGGACGCATCGGCGAGCCAGCTGGATGCGCTGCACGCCGTCGCCACCCCGGCCCACAAAACCGTGCAGCTGGCGGGAGTCGCACAGGGTAATCGCGACAGCGTGCAATCGATCACCAGTCGGCTGCCGCTGGTGCTCGGGATCATCGCCGGCATCACCATGGTGCTGCTGTTCCTGTTGACCGGCAGCGTGGTGTTGCCGGTCAAGGCCGTGCTACTCAACATCTTGTCGCTAACGGCCGCGTTCGGTGCGCTGGTGTGGGTCTTTCAGGACGGTCATCTCGGCGCGCTCGGCTCGACGGTGACGGGCACAATGGACGTGAACGTGCCGGTGTTGTTGTTCTGCATCGCATTTGGGCTATCCATGGACTACGAAGTCTTCCTGATCTCACGGATCCGTGAATACTGGCTCGCATCGGACCGCACACCGGCCGCCAATGACGAGAGCGTCGCGCTTGGCGTCGCGCACACCGGCCGGGTGATCACCGCGGCCGCGCTGCTGATGTCGATCTCGTTCGCCGCGTTGACGGCTGGGCAGGTGTCCATGATGCAGATGCTCGGCCTCGGGCTTACGGTGGCGGTGCTGATGGACGCGACCCTCGTTCGGATGCTGCTGGTGCCTGCTTTCATGCGTGTGCTCGGCCGCGCGAACTGGTGGGCCCCCAAACCGCTTGCCCGACTGCATGATCGGTTCGGCCTAGGCGAGACGGTAGGGCATGGCACACCCGATGCTCAGACGCTGCGCGGGCCTGCGTAGCGGTGAACCCACGTCACGCGGCGAGTCTGCCAGCCCGGCAAGCCGATACGATCACGCCGATGGCCGGCAATCAGCGACTCCTTCGCGCCGATGGGCTTGACCGAGGATGGCGATGGTGCCCGGCTTGGTCAGCTGGACACCGACGATATAGCGCGTCAGCCTGGTTTACCGGAATCGATCATGGCCGCGGGCTCGGT
>CAWIDX010000008.1:0-22198 GCA_963834955.1 uncultured Actinomycetota bacterium
CGATCGACCGGTTCCCGCTCCACTGCCAGGCACTGCAGCCCTACTGCCCCGACTGATCGCCCGTCCGTGCGCGTAGCAGCGCGATGTCGTCCTTGCGGCCCTCGTCGGCGGTCTCGCAGATAACCGGGGCGCCGGCCGCCCGTATCACCTCGACCAGCAGGTCGACGTCGATCTCGCCGGTGCCGAGATTGGCGTGCCGGTCGCGGCCCGAACCGGCTGAGTCCTTCGAGTCGTTGCAGTGGATCAGGTCGATCCGACCGGTGATCGCCTTGATCCGGTCGACGGCGTCGACGAGCGCCTCACCAGCCGCCCACGCGTGGCAGGTGTCGAGGCAAAAACCGATGTCAGTGTCGCCGATGTAGTCCCACAGCCGCCCGATGGTGTCGAAATAACGGGCGATGGCGTGATCGCCGCCCGCTGTGTTCTCCAGGTAGACCGGCACCGTGGTCTCCAGTCGATCCAGCGCCTTGCGCCACCGCTCGAACCCGGCGTCGAGGTCATCGTCGGCGGTGACGTGCCCGCCGTGCACGATCACCGCGGCAGCCTCGATCTCGGCGGCGGCGTCGCAGGACTGCTGCAAGATCTTGCGCGACGGGATACGCACCCGGTTGTTGGGTGACGCCACGTTGATCAGGTAGGGCGCGTGGACGTAAATCGGCACCGGAGACTCCCTCAGCCGCGCGGCGTCTTCGCGCGGCTTGGGTGCCTTCCAACTCTGCGGGTTGCCGAGGAAGATCTGCACGGCGTCGGCACCTTCGGCCTCGGCCGCGGCCAGTGGGTCGACAGGGCTCACGTGCGAACCGATCAGCACCCGGCCAGTCTAAGCGGGGCGGGCGACGCGACCGTGTAACACTTCGGCGCCCGCCTGCGGTTTCACATGTGCCACATCTGCGATATGTTCGCACGGCAGCAACACACGGAGGTCACGTGAAGAAGCTTGTCGCCGTCGCCGCGGGGGCGCTCGCGGCCGTCTCGACGGCTGTCATCAGCGCCGGCCCCGCCCACAGCGACCCAGACGATGTCTCCGGTGAGCCGTACGGCAAGGCCGTGGCGCTGCTCAAGAGCCAGGGCTACAAGGCGGTGTTCGGTGGCGCCGTCGGCAGCCAGGTGCCGCAGAACGCGTGCATCGTCTCCAGCCAGAAGGTGCTGACCAATGGGCGCGTCCAGCTGATGCTCAACTGCACCCTGGCCGCGCAGCCGGAACCGGAACCCGGCGCACCAAAGATCGGCTCGAACGGCGTTACGACGGTCACCGCCACGCCGGTGGCCCCGCGACCGGTGCCCGCGCCACCTCCGCCTCCGCCGCCGGGCTGATCGACTAACCCGACGGCGGCGTCCACGCCACGGGCAGCTGCTTGATCCCGTGGAAGAAGGCCGACAGCAGCCGCGAGGGCTCCTCGGTGGCCTGGATGTCCGGGATCCGGCGGTGCAACTCGTCGAACGCCACAGAAATTTCGCGTCGCGCGAGGTTGGCGCCGAGGCAGAAGTGCGCGCCGCCGCCGCCGAAGCCCAGGTGGGGATTGGGATTGCGTGCCACGTCGAACAGCCACGGATTGTCGAACTTCGTCTCGTCGCGGTTGGCCGAGCAGTACCACAGCGTCACCTTGTCACCCGCCGCCAGCCGCACACCACGCATCTCGACGTCCTCCTGCAGCGTGCGCCGCATGTAGATCACCGGCGACGCCCACCGCACGATCTCCTCGACGGCGAAGTGTGACAGCTCGTCGAAGTTCGCCCACCACTTCGCCCGCTCGTCGGGGTAGCGGGTGAGTGCCAGCACTCCGTGGCTGATCGCGTTGCGGGTGGTTTCGTTGCCGCCGATTGCCAGCAGCATGAAGAACGACGCGATCTCGGGTGACGTCAGCTTCTCGCCGTCGACCTCCGCCTGCACGAGGCTGGTGGTCAGGTCGTCGTGCGGGTCCGAGCGTCGCGCCTCGGCCAGCCCCATGGCGTAGGCGCCGAAGTCCATCGTTACCCTGGCGAACTCCTGCAAGTCGGTCGTCAGATCGGGGTCGCCGACGCCGAGAATCAGATTGGTCCAGTGAAAGACCGTCTGGTGGTCCTCTTCCGGGATCCCCATCATGGCGCAGATCACCTGCAGCGGGAGCGGACCGGCCAGCTCGGAGACCACCTCGCCGGTGCCGTCCGGATGGTCGGCGATCATCGCGTCGACGAGGCGGCGCGCGCGATCCCGGACGGACGCCTCGGTGCGCGCCACGACTCGCGGCGTGAACGCGCGACTGACGATGTTGCGCAGGCGTTGGTGGCGGGGGTCGTCCATCACGATCATCGACCCGAAGAAGTCCTTCACTTCGGGCATTTGGTCACCGATCACGATGCCCTGGGCCGAGCTGAAGATGTGCGGATGGCGGCTGGCGTAGTGCACGTCGTCGTAGTGCGTCAACGCCCAGTGGCCCGCGCCGCCGTCGTAATCCGGCTGGACCAGCACCTCGTAGAACGAGATCGGCTTCTCGCGCCGCAGCGTGGCGAATGCCCCGTCGCGGAAGTCGTCGTCTTGGCTCCAGAACTCCCAGGTGCCCAGGTCGATGTCGGATAGCGGCACATCGGGAGGGGCCGCACCGTTGACTCGAGTCGCAATGCCCATGGGCACACCCACTTCGTCGAGGGACTAACTGTCCGCGAGCTTACTGCGCGCACGCCTTATCGTGGAGCGAGAGGCAGCGAAGGGTGGGCGATCGGGCAATGAGCAAGCGGGTCGTGGTGTGGGGCACCGGCTTTGTCGGCAGGATGGTGATCCCCGAGATCGTCAAGCACCCGCTGTTCGAGCTCGTCGGGGTCGGCGTCAGCAACCCGGAGAAGGTGGGTCGCGACGTCGGCGAGATATGCGGACTCGGCGGCTCGATAGGCCTTACTGCCAGCGACGACGTCGACGCGCTGATCGGGCTGCAACCCGATGCACTCGTGCACTACGGGCCCACCGCCGCCTACGCCGACGCCAACATTCGCCTGATCACGCGGTTCCTGCGCGCGGGCATCGACGTGTGCTCCACCGCGATGACGCCGTGGGTGTGGCCGACCATGCACGTCAACCCGCCGGAGTGGATCGTGCCGATCACCGAGGCGTGCGAGCTCGGCGAGGCGTCGTGCTTCACCACCGGGATCGACCCGGGATTCGCCAACGACCTTTTCCCGATGACGCTGATGGGCCTGTGTTCGGAGGTCCGCAAGGTGCGCGCCTCGGAACTGCTGGACTACACCAACTACGAGGGCGACTACGACAACGAGATGGGCATCGGCAGGCCGCCGGAGTTCCGGCCCATCTTCTCGCACCGCGATGTGCTGATAATGGGTTGGGGCGGAACGATTCCGATGATTGCGCATGCGGCCGGAATCATGCTCGACGAGATCACCACCACGTGGGACACCTGGGTTACACCCACCGAACGCAAGACCGCCAAGGGCACCATTCGCCGGGCGAGGTGGCCGCCGTCCGCTTCACCATCAATGGCGTCTACGAGGGGGAGACCCGGATTCAGATCGAGCATGTGAACCGCATCGGCGACGACGCCGCGCCGGACTGGCCGTCGGGTACCCAGAACGACGTCTACCGGGTCGACATCGAGGGCACGCCGAGCATCTTCCAGGAAACGGCGTTTCGGTTCACCGACGGCTCCGGACGCGACGCGGCCACCGCCGGTTGCCTGGCGACGGGTCTGCGGGCACTCAATGCGGTGCCCGCCGTCAATGACCTGCGCCCGGGCTGGGTGACAGCGCTGGATCTGCCGTTGATTCCGGGCGAGGGCACGATTCGCTGACGTAACTTCCGGCGCTTCACCGGCGATGTGACTTGGCAGAGGGGTTCATCGTCGGGGTCGGGGGCAGCGGATGGGAGACATGACACAGGGTGTAGGGCTGTCCGTCGGAGCCACCAGATTCGCGGGTGTGCAGCCAGGACACGTGGCGGTGACACGGAGGTCGGTGCTGACCCTGTACCGGCATCGTCCGCCGGAGCTCGGGGTGCCCGCGGAGAATCCCAACGTGGACGAGCCTGGCGTGGTGGTCAGCGGGTTCACCGAACGGGTCGGCGACCCGGTGGGCATCGTGGCCGGCGACGGGGCGATTCATCGGGGCGAGGTCCTGGTCGCCGACGCGCTGCGGGCGCTGCTCTACACGGTGACCAACGGAGCGCCTGTGCGCGAGCCGCCCGCCGTCACCTACCCCGCGCACTGGCCGGCCTCGGCCGTCCACGCGCTGCGCAGAGCACTTGCGGCCCTCCCGGAATGGTCCGGGTCGATCACCTTGGTGCCGGATGCGGTTGCCGCCATCGCGGCGCTGCAGTCGCAGCACGGTATGCCGGCTCGCGGCGTCATCGCGGTGTGCGACTTCGGTGGCAGCGGCACCAGCATCACGCTGCTCGACGCGGCCGACAGATACCGGCCGACCGGGCCCACCGTTCGGCACACCGACTTCTCAGGCGACTTGATCGATCAGGCACTGATGACACATGTGCTGGCCGACGTCACGGCCGGTGGGGCGGTCGACGTGACCGGCACGTCGGCGTTGAGCGCGCTGACCCGGCTGCGGGCCGAATGTCGCGGTGCCAAGGAGCGGCTGTCCAGAGTCACCGTTACCGCCCTGCATGTCGACGTGCCCGGTTTCCGCGGCGATGTTCGCCTTACCCGCGAGGAGCTGGACGGTGAGATCCGTGAACCGTTGGCCGGCGTCATCGGGGTAGTGCAGGACACTCTCGTCCGCGACGGCATCCACGCCGCCGACCTTGCCGCCGTGGTGTCGATCGGCGGCGGCGCCAGCATTCCGGCGATCACCACCGGCCTGTCCCAGCACCTAAGGGTGCCCGTTCTTACCATGCCGCGACCCGAGTTGACCGCCGCCGAGGGTGCCGCGTTGCGGGCTTCGCGCGAGTCGATCGACCAGGGGGCGACGATGGCGGCGCCCGTGATCGCCATGTCCAGCGTCGACCGGGAAGACACCGGGCCGCAGTCGATCACGATGCGCGCGTTGGCGTGGTCGGAGGCCCACGACGTGCCGCCGGTCGTTCCGGTGTCGGACAGCTACGAGGACGCCCCAGCGGTGGCGCTGGCCAGCGCCCGCCCGCAGCTGAGCTTCACCGAAAACGACAGCCGGGCCAGCGTCGACAGGCCCCCCCGGTATCGCCGTTCCTCCGCGCTGCTCGGTGTCGTGACCGCCGCGTTCACCCTGCTGGCGACGAGCGCGATCGTCGCCCTGGGCAGCAACGTCCCGCCGGAGGCAACCAACAGCCAGGTCGGCCCGTCGACCGTCCCGGCAGCACCCGCCCCCGATACCGCCGCGCCACCCGACGTCGGCAACCCGCCCCCGATTCCGACCCGCACCGTCGTGGTGGCGCCGGCACCTGCGCCGCAGCGGGTCCCGGCGCCTCAGCCCGCCGCCGCGGAACCCGCGGCCCAGCCGGCTCCGCCACCGCCGGCCGCGCCACCGCCGGCGCCGCAACCCGCCGCGCCACCGACGACGACGACCGAAGCGCCACCGCCCAGCGAGCCACCTCCGCCTCCGCCGCCGCCGACGACCACGCCCCCGCCGCCGGCCGATCCGCCGTCGACCGAACCCCCGCCGCCGACCAACCAACCGCCTCCATCGACCCGGCAGCCGCTGCCGTTCATCCCGCGGATCCCCATTCCGAACATTCCGGGCATCACCTCTCCGCTGATCCCACAGCAGAGCAGATAATCAGCGCGGCCAACTATGTTTGGTGAGAAGCATTTTCGCCAGCGGGATCCGGAACTTCTGCGGGTCTGCTGCCAGCCTGGCGGCCAGGCCCGCCGTCAACCGTTCGACAAACCGCTGAGTGCGGGCACCGTCGCTGAGGGCCTTCGTCAGCGACGGAACCAACGCGTTTTGGGCGAACGCAGTCCACGCCGAACCGAAAGCCGCTGCGTCGCCGTCTTTTTGGTAGCGATTCCAGATCCGGTCTTCGCCATCGAAGATCTCGAGGTGATCCAAAGTGAGCCCGGCGAACCGATTCTTCGGCGCAAACGGTGACATCAGGTCGGCTTCGGTGCGACCAACCGTCGGGATCGCCATCTGCGCCACCTCGTCGGCGGTGACCACGTCTTCACGCACCATGTCGGCCAATTCGGCGACGATGCCGTCGAGAAGCGGACGGTATCCGAAGTCGCCCTCGTCGACGGCAATCGTCAGCAGCACGAGACGGCCGCCGGGTGCCAGTTCGCGGCTGCGGGCGGTGAGAAACGTGATCCAGTCGTCGGCGGCCTGCCGCGCCCACGCGGATCGGGCCGCCTCGTCACGGCTGTAGGTGATCTGGACGTGGTCGGGGATGGGCGTGGGAATCTTGCTGAGCCAGTGGACTGCCCACGAACTCCACCCCAGCGTGACGCTGCCGGTCGGCAGGACCTGCTGGTAGAACGACCGGCCGACCGCAGACGGAAAGATGGCCGGGTCGTCGTGAAGGTAGCTGTGAAAATCGGTGACCAGCATCTCGAAAAGGGCGGAGTAGTCGTTCTCCGCCACGTCGGTGTGCACGACCACGATGGCGCGTCCGGGCTCGACACGCGGACGAATCACCTTGATGGCCGCGCCAATCGGCAGCAGTGAGCCGTGTCCGGCCGAGCCGCCGTAGTCGGCGATGAGAATCCAGCGTGGCGACTGCGGAAGCTCGACGCTTGCGGCCGAACGCTCGAGCAACTCGACCGCGCGAATCAAACCCGCGGCTTGCACCCCCGAACGCCGGTCATAAGCCTCGCCGGCGTCTATAGGTGCGGGGCGGGCAGGACGGAACTCACCGCTCAACGACGTCGTCGCAACCGCAGTAACAGTCCTACCAGCAGACCCGCCACAAACATCACGGTCAAGATCAACCACATCGGTGACTCGACGGTGATCCAGAGCACGTGCACGGGTTTGCGGTCTCTGTTCTGCGCCACGAAGATCCCGGCGAGCACTACCAGTACCAGCGCCACCCAGAACCGCAGCGGCAACCGTCGGCCACGTGGCGGCTTGACCTCAGCCGTGTCGGATGACATGACGCGCACAATAGTCGCGTCGGCCGGTGTTCATCGCGGATTGAGATATCAGTTGGCGCTCGGATAGGTGACGCCGGTGAGACGTTCGGACAGCTCCCACAACCGCCGGTTGTCGGCCTCGCTGCGCGAGCTTCGCGGAATCCCGGCCTTGACGGCTTTGCCCTTGAGGACCGCGCGGGGACCGTAGTAGGCGCCGCCCTCGGCGTGTGGGCTGGCGGCTGCGTACAGCGCCGGCAAGATTCCCATGTCGACGTCCTGCCACATGAATCCGGTGAATTTCCAGGTGAATTGGTAGAACCGAGCCATCGTCGTCGGCGCCTCGCGGCCGTATGATGGGCCGCTGATTTGCAAGTTCGTCTTGGTCAGACCCGGGTGGGCGGCGTTTGACTTGATATCCCAGCGGCCCTCTTTGCTCCGGCGGTCCAGCTCCAGGGCGAACATCAACGTGGCGCTCTTCGACTGGGCGTACGCACGCGTCGCGTCGTAGTTCTTCTCCCAGTTCGGGTCGGCGAAGTTGACCCCACCAAGGAGCGATGCCGTGCTGCTCAGCGACGTGACCCGGGCGTCGCCGGCGCCGCGCAGCAGCGGGAGCAGGTGGCCGGTCAGCGCGAAGTGCCCGAGGTGGTTGCACCCGAACTGCAACTCGAAGCCATCCTCGGTGGTTTCGCGTTGCGGCGGCTGCATGATGCCGGCGTTGTTGATCAGGATGTTGATGGGCCTGCCCTCGGCGTTCAGCTCGTCACCGAGCGCGGCGACGCTGGCCAGTGAGGCCAGGTCGAGCCGCTTGATCGTGAGCTTCGCATCAGGCACGGTCGCTTGGATCTCCTTCACCGCGGCCTCGCCCTTGGCCTGGTTGCGGATCGCCATGACGACGTCGGCGCCGGCGGCGGCCAGCCGCGTGGCCAACCCGAATCCCAGCCCGCTGTTGGAGCCGGTGACAACCGCGAGCTTGCCGGACAGGTCGGGCGGGGTGGCGTCGAGAACCTTGGCCATGATTCGTCTCCTTAGTCTGTAGACCTCGAATCGCTGAGATAGCAGCCAGGGCTGTGGTTTGGGGCTCGAGCACGACCCTGGCGGCTATCTCGGCGCAGGTTGTCAAGAATAACGTTCGCGGAGGGCGCGTTCATGCTCGTCGCCGGGATGTACCCGTTCTCCGTCCCAACCGATCCGGTGCGACAGGCGATGGCCGAGATGGGCATGCCGGATCCGCGTGATCGCTTCACCGCCGGGCTGCGCGACGGGCTTATCAGCTGGCTCGTCGGCGCCGCGGTAGTGGCCAGAGGTTAGTGCCCCCGAGCCAGCCACTCCTCGTAGTGCACCAGTTCACCTTCGATCGTGGTGGTGTCGCCGTGTCCGGTGTAGACGACGGTGTCGCCCGGGAGCCGGCCCAAACGCTCGGAGATCGACGCGAGGATGGTGGGGAAATCGGAGAAGGATCGGCCGGTGGCACCCGGGCCGCCCTGAAAAAGCGTGTCGCCGCTGAACACCCCGCCCAGCTCCGGCGCATACAGGCATGTCGACCCGGGCGAGTGGCCGGGCGTGTGAATCGCTCGCAGCTCGGTGCCGCCGACGGTGAGCACCGCATCGGGCTCCAGAGCGCGAAACTCCTTATCCGGGTGCGTCATTCGCCACAACATCTCGTCGGCGGGATGCATGAGCACCGGTGCGTCGAGTGTCTCGCCGAGCTGGGGGGCGACGGTCACATGGTCGTTGTGGCCGTGGGTGCACAACACCGCGACGACGTTGCGCCCGCCGACCGCCTCGATGATCGGCGCGGCGTCGTGCGCGGCGTCGATCACCACCACTTCGGAGTCGTCGCCCACCAGCCAGATGTTGTTGTCGACCTCCCAGGTGCCGCCGTCGAGCGAGAACGTGCCATGGGTGACTATGCGATCGATGCTCGGCATGGCTACAGCAACACCACGGACCGCAGCACCTCGCCGGCGTGCATCTTGTGGAACGCTGCCTCGACCTCGTCGATGTGGATGCGTTCGCTGACGAATTTCTCCAGCGGCAGTCGGCCCTGCAGATACAGGCTCACCAGTGTCGGAAAGTCCCGCTCCGGCAGGCAGTCGCCGTACCACGACGACTTCAACGCGCCACCGCGCGAGAAGAAGTCGACCAGCGGCATGTCGATGCGCATGTCAGGGGTGGGCACACCGACGAGCACGACGGTGCCTGCCAGGTCACGCGCGTAGAAGGCTTGCTTCCACGTCTCTGGTCGGCCCACCGCGTCGATGACCACGTCGGCGCCGAACCCGTCGGTCAGTTCGGCAATGGCCTCGACGACGTCGGCGGTGCGGGCGTTGATCGTGTCGGTGGCGCCAAACTCCTTGGCCCAGGCCAGCTTTGTGTCGTCGGTGTCGACGGCGATGATCTTGCGTGCCCCGACCAGTGCCGACCCGGCGATGGCCGCATCGCCCACACCGCCGCAGCCGATCACCGCGACGGTGTCAGTGCGGTCCACCCCGCCGGTGTTCACCGCCGCGCCGAGACCGGCCATCACCCCGCACCCGAGCAGGCCCGCGACCCCGGGGTCGGCCGCGGGATCGACCTTGGTGCACTGACCTTCGTGAACCAGGGTCTTGTCGGCGAACGCGCCGATCCCCAGCGCCGGGGTCAGTTCGGTGCCGTCGGTCAACGTCATCTTCTGCTCGGCGTTGAAGGTGTCGAAGCAGTACCACGGCCGGCCCCGCTTGCATGCACGGCACTGGCCACACACCGCCCGCCAGTTCAGGATCACGAAATCGCCGGGCTGCACGGACGTTACGTCGGGACCGACCCAGTCGACGATGCCGGCCGCCTCGTGGCCGAGCAGGAACGGGTAGTCGTCGTTGATGCCGCCGTCGCGGTACGTGAGGTCCGTATGGCACACCCCGCACGCGGTGACGTCGACGACGACCTCTCCCGGGCCGGGATCGGGGATCACCACATCGACGACCTCGACCGGTTCGCCCTTCGACCTCGAGATGACGCCGCGCACCGTTTGACTCATGCGCGTCAACCTACAGGCCGGTACGGGATACGGTTGAGCCGGTTGACATGCAGGCACACGATGATCTCTTCGCAGCGCGAGACGCGTACGCGCGAGGCGACTGCGCCACCATCGACATCCGTCACTGCTGAGTCCATATCCGAGGCTCCACCGAGTCCGCAGTTGGCGGCGACCGAGCCGATACCACCACCACCGCCGTTACCCTCACGATCCTCGAGGACGCCAACCCAGACGGGCGCACAGCAGGCACGCGCGGCAACGCCAATGGGGTAGACGTCAACCGGAACTTCCCGGCGTCGAACTTCGACAGGACAGATCCATCGAACGGGGGCGAACCGCTGAGTGAACCGGAAGCTCGCGCCGTCAAGGACACGATCGAGCGCATCAAGCCCAACCTCGTGCTCGCCGTACACTCGTGGGCCGGCCGCCAATTCATCAACTTCGACGGACCAGCCCGCGAGATCGCAGAGCGCTTCTCCGTCGCCAGCGGCCTGCCAGTGGAGGAATCGAGCTCGTTTGCCCCGACTCCGGGATCGTTGGGTTCCTACTTCGGGCGCGACCGCGGCATACCGGTGGTGACGATCGAGGTGCTGAAGGGCTCGGACCCGACAGCCGTGTGGGAGCAGCTCCGGGCAGCGCTGCTCCAGGCGATCGGTGGCTGATCGCCCGCCGGCCTAGCGGTCAGCGGAGGCCCGTCTCGATGGCTGCGACGATCTCGGCCGCCTCAGGCCCGCAAATGGTCCGGAGGTCCACGGGGCCGGCGGCCAGCAGGTCGTCGACGCGGCGCTTGAGGTCCCCCGATGTGACGTGGGCATAGAGGCTCGCGCCGGGACAGGCGGTGTCCGGGCTGGCGTCTCGGTGGCCCCCCAGCGTGTCGGTCGCGATGTTGAAACGCTGAGCAGCCCAGGCGAATGCGAGGGCGGCTCCGTTGAGTTGTTCCTCCGTCACCTCCTCCTCGTCGAAGTTTCCTTCGCAGACGACGAGGAAGTGGCCGGTCGGGTCGTAGCTCGTCGCGGTATCGCCCACGAGCTCGGGATTTCGCAGCTCGAAAATGTTCCCGTTGCGGTCGACGCCGATGTGGTAGGCGATGTCGATCCACCCCTGCGAATCTTGGTGGTAGCGCTGGTGCTGGCGTAGGCGAGCCGGCGAGTTGCTGTTGTCGCCGAGTACCGCGGCCGTGTGGTGGATCGTCATGCGGTCGAGGGTGTGCGGCGTGCCGCCGGGGCGGGGAGGATTAGCGCCCCAGGCGTCCCGGCACAACACCACTCGCGAAGCGGGGGTTACCGTCGGTGCGGCCGAAGTCATGGGCGCCGGTGGCGGGCTCGCCGTCGAACTGGAGACAGGGCTGGCCATTGCAGTCGGGCTCGGGGTGGCAGACGAACTCGGGTTGGCCGTGGGCTGCGTCGAGCAGGCGCCAACGGTGGCGACCGCCAAGCCGGCCGTCCCGGCTAGCTGGAGCAGGCGGCGACGGCTGAGCTCCGGGCCGCGGTCAGGCCATCCGGTCGGAGGTGCGTCCATGACGGTCACCATACGGAAATGCAGCCTTCGATCGTGCTGAAGCGCCCTATCCAGTTCCCGAACCGCATCTGGTTTTGCGGGTATGGACGCCTCCGCGCTTTGTATAGATTCGCGCATGCCCGCTGCTGATGGTGCGGTATTTGCTGGGTACACCATCATGCGCTTACTGGGCACCGGGGGAATGGGCGAGGTCTATCTCGTGCAGCATCCACGGTTGCCCCGTCTGGAAGCGCTGAAGATCCTCCCTGCAAAGGTGAGCGCCGATCCGGAGTTTCGCCAACGTTTCGCGCGTGAGGCCGACCTCGCTGCCTCGTTATGGCACCCCACATCGTCGCGGTCCATGACCGGGGAGAGCACGACGGTCAACTCTGGATCACGATGGACTACGTCGAAGGCACTGATGCCGCGCAGCTGGTGCGGGACCGTTACCCGCGCGGGATGCCAGTCGAGGATGTGCGCGAAATCGTGTCGGCTATCGCCGATGCACTCGACTACGCGCACCAGCGTCGCCTGCTGCATCGTGATGTGAAACCTGCCAACATCCTGCTCACCGACCCGCGCATGGGTGACCGTCGGATTCTGTTGGCCGACTTCGGCATTGCAAGGGCCTCCAACGAGATCCAACGGCCTTACCGCGACCAACGTGACCGTCGGGTCAGTCGTCTATGCTCCGCCGGAACAGCTCACGGGCAAGGCGATCGACGGCCGCGCAGTCGCCACGTATGCCACTGACGGCCCGGTATCGTCGCGCCATCTGCGCCAGGCACTGGATCAGATGACGGGCGCTCCAGACTTCACCGGTCCCAGCTGAACGCATGCCCGAGACTGCGATCAGCGGTTTGATCTTGATAGTGGCGAGACTCGAAGCCGAGTTGATCGAACTGAAGGAACGACTCGCTGGCTAGGCGCTGACAGGACTGCCGATCGTGCTTCCGGCGGTTCGCCGTAATGCCCATCGCGATCACTATCGTCGTCGACCGCGGACCCGGCAATCTGTAGCCCCCGAACTCGCAGCCCTCACGGACGGGGTACGCATTCGTCATCGTCACGCCAGGCGCCCGAGCTTAGATGTCTCAGCAGGGAATGATGTACCCAGGATCGATTGCCGTATTCAACCACTTTCCGTAGGCACCGCCGCCTGCGGCACGAACGGCTGCACACACCTCGCGTTGACTTGTACCGGCGCGCCGGTACACGGCGTAGATGGGATGCCCTCTTCACCGCCTGGCGCAGGGATGGACAAGATTGATCGGTGCGTAGATAGGACGACCGGGGTGAATGTTCAGCAGCTGTTGTATGCCCTCGGCGATACATCCCCGGGGTGGTGACATTTCCCAGAACTACGATTCCTTGACCGTTGCAGGGCGCGGAGAACTCATCGGCGTCGGCAATCCCAGATCGCCGGGCAGCCGAGTCGGCACTGGCGCAGGGGCCTGCGGAGGTGCAACCGTGGCGCTGCTAGTGGCTGGGGGCGGCGGCGCCGAGACTGTGACAGTTGCTGCGGCGGCGCTGCCGAGATTGTTGGCGCCGGAGTGTTCGCGGAAGTTGACGTGGGAGATGGCGACGGTACGTCGTCCCGGCCCGACGCCAACACAAACACCACAGCTATGAATAGCGCGACCGCGGCGATACCAAGTAGCCATAGCAACGGCGACCGACCGCTCATCGCCGGCTTCGGCGCCGCACCGGCCGCCGGCAGAGGCGCAGTGCGCCATCCTTGGCCGTCCCAGTACAGCGTTCCAGACGTACCGCTGGGGTCTGGATACCAGCCCGGCGAAAGTGGGCTCGCGGACTGATCTTGGGCGCTACTCGAAGCGCGCGGTGGCGCGGCGGTTGGTCGTTTGATCGGCGCCGGCGTGGTTGGGGCAGCCGGTGCCGACGCGCTGCCGCTTCCGGCCGCTTGTTCGCTCAGGGCACGGGCGAAGTCACTGCAGGTCGCGAATCGATCGTTGGGGTCTTTGGCCAGGGCAGCCGACAGCACGTGGTCGAGCGGCGCCAGTTCGGGTCGTGTGTCGGCCAGAGCCGGGGGTTCTGTGTTGAGGTGGCGGCCGATCACGACGGCTGCATTGGAATCGCGAAACGGCGGGGCCCCGGTGAGTAGGTGGTAGGCGGTCGCGGCCAGTGAGTACTGATCGGCGCGGCCGTCCATGTCCTTGCCCATCAGCTGTTCGGGCGCTGCGTAGTCAACGGTCCCGACTGTCATGTTCGTGTCGGTCAATCCGCTGTGGTCATCAACCGTTCGAGCGATTCCGAAGTCGGTCAACAGGATTCGCTGCCCCCCCTCATCGTCTTCGTGAGTGAGAAGGATGTTGGAAGGTTTGACGTCGCGGTGCAGCAAGCCGCTTTGATGGGCGTAGTCCAGGGCGTTGGCGACGGCGGTGATGATCGCGACCGCTCCTGCCTGGGCATGCCTGCTGGATAGCGATCACGCAGCAGCCGGCCAGCATCGGGTCCGTCGATGTAGTCCATGGAGATCCAGAGCTGGCCGTCGTACTCGCCTCGGTCGTGGAGGCCGACGATGTGGGGGTGATACAGCGTCGCCGCCAGGTCGGCTTCGCGGTTGAAGCGCTCGCGGAACTCGCCATTAGCGGACGTCTCTGCAGGCAAGACCTTTAGGGCATCACGGCGCGGGAGCCTGGGGTGCTGGGCGAGATAGACCTCGCCCATGCCACCAGAGCCGAGTAGTCGCAGGATCCTGAAACCGGCGAAAATCGCAACGTCATTTCATTTAACGGCATGAGCGGGTGTCCTATCAGTCAAAGCGTTTCCCACTGCGGCATGCCTACTGGCCGCCGGAACTGTGTCGAGGGCGAACGGCGCGGCAAACCGCATCAGGGTCGGGCAGGGGATCGGTCAGGTGCTGGCTGCTAGCCCTCTCGGGCCAGTCGCCTCGCGGGTCAGCCGCCACCCCAGTCGTCCCAGGTCTCGTGGCGTCGGTCGCGGGGGGCGATGATGCGCCGTCGCAGCTCCAGCAGCAACTCCTCGGTGGAGGCGCGGGAGAGAGCGTCGGTGGTAAGGAGCGGCTAGCGAGGTTGTGGGGCTGGTCGCGGCGCAGCTTGACGACCAGCTCTTTGGGTTCTCCGCCGGCGAGGATGGTGTCGATGCTGCCGGGTGCCCAGGACAGCTTGTTCTCCAGCATGGCGTAGGTGCCCGGGCTGGCCTTGCGCACGCCGTGCTCGATGTCGGCCAGCGTGCGCACGGTGAACTGCAGGCTGTCGGCCAAATCGGTGCGGTTGCGGTAGCCCAGCGCGACGCGCCGGCTCACGATGTAGTGGCCGAGCCGTTCCAGGGCGCGTCGGTCCATGCAGGCGATCATGACGCATCGAGGGCGGCAATGTCGAGTCGCCATGCTCGTTTTTTTCCATCCGCCGCACGAAATAGCGGAAGTTATTTCCTCTGGATGCCCGCCAGGTCGGCCCTGACCTGGGTGATCGTGTCCCAGAACGGTTCCTCCACCTTCTCCTTGGACAGCCCGACCACCTCCACCCTGGGCACCCCGGCCAGTTCCGGCGCACCACCTTGGCGTCGGGCAGCGCGTCGCCGGTCCACCATTCCTGGCGGATGGCGAAGTCGTCGAACCGTTCGCCCTCGTCGGTGTGGCGCAGCGCACCGCGACGCTTGCTGGCGGGCACGCGCGCCCACCACTCCGCGCGCCAGTAGGGGCCGTCGTAGGCGGCCGGCGGGGCACCGGTCTGCCATTCCTCCACCTGGACCGGTTCGGCGGGGGCGATGCCGTTGTAGTCCTGGGCGAAGCCGTAGGCCTGCTCGCCGTCGAGGTAGACCCGTTCGATGCGGTAGGTGTCGCCGCTGCCCGCCGTGACCACATACACCGTCGTCATCGCCGCCTCCCGGATCCGCTGCTGGCGGACTTCAGTGTGCCAGCACCCCGATGGCCACGTCCGACAAACCGGTGCGGACATCGACGGGAGGCAACTGGCGGAAATCTGCGCTTCAAGATTGCCGTCGGTGATGAATTGTGACGCATATCACTCTGATTGCTTCCGACGTCTTGACACAATTTCTGTTTGCTTCCTTCTCGGCGCCGAGCCGAGCCAAGTGTGCGGCGGCGGCGACCGGACTGCTGGCTGACGACGCTGGAGGGGTCATCGACTACGACGCCGCGACAGCGTCGATCGCCGTGCCGCGGGATCACGCGGCAGCGCTGACATGAGCGGCCGGCCCCGACAACCTGGCCCGAGTCGCCCAATACATCTCGCTGTTCGGTGAGGTCGAGCAGAAGGTTGTCGACTGCTTTCGCCGTGGCGGTGGGGTGCCCTATCGCGAATATCCGCGCTTCCACCGGCTCATGGCTGAGGAGAGCGGCGAAGTGTTCGATGCGGTACACCACGGTGTATGTGGACGCCAGCTGCTAATAGAGTTACGAGGGTGAGCACTCTCGACCAGAACCCGCCGGCCGCCGAATCCACCGAGCAGTTCGCCGAACGGATGACCGCGGCCATCGACGCCGCCAGCGTCGCGATTCTCATGAGTATCGGTCATCAGACCGGGTTGTTCGACACGATCGCCGACCTGCCGTCCGCCACCAGCGCACAGATCGCCGACGCCGCCGGCCTCGACGAACGCTATGTGCGAGAGTGGTTGGGCGGCATGGTCGCCGGGCAAGTCATCGACTACGACCCCGCCGCGCAGACCTATCTGCTGTCGCGCGATAAGGCCGCGGCGCTCACCCGCGCCGCCGGTCCCGGCAACCTCGCTCGGGTCGCGCAGTTCATCCCGCTGCTGGGCGAAGTCGAGCAGAAGATCATCGGCTGCTTCCGCAACGGGGGTGGTCTGTCGTACGCCGAATACCCGCGGTTCCACGCGATCATGGCCGAGCAGAGCGGCGAGGTGTTCGACGCCGCGCTGATCGATGTGATCCTGCCGATGGCCGAAGGCCTGCCACAGCGGCTGGCGGCCGGCGCCGACGTGGCCGACTTCGGCTGCGGCAGTGGACATGCCATCAACGTGATGGCCAAGGCGTACCCGGCGAGCCGGTTCACCGGCATCGACTTCTCAGAGGAGGGTCTAGCCGTAGGAGCCGCCGAGGCCGCCGGCTTGGGGCTGACGAACGCCACTTTCGAGCGCCATGACGTGGCGGAAATGGACGTGACGGACGCCTATGACGCGGTCACCGCGTTCGACGCGATCCACGACCAGGCGCAACCGGCCAAAGTGCTGGCGAACATCTACCGGTCACTGCGTCCCGGCGGGACCTTCCTCATGGTTGACATCAAGGCGTCGAGTCGGATCGAGGACAACGTCGGTGTGCCGTTGGCCCCGTACCTGTACACGGTGTCGACGATGCACTGCATGACGGTGTCGCTTGCGCTCGACGGAGTGGGTCTGGGCACCATGTGGGGCCGGCAATTGGCCGAGTCGATGCTCGCCGAGGCCGGGTTCTCCGACATCACGGTCGGCGAGATCGAATCGGACGTCATCAACTACTACTACATCGCCCAGAAGTAGGACGGCTAAGCGGGCGGCCTGTCGGGTACGGGTGGCCACGGGCGTTCAAACCGGAACGATCACCACCCAGGTCCCCGCACGGCTGGACCGGGGTGTGGCGAGGGCGGGGGCGCCAAACAATACGACACCGCGGAGCAAGCCCGCCGGTACGCCGCGGCGTTCAACAAGAGGGACTCGGCCGATCTAGGCAAGCGGGCCCCGCTGATCGGGTTACTGCCGCTTCGCCTGTGGCGCAGATTCCGCGGTTCTAGGGGATAGGCTTCCGCCGATGTCTGACTCACCGCTCGACGTGATCGCCGACTGGCCGGTGCATACCGCGGCGGCTGCCGTCGTCGGCCCGTCGGGGGTGCTGGATTCGCACGGCGACCAAGACCACCGGTTCGCGTTGGCGTCCGTGACCAAGCCATTGGTGGCCAGGGCCGCGCACGTGGCGATCGAGGAAGGCGCGATCGAGCTGGACACTCCGGCGGGCCCGCCCGGGTCCACGGTGCGCCACCTTTTGGCCCACGCGTCGGGACTGGCGATGCGCTCCGACGAAGCAATGAACGAGCCGGGCAAGCGCCGGGTCTACTCGAATTACGGCTTCCAGGTGTTGGCCGAGACGATTGCACAGGCGTCGGGCATCACGTTCGATGACTACCTGCGTGACGGCGTCTTCTCACCTCTTGGCATGACGGACAGCGAGCTCGAGGGCGGCGCCGAAGCCGCCGGCTACGGCATCAGCTCGACCATGGCGGATCTGGTGAAGTTCGCCGGCGACCTGCTGCAGCCGCGGCTGGTGTCGCAGGAGATGCACCGGGAGTCCATCAGCGTGCAGTTTCCCGGTCTGGACGGGGTACTGCCGGGATTCGGTGTGCAACGGCCGAACGACTGGGGTCTGGGGTTCGAGCTCAAGGGCAATAAGTCGCCGCATTGGACGGGCACGACCAACTCGCCGGAAACCTTCGGGCATTTCGGTCAGACGGGGACCTGCATCTGGGTCGATCCCGCCCGCGGCGTGGCTTTGGTGGTGCTGACCGACCGCAATTTCGGCGACTGGGCGCGGGAGCGTTGGCCGGAACTGTCCGACACGATCCTGTCCGAAGTCGGGGCAGACTAGCGCAACATGGGCCACTTCCGGCACAATAGACACGCACGAATCAACTTCATCGGTTTTACCAGGTCGTTGGGGAAGACGTCCCTCGTGGAGCCGAAGGAGCAGCAGATGCGTGCGTCGAACCAGTTCGCCGACGCGACGACGGGCGTGGTCTACATCCACGCCTCACCCGCGGCGGTGTGTCCGCATGTCGAGTGGGCTTTGAGTTCGACACTCGATGCCCGGCCGAACCTCAAGTGGACCCCACAGCCCGCCATGCCCGGGCAGCTGCGTGCGGTGACGAACTGGTTGGGTCCAGTCGGCACCGCCGCCCGGTTGGCCAATGCACTGCGGTCGTGGCCGGTGCTGCGATTCGAGGTCACCGAGGATCCGAGCGCGGGCGTCGACGGTCAGCGGTTCTGTCATACCCCGCAGCTGGGGTTGTGGAGCGGCTCGATGAGCGCCAACGGCGACACGATTGTGGGGGAGATGCGGCTACGCGCGCTGATGGCGGCGGGTCCCGACACTCTGATGGCCGAGCTGGATTCGGTGTTGGGTACGGCGTGGGACGAGGCGCTGGAGTCCTACCGCGACGGCGGCGACGGCGCCGAGCTCAGCTGGCTCAGCCGTGGCGTGGGGTAGATCCCAGGACGTCGCTGCTTGACTGTGCGTTTTCATGCGCTTCCGACGGCGTGTCACGTATGAAACCGCACAGTCGCGCCATCGCGGGTCGGCTAGCCCGCGTCAGACGGCCGGCCGCAGAATCTGAAGCGCACCCGGGACCGCGGACACCTCGACCGGTAGCGGGCAGGCAAGGTCGCCGTCGGCGTATGCGTTGATGCCGGGCGACTCCACTCTCACCGTGCGTGCGCGGGCCGTGGTCACCTCGTCGAGCTCGACATGAGTGCCCTTGAACACGGTCGGAAACAGCCGGATCAGCTTGGCGCGCGACGCCGACTTCACCATCGTGATGTCGAGCAACCCGTCGGTAGGGTCGGCGTGGGGGCAGATCAGCATGCCGCCGCCGTAGCTGCGGGTGTTGCCGAACGCGGCGAAAGTCAAGTCGGTGACCAGCTCTTCGCCGCCGTCGAGAACCAGGCGGAACGGCAGCAGCCGCAGCTTGGACAACTCGGCGAGCATCGCGAGGTTGTAGCGCACTCGCCCGCGCGGCCAGCGCATGCGGTTGGCACGGTCGCTGACCAGAGAGTCGAACCCGGCGGCCATCACGGTGCCAAACCACTTTTTGGTGCCGTCATCGCCGCGGATGAGTCCTAGATCGACGGTCTCGGTCCAGCCGTCACAGATGACATCGGCGGCGGCCTCCGGATCCTTTGTGGGCAATCCGAATTCACGGGCGTGGTCGTTACCGGTGCCGGCCGGGATCACCCCGAGCGGAACGCCGGATTGCGCCAGGCTTTGCAGCGCAAGCGAGATCACGCCGTCACCGCCGACGATTACCAGTGCATCGGTACCACCGGCGAGCGCCTCGTCCACCAGATGCCGTGCGTGCGCGGTGTCGCTGCCGACGATCTCGATGGTGTCGACGCCGCGCCGCTGAAATTGCGCGATCGCCCGTTCGGTCGCATGCGGTGCGTTCCCGTGCCCCGACGCGGGATTGGTCAGCACGGTCACGCGGGCGATCTGGCGCCGGCCGATCTGGCCGGTCACGGGATCAGCTTGCCCGGGTTGAGGATTCCCTCCGGGTCGAGCACTGCCTTGACCGCGCGGAGCACCTTGACACCAAGGTCGCCGACCTCCTCGCGCATCCACGGCCGGTGGTCGGCCCCGACCGCGTGGTGGTGGGTGATCGTGGCGCCGGCGCGAACCATCGCATCGGATGCGGCCGTCTTCGCGGCCCGCCACTGCTCGATCGGGTTCCCGCGCTGGCCGGCGACGACCGTGAAGTACAGCGAGGCGCCGCTGGCATACACATGCGAGATGTGACACAGGACCAGCGCCGGCGTGCCGGATTCGGCGAGCGAAGCGGTAAGCGCTTCGGTCACAGCCGATTTCAGCACCGAAAGGTTCGACCAGGAGGTGGCGGTCTCCAGGGTCTCGCAGAGCGCACCGGCGTCGAGCAGGGCGTCGCGCAGATACGGGGCATTGAACCGGCCATGCTCCCAGGCCCGTGCGGGCGCCTCACCCAGCGACGTGCCCCCATGCTCGCTCAGCACCGCCCGGGTTTCTGCATGCCGACTTTCGGTGTGCACCGCCGTCCCCTCGAACACAGTGATCGCCAGGCAGCCGCCGGTGATGCTCTGTTCGCCGATGCTGTCGGTCGTGGCGAGGTTGACGCCCGTCTCGGCCTCGTCGGACAACCGGATGACCGTCGGCCCGGCGCCCGTCTGCGCGACGGCACGCAATGCCGCTGCGCCGGTGGCGAAGTCGGGGAACGACCACGCTTCGTATCGAGTCGATTCCGGCACCCGATGCACCCGCAAGCGCACCCGGGTGATCACGCCGAACACGCCCTCCGAACCGACAATCCAGTGGCGCAAGTCGGGTCCGGCCGCCGATTGCGGGGCACGACCGACATCGATCACGCCCGCGGGGGTGACCGCTCGCGCGGCGGTGATCATGTCGTTGAATCTCCCGTAGCCCGACGACGCCTGGCCCGACGAGCGGGTGGCGGCGTAGCCGCCGATCGTCGCGAACTGGAAGCTCTGCGGGAAGTGACCGAGCGAAAAGCCCCGCTCGCCGAGCAGCCGTTCGGCGTCGGGGCCGGTGACGCCGGCGCCGAACTCGGCCTCACCTGAGATCTCGTCGAACGCCAGGAGTCCGTCGAAGCGCCTCAAGTCCAGTGACACGACAGCGCCGAACTCACCGCGCACCGGGTCCACACCACCCACCACGCTGGTGCCCCCGCCGAACGGCACCACCGCGATGCGGTGCCGCGAGCAGTACAGAAGAATCTCGGCCACCTCTTCGTCGCTACCCGGCAGCAGCACCGCATCCGGCGCATCTTGCACGCCGGTGTCCCGTCGGCGCAGCAGGTCGAGTGTCGACTTTCCGCCCGCACGCAGCAGGCGGCTGTGATCGTCGACCAGGCAGTATTCGGCCCCGATGATGCCCGTAAACGCCTCGCGGTCGGCGTCGGTGAGCGCCGACGTCCGCAGCCGCACTTCGCCTATCTCAGGCCCAGCGGTGTCCTCAGCGCCGACACCCAGTGCTTGTTCGAGCAACCGCTTGATTCCCTCGGACAGCGGCTTGGCGGCGGCGGGGTCGCCCCACGCATTCCATTTCATGGGTGGCAGCACTCCGGTCATGCGTTACAGTATTACATATGCTGTCAATCAGTAACGCAAAGGCTGCGGACCCGGCTGAGCGTATTCTCCACGCCGCGGCCAGTTGCGTGGTGGATTTCGGAGTCGACCGCGTGACCCTCGCCGAGATCGCACGGCGTGCCGGCGTCAGCCGCCCGACCGTCTACCGCCGCTGGCCGGACACTCAGTCGATTCTGGCGGCCGTGCTGACCACCCGGATCACCGGCGTGTGGCGGGAAACGCCGTCACGCGGCACCGGCAGGGCGGCGCTGGTAAAGCGCATCGTCGCGGTCGCAGACCGGCTTCGCCACGACGACGTCGTGATGTCGGTCCTGCGTTCCGCCCCCGAGGTGGCAATGGTGTACATCACCCAGCGCCTCGGCACCAGCCAGCAGGTGCTGATCGACGCCGTCGCGAGGGAATTGAAAATGGCGCAACGCGACGGCAGCGTGCGGAAGGGTGATCCCCGCCAACTGGCCGCGATGGTGCTGTTGATCACCCAGTCCACGATCCAGTCGGGACAAATCGTCCGCCCGATTCTCAACGACCGGGCGCTTGCCGCCGAACTCACCCACTCGCTGAACGGATACCTGGCATGAGCATTGATTCAACCGCCCTCAACGCATCTCGCCGCGCTGCTGACCTGAGCGCCCTCGCCGACACACCCAAGGTGGACGTGGTGGTGATCGGTGGCGGCATCACGGGCGCGGGTATCGCGCTGGACGCTGCTTCGCGCGGCCTGTCTGTGGTGCTGGTGGAGAAGCACGACCTGGCATTCGGCACCAGTCGTTGGAGTTCAAAGCTAGTGCACGGCGGGTTGCGTTATCTCGCCACGGGCAACGTCGGGATCGCGCGGCGCAGCGCGGTCGAACGCGGAATC
>CAWIDX010000009.1:0-193205 GCA_963834955.1 uncultured Actinomycetota bacterium
TGGTCCTTCGCCTCCTGCTGCCACCCAAGCTTCCGCGACCGGTGGCGTCCGCGCTTCCCCGGGTGATGGGTAACTCGCGGCCGGCATGCGGCGCCCGCGATACGCGGTGGGAGATCGCGTCAGAGTCCGCACCGAACGTGCGGCAGGGCACACCCGCCAACCGGGCTACGTGACGGGTAAGCCTGGCGTCATCGTCTCCCATCAGGGGTCGAGTGTGTTCCCCGATGCACACGCAGTGGGCACGCCCGCCCGTCCGCAGCATCTCTACACCGTCTCGTTCGCCGGCGGCGATTTGTGGGGCGAGGCCGCCGAGCCGGGCACCGAGATCCTGGTCGATCTTTACGAGTCCTATTTGGAGCCAGCATGAACGACACGGCCGCGGCCCGAGTCGAAGCGATCGAAGCCCTGTTGGTGCAGAAGGGAATCGTTGACCCGAGCGTCGTCGACAAGATAATCGAGCACTACGAGACCTACGTGGGCCCGCTCAACGGCGCCCGGGTGGTCGCCCGAGCGTGGACCGATCCGGCCTATCGACAGCGGCTGCTCGCCGACGCGACGCGGGCGATCGCAGAGTTCGGCTTCGGCGGCCCGGAGGGCCAGATGATCGTCGCCGTCGAGAACACTCCCACGGTGCACAACGTGGTCGTCTGCACCCTGTGCTCCTGCTACCCGTGGCCGGTGCTGGGCCTGCCTCCGGCGTGGTACAAGTCCCCGGCATACCGCGCCCGCATGGTCGCCCAACCCCGGGCGACGTTGGCCGAGATGGGACTCGACCTGCCCCCGGAGGTTCGCATCCGGGTCTGGGACAGCTCGGCGGACGCGCGCTACCTCGTGGTGCCCGAGCGCCCACCTGGCACCGAGAACCTGACCGAGGCGCAACTTGCCCGGTTGGTGACCCGGGACGCCATGATCGGGGTGGCAAGGGCGGAGTCGCCCGGCCGCGATGGCTGAGACGGACGAAATTCACGCCGACCTGCGCGGACCGGTGTCCCCGCCGCGCGACAACGGGGAGATCGTGTTCGACGCGCCATGGCAACGTCGGGCGTTCGGCCTCACCGTGGCACTGTGCCGCTCTGATGCCGTTGAGTGGGAGGCGTTTCGGCAGCGGTTGATTCGGCGCATCGCGGCTGCCGAACAGCGGCCGTACTGGGATAGCTGGGCGGCGGCCCTCGAGGACGTCCTCGCCGGCGCCTCGATGGTAACTCGGTCAGAACTCGACGCCCGTCATCACGAGCTACTGCTGCGCCCGCCGGACCATTGAACCTAGAGGCGCCGCCGAAACTGCAAATCGACAGGCCTTTTCTCGCACTTTCCCTGCGGATTTGCAACCTCGACGCGATCGAGCCAGACAACGGCGCCCTCCGATCGGAGGAGTGACGGCTATTCGACGGTGACCGACTTGGCCAGGTTGCGCGGTTTGTCGACGTCGTAGCCGCGAGCTCGCGCCACCGACGCGGCGAACACCTGGAGCGGGATGGTGGACAGCAGCGGCTGATAAAGCGTCGTCGTAGACGGTAGTTCGAAAATGTGGTCGGCGTAGGGGCGGACGGTGTCGTCCCCCTCCTCGGCGATCACGATGGTGACCGCTCCGCGCGCCTGGATCTCGCGGATGTTGGACAGCAGCTTGGCGTGCAGCGTCGACGCGCCCTTCGGGGACGGCATGACCACGATCACCGGCAGGCCCTCATCGATCAGGGCGATCGGACCGTGCTTGAGCTCCCCCGCAGCGAATCCCTCGGCGTGCATGTAGGCGAGCTCCTTGAGCTTCAGCGCGCCTTCCAGCGCCACCGGGTAGCCCACGTGGCGGCCCAGGAACAGGATGGTCGAGGCGGAGGCGAACCGGACGCCCAATTCGGCGACGGGCTGCAGGTCTTCGAGCACCTGCGAGACCAGCTCCGGCATCGACTCCAGCTCTCGGTACTCGCGGGCCACCTCGTCGGGGTACTTGGTGCCGCGGGCCTGCGCCAGCGCCAGCCCGACGAGGTAGTTGGCCGCGATCTGAGCGAGGAACGTCTTCGTCGCCGCCACCCCGATCTCGGGTCCGGCGCGGGTGTAGAGCACCGCGTCGCTTTCGCGGGGAATCTGGCTGCCGTTGGTGTTGCAGATGGCCAGGACTTTCGCCTTCTGCTTCTTGGCGTGCCGCACCGCCTCGAGCGTGTCGGCCGTTTCGCCGGACTGTGAGATCGCGACTACCAGCGTGCTGCGGTCCAGCACCGGGTCGCGGTAGCGGAACTCACTGGCCAGCTCGATCTCAACAGGCAGGCGGGTCCAGTGCTCGATCGCGTACTTGGCCAGCAGCCCGGAGTGATACGCGGTGCCGCAGGCCACGACGAACACCTTGTCGATTTCTCGTAGCTCCTGATCGGAGAGCCGCTGCTCGTCGAGAACGATGCGCCCGTCAACGAAGTGGCCCAGCAGGGTGTCGGCCACCGCGGCAGGCTGTTCGGCGATCTCCTTGAGCATGAAGTACTCGTAGCCACCCTTTTCGGCGGCCGACAGGTCCCAGTCGACATGAAAGGACCGAGAAGGTCGGCCGTCTTCCTCCCCGCGGAAGTCGGTGACGCGGTAGCCGTCGGCGGTGATCACCACCGCCTGGTCCTGGCCGAGTTCGACCGCTTCGCGGGTGCAGTCGATGAACGCCGCCACGTCCGATGCGAGGAACATCTCTCCGTCGCCGACACCGAGGACCAGCGGCGTGGACCGCCTGGCGCCGACGATGGTGTCCGGCTCGTCGGCGTTGGCGAAGACCAGGGTGAAATGGCCCTCCAAGCGGCGCAGCACGGCCAGTACCGAGGCCGCGAAGTCGCCGGCGGTGTCGCCGCCGCGGTATTCCCGGGCAACGAGGTGGACGGCGACCTCGGTGTCGGTGTCGCTGGCGAACTCGACGCCGTCGGTCTCCAGTTCCTGCCGCAGAACGGCATAGTTCTCGATGATCCCGTTGTGGACCACCGCGATCTTGCCCGAGGCGTCGCGATGTGGGTGGGCATTGCGATCGGTGGGACGGCCGTGAGTGGCCCAGCGGGTGTGCCCCAACCCAGCGTGGCCGCGCAGGGCGACGGGGTCACTGCACTCCAGTGCCTCACCGAGGTTGGCCAACCGGCCGGCGCGGCGGTGCACCGACATCTCGCCGGCGCCGTCGAGAATCGCGATGCCGGCCGAGTCGTAGCCGCGGTACTCCATCCGGCGCAGGGCCTGGACCACCACGTCGCAGGCCGGACGGGGTCCGACGTAGCCGACGATTCCGCACATAGGGGTTCAGGGTAGTGCAGCGACCGGGGATAAGCCTTGTCGCTACGTTCGCCTACACCTCTCCGTTACGGTCATCACATGGCCCGGATCCGCAAGCTCTACAGCGCACTGACCCGTCGCGGCCCGCACAAGGTTCTGCGTGGTGACCTGGCGTTCGCCGGTCTGCCGGGTGTTCTCTACACCCCCGAATCGGGCCTCAATCTCGCCGGGGTGGCGTTCGGTCACGAATGGCTCACAACCGCCGACCGGTACACCGGCACACTCGAGCACCTGGCGTCGTGGGGCTTCGTCGCAGCGGCCCCCGACACCGAGAAGGGGCTGGCCCCGTCCGCCGTCAGTCTCGCGTTCGACCTGGGCACCGCGCTCGAGATCATCGCCGGGGTGCGGCTGGGGGCAGGGAACATCAGCGTGCATCCCACGAAGCTGGGCCTGGTCGGGGCACGGTTTCGGTGCCTCGGCAGCCGTGCTGGCCGCCGCCGACCGAGCCTCGCACCCGCGCTTCGCCCCCAAGGCCGTCGTGGCGCTGTTCCCGACCGTCACCAAGCCACCCGCCGAGGAACGGGCGGCACAGCTGACCATTCCGGGGCTGGTGCTCACCGCGCCGGGTGACCCGCAGACCCTGCGCTCCAACGCCGTCGAAATGGCCCGTGAATGGGACGGCGCTGTGCTGCGCACCGTCTCCAAAGCGAAGGCCGGCGGCCTGATCGAGGGACGCCGCGTGGCCCGCGCCGTCGGCCTGCCCGGCGCGGACCGCGGCACGCAAACGTTGGTGCGTGCGCTGATGACCGGCTACCTGCTGTACCACCTGACCGGCGACAAGACCTACCGAGACTTCGCCGACCCCGACGCGAAGCTGCCCAAGACCGAGCCGGCCGACCCGGACGCCGACCCCGTCAAGGTCGAGGACAAGGTCGTCGCGCTGCTCAAGCCGTAGCTACCGATGATCGGCGCCCGGCTGGCCCGTTGTTGGTCGGCGGGCCGCAGCACGGGCTGGTCTGGGCGCTCGGGTGCGGGTGGCGGCGTGGGCCGCTCGACCTCGCGGATGGCGTCTACGTACTCGCGGTATTCGCGAAGGATGTCGGCGAGCCGGTCGGTGCTCTTCACTGCCCGACCTGAGGAAGCTGGTCCGCGGCGATCTCGCAGGGTGTCGACGGCTCGTCGGCCGGTGGTGCACTGAGCGGCTCAGGCGGCGGTTCAGGAGGCGGCTCGGGAGGCGGTGGAGGTGGTGGTGCGGGGCGGATCGGTTCGACGGCGGCGGGCTCCGGCTCAACCGGCTTTTCGGGCGGATCGTCTGGATCATCTTCCGCGTCGGTGGCGTCAGCCCCGTCGGCCAGCGCCTCGCCGATCGGCGGTTCATCGTCTTCCGGCGGGTCCACTGCGGGCGGTTCGGGAAGCTCCTGATCGCGGGACGGCAATAGTCCGCCGAGCGCATCGGCCAATCCCTGCCCCGGGCCGGTCAGGCCGCCGAGCGGAAGGCCCGGCAGTTCCGGGATGCCGGCCGACGGAGCCGTCGCCGGCGGCACAGTCGCGGGCGGCGCGACAGGCGCTGGCGCAGCGACAGGCGGTGGCGGTGCGGGCACGGGTGGCGGCGAAGCGGGCGCGACGGGCGGTGTCGGCGCTGCGGCCGGTGTCGACGCGGCCGCCGGACGGCGGAGCGACGGCGCTGCCGTACCGCCCGTGGGAGCCGGGCCGGCATCGGCGGGTGGCGACCACGCCGGGCCGAGGTCACCCGGGATCTCGAATCGACCCAGCGCCGACGAGGAGAGTTCGGCGTTCGCGGCGTCATACGAGTTGGCGATGGATGCGATCGTCGCGCGCACGGCATTCAGCCAATCAATCCGAATGTCGTTGTCTACGAAGGGTTTTACCTGCAAGTCCACGAGTTCGCTGGCCGCCGCGCGATCGCCGGTACCGGTGATGACGGTCTGCGACGCCGACAGCCAGGCCGGCCGCTCGCCCTGCCGGCGATCGTCGATCGACGTCACCGCCGCGACCTTGCCGTCGACCATCCCCCACAGGTTGTCGCGCAGACCTGCCAGCGCGTCGGCGGCCGTTCGGGCCGTGGCCGCGACCGACGCCGCGGCGTCGGTGTGTCGGCGCAGGAAGTCGGTCGCGGTTTCCGCGCCGGCCCCGCTCCACGCCGTCGCCAACAAATCCACCTGCACTCGCTGTACCCGCAGCACCTCGTGGGCCGCGCCCGCCACCGCGTCGAACGCAGACCGGTCGGCGTCGAGTGCATGCAGGTCCAAGCCGTCCTCGGTGCCGAACCAGTCGCGGACCTGCGCCGAATGCAGCGTCAAATCCGGGTTCTGGTAGTCGAGGAGATGAGAAGCCCACACGTAGTTCTGGGCGTTCTCCACCGCCTGGCGTCCCTCACTCAGGCGTCCCGCCACGTCGAGCTCGTCGGCCATGGTCAGCCGTATCGTGCGGCGGTGCGGGAGTCGGCGTCGTCGTAGCGCGCGGCGGTGGCGTGCAGCGAGGCGGCGATCTCGGCCGACGCCCGCGACCACTGGCCTAACGCCTGGGCGACCTGGTCGAGCGCCGCGCGCAGCGCATCGCCACGGGCCGCATGAGCTCGGCCTGCGACGGCCCCGCCAAATCGCAGCCGGGACAGATGAGTGTGGATCGCGGTGTCCAGAGCGCGGGCCGACGCGTCGAAGTGCTCGGCGGCGGCGCGCACCGCGGCCACGTCGATGCGGGCAGTTTTGGGCGCCATATCAAGGTTGGACGTACGCGCGCCCGCGTCGGTTCCGCTAGTGCTGTTGACGGACGAAGGTCGCCACCCGATGCGCCACTTGCTTGGCGGTGTCTTCGTCCGGCGCTTCCACCATGACGCGCACGAGTTGCTCAGTTCCCGAGGGGCGCAACAGGATTCGTCCTGTGTCGCCCAGCTCGGCTTCTGCGTCGGCGACTGCGGCCTGCACCGACGGCGCAGCCGCGACGGTCTTGTCGGCGACCTCCACGTTGATGAGCACCTGCGGCAGGGTGTGCATCGCCGCCGCCAGCTCACGCAACGGGGTGCGGGTCTGGGCAATGCGCGACATCAGACGCAAGGCCGTGACGATGCCGTCACCGGTGGTACCCAGGGCCGGCATGACGATGTGCCCGGACTGCTCACCGCCGAGGGCATAGCCGCCCGCGCGTAGTTCCTCGAGCACGTAGCGGTCACCGACAGCGGTGGTGCGCACTTCGATACCGGCCGCCCGCATGGCCAAGTGCAGACCCATGTTGCTCATCACGGTCGCGACGAGAGTGTCGCCGGCGAGCTCACCGGCCTCCCGCATGGCGACCGCGAGGATGACCATGATCGCGTCGCCGTCGACGACCTCGCCTGTGGCATCCACGGCCAGGCACCGGTCGGCGTCGCCGTCGTGGGCGACACCGAGGTCCGCACCGTGCGCAAGGACGGCAGCGCGCAGCGCGTCGAGGTGGGTCGACCCGCAGCCGTCGTTGATGTTCAACCCGTTCGGCGCCGCGCTGATGGCGATGGCCCTCGCCCCGGCCGCTTGGAACGCACGGGGCGCGGCAACCGATGCGGCCCCGTTCGCGCAGTCGACGACGACCGTCAGCCCGTCCAGCCGGGTCGTGACGGCCTTGCCGACGTGGCGGAGGTAGCGCTCCATCGCGTCGTCTGCGCTGATCACCCTGCCGAGCCCGGCCCCGACCGGCCGGTCACCCGGTCCAGCAACGACCAGTTGCTCGATGCGGTCCTCGGTCGCGTCGTCGAGCTTGTGACCACCCGGCCCGAAGATCTTGATGCCGTTGTCGGGCATGGGATTGTGCGACGCGGAGATCATCACGCCGAAGTCGGCGTCATAGGCGCTGGTCAGGTAGGCCACCGCGGGTGTGGGCAACACGCCGACGCGCAGCGCGTCGACGCCCTCGCTCGTCACGCCTGCGATCACTGCGGCCTCGAGCATCTCGCCGCTCGCTCGGGGATCGCGTCCGATCACGGCAACGCGGCGACCGGCCCGCTCCAGCCCGCCGAGCCGGCGCGCCGATGCCGACCCGATCGCCAGCGCCAGCTCAGCGGTCAGGTCCTGGTTGGCGACGCCGCGGACACCGTCGGTGCCGAACAGTCGACCCATGCGGACAAACCTCTCACAATCGGCGGCAAATGACACAACCGGCGAGGTCATCGACCATCTCGCGCCCGAATCGATATCGCCATGAGACGAGTCACACCCCGGCGCGCAGCACGACACAGCATCTGCCGAGACCGGGCTCCAGGTGAGCGGTCGGGCCGTGCGGGCCCAGCGCGGTCGTCATGCCGCCGATGAGCGCGTGGTTCATGCCGCACACCAGCTGCGTTTGTGTCTGCGCCAGCCTGTGAAACGGGCAATTGATGAGCACCACGCGCCCGTCGTCGTCGCGTGGCTCGTAGCCGTGCCGGGTCAACGAATCGAGGGCAAGGCGCAGCGCCGCCAATGCACTGTCCGGCCGTCCGCCTGTGGTGGTGGCCTGATGCCCGATCGAGCGGCCCGCATCGGCGGCGAGCCGATACAACGTATCGATGACCGGTTGGCCGCTGCGGCCTGCTTCGGCGATCGCATCCGCCATCAGCCGACCGGCGAGCTCATACGAGCGGTCGGGCAACGACACGCTTATCTCGCCGGCCGCGCGCCGATACATCTTGGAGGGACGGCCGGCGCCCGGGCCCCGTCGTCCGCTCAGCCGTGCGTACTCGGTTTCCAGCAGTCCCGCGGCTTCGAGCTTGTCGAGGTGAAACTTGGCCTGGTGCACCGGCGCGCCGATGGCTTCGGCGGCCTGGTCGCGGCTCACCGCGCCAGGTTGTGAGCAGACGAAGAGGTAGAGCCGGCGCCGCACCGGATCGCCCAGCGCCGCAATCGCCGTGGCGTCGTCCTCGCCGATGGGCACGAAACCTACCTTCTAACGGAGAAATCTATTGACGTTACAACTCTGCTCGTTCTAACGTAGAGAATAGTATTCGTTAGACAGCAAGGAGCCGACATGAGCACCGCCGTCACCTCCCGGATCAAGGATCCCAGCCACCAAGCCTTCTTGTTGCTCCGGACGGTTTTCGCCGTCGCACCCATATTGTTCGGCTTGGACAAGTTCACCAACGTGATGACCGACTGGACCATCTACCTCGCGCCGTGGATCGACGGCATCGTTCCCGGCGACGCTGCGATGGCGATGCGGATCGTCGGCGTGGTGGAAATCGCCGCGGGCCTGCTGGTCGCGATCGCGCCGCGCGTCGGCGCATATGTGGTCGCCGTGTGGCTGGCGGGCATCATCGTGAACTTGTTGACACTGCCCGGCTTTTACGACATCGCGTTACGCGACTTCGGCCTGCTCGTCGGCGCGTTGGCCTTGGCCCGGCTTGCGCAGGGTGAGCATGAGCGCAGGCTCGTGGCGCCCGTTGACCAAACCCAGCTGGCGGCCTGATCTGTCGCTCGTGGATCAGCGCTTGGAGTACTGCGGGGCCTTGCGGGCCTTCTTCAAGCCGTACTTCTTGCGCTCGATGGCCCGGGGGTCGCGGGTCAAGAAACCCGCCTTCTTGAGCGTCGGACGGTCCTCGGGCTGCACCAGAATCAGCGCCCGGGCGATGGCCAGCCGCAGCGCCCCGGCCTGGCCGGATGGGCCGCCGCCGTCGAGGTGGGCGTAGATGTCGAAGCTCTCCACACGGTCGACGCTCACCAGCGGCGCCTTGATCAGCTGCTGATGCACCTTGTTCGGGAAGTAGTCCTCGAGGCTGCGGCCATCGAGGTCGAACTTGCCGGTCCCGGGCACCAGACGAACGCGAACGACAGCCTCCTTGCGGCGGCCGACTGTCTGGATGAGGCGGTCGAGCACGATGGGCTCGGGCGCCGTGGCGGTCACTTCGGTGGTCTCGGTCTCGGTCACTGGGTTACCTTCTTCAGCTCGTACGGAACCGGCTGCTGAGCCTGATGTGGATGGGTGGGTCCGGCGTAGACGCGCAGCTTGCGCCGGATCTGACGGCCCAGGCGGTTCTTCGGCAGCATGCCCACGATGGCCTTCTCGACCACGTGGTCGGGGTGGCGGCGCATCTGCTCGCCGAGCGAGCGGGCCCGCAGACCTCCGGGGAACCCCGAGTGGCGGTAGATGAACTTCTTGTCCAGCTTGTCACCGCTGACGGCGACCTTTTCGGCGTTGATGATGACGACGAAGTCGCCGCCGTCGACATTGGGCGTGAACGTCGGCTTGTGCTTGCCGCGCAGCAATGTGGCTGCCGTGGCGGCGAGCTTGCCGAGCACGACGTCCGTGGCGTCGATGACATACCACGAATGCGTGATGTCACCCGCCTTCGGCGTGTACGTAGGCACAGCGCTTACCTTCTCTCTCGGGGTGGATCCCGGATGTGACCGGGCGCCGGTCAGGCGCTGACGGCAGGGGTGGTTCTCGGCGACCGACATTGACCCGAGCCCCATTGGCTACCGCACGCCAACCGTGCAGCTTACCGGCGGGTGTCTGTGCTGGTCAAAATGGTGGGGTTCGAGGGATGCGGCTGTTAGAAGGGTGGTGGTTCGTCGTCGTCGGGGGCGTCAGACCAATCGGGTTCAACCCCTCCTAGCACGGCCCCGGAATAAAGAGGTACCAGCATTGCCCCGGCGGTAGAGGCGGAGTAAAGCCAGGCGGAGGTGGAGGCGGCGGGGGTGGAACTGGTCCTTCGAAAATATTCTGAGCGACATTGCCCTGACCGTGGTAGACGTACCAGTAGGTGTGGCAGATATTCGAGTCCCAAACTACTGGGTTCGTACGAAGATTACCGGTCTGCACCGGGGGATCCCCTGGGCACCAATGACATGGGCCGGATGGGTTGTTGTCCGGACAGCCGGGCCAGGCTTGTAGCGGCACCGGACCACCGGGTAGGGCCTGGGCGGTACCTGCGGCGAGCCCAAGCCCGCTCGATACCAAGGCAGCAGTTGCTAACCCTGCGATGAGTGTTCGCTTCACGGTTGGTTTCCTTTCGTGCGGCGCCGCGCCGCGTTGGCGTTGCCAGTGCGCCAAGTACAGGCCGTGGGGGTGGGCTACCGATCCCAAAAATTGTGCTCCGTGTATTGGCCGGTCGCGGCAATTTTGCGGCAGACCTCTTGGAATATTCTTGGAGGATTCTTGGACAGCTGACGAACGACTCCTTAGGTGTTCGACAAGCTCTATCGCGGCGAGCCGACGTTCGACGGCGCGCCGCCCCGACTGGAATTCCGTGGGACGTCGGGCAAGGACAGCCGCGGCTGATGGAACTGGAAGCGCTGGGGGCATCTCCGGTGAGGTGCTCGACATCGGCTGCGGGCTCGGCGACAACGCGATCTTTCTTGCCTCCCGCGGACATTCGGTGACGGCACTGGACGGTTCGGAGGCGGCGTTCGATCGTGCACGCCGCCGGCAGACTAACCCGTTCTCGGCAGCTTCCTGTAACTCGTTTGAGCTCGACGCTATGCAAGAATCTCGCGCGGCCGACTTTTCATGTTAATCTGACTGATATGAAAGTCGCGCGGTCGTACAACATGACCGCTCGAGCGGCCTCGACGGCCAAGACCGCCGAGCGGATCATGGACGCCACCAAAGAGCTATTCGTCGACAACGTGATCGCCGAGATCACGCTGGCGGAGGTCGCCGCGCGCGCCGGAGTCACGGTGCAGACCGTCCTGCGTCGGTTCGGGGATAAGGAGTCGCTCTTCGGTTCCGCGGTTGCGCACTTCGCCGATGAGGTCCACGCCCAACGGGGCAGCGTCGCGACCAACGATCTCGATGACATCGTCGCCAATCTTGTTGAGCACTATGAGGGATGGGGACGGGTGATGATCAAGATGCTGGCCGAGCAGGCCGCGTCTACGGTTATCAAGGACACGGTGGCCGCGGGCACGGACTACCACCGCGACTGGTGCGAAATGGCGTTCTCCGACGCACTGGCCGAGCTTCCGAAGGCGGACCGGGCGCGCCGTCTCGCACAGCTGGTCGCGGTCTGCGACCTGCGAACCTGGGAGTTGCTGCGAATCCGCTCGGGTCTGAGCCGGCATCAGACGCAACTCGCATTGCACGAGTTACTCAACCCACTGATCACGAAAGATTAGCCATGGCAACGATTCTCGCCTACACGTCACCGGCCCTGGGACATTTGTATCCGATCAGCACACTGCTCACCGAGCTCCGCAATCGCGGTCACAAGATCGCGCTGCGGACACTGGCCCAAGGTGTCGCGACCGGGCGCGAGCTCGGGTTCGCCACCAAGGCAATCGACCCTCGCGTCGAAGCGATCGAGCATGACGACTGGACGGCATCAAACCCCCGCGCCGCACTCAAGCTGGCGTTCGATGTCTTCGCCAAACGCGCGGTGCACGAAGTCGGTGATCTCCGCGCGGCCATCGCCGAGGAGTGCCCGGATGCACTGATCATCGACGCCACCTGCTGGGGGGCTGCTTCGGCCGCCGACGCCGGAGACCTACCGTGGCTGGCGTTTTACCCGTTCACCCCGCTGCTGCGGTCGCGAGGGGTGCCGCCGTTCGGCCCGGGCCTTCGGCCGTGGCCCGGCCTGGCTGGTCGGGTCCGCGACGAGGCGCTGCGTCCACTGTTCGCCGGCACGCTTAACCGATTGATGCGAGCACCTTTGAATCGGGTGCGAGCCGATGCCGGTGCGCCGCCGGTGCGATCGATCGATGAATTCTCGCGCCGGGCACCCCTGATGCTGATCGCCAGCGGTGAGCCGTTCGAGTATCCCCATCCGGACTGGGGCGACTCGATCCAGATGATCGGCGCCTGCGCTTTCGATCCCGCTCCGCCTACGCCACCGGAGTGGCTCGACGCAATCGACGCGCCGATCGTGCTCGTCACAACATCGTCGGAGCGTCAAGGCGACACCGACCTGGCGACTACGACAATGCTGGCCCTTGCCGATGAACCCGTCCATGTCGTCGCCACGTTCCCGGCCGGTTTGCCCACGGGGTTCGCGGTGCCGGCGAACGCCACGGCGCGGGAGTTCGTGTCGCACAGCCTGGTATTGCAGCGCGCGGTCTGCGCCGTCACCCACGGCGGGATGGGTGCGACGCAGAAGGCGCTCGCGAGCGGGGTACCGGTCTGCGTCGTGCCCTATGGCCGCGATCAGTTCGAAGTCGCCCGCCGGGTCGAGGTCGCCGGCTGCGGAACCCGGTTACCTGCAAGGAAACTCACCACGCAACGGCTGCGTGTCAAGGTCCGCGAGGCGATGAAGATGACGGATGGGGCCCGGCGAGTTGCGGCCGGTTTCGCGGCGACCGGGGGCGTCAGTCGGGGAGCTGATCTCGTCGAACAGCGACTGCTCAACCGCCCCGCCGCTGCCCCGCGAAATCAGGAGCTATCACGATGACTTCCTCGACGACTGCGGCCCGTCCGGTTGCAGGCACGCCCGGATGGCGACTCAGCGCCAGCGCTGCAGAATCTCGCGGGCGCGAGCGGCCAGCGCACCTTGCCAGAACGGGCCGAAGCTGATCCGCGCGACACCCAACGGCCCGAACGACGCCAGGTCATCATGGTCCGGCACCGCGATCGCGTTCACCGGCAGCGGCAACTCGCTCGTCAGCCGGTGCATGGTGTCGGGGTCGTGGCGGCCAACCGGGTACAGCACGTCGGCGCCCGCCTCGGCGGCCGCGCTCAACCGCGCGATCGCCCGGTCCACCCGGTCGGCATCATCGCCATCGCCGCGCAGAAACAGGTCCGTGCGAGCGTTTATGACGACATGCACGTCAGAGGCGTCCGCCGCTTCCCGCAGCTGGCCCACCAGATCGGCGTGCTCCTGAACCGACCGCAGACGCTTGCCCTCTTTGTGAACGGTGTCCTCGAGGTTGAACCCGACCGCGCCAGCGCCGAGGAGACCGTCGATCAGGCGCTGCGCCGCTTCGCCGTATCCCGACTCGATGTCCACCGAGACGGGCACGTCGACGGCTGCGGTGATCTGCGCGACGCGGGCCAGCAGGTCGTCGAACGTCATGCCCTCGCCGTCGGGTTTGCCCACCGAGTCGGCGACGGGGTGACTGCCGACCGTCAACGCCGCGAATCCGGCCTCGACGGCCAGCTTGGCCGACCATGCGTCCCACACCGTCGGAAGCACCACCGGATCGCCGGGCCGGTGCAGGTCGAGCAGCGTCGCTGCCCGCTGTTGAAGCAGCTCCTTGTTGAGCGTCACCGAAGCAAACCTCCTGATCGATCACGTGACTGGCGTCACGCCGCCTCCATGATGTGCCTGGCATCGCGTGTCGGACTGTGACAGTGACACCTTCAACCCAAGGAGGAGCGTTGTCCAGCCGATGAGCGCGCCCACGGCGCAGCGCGAAGCCACCGGCGTCCTTCCCCGCACGACGGAAGTGCCGTCCGTGAGGGCTGCGAGTTCGGGGCTACAGATTGCCGTTTCGGGTCCGCGGTCGACGACGATAGTGGTCGCGATGGGCACTACGGCGAACCGTCGGAAGCACGATCGGCAGTCCTGTCGGCGCCTAGCCAGCGAGTCGTTCCTTCAGTTCGATCAACTCGCTTCGAGTCTCGCCACTATCAAGATCAAACCGCTGATCGCAGTCTCGGGGATGCGTTCAGCTGGGACGCTGAAGTCTGGAGCGCCCGTCTTCTGACCCAGTGCCTACAGCTGGTCGACAAGGGCCTTCGTCCGGGGACACGGTCTATCCGGCAACGAGTATTTCAGCGTCATCAACTTTCCCGATAACCCACGCAAAACGCAGTCGCCTGAAACACCGCATCCACGGGTATTGACAATTATCTCCCGCGGTTCACAGCACACTGATGGGATGCTGCAATTGCGGATCCTGGCACCAACCAAGCTGACCGACAGCGTGGTCGAGAGCCTCGAGGCGGACCCGTACGTCAGCGGTCTCGTCGTCGCGAGGGGTGTTGCCATCCGGCCCGCCGGTGATCTTGTGTTGGCCGAGGTCGCCAGGGAGGCCGTGAACGACCTCATCGAGCGGTTGCGCGATCTGGGCGTGCACCGCGAAGGCACCATCGAGATCCAGCCGGTGCATACATGGCTCTCAAGCAGCGGGTTCGACGCCGAAATGAAAGCCCCCGGAAGTAGCGCGGACGCGGTTGTCTGGGCAGAAGTCGCACAGCGCTCCTACGATGAATCCGAACTCAATTGGACCTATTTGAGCTTCATGACGCTGGCGACGATGATCGCCGGCATCGCGATCGTTCTGGATTCTCAGATCTTGGTCATCGCCGCGATGGTATTAGGCCCTGAGTTCGGAGCGATCGCCGCTCTTGGAGTTGCGCTAGTTCGGCGAAGACCGGTCCTCTTCTTCCACGCCGCCCGGACACTTACCTTGGGTTTCGCGGTCGCGATCGTCATGACAACTGTTCTTGCCCTCATCGGACGGGCTTTGGGATGGATCACCCTCGACGATGTCATTGGGCCGCGGCCGGGTACGGCCTTCATCTACACCCCGGACAAGTGGTCGTTCATCGTCGCTCTCATCGCAGCGACGGCCGGCGTCTTGTCGCTCACATCGGCGAAGATGGGGGGACTGACCGGAGTGTTCATCTCCGTCACCACCGTGCCGGCTGCCGGCAACATCGCGTTGGGGACAGCGTTTGGCGTCGGATCCGCTGTCGGAGGCAGTCTTCTGCAGCTGGGGCTCAACCTGTCCGGCATGGCGCTGGCCGGTTGGGTCGCCCTGGCGTTGCAGCAAGCGGTGTGGAAGAGGGTGTCGATTCGGCGCGCGAAGGCGATGACCAGACCGAAGCGAATGCTGTGAGTGGCGATCCCGACGGGGTGTGTAGGTGATCGGGATGATCCGCATGTTGAACGTCGGCCCGTGCGGCTTCGGGTGCTGCTCGAAGTACTCCATCACGGCCCGCTGGATCTCGAACCCGATCGCATCGACCCACTCGATCCCGTTACCGTACTTCGGCAAACACCCTGCACGTCACGATCACCGACACCACCCTCACCATCGCCCGCAAGCACGCCCAGATCGACGCCGAGGCAGCCCTCGACGGCATCTACGTCTGCGCACCTCGGTGCCCACCACCGATCTCGACACCGCCGCCGTGATCGGCGCCTACAAGAACCTCGCCGCGTCGAACGCGACTTCCGCAGCCTCAAACCGACGACCTAGACCTGCGCCCGATCACCACCGCCGAGGACCGCGTCCGCGCCACGTCCTGATCTGCATGCCGCCGCGTATCTCACCTGGCACTGGCGGCGGCGCATTCCTCGTCGCCGCCAGCGCCGCGTACGCTGGCTCACGAACGCCTCCGGATCAGGAAATCCCGGCATCGAACATACGAGTACGCCACGGGTGCCGACAAGTCCCGGCCGTGACCCAGAAATGACTGTGCGGTCCCGGAGTCCTCCCCCACCGGGACCGCACAGAGCTTTAGTGGTTGCCGCTCAGCCGCCCCAGGCACTGGCGGCGCGACGGTCGGTGGCCGCCACGTCGTCGGCGCCATCGCGAACCGCATTACCCAGCCGGAACAAGATGTCGTTCAGCGCCGCCGCCGACTGATCCCAGGTGGCCTGCTGGGCCTGATAGGCGTCGGCGGCCTCGCGGGTCCAGATCTGCCGCAGCGGCATGATCTGGGTCCGCAGATCGTCCAGGGCGCCATTGAGCCGCGCCGACGTGGTGTGAATGTCCTGGCGCACCGTGAACTCGATTTCGGCGAAGTTGTAGGTCAAGACGGGGTCCATGATCACTCCTTCTCGGCTCGTCACAGGTTTCCGGCCACGGCGCCGATGTGCTGGGAGTGCGCATCGCCGGCCGCACGCAGCACCTGCTCGTTCTGCCGAATGGTCTCGGCGATGCCCTGCAACGCGGTGTTCAGCCTGAGCGACTCGGTGTTCCAGCGGTCAACGACGCCGCGGAACGCCATCGCCGCGTTGCCGCCCCACACCGACGGCGGGACGCTGGTCATCCGGCCGATGAACGACTGCAGCGTTCCCCGAATTTCGTCGTTGCGGGCATCGATCTTGGCGGCGACGTCGCGCATCAGGTCGAAATCCGTGGTGAGGCTGCCGCCCCCGGGTGAGGTCATGTCGGTCCTTTCGGTGATCGCTTCGTGCGGTTATGTGGAGTTGGACTGTCGCGAGACCGAATCGGTTCCCGTCGATTTGCGAATGTCGCGGACCGACACAACCGCACGCTCGCAGGTGATGCGCACCGCCTCCTCACGCCCGCGCGCCGTCTGACATCCGACGGCGATACGTAGCGCTCCCTCGAGTAACACCGTCCACGCAACCTCGTGATCACGACGAATCTCGCGGTATGTCACCGCTTCTCGCCCACCACGACGATCGTGACCGTTGAAGTCGACGAACACTCCAGGAGGTTCACGAGCCAGCGCTCCGCGCAGAGTGTCCGCCGTGGCCGACAACGTCTCCGCTACCGGAACAAGTGACTGCGTAACGTGCACTGCTGCTTCGGGATCCGATGGCGAGGTGACCTGCAGCCGCGGCGAGCCCGGCCCGTCGACGATGCGCTGAACGTGCCACGCGGCGGGAACCTCTACGACGACGCGCCCCTCAACGAGCAGGGTGGTCGCCTCAGCGGCACCGGGGCCGCCGTCGCGCGGCAGCGCGGCGGTCACGACAAGCGCGATGACTGCACCGGCAGCGATCGCAAGGCGTCGAGCCGGCACCACTCGCCTGGGCTCATCCCTGATGGATCTCGGGACCCGCGGTCCATCTACATGCGTGCGGGCAGCCGCCTGCAGCACTCGGTCGTCGCCGCCGATGGTCGCCCGGCATGGACCGAGCTGCTGGGTGACGGCCTCGGCCAGGCCCAACGCATCTGCGTCGCTGGTGCCGCAGTCGACGATCACCGTCGCGTCTTCAAAGCGCAGCGAGTTGACCGTCTGCGCCACCGCGGCGGCCGTGGGCGTGAGCTCGTCGCATTGGTACGACTCGGCCCAGATCGGCCGAGCGCCGCCGCTACTGACTGCGACGAGATCCTCGGCGATCTCGATGACAATCGCCTGCTTCCGCGCCATCGTCTGCGCCAACACGACCGATCGACTGCGCTGCAGGATCTCCAAACCGACTGTGCGGGCGGCGCTGTGGACCACAGCGATGCGCTCGGCCGGCCACCACGACGGGAACACAAGCGCGACAGGCCCCTCGATGTCCGCGGCCAACGTCTCGAAAAGCTCGCGCCAGATGTCGGCGACCGCCACAGCCTCGTCGTTCAGCAGCGTTAACTCGTCGTCGATACCGGCCAGCGCGGCCTCGACGAGGTCGGCCGAAACTGCGACCGCTCCCGTCGTACGAGACCACAGCCGAATGTTGTGCGGCCCGACGACGATCACGCCACCGACTAGGGGCACGGCGGCACCCACCCGAGTTGGATCACCCGTTCGGCGGCTCGGGTGATCAAGGTGGCGCGGCCGGCCGGTAGCGCGGTGGGACGCGAGGTGCCGAGCAGCGGGCCGTCCTCGGGACTGGCACTCATCATCAAGCCCATGCAGCCCACGTCCCTCAGTCGGGACAGGACGGGTTCGTAGAGGGCGCGGCCGGCACCGCCCGACCGCCGCGCGATCACCACGTGCAGCCCGAGATCCTTGGCGTGCGGCAGGTATTCGACGATCGGCAGCAGCGGATTGGCTGTCGCGGTGGCGAGCACGTCGTAGTCGTCGACGATCAGATAGAGCTCAGGGCCGGACCACCACGACCGCGTCCGCAACTGCTGCTGGTCAACATCAGGACCCGGCATGCGGCCCTGCAGCTGCTCGAGCACGGCTGGCAGTTGCGTCGCGAGCACACTACTGGACATCGCATACGCGGCCAGGTGGTCGGACTCCACGACACCGAGCAGCGTCCGGCGGAAGTCGACAATGACCACCTGCGCCTGTGCGGAGGTGTTGAGCCGCACGATCTCGGTGCAGAGCAGCCGCAGCGTGGACGTCTTGCCGCACTCACTGTCGCCGAGGATGAGAAGGTGCGGCTGCTCGGCGAAATCAATTGCAACTGGCCGAAGTTCGTGTTCGTCGACACCGATGGCGAACTCGGTGCCGCGCGAACCAACACCCCTTACCGCAATGAGCTGCGCGTGGTCGAGCCGACGGGGCAAGAGCCGCACCGCCGGCGCACGCCTGCCTGTCGAGATGGGGTTGGTGTCGAGCCCGGGTATCGCGATCAGCATATGACTACCGTCCGCCGTGATGCCCCGCCCCGGCGATCCTGCCGGAATGCCTTGAGCTGCCTTACGGTTCAGCTCCGAATCGGCCGGATCGCCGAGCCGAAGCTCGATCCGGGTGCCGATCTGATCCTTCAGGGCGGGGCGGATCTCGGCCCAGCGAGTCGCGGTGAGTACCACATGGATCCCATAGGAGAGTCCCTGGGCGGCCAGGGCGGTGATCGGGGCCTCCAGGGTGTCGAAGTCGTCGCGCAGCACGGTCCACCCGTCGACGATGAGGAAGACATCGCCCTACGGCTCGGTCGCCACGGTCGAATTGCCGGCACGCCGACGGATCCGGAAGTCGGCTATCGAACTTATCGCCGCACTGCGGAACTCGGCCTCTCGCGCCCACAGCAGCGAGGTCAGCTCGGCGACGGTACGGCGTACCAGGTCGCGGTCCCCTCTGCCGGCGACCGAACCGACATGGGGTATCCCCGTCAACGCCGACAGCGCTCCGCCTCCGAAATCCAGGCAGTAGAACTGGACGTCGTCACTCGGATGCGTAGCGGTAAGCGCGGTGACGAGTGTCCGTACTGCGGTCGACTTGCCCGATTGGGGTGCACCGACAATCGCCACATTGCCGGCGGATCCGGACAACTCGACGACGAGCGGAAGGCGTCGCTGCTCGAACGGCCGGTCCACGACGCCGATCGGCGCCGATAGGCAGCGACGTTCATGCCGCTGAATCAGCGCTCCCAGCGACGGTGAGTCACTCAGCGGTGGCAGCCAGACCTGGTGCGCCGGTGTCCCGCGGTCCGCTAACCGGTCAAGCACCGTCGCGAGCAGTGTGGTGCGCGGTACGGCACCAGCGCGGGCAGGCGCGCGCGTGGTGGCCTCGCCCATCAGTGACGCGGTGAAGCGCCGCACCTCCGGAACGGGGGTGCTGGTGGGTGTCGCGACCGGTGCGGCGTACGGGCCGGAGACGTAGGCGGTCTGAAAGGCGATCAACTCGCCATCGCCGGTGCGCAGGTACGCCGCGCCTGGCGCGCTGGGCAAGTGATAAGCGTCGGGCACACCGATGGCTGCGCGTGACTCGTTGGCGGAGAAGGTCTTCAAACACACACGGTACGACAGGTGCGAGTCAAGGCCGCGCAGCCGCCCTTCGTCGAGACGCTGACTGGCCAGCAGCAGGTGGATACGCAGCGACCGACCCAGCCGCCCGATCGCAACGAATAGCTCCGCGAAGGCGGGATGCTGGCTCAACAACTCGGAGAACTCGTCGACAATCACCACGAGTGCGGGTAACGGGTTCAACGGCGCACCGGCAAGCCGCGCCTTCTCGTAATCGGCCACGCTCGCGCAGTTGCCCGCGGCCCGCAACAGCTCTTGACGCCGGTTCACCTCGCCGGCCAGCGCATCCTTCATCCGCGCCACCAGGTGTGCTTCGTCGGCGAGATTCGTGATCACGGCCGCAACGTGACGGACCCGCTCGAAGCCGAGAAATGTTGCCCCACCTTTGAAGTCGACGAGTACCAAGTTCAAGTTCTCTGGTGGGTGGGTGGCGATCAGGCCCAGCGTGAGCGTACGCAGAAACTCTGACTTGCCGCTGCCCGTCGCGCCGAGACAGAGGCCGTGCGGGCCCATGCCGCGTTCGGCGGCCTCCTTGAGGTCGATCTCGAGCGGCCGACCGTCCCGGGTGATCCCAATCGGCACCCGCAGCCGCTCCTGCGGGCTTCGCTCGCGCCACAACATATTTGCTTCGACGGCGGCGGGCTCGCCGCAACCGATCAGCGCCGACCACGTCCGGCGCCCGTGTCGGCACCGCGACTGTCATACCGCCGTACCGGGAAAGGCGACGTGCGCACACCTCTGCCTCTTCACGTGTCATGAGGTCGGGCACGGCGAACTCCTCCGCAATCTCGCCGATCGCCGCCAGCGTGTCCGCGGTCACCCGCAGCCGCAATCGGTTTTGCGTTGACACATCACCGCCACGACCCGGCAGATGCAACAGCGTGACACCGTCGCGAGCGCCGACCATGTCGTTGCCGTCGACCACAGCTACCAGGTGCGGCGCCTCACCCACATCACACATGCCTGAGCGCTGATAGTGCGGGAGCCATTTCAGCCAGTCCCACTCCGCGACGCCGGGGGCGTCGACCACCGCGGCGACCGTCACGACGTGGGGGCCGTGCAACACGCAGAGCTGACACACGATGGCCCGCGTCAGGCCGCGCACATCCGCGGCGTCACCCTCGATCGAGACGACGTCGAAGCGGTTCAGCGCAAGGGCAATCGGCACCCCCGGCGAAATAGAGTGCGTGCGAACGAACGTGCGCAGCATGCCGGCGGTGACCGGCTCGAGATCGTCGACCGGTCCCATCTCGGGCAGGGTGAGCTGTACGGTCGCGCGTTGGGTGCCGACTCCGACCCGCACGTGACAGAAGTCGGAGTCGGCGATTCCCCGCTCCCACATTCGCCTCGTCCCGATCAGCGTCCACAGTGCTGCCGGATCGGGGTGCTGCCACACGAGCGATTCGCGTTGTGCTCGACCACGACTGGTCACGTCGGCCCGAAGCTTGGCGAGATACCGCAGGTAGTCGCGGCGCTCTTGGTCGGTCTCGGCGGTGCGCGGGCCGCCGCGACCGGTCTGCGACATCATTCCCAATGTCGCGACGACCATCATCGCCGGGAACATCAACATGGCTGGGTTTCGCGCGGCCGAGGACTCTGAGGTGACGAAGAGAATCGTCATGCCGACCACCGCGGCGAGCATGACGAGGGGCAGCAGTCGTATCACCATGTTCACCGAAGCGTTGCGAGGCACGCTGGGTGGCGCTTGCAGGCAGACTTCGTCGCCGGCCAACGGCGGCGGTGGAACACGCGGTGTCGGCACCCAGTTCGGCACACGATCACGGTGTATGCGGCTTGCCTACCACGCAAGCGCCCATCCACAACCCCCGTTAGTTATCCACAAGCGGCGTGGTGGCCGCGGGTCGCGCTGGCCTACCGTCGTGCCGTGACCGCGCGGCCCCAGGCCGCTCGAGCCGGGGGGATTTGTCAATATGTCTGGCGCAACGGCGATCTGTCGGCTATCGGTTCAATCCGACGCGCGACGCGTGGACATCAGCCTGCCCGCTGACACGCCCCTTGGCATCCTCTTGCCGGCCGTCGTCGACATCCTCGAGCCCGCCGGAGGGACGGCCGGCTGGCAGCTGTCACCCATCGGAAAAGCGCCCCTGTCTCTCAACACTTCGCTGCGCGGCAACGGCATTCGTGACGGCGATGTGCTGCTGTTGACGCCGGCTGAAGTCACGTTGCCGCCACCACGATTCGACGACGTCACCGAGGCGGTGCTGGCGACAGTCGACAACCGACCACGGTGGACGGCCGGGGCTCGCCGGGCCGCCGGCACAACCGCGGGAGTGTGGTCCTGCCTGCTCGGCGCACTTGCGTTGCTGCACGGCGACCTCATCGGAGGCAGCGCGGCGCCGATCGCCGTGCCCGCCCTCGCGGCCACGGTCGCGCTGGCCGCTGCGATCGCTGCCGGCCGGGTTTACCGCAGCCCGACGGCATCGACTCCGCTCACCCTGTGTGCCATTGTGTTCGGCTCGGCCGCGGGTTATCTCGCAGTGCCGGGCCCCCATGTCATTCCCAAGGTGGTCCTCGCTGCGGCAATCGGAACGACGGTGACGGTGTTGGGGTTGCGGGTCGCCGGTGCGGGCACGACAGTGTTGACCGCCTGCGCCACATTCGGCGCACTGATCACGGCGGCCCTCGCTGGATACCTCCTGGCGTCGTGGCGGTTGCCGACGACGGGGGCTGTTCTGGTCGTGACCGGAGTCGCGTCGCTAATGGTCGTTCCGCGGCTGGCGATCGCCGTGGCCCGAGTGCCTCTGCCCGATTCAACTGCGGCAAAACACATTCCCGCAGACGTCGATGAGCGGGCAAGTCGCGCCGAGGCCACGCTGACCGGGCTGGTGTGCGGCCTCGCTGCGGCCACAGTAGTCGGTTCGGCCCTCACCGCCACTCACGCCGGCGGCATGGCACTGGCCGGCCTTGGGGGGACGGTCGTGCTGATGCGATCCCGATTTCATGTCGATCGCGTACAGGCGGCCGCGCTGATCACCGGCGGCGCACTGTGTTTGACCGTCGTGTTTGTGCGGGCGCAGCTCTTTTGGCCGACTGCGAGTGGGTGGTTCGCCGCGACCGCAGTGTGCGCGGCCGCAGCCGCATTCGCGCTTGGCTGGGCGACGATGTCGCCGACACCTTCGGTTCGCCGCTGTGTCGACATCGCCGACTACCTCGCGCTGGCTGCCGTCGTCCCGGTGACATGTTGGGTGTGCGGCATCTACGCCGCCGTGCGCGGAATGCGCCTGTCATGACCAACATGTCGCGAGTGGCTGTCACCGCGATCTTGGTGGCCGGCTGGGCATGTGCAGGGTCCCCGCCGCACGCCGGTGCGGTGACACCTCCCAGAGTCGACGACACATATTTGCCGGACCCTGCCCGCCCCGCGCCGCCCAAGCCGACCGAGCAGAAGGACCGGTGTGCGACCGCGGCCGTCGACCCATCGCGGTTCTCCGCCGATACTCAAGTGGATACGCTTGCACTCCAGTCGGTTTGGCCATTGTCGACAGGCGCCGGCCAAACCGTGGCCGTGATCGACACGGGTGTGGCGAGGCATCCGCGGCTGCCACGGTTGCGCGCCGGCGGCGACTATGTGTCCACCGGGGACGGCACCCAGGATTGTGACGGGCACGGCACACTTGTCGCCGGCATCGTGGCGGCCGCCCCCGATGCCGGAAGCGACTCATCGTTCGCCGGAGTGGCGCCCGACGCCACCATCGTCACGATTCGGCAGTCGAGCAGCAAGTTCGGCCGGGTGCGAATAGAGAGCTACAGCGTCGGTGACGTCGACACCCTCGCGATGGCCGTGCGCACGGCGGCGGATCTCGGTGCGAGCGTGATCAATATCTCGACCGTCGCGTGTGAGGAAGGTGGTGTCTTCGACCGCAGCCTGGGCGCGGCGGTGGCCTACGCCGTCGACGTCAAGGACGCGGTCGTCGTCACCGCTGCGGGCAATGTGGGAGCGATCGGCCAATGCCCGCAACAGAATCCACCACCGGACCCGAGGCGCCAGAACGAGCCGGACTGGGACGGCGTCAAGGTCGTGGTCAGTCCTGGCTGGTATGACGACTATGTGCTCACCGTGGGATCGGTGGGACCAGACGGCACGCCATCGACCTTCAGTCTGGCCGGGCCGTGGGTCGACGTGGCGGCACCGGGTGAAGGGGTGATCTCACTGCACCCCGGCAAGGACGGCCCGGTCAACGCGTTCCCCGACGGCCCGGACGCCACTGGCCTGAAGACCATCTTCGGCACCAGCTATGCCGCGCCGGTGGTGAGCGGGATCGCGGCCTTGGTCCGGAGCCGGTTCCCGCGCTTGTCGGCACGTCAGGTCATGCAGCGAATCGAGGCGACAGCTCATCATCCGGCGGGCGGCTGGGATCCGTACGTCGGCAGTGGAGTCGTGGACGCCGTCGCGGCGGTCAGCGATGTGCCACCCGAGCCGCGCCGGCAGCAGCAGGCCATCGCGCTGCCCGAGCCGCCGCCGGAGCCCGATACCAGGGGGCGCGCGACGGCCTTCACCGGCATTGCCGGCTGTGCGGCGGCCTTGGCCGCGGTGCTGGCGCTGGCGGTGCCGACGAACCGGCTAGCCCGGCGGCGAGCCGACGATCGCGTTATGCGTGACTAATGCCGCGCGGCGGCTCAATTCGGGACCCTCGGTGAGGAGCTGCAGAATCGGCCAGGGTGCGGCGACCGCGGGTGTCGACACGCCCAGCAGTCCCGCCGTCGCCGCGTCGGGCACCCGGAACCGCACTCCGGTGTCGGTGATCAGAAACAGTCCGGACGCGGCGGCGAAGAGGCTTCGGCCGGCCGGAACGTACACCCCGTTGACGGCCGCATCAGCAGGCAGCGGAAGGCTGTCTCCGGTGAACGTGGTGGGCGCCCCGGCACCGGCTGCCCAGCCGCTGCACACCACAGCACGGTCAACGGGCTGGTTCACGTCGTGCGGAAAGCCGCCAACAGGCAGCTCATCGACTGCCGGCGTGGCACTGACCGCGTCTGCCGTCACGGTGACGATGTCACGGCTGCCTTGGGAATCAGTGAATCTGATGAGGTCCGCGGCCACCTGGCCGATGCGTTGCGCGCCGCTGCTCAACACCACGTAGTGGTCGTCACCACCGGCGCGGTGGATCCGCACGACGGTGCCCACCCGCAGCCCGTCGAGCGACGGAGGGCCATCGCGCCCGGCACCGGGGATGACCGGCGCCGCGATCGGCGCCGCCTCGGGGATCGCGTTCAACACAGCCGCCGCGAGTTCCGTGGGTACCACCCCGTCGAGCCGCAGCGCGCGCATGGTCGGAAGGTCGCCGAGATTCACCCGCGCTCGCTTCCCGTCGTACAGCAGGTAGGTGTCACCGGTCTGTGGCGGTGACCGCACGAGCATTGTCGTCGCCCCCGAGAGTGGTTGCATCCCAGCACCGTTCGCGGGCGGTCCAGTGATCACCGTGGTGGCTGCGCCGTCGTCGCAAACCGCCCAGTGCGACTCGCCGGCGGCAAGCGGCTCACCGATCTCGGTCGGAGCGCCGGGAATGCCGATCAGCGGACCGCGCTTGCTCCGGCGTAGCTCGATGGCGGCGATCCGCTGCGGCTGGCCCGCGTTGCCGGCCACCAGACGTGCCGAGGCCAGGTTGAGCGCGGGGTGCAACGTCTCGCCGACGCGGACGTACAGCGCGCCGGTCTCACGGACCATGACGATCGGCGCGTCGCCGAGACTGTCCCGGGGGCGGACGATCGCGACGACCGCGCAGGCGATGACCGCAACCATGGCCAGGACGCATCCGGCGGCCAGCGACCGCGCCTCGGACCGCATCGGGTCGTCGAGCATGCGAATGTCCCTGCGCAGCAGCGCATGTTCGGTGCGCCGCAGCAGAAACCGGTGGCCGCTGACGTGCAGTCGCGTCGTCGGTTGCCGAGCCAATGATCCCCCCAAGATCGCTGTGGTTCGACAGTAACTCGGTGGCGGCCGTGCGCCCGTCAGCAAATGTCGGGCGCTCGGTCAGCGCCAGCGCGCCCACACGTAGGGCACCAGCGCGCGCAGGAAATCCAGATCCGGGCCGGGGTCGGCACCGGCGAAGGCCTCTTCGAAGTGCTCCTCGGCAGTGAGCAGGATCCGCTCGGCGTACTCGGTCGTGTAGTCGATGCTCCCGTACTCGTCCATCAATGCGCGAATGCCGTGCACGAGTTCAGGTGAGCGCTCGGATCGGTTGCGACGCAGGTAGTCCCTGACCAGTGTCGGGAGCTAGTGCCCTGTGCCGCAATCCCGTGATGCGGCCACGCTTGCGACGAGGCCTAATCACCGGGGATGACGGAAGAAATTCCGCCGCCGGAATCCGTTGCTTACATTGTGAAAACGGGCGTCGGTGTAAGGGCATCGTCGGTGACTTCGCTGCGCAACGGCGCAGCGCCCCGGCTGCCGCGTGGCTCGAGACCGAAGCACGATAGTGAGGCTGAATGGGCGCCCCTCCCGGCAGGGAGGGGCCGATCACCTGAGTCAACTCGCTACTCGCTTTGTCGTCCGTCGGTTTCGCCGCTGTTACCGGTAGACGGTGCGTGCCGATACTCTTCTTGAGCGCTGGGATTCAGCAATCTTGTCGCGCGGGTGCGTGCCTTATTGTCGTTCCCGGCTTGACCCGTGGGATTCAGCACGTCGTCGAGCACCTTCGTGCCGTTACCCGGCTTGACCGTGGGACTCAGCAGCCTGGGGAAGAACGTCCGGGGCGGTCGGCGGCGTCGCAAGGTGCTTCGGAGCCCCGCGCTCGGCCATCCAGCCTCTGCTGCAGCTCCGAGGTCGGCGGCTCGCGGGGCAGGCTCGGCCCCGAGCGTCACCGCTATCGCGTCACGAACGGTCAGCAGCAAGCTGGAGGTGCCGGGAAGTTAAAACGCTGGGGATTGGGGTTGAAAGCAAGTTCGAATGGGTTGAGCAATCCCCCGGTTCCTAAACCAACTTCAATTGTCTTGGTGAAGGGCGGCACTGGACCGGGGGGGTCGATGGTGATGGCGATGGGGATGGTGACGATGGGCTCGGGGGAGCCGTTCAAGAACCCGTCCAGGACTGTCGGGAGGAAGTTGATTAGACCGTCCAGAACGGTCCCCTCATCGGGGTCGATTACGTTGTTGATGGCCTCGCTGGTCGCGTCTAGGGTGCTGATCAGCGGCTCAACAAGCGCGAGGGCCAAGAGGACGACGGCGGCGGGTTGGAGCAGCAAATTGGCCACAGCCGCGGAATTCTGTATCGGCTGGTTGATGGCCGCCAGGGACGCTGTAAGCAGGTCAACCAGGGGCATTCCAGTGGGCCGTCGCCGAGGATCGCGTCGATAATGGCTTGAATACTGTTGCCCGTGTTTTGGCCGATCTGGTTCAAAACGGGTATGAAGGTGGTGTTGGTGGTGGTGGTCTGCCCCGGCGGGTCGAAGAAGTCGAAGTTAGCCTTTTCAAACAAGGCTGCTAGGTTGTCGGAGGTGTTATTGAAGAGATCCTCAAAGGTCGCGGCAAGCTGGACCGTCCGCGTGCGCTGACCGCCGGCGCCGCTATTTGGATGTCTGGGGGCGGTGGTGCCACCGGACTGGCCACGATCACCGCAGCGCCGACCAACGCGACACCGGTGGTGAGATACGGACGAAGAGCTAGTCGCATCGGTCTCCCCTTACCTTGATATGAACCTGACACACGAACGTTACCTGAGAAGAACCTAAGTAAACGCCAAACGTCGGCTAATGGTCAACCTTTGCCGGGCCCCCTTTTGGGAAGCGAATCTAAGCAGTACGGGTCGGTCGGCATCTGGTCGGGCTCCGAGCGCATCGGCAAACCCCAGCCGACTACCTAGGCGCATTTCATAACAGATCGCTTGCGGTCATCGAGGACTGCGATCCGTCGCCCAGGCCCGTCCCGGCGTCCAACGTCGTGGCCGCTGTGCGCGCCCCGCATGACGAATAGCCGCCCGGTCGCCGGGGTAGCGCCGGGGTGATCGACCCTACCGGCCCGCCCTATACCGCAGCGGCCTGCGGAACACTGCCGAAAGCGGTGATGGACACCTATCTGCTGCGGTAGTCCGCTGTAGAAAAACGGACTTGGCCATCATCAACTCCCCGGCGTGTGGGCGAATTGAACCTGCGCAGCAACCTATCCCCGTTCGCTCGGGGAATGCGTCAAATGCGAAAATTGTCGTGACCGTAAGGACGGGTTCGGCCGCCACCGGCTCGGTCCGCTGGGCCGCCGACGCGAGTGCGCGGCTGCGTGGGCCTCAACGGGCGCCTTTCCTCCATCGCCGCGAGGACGAATACGACGGAATAAATCAGCGGTGCGGGCCAACGCAAGGGGCGGCTGGCCTGCCCGGATAATGATCCGTCGAGCAGGAGCTGCCGCCGGGGAGGTGGCGATGCGGCCAGGTCAGCATCCAGATGGCGACCCACCGCGCATCGCGGTACCCCCGTTTCGCCCAGCAAACCGTTCACCACCGCCCCGAATGCCGCCGCGGCGACCCCCCTACCCCGCCCCGCGTATGCCGGTGAACCCCTTCCCGGCCGCCGCGTCACATGCCGCCGCGCCCCACCCGCCGAGCCCGCCACCGAGCGGTTCCCAGTGAGACCTCCACCACCGGACATGCCCGGTGCTCGCGGCTCTGCCGCCGGTGAAAGCCCGGACATCTGCCGCCACCTTCGCGGCGGCTGACAGCGGCCAGCCCCTATTTGGCCCGGCGCTCCCGGTAGGCGGCGACGTGTTGACGGTTGCCGCAATTGCCGGTGTCGCAGAAGATCCGGGACCGGTTGCGTGACAGATCGATCACCACGGCGCTGCAATCGGCCGCCGCGCACACCTTCAGTCGGCGAAGTTCGCCGGCGCGGATGAGATCCGCCAGAGCCATCGCCATCTCCGCGCCCATCCGCTGGGCGAGCGGATCTCGCTCTGACGCCAGATGAAGATGCCACTCCGGCATCTCCGGGTGCCGGGTCAGCCACGGCATCGCCTGCGTGTCCGACAGCAGCGCGTTCACCTCCTCGACCGCCCGGACCTCGTCGTCGGCGCTCTCCCAGATCCGGCGCAGCCGGGTGCGAAGCGCGTGCACGGCGGCGAGTTCCGCGCCGTCGTGATCCCGACGACCGGTCCAGCCGAAGGCGTTGAGGTACTCGTCCAACGCCGCTTGGTCACCCAACTGCTCGCGGTCGCTGTTGATCAGCACACTTGCCGCCCGCAACGTGAGCTCTGTGTCATGACTGAAATGCATTTGACTCATGACCTCGTCGACTAGTAGCGTCACTACCAAAGCTTATTTTACTCATTACAGGGTGGAGGTTGCCGCGTGAACGCCAAGAACACGTTCCGGTTCGGCATCGCGTTCGCGCTGGGTTCGGCGTTGACGTTCGGCCTTTCGGGACCCTTCGCCAAGGCGTTGATGGCGGCCGGGTGGAGTCCGATGGGGGCGGTGACGGCCCGTCTTGTCGGCGGCGCGGTGGTGCTCGCGGTCGTCGCCACCTTCCTGCACCGCGGGTGGCTGCGTGAGGCGATCGAGCACCGCGGCACCGTGGTCGCCTACGGGCTGATCCCGATCGCGGGCGCGCAGGTGTGCTACTACAACGCGGTCTCGCACCTGTCGGTCGGGGTGGCGCTGCTGCTGGAGTATCTCGCGCCGGTGCTGGTCGTCGGCTGGCTGTGGGCCACCACCCGCCGGCGCCCCGCCACGCTCACCTTGGCGGGCGCGGCACTGGCACTCGCCGGAACCATCGTGGTGCTCGATGTCGTCGCCGGAGCCCGCACCGATGCGGTCGGAGTTGCGTGGGCGCTCGGCGCCGCGGTGTGCGCGGCCTGCTACTTCCTGCTGTCCGACCGGGTCACCGCCGACGGCAGCGGCCTGCACTCGGTGACGCTGGCCGCGGGCGGTCTGGTCGTCGGCGCGGCCGGGGTGCTGCTGGTGGGGCTGACCGGTGTGATGCCGATGACGTTCGCGAGCCAGGACACCGTGATCGCCGGTCACACCACGTCGGTCGTCGTCCCGGTCGTGGTGCTCGGCGTGGTCAGCACGGCGATGGCCTACGTGCTGGGCATCAGCGGCGTGGCGCGGCTTCGCCCCAGCTACGCGTCGCTTCTCGGCCTGGGCGAGGTGCTGTGCGCGGTCGTGTGGGCGTGGGCACTGCTCGGCGAGGCGATCACCGTCACTCAGGCCGTCGGCGGCGGTGTGGTGCTGCTCGGGTTGGCGCTCGCGGGACGAGCCGATCCGGCGCGCGACGCCGTGCAGGCGGCGACGTGGCCGGACACTCCAGCCGCGGAGGATGTCGTTCCCGAGCCCGAAGCCGTCGGCTAAGCGCACGCCACCATCCGCGATATGTGAGGATGGGCGGCGTGATTGCACTGAAGACGGCTGTTGCCGGAGTGACTGGGGTGGCCGGAGTGGTCGCCGCGCTGATGATCCAGCCGATCGGGGCGCCGACCGCGACGGCGCAGGCCTGCCCGAACATCGAGGTCGTATTCGCCCGCGGCACAGGCGAGCCCGGCGGCATCGGCCGAGTGGGTCAGGCATTCGTCGACTCGCTGCGCGCGAAGGTGGGTGGCCAGTCCGTTGGCGTGTACGGCGTCAACTATCCGGCCAATCGCCTGTTCCTCGGTGCCGGCGACGGCGCGATCGACGTCAACAACCGGGTGCAGTTCATGTCCGGCGCGTGCCCGACCACCAAGATGGTGCTCGGAGGTTACTCGCAAGGGGCGGCAGTGATCGACATCGTCGCCGGGGTTCCGGTGATTGGCATCAATCTCGGCGACCCGCTGCCGCCACACCTCGTCAACAATGTGGCCGCGGTTGCGGTGTTCGGGAATCCAGCGAATCGGGTCAGCGGGCCCATCACCGCCACCAGCCCATTGCTCGGCTACAAGTCCATCGACCTGTGCAACGGGGGCGATCCCATCTGCTCGGACGGTGACGCGATGGGGGACCACAAGAACTATGAGGTCACGGGGCTGGCGAACCAGGCCGCCAGCTTCGTCGCCGCGCGGGTGTGAGGCGTTTTGCCCGCGCCCGTGCTGACAAACTCGTCCCTACAAAATCGCTCACATCGGTAACATCCACCCGTGAGTGATTTACTGCCCCGTCGTTTGGTCGCCGGCTTCGTCGCATTGCTGACGGCCGGATCGTTGTTTGGTGGACAGGTCGCCATGCCGGCCGGGGCGCCTGGCGCGGCACCTGTCGCCACCGCACAGAACTGCCCAGAGGTCCAAGTGGTTTTTGCCCGCGGCCGTATCGAGTCCCCCGGCGCGGGACAGATCGGCAACGCGTTCGTCAGCGCGCTTCGCTCGAAGACACGCAAGAACATCGGGCTCTACGCGGTGGACTACCCCGCCGACAATGAGATCGACGTCGGCGCCAACGACATGAGCCGGCACATCCAGCAGATGGCGGCCAACTGCCCGAACACACGGTTGGTGCTCGGCGGCTACTCGTTGGGGGCCGGGGTCACCGACGTGGTGCTGGCCGTCCCCTTCCAGTTCTTCGGCTTCAACAACCCATTGCCCCCGGGCATGGATCGCCACATCGCGGCGGTCGCGCTGTTCGGCAACGGAGTCCAATGGGTGGGTCCTATCGCGACCTTCAGCCCGCTCTATCGCGACACGCACGATCGAGTTGTGTCATGGCGACGACCCCATCTGCAACCCGACCGACCCGGATAACTGGGAGTCGTACTTTCCCGACCACCTGGCCCCCGCGTATATCCAGGCCGGCATGGTCAACCAGGCCGCCGATTTCGTCGCCGGCAAGCTGCTGTAGTCACTCCCGCATGCGCAGATCGCGGGTGATCACCGCGCGTGCGGCGAGTTCGTCGTCGGGCGGGTAGTCGACACCCACGAGCGTCAGCCCGCGCGCCGGTGCCGTCGCGAACGCACTCGAGCGTTGGGTGTGGTTCAACAGCCCGGCACACCACTGCGGGTCGCGGCGGCCGTCCCCGACGGCAAGCACCGCACCCACCAGTGAGCGCACCATCGACCAGCAGAACGCGTCCGCGGTGACGTAGGCCGTACATGTCATCGCCGTCGCGGGTCCACTCGAACCGCTGCAGGTCGCGGATCGTCGTGGCGCCCTCCCGTCGACGGCAGAACGCCGCAAAGTCGTGCAGGCCCACCAGCTCTCGTGACGCGACCGCCATCGCCTCGATGTCCAGGGGACGCGGCCAGGCGGTCACGTATCGCGCATGCCGCGGCTCAACGCCGTACGGTGCGGTCGACAACCGATACACGTAGTGCCGACGCAGCGCGGAGAACCGGGCGTCGAAACCCGGTGCGGCGTGGACGATGTCACGGACCCGCACATCGGCAGGCAAGAACCGCGCCAACCGACGCACCAGTGGGAGGAATTCCGGAGTAGCAGGGCCCGACCGCGGATCCGCATTCGCGATCGCATCGGCCGGAACGTCGGCGTGCGCCACCTGGCCGGTGGCGTGCACACCGGTGTCGGTCCGGCCGGCGGCGAACAGCCGCACCGGCACGCGGAACACTGTCGACAACGCGTCGTTGAGCACGCCGGCGACCGTCCGCTGATCGTCCTGCACCGCCCATCCGGCGAAATCGGTTCCGTCGTAGGCAATGTCGAGCCGAAGACGGACGGGGCGAGCGGAGCGACGGGAGGGCGAAGCGTGCCCGCCACCGGGATCGATGGCGGGCACCTCGCTCATGGAACTAGGACTTGTCCGCATCCTCGGCGGCCGCGGCGTCCGCGACCTCTGTGGTGTCCTCGGCTTCCGGCAACTCGTCGGCTGCAACGGCTTCCGGCTCCGTGGTCTCCGTGACCTCCTCGGCGGCCGGAGCAGCCTTGGCGGGTGCCGCCTTGGACGCGGCCGACCGACGGGCACGGTTGGCCTCGGAGGTAACCGTCTTCTCCTGCACCAGCTCGATCACGGCCATCGGCGCGTTGTCTCCTTGGCGCGGCCCGACCTTGATGATCCGGGTGTAACCGCCGTTGCGGTCGGCGAAGAACGGCCCGATCTCGGCGAACAGGTTGTGCACCACATCCTTGTCGCGGATCTTCTTGAGCACCTCGCGACGGTTGTGCAGCTCACCCTTCTTCGCGTGGGTGATCAGCTTCTCCGCGTACGGCCGCAGCGCCCGGGCCTTGGCCTCGGTGGTCTTGATCCGGCCATGCGAGAACAGCGAGGTGGCCAGGTTGGCCAGCAACGCCTTCTGGTGCGCAGACGACCCGCCGAGGCGAGGCCCCTTGGTGGGCTTGGGCATTGCGAGATCTCCTTATTCGTGATTGGTCCGCAGCCGAGCCGACTTCGCTTAGAGCTGTTCGGTTTCGGCGTAGTCCTGGTCGTTGTCGACCTCGTAGGTGCTGTCACCCGACCACGTGCCGGTGGCGACGTCGTAGCCCGCCACCTCGGACGGATCGAAGGTGGCCGGGCTGTCCTTGAGCGACAGACCCAGCTGATGCAGCTTGATCTTCACCTCGTCGATCGACTTCTGGCCGAAGTTGCGAATGTCGAGCAGGTCGGATTCGGTGCGCGACACCAGCTCACCGACCGTGTGCACGCCCTCGCGCTTGAGGCAGTTGTACGACCGCACCGTGAGGTCCAGATCGTCGATCGGCAGCGAGAACGCCGCGATGTGATCGGCCTCGGCCGGCGACGGGCCGATCTCGATGCCCTCGGCGTCGACGTTGAGCTCACGCGCCAGGCCGAACAACTCGACCAGGGTCTTGCCGGCGGACGCGAGCGCGTCGCGCGGGCCGATCGAGTTCTTGGTCTCGACGTCGAGGATCAGCCGGTCGAAGTCGGTGCGCTGCTCGACGCGGGTGGCCTCCACCTTGTAGGTGACCTTGAGCACCGGCGAGTAGATGGAATCGACCGGAATTCGCCCGATTTCGGCGCCCGATGCCTTGTTCTGCACGGCGGGGACGTAGCCGCGGCCACGTTCGACGACGAGTTCGACCTCGAGCTTGCCCTTGTCGTTGAGCGTGGCGATGTGCATGCCCGGGTTGTGCACGGTGACACCGGCGGGCGGCACGATGTCGCCGGCGGTCACCTCACCGGGGCCCTGCTTGCGCAGGTACATCGTGACGGGCTCGTCCTCCTCCGAGGAGACCACCAGGCCCTTGAGGTTCAGGATGATGTCGGTGACGTCCTCTTTGACACCCGGCACGGTGGTGAATTCGTGCAGCACGCCGTCAATGCGAATGCTGGTGACCGCGGCGCCGGGGATCGACGACAGCAGCGTGCGCCGCAGCGAATTGCCAAGGGTATAGCCGAATCCGGGCTCGAGCGGCTCGATCACGAACCGGGACCGGTTGTCGGTGAGCACCTCTTCGCTCAGTGTGGGTCGCTGAGAGATCAGCATGGTGTTTCTTTTCCTCCTTCACGGCATCCGCTATTTGATGCCGCGTGTCCCAGCCGTCGTCGGGACGGCCGAGAAGTCTTTACTTCGAGTAGAACTCGACGATCAGCTGCTCGGAGAGCGGAACGTCGATCTGCGCGCGATCAGGCAACTGGTGCACCAGGATTCGCTGCCGCTCGCCGACAACCTGAAGCCAGCCCGGAAGGGGCCGCTCCCCCGCGGTCTCCCGGGAGATCTGGAACGGCACGGTGTTCATCGACTTGTCGCGCACGTCGATGATGTCGTACTGCGACACCCGGTAGCTGGGGATATCCACTTTGACGCCGTTGACACTGAAGTGGCCGTGGCTCACCAGCTGGCGCGCCATGCGGCGGGTCCGCGCGAGTCCCGCGCGGTACACCACGTTGTCGAGACGGCTTTCCAGGATGCGCAGCAGGTTCTCGCCGCTCTTGCCGGGCTGGCGCACGGCCTCCTCGTAGTACCGGCGAAACTGCTTTTCCATCACGCCGTAGGTGAAGCGCGCCTTCTGCTTCTCCTGCAGCTGCAGCAGGTATTCGCTTTCCTTGATCCGCGCGCGACCGTGCTGACCAGGCGGATAGGGCCGTTTCTCATAGGACTGATCGCCGCCGACAAGATCGACGCGCAGCCGCCGCGACTTGCGGGTGATGGGTCCGGTGTAACGAGCCATCGGTGCTTTCTCCTCCTCGGCCCTAGACCCGGCGCCGCTTGGGCGGACGGCAGCCGTTGTGCGGCTGCGGGGTGACGTCGGCGATCGCGCCGACCTCCAGCCCGGCGGCCTGCAGCGAACGGATCGCGGTCTCACGGCCCGAACCCGGGCCCTTGACGAACACATCGACCTTGCGGACGCCGTGTTCCTGGGCCTTGCGGGCGGCGTTCTCGGCGGCCAGCTGGGCAGCGAACGGCGTCGACTTGCGCGACCCCTTGAAGCCGACATGGCCCGACGACGCCCACGCGATCACGTTGCCCTGCGGGTCGGTGATGGTGACGATTGTGTTGTTGAACGTGCTCTTGATATGCGCCGCGCCGTGCGGGACGTTCTTCTTCTCCCGACGCCGGCCCTTCTGGACCTTCTTCGGGGCGGCGCCGCTCGCCTTCTTGGGTGGCATCTAGTTACCTGACCTTCTTCTTGCCCGCGATGGTGCGCTTGGGACCCTTGCGGGTGCGCGCATTGGTCTTGGTCCGCTGGCCACGCACCGGCAGTCCGCGGCGATGCCGCAGCCCCTGGTAGCAGCCGATCTCGATCTTGCGACGGATGTCGGCCTGCACCTCGCGGCGCAGATCGCCCTCCACCTTGAGGTTGCCCTCGATGTAGTCGCGCAGGTGAGTCAGCTGGTCGTCGCTGAGATCTTTGGTGCGCAGATCCCGGTCGATGCCGGTGGCGGTCAGAATCTCGCGGGAGCGAGTGCGGCCGATGCCGTAGATGTAGGTCAGCGCGACCTCCATGCGCTTGTCGCGCGGGAGGTCAACACCCACAAGTCGGGCCATGTAACCGATTCCTCTTCTTCTCGGCGGAGGTCTAATCCCAGTCCGTTCCCGTCTGAAGACGGGGCCCGGCCTCCGTCCGGGCGTGATGAGCGGCGTCTCCGCTCAGTGGTACTGGGAGGTCTGCATTCAGTTGTGGCGACTATCCTTGCCGCTGCTTGTGGCGCGGATCGGAGCAGATCACCATGACCCGCCCATGCCGGCGGATCACCCTGCATTTGTCGCAAATGGGCTTGACGCTCGGGTTGACCTTCACGGCGGGTTCGATCCTGTTCTCTGGCTCGTTTGGTTACTTGTACCGGTACACGATGCGGCCGCGCGACAGGTCATAGGGCGACAGCTCCACGACCACGCGGTCCTCGGGCAGGATGCGGATGTAGTGCTGCCGCATCTTGCCGCTGATGTGCGCGAGCACCTTGTGGCCGTTCTCCAGCTCAATGCGAAACATCGCATTGGGCAGAGGTTCAACCACGCGGCCCTCGACCTCGATGGCGCCGTCTTTCTTTGCCATGACCTCCGCGATCCTTGTTCTCCGGTTCGGCGCAGCTTTTGCCCCGACTACAGAACGTGAGCCGACCTGAAAAGATTCCGGCAATTCCCGCATCGCGGGCACGCAAGAGCCGGCGCGGGAACCGCACCGTTGGTCCACGATACCCGCCCGGCGCCGGTACGCCCAAATCGCCGAGCGCCCCCGCCGAGACTGCATCGTGGCAGCGAAAGTGACAAACTGCTCGAGGCTGGCTGTGCGCCGCGGCAGTCGCCGAGCTGCGGGGAAGATACGAGGACAAGATGGGTGGAGAGATAAGTGGAGGGTAGAGAGGGTAGGGATAAGGAGAGTATGTGGGTTAGGATGTGGATGAGGTTAATGGGAAGAGGTATAAATGGAGGTGATTGGAAGATAACCTGGGTTGTTGGTAGAGGTTTTGAGATGTTTGAAGAAGAGGAATAGTATGGAGCAGATGGCGGGTGATTGTGTGAGGATTTATAGGATGATATGTAGATGTGGGTGTTATAAGAGAAGATTATAAGAAATATATGTGTAGATAAGAGGGGAATTGGTTAGGTTGGTAAAGATGGAGATGAGAAAGGGAGGGATGAAAAGAAAAGCTCAGGGAGGCAAGGAAAAGAGTGGAAGACTAAAGGATATGATAGGCATCAGTGAAAGAAATGAGGAGGCCGAGGATCGCGCGATCCCCGGGCACTGGGAAGGAGATCTGATACTGGGAGCGAGAGCTGACCTGCACCGTTGCAGTCTGGGCGCGCATACTTGACACCGATGACTGGACCGGCCTCCCAGCCCCGTAAACCCGTAATCATCACCGTCGACGACGACCCTGCCGTGTCGCGCGCGGTCGCCCGTGACCTCCGCCGCCGCTACGGCGAGAAGTATCGGATCGTCCGCGCCGAATCAGGGTCCGACGCCCTCGAAACGCTCAACGAACTCAAACTCCGCGGCGACACGGTTGCCGTGTTCGTCGCCGACTACCGAATGCCACAACTGAGCGGCATCGCGTTCCTCGAAGAGGCGATGGACATCTATCCCCTCGCCCGACGGGTGTTGCTGACCGCGTACGCCGACACCCACGCCGCGATCGAGGCGATCAACGTCGTCGACCTCGACCACTACCTCCTCAAACCCTGGGATCCGCCCGAAGAGAAGCTGTATCCGGTGATCGACGGCCTGCTCGACGCGTGGCGCGCAGAAGGCGACCGGGTCATTCCGCACACGAAGATCATCGGCCACCAATGGAGCGCCAGATCGTCGGAGGTTCGCGAATTTCTGGCACGAAATCGGCTGTATTACACATGGTTTCGCGCCGACAAACCCGACGGCCAGCGTCTGCTGGAGGCCGCCGGTCAGGATGGATTGACACTGCCGGTCCTGATCACCGAGCAGGGCGAGACCCTGGTGGATCCGCCGGACGCCGAACTGGCCGCGACGCTTGGACTGACCACCACGCCCGCCGAGGATTTCTACGACTTGGTCGTGATCGGCGGCGGGCCCGCGGGCTTGGCGGCCGCCGTGTACGGCGCGTCTGAAGGACTCAAGACCGTGTTGATCGAGCGCACGGCCACCGGCGGGCAGGCCGGCCAGAGTTCCCGCATCGAGAACTACTTGGGATTCCCCGACGGTCTGTCGGGTTCGCAGTTAGCGGAGCGGGCGCGACGCCAAGCGATCAAGTTCGAGGCCGAACTCATCACCGCCCAGGAGGTGACCGCACTGGAGGTCGATGGGGCCGCCCGCACCGTGAAGCTGTCCGACGGCAGATCGATCGGGTGTCGCGCGGTGATTCTGGCGATGGGTGTCGAATACCGACAGCTACCTGCGGCGGGATGTGCCGACCTGATCGGCGCCGGGGTCTACTACGGCGGGACCTCGTCGGTGGCTGCCGAATGCGACGACGAGGAGGTGTACGTCATCGGCGGCGCCAATTCGGCCGGGCAGGCCGCCATGTTCCTGTCCCGCACCGCGAAGTCGGTGACGATCGTCTGCCGCCGCGCCCTCGAGGACTCGATGTCGTACTACCTGATCCAGCAGATCCGGGCGAACGAGAAGATCAAGGAGATGCCGGGTACCGGCGTGCACGCGGTGAAGGGTGGCGGCCGTCTGGAGCGGATCTGCCTGGAGAACCTGGCAACGGGTGAGCGGCGGGATGTCACGTGCAGCCGGATGTTCATCTTCATCGGCGCCGAGCCGCGCACCGATTGGCTCGGTGGCGTGGTCGCGCGCGACGACCACGGCTTCGTCCTCACCGGGCCCGATTTGCGCGACGTGTGCGGTTGGACGCTCGACCGGCCACCGCATCACCTGGAAACAAGCGTGCCCGGTGTCTTTGTTGCAGGTGACGTGCGGGCCGAGTCCACGAAGCGGGTGGCGGCTGCCGTCGGCGAAGGATCGATGGCCGTGATGTTGGTACATCGGTACCTGGCCGAAGCTTGATCTTTTTCGGAAAGGAGAGCGCCGATGGGTGAGACATGTCTGCCCGACGAACTGCGCACGTTGTTCTTGTTCGAGGCGCTATCCGATGAGCAGCTCGACACTCTGTGCAGGAACGGCCACATCGCCACCTTCGAGCCTGGGCCTGTCTGCATCGAGGGTGAGCCGGCGACCTGCTTCTACGTCCTGCTCGACGGCGAACTGGTGATGTCCAAGCGCTCGGCCGGCGTGGACCTCGAGACCACCCGCACCTCTCAGCGCGGCGTCTACTGCGGAGCCTGGTCCGCGTATGTGCCTGGCGAGGAGCACGTCTACGAGGCGTCGGTGCGCGTGACCAAGCCGTCCCGGTTTTTCGTGCTGGACGCCGACGCGTTCGCCCGCTTCATGCAATCCGAGTTTCCGATCGCGGTGCATCTCGTCGAGGGCCACAAGGTCGGCGGCCTGCGCCAACGCCAGATCATCGGCCAGCGGGAGAAGCTGCTAGCTCTGGGCACCATTACCGCCGGTCTCACCCATCAGCTGAACAATCCCGCCGCTGCGATCACGCGGGACGTCGCCAACCTGCGCGAGAACGTCGGCAAGATGCGCCACAAGCTCGCCATGCTGGCCGACGAGAAGTTCACTCCCGAGGCGCTCCGCGTCCTGGTCAATATCCAGGACGAGGTCGCCGAACAGGTCGTCAAGTCGAAGGCGCAGGGACTCACCGCGCTGGAGACCTCCGACCGCGAGGAGCAGATCGGCGACTGGCTCGACGACCACGGCATCTCCGGAGGCTGGGATTACGCTCCGACCTTCGTCGAGGCCGGCCTGGACACCGATTGGCTGGAGCGGATCTCGGCGTCCGTCGACGACGTCGACGCGTCCGCTTCGCTCCAGGGTGCGATCGGCTGGTTGAAGTACACGATCGACACCGAACTGGCGGTGGCCCGGATCGCCGAAGCCAGCAAGCGGATCTCGGCGCTGCTGGCCGGAACAAAGCAGTACTCGCAGATGGATCGTGCGCCCTACCAGCCGGCGGACATTCACGAGTTACTGCACAGCACGCTGATGATGTTTGGCAACCGAATAGGCAAGGACGGGAAGCTCATTAAGCTCGTCAAGGAGTACGACAAGTCCATACCCGAATTGCTTTGCTATCCCGGCGATCTCAACCAGGTCTGGACCAACCTCATCGACAACGCGCTGCAGGCGATGGGCGGCACCGGCACGCTGACCGTGCGCACGATGCGCGAAGGCGACATGGTGCGGGTCGAGATCTGCGACGACGGGCCGGGTATCCCAAAAGACGATTTGGATCGCATCTTCACGCCGTTCTTCACCACCAAGCCCTTCGGCGAGGGCACCGGCCTCGGCCTCGACCTCGCCTGGCGGATCGTCGTGCAAAAACACCACGGCAACCTGCGCGTCGAGTCGAAGCCTAAAGACACACGGTTCATCATCCTGCTGCCGCTGGCGGCACCCGCACCGGAAGCACCCACACCCGTAGAGGGGTTGGAGCTGTCATGACTGATGCTGATCGCACACCCAACCTCGGCCGCTTCGGCTCCTTCGGTCGCGGAGTCACCCCGGAGCAAGCCCGGGAAATCGAGGCGCTCGGTTACGGCGCCGTGTGGGTCGGCGCATCCCCTCCGGCCGAACTGGACTGGGTGGAGCCGATTCTCGAGAAGACCACCACGCTGCAGGTGGCCACCGGCATCGTCAACATCTGGACCGCCGCGCCAGGTCCGGTCGCAGAGTCCTTCCACCGCATCGAGTCGGCCTACCCCGGCCGGTTCCTGCTCGGCATCGGCGTCGGCCATCCCGAGGCACACACCGAATACCGCAAGCCCATTGATGCGCTCACCGATTACCTCGACAAGCTCGACGAATACCGCGTCCCGGTGCACCGGCGGGTGGTAGCCGCGCTGGGACCTCGGGTGCTCAAGCTGTCCGCGCAGCGCAGCGCCGGTGCACATCCCTATCTCACGACACCCCAGCACACCGCCCGGGCTCGCGAGCTGATCGGCCCGACCGCGTTCCTGGCGCCCGAGCACAAGGTCATCCTGACGACTGACGCGGAAAAGGCCCGCGCTGTCGGCCGCAAGGCACTGCAGATCTATCTCAACCTCACCAATTACGTCACCAACTTGAAGCGGTTGGGATTCACCGACGACGATGTCGCCAGACCGGGTAGCGACAAATTGGTCGACGCCGTCGTCGCGTACGGTACGGCCGAGGACGTCGCCAACAGACTGACCGAGCATCTTCAGGCCGGCGCCAATCACGTGCCGATCCAGGTGCTGGGTAGTCCGGAACGACTGGTGCCGACGCTCGCCGAGCTGGCCGGGCCGCTCGGCCTGAACCCGTAGGACCTTGCGAAAAGGACACGAGATGACTGACCCAGCATTTCTCAAGCCCAACGTCGGCCGCTACGGGGTGTGGACGATGGGGAAAGTCAAACCCGAGCAAGCGGTGGAGATCGAGAAGCTCGGCTACGGCGCGGTCTGGATCGGCGGTTCGCCGGCCGCCGAGCTGGAATTCGTTGAGCCGATCCTCGAGCAGACCGAGTCGCTGACCGTCGCCACCGGCATCGTCAACATCTGGACGGCGCCTGCCAACGAAATCGCCGAGTCCTACCACCGCATCGAAAAGGCCTTCCCGGGACGGTTTCTGCTCGGAATCGGGGTGGGCCATCCCGAGCACACGCAGGAGTACCGCAAGCCCTACGAGGCGCTGGTGGAGTATCTCGACGTCCTCGACCAGAGCAGCGTGCCGACCAGCCGCAGGGTCGTCGCGGCGCTCGGCCCCAAAGTGCTCAAACTCGCGGCCAAACGCAGCGCGGGCGCGCATCCGTACCTGACCACGCCCGAGCACACGGCGCAGGCACACGACCTCGTCGGGCCTACGGTGTTCCTGGCACCCGAACACAAGGTCGTGCTGTCCACTGACGCCGAAGAGGCCCGCGAGATCGGCCGCAAGGCAGTCGGCTTCTACCTCGACCTGGCCAACTACCTCAACAACTGGAAGCGGCTCGGGTTCACCGACGACGACATCGAAAAGCCGGGCAGCGACAAGCTGATCGACGCACTCGTCGCCCATGGCACCCCCGAGCAGATCGCCCACCGCTTGAAGGAGCATCTGGACACGGGCGCCGATCACGTGACGATCCAGGTGCTCGGCGGCTGGGACAAGCTCTTGCCGACGTTGCGGGAGCTGGCCGGTCCGCTGGGGCTGAAGTCCTAACGAACGTGTAGGGTCGTGGATCATGCGGTTGCTGGTCACAGGCGGCGCCGGCTTTATCGGCGCCAACTTCGTCCGCAGTACACTACGTGACCGTCCCGAAGTGTCGGTGACCGTGCTCGACGCGCTGACGTATGCGGGCAGCCGTGAATCGCTTGCGGGCGTGGAGGATCGGATCCGGCTGGTGCCCGGTGACGTCACCGACACCGAGTTGGTGACGCGGCTGGTCGCCGCCTCCGACGCCGTCGTTCATTTCGCCGCCGAGACGCACGTCGACAATGCGCTGGACGACCCTGAACCGTTCCTGCACACCAATGTCATCGGCACGTACACGGTGCTGGAGGCGGTGCGCCGCCACGGGGTACGACTGCACCACATATCCACCGACGAGGTCTACGGCGAGCTGTCACTCGACGATCCGTCGCGCTTCACCGCGCAGAGCCCGTACCGGCCGTCCAGCCCATACTCGTCGTCCAAGGCGGCGGCGGACATGCTCGTGCGGGCGTGGGTGCGGTCTTACGGTGTGCGCGCGACGATTTCGAACTGCTCCAACAACTATGGCCCCTATCAGCACGTGGAGAAGTTCATTCCACGGGCCATCACCAACGTGTTGACGGGACGGCGGCCGAAGCTCTACGGCAGCGGCGCGAACGTGCGCGACTGGATCCATGTCGACGACCACAACGACGCGGTGTGGCGCATATTGGACGCCGGCCAGGCCGGCTCCGTATATTTGATCGGCGCCGACGGCGAACGCGACAACCTGACCGTGCTGCGGATGATCCTGCACGAAATGGGTTGTGATCCGAATGATTTCGAGCATGTTTCGGACCGCCCCGGCCACGATCTGCGCTATGCCATCGACCCGTCGGAGCTGCGCGACGAACTGGGCTGGCGGCCGGCGCATACCGATTTCGCCGCTGGATTGCGGGACACGATCACGTGGTATCGCGAGAACCAGCCGTGGTGGGGTCCGCTGAAGGACGGCGTCGAAGCGCAGTACACGGCACGGGGCCGCTGACGTGGCGGTCCGCGAACTGAACATCCCGGGGGCGTGGGAGATCAGCCCGTCACTGCACGCCGACGACCGGGGGATGTTCTACGAATGGTTCACGCAGAGTGAGTTCCGCGGCTTCGCCGGGCACGACCTCGATTTGCGGCAGGCCAACTTCTCGGTCTCGGCGGCCGGTGTGCTGCGGGGTCTGCACTTCGCGCAGTTGCCGCCCAGTCAGGCGAAGTACGTGACGTGCGTGCGAGGTGCGGTGTTCGACGTCGTCGTCGACATCCGGGTCGGTTCGCCGACCTTCGGCCGCTGGGAGTCGGTGTTGCTCGACGAGCATGACCGCCGATCGGTGTACTTGTCGGAGGGGTTGGGGCACGGGTTCCTGGCGTTGGAAGACGCATCCTCGGTGATGTACCTGTGCTCGACGGCATACAACCCGGAGCGGGAGCACACGATCCTGGCGACCGATCCTGCGCTGGGTATCGAGTGGCCCGACGTCGGATCTGGTGTGCGGATGTCGGAGCGCGACCTCCGGGCGCCGACGCTCGAGCAGGTGCGCGCCGCAGGTCTGCTGCCGAGCTGGGACGAGGCCCAGGCCTACATCGACGGGTTACGACGCCACGATTAGGATACGGCCCGAACTGCTCTCGTTTCATGAGCTCTCGCGATGTGTGCGAGCCATGGTGACAGTATGACCGCGGGTGCACTCGCATTGCCGGCGTTGGAAAACGGCGGAGATAAGTTCTGCGGCGCCAACCCTAGAACGGTGGTGGTTCGTCGTCGTCGCTGGCTCTTGGTGCGGGTGCGAATAGTGCGGCCCGGCGGGCTTGGCGCCGGGCGTCGCGGGCGCGCTGGTTTTGGCGGCGTTCGGCGGCGATGCGAGCGGCCCGGTTTTGGGCGCGGGTGCGCCGCCGTTTGGGCATCATCGCGGTGCGATCGCCGCGGTGATCATCGAGCGAGGCCGACGCCGGTGGCAGGGCGAGTTCGCCGGTGGGTTGGCACAGACTGGGAAACAGCAGGGCGCTGCCCGGGGTGGTGACGTAGGTGTGCCCGGACGGAGAGGTCACGATCAGCGTCCCATCGGGAAGTTGTTTGTCGTGCCAGCCCCAGAACGTTTTCACCAAGTGATGCGTGCGGCAGTAGCACTTCAGATTCGAGGCCTGCGTGGGCCCGCCCTGCGCGTAGGGAATCGTATGGTCGATGTCACACTCGGTGGCCGGTCTGTCGCAGCCGGGCCACCGGCACGTCAGATCGCGGCAGCGCACGAAATCCGCGAGCGCCCTCGACGGGGTGTGGTTGGGCTCCGGCGGGGCATCGGCCGGGTGGATCAGCGGCACCAGCCTCGCCGACTTCGCCAGCTCCTCAACGAGTTCCGGCCCGATGAGCCCGTCGGCGCCCAGCAGCGACCCCGGCGCACTGCCTGCGCCGTTGATGGTGGCCTGGTCGGCGATCACATGGATGACCGGCCGACCCGCGGGCGGTTTCGCAGCGGCGGCGCAGTCATCGCGGGCGCACTGGCAGCTCAGCCGATCCGCCCCGAACGCCAACGCGCCCAGGGCGTCGGCGCGGCGCTGCGTGCGGGTGCGCGGATCGTGTTCACAGACCGTGGCGGCCAACGCATCGAGTCGCTTCTGCAAGGCGTGCCCGTCGGTGGCGAACATGCTGCCGGAAATCTCGGCCATGCCAGAATCGGACTCCCAGATCTCGATTTCCCGCCCGGCCTGCCGGTCCTTGCGGCGGCGCACCGCGTCGGCGTCGGCCCTGGCCACGATCTTGTCGATCCGCCCGGCCAGCCGGCCCCGGCTCATCGACGGCCACCGCGCCACCTTGAGCGCCAACTCGGCATCCACCGCCGCCATGATCTCGGGGTCGGCGATCAGATCCGTGCGATACACCATGGTTTGAAACATCCGATAGTCGATGTCCCCCGCGCCAAACACCCGGGCGACCATGGGCAGCTGCTCTCGCATCGCCCGCGCATAGCGCAGATAGCTGCCGGCCAAACCCTGGCTGATCCGCAGCGCCGCGGCCACCTCGGCGCCAACAGCGGCCATGGTGTCGGCCGCCCACTCCTCGGTCTCCGAACAACGGCGCAGCCGCAACGCGAACAACTCCCCGATCGCCGACAAACGCCGGGCGGCCGCCTGATTCTCCGCCCGCGACGCCGCACAGATCCGATCCACCAGCTCCGCGGACTCCGGCGTGGTCGAGGGGTAATGCCGTTCGAACAACTCCTCCAACCGGGCAATCTGCTCCGGCGTCGGCTTCGTCGACTTCCTATCGAACATGTGTTCGAGTATAGCAGGCCGGTCCGACACCTCCACGACCACGTCGGCCCGGTCGACTTGGGGCCAGCCGGCTCGCGTCATCGGCTACCCCGGTTGCCAACGCCTTGCGCACTTACTAGGATATCCAAGTATCCTCCTAAACCGCCGATCACTAAGGCACGCTCATGACCAGACAGATTCCGCACTACATCGATGGCCAGCGCACGGCCGGTCAATCGGTGCGCACCACAGACGTCTTCGACCCGAACACCGGCCAGGTACAGGCCCAGGTCCCAATGGGCACCCAAGCCGACGTCGACGCCGCCGTGGCGGTCGCCGTCGAAGCGCAGAAGGAATGGGCGGCGTGGAATCCGCAGCGACGCGCCCGGGTGCTGATGAAGTTCATCGACCTGGTCAACAAGAACATCGACGAACTGGCCGAGCTGCTCTCGAGCGAGCACGGCAAGACGGTGCCCGACGCCCGCGGCGACATCCAGCGCGGCATCGAGGTGATCGAGTTCGCGGTCGGCATCCCGCACTTGCTGAAGGGCGAGTACACCGAGGGCGCCGGCGCCGGCATCGACGTCTACTCGCTGCGCCAACCGCTCGGGGTGGTCGCCGGCATCACGCCGTTCAACTTCCCCGCGATGATCCCGCTGTGGAAGGCCGGCCCGGCGTTGGCGTGCGGCAACGCGTTCATCCTGAAGCCCAGCGAGCGTGACCCGTCAGTCCCGGTGCGGCTGGCCGAACTGTTCGCGGAGGCGGGCCTGCCCAAGGGCGTGTTCCAGGTCGTGCACGGTGACAAGGAGGCGGTAGACGCCATCTTGCACCACCCGGACATCAAGGCGGTCGGGTTCGTCGGCAGCTCCGACATCGCGCACTACATTTACTCGACCGCCGCCGCGAACGGCATGCGCGCGCAATGCTTCGGCGGCGCCAAGAACCACATGATCGTGATGCCCGACGCCGACTTGGACCAGGCAGTCGACGCGCTGGTGGGCGCGGGCTACGGCAGCGCGGGCGAGCGGTGCATGGCGATCAGCGTTGCCGTGCCGGTCGGCGAACAAACCGCAGAACGGTTGCGCGCCAAGATGATCGACAGGGTAAACAGTCTCCGGGTAGGCCACAGCCTGGACCCCAAGGCCGATTACGGACCGCTGGTCACCGAGGCCGCGCTTAGTCGGGTGCGCAACTACATCGAGCAGGGCATCGAGGCCGGCGCCGAAGCGGTGATCGACGGCCGCGAACGCACTAGCAACGACCTGCAATTCGGGGACGCCAATCTCGAAGGCGGCTTCTTCATCGGGCCCACGCTTTTCGACCACGTCACCCCGGACATGACGATCTACACCGACGAGATCTTCGGGCCGGTGCTGTGCATGGTGCGTGCCCATGACTACGAGGAGGCTTTGCGACTGCCGACCGAACACGAGTACGGGAACGGGGTAGCCATCTTCACCCGGGACGGCGACACCGCCCGCGACTTCGTGTCCCGGGTGCAGGTCGGCATGGTCGGCGTCAATGTGCCGATTCCAGTGCCGGTGTCCTACCACACGTTCGGCGGCTGGAAGCGGTCCGGCTTCGGCGATCTCAACCAGCACGGGCCGGCGTCGATCCAGTTCTACACCAAGGTCAAGACCGTGACGCAGCGGTGGCCAGCGGGCACACACGGTGCCGAGTTCGTCATCCCGACGATGAAATAGGTCGCGATGCTCGAAATTGGCGACGACGAACGCGTCATCATCGAGACGGCTGCCGCGTTCGCCACGAAACGCCTTGCGCCGCAAGCCTTGGAGTGGGACGCCACCGGCCATTTCCCGGTCGACGTCCTTCGCGAGGCCGCCGAACTGGGCATGGGGGCGATCTACTGCGGTGAGGACGTCGGCGGCAGTGGTCTGCGCCGTCTTGACGCGGTGCGGATCTTCGAACAGTTGGCCGGCGCCGACCCGACGGTCGCCGCGTTCATGTCCATTCACAACATGTGCGCCTGGATGCTGGACAGCTATGGCACGCATGAACAGCGAAAGTCCTGGGTGCCGCGGCTGGCGTCGATGGAGAAGATCGCCAGTTACTGCCTCACCGAACCCGGTGCCGGTTCGGACGCGTCGGCGCTCGGCACCAAGGCCGTCCGTGACGGCTCCGGAGACAAAGCAGACTACGTTCTCGACGGAGTCAAGCAGTTCATCTCCGGTGCGGGCGTGTCCGACGTGTACGTGGTGATGGCCCGCACGGGTGGAGAAGGCCCGCGCGGCATCTCGGCGTTCATCGTCGAAAAGGACACTCCGGGACTCAGTTTCGGCGCGCAGGAGCAGAAGATGGGCTGGCATGCCCAGCCCACCGCGCAGGTGATCTTCGACGGCGTCCGCGTGCCGGCCGACGCCATGCTGGGCGGCACCGATGGCGACGGCCGCGGGTTCACCGTCGCGATGAACGGACTCAACGGCGGCCGCATCAACATCGCTGCCTGTTCGCTCGGGGGCGCTCAGACCGCGTACGACAAGGCCCTGGGTTACGTCCGGAATCGAGAAGCGTTCGGCGGCAAGCTGATCGACGAGCCGACCATCCGTTTCACGTTGGCGGACATGGCCACGGCGTTGCAGACGTCACGACTGCTGCTGTGGCGGGCGGCGGTCGCGCTCGATGCCGACGACCCCGACAAGGTCGAGTTGTGCGCCATGGCCAAGCGACACGTCACCGATTCGTGTTACGAGGTCGCCGACCAGGCGCTGCAACTGCACGGCGGCTACGGCTATCTGCGGGAGTACGGACTGGAGAAGATCGTCCGCGATCTCCGGGTGCACCGCATCCTGGAGGGCACCAACGAGATCATGCGGGTGGTGATCGGCCGAGCCGAGGCCGCCCGGGCGGCAGCGGCGGAAAGGGGATGACCATGAGCACGATCGCGTTCCTCGGCCTGGGCAACATGGGCGGGCCGATGGCGGCCAACCTGGTGGCGGCCGGGCATGAGGTACGCGGCTTCGACCCGGTCGCCGCGGCGTCGGAAGCCGCGGCCGCCAAGGGTGTCCAGGTCTTCGGCAGCGCTGCGCAGGCAGTCGCCGAGGGGGACGTGGTGATCACGATGCTGCCCAACGGCGAGTTGGTGAAGCAGTGCTACACCGACGTGTTGCCCGCGGCGGCGGATGGAGCGTTGTTCATCGACAGCTCCACGATCTCCGTCGACGACGCGCGGCACGTCAACTCGCAGGCCGCCTCGCATGGCTTCGCCCAACTCGACGCGCCGGTCTCGGGTGGGGTCAAGGGCGCCGTCGCCGGCACGCTGGCGTTCATGGTCGGTGGCGACGACGCTGCCCTCGAGCGAGGCCGCGCCGTGCTGGAGCCGATGGCCGGCAAGATCATCCACTGCGGCTCGTCGGGCGCCGGCCAGGCCGCCAAGTTGTGCAACAACATGGTGTTGGCCGTGCAGCAGATCGCGGTCGGCGAGGCGTTCGTCCTCGCCGAGAAACTGGGGCTCTCGGCGCAGTCGCTGTTCGACGTCATCACCGGCGCCACCGGAAACTGCTGGGCGGTGCACACGAACTGTCCGGTGCCGGGCCCTGTTCCGACGTCACCGGCCAACAACGACTTCCGGCCCGGCTTCGCAACCGCGCTGATGAACAAGGACCTGGGACTGGCGATGGACGCGGTCTCCTCGACGGGTTCGTCGGCCCCGCTGGGCTCACACGCCGCCGAGATCTACGCCGAGTTCGCCGCCGACCACGCCGACAAGGACTTCAGCGCGGTCATCGAAATTCTGCGTTAGGCCGCCCTACGGCGGAACTCAGGCGGCCTGGCGGTGCGTCAGCGACCACCACCGGCGGTGCAGCCGTTGACAACTCGACGCCAGCAGTGGATCCGGGCCGTCGTAATCGTCAAGGACGGCCGCGGCTCCGGTGAAATCCTGGTCCGCAGTGTGTTCGGTGCGCACCACAACGGTCGCCAGTCCGGAGTCCACGGCCGCACGAAGACCCGCCGCCGAGCCCACTACCGCCAGGGCGTTGTCCGGGTGGATCCCTAACTCCCACAGCGCCAGCGAGTACAGGTCGGTGGCGGGGTCGCCATCGTCCGGCAAGTCATCGACGGTCACGATCGTCTCGACCAGTCCGTCGCCGATCAGTTCGCGCACGAGCGGTTCGGTCCACGCCCTGCGGCCAGTGCTCACCACACCCACCCAGACGCCCTCGACGAAGAGTTCCATCACCAAGTCGATGAGGCCCGCGCGAGGAGCAAGATCACCATCGTGATCAAGGTCGGCGACCGCGCCGTCGAGGTCGAAGATGACCGCGCGCAGTGGGTGCACTTCGGCGCCGACCGCCCCAGCGCGGTCCCACCAGAACGTCCGCGCAGAACGGGTCTTGTCCCCCACGGTTCGCATGACATAAGGGTGACGGTCGCGACGGGTGGGGGCATCCCCCAAGAGGGGGATTGGGGGAGCCATTGCGAATCTCCCTCAAAGGGCGACGCGGCTCTAAGGTGTGGGCATGGAAGATGGGCTGGAGTGGGGGTACCTCCCACTTGCGGGGGACGTAGCGACCCGGGTATGACGCAGCCCGTCCGACTGGTCCTCGTCGATGACCACGAGATGGTGATCGAGGGCCTGAAGGCGATGCTGGCAGCGTTCAAAGACCGGGTCAGCGTCGTGGGCCAGGCGGTCGGGGCGGAGCGGGCGACATCGGTGATCGAGGAGCTGAACCCCGACATCGTGCTGTGTGACGTGCGCATGCAGGGCTCCAGCGGGCTGGACCTGTGCGCGGCGCTGCGGGAACGCGACCCCACCCGGAAGGTGGTCATGCTGTCGGTTTACGACGACGAGCAGTACCTGTTCCAGGCGCTGCGGGTCGGTGCATCGGGCTATCTGCTGAAGAGCATCAGCAGCGACGATCTCGTGCGCCAGCTGGAGTTCGTGCATCGGGGCGAGATGGCGATCGATCCGGGCATGGCGGCACGCGCGGTAGACACCGCAGCCCGCCTGCAGCGGGACGAGTTCTGGCCCGGCGCCCGGCACGGCCTCACGCAACGGGAAAGCGAGATACTGTCGTACGTCGTAACCGGGCTGTCCAACCGAGGCATCGCGAACAAGCTGGTGATCGGCGACGAGACCGTCAAGACCCACCTCAAGTCGATCTACCGCAAGCTCGGCGTCAGCGACCGCACGGGTGCCGTCGCCACCGCGCTGCGGGAAGGTATCTACCAATGAGCCCACAAAGCGCGTCGCGGGCAGCGGCGGGCACACCGAATGCGGTCCGCGACCTCGGCCAGTACTCTTTGGCCGCCGACCGCGAGCTGGCACTGCTGCGCGAACTGATCCAGGCGGCGTCGAGCGGCCCGGGCGTGGAGCCGTTGGCCGCGGCGGCCACCCGGATGATCACCGCGGCGACCGGCACCGACGTGTGCTTCGTTCACGTCCTCGACGACACCAACCGCTCGCTCACCCTCGCCGGCGCGACACCGCCGTTCGACAGCGAGGTCGGCAAGATCCGGCTGCCGCTCGGCTCGGGCATCTCGGGGTGGGTGGCCAGCCACCGCGAGCCCGTGGTGATCAGCCGCGACAAGGAATCGGACCCGCGCTACATGCCGTTCGAGTCGCTGCGCGGCCGGGACTTCACGTCGATGGTGTCGGTACCGATGGTGACCGACCCCGGCGGGTTGGTCGGGGTGCTCAACGTGCACACCGTCAAACGCCGCGAGTTCACCGAGCGCGACGTCGAGTTGCTGCTCGTCATCGGCCGGTTGATCGCCGGCGCGCTGCACCAGGCCCGGCTGCATCGGCAGCTGGTGGCCCGCGAGCGCGCGCACGAGCTGTTCGTCGAGCAGGTGATCGAAGCGCAGGAGATCGAACGCCGCCGGCTGGCCGGTGACATCCACGACGGCATCTCGCAGCGGCTGATCACGCTGTCGTATCGGCTGGACGCCGCCCGGCGCTCGGTCGGCGGCGACCCGAGCGCAGTCGCCGAACAGCTGGACAAGGCCGGTGAGCTGGTGGAGCTGACCTTGCAGGAAGCCCGCGCGGCGATCGGCGGGCTGCGCCCGCCCGTGCTCGACGACCTCGGTCTGTCCGGCGGACTGGCCAGCCTCGCCCGGTCCATTCCCCAGCTGCCCATCGACGTCGATCTGGAAGACACGCGGCTGCCCGAGCACATCGAGCTGGCGCTGTACCGGATCGCGCAGGAGTGCCTGCAGAACGTCGTAAAGCACGCGCAGGCGTCCGCGGCCCGGCTGACGTTCGTCGTCGACGGCGACACCGCCCGGCTCGAGATCGTCGACGACGGTGTGGGTTTCGACACCTTCGAGCATCCGCTCGGCGGTGACGAGATGGGCGGCTACGGGCTGCTGTCGATGGCCGAGCGCGCCGAACTCGTCGGCGGTCGGCTCAATATCCGCTCGCGTCCCGGCTCTGGCACGGCGGTCACGGCGACGATCCCACTGCCGAGCATTGCCGCTGCCGGCGGATCCTAGGTTGTTTGGATGGCGACACTTCCCGACCCGGCGGCGCTGCGTGATGACGACGACGCGACCGTCGTGGCGGCGATCGAAAAGTGGCACCGGCTCGAAGCGGCCGTGAGCGCACGGCGCCTGCATGCGATCGCCGAGCTGCACCAGCCGACGCTGCGACCAGGAGGATCTGGTCAAGCGGTCTTAGGCGGTTGTGCAGCGGTACGGCGGCACGGTGGACAAGTTCACCGGTGACGGCATCATGGCGGTGTTTCGGCGCGCCGGTGGCGTTGGAGGACCACGCGGTTCGTGCCTGGGATATCGACGCAATCAGTCGCGACGTCGTCGCGGAATGGCCCGACTTGGTCGGCGGGCATCCTGATCTGGTGGACATGCCCGGGCCGGATTACGCCGCAGATTGGCTGGATCGGGCGATCCGGCCCGAAAGCCGCTACTGGGGTATCGTGGCGCACCACGGCCAGACGCCCGAGAAATGGGGAAACCCTGCGAGGTACTTCCAAAACGGCATCCCGCTGAAGGCGGACGCGGGATGGTCTCTTGAGAAGCCAGAAAGGCACGGACATTCATGGCGCGATCGGCGCATCGTGGCTGACCTGAGGCCGCATTTCGAGAACGTGCAGGCCCACTACGACCTGTCCGACGATTTCTTCCGACTGTTCCTGGACCCGACACAGACTTATAGCTGCGCGTATTTCGAGCGCGACGACATGACGCTGGAAGAGGCCCAGATCGCCAAGATCGACCTGGCGCTGGGCAAGCTGGGGTTGCGGCCCGGGATGACGCTGCTCGATGTTGGCTGCGGCTGGGGTTCCACGATGTTGCGTGCGATCGAGAAATACGACGTCAACGTCATTGGTCTGACGCTCAGCGCGAATCAGAAAGCCCACGTCGAGAAGGTGTTCGCCGAATCCGACAGTCCGCGGTCCAAGCGGGTGCTGCTACAGGGCTGGGAGCAGTTCGACGAGCCGGTGGACCGGATTGTGTCGATCGGCGCGTTTGAACACTTCGGGTTTGAGCGCTACGACGACTTCTTTGGTATGGCCTACGACATGTTGCTCGATGACGGGGTGATGCTGCTGCACACGATCACCGCGTTGACGTTTCCGCAGATGATCGATCGCGGCATACCGCTGACGTTCGACGTGGCCCGCTTCGTGAAGTTCATCCTCACTGAGATCTTCCCGGGCGGACGGCTGCCGTCGATCGAGAAGGTCAACGAGCATTCGGCGAAGGTCGGCTTTAAGCTGACCCGCATCCAATCGCTACAGCCGCACTACGCCCGCACACTCGACGCGTGGGCCGAGGCGCTACAGGCGCACAAGGACGAAGCCATCACGATCCAGTCCGAAAAGGTCTACGAGCGCTACATGCACTACCTCACCGGCTGTGCGAGAGGCTTCCGCGAAGGCTACATCGACGTGAACCAATTCACATTGGAGAAGTAACCTCGGCATCCGTCGAAAGTGCGCTGCGGCGATGCGCTGCGTCCACCGGTTACCCAAGCGCAGCCGCTGACCGCCACGATTCCTGCGCTCATCGACCGGATGATCGCGCAGATTATTGCTGCATTCCCGGGAACCGCCAGCGAAGCAGCAGCGGGCAGTAGATCAGAAGTCGCCGGCGTGGCGGCGGAGCGTGTCGATCGACGCCACCAGTGCCCGTGACTGTTCGTCGGTCATCCCGATGTCGGCGAACACCTTGTCGTTCAGCGTCGCGGTGGCGTCCTCCACCGTCGAGCGGCCGAGGTCGGTGATCCGCACCAACGTGGTGCGCCCGTCGGTCGGATGCGGCAACCGTTCCACCAGCCCGGCGGCCTCCAGCCGCCGAATCGCGTGAGTGACGCTGGTGACGTGCACCTGCAGCCGGTCCGACGCCTTGGTGATCGGCAGCGCACCCGCCCGGCTGAAGGCCAGCAGCCGCAGCAGCTCGAAGCGCGAGAAGCTCAAATCGTAGGGACGCAAAGCGTTTTCGACTCTGGCGAGCAGGATCTGATGCGCCCGCATGACCGAGGTGACGGCCACCATGCCGTCGGCGACATCCCCCCAGCCGGCGCGCTCCCAGTTGACGCGCGCCTGCGCGATCGGATCGCGGTTGTCCGGCGAGTGCCCAGCAGTCACGCCCTTTTCATACCGCACGCCGGGCGGCGGGGGCCACAGCAGCCAGCACTGCCCGGGTGGACGCACGGTTTCCCACCGTCACTCGTACCCCACCGTCGGCGTAGTGGCGGACGTTGAGCCCGGCGGGGTCCAACACCTCCCGCCACGGCCGCCCCGCGGCCGGCAGGTAGACGAAGTTAGCGTGCGCATCGGTGCTGTATACACCCATTGATCGCATGCGCAGCTGCAGATACCGCCGCTCACCCGCGATGAAGCGGATGCGTTGGCTCAGCTGCGCGTCCGCGTCGTATGAGGCGGCCACCGCCACGGCGCTGGTTTGGCTGACACCGAACGGCAACTGCATCGTCCACAGCGTCCTGGCCAGGTCCGGTGCACCGAAGCCATATCCGATGCGCAGCCCCGCCAGGCCGTATGCCTTCGAAAAGGTGCGCAGCACAACGACATTAGGGAAGCGATGCACCAGAGCCCGCGCGTCGAGACGATGTTCGGGCGCCACGAACTCAACGTAGGCCTCGTCGAGCAGCACGATGGTGTCGCGAGGCACGGCCTCCAAAAACCGCTCCACGTCGGTGGCTGACTCCAGCGTTCCCGTCGGATTATGCGGCCGGCACAACACCACCACGCGTGCATCGGATGCCGCGTCGGCCAACGCCGCCAGGTCGTGGTGCCCGTGCTCATCCAACGGCACCGTCACCGAAACCAGCCGGGCCATCTGAGCGAAGATCGGGTACCCGTCGAAGGTCGGCGACGTCAGCACGATCCGGTCCCCGGGACTGGTCACCGCGTGCAGCACCTGCAGCACCACGCCGGTCGCACCGGCACCGAGTACAACCTGCCCGTCGTCGACCCCTATTCGACGCGCGATCAGCGATCGAAGCCGGGTGGGCAGATACTCCGGATACCGGTTGACCACGTCGATCGACGCCACCATCGCCGAGCGCACCGAGGGTAGCGGCGGGAACGGGTTCTCGTTGAGCGACAACGCCGTTGGGTCGACGGTGGCCGGCATTGCGCTCAGCACCTCATGGGTGAACGAGGTGGCGGAGCGCGCTGCGTCGCGCATAGAGCCTGCCGCCGTCACTTCCGGCCACCCCACCGGACTGCGGCTGCGCCGGCGAAGTCACCTGCGTGGGCGAAGGCGGCCATCATCACCACACCGCCGGGTTTCAGCCGCCCGTCGGAGATGGCCCGATCCAAATTGACGGGAATCCCCGCACCGAAAAGGTTGCCGCACTCGTCGAACGTGTCGACGTGGCGTTCCTTGGGCAGTTCCAGGGCCTCACGCCAGTTCCGCAGGAACACCCGATTGGGCTGATTGGTGACGAACAGATCCAGTTCCTTCGACGAGATCCCGACCCGGTCGCATACCGCCAGCGCCACCTCGGGAACCTGCCGGTTGCCGCGTGCCAGCACCTTGGTGACCTTGCTTTCGGTGAAGCCGATGCAGAGCTCACCGGACCCGGCCTGCCACCACTTGCGGGGCGGGTCTGGTGCGAGCGTCATTTCACCGGCATATTCGCCGTAGGTGCGGCACTCCACGTCGAGAATGGGTGACTCGTCGGACAGCGTGACCAGTCCGACCGCGGCGCCGTCGCCGGGCACTGAAGCCTGCGCCTTGCGCCGAACTCCGGGCTGATCGAAGACCTGTCCGGCGGCATTTTGGGCGATGGCGATCAGCGCGGTGCGGCCCTGCACCTGCCGCCAGCAGTTGACGAGCCACGTTGAGCGCCAACACGAACACGGCGCATCCGCCGTTGTGCAGGTCGAGCACCCAGGAGGGCCGCATGCCCAAGCCGGTGAGCGATGCCGCCGCCGGCGCCATAGAACGGCAGGTCCGGTGTCTGGGTGTGGGTGATCAACACGTCGACATTTTCGATGACGTCGTGGCCGTGCCGATCGATGATGCCCTGGACGGCCCGCTCGATCATGTCGGTGGCGGTCTCGTCCTCGGCGACGTGATGGCGGAACTTCGGCGCGCGGAACATCACGCTGTCGCGAAGGTCGTCCGACTCGGCGAACTGCGCGTAATAGTCCGCCGAAATCGGCTCCCCCGGAAGGTACGTGGAAACGTCGATCAGGCTCACGGGTGTTGTCATGCCAGTGCTCATTTCATCCACGCCGGGGTCACCGGCAGACCGTTGTGATGGCGGTATTCGGCAATCGCCTTGAGGTTCTTGAGCTCCAGCAGATGACCGGGACCGAACATGTCCCAGAAGTCACCCACCCACACCGGGCGTTTCGGCGGCGCGGTCTCCGGATAGGGATTGCGGTCGTAGAACGGGTGATGACAGTTGGTCCACAACACCACCGAGCCGGGCCGGTCGAACACCACCTGAGCGTCGACCACCCGCATCAGGTAGATCATCCAGAGGTGCTTGCCCTGATCCCAGGCGCAGTGATAATCCACCGTGAGGGCCTCCCGGTTCGCGACCGTACGGGTGTAGATCGCGCTTCCGGGGGATCCTTTCGGCGCACCGTTGCCCTGTGCAACACTCTGCCCGACGTTTCCGGACGCGCCGAGCCGGTCGTGTGCCAACCACAGGCCGGGCTCATCGGTGGGCGTGAAGCCGCGCAGGCTGTAGGTCCATTCCTCGAGGCTGCGCGTGTCGGCCATGTAGTCGAACAGTTCGTCGGGCGGGCAGTCGATGTAGTCGTTGACAGTGCAGTACTGTCCGAACACCTCATCGTGCGGGTACACCGACCGCATCATCTCCATGACGATCGGAGTGGCCTTCTCCTTCGGCGAGGTTTCGATGCGGATCAGGCCGTCGATCGGCTCCGTCGTGCCGGTGTGGGTGATGATGTCTTCAATGGCGGGCAGCGACATCGGACCGGTTCTCCTTCATGTGTTTGGTGTTGCGGGCCTTCAGCGAAGGCGAGGTCAAAAACGGTGCGAACGGGGGGATTTCGTCGGCGGAGCATTCGACGCTCACCACAGACGGGCCGCCGACGTCGAGCGCGGCGTGCAGCGCCGCGGGCAGCTCAGCGATGTCGGTGACGTCGACCGCCGCCAACTCTGGGAACATTGCCGCCAGCCCTGCGCCCAGCCGGCTCGGCCCGAAGCGGTTGTAGCTGTAGACGTCGTCGTAGAACAACTGCTCACGGGTGACGCACATCGCGTGCGCGTGGTTGTCGAAGAGCACGAACGTGATTGGCAGCCGGTACTGCAGCGCGGTGTGAATCTCCATGCCGTGCATGAAGAATGCGCCGTCACCGGCGATCACCACCGTCCGTCGGCTCGGCCCTTGACTCTTCGCGCGAGCGCTCATCGCACGCCCGAACGCCATTCCCACGCCGGCGCCGAAGCTGTAACCCATGCCGCCCATGCCCAACGCCACCAGGAACCGGCCCCCGCGGCGCACCGGCAGGTAGTGGATCGCCGCAGCACCGACATTCCCGGCGTCGACGACGATGTCCACCCCGTCGGGCAGTGAGCCGTCCAGCACCTGCATCGCCTCGCGATAGCGGATTCCGGCTCCGTCGTGGCGCGGCGGCTCCAGCACGGCGCGCGGCGCCACGTCCGGCACGCGGATCCCGACGGGTCGACCCGCTCCGGACAGCGCCGCGTTGAGTAGCGACAGGGAGCCACGCAGATCATCGGTGTGGACATGGGTGCACGGCACATAGGGCGGCGCCGAACCGAGCGACAGCGTCGTCACCGACGACAGGGCGGCGTCCAGACCCGCGCGGGCCGTCACCGACAGTCTGGTCCCGACGAGCAGGCACACCGCGCTCTCGGCGACCGCGGCGGCGACCCCTGGATGGCCCATCACACCGGTCACGCCCAGCGCCGACGAGGAGCCGAACCCCGGCGTCCCAGCGACGTCCTTCGCGTCGGGCACGCACGCCACTCGGGCCCGCAGCACGGCGCGCAGCTGTTCGAGCTCAACACGTGCGTCGTCACGCGCGACCTGCTCACCGGCGATGATCGTGATCGGGCCGTCGGCGCGGCGCAGCACCTGCGCAATGGGATGCGGGTCGCCGAACTGGCGGGCCCTTGAAGGGCTACCGGGACAGACGCTGCCGTTGACCGGAAGCTGTTGCTGCTGAATATCTTTCGGCAGCAACAGCACCGCTGGCCCGCCGCTGCGCGCGGCCGCGACCGCCCGGGGCAACGCGGTGCGGATGTCCGCGGCCGTGGTCACCCGCTCGCAGAACACCGAGACGGCGCCGAAAATCGCCTCGGCGTTGAGCGCCCCGTTGCGGCCGCTGGTGTCCTGGAAACTGCCCCGGCCGTCGAGCGTGGTCGGCGGCTGGCCGACCAGCGCCAGCACCGGCACCCGGCTTGCGAGCGATTCCCCCAGTCCCGGAACAAGATTGAGGGAACCGCCACCCGATGTGGCGGCCACCACGCCCAGCCCGGCTCCGCCGCGACTGTAGCCGTCGGCCATTGTGGCGGCGGAGAACTCGTGCTTGGCCAGCACCGCAGTGATGTCCGGTCGGAAGTACGCGGCGTCGTAGAGGTCTTCGATGTTCGCGCCGTCGACCGCAAAGATGTAGTCGACCCCGATGCCGGCTAGATATTCGACGGTATAGTCAATAACCCGGTTTCCCTTGGGCATTCGCTCCCCTACGTATTCGCCTTCTGCCTAGTGACACGACCGGCGCGAATGTTGGGTTCAACGAATTAGAGATTTCGCTGTGTGATGTCTCAAGACGTCGGAATAGTCCGAACCCACGTTTAGGGGTTCGGACTGTTTCTTTTTGCGGCCGCTGGGGACGCCGCTGGGTTGGTATTCCCTGGTGGGGGCGAGTGTCAGCCCGAAGTTACAGATTTCGCTGCAGCAGCATCTGCGAGTTGTCGGTCGACACCAGCTGGACGGTGGCGATCTGATCGACGGGCAGCGACGTGGCCGCGCCGAGCGTCACCGACTGATTCGGCTCGGCCCGCCAGGTCGCCGCCTCGGTGCGGCTGCCGTCGCGTCCGACGACCACCAACGCAAACGTGCCGCCTTTTTGGTCGCGATCGGCGTAGGAGCCGTAGCTGCACGTCATGTCGATCTGCGTGCCCCACTCCATGCCCGTCAGCGACACGCTCGCAGTCACCGGCGAGGGGACGACCTGTTCCATCGCGAGCGCCACCGGCGCCGGCTCTTGGCGCTGCAGGCCCACGATTTCGGGCCGGGCAATGATCACTAGACCGACGGCCAGCAGGGCGGCCGCGAGGGCGGCGACGCCGGCAGTCGCTCGACGTGACCACCGCCGACGCCGGCGGACCTTCGCCAACAACGAGTCCAACACCTCGGGTCGAAGTGGTGGCTCGGGGCGGTTCTCTTCGATGGCCCTCACCTCTTCCGGATCGAGGAGTCCCAGTAGCGGCGGAATGCCGGTGAGCTCCGCAACCGCGTTGCGGCATGCCTTACACGCACTCAGATGTGACTCGTACTGCAGCTTGTCGGAAGCAGACAGCGCGCCAAGCACGTAAGCACCGTCCCAGAGTGCGAAGGGATCGTCCGGCTGGGTTCCGTTGATGAGTTCGTCGTGGCCGTCAACTTGTGTCACCGTGACACCCCCATCTCCTGGAGGGCGAGCCGCAACGCTCGCACGGCGTAGTGCAGTCGCGATTTCACAGTGCCCTCGGCGATGTGCAGATCGGCTGCGATCTGGGCTGTGGTCCAGCCCTGGTAGTAGGCGCGCCGGATCACCGCGCGGTGATCGGCGGACAACTGGGTCAACGCGTCACTCAGCAGGAGCCTGTCCAGGGCCGTGTCCAACTGGTCCCGAGCGGCGGGGTCGGGCACCCGTTCCGGATCCGGCGGACCGGTCTCGGAGCGAAACCTCGCACTGCGCCGCTCATCGATAATCATGTTACGGGCGACGGTGAACAGCCAGGCCCGTGCTGACCGGTCGTCGTCGGTCACCTCGGGGTGCTGCCACGCCCGCAACAGGGTTTCTTGCACAACATCCTCAGCTCGTGCCGCGTCTCCTGTCAGCCGCCACGCGTAGCGCCAGAGCGCGGGCGCGTGCTCGTCGTAGAGCACCCGCATCACAGCGGCATCCGGGTCCTCCACTGCCAACCTCCCGCTTAAGAAACGAGGCAGTTCGGGTTTTGGTTCACCTAATTTATCGCAACCGTCAGAATTCTGGGGCCATCTTCGGTGACCGCCACACTGTGCTCCCAGTGGGCCGCGCGGGAGCCGTCGAGGGTGACGACCGTCCACTGGTCGTCGAGAATCGTGGTTTGGGTGGTGCCCAGGGTGAGCATCGGCTCGATCGCCAGCACGGAACCCGGCGCCAACAGCGGGCCTCGGCCCGGCGCGCCCTCGTTGGGCAGGAACGGCTCCATGTGCATCTGCCGGCCGATGCCGTGCCCGCCGTAGCCGTCGACGATGCCGAACGCTCGGCCGTAGCGGGTCTCGGCGGCGTGGGTGGCCTGCTCGATGGCGTGGGAGACGTCGGTGAGCCGGTTGCCGGGCAGCATCGCGGCGATCCCGGCTTCCATGGATTCCTTGGTGGCCTGTGAGAGCGCCTCGTCGGCCGGGATCACCGTGCCCACGCCGAAGGTGATGGCGGCGTCGCCGTGCCAGCCGTCGACGATCGCGCCGCAGTCGATGGATACCAGGTCGCCGGGTGACAGGATCTCGGCCGCCGACGGGATGCCGTGCACCACGCGGTCGTTGACCGACGAGCAGATCGTGGCGGGATAACCGTGGTAGCCCAGAAACGACGGAGTGCCGCCCGCATCTCTGATGACGGCCTCGGCGATCTCGTCGAGCATGAGCGTAGATACTCCCGCCACGCCCGCCTCTTGCACTGCGCTGAGCGCGGCCGCCACCAGTGCGCCCGCGGCGGCCATCGTGTCGAGTTCGTCGGCGCTGCGTTGCGCGACCACTTTGCGGCTGCGCAGCCCCGGGAGGGGGATCACGTCCTACCGGCCGAGTGCCGCCAGGGCACGCGCGAACACCTCGTCCAGGCTGCCCACCGCGTCGACCGTCTTAAGCTCGTCGCGGTAGAACTCCAGCAGCGGTGCGGTCTCGTCGCGATACACCTTCATCCGGTTCTTGATGACTTCCTCGGTGTCGTCGGCTCGTCCCCGGTCCAACAGTCGCTTGAGCAACTCGTCATCCCTCACCCGGAACTCCACGACCGCGTCGATCTTGGTGTCGCGGGCCGCCAGCATGCGGCTGAGCGCCCCGGCCTGCTCGACCGAGCGGGGATAGCCGTCGAGGATGAAGCCCTGGGCGGCGTCGGGTTCGTCGATACGTTGATCTACCAGCGCGTTGGTGAGTTCGGACGGCACCAGGTCGCCGGCGTCAAGGTAGCGCTTGGCTTCCACTCCGAGGCTGGTTTCGTTCTGGATGTTGTCGCGGAAGAGTTGCCCGGTGGAGATGTGAGGGATCCCCAGCTTGTCGGCCAGTTTCGCCGCTTGCGTGCCCTTTCCGGAGCCCGGCGCGCCGAGCAAAACAACTCTCACTTGAGGAACCCTTCATAGTTGCGCTGCATGAGCTGGCTTTCGATCTGTTTGACCGTATCCAACCCCACGCCGACCATGATGAGAACCGCCGTACCGCCGAACGGCAGATTCTGCACACCGCCGGTGTTGCCGATGTCGAGGAACAGGTTGGGCAGGACGGCGATCACACCCAGGTAGATCGAGCCGGGCAACGTGATTCGGCTCAGCACATAGCGCAGATAGTCCGCGGTCGGCTTGCCCGGTCGAATGCCCGGGATGAAGCCGCCGAACTTCTTCATCTCGTCGGCACGCTCGTCAGGGTTGAAAGTGATCGACACGTAGAAGTACGTGAAGAAGATGATCAGCCCGAAGTAGATCCCGATGTACCAGGGACTGCCCGGATCCGACAGATAACTCCCGACGAACTTGTCCCACCAGCTGTTGCCCCCTCCTGCGCGACCGCTGTTGATCAGCTGCGTGATCAGCTGCGGAACGTAGATCAGCGACGAGGCGAAGATGACCGGGATGACGCCGGCCTGGTTGACCTTCAACGGCAGGTATGTCGAGGTGCCGCCGTACATGCGCCGGCCCACCATCCGCTTGGCGTACTGGACCGGGATGCGGCGCTGGCCCTGCTCGACGAACACCACACCGATGACGATCGCGAGCGCGGCAGCGCATACCGCGGCGAACATTACGCCGCCCCGGTTCTCCAGGATCATCATGCCCTCGCCCGGGATGGCCGACGCGATGGCCGCGAAGATCATCAGCGACATGCCGTTGCCGATGCCGCGTTCGGTGACCAGCTCGCCCATCCACATGACGAGCGCGGCGCCTGCGGTCATCACGATCACGATCACGATGAGGGTGAAGATGCTGTCGTCGTTGATGATCGGCAGCGTGCAGCCCTGCAGCAGTCCGCCGTTGGCGGCCAGCGCGACGATGCTGGTGGCCTGCAGGATGGCCAGCGCGATCGCCAGGTAGCGGGTGTACTGCGTCATCTTGGCCTGGCCGGACTGGCCTTCCTTGCGCAGTTGCTCGAACCGCGGGATCACGACCGTGAGCAGCTGCACGATGATGCTGGCGGTGATGTAGGGCATCACGCCGACCGCGAACACCGTCAGGTAGAGCAGCGCCCCGCCGGAGAACAAGTTGATCAGCGAGTACAGCTGTGCCGAGCCGCCCTCGCTGACTTGGTCAACGCACTCCCTGACGTTGCCGTAGTTCACCCCGGGAGACGGCAGCGAGGCGCCGACCCGGTACAGGATCACGATTCCGATGGTGAACAGGATCTTGCGTCGCAGGTCGGCTGTCCGCAGTGACGAGATGAAAGCCGAAAGCACTCTTCCTCCTGCGCAGCCGAGTTCATTCACGGCATGCAATGGGGCTGGTGTGACCAGCGCGGGTTAGGTCTATTCTGTCGCCGACGAGCCGCAGGCAGGGAGTCTGTCCGGGGCCATGGTGTCGGGCGGTAAACAGTCTACGAGAGTAGCAGTCACGCGACGAAATCCATCCGGTGGGCTGGGGGCACCTCCCGCTTGCGGGGGAGAGTGAAGCGACCAGGGAAATCACCGGTGGGGTCGAGGGCAGACCGCGGCGTACAGTTTTATGAGCTAACCAATCCGTCGTCGAAGGAGTCGCCGATGGCACGCACGGACAACGACACCTGGGATCTGGCCTCGAGCGTCGGAGCCACCGCCACGGCCGTCGCCGCGGCCCGGGCCATGGCCAGCAAGGGCGACGACCCGCTGATCGACGATCCGTTCGCCGAACCGCTGGTCACCGCCGTCGGCATCGAGTTCTTCACCAAGCTGGTCAGCGGCGAGCTGAACCCGGCCGACCTCGACGACGATCCGCTGATGACCGCCGACCGGATCACCAACGGCATGGCGGTGCGCACCAAGTACTTCGACGAGTTCTTCCTCGAAGCGGCGGTCGCCGGGATCCGCCAAATGGTGATCCTCGCGTCGGGTCTGGACGCGCGAGCGTACCGACTGCCATGGCCGTCGGGAACCATGGTGTATGAGATCGACCAGCCTCAGGTCATCGAGTTCAAGACGACGACCCTGGCCCGGCTCGGCGCCCGACCGAGAGCCGGCCATCGCACGATCGCGATCGACTTGCGCAACGACTGGCCCGCGGCGCTGCGGGCCGCTGGGTTCGACTCCGATCGGCCGACGGCCTGGATCGCCGAGGGTCTGCTGGGCTATCTACCGCCTGACGCCCAGGACCGCTTGCTCGACGACATCACCGCGCTAAGCGCGCAGGGCAGCCGGTTCGCCACCCAATCCGTGACCAACCTCAGCCAGCTCGACCAGGATCGGATCAAGGAGCGGATGCAGACCCTCGCCGAGCGCTGGCGCAGCCACGGGTTCGATATCGACATGTCCGACCTCGTCTATTTCGGCGACCGCAACGAGGCGGCCGCTTACCTGGCCGGTCATGGCTGGGAGACGGTCGGCACCAGCAACAGCGAGCTGTTCATTCAGTACGGACTTGACGCACCCCCGGAGGGGGACATGCTGTTCGGCGACATCGTCTCCGTCCGCGCCACGTTGAAGTAAGGACGCCCGCGAATCAGAAGCGGTAGTCGCCGAGGAGCAGAGCGGTGGTGCCGTCGACGGTCCGCTGCGCGTTGTCGAGCAACTGAACGGTGGCCCGGGTGACGAGCACGCCGAGCGCCTCGGGCAACGACGCCGCCGCCGGCTGCGAGGACGGCCGCGGGCGCAGCATGTCCATCAACGACGAGCCCGGATAGCTCCTCACCCGGACCTCGGCGTCCGGGTCCAACCCGACCAGCACCTTGGCCTTCGTGATCGCCGTCCGCAGACCGCCGAGTTCGTCGACGAGGCCCCGCTCCAGGGCGTCCGCACCCGTCCAGACCCGACCGCGTGCCACCGCCTCGACGTCGTCGGCTGACATGTCGCGTCCGTCGGCGACCCGCTGCACGAAGTCGCGGTAGAAGAGGTCGGCCTCGGCCTCGACGTGCGCGCGCTGCTCGGCGGTGAACGGCGCGTTGAGCGACCACGCGTCGGCGTTGGGGTTGGTCCGCACGGCATCGGACCCAACCCCAAGCCGCTCCTTCAGACCGCGCGCGACCAGCTTGCCGGTCACCACGCCGATCGAACCGGTGATGGTGCCGGGGTTCGCGACGATCGCGTCGGCGCCCATCGACACGTAATACCCGCCGGAAGCGGCGACCGCGCCCATCGAGGCCACGACCGGCTTTCCCTGCTCACGAACTCGGGCCACCTCGCGCCAGATCGTCTCCGAACCGGTGACGGATCCGCCGGGGCTGTCGACCCGCAGGACCACCGCAGTGACGTCGTCGTCGGCGGCCGCCTCCCGTAACGCGGCCGCGATGGTGTCGCCCCCGGTGCTGCCCGGCCCCAGCGGGGGCATATGAGGGCCACCACGGCCGCTGACGATCGGTCCGGCCACCGTCACCACGGCGATCACCGGCTTGGCTTTCCGGCCCGGCAACGTCGGCGTCGGCAGGCCGGACCGTCCGGCGACCGCCCGGGCATATCGCGCCAGATAGAGCCGCGGCGGTTCGTCCTCGGTGTCGGATGCCGGCGCACCGACCAGCTCGGCGATCCGCGCATACGCCTCGTCGCGAAACCCGACCCGGTCGACCAATCCGCCCGCCAGCGCGTCGTCGCGCAGCAGCGGGGCCCGATCGGCGAGCGCGTCCACCGCGGCGTGGTCGAGCCCCCGAGATTCGCCGACCGCCTGCCATACCTGGTGATGCAGGCTTTCCAGCAGCCGGGTATCGGCCTCGCGGTGCGCCTCGGTGTAACTGTCCTCGGTGAACAAGTTGGCCGCCGACTTGTACTCGCCGCGGGCGACGAACTCCGCCTCGACGCCAGCCTTGTCCAAAGCGCCCCGCAGAAACAGCGCGTTCGTCGCGAACCCGACGAGCCCGACGGTGCCGGACGGCTGCATCCACACTTCCCGGAACGCCGACGCCAGGTAGTACGACAAGGTGCCCGGGTAGGTCTCCGCCCACGCCAGCGACGGTTTCACGGCGCTGAATGCCGCGATGGCTTCCCGCAGCTCCTGCACGGGCCCCGCGGTGGCCGCGGGAATCTGCACGCGGGCGATGAGACCGGCCACCCGCGGGTCCTCCGCCGCGCGATACAGCGCGCTTACCGCGTTGCGAAGAACCATTGGACGGCCGCCAGCGGCCAGCATCGCGAACGGGTCAAGCCCCGCGGCCTCTGGCGGCACCGACAACAGGTCCAGTTCGAGCACACAACCGTCGGGGACGCCGTGGTGGCGGGTGGTATCAACGCGACGAAGCACGGCGCGCAATTCCTCGGGACCGGGAAGACCTGGGATGAAGCCGAACATGATAGCGAGCCTACCGATCGCCGCCGGCGCGACGAACCGACCCGAACAAGGCGCTGAGTCTGCGCCTGTCCGCGTCTCATGGACACCGGCGGTGGCCCAATGCACCGAGTTCAACGCCATGGCGGTACCTTCTCGAAGTTTTCCTGCGAGACGTTGAATTCGGTGAGAGGTCCGCGTATCACAGACACGCCCTAGTCCGAGCTACGACAGCTCGGTGACCGATCCCCCTGCGGCGGTGATCTTTTCGCGTGCGCTGCCGCTGAACTTGTGCGCGGTGACGTCGACCTTGGCGGTCAGCTTGCCGTCTCCGAGCACCTTGACCAACGTGTTCTTGCGCACCGCGCCCTTGGCGACGAGCTCGTCCACGCCGACCGCGCCGCCCTCAGGGAACAGCCGGTTCAGGTCGCCGACGTTCACGACCGCGTACTCGGTGCGGAAGCGGTTACGGAACCCGCGCAGTTTCGGCAGGCGCATGTGGATGGGCATCTGACCGCCCTCGAACGTCACCGGCACGTTCTTGCGGGCCTTGGTGCCCTTGGTGCCACGTCCGGCCGTCTTGCCCTTCGATCCGTCACCTCGACCGACGCGGGTGCGCGGGGTCTTCGACCCGGCCGCGGGCCGCAGGTCATGCAGCTTGATCGTCATTTCTTGCCTCTGCCTTTCGGCTTGCTTCCTGCACTGGCCGAGTCGCCGGTCACCGGCGCCACCTCGACGAGGTGCTGCGCCGCGGCGATGAGCCCGCGGGTCGACGGGGTGTCCTCGCGGACCACCGAGTGACGGATCCGCCGCAACCCCAGCGTCCGTAGGCTTTCCCGCTGATTCCAGCGCGCGCCGATGGTGCTGCGCACCTGCGTGATTCTTAACGAAGCCATGTCAGCAGCCATGTTTAAGCCGATCCTTCCCGGCTGGCCGATGCGGCCAGCGCGGCGCTTGCTGCGTGCTCTCTGCGAGCACGCAGCATCCCGGCCGGCGCCACATCCTCGATCGGCAGGCCGCGGCGGGCGGCGACTTCCTCGGGACGCTGCAGCAGCTTGAGTGCGGCCACGGTGGCGTGCACGACGTTGATGGCGTTGTCGCTGCCCAGCGACTTGGCCAGGATGTCGTGCACTCCGGCGCATTCCAGCACGGCACGGGCGGCGCCGCCGGCGATGACGCCGGTACCCGGGCTGGCGGGACGCAGCATCACCACACCGGCGGCGGCCTCACCCTGCACGGGGTGCGTGATGGTATGGCCGATGAGCGGTACCCGGAAGAAGTTCTTGCGGGCTTCCTCCACACCCTTGGCGATGGCGGCGGGAACCTCTTTGGCCTTGCCGTAGCCGACGCCGACCATGCCCTTGCCGTCACCGACGATCACCAGGGCCGTGAAGCTGAACCGTCGGCCGCCCTTGACCACCTTGGAGACGCGGTTGATCGTGACCACGCGCTCGAGGTAGTTCGACTTCTCGCCGCCGTCACGGCCACCGCGGCCACCGCGGTCGTCGCGCCTGCCCCGGCCGCCGCGGTCATCACGCCCTCCGCGGTCATCGTGACGGCTACCCGTGGTCGGGGCGCCGGTATCCGGCCCGGTGCCGGATGCGGTCTGCTCCGCCATCATTCGGTCCTTCCGTTGTTGTAAAAGTCAGCCATCAGTCATTCCCTCGTCAGCCCGCGCTCACTAGAACTTCAGCCCGCCCTCGCGCGCAGCGTCCGCCAGCGCCGCGATCCGGCCGCCGTAGGTGTAGCCGCCGCGGTCGAACACCACGGTGTCGATGCCGGCCGCCTTGGCACGTTCGGCGATCAACTGGCCGACGCGCACGCTGTGGGCCTTCTTGTCTCCGTCGACCGCGCGGACGTCCGCCTCGATCGACGACGCCGCCGCCAGCGTGGTGCCGTCGAGGTCGTTGACCAGCTGCACGTGGATGTGCCGCGACGAGCGGTGCACCACCAGGCGCGGCCGCTTCGACGTCCCGGAAACCTTCTTGCGCAGCCGGGCGTGGCGACGCAGCCGCGCGATCCGCCGCTGGGCGGAAACGCTCTGGCCGGCCGGCTTGTGCTTGGTCGATCCCCGGGTCGCTCCAGCTCCTGCCCACCGGTGGATTCGCTTGTGTCTCAGCCATTTACTTGCCCGTCTTTCCGACCTTGCGGCGGATCTGCTCGCCCTCGTACCGCACGCCCTTGCCCTTGTACGGGTCGTTGCGGCGCAGGCGGCGGATGTTCGCCGAGATCTGGCCGACCTTCTGCTTGTCGATGCCCGAGATCGAGAACTTCGTCGGGCTCTGCACCGTGAACGTGATGCCCTCGGGTGCCTCCACCACCACCGGGTGGCTGTAGCCCAGCGCGAACTCCAGGTTGGAGCCCCGCAACTGCACGCGGTAACCGACGCCGTGGATCTCCATCCTGGTGGTGTAGCCCTGCGTCACACCGGTGACGAGGTTGGACACCAGGCTGCGTGACAACCCGTGCAATGAGCGGCTGTGCCGTTCGTCGTCGGGACGGCTGACGACGATCGCGCCGTCGTCGCTGCGGGACACCGTGATCGGCTCCGCGATCTGCAATTCCAATGTGCCCTTGGGGCCCTTGACCGACACGCTCTGGCCGTCGATCGTCACGTCGACACCGGCCGGAATCGGGATCGGCTGCTTACCAATTCTCGACATGTCTAGTACTCCCTCACCACACGTACGCGAGGACTTCGCCGCCGACGCCCTGCCGGGCCGCCTGACGGTCGGTCAGCAGACCAGTCGACGTCGAAATGATCGCCACCCCGAGACCGCCGAGCACGCGTGGCAGATTCGTCGACTTGGCATACACCCGCAGACCGGGCTTCGATATCCGGCGCAGGCCGACGATGCTGCGTTCGCGGCTTGGTCCGTACTTGAGCTGGACGATCAGCGACTTGCCTACGCGGGCATCCTCGGTCCGGAAGTCGGAGATGTAGCCCTCGTTCTTGAGGATCTCGGCGATGTTGGCCTTGATCTTGCTGTGCGGCAGCGTCACCTCGTCGTGGTACGCCGAATTGGCGTTGCGCAGACGCGTCAAAAAGTCTGCGATCGGGTCCGTCATCGTCATGACAGCGCTTGTCACCTTCCTCGCAGTGGTTCCCTCACGGGCCTGCTGCGTTTGTTACGTTGCGGCTCTCTCGCGCAAGCGCTCATCTGTTACCAGCTGGCCTTTTGCACGCCCGGCAGTTCGCCGGCGTGGGCCATCTCCCGCAAGCAGATCCGGCACAGGCCGAACTTGCGGTAGACGGCGTGGGGCCGCCCGCACTTGTTGCATCGCGTGTACGCACGCACCGCGAACTTGGGCTTTTTGTTGGCCTTGTTGACCAGAGCCTTCTTCGCCATCAATTCTCCTTGAATGGAAAGCCCAGTTGTCGCAACAGGACTCGGCCTTCTTCGTCGGTCGTCGCCGAAGTGACGACGGTGATGTCCATGCCTCGCGGCCGGTCGATCGAGTCGACGTCGATCTCGTGGAACACCGACTGCTCGGTCAGCCCGAAGGTGTAGTTGCCGGTGCCGTCGAACTGTTTGGGCGACAACCCGCGGAAGTCGCGGATACGCGGCAGGGCGATCGAGGTGAGCCGGTCGAGGAACTCCCACATCCGGTCGCCGCGCAGAGTCACGCGAGCGCCGATAGGCATGCCCTCGCGCAACTTGAACTGGGCGATCGACTTGCGGCTCCGACGGACTTCCGGCTTCTGCCCGGTGATCAGCGCCAGATCGTTGACTGCGCCGTTGATGAGTTTGGCGTCCCGCGCGGCCTCGCCGACACCCATGTTCACGACGACCTTGACCACGCTCGGGATCTGCATGACGTTCGCATAGCCGAACTCGGCCTGTAACGCATCGCGTACTTCTTCGCGGTAACGCTGCTTGAGCCGGGGCACCACCCTGGCGGGGCTTTCTGTGCTTTCGGTGGTAGTCATTTCTTAGATGTCCTTGCCGTTACGGCGGGAGAGGCGAACCTTCTTGCCGGTCTCGTCGTCGATGCGGTAGCCGACACGGGCGGGCTTGCCGTCCGAGCCGACGACCATCACGTTGCTGACGTGGATCGGCGCTTCCTGCGTGACGATTCCGCCCGATTGGGCCCCCCGCTGGGTGGTGGAGATCGGGGTGTGCTTCTTGATCCGGTTGACGCCCTCGACCAGCACTTTGTTCCTGGTCGGGTACGCCTTGAGCACCTTTCCCTTGGCGCCCTTGTCCTTACCGGCGATCACCAGCACGGTGTCACCCTTGCGAACCTTCATCTAGAGCACCTCCGGAGCAAGCGAGACGATCTTCATGAAGCGCTTCTCGCGCAGTTCGCGGCCCACCGGGCCGAAGATGCGGGTGCCGCGCGGCTCGTTGTCGGTGCGCAGGATCACCGCCGCGTTCTCGTCGAACTTGATATAGCTGCCGTCGGAGCGGCGGCGCTCCTTCACGGTGCGCACGACCACGGCCTTGACCACCTCGCCGCGCTTGATCCCCCCGCCGGGGATTGCTTCCTTGACTGTCGCCACGATGACGTCGCCGATTCCGGCGTAGCGCCGCGACGACCCGCCGAGCACGCGGATGCACAAGATCTCCTTGGCGCCCGTGTTGTCGGCGACCTTGAGCCGCGATTCCTGCTGAATCACAAGATCTCCTCTAGTCTCCCCGGGTCGTCCCCCTGGCCTTCGGCCGGGAGGTGCCCCCAGCGCTCCTGCCCGCCGGGGTTCAATGTCTGCACGGCGAGCGGAAGCCACCTGACGTGCGCGGTCTCGTCACCAAAAGGCACGCGGGGCCAACTGCGATGAGCGCTTGCGCGAAGAGCATCAAGCATCGCGGCCGGCCGAGGTCTGCCGAAAAGCAACCCCCAAATTCTAGGCCACGACCTGCGATCAGCCAAATCGCCGCAGGTCACGCATCTTCACTCAGCCGGCAGGCACACGAGGCTCGTACCGGCACGTCGGCGCGCGCGGTAGCGAGCGCCAGCTGTTGGCCGATGATCAGGGCCTCGTCCGTGCGGCCGAGTCGCTGCAAGCACTCGTGATACCCGTGCAAGCTCCACACATTTCGGGGGTGCTGGCAGGGCCTGGCCAACGTGGGGTCCAGCCCGAGGTCGGCGGCATACACGGCGGCGGCCTCGTCGATGTGGCCCTGCTCGAGCAGCAACGCGCCATACGCGTGCCGCGTCGGCTGCATCCAGCCCCACGGCTCGTCATAGGGCAGTGCGTCGTCGAGCTCGATCGCGTGCCTCAGATGACCGAACGCCTCGTCGAAGCGGTCTTCGCGGTAGGCGATCTCACCGTCGAGCATGGCGGCGGCCACGGCGAGGATGTCTCGGCAGGTGTTGTTGAACAGGTACCGGGAGTCCGGTATGCGGTCGTACGCCTCGGCGAACGCGGCACGCTCGGCGTGTGCCTGCGCCAGCTGACCGTTGGCGGCCAGCGCGACGCCGTGTCCGTAATGGATCGTCGCCGTCGTGGTGCAGTACAGGTCTCGGTCTTCGGGCAGTGGTTGCGCAATCAGTTCGTCCCACCGGCCGAACCGGACCAGCACGTGGGTCCTCAGCGGCACGAACGCTTCGAGCCAGTCGGCCATCGGCGGGGATTCGATCGACAGCAACTCGGGTGTCAGCTGACCGACGAGTTCGTCGGCGGCCTGCAACGCGATTTGCGACTGCCCCTCGAACATCGCCGAATACACCACGAAATGCAGATCGTGCGCACGGTACAGCGAATAGAAGTTCAGCGGACCCTCTCGACTCAGAAAGCGCCGATCCGCCTGTACCGCAGCAAAATTCGCCACCACCGAGCTGCGGTAGTCACCGCACAGCACGTCGATGTGGCTCGGCATGTGCTGCAGATGCCCGGCATCGGGCACCAAGCCGCGCAACAGATCCGCCGCCGGCAGGGCGTCCTCCGGACTGGCCGACATCTCCATGGTGTGCAGATACAGATGAAGGATGCCCGGATGTTCGCGCCCGGCGGGCGTAGCGAGCTCATCATCGAGGATCCGCTTGGCTTCGATCACCCGCGAACCGGGGGCCGGTTCGCCGGTCTTGGTGTCCCACAGCGCCCACGCGGTCACGTTCAACAGCGCGTCGGCGGCAAGCGCCCGCACGTCGATGTCGCCCGGATAGGCCGCTGCCAGCGCCGTCATGGCGTCGGCGTAGGCGAGCATGCCGGCGTGCAGGGCGTCCGTGTCGTCCGGATCGTCGGTGGGAAAGCGGGCCCCCAGCGCGGCGATGAGGCCCTGCTCGACCGGGTTGGCTCGACCCTGCGCGGCCAGATGGAGCTCCATGCGCGCCCGAGCCAGCGATGCGGTCAAGTCGACCGGGTCAAATGCCTCCCACGCCTTGTTGTAGTTGGGGCCGACCGAATAGGCGATTCCCCATCGCGCAATGGCCAGACCCGGGTCGAGTTCCAGGGCCCGCTCGAAGCAGCGGATCGCCTCGTCGTGATTGAACGCATACGCCCACACCAGTCCGCGGTCGAACCAGATCTGCGCTTGCGCAGAAGGCGTTTCGATCGGCCGGTGGTAGGAGCCCAGGTCGAAATACTGCTCGGTGCCCGTCATATCCGAACGATAATCCCCGGCCGCCAGCGTGCGTGTTTGTCCCTCGACACACCGTGTCGAGGGCTACGAATGCGCACGCTCGCAGACCAGCTCCCGGATCGCGGACTCAATCAACGGGTAGCTGACCCGCTCCTGCTCCAGGCGCACCGCGGAGCCGAAGGTGTCTTCGACTAGGTCGCGGTACAGCGCCGCCTCGTCGGCGGAGAGGTGTTCGAGGTGGGTATTGACCACGGCGGGTTCCCGATCCCAGTGCGCCTCATGGGCCAACAGCGTGGCGCGGTCCATCAACATCGAGCGGGTGTGCGGGAACCGGGCACGCAGCAGGTCGAGGATGCGGAACCCGTGGGTGTCGATATCGCCCCAGTAATACAGGGGCACGTCCCGCAGCCAGTGCACACCGCCGACGCGACCCACCGCATACCCGCCGCCGAAGATCAGCAACGACCGCGGGACAGCCGGGAATGCCAGGGCGCTGACCTCGTTCTCCACGAGGAATACCCGGTCGACGTCGAATGGGTGAGACGCCAGCTCGTCGGTACGCAGCTCGACGTCGGTGAGCCCCGCCGGCAGCGGTGAGACAGCCCGATCCAATACGCGCAGGCGTGCTCGGGTCGGCTTGTCCCGGAAGCCGTAGCGCGCGGCGAAGTCGCGGGCTACTCGGTGGCCCGGTGTGTCTAGGAGCAGATCGACCAACTCAGCGAGAATCCCGCGGTGGCGTTCGATGAACTTGGTGTCCACTCCGGGCGCGTTGACCTGCCGCAGGTAGCGGTCGCGATCGGCGTTGTCGGCCACCCAGCGCGCACAGGCAAGCAGCCGGTCGAACTCGGCCTGGTGCGCCAGAGCGCGCATCGGCTTGTCAACAACCCACGAATAGATCTGCGGTGCAATATCTTTCGCCGCTTCGATGAGCTCTTGGTGGCGGCGCGCTTGATCAGCGGTGCCCAGGAACGCGGTGAGGTCCGCAAAGTTTTCGATGCGGAGACGGTCCGGGATCGGATTGGCACCGGTCCGGCGCGCTCCGACCACTTTGGTGCTCAGCGAGTACGGGCCGGCCTGGTCGAGCCAGTCGCGCGCCCAGCGCGCCACCTCGGCGTAGCGGGCGCCCAGCTCCGAGGCGGTCGGACCGCGAATCGGCAGATCGACCGGCGTGAAGGGAAGCCCGCGAGCCCGCTCTGAAAGCGCCTGTCCGGTCTCCCACCGCTTGCCCAACCGGGCGCGGACGCCGGCCGGGGTCGACCAATCGGTCACGAGACCGCGAATGGTCGGTCTCGGCTGGCGTCGTGACCGTCCAGCGTGATCATGCTGTGCAGCCGCTTACGCCGGCGGTATTCCTCGATGGTCAGGCATTGCAGCTGCGAGGCGTTGCCGCGCCTGTTCTCCACGTAGCCGACCGAGGCCACGAACGGCTCGATGACGTGGATCTTCTGCAGCGGCGTCACGATGAGCAGCTGCAGGCCCAGCTTGCGGAACAGAGCAAGCGCGAAACGGGTCGACTCGTCGGAGCCGCGGCCGAACGCTTCGTCTATGACGACGAAGCGGAAATCCTTCGAGCGCTTGACGCCCCATTTCAGGTTGAACTGATAGGCCAACGACGCCGCCAGGATGGTGTAGGCAAGTTTTTCCTTCTGGCCACCAGACTTGCCGCCGGAATCGGTGTAGTTCTCGTGCTCTGTGTCGTCGGCGCGCCAGCGCTCTGAGGCGGCGAAGGTGCACCAGTTGCGTACGTCGGTGACGCGCTTGACCCAGTTGTGGTCGGCATCGGTCTGGCCCTCGCGGCCGCGGAACTTCTCGATCAGGTTCTTCACCAAAACGAAGCGTTCCTCGGAATACCGGTCGGCGTCGTCGGCGCCGATCGAGCCGTCACTGCACTGGCGCAGCTCGTCGCGGAATGTGCGGATCTCCTGGTTGGGTGTCGGTGATTCCTCCAACCGGATGTAGCGGCCCTCGTTGTAGTCGATGCCGACCAGCGATTCGTTGATGGTGTCGATCCGTGACGAGATCAACTCCACCTGCTTGTTGAGTTCGGAGTGGAAACCGGCGATGTCACGGATCGTGTTGGTGTTCAGGTACTCCTTGAACGCGGCCTCGAACCGGGGCAGGTCGTCGGACACGAGCCGGGCGCGCAATGCCCGGTACTCGCCGGCGGAGGCCACGTTGTCGTCCATGTCCGCGGTATCGATGGGATACCTCTGGCGAAAGTCCTTCATCTTGCCCACGATTCGGCGAGCCACTGCCTCCGATTTAGTGCCGACCCGCTCGACCTCCTCGGTCAGCGCGCGGTACTGCAGCTGTTCCTCGGCTACGCAGGCGTCGGCCCTCGACGGCGGTTTGATTGCTCGGGCGGCGAGGGCGTCGAAGTGCCGGGCAGCCGCAGCGGCGCCCGACTCGGCCGTCACCCTAGCCGCCTCTGCGGCGCCGTGCCGCGCGCCGTCGAGGTCCCCGGTCAGACTGCCGATCCGCTGGTTGATGCCCCGAAGCTCCTGCTCCTGGCCGCCGATCACCTGTTCGGTCTGTTCGATCTCGCCACCGATGCGCGCCAGTTCACCCGAGGCTGACTCCAATTCGTGCTTGCGCTGCTGCAGCCGGTCGATCTCGGCGACCATCGACTCCCAGTCGATATCGTCGTAGGACGCCGCCACCACGGCCAGCTTGTCCAGCGCCGACGTGCGCGCGGAGGCGGTGTTGCGCTCGGCCGCCAGCCGCGCCAGCCTCTCGTCGACGCAGTGCAAGTCAGCCTGTACCCGCTGCGCGTCGGCCAGCAGCGCGTCGATCTTCTGTTCGTTACTCCAGCCCAGCACGTAGTGCCGCCGGTCGTCGATGCGGTGTGAATCGTCCTTCTCGTGGCGCCCGCCTTGTGCCTTGATCTGGCCGGCCCGGGTCAGCGCCCAATCGTGCCGTCGGAATTGGTCCATGGAGTCGACGCAGACGTGCCGTGCACGGCTGCGCAGTTCACGTTCGATCCAGTCGTAGAACGGGCCATCCTTGATGTCGAGCTTGTGCGCCAGCGCCTCGGCGGGGGGCGTCCGCGTGTCCTGCAGCGACACCGTGGCGGGCACCCGATAGTAGACGAGCCTGCCACCCAGATGGTTGACGTCGACCCAGTCGGACACGCGCGCATACAACGCCTGCGGCACCAGAAGCGAGAGCCCGAAGCCGCGCAGCACCCGTTCGGCCGCGCCTTCCCACTCGGCATGCTGGGCCGCCACCTGGATCAGCTCGCCGGCGAATGGGATCTGCGACGGGTCTACGCGAAGCTCTGTACTCAGCCGTTCCCGGATCACCATGTTGCGCTCCGGAATATTGCTTCGCCGCTGCCGCAGGCTGGCCAGCTCCCCGGCAATCTCCTGCGACTTGGCCTGCAGGCCACGCTTGCTCACCGCGGCATCGGTCGTCGTGTTGTCCAGATCGGCCAACTGGGTTCGCAATGTTACTGCGGCCGAACCGATTTCATCGAAACGCGCCCCGAACTGACCCGCGTTGGACACCGGCTCCAGACCGGCTTCGGTCAGGTACGCATCAAATCTGCTCCGGCGCACGTGACGGTCGTCGCGCCATTGCGAGCAGGTAGCGGCGCGCCGTTCGATCTCGGCGATCTCCGCGCCCCCGTGACCGGCCTGTTCGAGCTTCAGGCTGTCCAACCTCGCCCGCAATGTGGCTAGGCCGTCCTCGATCGCGGACAACCGGTGGTTGGCGTCGTCGAGTTCGGCGGTGAGAGTCTGCGCGAGGCGGGTGTACAGCGCCTCGCGCAGCCCGGCAAAGTAGTAGCGCAGCGCGTCGCGCTGGCCGTGCAGGTCCGAAAGTCTTTCCCGCAGCTCATCGTAGCTGTCGCAGTCTGAAACCAGCGGCGCCAACTCGGTCAGCTGGCTGCGCGCCTTGACCACGGCGTCGTGCGCGCGGGTGAGGTCCTCGAAATGCGCGACAAGCTTGTCCACCCAGACGGCGGCGTCGAACGGCTCGAGCATGTGCTCGCGGACGAACTCGTTCAGGTCGCCCACCGATTTCATCGACACGGTCTGATGGAACAGGTCCATGGCCTGCTCGGAGGCGATCGCCAGCTTCCGCCGGTAGTCGCGGCTGTACTCCGGAAAGTGGTCGTACACCGCGGCGCCGCCCTTGCGCAGCCGCTTGCGCAGGCTGGGCAACTCGGAGCCGAAATCGCTGAAGTGCTCGGCGATCGACAGCTCCGCGTCGGCGGTCACGTAGAATCGATCCGGCTGGCCGCCGGCGCCCTCTTTAATCCAGAACACCTGCGCCAGCGTCACATCGGCATGAAAGCCGGCGTTGCGGAAGTGACCCAGCACGACCGAGTAGGTGCGCGCCCCGCGCAGCCCGACCGGCCGCGAGCTGCCCGTCGCCTCGTTGCGTTCGGACTTGTAGAACCCGAGAACATACGAGCGCAGATCGCGTTCGCGGGTTTGCGCGCCGGCGGCCTTGTTATACGCGATGCGGTGGGCGGGCAGCAGCAGCGTGGTCACGGCGTCGACCAGGGTCGACTTTCCGGATCCGATGTCTCCGGTCAGCAGCCCGTCACGCCCGTCCAGGTGTAGCTGCCATACCCGCTGGTCGAAGGTGCCCCAGTTGAGCACTTCCAGACGCTGAAGCCGGAAGCCGGTGGCGTGGTGGGTGTCGGGATCGTCCAGGTCGGTCGGCGGGAACAGCCCCGGGGGGCTGGAGCGTAGCGACTCGGGGGAAGGCAGCGCGGTCATCGAGACTCCTCCAGCTCGGTGGCGTACTCGGCCAGGCGGGCGTCCAAATCCGACAGCCACTGGCCGTCGACAAAGGCCTTCAGCACCCGGCGCACCTCGAATTGGTCGTCCTGCGTGGGCAGTCGGCGCAGGAATCCGAGGTCGACCACCTTGCCGATGGTGCGCTCGACGGTGTCGACGATGCGCGCCTCGTTGCTGTACATCGGCATGAACATCAGCATCATGTCGACGATCTGGTCGCGGCCGAGGATGAGGCGGGCCCCGTCATCGGTGGCATCGAACTCGGCGAGTTTCTTACGCAGCAGCGCCAACATCAGGCTGGTGTGAAACGACAACGCGTGCCTGGCGATCAGTCTTGGGATGGACGGGGTATAGCCGGCCGAATCTCGGGCATCGCCCGCATCATCGTCATCGGGCTTGGAACGTAGGAACGCAAAGCCCTCGGATTCGTCGACGACCACCACCAATCCCAGCGTGGCGACGTAATCGCTGATCCGGGGAACCAGCTGTACCAGCTGCTGCCAGACCTGTTCGTGGGTGTCGCGGTACACCACACCTTTCACCAGATGGGTGACGACCAGGGGTAGGCTCAGCTCGCTGCGGACTCGTACTGACGTCATGCGCTCACACTTCCGTGGGACTCTTTGCGTGCGTAGATGACGCGCGGCAACGTCGCCGACTTCGTCACCCCGCTTTCGTCGATCCACTCGACGCTGTCGCGTGTGTTCTCGTCGAACAACGTCGTGAATCCCTCGTCGTCGAGGGACAGGTACGTCACCAGCTCCGAAAGTCCTTGGGTGATCGGGGTTCTCGCGACAACCTCGGGCAGACGGATCTGTGGTGTGCGCTGCAGGGCCTTGCGCACCGAGCGGATCAGCGGCGCGGGGTCGACGTAGGCTTGCTCGAACAGCGCTGTCGAGTCGCTTTCAAAGCGGCCCTGCTCGACGGCGGCGCTATCCACGGAGGCAGCGCGCGGCCGGGTGTAGAGCGGCCGCTCCATCGGCAGCCGGATCGTCGGTGCGGTGGCGTCGATCGGGACGACGAAGTCGGCGCCGACGCGGTCGCGCAGCGCCAGCGACCGCGATTCGATGCTGTGCAGCAGCTCCATGACGCGGCGGTTCTCCAGCCAAACCTGGTCGTCGAGGAACCGGCGCAGCTGCTCGGACAGTTGCCGCACCGTGGCCTGCGCCCGCTCACCGGCGTCGAGCCAATCGTGGTGGATATAGCGCAGGCGCGGATCGGTGTCCTCGGCCAGGTCGTGTCGGTGCACCCGCTCCAGCAACTCGCTCAATTCTCGTTGCCGGGTCGGCGACAGCAACAGATCGTAGAACGCCTGGAAACTGCGGCCCTGGTCTGAATCGGCGATGTGGCTGCGTCCGCCCACCACCTCGTCCAGTAACTGCCCTTTGGCACCGTTCCAGGTAGTTATGCGTTCCCGCAGGTCGCGGTCGAGCCGTCGAAAGTTGGCCTCGACCTCGCGGAAGTCCGAAAGCAGTGCCCGCGCGATCTCGGCAAACTGTTGGTAGCGATCTCGCCTGCCCGCGGGGTCGAGCACGACGAAGTCCCCGCCCTCGACGGCGGCGATCTCCCGATCGATCTCGCTGCGCTGGCGGTGCAAGTCGGTCAGCCGGGTATCGGCATCGGTTTCGGAGCCGAATACCAGCTGGCGCAACAGCTCGAAGACGGTGTTGAGGCGGGATTCCGTGCCGACGAATGACCGGTCTTGCAGCGCGCGAACCCAGGCGACCGCCCGCTCCACCGCCGGGGTGGCATCGTAATGCGGTTCGTCCGAGCCCGGTGGATAGTACTTGCGCAACCACCCGGCCTCCGGCGCGGCCCAGTCGTCGAGGTATGCCTTGGCCGATTTTGGGTAAGTGCCCTCGCCGAGCCGCTCGTTGAGCATGTACAGCTCGTCGTCGAGCCGGGTGATCAGTTGCGATGCCGAGATGTCGCGGACGTTGTCGTCGACAAATACCCGGCCGAGAAACGACAGCACCAGCGGCGCGTTGTCCGCGCGCAGCAGCCGCCAGGCGGGGCTGCCGGCACGCAGCGACGCGATCTCCTCATACCGCATTGCCACACGGTATCGGCCGCCACCGACATCTCCCTGACCGCGAGCGTGCGTGTTTGCAGGACGCTGCACGGCGTGGCGCAAAGCAAACACGCACGCTCGCGGTTAAGTGGGGTCGGCCACGCAGCGGAATCCGATGTGGGTGGTGGCGGTATCGCGGGACTGCGGCGAGCGGGCCGCCGGGCGGTAGCGGTGGCAGTACTCCGGCGCGCACAGGTGCGAACCGCCCTTGAGCGTCTGGCTCACGGACGGGTCCGCCGTGGGTTCCGACACCGGTACGCAGCAGGGCGTTTTCGCGCCGACGCGGTGGTGCGCCGAAAACTCGGTGGTGGTCCACTCCCAGACGTTGCCGATCATGTCGACCAGGCCGAACCCGTTGGCCGGGAAGGTACCCACCGGCGACGTCCCGAACCAGCCGTCGGCACCGTCGTTGCGGTACGGGAACCGCCCCTGCCAGGTGTTGGCCATCAGGCGTCTGTCCGGGGTGGGTTCGTCTCCCCAGGCGTACACCGTGCCCGATCCCCCGCGTGCGGCGTACTCCCACTCCGCCTCCGTCGGCAACCGGCGACCGGCCCATCGGGCGTAGGCCCACGCGTCGGGATAGGCGACCTGCACCACCGGGTGATCAGGTTTGTCGTCGACATCGCTGTCCGGCCCGAACGGGTGCCGCCAGCTGGCGTTCGACGCCCAGTCCCACCAGCAGCGCCAGTCGCGCAGGTCGACGGGGCCACGGGTGGGTCGGAACACCATTGCGCCCGGGACGAGGTCGGCGGGCGCCACGCCCGGGTACAACGCGGGATCGAGCGGCTTTTCGGCCACCGTTACATAGCCGGTGTCAGCAACGAACTCGGCGAACTGGGCGTTGGTCACGGGGTGGCGCTCGACCGCGACCGCCGCGACCGTCTCGGTGTGCACCGGCGCCTCTTCCGGGTAGAAGCTCGTCGAGCCCATGCGGAACGATCCGCCCGGCAACTCGACGAGTTCAGTCAACATGCCTTCAGCGTAGGTACGGATCGCCGAGTCCACTCGCCCGCCGAGATAGCCGTCAGGGCTGTGGTCGGCGGCCGTTGCACGACCACCGGTGCTATCTCGGCGACGCGGCGCACCGCGAGAGCGACGACCTACTTGGCCTTCTCCAGGATGTCGACCAGGCGCCACCGCTTGGTCGCCGACAGCGGACGAGTCTCCATCAGCGACACGCGGTCTCCGACACCGGCGATGCCGTTCTCATCGTGCGCCTTCACCTTCTTGGTGGTCCGAATGATCTTGCCGTACAACGGATGCCGCACGCGATCTTCCAACTCGACCACGATGGTCTTCTGCATCTTGTCGGACACGACGTAACCAATGACGCTCTTGCGACGCCTGCGCGGCCGCTCCTGACGCGGCGTGTGCTTGGCGCCCGCGGCTGCCTTCTCTGCCATCACGATTCCTCACCGCCGGGGCCGGAAGCCAACCCCAGCTCACGTTCCCGCAGCACCGTGTAGACGCGCGCGATTTCGCGGCGCACGGTGCGCAACCGACGATTGTTGTTCAACTGTCCGGTGGCCATCTGGAACCGCAGGTTGAATAATTCTTCCTTCGACTCCCGCAGCCGCTCGAGCAGCTCGTCCTCGGTGAACTCCCGCAGTTCGCCGGCGGGTACTCCTACTGCCATCAGAACTGCTCCTCTCGGGTCACGATGCGCGCCTTGATCGGCAGCTTGTGAATCGCGCGAGTCAACGCGGCGCGGGCGACCTCTTCGTTCGGATAGCTCAACTCGAACAGGATCCGGCCCGGCTTCACATTGACCACCCACCACTCCGGCGAACCCTTACCCGAACCCATGCGGGTCTCGGCGGGCTTCTTGGTCAACGGGCGATCCGGGAAGACGTTGATCCACACCTTGCCGCCACGCTTGATATGCCGGTTGATCGCGATACGGGCCGCCTCGATCTGCCGGTTGGTGATGTAGGCATGACCGAGCGATTGAATGCCGTAGTCGCCGAAGCTGACAGACGTACCGCCGCTGGCGATTCCGCGCTGCCTCGGGTGATGTTGCTTGCGGTGCTTGACCTTACGGGGAATCAACATGATTACTAGCTCTCCGTGCTCTGCGTCTCGGCGGCCGCACCAGAGTCGGCTTCCGTTTCGCCGGCTGCCTCGGCGACCGCCGGGGCCTCCTCGGCACCGGCAGCGGCGCGGCCGGCCTCGGTGCCCGTCGCGGTGGTGCCCGAGGCTCCGCTGCGACGCGGCCGCGTGCCGGACGGACGACGTGGCCGCTCGGCGGGCGGCGCGGCGGTCACCTCACGCTTACCACCGACGATGTCGCCCTTGTAGATCCACACCTTCACGCCGATTCGGCCGAAGGTGGTCTTGGCCTCGTACAGCCCGTAGTCGATATCCGCGCGCAGCGTGTGCAGCGGGACGCGGCCCTCGCGGTAGAACTCCGAGCGGCTCATCTCCGCGCCGCCGAGGCGGCCCGAGCACTGCACCCGAATGCCCTTCACGTTGGGCTGGCGCATCGCCGACTGGATGGCCTTACGCATCGCACGACGGAACGCCACCCGGTTGCTCAACTGTTCAGCCACGCCCTGAGCGACCAACTGCGCCTGCGACTCCGGATTCTTGACCTCGAGAATGTTGAGCTGCACCTGCTTTCCGGTCAGCTTCTCCAGGTCGGCCCGGATCCGGTCGGCCTCGGTGCCGCGGCGCCCGATCACGATGCCGGGCCGCGCGGTGTGGATATCAACACGGACTCTGTCGCGGGTGCGCTCGATCTCCACGTCGGCGATGCCGGCGCGCTCCAGACCGGTGGCCAGCAGTCGGCGGATCGCCACATCCTCCTTGATGTAGTCCGCGTACTGCTTGTCGGCGTACCACCTCGACTTCCAGTCGGTGGTGATCCCGAGCCGAAAGCCGTGCGGATTGATCTTCTGGCCCACTACTGCGAGCCTCCCTTCGCTTCATCCGAAGTCTCTGAGGTGGAAGCCGGCTTGCCGGCCGCCTTCTTGGCGGGTGCCTTCTTGGCCGGTGCCTTGGCTGCCTCGGCCTTTCCTGCCTCGGCCTTCTTCGCCGGCGCCTTGGTCGCCTCAGCCTTCTTCGCGGGCGCGCTTCCGCCCTTGGCTGCCGCCGCCTTGCTGGCCTGCGCCCGGCGTGCGCGCGTGGTGCTGGCCGATGGGCCGGACCGCTCGTCGCGACGCGGACGGCTCTCTACGACGACCGTGATGTGGCTGGTGCGCCTGCGGATTCGGAACGCGCGTCCCTGCGCTCGCGGTCGGATGCGCTTGAACGTCGGGCCGTCGTCGGCGTGCACCGTGGCCACCACCAGGGTGGCCGGGTCGAGACGGTAGTTGTTCTGCGCGTTGGCCGCCGCGCTGGCGATTGCCTTGGCGACGGGCTCGCTGGCCGCTTGCGGCGCCCAGCGCAGGATGTCAAGCGCCTCGGTCACCGACTTGCCGCGCACGAGGTCGATTACTCTGCGCGCCTTGGTCGGCGACACCCGCACGAAGCGAGCCTTCGCGACGGCAGACGGGAATTCAGTCGTAGTACTCATCGGCGCTTGCTCTTCCGGTCATCTTTGATGTGACCCTTGAACGTTCGCGTCGGCGCGAACTCGCCGAGCTTGTGCCCGACCATCGCCTCCGTGACGAACACCGGGACATGCTTGCGGCCGTCATGCACCGCGAAGGTGTGCCCGATGAAGTCGGGAATGATGGTCGACCGACGCGACCAGGTCTTGATGACCTGCTTGGTGTTCTTCTCGTTCTGCACGTCGACCTTCTTGAGCAGATGGTCGTCGACGAACGGACCCTTCTTCAGGCTGCGTGGCATTCGCTACTCCTGGCCTCTACCGGTGGTGCTTCTTGCCGGTGCGCCGGCGTCGGACGATCAGCTTGTCGCTGGACTTCTTTGGTTTGCGGGTGCGGCCCTCGGGCTGGCCCCAGGGACTCACCGGATGGCGGCCGCCCGAGGTCTTTCCCTCACCACCGCCGTGCGGGTGATCCACCGGGTTCATCACGACGCCACGAACGGTGGGCCGCTTGCCTTTCCATCGCATGCGGCCGGCCTTGCCCCAGTTGATGTTGGCCTGCTCGGCATTGCCGACCTCGCCGACCGTGGCGCGGCAGCGCACGTCGACTCGACGGATCTCACCGCTGGGCATACGCAACGACGCGTAAATGCCCTCCTTGCCGAGCAACTGGATGCTCGACCCGGCCGACCGCGCCAGCTTGGCGCCGCCCCCCGGCCGCAACTCGACGGCGTGGATCAGTGTGCCCGCCGGGATGTTCCGTAGCGGCAGGTTGTTGCCTGGCTTGATGTCGGCGTTCGGGCCCGATTCCACCACGTCGCCCTGCCCGAGGCCCTCGGGCGCGACGATGTAGCGCTTCTCGCCGTCCAGGTAATGGAGCAGTGCAATGCGTGCGGTGCGGTTCGGGTCGTACTCGATATGGGCGACCTTGGCGTTGACGCCGTCCTTGTCGTGCCGACGGAAGTCGATGACGCGGTAGGCCCGCTTGTGACCGCCGCCCTTGTGCCGAGTGGTGATGCGCCCGTGCGCGTTTCGGCCGCCGCGCCCGTGCAGCGGACGCACCAGCGACTTCTCCGGGGTCGAACGGGTGATCTCGGCGAAGTCGGCGACGCTGGCACCGCGGCGACCCGGGGTCGTCGGCTTGTACTTGCGAATTCCCATGTCTGCTAACTCTCTTTCGGGCCGGTCAGGCCGGTGCTCCGAACAGGTCGATCGGCTTGCTGCCAGGGGCCAGGGTGACGATCGCGCGCTTGGTGTCCTTGCGCTTGCCGTAGCCGGTGCGGGTGCGCTTGCGCTTGCCCGGCCGATTGGCGGTGTTCACGGACGCGACCCTGACCTTGAAGATCTTCTCGATCGCGATCTTGATCTGGGTCTTGTTCGAGTCGGGGTGAACGATGAACGTGTAGACGTTGTCCTCGATCAACCCGTAGGACTTCTCCGAGATGACCGGGGACAAGATGATGTCGCGCGGGTCGGTGACGGTCGCCATCAGGCCGAAACCTCCTCATTTGCTCTTCGCGCAAGCGGCTCGTCGGCCTGATTCGTCGCCTCTTTGGTGCTGGCGCTGATAAAGGCGTTCAGCGCCTCGACGCTGAACACCACATCGTCGGCGCGCAAAACGTCGTAGGTGTTGAGTTGATCCGGCGGAAGGATGTGCACGCCCGGCAGGTTGCGGGCGCTCTTCACGCTCGTCTCGTCGCTGCGGCCGATGACGACCAGCACCTGCTTGCGGTCGGTCAGCTGACCGAGAAACGCCTTGGCGCTCTTCGTCGACGGCGTCTGACCGGACACCAACTCGGTGACCGCGTGGATCCGTCCGTTGCGGGCGCGATCCGACAATGCCCCGCGCAAGGCCGCGGCGATCATCTTCTTCGGGGTGCGCTGGCTGTAGTCACGCGGTTTCGGGCCGTGCACGACGCCGCCCCCGGTGAACTGCGGCGCGCGCACCGAGCCTTGACGCGCACGGCCGGTGCCCTTCTGCCGGTACGGCTTGCGGCCACCGCCGCGCACCTCTCCCCTGGTCTTGGTCGAATGAGTGCCCTGTCGCCCGGCGGCGAGCTGCGCCTCGACGACCTGGTGCATCAGGGCGATATTCGCCGGGGCGTCGAACAACTCGGCCGGCAGCTCCACCGAACCCTGCTTCTTGCCGTCCGGGGTCTTGACGTCGATCGTGAGCGCCTTCTCAGCCATCACTTCTCACCTCGTTTGATCGCGCTGCGAACCATCACGAGTCCACCGCGGCGGCCGGGAACCGCGCCCTTGATGAGCAGCACGCCGTTCTCCGCATCCACCTTGTGCACCAACAGGTTCAGCGTGGTGACGCGGTCATTGCCCATTCGTCCGGCCATGCGCGTGCCCTTGAACACGCGCGCCGGTGTGGCACAACCACCGATCGAACCCGGCCGCCGGTGCACCGCCTGCGCGCCGTGACTGGCGCCCTGGCCGCGAAAACCGTGGCGCTTCATGGTGCCCGCGAAACCCTTGCCCTTGGAGGTTCCGGTGACGTCGACATAGCTGCCGTCGGTGAAGATGTCCGCCGTCAGCTCCTGGCCCACCTCGTACTCGGCGGCCGCGTCGGGACCGTCGAGCCGCAGCTCGGCCAGGTAGCGCCGCGGGTTCACCCCGGCCGCCGCGTACTGACCTGTCAGCGGCTTGTTCACCTTGCGCGGGCTGATCTCGCCGTAGGCCAGCTGCACCGCGCTGTACCCGTCGTTTTCCGGCGTACGGATGCGCGTCACCACATTAGGGCCCGCCCTGACGACGGTCACCGGCACGACGCGGTTGTTCTCGTCGAACACCTGCGTCATGCCGAGCTTGGTGCCCAGAATGCCTTTCCTCGCCATTGTCTCTGCGCGCTCCTATTGAGATGCCTATTGGATGTTGACGTCGACACTCGCCGGCAGATCGATGCGCATCAGGGCGTCAACGGTCTTCGGCGTGGGGTCGAGGATGTCGATCAGTCGCTTGTGGGTGCGCATCTCGAAGTGCTCCCGCGAGTCCTTGTACTTGTGCGGGGAGCGGATCACGCAATACACGTTCTTCTCGGTGGGCAGCGGCACGGGGCCGACGACGCTCGCGCCGGTCCGGGTGACGGTCTCGACGATCTTGCGCGCCGAGGCGTCGATCGCCTCATGGTCATAGGCCTTAAGCCTGATGCGGATCTTCTGTCCCGCCACGCTTCTTACCTCGCTCCTGCTCGCGCCCGTCGTTTTCCGACTACTCGGCTGGTCGCGCCAGACCATGCCGCCACTATTCACCTGTCCTGGTCCACCGGTCCCCGCGGTCGGGTGTGTCGCCCGCACGAGCCTCGCCCGCGCCGAATAATCCGTCGCAATCCGAGGGTGGGACCGGACGCGCCCGTCTGGGCGCCGGTCGTATACCCGGCCAGCCACGCCCCGAAAAGGGTGCACCCGGCTCAAGGCAACCTGAACAGTATGCCCTAGATCGGGGTGTGCGGCCAAATTCCTGCGGTAGGTGAGAATCGCACCGGCTGAGCGTCGCGCAAGCTGGGGTTTCGCGCCGGAAGTAGGCTACCGCGCCATGACGAGCGAGACGCCGACTTACCGGCTGTGGCGGCAGCTGTCCCGACGGCCCGGTGGGTCCCGAATCTTCACGGCCGCGGCCATGGCGCGGGTGCCCTATTTCGCCTCGATCGCCCCGCACGTGCAGCGGATGGAGCCGGGGTTTGCCGAGGTCAGCATCCCGAAGTGGTTCTTCGTCTACAACCATCTCGGCCCGTGCATGCGATCGCGTCCTGCAACGCGGCCGAGTTCGCCATGGGGATGCTGATGGGGCGAGCGTGCCGACGAGTCACCGGTGGATCCCCAGGCGATGACCGTGCAGTACCTCGAAAAGGCAACCACTTCTCTGCGCGCGCAGGCGCGAATCGATCCATCCGACTTCTCGCCATGATGAGGGTGCCGACCTGGTCGTGACGGTGAGCGTGTTAGACCGGCACGGTGTCGAAGTCGTGCACGGGGACATCACCACCTGGGTGACGCCGTGAATTACGGCCCGCCGAGAGTCAACGGCGTCTGCACCAGCGCCAGGGAGTCGGCTGGTCGGGTGCGACGGCCGGCGAGTGCCCCGTCGCTGCGTCCGCAGCAGCGAGCAGGAGGCCGACGGCGAAAAGCGCCATCGCGCGCGGCTACCAGCCGGACACGGCGCAATCCTGCGCGCATACGATCGGATCTGCGTAAACCTCGCGGGCGTTTCGACACATCCAGAAGCAGCACGGAGAACTCGGAGAACACTCATGAGCACACTGACGATTGACGATGCCGCGAAGGTGTTCGCCGACCCCACGGCCTATGCCGACGAACCACGGCTGCAAGAGGCGATGGCGTACCTGCGAGCTCACGCACCGGTTGCCCTAGTCGACGTGCCCCCGTACCGCCCGTTCTGGGCGATCACCAAGCACGCCGACATCATGGCGATCGAGCGGGAAAACAACCTGTGGATCAGTGAGCCGCGCCCGTTTTTGCAGACCGCCGAGGCGGACGATATCGCGCGGGCGCAGCTGGAAGCCGGGATGGGCCTGCGCACCCTGATTCACATGGACGATCCGCACCACCGCAAGGTCCGCGCGATCGGTGCGGACTGGTTCCGGCCCAAAGCCATGCGGGACCTCAAGGTCCGCGTCGACGAGCTGGCCAAGCGTTACGTCGACAGGATGGCCGAAATCGGTCCGGAGTGCGACTTCGTCGAGGAGATCGCGGTCAATTTCCCGCTGTACGTGATCATGTCGCTGCTGGGCATTCCCGAAGAGGACTTCCCGCGCATGCACAAGCTCACTCAGGAGATATTCGGCGGCGACGACGAGGAGTACAGGCGCGGCACCACCCCGGAAGAGCAGATACAGGTCCTGCTCGACTTCTTCGCGTACTTCTCCAGTCTCACGGCATCGCGACGCGAGCACCCAACCGACGACTTGGCGTCGGCAATCGCCAACGGCCGCATCGACGGCGAACCGCTGTCCGACGTCGACACCGCGTCGTATTACGTCATCGTCGCCACCGCCGGGCACGACACCACGAAGGACGCGATCTCGGGCGGGCTGCTCGCGCTGATCGAAAACCCCGGCGAGCTCGCGCGTCTGCGGGAGAACCTGCAATTGATGCCGACGGCCGTCGAGGAGATGATCCGCTGGGCCACGCCGGTCAAGGAATTCATGCGCACCGCCACCGACGACACCACCGTGCGCGGCGTGCCGATCTCTGCCGGCGAATCGGTGTATCTGGCTTATGCCTCGGCGAATCGCGATGAGGAGGTGTTCGACGACCCGCTCCGCTTCGACGTGAGCCGAAATCCCAACAAGCACTTGTCTTTCGGATATGGAGTGCACTTCTGCCTGGGCGCCGCGCTGGCGCGGATGGAGATGAGCAGCTTGTTCAGTGAATTAGTGCCGCGCCTTGAGTCGATCGAATTGGCAGGAACGCCTGAACTGAGCGCCACCGTCTTCGTCGGCGGCCTCAAGCATCTGCCGATTCGCTACGCGCTGCGGTGATTTCGCGCGCTTTACCGGTCTCGATCGTAAATTCCGCGGTGGTTGGAGCCGTGGCGACTCAGCGTGGCCGCCACGCCGAAACTGCATTCCGGCAGGCCTCCACTCGAACTTTCGCTGCAAGATTGCAGCCTCGGTGGTGGCGGTGCGGGCGCCTGAGGCGCCTCGGCAGGACGCGCGTTCCCTCCTGTCTCATCAGCCTCATGCATCCCGCCTCCTCGGGTAAGCGATGTGCCGAATACTCCTGGGACAGATGAGGAATGTGCGACATCCCGGCCCCCACCGACCTGCGCCCAGCCCCCCGCCGAAATTTCCGACCCAGACCACTTAGCTTAGTCAGCGGCGACGAACCCGGCGGCCCGGTGCGCCAACATGACGATCGTGGCGTGCGGTCCGCGGCTGGTGATCGCGGGTAACGCCGCACCATCCACCACCCAGAGCCCTGACACGCCCCGCACCCCGCACTGCGGGTCCAGAACTGCTCGGTTGTCGTCGTCGAGACCCATCGGCGCACTGGCACACAGGTGTTGCGAGGTCGACCACAGTGGGACACCGGCCGGTGGCTGCTTCGGACATAACTCCCTGGCAATCGCAACCCCGCGCTGCAGAGCCGCGAGGTCGTCCGGCTCACTGTCGTAATGGAATTCGATGCGGGGTGCCACCTCGACGTCCGGCGATGTCACAGTGATCCGGCCGCGCGCTCGCGGCTGCATCAGCGCGACCCCGACGTGCGGCCAATCCGGTCGCCCCGTCGTACCGTGGCCCACCATCGCGACGAAACCTCCCGTGTATGGCCGGATCTCGATGTCGTCCTCGGTGACCAGCATCGCCTCCAAGACGGGTCGCCCCGGAGTGGTGACCCAGCTGGTCGACATCACCCATTCGGGGTGATCGACACACTGCATCCCTACCGGCAATGGCGTTATCACGTGAATTCCGGCTTGTCGCAGCATCTCCGGGTCGCCGATACCCGACACCATCAACAAATGCGCCGATTCGATTCCGCCGGCGCACAATACGACGCGGTCCGCGATGAACTCCGCCCTGCCGTCAGGCCCGATCGCCTCGACTCCCGTGGCGCGACCAGACGCGATGTGGACGCGGCGCACCCTGGTACGGGTACGCAGGCTCAGATTCGGACGGCCGACCGCCGGCTGCAGCACGACGGCACCGGGGCCGGCACGTTTGCCGTCTTTGATGTTCAGCGGCACGGCCCCCACGCCCACGAGGACGTCATCGGCAGTGGTGCATCCGTTGAAGTCCTCGACCCAGCCGAATCCCGATTTCATCGCGCGCTGAACAAACTCCCCGCTGGGGTACGACATCTCGGAAGTCCGGCGCACCGGGATGGCACGTCCGATGTCGGTGAAGTGAGGCGAGACGTCAGACCAGGCCCAGCCTGGCAGTCGCCACCCGTCGAAGTCACGCGGTAGCCCGAAGCAGAAGTAGCCGCCGTTGACCGCGCCACCGCCGCCCACCACCTTTCCGCGCACGATCTGCGTACGACGGTGCGGGTTTGCGGTCAGATCGGCCTGGTAGCGCTGAACCAGCGGGCTGCCGGACCCGATCGGCAGCACCGAGCCGTCCGCGATCAGCGCCGCCACGCCCGACTCCGACACCCCCGGACCTGCCTCCACAACGGTCACCCGACAGTTGGCGTCGGCCGAGAGCCGTTCAGCCAGAATTGATCCGGCACTGCCGGCACCGACGATCAAGACGTCGCTGTGCTGCACGACTCTCGTCCCGGGCGCCGATTAGGATTGGATCTGCGGCTTCAATGGGCCGAGGTGGCGCTCTTGGATCATTCCGGCCCACAGCCCGGCGCCATAGGCCAGATCGTCGAGACGCTTGAGCACCAAATAAGACACCACACCCAGTTGCTTGGTGTCGTCGTCGGCGTTGTTGTGACGACTGAACCAGTCCGCCACACCGTCGACAACCGCCGCGATCACCACGATGCGACGACACCGTCTCGACAAGAGTGCCGCGATCAGCGCGATGGGCCAGTAGTGCCGGCAGATCGCCGATGCCAACTGCAGCGCAGCGGCGCCGAGACCGCGGCCCGCGACCGTGGCGACGTCACGTGGTTGAGACTCCACGCCATCCAACGTGTCGGCGACGCGCCGGGCGAACAAGCCGCCGATCACCATCGACGCGAGGTAGCCGAGGGCCGATCCGATCGCAAGCAACAGCCAGAGCACCAGGGACCACCCCGACAGAATCATCGGCGCCATCTTGTCGGGGTGCCGGATCGACAGCGGCGCGGCGGATTGCCCGTAGAAGGCTTTTCGGCTCAACCAGTCGCGCAGGCCAACCCGATGGTCGTGGGCGACCAGAGCGATCGGCTCGTACCGCAGCCGAACTCCCTCTTCGACGAACCGCCAGCACAGGTCGACGTCCTCGCCGGACTGCAGTGTTTCGTCGAACCCGCCGACCGCGGTCAAAGCCGACCGCCGGCAGATGATCGCCGCACTCGGTACGTAGGACACCGTTCCGTACGGCACCACGGGCGCTTCTCGGCGGCCCAGATCCAGAGACGACCGTACCGCTTCGTAGCGAGCGATGGCATTTTCGCTGGGCGGCAGCCCGACGATGCGCGGTGCTACCAGCGCCACGGCGGGGTCGGCAAAGTGGCCGAGCAGCGCCTCCAACCAGCCCCGCCGCGGAATCACGTCCGAATCGAGGAAGGCGACGAAATCGGTGCTGCATGAAGCCAGCCCGGTGTTGCGCGCGGCCGCGGGCCCTCTGCTGCGGTCATGGCGGATCAACTTGACGACGCAGCGCATGTTCAGAAGATCGCTCTCCCGCACCGGGATTGCCGAGCCGTCGTCTACCACGACGACCTGCATGCCACGTAGCGTGGACAACAGTCTGCGCAACCCGAACATGTTGTCGCGCACCGGAATAACAATGGTGACATCGCGGTGCGATGGTCCACCGGACGGCCGCGGGTGGGCGACCGTGGCATCGAGCAAAGTCCTGGCCAACTGGGCGCTGACGGCGTCACGCACCTCGAGCCGTCCATCATCGAGCATGGTGCGCGCCCCGGGAGCCAACCTCAGCACGCGGGTCGGCGAGCCGCCGAGCAACGCGGCCCCCGCGCCGAGAACCTTGACTCGGCGATCGACCTGCACGGCGAAGCCATCCGGTAGCCGAGGCTGAGTCATCTGAGCATCCCGTCGGGGCCCGGTGCCCAGCGCCTGACGTGCTCGGCGCACGTCGTGACCATGTCGGCAAAGAGGCGCTCACCGTCAGCGGCGGTCGCCGTCGTCGGGTCCCCCAGTACCCCCACGTCGCTCACGGCTAAGACCCCTCCCTGGCGCATCGCCGGCATCAGTTCGACGAGCGGGGATACGTTACCCGCACGTCGCTCGTCAAAACACACGTTTTGGGGTGAAAGATGTAGCAGTATCGACGTTTCGGCGTGACCTGCGTGCGCATCACCGCCCGGTACCGAACATGACCACCATCCCGCATCTCGACCCTCCGCCCGCAACCGGGGGACGGCGGCCCGCAGCGCCGTGACATTGCCACCGTGACCGTTGACAAACAGTAGCCGTCCCGCCCAGTCGGCCGCCGACCGCCCGTACTCCACGAGCACGTGCTCTAGAGCGGCGGTGCCGATCGACACTGTTCCGGCGAACCCCTGATGCTCACCGCTGGCCCCATACGGGATCGCGGGCGCCAGCAGCAGTGGGTCGGGGTGACCCTCGTTCCGTAGGCAGGTCGCGACCGCTCCCGCGACACCGCCGGCGATGCGGGTGTCGGTGTCCAGCGGCAGGTGCGGCCCGTGCTGCTCGGTGGCGCCCAGCGGGATCAGTACCGTGGGCGACGATCCGCGGATCTGCTTCGACGTCGACCTCCCTAACTCGGTCGGCAGGACCACTTGCCGATGGTAGGACGAATTCGCCTGCCGTAGGCGAAATGTTGGGTCACCGATCAATTCTTCGGCAATTTTAAGGTGTTCGACTCCCTCAATAGCCACGTCAGTCTCGCCAGTACCACGCTGAGGGTGCCGGGGCGCCGCGCGATCAGCTGTCCGGCGTTGACGGTGCGCCGAGGGTGCGGACGAAGCCGGGCGGAATCAGGACGTCGTCGCGGCTGAGGTCGCGGACCGACGCCTTGCCGAGGCCCCTGAGTGCGGAGTCGATGCCGCCCTGCATGATGTCGAGGACGTTCTCGACGCCGGCTTGCCCGGCTGCCGCCAGTCCCCATAAATACGCCCGGCCGATCATCACCGCACGCGCGCCGAGGGCGACCGCCTTGACCACGTCGCTGCCCCGACGGATCCCGCCGTCGAAGAGGACCTCGACCTGATCGCCCACCGCGTCGACGATGACCGGTAGGGCCCGGATCGACGCCGGCGTGCCGTCGATGTTGCCGCCGCCGTGGTTGGAGACGGAGATCGCTGAAACACCAACATCGACCGCCCGTTTGGCGTCGTCGATGCGCATCACACCCTTGAGCATGAACGGACCGCCCCACAGTTGCCGAAGCCAAGCGATGTCTTCCCAGGTCGGCGGCGGGGTGTTCATCCACTCACCGTAGGCAGCGAAGAACACCGGCCCCGGCTCTCCGCGCGGCCCCTGGTTCGGCACCCGCAGATCGGGTGGTCGCAGCTCCTTGGCGAAGCTGTAGAACCAGCGCGGTTTGATGATCACCTCTGGCGAAAGTCGCAGCATCGACCTGAGGTCGAGCTGCTCGGGAATGGTCAGGGCTGCCCCAGTCGCGGCCGTGGGAGAAGCTCCAGTCGGTGGTGACGATCAGGCCCACCGCCCCCGCCTCGCGGGCACGTTGCACGCGCTGCGCGATCGCCTCCCGGTCACCCAACCAGTACAGCTGGAAGAACAGCTTGGGATTGGCGGCGATCACTTCTTCGATTGGTTTGCTCGCGAACGACGACAGCCCCATCGCCGTGCCGCGCGCCGCGGCCGCACGGGCCACCGCCACTTCGCCATCGGGATGCACGGCCTGCACACCGGTGGGCGAGATCAGCACCGGCAACGAAATATCTTGCCCCATCACGGTTGTCGACAGGTCACGCTTCTCGAAGGCTCCGACCACGTGCGGGGCGAATCCCAGCTCGGAGAACGCTGCCACATTATCGGCGACCGTCATACCCTTCTCGCTGCCGGCGACAAGGGCGGAGTACACCGACTTCGGCAGTCGCTTCCTTGCGCGCTGCTGGGCAATGGCGACCGTCTCGAACCATTTGGCCATGACTACACCGGGCTTTCGTTGCACGGCCGAGTCGACAGTGTCAGCGGGACCGGGTTGCGTCGGGAGTGATCGCCACTGGGTCGTGGTACATCTCGCGCACGCGCCAGGGCCGGTTCGCCGTGGCCGGCCACGCATTCGGGATCCGGCCCGGCAATCGGGAGGCCGGTGAAGAACTTCGCCGCCATGCAACCACCCCGGCAGCTGTCGTAATGTCCACAGCTGCTGCACGCACCTGCGGACTGCGGCTCACGCAGTTCACGAAACAGCGGCGCATGCTTCCAGATCTGTTCGAATCCGCCGCCGGACAAGATGTTTCCGGCAAGGAACCGATCGTGGATGGCGAACGGACAGGCGTATACATCGCCCACCGGATCGATCAGGCACACCACCCGGCCTGCGCCGCACATGTTGAGTCCGGCCAGCGCACCGGATGGCCCGAGCGGAGACAGGTGGAAGAATGAGTCACCGGTCAGCACGCGATCACCGTGGTCGACGAGCCAGTCGTACACCTGTCGCTGCTGTGCGGCGGTGGGATGGAGCTGGTCCCAGACGTCGGCACCACGCCCGGACGGCCGCAGCCTGGTGATGCGCAGCGTGGCACCGTAACGCGATGCCAGCGCGGCGAATTCATCGAGCTGGTCGACGTTGTGGCGCGTGACGACGACAGAGATCTTGGCGTCGGCGAATCCCGCCGCGGCTAGGTTCTCCAGTGCGCGCACCGCCATCGCATACGAGCCCGTTCCGCGCACCGCGTCGTTGACGTCGGCCGTCGCGCCGTCGAGGGAGATCTGCACGTCGACGTAGTCGCTGGCCGCCAGCCGCCGGGAGACCTCGGGGGTGATGCGCACCCCGTTGGTGGAAAACTTCACCCCGACCCGATGGCCGGTGGCATAGTCGACGAGTTCCCAAAAATCAGGGCGCACAGTAGGTTCGCCGCCGCCGATGTTGACGTAGAACACCTGCATGCGCATCAGCTCGTCGATGATGTCCATGCACTGTCGCATGGAAAGCTCCCGCGGGTCACGTTTGCCAGAGGACGACAGGCAGTGCACGCAGGCCAGGTTGCATGCGTAGGTCAGCTCCCAGGTCAGGCAGATCGGCGCATCCAAGCCGCGCTCGAACTGCTCGACGAGCCGCGGCACGGCGGCGGTCATGATCGCTCCCCGTTGATCAGCATCTGAGACTCGGCAAGGGTGCCAAGCGCCGCCAGGTAGGCGGGCTGCTCGGCGTCGGTGATGCCCGCCGCCGCGCAGGCGGACACCGCGTCGGGATGATCGGCCAGCGCCTCGACGAGCGTCAGGGCCTTGCGGCTCTTGAGGAACGACAGCTTCCGAGTGCCGAAGTGGTAGAGCAACGCACCGAAGGATTCGGGGCGAACCGCTACCTGCGGATGCAGGCGCCAGCGCCGCGTCGGGTCAAACGCCGGCCCCGCCGAACCCGCCACTGTCAGTAGACCCCGCACATCCCGTCGATTGAGACCTCTTCCACCAGCGTCTCGGTGACGAGCTCGGTGTCCGCATCGGGCTGTTGATCCGGTTCCATCGAAACCGCCTTTCCTACCGCTGGAGACTCGACAGACGTCGGTCGAGTCGCCAGAATATGGCATCGAGTGCCGAAATGGAAGGGGGCGATTTGGAGCAGGTCCGCGCCCCTGCCCGCGCCGGCCGGCGACGGTCGACGACGCGTCAACACATCACCGACGTGGCCATCGAGCTGTTCGCCAGCCGTGGCTTCGAGGACGTCAGCGTCGACGATGTGGCCGAGGCGGCCGGAATCGCCCGCCGCACACTGTTTCGGTATTACGCATCGAAGAACGCGATTCCCTGGGGTGACTTCGATGTTCACCTGGATCGCCTGCGGGAACTTCTCGATGCCGTCGGCCCCGAGGTGCCTACCGAGCAGGCGCTGCGAGACGCGCTGCTGGCGTTCAACACCTTTGACCACTCCGAGCTGCCGCGCCACCGGATGCGTATCCGGGTCGTCCTCAATACCGTCGAGTTGCAGGCATATTCGATGACGATGTATGCCGGTTGGCGCGAGGTGATCGCCGGCTTCGTTGCCCGCCGCTACGGCGCGAAGCCATCGGACCTGGTTCCACAGACCGTGGCATGGGCGATGCTCGGAGTCGCGCTGTCCGCCTACGAGCACTGGCTGGCCGACGAGGAAGTGTCACTGACCCAGGCACTCGCTGATGCGTTCGAGGTGGTCAGGCCGGGCGCCACCCTCCCGACCCTCTAGCGCCCTCCCGCGCGAGGGTGCGTGTCAGCTGCGCGACACGCCGTGTGAGCTGGCACGCAACGCACGCTCGCCGCTCCAGAAAGTCTCGCCGCTAGAAAAAAGTTGCGGCCGCGGCGTCGGATTTTCACGCCCAGCGGCGACGATAAGGGTGTGAGCGCCGCACAACCCGCGCCCGACGCTCGGCGAACCTTGCTCGCGATGTACGACGAGGCGCTGCCCGCCGTGTATGGCTACTTCGTGCGGCGCTGCCCGGATCGGGGAACCGCCGAGGACTTGACGTCGGAAACCTTCCTGGCCGCGATGGACGCTGCCCGCCGCGATGACGCGCCCGGGATCACGGTGCCATGGCTGATCGGAATTGCGCGACACAAACTCGCCGACTACTTCCGGCGTCGCCCCGAGCGATTCACCGTTCCGGTCCCGGACGTACCGGAGCCAGGCGACCCGGGTGACACCTGGGATGCCGAACTCGACCGCATCGTCGCCGAATACACGCTGGCCAGATTGTCAGAACCGCATCGCGCGGTGCTCACTTTGCGGTACCTCGACGACTGCTCGGTCGACCAGTGTGCGGAGCTGATCGGGCGCACCGTCCACGCGACCGAGGCGTTACTGGTGCGGGCGCGGCGGGCTTTTAGACAGGAGTATCCTGGACAACCTGGAAGGAGGTGCGCGATGAGCCAGCACGACGCCGTCGATCCGCTCACCGTACTGCGCGCCGACGACCTTCCCGTACAACCGGATCCGGCGTTCGCCGCACGTCTGCGGACACGCCTGGAGGCGGCGCTTTCCCTACCCACGAATACCGGAGGAGTTGAGATGAGCGGCACCGCAGAAACAATCGCCGAGATGACTGAAGTACCGGCGGCATCACCACGACCGGCCGCACTGCCATATCTGACAGTCGCCGATGCCCGCGCGGCGATCGCCTGGTACGCCGACGCGTTCGGCGCGGCACTCGTGGGCGAGCCGATCGTGATGCCCGACGGGCGCATCGGCCACGCTGAGATTGCGATCACCGGGGGAATGCTGTATCTGGCCGACGAGTACCCCGAACTCGGCCTCAAAGCCCCTGCGCCGCAGGCCACGTCGGTGAGTTTGATGCTGGATGTCGCGGACACCGACGCCGCACTCGAGCGGTCTCGCCGCCACGGCGCGGTAGTCCAGCGGGAAATCTACGAGAGCTACGGCACACGCAACGCGACGATCGTCGACCCGTTCGGTCACCGCTGGATGCTCAGCGGCCCCGTCACCGGCGCGGTGAGCCGCATCCAGCACGGCGACATCGGCTACGTGTCGGTGTGGACGCCCGACGCCGACCGCGCCGCCGCCTTCTACGGGCACGTGCTGGGCTGGGTCTACGATCCGGCCACACACCAGGTGACCAACACCGAGCAGCCCATCGGTATCTTCAGCGCCGGCGATCACCCGACGCTGTTCTGCTGCTACGCCGTCGCCGACCTGCCGGCCGCAGGCCGGGCCATCGTCGACGCCGGCGGTCAAGTCGGCGAACACCGGCAGTTCGACTTCGGCACGGTGCTCGACGGCACCGACCCGCTGGGCATGCCGCTCGCGGTCTATCAGCCCAGCGACGTCCGCCCGCGCCCGCTGCTCAACGGCGCTGGCCACGGAGAATTGTCTTACATCACTTATGAAGTCAGCGACTCGGAAGCGTTCCGGCAGTTCTACCAGCGGGTGTTGCACTGGAGCTTCGAGCCCGGCCGCGTCGCGGACGGATGGCAGATCTCCGGCACCCATCCGATGGCGGGTGTCGCCGGCGGTGGCAGCGAACCGACCACAGTGCCGATGTGGACCGTTTCCGACATCGACGCCGCGGTCCGCCGCGTGCGAGAAGCCGGCGGCACCGTCATCGCCGAACCGTCACGCCAGCCGTACGGACTGATGGCCGAATGCCACGACGATCAAGGCACCCGCTTCTACCTGGGCAGCTTCTAGCCCGCGAGCGTGCGCGTCTGCTGCGCGACACGCCGCAAATACCCAGATTTTGCGCACGCTCGCGCGAGAGGGGACCTACGAGAGCACCTCGGCGATCGGTGCGCCGGCGGCGATCTTGGCCCGGGTCTTCATCACCTGGCCGGGCATCCCCGCCCCGACGACGCCGGCCACCACGCCGTCGCGCTCGTAGTAGGCAAGGAACTTACGGCCGTCGTCGGCGACCAGGTGCACGATGTCGTCGGCCTCGGGTTCACCGAGGCATTGAATCTTCACATCGTATTGGTCGCTCCAAAAGTACGGCACCACGACGAGGTTGGACGGCACCTCCTGGCCGAGCAGTGATGGCACCAGCACCCGTGCCTGCTCGGCGACATTGCTCCAGTGCTCGACGCGCGCTTGATGCCCGGTAGCGTCCTGCCACGACGCCACGTCGCCGAGTGCCCACACGTGCGGTGCGCTGGTCTTTCCGACGCGATCGCACACCACCCCGTTGTCCACCTCGACGGCGCTGCTTTCGAGCCAGTCGGTGGCCGGGCGCGAGCCGATGCCCACCACCACCAGGTCGGCCCCGCATTCGGTGCCGTCGGTCAGCGCCACCGTCTCGACGCGCTTCTCCCCACCGACCGCCGCGACACCGACGCCGGTGCGCACGTCGACGCCTTCCGAGCGGTGCAGCCGCGTGACCAGTGCGCCGATCTGCTCGCCGAGCACCGACGCCAGCGGCTCGGGCTGCGGTTCGACCATGACGACCTCGACGGACATGCCGCGCAGGCTGGCGGCGACCTCACATCCGATGAAGCCCGCGCCCACCACGACGGCGTGGCGGGCGGCGGCGGCCTCCTCACGCAGCGCCATGCTTTCGTCGAACGACCGCAACACGTGAATGCCGGAAAGCGGTGGAAAGGATGGGATGCGCCGTGGCACAAGACCCGTCGCAATCACCACATCGTCGTATTCGAGAGTGGTTCCGTCCTGCAATGTCACCACCCGATTGCCGGTGTCCAGCCGCTGCGCGGCCGACCCGAGCAGCAGCGTGATGTTTTTCTCGTCGTAGAACTCGCGCGGCTTGAGCGTGACGTCGTCGAGTTCACTGCGCAGCACCTGCTTGGACAACGGCGGCCGATCGTAGGGCAGATGCACCTCGGCGCTGACGATCGTGATCGGCCCGGTGAATTCCATCCGCCGCAGCTGCTCGGCCGTGCGGGCCGCAGCCAGTCCCCCGCCGACGATGACTATCCCTTTGGTCACGTCAACGGTTCTTACACGATTGCGGCCGCCGCGGATACCACCAGATTGCGGAAACCCGTCACGGCCGGGTCCGTTCGATGAGATTGGACAGCACGACGATGCTCTCGCTGCGCTCGATGTCGGCGCTCGACCGGATCCGCTCCAACGCCTCCTCGAGATGCTGCATATCGCGCGCCAGCACATGCAGGATGGCGTCGGCCGTGCCGGTGACGGTGGCCGCACTGACCACTTCCGGGATGTCGACCCACGCCGCGCGCAATTGGTCCGGGGCGATCCTGCCGTGGCAGAACACCTGCACATAGGCTTCGGCGTTCCAGCCCAACGCATTGCGGTCGACGATCGTGGTGAAGCCTTTGATCACACCCGCGGCGATCAGGCGGTCCACCCGCCGCTTGACCGCCGGCGCCGACAGATTTACCTTCTCGCCGATTTCGGCAAAGGTGGCCCGGGCGCGCTCGCCGAGCTCGGCGAGGATCCGTTCATCGGTCTCGTCTAGACGATCCACCGGCCGGAACCCCCTTTCGCGCAAGATATCCCTACAAACAGCCCGTCTACGCAATCTATTGTGCATACATACGCAATGAGTAGTGATTGATTGCACGATTAACCGGTAATATCGTCTATTTCATGACCGATCAGTTCGTCGCCGATTCGGCATGCCCAGCGGCGCGCTCCTCTCGGCTCGGCAGGGTGGCCCGTCCCCGCCGCTACGTGATGACACCCCCGAAGTTCTTCGCTGTCGAGTACGCGATCAATCCGTGGATGGACGTCGCCACGCCGGTCGACCGCGGCGTTGCTCTCGCGCAATGGCAGCGCCTCTACGACACGTACCTTTCACTGGGGCACCGCGTGGACCTCGTATCACCGGCGCGCGGCTTGCCAGACATGGTGTACGCCGCCAACGCGGGGCTCATCGTCAACGACACCGCCGTCCTTACCCGCTTCAAATTCGCCGAACGGACGGCCGAAGAGACTCACTACGCCGAGTGGATGGCGCAGGCAGGCTACCGTCCGATACAAACTCGTCATGTCAACGAGGGCCAGGGTGATGTGCTCGTCGTCGGCGAAATGATCTTGGCCGGTTACGGGTTCCGCACTGACGTGCGCTCACACGCCGAGATCAGCGAGGCGCTGCGGATGCCCGTCGTCTCCTTGGAACTGGTGGATCCGCGGTTCTATCACCTCGATACCGCCTTGGCCGTGCTGGACGACACCACGATCGCGTACTACCCACCGGCTTTCAGCGCGGCGGCACAAGGCCAACTGCGCGCGCTGTTTCCCGACGCGATCGTCGTCGCCAGCGCCGACGCCTTCGTACTCGGGCTGAACGCGGTATCGGACGGTCTGCACGTCGTGCACCCGGCTGCGGCGACGGGTTTCGCAATGCAGTTGCAAAAGGCCGGTTTTCGGCCTGTCGGAGTCGATCTGTCCGAATTGCTCAAAGGTGGTGGGTCGGTCAAGTGCTGCACATTGGAGGTACACCCGTGACGCTTCTGGACGCGCGCGACGGCGTTGTCAGCGATACCAGCGATACCGGAGTGGCCATCGCGATGGCGGAACGCTATGCCGCGCAGAACTACTCGCCGCTGCCAGTGGTCGTCGCCAGTGCCGACGGCGCCTGGATCACCGACGTTGAAGGCCGCCGCTACCTCGACTGCCTGGCCGCCTACTCAGCGGTGAACTTCGGACACCGCCATCCGCGGATTACCGCCACGGCCCACGAACAACTCGACCAGGTGACGCTGGTGAGCCGAGCATTTCACTCCGATCAGTTGGGCCCATTCTGCGCCGCGCTCGCATCGTTGTGCGGCAAGGACATGGTGCTGCCGATGAACAGCGGCGCGGAAGCCGTGGAAAGCGGCCTCAAGGTCGCTCGCAAGTGGGGTACGGACGTCAAGAAGGTACCCGAGGGCCGGGCCAATATCGTGGTCGCGGACAACAACTTCCACGGCCGCACCATCAGCATCGTCAGCTTCTCCTCCGACCCGTCCGCCCGGGGCGGGTTCGGACCGTTCACGCCGGGCTTCCGGTCCGTTCCGTTCGGCGACGCGCCCGCGCTGGCGCGTGCGATCGACGACGACACCGTCGCCGTGCTGCTCGAACCCATCCAGGGCGAAGCAGGCGTGGTCGTGCCGCCAGACGACTATCTGCCGACGGTCCGCGCGCTGTGCAGCGAGCACAACGTGCTGATGATCGCCGACGAGATCCAGTCCGGACTCGGTCGCACCGGCTACACCTTCGCCTGCGATCACTGGGACGTCGTGCCCGACATGTACCTGCTCGGCAAGGCGCTGGGCGGCGGGGTGGTCCCGCTATCCGCGGTGGTTGCCAACCGCGGCATCCTGGGGGTCCTGCACCCCGGTGAGCACGGGTCGACGTTCGGCGGCAACCCACTGGCCGCCGCGATCGGCCGCACCGTGGTCGACATGCTGGCAAGCGGTGAATTCCAATGCCGTGCACGTCAACTCGGCTCACACCTGCACGAGCGACTGCGGGCTCTGATCGGCGAGGGCGTGATCGAGATACGCGGCCTGGGACTGTGGGCCGGGGTGGACATCGACCCAAACCTCGTCAGTGGCAAGGAGATCAGTTTGCTGTTGGCGCAACGGGGCGTACTGGTCAAGGAAACGCACGGCGCCACACTGCGGTTCGCGCCGCCGCTGGTGATCACCGCGCGGGAAATCGACTGGGCGGTTGACCAATTCGCCAGCGTACTAGCCGAGGTGCGCTCATAATCGGCTGATCCCCCGAGGAGGCACCATGACCGCTCCATCGACCAGCTTGACCCAGCAGATGTTGCGGAGGCGGCCGGTCATCGGTGCGCCGGTCGCGCATGGCGCCGACGATCATCTCAAACGCAGCATTGGCGTGTTCCAGCTGACCATGTTCGGCGTCGGCGCGACCGTCGGTACCGGCATCTTCTTCGTGCTGGGCCAGTCGGTGCCCGAAGCGGGTCCGGCGGTGGTGATTTCGTTCCTCATCGCCGGCCTTGCCGCCGGGCTGTCGGCGCTTTGCTACGCCGAGATGGCCTCGGCGGTACCCGTCTCAGGATCAACGTATTCCTACGCCTACACCACACTCGGTGAGTTCGTCGCGATCGGCGTCGCCGCCTGCCTGTTGCTCGAGTACGGCGTGTCGACCTCGGCGGTATCCGTCGGATGGAGTGAGTATTTGAACAAGCTGCTGGAGAACATCTTCGGCGTCGGCTTGCCAGACCAGATTTCACACGCACCATGGGATGACGTCGATCCGGGGCAGCCGATGGGGTGGATCAACCTGCCCGCTGTGATCCTGGTCGCCATGTGCGCGACGTTGCTGATCCGCGGTGCCAGCGAGTCGGCCAAGGTGAACGCGGTGATGGTAGTCATCAAGGTTGGCGTGCTGTTGATGTTTGTCGCCATCGCCTTCACCGCGTTCGACGACAACAACTTTGCCGACTTCGCCCCTTACGGCATCACCGGGATCAGCCTGGCCGCCGGCAGCATCTTCTTTTCCTATATTGGGCTCGACGCGGTCTCCACCGCAGGTGACGAGGTCAAGGATCCGCAGCGCACCATGCCGCGCGCCATCATCGCCGCGCTGCTGATCGTCACCAGCCTCTACGTGTTGGTCGCTGTCGCCGCGCTCGGCACCCAGCCCTGGAAGGATTTCGAGGGACAAGATGCCGGGCTGGCGGTCATCCTCGACAACGTCACCGGAAACACCGCGGCCAGTACCGTTCTCGCGGCCGGTGCAGTGATCTCGATCTTCTCGGTGACCCTCGTGGTCATGTACGGGCAGACCCGCATTTTGTTCGCAATGGGCCGCGACGGCCTGCTGCCCTCGGTATTCGCGAAGGTCAACCCGAGGACCATGACGCCGGTCAGGAACACCGTCCTCGTCGCGATCGTGGTGGCGATGCTGGCGGGGTTCGTGCCGCTGGACGATCTGGCCGACATGGTGTCGATCGGCACGCTGGTCGCGTTCATCGTGGTGTCCATCGGCGTGATCGTGCTCCGGGTGAGAGAGCCCGATCTGCCGCGCGGATTCAAGGTGCCGCTGTACCCCGTAACGCCCGTCCTTGCGGTGCTGGTGTGTGCCTACATTCTCGCGAGCCTGCAATTGAAGACCTGGTTCGCATTCGGGGCGTGGGTCGCGGTGGCGCTGATCTACTACCTGGTGTGGGCCCGTCATCGCAGCGCGCTCAATCCCGGCGCCAGCGACGGCTACATTCCCACCGCGGCTGCCGGTGAAGACGACGTCATGTTCGGCCATCCGCCGAAGGACGAGTGATGACGGTCGTCGTCGGATACCTGGCAGGCAAGGGTGGCTTATCCGCGCTGCACCTGGCGGTTGGCGCGGCGCGAACGCTGAAGACTTCACTCACGGTCGCGACGATCGTGCCAAAGCCGTGGACCGCACCGTCGCCGGCCAGGATCGATGCCGAGTACGCCCAGTGGGCCGAAGTACTGGCCGCCGATTCCGCGCGGGAAGCACAGCGGTACCTCGGCACGCTGGCCGAAGGCATCGACGTCACCTATCACAAATGGGCGCATCGGTCGGTGTCCGGCGGGTTGACCGAGGTGGTCGAGCAACTCGACGCACGGGTGCTGGTGCTGGGCTCTTCTTCCAACGGGCAGCTCGGTCAGGTGGTGATCGGCTCGACGGCCGACCGGCTGCTGCACTCGTCGCCGGTACCGCTGGCCATCAGCCCTCGCGGCTACCGCGGTTCACGCAAGGGCTCACTGTCGCGGATCACCGCCGGCTACCCCGGCACACCGGAGTCGATCGCGGTGGTGCAGCGTGTTGCGGCTCTGGCGAAACGCCTTGGCGTGCCGATGCGTGTCATCACATTCGCCGTGCGCGGGCGGACCATGTATCCACCTGAGGTGGGACTGCACGCCGAGGACTCCATCCTCGAGGCGTGGGCCGTGCACGCCCGAGAATTACTGACCAAGTTGAGAACCGACGGGATCGTCGACGAAGACGTTGTGCTGCAAGTGGTTACGGGCAACGGCTGGGACCAGGCGCTCGACGCCGCGGAGTGGGAGGACGGCGAGATCCTCGCGCTGGGTACATCACCTCGCGGTGAGATCGCCCGGGTGTTTCTCGGCTCGCGCGGCGCGAAAATCATTCGGCACAGCCCAGTTCCGGTTCTCGTGTTGCCGGGATAGCTCTAGTACTTCATCACGCCGCGGTCGACGGCGATCTGGCTCCCGGACAGCGTGGCGGAACCATCGCCGGCAAGCCAGGCCACCACGTCGGAAACTTCCTCCGGCGCCATGAACTCGACCAAGCGCCGCTTGCCACCGTGATCGCGGGGATGAAACGGCATGGGCGCGAAGCTGTGTAGGTAACTGGGGTGCTTCTTGAATATCTCCATCATCGCCTCGCGCTCGATCATCGGCGTGTCGACCGAGTACGGATGGATCGAGTTGACCCGAATGCCGAACTCGCCGACCTCGAGGGCCAACGTATTCGTCAGCGCCACAAGACCTTGTTTGGAGGCGGAGTAGTGGCCGTTGCCAGGAGTCGCCTTGAGCCCTGCCGGCGAACTGACGACGATGATGGATCCGCCGTTGCCCGCCTCGATCATCGCGGGCACCGCCGCGCGGATGGTGCGCCACGTCCCCGACAGGTTCACCTCGATGACGACGTCCCACTGCTCTTCGGACAGCTCCCACAGCCGACCCCAGCCGAGTACGCCGGCGTTTGCCACCACGATGTCCAGTCGACCGAATTGTTCCACTCCGTCGGCGACCACCTGCCGCTGCGCGGCGGCGTCCCTCGTGTCGACCTGACGGGCCAGGATCTTGCGGCCGACCGCCTCGACGGCGCGCACCGTCTCGTCGAGGTCCTCGGGCGTGGCGGCGGGGTAGGTAATCGACGGCGACACCGGCGCGCAGATGTCGATCGCGATGATGTCTGCGCCCTCCTGGGCCAGACGCACGGCATGCGCACGGCCCTGTCCCCGCGCGGCGCCGGTGATGAACGCCACTCGTCCTTCCAACGAGCCGGGTTGTGCCGCCATGTACGTCCCTTCCGTCGACTGCCGATCAGGCTAGCAGCGGAATTGAAACGTGTTCTAGTCGCCCGTCACGCCCGGGCACACCCCAGCGGTCGTCAGATTTCCGAGATGATTTGTGCGCGCTTGGCGGTGTATTCGGCGTCGGTCACCGCACCCGTCGCGCGCAGTGTCTCCAGCTCCTGCAGGCGCTGCGCGATCGACGGCTCGGGCGCCGTGAAGAGCGGAGCGGCGGGCGCCTGGTGAGCGGCCGGAGTCGGCGCCGGCGCTTGGGCCTGCTGCCCTGCGGCCCGCCGGACCACCGCCTGCAGCTGCTGGCGCGCCCCCGGGTTGGAACGCACGTCATCGACCATGCGGTTCAGCGGAATGTTGTGCGCCTTGAGGATTTGCAGGATTTCCATCAGCGGGCCGGACTGTCCCGACAGGTCATACGTCTTGTTGTCCTGCTCGACCGTGAACTGCGCCGGCACCAGGCCGTTGATGAGACTGCTTCGCTCCCAATCGATTTGGTATTCCTGGGTGGCCGGATCGACGAGCACCACGAGCTTGCGGGCCGTGATGTTGGGTAGCCGCACGATGCTGGCGATCACCCGATCCTCCCCTACCCCTGCGGCTGGGCCACCGCCGCACGATCACCGTGCGGCTGATCGTGCGCCGCGTCAAAGACGCCCGCCACCCGGATGCGTTGTTTGCGGTGTGGCGCCATCACCCCTTTGTGACCAACTCCGAGTTGCCCACCGCCGAGCCGAGATCACCCACCGCCGCCACGCCATCATCGAAACCACCTTCGCCGATCTGATCGACGGCCCGCTGGCGAACATCCCCAGGCTGTTCGCCGCCAACTGCGCCTGGCTGGGCTGCGCGGTGATCGCGCATAACCTGCTGCGCGCCGCGTGCACCTCAAGCCGGGCCGGGGTTTAGCGGGGTGGACAGGGGCTGGTCGGTGGGCTCACGCATACGCCACCGCGCCCACACCCGGCCGCAGATTTCGTTACTCAGCTTTCTCTCAGGTAAACTTCAGCCGGTTCTCATGTCACAACAACCGGAAGGTGTCCCTCATGCATACGGCTGTCCGTCCGTACATCACGGCCGGGGTCGCAGCAGGTTCTCAACCGCCTTGTGCTAGACGCCACGATGCCATTCGACACAGCAATGAAAATTTATTTGCTGAATGGCGGCCCGCTAATATATGCTATGGAAGTTCTGCGCTATGTCCTTGTGTACACGGCACGGTGGAGGTGATGTGAAGATGGCAGGATCACAGCTGTTATCCTGGCCTATCGCTGCCCAGGACGAAAGGGGGCGCGCACTACTCCCGCCCGCAGGCAACCGTAGCCGCGCTCGTCATCGGACAAATACACGTCGGTTATCCCAGCAAAGAAGGAACCGACCTTGGCGCAGCAGGACAGACCCATACACTGCGGGCACGCACCCTGATCGGCGGCCTGTTAACAGCCGGTGCAATGCTGCTGGCAGCCCCGGTGGGCCTGCTGGTGGGGCCGGCGGGTGTGGCTTGGAACTGAAATCGAAGAAGGCGTCGGCGAGGACCTCAACCGGGTAACCCACCGCCCTTCGGCGGCTCGGACCCGGAGCAGGTACTCAAGGATGCCCGCGAGGCCGTGAAGGGTAACCGCCTTCTCCTCCGCCCCAGCCCGATGACGACGGCGGCGCTACCGGTGGCGGTGAGGAAGGCCCCAGGACCGGCTGAGTCACGGCACAGCCTGAGTGGCCCTGACTAAAGGGGTTTGGGCCACTCGACTCCTGCCCTCGATATCGGGGCAGGAAAACGGACGGGGAGAGGTTCTTCGTCCAACATCAACAGTAGAGGAAACAAAATGCAGGTCAAGAAATTAGTCGCAGGCAGTGCCATCGCGCTGGCGATGACGGGTGGCGGGCTGGCGCTCGCCGGGACGGCGTCCGCCGACAACGGGCCGTCGACACCCGGCTCAACCGTCACCGTCAACAAGACGAGTGTCAGTCTCGCCAACGGCAACAAGATCGCCAGCGGCAACCTGAACGGCCTCAGGGTGTTCAACGGCAACACGGTCAAGGTGGCGTCGGGCAACGAGATCAAGGTGACGTTCAGCGTCGCCAACGGCGCGTTGTCGAACAACATCGTCAACACCGGTGCGAATTCGTTCAATACGTCGAAGACCACCACGGTCGTCAAGACCACGACGATCAACTCGTACAACAGCGTGCCGCAACCGCCAAAGCACCACTGACGGTAGGTGACACCGGGCGGGGAGTCTCTTCGGAGGCTCCCCGTTCCGTCTTGTGTTGTGGCGGAGGTCACGGCTTCCCGTGGCAGCGGCACCCACGTCTCCGCCGACGCCGCGGACTGGATCAACAATGTGGTCACCGGGCGCTGACCGGCGGCGATCCGCTGCGCGGATTCCGTTCCATGTGGTGGCCTGGGCGAGGCGCCCGATGCCGAGCGGCCGCCGAGCCGCAAAGACGCGCGGGCGCTGGCCCGCACCGAAACGCCGACAATTCCGGCGTCACGTGGGGGTCTGGGGGTCGGCTGGGCTGCGAGAGGCTCCGACAAGCAGCCTATAAGCCGCCTCTCGCCCCAGCCACCCACTCGCCACGAGGGCGGTTTGCTGTGGCCGGTTCCGAATGCGTCGGAGTTGCCCGAGCCCCTTTACGAGACCTGGCGGCGACAGCAGCACCCACAGCTGACGGCATCCGGAGTCGCTTGAGGTAGCGAGCCGGATTCACCAACCGAACGCAATCGCCCCCTCCCGACCGGAGGGGGCCGATCACGTCCAGCCAGCGCCGCGTCTGCTCGTCTTCACTCACCGCCGCGTCGGCGAGGATGCCTGCAAAGCGTTCGTCCTCCCGCGGCTGAACTCTGCGCTGTCCGTCCGTACATCACGGCCGGGGTCGCAGCAGGTTCGCAACCGCCTGTGGTGCTAGACGCCACGATGCCATTCGACACAGCAATGAAAATTTATTTGCTGAATGGCGGCCCGCTAATATATGCTATGGAAGTTCTGCGCTATGTCCTTGTGTACACGGCACGGTGGAGGTGATGTGAAGATGGCAGGATCACAGCTGTTATCCTGGCCTATCGCTGCCCAGGACGAAAGGGGCGCGCACTACTCCCGCCCACAGGCAACCGTAGCCGCGCTCGTCATCGGACAAATACACGTCGGTTATCCCAGCAAAGAAGGAACCGACCTTGGCGCAGCAGGACAGACCCATACACTGCGGGCACGCACCCTGATCGGCGGCCTGTTAACAGCCGGTGCAATGCTGCTGGCAGCCCCGGTGGGCCTGCTGGTGGGGCCGGCGGGTGTGGCTTGGACCGAAATCGAAGAAGGCGTCGGCGAGGACCTCAACCGGGTAACCCACCGCCCTTCGGCGGCTCGGACCCGGAGCAGGTACTCAAGGATGCCCGCGAGGCCGTGAAGGGTAACCGCCTTCTCCTCCGCCCCAGCCCGATGACGACGGCGGCGCTACCGGTGGCGGTGAGGAAGGCCCCAGGACCGGCTGAGTCACGGCACAGCCTGAGTGGCCCTGGCTAAAGGGGTCTGGGCCACTCGACTCCTGCCCTCGATATCGGGGCAGGAAAACGGACGGGGAGAGGTTCTTCGTCCAACATCAACAGTAGAGGAAACAAAATGCAGGTCAAGAAATTAGTCGCAGGCAGTGCCATCGCGCTGGCGATGACGGGTGGCGGGCTGGCGCTCGCCGGGACGGCGTCCGCCGACAACGGGCCGTCGACACCCGGCTCAACCGCCACCGTCAACACCACCAAGGTGAGTGCGCTCAACGGCAACAAGATCGCCAGCGGCAACCTGAACGGCCTCAGGGTGCTCAACGGCAACACGGTCAAGGTGGCGTCGGGCAACACCATCGTGGTGAAGGTGAGCATTCTGGACGGCGCGTTGTCGAACAACATCGTCAACACCGGTGCGAATTCGTTCAATACGTCGAAGACCACCACGGTCGTCAAGACCACGACGATCAACTCGTACAACAGCGTGCCGCAACCGCCAAAGCACCACTGACGGTAGGTGACACCGGGCGGGGAGTCTCTTCGGAGGCTCCCCGTTCCGTCTTGTGTTGTGGTGGAGGTCACGGCTTCCCGTGGCAGCGGCACCCACGTCTCCGCCGACGCCGCGGACTGGTCACCAATGTGGTCACCGCGCGCTGACCGGCGCGCGATCCGCTGCGCGGATTCCGTTCCAGCCAGCCACTCGCCACCAGGGCGGGGGGCGTGGCAGGAGGGCGGTTTGCTGTGGCCGGTTCCGAATGCGTCGGAGTTGCCGAGCCCCTTTACGAGACCTGGCGGCGACAGCAGCCCCGACAGCTGACGGCATCCGGAGTCGCTTGAGGTAGCGAGCCGGATTCACCAACCGAACGAATCGCCCCCTCCCGACCGGAGGGGGCCGATTCACGTCCAGCCAGCGCCGCGTCTGCTCGTCTTCACTCACCGCCGCGTCGGCGACGATGCCTGCAAAGCGTTCGTCCTCCCGCGGCTGAACTCTGCGGTCGGTCACAGTGGTCGGTCATATATCCTCAGAGTGAGGGCGCCGAGTTGCTGCCGGCGCCGGGCAGCCATGGTGAACCTGGTGCGGTGTCGCGGCGTCGGGATGGGCCTGCACGAACATCAGGCGAGGCGTCTCGTGGCTCAGCATCGGGCGCGACGGTACCGGTTCGGCGTGGAAATCCTCCGCTGGAGGCGCAGGGGACGGACATCGCGCCGATCGGCGCCGACGACTTGGGTTGCTGTGTCGGCAGATGGTCAGCGAGCCGAGGGTGGTGGATCCAGCGGGCGACGACTGTTGACCGGGGTGCAGTCGATCGACGGCGGCAAGCAGGCGGTGGTGACTTTAGCAGCCGTATCCGGCGGGGCGGGAGTTATTCACCGACCTCTCGCCGGCCTTCATCTTCAGGATGTGCCGGGCGGGTTCGCCGCCGGTCTGCTACGGGTGCAGCCGGTGACGGGCGGCCAGTTCCGGCGTGGAGAACATCGACCCGCAGCGCGACGAGATTCTGCTGGCCCGCAACGACAGGTTCTGGGGGGCACCCGTCGCGCGCCTTGCCAGACGACGCGGACGTGGTAAACCTCTGCGCAGCCGCGCATGTCGTCGAGCTCCGCCGCGCACCGACGACTGCAACGACCACTGTTTTCCGTACCGAGAGGTGCGGTGCCGCTCAGGCGCACCACCGCCGTCCCCACGGCAAACAGGATCTTCACAACTCCTGGCGGTCGACTGCGCTGCAGGGCGATACCAATACCTCGTGGTGCACCCGCGACCAGCAGGCGTCGATTAGCCCTTCCCGACTGCCGAAATGCCGCGGCCCAGTCTTGACCGACACGTCGGCGCGATCCGCCACAGGCGGCCAGCGTGAACGCAACGATTTCTCAGCCATGAAAGTTCTCGATCGCTCCCTGGAGGATCGCGTCGCGAGTGGCGGACTTCGCCTCCCGACGTACGCACATCTCGTACCTGCATGCGTGTATTCAGTCGATCACCATGAACATCAAGTGATGATTCGATGTCCATGGTGATAGACATGAATGCGTCCGCGCGTGGGGGGCGGTGAAGCAGCCGACGTCGCATGAGGTGGATTGCCCGGACGGCCAACTCCCGAAGCTGAAACCTCTGCGGAGCCGATAGATTCACGCTCGCGAAAGCCAAACGGCGCCCACCCTCTCGGGTGGACGCCGTTTGAGCGTTGATGAATCAGATCACTTGTTGATCTTCGTGACCCGGCCGGCGCCGACGGTGCGGCCGCCCTCACGGATCGCGAAGCGCAGGCCCTCGTCCATGGCGACGGGCTGGATCAGCTTCACCGAGATGTTGGTGTTGTCACCGGGCATCACCATCTCGGTGCCCTCCGGCAGCGTCACCACACCGGTCACGTCGGTGGTGCGGAAGTAGAACTGCGGACGGTAGTTGTTGAAGAACGGTGTGTGCCGGCCGCCCTCGTCCTTGGACAGGATGTACACGCTGCCCTCGAACTCGGTGTGCGGTGTGGTCGTGCCCGGCTTGACAATGACCTGGCCGCGCTCGACGTCCTCGCGCTTGACACCACGCAGCAGCAGACCGACGTTGTCACCGGCCTGGCCCTGGTCGAGCAGCTTGCGGAACATCTCCACGCCCGTGACGGTGGTCTTCGTCGTCGACGGACGGATGCCGACGATCTCGACTTCCTCGTTGACGTTGATGATGCCGCGCTCGACACGACCGGTGACCACGGTGCCGCGGCCGGTGATCGTGAACACATCCTCAACCGGCATCAGGAACGGCTTGTCGGTTTCACGGACCGGGTCCGGGATCGACTCGTCGACCGCCGCCATGAGCTCCTCGACGCTCTGGACCCACTTCTCGTCGCCCTCGAGCGCCTTGAGCGCCGAGACCCGAATGACGGGAGCGTCCTCGTCGAACTCCTGGTTGGCCAGCAGCTCGCGGACCTCCATCTCGACGAGCTCGAGCAGCTCCTCGTCGTCGACGGCGTCCGCCTTGTTCAGCGCGACCAGGATGTAGGGCACACCCACCTGGCGGGCCAGCAACACATGCTCGCGGGTCTGCGGCATCGGGCCGTCAGTGGCGGCGACCACCAAGATCGCGCCGTCCATCTGGGCAGCGCCGGTGATCATGTTCTTGATGTAGTCGGCGTGGCCCGGGGCGTCGACGTGCGCGTAGTGACGCTTCTCGGTCTGGTACTCCACGTGGGAGATGTTGATCGTGATGCCGCGCGAACGCTCCTCGGGCGCATTGTCGATCTGGTCGAATGCGCTGAACTCGTTCAAATCGGGAAACTTTTCGTGCAGAACCTTGGTGATCGCCGCGGTCAGCGTGGTCTTGCCGTGGTCAACGTGACCGATGGTCCCGATATTGACGTGCGGCTTCGTCCGCTGGAACTTCGCCTTCGCCACTGTGTTGTCCTCCTGGACTTCTGTTAGTGCTTGTGACAGCAGTGTTGATCTTTGCAGTTGTGCGGTCCCGCCAAGCCGACGGGTCAGGATTTACTGACCCGTCGCCTTCGCGGCGCCCATTGCTCGACTCCGGGTCAGCTCCGAGCCTCGGCCGCGAGCGGCCTCGATTCTCACTGACCCGTCGCCTTCGCGATGATCTCCTTCGACACGTTCGCCGGGACTTCAGCGTACGAGTCAAACACCATGGAGTAGTTTGCCCGACCCTGTGTCTTCGACCGCAGGTCGCCGACGTAGCCGAACATCTCCGACAGCGGCACATGCGCCTTCACGACGCGCGCACCACCGCGCTCCTCCATGGCCTGGATCTGACCACGGCGGGAGTTCAGGTCGCCGATCACGTCGCCCATGTAGTCCTCGGGCGTCGTCACCTCGACGGCCATGATGGGTTCCAGAATCACCGGCTTGGCCGCGGCGGCCGCCTTCTTCAGCGCCTGCGAGCCGGCGATCTTGAACGCCATCTCCGATGAGTCGACGTCATGGTAGGCGCCGTCTTGCAGCGTCACCTTCAGGTTCACCAGCGGGTAGCCGGCCAGCACGCCGTACTGCATGGCGTCCTGCGCACCGGCATCCACCGACGGGATGTACTCACGCGGGATGCGGCCACCGGTGACCTTGTTCTCGAACTCGTAGGTCGCACCGTCCTCGCCGGTGAACGGCTCGATGGTGATGATGACCTTCGCGAACTGCCCCGAGCCACCCGTCTGCTTCTTGTGGGTGTACTCGACGTTCCGCACCTGGCTGCGGATGGTCTCCTTGTACGCCACCTGTGGCTTGCCGACGTTGGCCTCGACCTTGAACTCGCGGCGCATGCGGTCCACCAGGATGTCGAGGTGCAACTCGCCCATGCCGCCGATCACCGTCTGTCCGGTCTCGGAATCCTGGTGCACCTTGAAGGTCGGGTCCTCCTCGGCGAGCTTCTGGATCGAGGCCGACAGCTTCTCCTGGTCGCTCTTGGTCTTCGGCTCGATGGCCACCTCGATCACCGGATCGGGGAACGTCATCGACTCGAGGACGACCTGATGATTCGGGTCGGAGAGCGTGTCGCCGGTGGTGGTGTCCTTCAGGCCGATCACCGCGTAGATGTGGCCGGCCGAGGCGCGGTCCACCGGGTTCTCTTTGTTGGAGTGCATCTGGAACAGCTTGCCCAGCCGTTCCTTCTTGCCCTTGGTGGCGTTGATGACCTGGCTGCCGGAGTCCACTGTCCCGGAGTAGACGCGGATGTAGGTCAGCTTGCCGAAGAACGGGTGCGAGGCGATCTTGAACGCCAGCGCCGAGAACGGCTCGTCGGTGGTCGCGTACCGTACGACCTCCTCGTGCTCCTTGTTGGGCGCATGACCGATCGCGGGTGGCACATCCAGCGGCGATGGCAGATAGTCGACCACCGCATCCAGCATCGGCTGGACACCCTTGTTTTTGAACGCGCTGCCGCACAGCACCGGGTAGATCTCCGAGGTGATCGTCAACTTGCGGATCGCACCCTTGATCTCCTCGACGGTCATCTCCTCGCCGCCGACGTACTTCTCCAGCAGCTCCTCGTCGGTCTCGGCGACCACTTCGAGGAGCTTCGTCCGGTACTCGTCGGCCTGCTCGGCCAACTCGGCCGGGATGTCAATCGTGTCGTACGTCTCGCCGAGCTTTGTCTCGCCGCGCCACACCTTCGCGTTCATCTCGACCAGGTCGACGACGCCCTCGAACTCGCTCTCCGAGCCGATCGGCAGCTGGATCGGCACCGCCTTGGCGCCGAGACGCTCCTCCATCGCGCGCACCGAGAAGTAAAAGTCGGCGCCGACCTTGTCCATCTTGTTGACGAAGCAGATCCGCGGAACGTCGTACTTGTCGGCCTGCCGCCACACCTGCTCGGACTGCGGCTCGACACCCTCCTTGCCGTCGAACACCGCGACGGCGCCGTCGAGCACCCGCAAGCTGCGCTCCACCTCGACGGTGAAATCAACATGCCCAGGCGTGTCGATGATGTTGATCTGATTGCCATTCCAGAACGTCGTGGTCGCAGCGGAGGTGATCGTGATCCCTCGCTCCTGCTCCTGCTCCATGAAGTCCATCGTGGCGGCGCCCTCGTGGACCTCGCCCATCTTGTAGTTGATGCCGGTGTAGAAGAGGATGCGCTCAGTCGTCGTCGTCTTGCCGGCATCGATGTGCGCCATGATGCCGATGTTTCGGACCTTGCTCAGGTCGGACAAAACGTCCTTCTGTGCCACAGAAGTCTTCTTCCCACTCTTTCGATAGCTCGCTTGCTTGCTGTTGTTGTTACGCTCGGCGGCCGCTTCCGTTGGAGGTCGCCGCCATGCGGCTCTCCGCTGGATGTCGCCGGCCTTGCGGCTCCGAGCGCCGCCGGCTGCGTGGACTCACCAGCGGTAGTGCGCGAAGGCCCGGTTTGCCTCAGCCATCTTGTGCGTGTCCTCGCGGCGCTTGACCGAGGCGCCCAGGCCGTTGCTGGCGTCGAGGATCTCGTTGGCCAGCCGTTCGACCATCGTCTTCTCCCGACGCTGGCGGGCATAACCCACCAGCCAGCGCAGGGCCAACGTGGTAGACCGGTCGGGCCGCACCTCGACAGGCACCTGATAAGTCGCCCCGCCCACGCGTCGGCTGCGAACCTCCAACGCGGGCTTGACGTTGTCCATTGCACGTTTGAGCGTGATCACCGGATCGGCGCCGGTCTTGTCCCTGGCCTGCTCGAGCGCACCATAAACAATGCTTTCGGCCAGCGACTTCTTCCCTTTGAGCAGAATTTTGTTGACCAGCTGGGTGACCAGCTGCGACCCGTAGACGGGATCGTTGACCAGCGGGCGCTTGGGCGCGGGCCCTTTACGGGGCATCAGCTCTTCTCCTTCTTGGCGCCGTAGCGGCTGCGGGCCTGCTTCCGGTTCTTCACACCCTGGGTGTCCAACGAGCCGCGGATGATCTTGTAGCGCACGCCCGGCAGGTCCTTCACACGGCCGCCGCGCACCAGCACCATCGAGTGCTCCTGCAGGTTGTGGCCTTCGCCCGGGATGTAGGCGGTGACCTCGACCTGGCTGGTCAGCTTGACGCGGGCCACCTTCCGAAGCGCCGAGTTCGGCTTCTTCGGCGTGGTGGTGTAGACGCGTGTGCACACCCCGCGGCGCTGGGGGCTGCCCTTGAGCGCGGCGGTCTTCACCTTGGCGACCTTGTCGCGGCGCCCCTTGCGGACCAGCTGCTGGATGGTTGGCATCTACCGGCTTTCTGTGTGTGGCTCTATCGTGCGTTCTTTCAGGTCTTCGTACTGCGGTTTTGCCCCGGTCCTCCTATCCCGGACCCGGGCGTGTCGCATGCGCCTGTGGCGGCCGAAACCGTTGCACCGTAGACATGCGAATTGGCCCGGCATGCACCCACGTGTCGCCGCAGGCGCCGTTTCGGCCAGGCGCGAACCACCACGATACCAGGGCGCCTGCGCGTGAAACAAACTCGACGAGCGGCGGCTAAGCCCAGGTCAGACGAGGTCAGACCGCCGAAATAGCCACCATGGCTGTGGTCGGTGCACAGATCACCACCCTGGCTGCTATCTCGGCGGTCAGGACCTTATCGCCGCTCCATGCCGGTCGCCAGCCGCAGCACCATGTCGGAGAACACCGCGTCGACATCGATGTCGCCCATCACACCCGTCATCTCCAGCAGAACGAAGCCGTGCAGGGCCGCCCAGAACTCGATCGCGGCGTAGAACGCGTCCTCGCCGTCCAGCCCGTACGACGCCAATACCGCGATCACCGGTTCGGCGGTCGCGCGGGCCACGGCTGTGTACTCGGGGTCGTCGCCGCCGTCCAGCGGCATGCGGGTAAACGCCGAATACCGGCCCGGGTGGTGATGGGCGTAGCTGCGGTACGCCCCGGCCATCACCAACACGGCGTCGTCGCGAGTACGGCCCTGCCCGACCGTGCCGAGCATCTCGATGATGTCGCCGATCACCCGTTTGCGCACAGAGCGCCGCAGGTCGTCGAGGCTGCTGACGTGGTTATAGAGCGACGGGCCCTTGGTGCCGAGCTGGGCGGCGAGCGCGTTGATCGTCAGCGCGTCCCAGCCCTCGCGGTCCAGGAACGTAAGCGCCGCGTTGACGATGACGTCGCGGCTGAGCTTCGTCGAGCGCGGCGCGCGAGCCGCGCGCGACCGGTTCGCCGGCCGCGACTCTGGCTCAGCTGCCATGGTGTCGCCTTTCCACGCCAACCCTCGACAAGGGTCAGCGAAACTCTAGCCGCTCAGCGAATCCGATCCTGTGTCAGCTGCGCCAGCGGCCGCACGATCGCGCACAGGTCAGGAAACGTCGCGGGATTCAACGTTTGTATCGACCACGCGATGACGTCGCCGTCCTTGGCCACGTAGACACTGCAGGCATTGGCATCGAACGCCTCGAAGCCCTCGTTGCCGTTGACGGACACCTCTTTGAGCGTGCGCCCCGACTCCGTCTCGAGTTTGCGCTCGGAGTCCAAATCGCTCCCGCGATACCACCAGGTCGAGATGCCCATTCCGTCGCCAATCGACCCGAAGAGCATGTCCTCCTGCCAGAAGCAGCCAACGTCGTTGACGAGCACCTTGATGAACCTTCCGGCGCCGCCGAACTGGTTGATGTCCTGGTCGGACACGAGGTTGCACTCGCCGCTGCGAAAACCGCCGACGCCCCCCGGCGTGCCCTCACGGGGTGACCCGGACTCCGCGGCGCACGCCGTGCCCGCAACCGCCAACGTGGTGAGGACGGCGCACAGCGTGTGATGACGCGGCATCACAGATCCGCCGACAACGTCTTGTCCAGCAATTTCTGCGCCGTCGCGCACGGGTCGCTGCCCGCCTCGCCACGGAACTGCACCCACCAGCTGGCCACGCCGGGGTTGGTGGCGGCGGTGGCCGCGCACCCGCTGCCTGACCGGGCAAGAAACCCGTCGTGTCGCTGCACCACGACGTCGGTGATCTGCGCATTGCGCTGACTCGCCACCGACCGCTCGCGCTCCAGCGTGCCCGATTCGAACCAGAAGAACGTCACGTCGGTGACCGCCGGCCCGCGCCGCAGCAGGTACTGGCACACCGCCCCGCTGTAGGCCCGTACCACATCCTTGGCGCCCACGATCTCTTGGACCGTACCGTCGAGCAGTAACCCGCAGCGGTCCTCGGCGAACCCGTAGCCCCGATCGGAAGCGCCGACACCGACGGTGGCACGCTCCGGCGTGCCGGGTACGACCCGCGTACAGGCGACTGTCCCTACCAGCAGCGACACGAGCACCACCACGAGCCTGCTCACCGCTCTCACGGTAGTGAGCGCCACCGGCGGGCGCGAGCCAACCGCCATGACGTCCGGAAAGTGGCCAATGTACACCGCAGGCGACCGCGGCCACGTACGCTTTGCCCATCGGGCTCGTCGACCAAGGGGGCCAGCATGACGTGCAAACTCGCTCGGACCGCCGTATACCTCACCGCGTCGGCGTGCCTTGTCTTGCCCCTGGCGGTAGCCCCACCTGCGAACGGCCAGTGCCCGGACCCGACGATGACCGGGCGAAGGTGCGGGGGGAACGGCGACACGCACATCTACGGCGTCGGTCTGGAACGCGTAATCGACTGCAACAATGCCGTGCTTCTGCTCAACGGGGCCAACAACATCATCACCGCCAAGGGAGTGTGCTGGGGAGTGACCGTGCAGGGCTCGGGCCATACCGTCGTTGCCGACACGATCATCGACAACGTCCTCGTCTACGGCTGGGACCAGACGGTCCTGTTCCACAACGGCGCGCCGCGCATCTGGGACCGCGGCCGTGAACTGGGTATGACCAACCGCGTCAGCTGGACACCTGCGTGAACGTGCCCGCTCTGTTCGGCGTCGCCGCGGTGGCCACCGCGATCGCGCTGGCCGGTTGCGGCTCGGAGAGCAAGGACACCAACGCTCCGACGGCAACAGTGGGAAGCCCAGGCGCGCAGGTCGAACTGGGCAACACGATCAATTACCTGTCGGTCGGCACCACCACGGAACTCGACTGCGCCGATGGCAAGTCGCTCAACATCGGCGGATCGAACAACACGCTGACCGTCAAGGGCACGTGCGCGTCGGTGAACGTGGGCGGCAACGACAACAAGGTCACGATGGACACGGTCAACAAGGACATCCGCGTCGGCGGGATCAACAACACGATCACCTACCGCAGCGGTGAGCCGGAGATCGACAACACCAGCGACAGCAACAAGATCACCAAGGGCTGAGCTTCATTTGAGTTCAGGCCGGCGCGCCGTGCCGGCCGGCGCCCGAAGCGAATCGGCCGGCACCCTCCAACGCCTCAGCGGCGACTCGCGAGATGCTGCCGAACTCGAAGTCGATGGCGTCCGCCTCGGATTCCCCCCACTGATTGAGCAGCGACAGCCGGTCGCTGCGCAGGCACTGCTGGGGCAGCGCCGCAAGTTCGGCGGCCAGCTCCTCGGCGACTTGGCGCGCCTGGCCCTTGGGCACAACACGGTTGGCCAGACCGATCGCGTGCGCCTCGGCGGCGTCCACCGGCCGGCCCGTGAGGATCAAGTCCATCGCACGGCTCTGCCCGATTAGGCGCGGCAGGCGAATCGTGCCGCCGTCGATCAACGGCACTCCCCACCGTCGGCAAAACACCCCGAACACCGCGCCCTCCTCGACAACCCGAAGATCGCACCACAGCGCCAGCTCGAGTCCACCGGCGACGGCGTAGCCGCTGACCGCAGCGATCACCGGCTTGGACAACGTCATCCGGGTCGGACCCATGGGCCCGGGGCCGGTGCGGTGGAGAACATTCGCCTCGGGCGTGCCGAAGGACTTCAAATCGGCTCCGGCGCAGAATGTTCCGTGATCGCCCCAGAGCACCGCGACAGCCGCCGAGTCGTCGGCGTCGAAGTCCTCGAATGCTTTGTACAGCGCCGCAGCGGTCGGTCCGTTGACGGCATTGCGGGCGTGCGGCCGGTTCAGGATGACCGTCGTGACGGGACCGGTGCGTTCTACTCGTACGTCGTCGCTCACCTGGCAGCCTCCACCAATTCCGCGGGTTGATTGTGATCTCGCCGCTTCGCCAGCTCGTCGGCGAAGCGAAAGTAACTGTCGCGCAGGTCGTTACCGGGCCATGCCGCGGGCAGCAGCTCGTCGGGCAGAACTGGGTCGCTGAGCAGGTGACGCACCATCCCGGCAGCGACGACGAACCGGCCGGCGGTATCGGATGCGCGGGCCATGTCGTCGAGCAGCTCGCGGGCGGTGAGCGCCCAACCTTGTAGATCCCACAGCCGACGGGCCAGTTCGGCCGGCGCATCATCGGTGGCGCGTAGTATTCGCGCGCGCTCGGAGATGTCGTCCGGCAGCGTCACATCCAGGTTGTCGGGCCGCATCCACACACCCTCGCGGAGTTCGGAGAACCGCTTCTGCTGCAACGTCAGCTCGCAGCGCCGCGCGGGTCCGGGGGTCGACGCCCACCGTGGTGATCACCAAGGTGGTCCAGGTGCCGTGCCACGGCTTGATGTGGGGGCCGCATCGCTTCGTCCTGGCGGCACTGCCGGGCCATCAGCCGATCGGAGAGGCGGTAGCCATCGGCGGAGCGGACCAGGTCGCCCGAGCCGACCAGCCGGGTCAGCGCAACCCGAACCGTCGACTCCCGCAGGCCGAAATCCGCAGTGAGCCGCAGTAACTCGGCGGCGGTGGCCCAGGCCGGGTGCGCACCGAGCAGCACGGACAGCACCACGCTTCGTGCGGTCAGCGGAGACGAGCGGTGAGCCACTGTCAGACTCCCGACGCGCGTCGGCCGTGATCGCCGAACGGTTCGTCGCGGTGCCGGACCGCTTCCCGGAAGCCGTGTTCCACCGCATCGGCGACGAAGGCGTGCCCTTCGGGGGTGTGCCGCGCGACGCCGTCGAACACGGTGCTGACCATCGCGCTGGTCGCCACCCCCTGCTGGTACAGGGCGGTGTTCATGGCCAGCTTGACCATGATCAACTGGTTGACGGGCACCGCCGCGATGCGTTCGACGAGCCGCTCAGTGCGTTCGTCGAGGTCTTCGGGCTCTGGCGCCTCGACCGCTAAACCCCACTCGGCGGCCTGCTTGCCGGTGAGGCAATCCCCGGTCAGCAGAAGGCGTTTCGCGCGCTGATCGCCGAGCCGATGTGCCCACATCCCCGCGGCCGGCACCCCCCAAACCCGGGTGGGCGGATAGCCGATCTTCGCGTCGGCCGCGGCGATGATCTGGTCGGCATGCAGCGCGATGTCCGTGCCACCGGCGACGCAGTAGCCGTGGATCTTCACCACGGTCGGCTTGTCGGCGTGCATCAGGGCGGAGAACCCGCGGACGAATCGGCTCATCATCTGGTAGTCGATCATCGGATCCCACGGCTGGTCGGGCAGGTGATTGATCACCTGCGTCTTACCGTCCAGCACGGTGCCCCGGTATGAATCTCCCCCGCCCGCCGACGACGTGCGGTCGGCGTACGCGCTGAGATCGAAGCCGGCACAGAAGCCCTCGCCACGACCGGACACGAGGATCACGTGGACGTTGGGGTCAAGGTCGGCGCGTTCCACGAGTGCCGACAGTTCCAGCGGCGTGTCGGCGACGATCGCGTTGCCCTTCTCGGGGCGATTGAACGTGATTCGGGCAACCCGATCGGTGACCTCGTAGGTCATCGTCTTGAGGTTGTCGAAGTCCACCTGCTTGATCGCGTGGGTCATCCCTTGACCATCGCCCGCTCGATGATCGGTGCGACGTCGAGACCCGTCGGCATGGTGCCGTAGGCGCCGCCCCACTCGCCGCCAAGCCGGGTGGCCAGGAACGCCTCGGCCACCGCGGGATGACCGTGGCGCAGCAGAAGCGAGCCCTGCAGCGCCAGGCAGATGTCCTCGGCGACCTTGCGAGCACGGTAGGCGATGGTGTCCACGTCGCCCAGTTGCGGCTTGAGCCGATCGACATGGGCGTCGAGCCGACGGTCGTGGCCCGCCGTCTTGGCGAGCTCGTCGAACAGCACGTCGATGCACTCGGGGCGAGTTGCCATGGCGCGCAACGTGTCCAGTGCGCTGACGTTGCCCGAGCCCTCCCAGATGCCCATCAGCGGCGCCTCGCGGTACAGGCGGGGCATGCCGGACTCTTCGACGTAGCCGTTGCCGCCCAAACACTCCATCGCCTCGGCCGCATGGGCGGTGGCCCGCTTGCACACCCAGTACTTGCTGGCGGCCAGGCCGATGCGACGCAGCAGCGCCTCGGTCTCGTCGCCTCGGCTGGCGTTGTCGGTGGCGCCCGCCATCCGCATCGCGACAATCGTCGCGGCTTCCGCCTCGACCGCCAGGTCCGCGAGCACATTGCGCATCAGCGGCTGGTCGATCAGGTAGGCGCCGAACGCCTTTCGATGCTGGGCGTGGTGGATCGCGCGGGTCAGCCCGTTGCGCATGCTGGTAGCGCTACCGAGCGTGCAGTCCAGGCGGGTGAGGTTGACCATCTCGATGATCGTCGCGACGCCGCGGCCCTCCTCGCCCACCAGCCAGGCGGTCGCGCCGTCGTACTCCACCTCGCTGGAGGCGTTTCCGTGGTTGCCGAGCTTGTCCTTCAACCGCTGCAGGAACATCCGATTGCGGGTACCGTCCGGCAGCACCCGCGGCAAAAAGAAGCAGGACAGACCGCCCGGCGCTTGGGCAAGGACCAGGAAGACGTCGCACATCGGCGCGGACGTGAACCATTTGTGGCCGGTGAGCGAGTAGCTGCCGTCGGCGCTGGGCGTCGCCTGTGTGGTGCCGGCACGGACGTCGGAGCCGCCCTGTTTCTCGGTCATCGACATGCCGGCGGTGATGCCGGGTTTCGTCGCGGGCACCTTGAGTTCGGGGTCGTAATTCCGGCTGGTCAACAGGGGTTCGTAGGTGGCGGCGAGTTCGGCGTTGAAGCGCAGCGCGGGCACGACGGCGTACGTCATCGAGATCGGGCAGATGTGTCCGGGTTCGGGCGTCCACACGCTGGTTTTCGCGGCCCGGACGACGTGCGCGCCGGGGCGGTCGTCGGCCCACGGCGCGGCGTGCAGACCGTGACCGACGGCCACCCGCATGAGCTCGTGGTAGGCGGGGTCATACTCCACCTCGTCCACGCGGTGTCCGTAGCGGTCGTGGGTGCGCAGAATCGGGCGGTTGCGATCGGCGAGCTCTCCCCAGCGCTGCGCCTGCGCCGAGCCGGACAGTGCGCCCAGTTCGGTGACCTCGTCGAGCCCCCACTGCCCGCCCTCGCGGATCAGCGCCTCGACGAGTACCGGCGACGTGGCGGGGTTGTGATTCTCCAGCGGCGGCACTTGATTGGTGACGACATGGGTGTCGGGCATGCGGCTAGTGTTACATTTTTCCGACACTCGCACAATACCCGTAACACGTCTCCCGTAGGCGCGAAGCTCAGCGCGGGTGCTGCTGACCGACGACGGGGCCGATCGCAGCAGTAAGACCGTGCTACCCGGTGAGCGACTGGCTCGGGTGTGGCGCATCGGCGTGCGGCACGACTGGCTCGCCTGTCCACCTACGCAGCAATTCGTGCTGAAAGATTTCTTAACCGGGAAAAGATGATCACATGCAATATTGTGGAAAAGGGCAGTCCGAACGCCACTATGTAAGACAGTGGGAAACGAAAAACGTCGACAGGATCCGGATGGAGATCAATTAATGGTGTAGTCGCCAGGATCGACATCCAGATTGCATAGGTGAAATATGCCAAGCCGAAGCAGTTCCACACCAGGGTGATATTTTTGCTCCTCTCCGGCGATTTTTTCAATCGGTAGGCCAGCGGCACCGCGGTGACGCCCACAATGACGGCGCTAATGCCAACCGGTATTCCAATCACCCATGGGAAGACACCTCGCAATGCCTGCACGGTGAAGTAGACCCCTACGATTCGATAGAGTTGCGACCCGACGATGGCCGGCAAGCTCACCTCGCAACAAATGACGGCGAATGCGGGAATCCTCTTTCTCGCAAGCAAGAACACCATCAGCGGCCCGTAAACGATGAAAGGTACATACCAGAAAGTGATGAAGTCGTTGTCGTACAGCTCGGTTCGATCCGGCGGGAATCCGAGATCGCGCCGGGAGAAGGCGGTGGCCAGCACGATCCATGCGAATACCGTCACAATACAGACAAGCTGTGCGCGTCGAAAATTCGACCGACTACTCAAATTAGGTTTGAGCCGAGCTACTTGGACGAGCAGGTACAGCGCACCCGCCGTGATAAACAGCCAGATCCACCAGTCGAAGCTCTCCGCGAAGCCGGTCATGGTTTAGTTAGGTATCACGCCGGAGCTTCAACAGCAGTCGAGCGCGGTCCACCACGCCCAGTGACTGTACAGCGGTGAGCACGCCGCTGACCGCTGATGGTCCGATGCCCATGAAGAAGGTGTCTTGGCCGGTCAAATAGAAGTTCTTGATCGGTGTTCGGGCCCGCAACCACGTCTGTTCGTAGCGATACGGGGTGTGCGCCAGACCGTAGATTTCTCCGTGCTGTGAGGCATTGAAGTATCGAGTCGTCAGCGGGGTCGAGAGTATGGCAATATCGATATTTCCGTCGATTTGTGGGACGACTTCGAAGACTTTACTCATGATTCGTTCGTACAAGTTCTGCTTCAGCGCCAGATACTCGTCTCCGCGCTTTTGCCAAGTCGTCCCCAGCCACCGGCTGAAATGCGCGTGGTTGGTAGGCACCACAACCTCGATGGTCGCCCGCCCCGGGTGCCGGTCTTGAAATAGCGGATCTTTCGCCGAAGGGAAGGTTACGAAGACCAAGGGAAATTCGGCGTCGATATCCCGCCAATGATTCTCGTACGAGAGATCATGATCGGCATCCGGCTGAATCCAAATGTTCGTCTTGGGTAAGTTGAGCTCTTCGGCGGTTTTTGTCAGACCCAAGTACAACCCGATATGCGCGCTGCTGACGTCTAACTCCTGGCTGCGCGCCGCGAACTTAACCTTCTCCCGGGCGGCATCGTCAAACAGATCATGGCAGCTGTTCAGCAGGCCGATGGAGCTAATAACATGGTTGGCGCAGATCTTCGTTCCGTTGCGGAGTCGCACACCGACAGCGGTCTTACCCTCTATTAGCAGGTCCGCAACCGGCGCACCGACGAACACATGGCCGCCCGCCCGCTCAATGACCGGAATGATGCTTCGGGCGATTTGCGATGGTCCCCCTTCTGGGTAATAACCGCCGTTGAGATAGTGCGTAACCGCTCCGGCGTGCATGAGAAAGGACATTCTCGCCGGAGGCGTGCCGCAGCCACCCCATTGACCCACGAGCGCCGAGGCCAGCTCTCGATCATCCGTAACAGATTGCACGACACTCGCCAAGCTCTCATTTGCGTAAGTGGGTCTCACGAGATGGATCAGTGGTCGCACCAACGTGGCCGTCCGAAGGGGAAGCAATTTCTCGAAAACAAAGACGGACTGTGTCCACCGACCGACTCGCTTGACTTTCTTCAGATAAAGATCGATGGCCGCCGATTCGGAGGGAAAATTCTTCACGAATTCTTGTACGAACCCCGCCTTCCCGGCGACCACATCGTAGGTCTTTTTGCCGATCCGGTACTGGTCGTAGACCGCGCCCATGTCCGTCCACCGCAGTTCGCCATTCGAGACGAAGTCGAAAACCCGCCGGATGATACTTCCTTTTCGCAAATCTCCGACATAATGTACGCCGGTACCGAATTCATAGCCGCCATGCTCAAAACAATGGGTGAATCCGCCGGCGGTATAGTGCTGCTCCAGCACCACCACCTTTTTCCCCATTTTGGCCAGCACCGCCGCACAGGCCAGCCCGCTCGCCCCCGACCCGATCACGATGTAATCGATCGAAGAGACCTGACGAAATGCTGCACCCAGCCGCTTCGATCGGGGAGTGCTGCATATTTCCTCGGTCAGCTTCGGGGGCACTGGCTGGTTCATCAGAAGTCGTCCCGTTCGGTGTTGGCCCCGCTCAACGGGAACCGTAAGATCGACGGTGCGTTCAACGCCGATAATAACTTTCCCGTAGCCTTCTCCATGAACTCGAGTTCGCGTTTGGACAGCTCCATCGCCAGCCGCGCGTCGTCGGCGGCGCACAGCAACTCTTGGAGGCGCTCAGTCTCGCTGCGCGGCCACTGGGCGATCGAAACCTCATCCACTGGGTCCGAGACGTGATCTTCGGCGACGACCGCTCCACCGTGCGCACCGGGACCGCGTCACGAATCAAGCCAGCCTGAGAACCAAGCTCAACCGCGTTCAGATCACCGAGCGGTGGCAGCGGGTCAAGCGGCAGCTGAGCCTACGCAAGCGAGGCCGGCGGGCCTAACATCGAACCATGCCCGAGGTGAGGTCCGGCTCCCGGCTGAAGTCATGGGTGTACGCCCTGCGCACCACCAACCCCCCACCCGACGGGCCGGTTGACGCGGTCACGCGCTGGATCGTCGTCACTCGCGCAGCGGTGCTGCCGATGACCCTGGTGTCGGGTCTGGTCGCCGCGCTGCTCGCGATCGGCGAGCCTGGCCTCGATTGGCGCTGGCTCGTCCTCGCGATCGTGGGAATCACGCTGGCGCACGTCGCGAACAACCTGATGAACGACCTGTATGACACCCAGACCGGGACCGACAGCGCCGCCTACCCGCGCGCGCTGTACGCGCCACACCCGGTACTCTCCGGGCTCGTCAGCCGCCGGACACTCGTCACCGCGATCCTGGTGGTCAATCTCGCCGACCTGGCGATCCTCGTGGTGCTGACGATCGCGCGCGGCTGGCCGGTGCTCGCCTTCGCGCTTTCGGGATTCTTGCTGAGTGTCGCGTACACGGCTCCCCCGCTGCGGCTGAAGAAGCGCGGCCTGGGTGAACCCGACGTCTTCGTGGTCTGGGGTCCGTTGATGGTGTGCGGCACCTACTACTCCGCGGTCGGCACCGTGGGATGGGACATCGTGCTGGCGTCGCTTCCATACGGGTTGTTGTGCACGACGGTGCTGATGGGCAAGCACATCGACAAGATCCCGTACGACGGGCCAATGGGCATCCGGACGGTGCCGGTGATCCTCGGTGCGGTTCGCGCCCGCGCCGTGACGCTCGGCATGATGGTCGGCTTCTATGTGCTTGTCGCGGTTGTGGTGGCGGTAGGAGCGATGCCGTGGCCGGCGCTGCTCGTCCTGCTGGCGCTGCCGCGGCTGGTGAAGGTGTGGCCCCATTTCCGTCGTCCGCCGCCCGACGAGCCGCCGCCGAAGTTCCCGGTCTGGCCGCTGTGGTACGCCGCGATCGCCTTCGTACACGTCCGGCAAGCCGGCGCCCTGCTGGTATTGGGCCTGGCCGTCGGCGCGGTCCTGCGCACCATCTGAGTTCAGCCGGCTACTGAGTAGCACGCCGCCGAGCGTGCACTGAGTGCGAAAATCGACGCCGGATTTCGCAATGGTGCACGTTCGGCGCAAAGGGCGAATGAAGAAGCCCCCGGCCGCCGAACCCGGGGGCTTCTCCGTTGACTAGCGGTAGTCGCTGTACCCGTAGTCGTCCAGCGGCACCGCGGCACCGGTGGCCTGGCCGAAGTCCGGGCTGTAGTACTGATCCTCGTACGACGGGATCGTGTACGCAGCGGCCCGCGCCTCTTCGGTCGGTTGCACCTGGATGTTGCGGTACCGGTTGATACCCGTACCGGCGGGGATCAGCTTGCCGATGATCACGTTCTCCTTCAGACCGTTGAGCTTGTCGCTGCGGCAGTTGATCGCCGCATCGGTCAGCACTCGCGTGGTCTCCTGGAACGACGCCGCCGACAGCCACGAGTCGGTGGCCAGCGACGCCTTCGTGATGCCCATCAGCACCGGGCGGCCGGCGGCGGGCTCGCCGCCCTCGGCCACCACCCGACGGTTCTCCGACTCGAACTCGGCACGCTCGGTCAGCGAGCCGGGCAGGAACTCCGTGGAGCCCGAGTCGATGATGGTCACGCGACGCAGCATCTGACGGACGATCACCTCGATGTGCTTGTCGTGGATCGACACGCCCTGCGCCCGATACACCTCCTGGACCTCGTGCACCAAGTGCAGCTGCACTTCGCGCGGACCCTGGACGCGCAGCACCTCGTGCGGGTCGGCCGAGCCTTCCATCAGCTGGTCGCCGACCTCGACGTGGTCGCCGTCGCGCAGCAGACCCTCGGTGCCGTCCTCGTGGACGACGGCCTTCAGCCGCTGGCGGCGGGACAGCTTGTCGTAGACCACTTCCTCGCTGCCGTCGTCGGGGACGATGGTGATCTTGTAGAACTTCTCACCTTCCTCCACCCGCACGCGGCCGGCGACATCGGCGATCGGCGCCTTGTCCCGCGGCACGCGAGCCTCGAACAGCTCCTGCACACGGGGCAGACCACCGGTGATGTCCTGCCCGCCGGTAACGCCGCCCTGGTGGAAGGTCCGCATGGTCAGCTGCGTGCCGGGCTCGCCGATCGACTGGGCGGCGACGATGCCCACCGCCTCGCCGATGTCGACGAGCTTGCCGGTGGCCATCGAGCGGCCGTAGCACATCGCGCACACGCCGTTGGCGCTCACACAGGTCAGCACCGAGCGCACTCGCACCGACGAGATGCCGGCGGCCAGCAGCAGATCGATCGCCGGGTCACCGAGATCGTGGCCCTTCTCGACGAGCACGTTGCCCTTCTCGTCGGTCGCGTTCTCGGCCAGCGTCCGTGCGTACGCAGACGTCTCGACGTGCTGATGCTTGACCAACGATCCGTTGGCCTGGCGGTCGGCGAGGGTGACGGTGACGCCGCGCTCGGTTTGGCAGTCCTCCTCGCGGACGATGACGTCCTGCGACACGTCGACCAGACGCCGCGTCAGATAACCCGAGTCGGCGGTACGAAGCGCGGTGTCGGCCAGGCCCTTGCGCGCGCCGTGGGTGTTGATGAAGTACTCCAACACCGTGAGGCCCTCGCGGAACGACGACTTGATCGGCCGCGGGATGAACTCACCCTTCGGGTTGGTCACCAGGCCCTTCATGCCGGCCAGCGTCCGCGTCTGGGTGAAGTTACCCGTGGCTCCCGACTCCACGATCGTGATGATCGGGTTGTCTGGGGGGTAGTGCGACCGAAGCGCCTGACCGACCTCTTCGGTGGCGTCTTGCCAGATCTTGACCAGCGCCTGGTTGCGCTCGTCGTGGTTCAGACCGCCGTGCTGGTACTTCTTCTCGATCCCGTCGGCTTTCTGCTCGTACCGCTCGAGGATCTCGCCCTTCTCCGGCGGCACGAGCACGTCGGCCATCGAGACCGTCACACCCGAACGGGTCGCCCAGTAGAAACCGGCGTCCTTGAGCTTGTCGACGGTCTGCGCGACCACGATCATCGGGAAGCGCTCGGCCAGATCGTTGATGATCGCGGCCTGCACCTTCTTGTGCATCTGCTCGTTGATGAACGGATACGCGTGCGGCAGCAGCTCGTTGAACAGCACGCGGCCCAACGTGGTCTGGACCGTCCAGGCGTCCCCCGCCTTCCAGCCTTCGTCGCCGAACAGCTCGGCCTCCAGCTCGGCCGGTGGCCGCAGCTGGGTCAGCCGCACCTTGATCTTGGCCCGCACGCTCAACGCGCCGCGGTCCATCGCCATGATCGCCTCGGCCGGTGAGCTGTACACGCCCGACTCCGGCCGGTCCTTGGCGGCCGGCCGGTACTCGCCGGGATCGCCGGGACACATGGTCGTCAGGTAGTAGAGCCCGGTCACCATGTCCAGACGCGGCATGGCCAGCGGCTTGCCCGACGCCGGCGACAGGATGTTGTTGCTGGACAGCATCAGGATGCGAGCCTCGGCCTGCGCCTCCGCGGAGAGCGGCAGGTGCACGGCCATCTGGTCGCCGTCGAAGTCGGCGTTGAACGCCTCGCACACCAGCGGGTGCAGCTGAATCGCCTTGCCCTCCACCAGCATCGGCTCGAAGGCCTGGATTCCCAGGCGGTGCAGCGTCGGCGCGCGGTTGAGCAGCACCGGGTGCTCGGCGATGACCTCTTCGAGCACGTCCCACACCTGCGGACGCTGACGTTCCACCATCCGCTTGGCGCTCTTGATGTTCTGCGCGTGGTTGAGGTCGACCAGCCGCTTCATGACGAACGGCTTGAACAGCTCGAGCGCCATCAGCTTGGGCAGGCCGCACTGGTGCAGCTTGAGCTGGGGACCGACCACGATCACCGAACGGCCGGAGTAGTCGACACGCTTGCCGAGCAGGTTCTGGCGGAACCGGCCCTGCTTGCCCTTGAGCAGATCGGAGAGCGACTTCAGCGGACGGTTGCCCGGCCCGGTGACCGGCCGGCCGCGGCGGCCGTTGTCGAACAGCGCGTCCACCGACTCCTGCAGCATCCGCTTCTCGTTGTTGACGATGATCTCGGGCGCGCCGAGATCGATCAGCCTCTTGAGGCGGTTGTTGCGGTTGATCACGCGGCGGTACAGGTCGTTCAGATCGCTGGTGGCGAACCGGCCACCGTCGAGCTGCACCATCGGGCGCAGCTCCGGCGGGATCACCGGCACCGCGTCGAGCACCATGCCCATCGGCGAGTTGCCCGACTGCTGGAATGCAGCCACCACCTTCAACCGCTTGAGGGCACGAAGCTTCTTCTGCCCCTTGCCGTTTCGGATGACCTCACGCAACGAGTCGGCCTCGGCGTCGATGTCGAAGTTCTCGATCAACTTCTGGATCGACTCGGCGCCCATCGCGCCGGTGAAGTACTCGCCGTAGCGGTCGATCAGCTCGCGGTACAGCACCTCGTCGACGATCAGCTGCTTGGGCTCCAGCTTGGTGAACGTCGTCCAGATCTCCTCGAGGCGGTCCAGCTCACGCTGCGCCCGGTCGCGAAGCTGGCGCATCTCACGCTCACCGCCGTCGCGCACCTTGCGGCGCACATCTGACTTGGCGCCGTCGCGCTCCAGCTCGGCCATGTCGGCTTCGAGCTTCTGCGCCCGGGCCTCCAGGTCCGCGTCGCGCTGGTCCGCGATGGCCTTCTTCTCGACCTCCATCTCGGCTTCCAGAGTTGACAGCTCGTCGTGGCGCATCTCGTCGTCGACGGCGGTGATCACGTAGGCGGCGAAGTAGATGATCTTCTCGAGATCCTTCGGCGCCAGGTCGAGCAGATACCCCAGGCGCGACGGGACACCCTTGAAGTACCAGATGTGCGTGACGGGCGCGGCCAGTTCGATGTGGCCCATTCGCTCGCGGCGCACCTTGGCGCGCGTCACCTCGACGCCGCAGCGCTCACAGATGATGCCCTTGAACCGGACGCGCTTGTACTTGCCGCAGTAGCACTCCCAGTCGCGAGTCGGCCCGAAGATCTTCTCGCAGAACAGGCCGTCCTTCTCCGGCTTCAATGTGCGGTAGTTGATGGTCTCGGGTTTCTTGACCTCGCCGAAGGACCAATTGCGGATGTCCTCCGCGGTGGCCAGGCCGATGCGGAGTTCATCGAAGAAGTTGACGTCGAGCACGTAACTTCCTTTCCCCTTGCGGGTTTAGTGACTAATGGAAACTAGGGAGAGGTCTACGCCAGATCCTCCACGGACGCGGATTCGTTGCGCGACAGGTTGATTCCCAAGTTCGCCGCGGCGCGCTCCAGGTCCTCGTCGTCGCCGTCGCGCATCTCGATCGCGGCGCCGTCGGAAGACAGCACCTCGACGTTGAGGCACAGCGACTGCAGCTCCTTGAGCAGCACCTTGAACGACTCGGGAATGCCCGGCTCGGGGATGTTCTCGCCCTTGACGATCGCCTCGTACACCTTGACCCGGCCGACGGTGTCGTCGGACTTGATGGTCAACAGCTCCTGCAGCGTGTACGCCGCGCCGTAGGCCTGCATGGCCCAGCACTCCATCTCGCCGAACCGCTGGCCACCGAACTGCGCCTTACCGCCCAGCGGCTGCTGGGTGATCATCGAGTACGGGCCGGTGGACCGGGCGTGGATCTTGTCGTCGACCAGGTGGTGCAGCTTGAGGATGTACATGTAGCCGACCGTCACCGGATACGGGAACGGTTCGCCGCTGCGGCCGTCGTAGAGCACCGCCTTGCCGTCGGCGTCGACGAGCACCTCGCCGTCGCGGTTCGCCTGCACCGAGGACAGCAACCCCTGAAGCTCCTCCTCGCGGGCGCCGTCGAACACCGGCGTCGACACGATGGTCTCCGGCTCGGCCTCCAGCAGCGCGGCGGGCAGCCTGGCCGCCCAGTCGGGCACGCCGCCGGACTGGTCGACCTTCCAGCCGCTCTTGGCCACCCACCCGAGGTGAGTCTCCAAAATCTGGCCGATGTTCATCCGTCGCGGCACACCGTGGGTGTTCAGGATGATGTCCACCGGGGTGCCGTCCAGAAGGAACGGCATGTCCTCGGCGGGCAGGATCTTGCCGATCACACCCTTGTTGCCGTGCCGGCCGGCCAGCTTGTCGCCGTCGGAGATCTTGCGCTTCTGGGCGACGTAGACGCGGACCAGCTCGTTGACGCCGGCCGGCAGCTCGTCGTCCTCGTCGCGCGAGAACATCCGAACGCCGATCACCTTGCCGGATTCGCCGTGCGGCACCTTCAGCGACGTGTCGCGGACCTCGCGGGCCTTCTCGCCGAAGATCGCGCGCAGCAGCCGCTCCTCGGGGGTCAGCTCGGTCTCGCCCTTCGGGGTGACCTTGCCGACCAGGATGTCGCCGTCGCGGACCTCGGCGCCGATGCGCACGATGCCGCGCTCGTCGAGGTCGGCGAGCACCTCATCGGACACGTTCGGGATGTCGCGGGTGATCTCCTCGGCGCCCAGCTTGGTGTCACGGGCGTCGATCTCGTGCTCCTCGATGTGGATCGAGGTGAGGGTGTCCTCCTCGACGAGACGGTTGGACAGGATGATCGCGTCCTCGTAGTTGTGCCCCTCCCACGGCATGACCGCGACCAACAGGTTCTTGCCGAGCGCCATCTCGCCGTTCTCGGTGCACGGGCCGTCGGCGATCACCTGGCCGGCCTCCACCCGCTGCCCGGCGTCCACGATCGGCCGCTGGTTGGCGCAGGTGCCGTGGTTCGACCGGCTGAACTTGCGCAACTGGTAGCTGCGGCGGGTGCCGTCGTCGAACATCACGGTGATGTAGTCCGCGGAGACCTCCTCGACCACGCCGTCCTTCTCGTTGACGACGACGTCGCCGGCGTCGATCGCGGCACGCAGCTCCATGCCGGTGCCCACCAGCGGAGCCTCGCTGCGAACCAGCGGCACGGCCTGACGCTGCATGTTGGCGCCCATCAGCGCACGGTTGGCGTCGTCGTGCTCGAGGAACGGGATCATGGCGGTGGCCACCGACACCATCTGGCGCGGCGAGACGTCCATGTAGTCGACCTCGGCTGACGAGACGTACTCGACCTCGCCACCCTTGCGTCGCACCAGCACGCGCGGCTCGGTGAAGCGGCCGTCGTCGTCGATCGGCGAGTTGGCCTGCGCCACGACGTGGCGGTCCTCCTCGTCGGCGGTCAGATGCTCGATTTCGTCGGTGACCACACCGCCGACGACCTTGCGGTACGGCGTCTCGATGAACCCGAACGGGTTCACCCGCGCGTACACCGACAGCGACCCGATCAGGCCGATGTTCGGGCCCTCCGGGGTCTCGATCGGGCACATCCGGCCGTAGTGGCTGGGGTGCACGTCGCGAACCTCCAGGCCGGCGCGCTCACGGGACAGACCGCCCGGGCCCAGCGCCGACAGGCGGCGCTTGTGGGTCAGACCCGACAGCGGGTTGTTCTGGTCCATGAACTGGCTCAGCTGGCTGGTGCCGAAGAACTCCTTGATGGCCGCGACCACCGGGCGGATGTTGATCAGGGTCTGCGGCGTGATGGCCTCGACGTCCTGCGTGGTCATCCGCTCGCGGACCACCCGCTCCATGCGGGACAGGCCGACTCGGATCTGGTTCTGGATCAGCTCGCCGACCGTGCGCAGCCGCCGGTTGCCGAAGTGGTCGATGTCGTCGACCTCGACGGGCACCTCGACGCCGCTGGGGGCCGTCATGGTGGTCTGGCCCTCGTGCAGGCGCACCAGGTACTCGATGGTGGCGACGATGTCCTCTTCGGTCAGCGTCGACGATGTGATCGGCTTGTCGGTGTTGAGTCCGAGCTTCTTGTTGACCTTGTAGCGGCCCACCCGGGCCAGGTCGTAGCGCTTCTCCTTGAAGAACAGGTTCTCCAGCAGCGTCTGCGCCGACTCCTTGGTGGGCGGCTCGCCTGGGCGCAGCTTGCGGTAGATGTCGAGCAGCGCCTCGTCGGTGCCCGCGGTGTTGTCCTTCTCCAGCGTCGACATCATGATCTCGGAGAAGCCGAACCGCTCGACGATCGTCTCGTTGGTCCAGCCCAGCGCCTTGAGCAGCACGGTGACCGGCTGGCGGCGCTTACGGTCGATCCGGACACCGACGGTGGACCTCTTATCGACGTCGAACTCCAGCCACGCGCCGCGGCCGGGGATGACCTTGACGCTCGTCAATCTGTTTTCGGTGGCCTTATCGATCGACTGGTCGAAGTAGACGCCGGGCGAGCGGACCAGCTGAGACACCACGACACGCTCGGTGCCGTTGATGATGAAGGTGCCCTTCTCGGTCATCATCGGGAAGTCACCCATGAACACCGTCTGGCTCTTGATCTCGCCGGTGTTGTTGTTGATGAACTCCGCGGTGACGAACAGCGGGGCCGCGTAGGTCTGGTCCTTCTCCTTGCACTCGTTGACGGGCGCCTTGACCTCGTCGAAGCGGGGATCGGAGAACGACAGCGACATCTGCCCTGAGAAGTCCTCGATCGGGGACAACTCGGTGAGCACCTCTTCGAGGCCGCCGAGAGGGTTGACGTCGCCGCGCGCGCTGGCCTTTTCGCGCCACCGATCCGAGCCGATCAGCCACTGGAACGACTCGGTTTGCACGTCGAGCAGACCGGGCACCTCGAGCGGTTCGCGCAACTTCGCGAAAGAGATTCGATTGGGTGCTCCGGGAACGGAGTCATAGGCGTTAGCTACTGCTGACTTGCTCTGGCGAGAGACTGCCAAGATGCATCCTTCCAGCACCTCTGCGACCGTTGAGTGCCAGCGTGTGCCGGACCTCAATCGCCGCGCTTGTGTGTCGTTTCACACCGGCTAACGACCTGTCCGGTTCTCGAGCACGCTCGGATTCAGCCCCGGTCAGGGACTTCCGGCGTGGACCACAGTGTCAGGTACAGGTGAGGGTGGGCAGGAGGCAGCCAGCGCAACGTCCAACAGTAGCGCAGGATGCAATATTCCTCAACAACGCACACAACAATACGCACATGGCAGTAAAGGCGCTGGCTGGCGTCCTGACGTACTACCTATGCACATGCTGCCCAACAGACTGACGCCTTCCGCGCCGCCCGTCAAGGGTTCACGCGGTCTTTGATGTGCAAAGTTGCCGAGCCGGCTCAGCCGAGCGCCCGCGCGGTCGCCTCGCGACGCTGATCTCAGCGCCCAGCGGGCCGTAGGATTCGGCCGCTCGACTCACCTCGGTCGCGTCGCCGATCACGGGCTCCACCCGCACGGGCACCCCGGTCAGTCGCGCCATCCCGGCCAGCGACTCGAGATCGTCGGGGTCCGAGGACATCAGCTCGTTGACGTTGGCGCCGCCGGCCCGGTTCGCCACCTGCCACCCGCCGGTGCCGCGGTGGCCCCAGCCGTGCGGGATCGCGATCACCCCGCGCATGATGTCTTCGGTCAAGCGCACCGGCACTTCGATCTGCCCGTGCGCCGAACTCACCCGCACCAGGTCACCGTCGCCGATCCCGTACGCCTGGGCGTCGTCGACGTGCAGCAGCGCGCGGTGTTGCCGTTCGCCGCGCATCAGCAGCGGCGCGTTGTGCATCCACGTGTTCTCGCTCCGCAACTCCCGCATCCCGATCACCCGCATCGGGTAGCCGTCGGGCTTCGTGCGCCGAGCCAACGCGCCGAATTCACGCTCGATGTCGTTGTGCTGCAACCGCACCCGGCGGTTGCGGTACACGACGACGTCGCGCAGCACGCCCGGACGCAAGCCGTCGCCCAGCACCACACCGTGCGGGTGCTGGCCAGTCAGCGCGGCGAAGCTCAGGCCGCCGCGTCGCAAGCCGAACCGGTCGCCGCCCTCGGAGAGCCGGATCACCGCATCCACCAGCGTGCGCGGCGTGATGCGCTGACCGAACAGGCCCAGCGTCTTGCGCATCGCGGCCATCGCCGCCAGCATCGGTGTCCGCCGCCAGAGCCGGCGGGCCAGGTCGTCGATGATCTCCCATTCCGTGCGGGCCGATCCGGCCGGTGCGACGACGGCCTCGGTGGCCTGGCGGAACGGGGTGGGCTGCAAGGTCTGGAACGGCAGGGGAAAGTCGTCGCGCTCGTACATGGTGGTTGCGGGCAGCACGTAGTCGCAGTGTGCGGTGGTCTCGTTGACGTACAGGTCGATGCCGACCATGAGATCCAGGGCCTCGAGCGCTTCTTCCAACTCTGACCCGTTGGGCACCGACAGCACCGGATTCCCGGCGCTGACGAACAGCGCCCTGATCTGGCCCGGTCCCTCGGTGGTGATCTCCTTGGCCATGAGGGCGGCGGGTTCGGATAGCAGCACCGACGGAAATCCGCCGATGCGGGAGCGGCGGCGGCGGTAGATGCGTCGCAGCAGCCCGGCACCGACGGCCGACAGACGGCGTTCGAACGGCAGTCCGTAGGTGCCGAACATGCTGCCCCCGACCACGTCGAGATTGCCCGCGACGAGGTTGACCACATCAAGCAAATAAGTTGTGAGAGTACCGTTTTCACCAACACTGGTGCCGACGCGGCCGTACACCGCGGCGCGGGGGGTGCGGGCGAGGTCACGGGCCAGCGAACGCACCACGTCCGGCGCGACCCCCGTGTGCGCCCGCGTGCGCTCCGGGGCGAACGGCGTGACAATCCGCTCCAGCCACGCCAGCCCGTCGGCGCGTCGCGCCAGGGCCGCCCGGTCCACCAGATCGTCGGCGAACATCACCTGCAGCAGCGACAGCAGCAGGAACGCGTCGCCGTCGGGCACGATCGGAAGCCAGTCGAAGTGCTCGGCGGTTTCGGTCCGGCGCGGATCGATGACAAGCACCCGGCCGCCGCGCTTGACGATGTCGTGCATCCGGTCACGGATGCGCGGGACCGTCAGCACGCTGCCGTGCGAGACCACCGGGTTGGCGCCGATGACGACGAGGAAGTCCGTGCGGGGAACGTCGGGCACCGGAAGTGCCGTCGGGTTGCCGTAGAGCAGCTGGCTGGCGACGAACCGGTTGTTGACGTCCTGCGAGCCGGCGGTGAACAGGTGTGATTTCCGGCGGGGCGAAGCACCGAGGCCGAGCGCGACCATGAACATCGGCAGCCACAGCGTGTGGGAGTAGCTGAACGCGCCGGGATTGCCGAAGTACCAACCGATCGCACCGGGCCCGTGCTCGCGATGGATGCGGGCCAGCCGAGCGGCGATGTCCGTCATCGCATCGTCCCAGCTGACCGGCTCGAACGTGCCGACCGATGAGCCGCTTGCGCGAAGAGCAACGGATTTGACGCGGCGCAGCGGGGTGGTTACCCGGTCGGGATCGTTTTGCACCTCGACGAACGCAATGCCTTTTTGACAGGCGAAACCAGCCGACACCGGGTGGTCGCGGTCGGGTCGCAATGACACCAGGCGACCGTCCTCGACGGTGGCCACCATTCCGCACAGCGGCTCACAGATCCGACAAAACGTCGGCTTGAGCCTGGGCACGGCGATCTGAGGTCAGCGCTCCCTTTGGGGCGGGATCGTCGCGGTGGGCGCGTCGTCGCCGCGATATTGCGTCACCCGGGTGGGCCGCTCATCTCCCTCGTAGCCCGCTCCCGCGTCGGGCAACTCGTGGGACTTGTACTTGTGGGTGCCCTCGAGGTCGTCGCGGATGGCCTCCTGCGCCTCCGGCGACAGCGTGTGCATGATCTCGCGGACCCGGGCCTGGCGACGAGCTATCGCCGTGCGCACCGGCATGCCGGGGGTGACGGTGAGCTGCGGTGGTACGCCTTCGATTTCCTCCACGCCGCCGTGGTGGTGACCGGCCGCGACCAAGGCCTCCTCTTCGGCCATCTGCGCCTCGTCCTTCTCCTCGGACATGCCGATGGGGCCGATGCGGCGGCCGTTGAGGAACTGCTTGACGACGGGCTCGTCGCTGGTCAGCAGCACCTCGCGCGGCCCGAACATCACCAGGTGCTTTTGGAACAGCATGCCGATGTTGTCGGGCACCACGCGGGCGATGTTGATGTTGTGCGTCACGATGAGGATCGTGGCGTCGATCTGCGCGTTGATGTCGATCAGCAGCTGGCTCAGATACGCCGTGCGGACAGGGTCAAGGCCGGAGTCCGGCTCGTCGCAGAGGATGATCTGGGGGTCCAGCACCAGCGAGCGGGCCAGGCCAGCGCGCTTCTTCATACCGCCCGAGATCTCACCGGGAAACTTTTTCCCGGCGTCGGCCAAGCCCACCAGCATCAGCTTCTCCTCGACGATGTCGCGGATCTCGCTTTCTTTCTTCTTGGTATGCTCGCGCAGCGGGAACGCGGCGTTGTCGAAGATATTCATCGAGCCGAACAGCGCACCGTCCTGGAACATGACGCCGAACAGCTTGCGGATCTCGTAGAGCTCCTTGGACGAGCTCTCCATGATGTTGACGCCTTCGATGAGGATCTTGCCGCGCTCCGGGCGCAGCAGGCCGATCAACGACTTCAGGTACACCGACTTGCCGGTGCCTGAAGGGCCGAGAAGCACGCTGACCTCGCCCGTAGGGATGGTTAACGTGATGTCGTCCCAGATTTTCTGGCTCCCGAAGGATTTAGTCAGATTCTCCGTTTGAATTAAGGCGCCCACAGCGTGTTCCTTCCGCCAAATCTCCACTCGGCCACCGCCTAGGGCTTGTGGCTTGAGTCACTTTAGCCTACGCCCGTCTCTTGCAACACAGATAGGAAAAGAACGCCGTTATTTGACGGTGACGGTCGCGCCGGCGGCTTCGAGCTTGCTCTTGGCCTCGTCGGCGGCCTCCTTGGCGACCTTCTCGAGCAGCGGCTTGGGCGCGCTGTCGACGAGGTCCTTGGCCTCCTTGAGGCCGAGGCCGGAGACGATCTCGCGGACGACCTTGATGACGCCGATCTTCTTCTCGCCGGCGGCCTCGAGGATCACGTCGAACTCGCTCTGCTCCTCGGCGGCCTCGGCACCGGCGGCCGGGGCAGCGCCCCCGGCGGCGGCGACGGCGACCGGAGCGGCGGCGGTGACCTCGAAGGTCTCCTCGAACGCCTTGACGAAGTCCGACAGCTCCAACAGCGTCATTTCCTTGAACGCGTCGAGCAGGTCGTCATTGGACAGCTTGGCCATGATGGTCCTTCCTGGATTTCTTTCTCTGGGGTCGGTGGTTATTCAGCGGGTTCGGGACTTGTGGATGCGGCTTCTGTGCCTTCCGCGCTGGCGGCCCTCTTTTCCTGCAGAGCGGCGAGCAATCGCGCGACGTGCGACGCCGGGGCGTTGAACAGCCCGGCGGCCTTGGTCATGTTGCCCTTCATCGCGCCGGCCAGCTTGGCCAGCAGCACCTCGCGGGACTCGAGGTCGGCGATGCGCTCGATCTCGCCGACGGTCAGCGGGCGACCGTCCATGTAGCCGCCCTTGATCACCAGCGCCTTGTGCTCGCGGGAGAACGTCTTGAGCGCCTTGGCGGCGTCGACGGGCTCGCCATTGACGAACGCGATCGCGGTGGGGCCGACGAACAGTTCGTCGAGTCCCTCGATGCCTGCCTCCGACGCGGCCCGCTTCACGAGCGTGTTCTTGGCAACCGAGTAGGTGGCGGAGTTGCCGAGCGAGCGCCGCAGCTCGGCCAGGTTGGACACCGTCAGGCCGCGGTACTCGGTGACGACGGTGGCGTTGGCCTCCTTGAACTGCTCGGCGATGTCGGCGACGGCGGCGGCTTTTTCAGCCCTGGCCATGCGTGCCTCCTTGGGTGGATGTGTGGCCGGCCGGGTCTGTCAAACGACGAACGCCCCGACGCAAGGGTCGGGGCGCGCACGAGCGTTAGCCTCGTCCTCCTGCGTGGGCCGCCGGGTTCGTTACCCGGACCTTCAACCGAAATTCTCGGTGACCGACGGTCTTCGGTGGAGCCGCACCAGGCTACCGCAACGCCAGCCATCAGCCAATTTCCCTCTGCGCGAGCGTGCGCGTCGTGCCGCGCGACACGCCGATGCGAGCGGCAATTTGCGCACGCTCGCGCATCAGGGAAGCGTCACGAGCCGTCAGCAATGCGGCCGCGCCGATCAGGCCGGCGTCGCCGCCGAGCTCGGCGGGCACCACCCGCAGACCGGCCAGGAATTCCAGCCCGGCGTATCGGACCAACTCCTCACGTAGCGGCTCGAACAGCACCGGCCCCGACTTCGCCACCCCGCCGCCGATGACCGCCAAGTCCAGGTCGCACACCGCGGCCACCGAGGCGATCATCGCGGCCAGCGCGACCGCGCCGCGTCGGAACGCCCGCAACGCCGCGTCGTCACCCGCCGCGGCAGCCTGCGCCAGCTCCTTGGCGTCGGCCCCCGTCCACCCGTGCTCGCGTGCCCATTGGGCCAGCCGTGGACCCGACGCGATGGTTTCGACGCACCCCCGCCCGCCGCAGGAACACACGGCACCGTCGGGGTCGACGACCACGTGACCGACGTGCCCGGCATTGCCGCTCCGTCCGCCATACGGCGCCCCGTCTAGCACCAATCCCCCACCCACGCCGGTCGACACCACCATGCCGAGCATGAAACGCGAGCCGCGGCCGGCCCCGTGCCGGTGCTCGCCCAGAGCCATGGCGAGCGCGTCACCGGCGATCCGGACCGGCACTCCCGGCAGCGCGGCCGTGACCCGTCGCCGCAGCGGAAAGTCATTCCAGCCGCGGATGTTGATCGGGCTGACGGTGTCCGCCGGGACGTCGATCGGTCCAGGCGCATGCGATCCCCACCCCACGCACCACACTGCCCGCAGTCGTGTCGGCGATCAGCTTCTCGACGACCTGCCACACCTGCTCGCCGTCACCGCGCGGCGTGGCCATGGTGGCGCTGCGCGCCAGCTCGCCGGCAGGTGTCACCAGCCCGGCGGCAATCTTCGTGCCGCCGATGTCGAGTGCAAGCGTCAGCTCGGTCAACGCGACACCTCGACGACGAGCGCGCGGTGATCGGAAACCGGCAGTCTCGGCGCGACGCAGCGGTCCACATGCAGATCAAACGCGTCGGTGAGGATGTGGTCGAGCTGGCGGTCGGGGATCGTCGGCGGGAAACGTCGGCGCCTCGCCGAGAGGTCGCAACCCCGACCACCGGCTCGGCGTCGGCGGCGTCATGTTGAGGTCACCCATCAGCACGCGCGGGCCGGGGAAGCCGCGCAGGTCTCGGATGAGCCGCCGCAGCTGGGCGCGGTTCCATCCCGGCACGAAGGACAGGTGTGTGTTCGCCACGGTCAGTTCCCCCAGCGGAGTGTCGATCCGTGCGACCACCGCCGCGCGCGGTTCCTCGTCGACCACCAGCACTCGACGCGGCCCCGGCAGGTACATCGGGAACTTCACCGGAATGCGAGGCAGGCGGACCACCTGCCAGTTCTGCGCCGGAAACCGCGACAGCAGCGCGATTCCGTAGGAAGCGGTTCCGGGCTGTTCGCGTCCGGTGGCGGCCATCCACGTCGCTCCCGGCGTGCCGGAGATCGCGGCGACGAACCGGTGGCTGACCGCACCCATCGCGTCGGCCGCGACGGCGGTGAGATCCGCCATCCCGGATCGGGGTTGATCGCAATCGACCTCCTGTAGCGCCAGCACGTCGGCATCCAATTCCCGCACCGATGCGACCAGTCGATCCAGTTCCACGCTGCCGTCGTGCACACTGCGTCCATGCAGGATGTTGAAGGTGGCCATCCGCATGGGTATGTAGTTACCCCAATGAGTCGCCGATCACCATGGATGTCCCGTGCCTGCTCGCAATGACGCTCTGCGCGACGCGCTCAAGCGCGCCGCTTCCGCGCTGAAGGCCGACGGTCCCGAGTTCGCGCTCGCCGGCAGTTACGCGCTCTGGGTGTACGGCGCCCCCGAACCCGTTCACGACGTCGACTTCGTCGTCGCCGAGCCCGACACCGAAGTCGCGGCCGAGACATTGAAACGGGCGGGCTTTCGCATCGAGCGGACGCCTGAGGACTGGCTGTTCAAGGCATGCATGGGTGACGACTTCGTGATCGACGTGCTCCACCGGCTCAACGGCGTGCCGGTCGACGAGGAAACCATCCGGTCAGCGGAGGTCCACGACGTCTTGGCGATCACCATGCCGGTGTTGTCGCCGACGCACGTGGTCACCGAGAAGCTGTGCTCGCTCAACGAGCACCACTGCGACTTCGCGGCGTTGCTGCCCGGGGTCCGCGCGGTTCGTGAACAAGTCGATTGGGATCGCGTACGCGCCGATACCGCCGACAACGACTTCGCCGCGGCGTTTCTGGTACTCACCGACCGACTCGGTATTACCGCCTGACCGCGCGGCTCAGCCGCTCGGCCATCGAGCCGACCGCCGCAGCCACCTCCGGCGGGTCGAGCACCTCGAAGTCGTAACCCGGCACCGCCAGGTACGGGCATCCGGCGCGGGCCGCGGGGTAAACGTCGTGCCCAGGGCGAGGAGGTCGCGCATTCGTCCAGCCGCAGGCTGCGCCAGTCCTGCAATGCTGAAGGCATGGACATGACCACCCAACTGGCCGGCCAGCTTGACTTCCATTGGCGCACCCAGCTACGCCCGCGCCTCGACGGGCTGACCGACGAGGAGTACTTCTGGGAGCCGGTGCCGAACTGCTGGACCCTGCACCCCGACGGGTCCATCGATTTCGCCTACCCGCCCCCGCAACCTGAGCCGTTCACCACCATCGCGTGGCGGATGGCGCACGTGATCGTCGGCGTGCTGGCTATGCGCAACCACTTCCACTTCGGCGGTCCGCCCGCCGACTACCTGTCGTGGCAGTACGCCATCGATGCAGACAGCGCGCTCGCCCAACTCGACGACGCCTACCACCGATGGATCACCGGGGTGCGCGGCCTCGGCGACGACGGCCTCGCCCAGCCGTGCGGGGAAGCCGAGGGAGAATGGGCGACGCACCCGATGTCGGAACTGGTGTTGCACATCAACCGCGAAGTGATTCACCACGGTGCCGAAATAGCTTGTCTGCGTGACCTTTACGTCCATTCACCACGAGAAAGGCACTGACCCGCATGCCCGGAATGCCCCCACCCGGCGCCGACGAGCGCCAGACGCTGCTTCAGTTCCTCGCGTTTCAGCAGAACGCGTTCTTCGCGGTGTCCCATGGCCTGACCGACGAGCAGGCCCGCTCGACGCCGTCGGTGAGCACGCTGTCGATCGGCGGCTTGGTCAAGCACGCTGCCGGAGTGCAGCGCGGCTGGGCGCAGCGCGCAGCGTCGGCGCCGGACTACCCGCCTGCCGATCCGCGGCCTATGGAGGAGGTCATGGCCGCCTATCAGGACGAGTACGTGATGCGGGAGGACGAGACGTTCGAGCAGCTGCTGGCCGGCCTCGAGGCGCAGAACGCCGAGACTCTGCGGGTCTTCGCCGAGGCCGACCTCGACACCCCGGTGCCGGTGCCGCACGGTGTGCCGTGGTTTCCCCAGGACCTTGATCACTGGTCGGTGCGCTGGGTGGCGCTGCATCTCATCGAGGAGCTGTCCCGGCACGCCGGACACGCCGACATCATCCGCGAATCGATCGACGGCGCAACGATGTACGAGTTGATGGCCGCGCACGAGGGCTGGCCGGAGACCGATTGGGTCAAGCCGTGGAAGAGGTCCTGAGCCGGTGTGGGTGCCGATCCTCGACGCACTGACGGAGAACTTCCGGCGGGCGGCGGAATCCCCGCTACCAGCTACCAATAAACCTCTCGCTGAGCCGTCACGCTGATTACGATTGAAGAATGAGAGCTCGCTAGCACGTTGGTGCGAGCACATTGCGACGGGTTGCCAAGAGTTGGTCCGCAACCGGTTCCCGTAACCCTTGCAACCCGCCTCGACTGACTCGTGGGACATATGCGAGGGAAGAGGAGGAAATCCAATGACAAGGTTCCTCGGCGCGCTGGCGCTCGTGGGCGCATTGGTCGGTGGAGGCATCGCCCTGGCCGGGGTGCAGGCCCCGGGGGCCACTGCGCAGCCGTGTGGAGGTGGGCACGTCTGGGGTTTCGGCGGATCGCATTGCGACGGCCCGTACTACCCGGATGGCAGCTTCCAGCGTTGCCAGTCGCTGGAATTGTTCGGGATCGGCGGCTGGAACTGCTTCATCGTGCCGGCGCCCCCAAGGCCGATTTAGTGCCGCTGAGGTGTCAAAGCGCATCATGGGAAGGTGTGACCCCGAACACGTCGGATTATGAGCCTGACGACGGCGTTTGGCACACTGCACCCATGAGTTCCACTAAGCATCGTCCAGTTGCCAAGCTGGACCGGGTGCCGCTGCGAACCGAGGCCGCGCGCATCGGCGCGACCAGCTGGCACATAACCAGGACCGCCACGCGGGTGGCGTCCAAAATGTTCGGCTCCGGCAGCTGGCAACAGAAAATCATCACCGAGCTTCCGCACACCTTCGCCGATCTCGGCCCCACCTACGTCAAGTTCGGCCAGATCATCGCGTCCAGTCCGGGCGCTTTCGGCGAGCCACTCTCACGCGAGTTCCGCAGCCTGCTCGACGCCGTCCCGGCGGCCGACCCTGCCGAGGTGCACAAGCTGTTCGTCGACGAACTCGGCGCCGATCCCGCTGATCTGTTCGCGAGCTTCGAGGACGAGCCGTGCGCGTCGGCCTCGATCGCCCAGGTTCACTTCGCCACGCTGCACAGCGGTGAAGAGGTCGTCGTCAAGATCCAGCGCCCGGGCATTCGTCCACGGGTGACGGCGGATCTGCAGATCATTAAGCGTGGGGCGCAGATTCTCGAGCTGGGAAAGTTGGGCCGGCGGCTGTCTGCGCAGGACATCGTCGACGACTTCGCCGACAACATCGCCGAGGAACTGGACTTCATCATCGAGAGCCAGTCGATGGAGACCTGGGTCGAGCACATGAACGCCTCGCCACTGGGCAAGAACATCCGGGTCCCGAAGGTGCACTGGGACTACACCACCTCCAAGGTGCTGACCATGGAACAGGTGCACGGCATCCGCATCGACGACGCCGCGGCCATCCGCAAGGCCGGGTTCGACGGCACTGAGCTGGTCAAGGCGCTGCTGTTCAGTGTGTTCGAGGGCGGCCTGCGCCACGGCCTGTTTCACGGCGACCTGCACGCCGGCAATATCTTCGTCGATCCCGACGGCAAGATCGTCTTCCTCGACTTCGGGATCATGGGCCACATCGACCCCCGCACCCGCTGGCTGCTACGGGAACTGGTTTACGCGCTGCTGGTCAAGAAGGACCACGCCGCGGCCGGCAAGATCGTCGTCCTGCTGGGCGCCGTCGGCACCACGAAGCCGGAGTCGGAGGCCGCCAAGGACCTCGAGGCGTTCGCCACGCCGCTGACCATGAAATCGCTGGGCGACATGTCGTACGCCGACATCGGGCGGCAGCTTTCCACGCTGGCCGACGCCTACGACGTCAAGCTGCCCCGCGAGCTGGTGCTGATCGGCAAGCAGTTCCTTTACGTCGAGCGCTACATGAAGCTGCTCGCGCCCAAGTGGCAGATGATGTCCGATCCCGAGCTCACGGGCTACTTCGCCAACTTCATGGTGGAGGTAAGCCGGGAGCACTCCAGCCAGGTCGAGACGTAGGCCGGTGGAGCCGCTTGCGCGAAACGCGACAGTAGAGGTTCGGGAGGGCAAGGCCCGGTCCGGCGAGCTGGAGATCCATTACGAGGACATGGGTGATGTCAATCACCCGCCGGTGCTGCTCGTCATGGGTCTCGGCGCGCAGCTGCTGCTGTGGCGCACCGGCTTCTGCGAGAGGCTCGTCGACCAGGGCTCTGCGGGTGATCCGCTACGACAACCGCGACGTCGGGCTGTCCAGCAAGCTGCACGGGCAGAGGGTGGACAAGCAACTGACGCCGCGGATGGTGCGTTCGTTCGCCGGCCTGCGCAGTGACGCCGTGTACACCCTCGAGGACATGGCCGACGATGCCGCGGCGCTGCTCGACCACCTCGGCATCGACCGCGCACATGTCGTCGGCGCGTCGATGGGCGGGATGATCTCGCAGATCTTCGCGGCCAGGCACGCCGAGCGCACTAGGTCGCTGGCGGTGATCATGTCGTCGAACAACATGCCGGGACTGCCGCCGCCCGGGCCGCGTCAGCTGAAGGCGCTGATCACAGGGCCGCCGCCGGGGTCGCCGCGCGAGGTGATCATCGACAACACCGTGCGGCTCAGCAAGCTGATCGGCAGCCCCGGCTACCCCAAGTCAGACGAACGGCTGCGCGCCGACGCCATCGAGGGATACGACCGCTGCTACTACCCCGCCGGCATCGCCCGGCACTTCGCCGCCGTGCTGGGTAGCGGGAGCCTGCTGCGCTACGACCGGCAGATCACTGCGCCGACCGTCGTCATCCACGGCAAGGCCGACAAGCTGATGCGTCCTGCCGGCGGGCGGGCCGTCGCCAGAGCGATCCCAGGTGCGCGGCTGGTGCTTTACGACGGCATGGGTCACGATCTGCCGGAGGAGCTGTGGGACGATCTGATCGGTGAGTTGAAGACCAACTTCGCAGCGGTAAGGTGACACGGCGTCACCCGCAAATCGTCCTAGGACCCATGAAAGGCCAGCTAGAAACATGCCTGATAAAGCATCCGGCACCACGGATGACATGCGGCCCCACTTCGAGGACATCCAGGCGCATTACGATCTCTCCGACGACTTCTTCGGGCTGTTCCAGGACCCGACCCGCAAGTACAGCTGCGCCTACTTCACCGGACCCAACGCCACGCTGGAAGATGCGCAGATCGCCAACGTCGATCTCAACCTGGACAAGCTGGACCTCAAGCCCGGTATGACGCTGCTGGAGATCGGCTGCGGCTGGGGCCTGACGCTGCAGCGCGCGATGGAGAAGTACGACGTCAACGTCATCGGCCTCACGCTCTCGAAGAACCAGCAGGCGTACTGCACGCAGTTGCTGGACAAGGTCGAAAGCGACCGATCACACGAGGTCCTGCTGGCGGGGTGGGAGCAGTTTCACGAGCCCGTCGACCGGATCGTGTCGATCGAGGCATTCGAGCACTTCGGCTTCGAGCGCTACGACGACTACTTCAAGAACTGCTTCGACATCCTGCCCGACGACGGCCGCATGACGATCCAGAGCAGCACCGGCTACCACCCGTTCGACCTGGCCGATCGGGGCAAGAAGCTGACGTTCGAGCTGGCCCGGTTCATCAAATTCATCATCACCGAGATCTTCCCGGGCGGCCGTATCCCGACCGCACAGATGATGGTCGAGCACGGCGAGAAGGCCGGCTTCGTGGTGCCCGAGGTGCTGTCGCTACGCACTCACTACATCAAGACGCTGGGGCTGTGGGCCGACGCGCTCGAGGCCAACAGGGAGAGGGCCATCGAGGTCACCGATGAGGAGAACTACCACCGGTACATGCGGTACCTGAAGGGCTGCCAGTACTACTTCATCGACGAGTCCATCGACGTCAACCTCGTGACCTACCTCAAGCCGGGCGCCGCGGCTTAGCGTCGCTACGCGGCGGGCGCGACCTACTAACCCTCACGCGGTCCCTGGTCGATAGCGTCGAAAACCACCAGCGCCCGTTCAAAGGGTGCGGGCGTGACACCCAGCTCCGTCCCAAACGGATGGTCGAGCCAATAGACGATGAACAACAGCAACCCGAGAAGAGCGGCGACCGTGCCCGACAGCAGCATGTGACCACGTCTGCTCGGCAGCCGGATTGCCGCCATCAGTCCGATCAGCACTGTGCCGCCCACGAGCAGACCGACCCACATCATCACGGGTACGCGGGGTTGCGCGTCCAGGAACCTCTGGTTCCGATCGGATGCCAAGACTGTCAGCTGCCCCAGGAACTCCTGGCTGACCGGATTCGACGCGGCATCCGCGTCTTGTCGACCAAACACGACATACATCTCGGTGATCGCAGCTCGCGCGCGTTCGCTGTTATCAACAGTGGTTTGCGCGTCCCATTCGGGACCCACAACCGTATTCGCGTACTCGCGGAGCTGCTCGCGCATGTCCGTACGCTCCGGCTCGGGCATGCCGACGGTCTGCCGGTACATCGTCGTCAGAGTCGATGCCTCGTTGGCGACGTTGACCTCGGCGGAGGAGAACTGCTCCCACGCGACGACAACGGTGAACCCTAGAAGAGCGCCGTAAACAATCCCGACAGTGGAGATGAAGGGTGCGAGCGACGGAGTCGACGGGTCGCTTTCAGGAGCGTCGCGATTCGCCAGCCACACACTGCCCACACCGGCGATTATCGACAGGACAATCGCAAGGGCCAGGGTCGACCAGATCCCTGCCACCCCGAACGCGTTCATGGCGCACCTCCCCTATTTCGTCTACGCCGGCGCGAGGCCAAAAGAGCTCAGGCCTCGGCGATGTTGCGGATGACCGACGGGTCGACGGAAATGCCGGGGCCCGTCGTCGTCGACACTGTGACCTTCTTCAGATACCGGCCCTTCGACGCGGACGGCTTTGCCCGCAGGATCTCGTCGAGCGCGGCGCCGTAGTTCTCGATCAGCTTGTTGTCGTCGAACGACGCCTTGCCGATCACCAGATGCAGATTGGCCTGCTTGTCGACGCGGAAGTTGATCTTGCCGCCCTTGATGTCGTTGACTGCCTTGGCGACGTCGTTGGTGACGGTGCCGGTCTTCGGGTTAGGCATCAAGCCGCGGGGGCCCAGGATGCGAGCGATCCGGCCAACCTTGGCCATCTGGTCCGGCGAGGCGATCGCCGCGTCGAAGTCGAGGAACCCGCCCTGGATCTGCTCGATCAGATCGTCGCTGCCCACCACGTCAGCGCCGGCCGACACCGCCTCCTCGGCCTTCTCCCCGACCGCGAAGACCGCGACACGCACGGTCTTACCGGTGCCGTTCGGAAGGTTGACGGTGCCGCGCACCATCTGGTCGGCCTTACGCGGGTCGACGCCGAGCCTGATCGCCAGTTCGACGGTCGCGTCGTAGTTCTTCGAGGACGTCGCCTTGGCCAGCTTCACGGCCTCCATCGGCGGGTATAGCCGCGTGCGATCCACCATCTCGGCGGCCGCGCGGTATGCCTTGCTCTTCTTGCTCATGTGTTCATCCAATCCATCGTTGGGTTGTGGTCATGCGGGCCGAAGCTGGCCCTCCCACGAATTTGCGGAAATTACGCTCGGTTATTCCACGGTGATGCCCATCGACCGGGCCGTGCCGGCGATGATCTTCGCCCCCGCGTCGATGTCGTTCGCGTTGAGGTCTTCCTTCTTCGTTTCGGCGATCTCGCGGACCTGGTCCCAGCTGACCTTGGCGACCTTGATGCGGTGCGGCTCGGCTGAACCCTTGTCGATCCGCGCGGCCTTGAGCAGCAGCTTGGCCGCGGGCGGAGTCTTCAGCTGGAACGTGAAGCTGCGGTCCTCGTAGACCGTGATCTCCACCGGGACCACGTTGCCGCGCTGCGACTCGGTGGCCGCGTTGTAGGCCTTGCAGAACTCCATGATGTTGACTCCGTGCTGGCCGAGCGCCGGACCCACCGGCGGCGCGGGGTTGGCCTGCCCGGCTTGGATCTGGAGCTTGATCAGCCCGACGACCTTCTTCTTCCTCGGGGCCATGAGGTGTGGTGTTCCTTTCTAGAGCATCAAATCTTGGAGACCTGGCTAAAGGTCAGTTCGACAGGTGTTTCGCGGCCGAAGATGGACACCAGCACCTTGAGCTTCTGTTGTTCGGCGTTGACCTCGCTGATCGACGCGGGCAGGGTCGCGAACGGCCCGTCCATCACCGTCACCGACTCGCCAACCTCGAAGTCGACCTCGACTGGCATGCGCTCGATGCCGCCGGTCTCGGCCGCGGCGCCCGTCGCAGCGGCGCCCTTGGCGGCCTTCTTGGCCGCACCCTGCGGCAGCAGGAACTTCACCACGTCGTCCAGCGACAGCGGCGACGGCCGCGAGGTGGCGCCGACGAACCCGGTCACCCCGGGCGTGTTGCGCACCGCGGACCAGGAGTCGTCGGTGAGGTCCATCCGGACCAGGATGTAGCCGGGCAGCACCTTGCGGTTGACCTGCTTGCGCTGGCCGTTCTTGATCTCGGTGACCTCTTCGGTGGGGACCTCGACCTGGAAGATGTAGTCGCCGACGTCCAGGTTCTGCACGCGGGTCTCGAGGTTGGCCTTCACCTTGTTCTCGTAACCGGCGTACGAGTGGATGACGTACCAGTCGCCGGGCTTGGCGCGCAGCTCGGCCTTCAGCGCGGCGGCAGGATCTTCCTCGGCGGCTTCCGGCGCGGCGGCTTCCGGGGTCGTCTCGGTGTCTGATGTCGCCGGCTCATCGGCTCCGTCGAGCACGTCGACCGCGTCACCAACAGGCTCATCGCCATTAGGCGTAGTCACTTCTCAATCCTTCCTAAAACAGCTTCGCGTCAGGCCAGCACCCAGAGCGCCAGCTTGGCCAGACCCACGTCGACGAAGCCGATCAGCGCAACCATGAACGCCAGGAAGAGCAGCACCACCGTGGTGTAGCTGATCATCTGCTTGCGGTTCGGCCAGATGACCTTGCGCAGCTCGGCGACCACCTGCTTGAGGTAGTTCCACACGAAGGAAATCGGGTTGCGAGGGCCCCCCTCCGGGCCCGTCTTCTTGGCGGTCTTCGGCTTCTTCTTGCCACCGTCCTTGGTTTCGTCGACCTTCTCGATCGGCGTGGCCTCCACGGCCTCGGTGGCCTGGCGGGACCGCTTGCCGCTGGGCCGCAGCGGCCGGGTCACCACCGCGGTCTGACCACGGCTCGTCGTGGTGTCGTCGCCGTCGCCTGCGGCGTCCTCGCGCTCGTCGCTCACCGCATGCCTTTCCGTGTGATGTCGGGTGTGCACTGTCCAGTGTCCACCATTGCGTATTCAGTTTCAGCAGGGGCGACAGGACTTGAACCTGCAACCTGCGGTTTTGGAGACCGCTGCTCTGCCAGTTGAGCTACGCCCCTTCAAAGATGGCACCGCTGGCAGGACCACCCGTTCCGGGGCTCACACAATGCGCGCGCCATCCCTGACGGACAGCGCGCTTTGCTGGGGAAACCCCGACGTTCGAGTGTACATCGGCGCAGGTCGGTGTTACTAATTCCCGGCCGTTCGCGGCTTAGTCGACGGCCACTCTGGTGACTTGCCCGGTGGCGACGTCGAACTTGATCTGAGTCGAGTTCTCGCCCTGCTGGCCCATCATCGTGGTGAAAGCCTCAAGAAGCAGCTCACCTTTGTCGTTGGTGCAGACGTTTCTGGTGACGACGATGTCGGCGCCGAACCGCTCGTCGACCGAGTGGACGTACATGGTCCCGTACAGCTTGTCGCCGGCCTTGATGGGCTGGTGGTACACGAACTTCTGGTCCACCTGGACGATCTGCATGGTCTCGAAGCCCACGTCGTCGTGTATGAAGAAGTCCCGCTGGATCAACTGTGCGAAGGCCGACACGTAGGTCAGCGGCGCGAGGATCGAGTCATAACCCAGCTCCGCTGCAGCGTCCTCGTCGTGGTAAGCCGGGTCCTCCGTCTTGACCGCCCTCGCGTAACTGCGGACGTGCTCCCGGCCGACCTCGTAATGGTCCCGGTACTTCCAGACCATGCCCCGGATATCGGTCTTCAGCGCCATGGCTACGCCAGCTGAGCGGTCGCCACGGCACGACCGAAGATCTTCTTGCCGCCCGCGGTGGCCTGCAGCGCGATGGTGACCAACTTGGTGTCCGGCTCCAGCGACTTGACGCGGCCGCTGAAGACGATGTCGGCGCCACGGCCGTCGTTGGGCACCGGCACGACCGCGGTGAAGCGGACGTTGTACTCCTTGACGGCGCCCGGGTCGCCGACCCAGGAGGTGACGTAGCCGCCGCCCAGGCCCATGGTCAACATGCCGTGGGCGATCGCCATGTCCAGGCCCACCTGCTTGGCGATGTCGTCGTCCCAGTGGATGGGGTTGAGGTCGCCGGAAACGCCGGCATAGTTCACCAGATCTTGCCGGGTCAGCGTGATGACCTGCTCAGGGAGCTGGTCGCCGACCTTAACCGAGCTGAAGTCACGCAGTGGCATCGCTGAAACCCTCTACTCCCTCTTCGTCGGCCTTACCCACCAATGTGGTGTAGGTTTCCTGCACTAAATCCCCGTTTTGGTTGGTGATGATGTTCTTGGTGACGACCATGTCGGTGCCGAACGATCTCCGAATCGAGTCCACGGAGACGTCGCAATAGAGGCGGTCGCCGGCCTTGATCGGCAATAAGAACTTCAATACCTGATCGACCTGGACGATCTTGGCGTCGTGAACGCTGACGTTGGCGTAGGCGAGGAACGCGCTCTGCGCCTGGTAGCCGAAGACGGAGATGAAGGTCAGCGGCGCCAACAGCCCGTCATAGCCGAGCTCCTCGGCGGCCTTCTCCTCGAAAAACGCAGCATCGGTGTTCTTGACCGCGACGGCATATTCGCGGATCTTCTCCCGACCTACCTCGTAATGGTCGGGATAGCGGTAGTGCATCCCGACGATCTTGTCCGACAGCGACACGAGCCTAGAACCTACCTAGTTGACTGTGGAATCGCGAAAACCGACACTCTGACTACGTCAGCGCGTCTCACGATGCGTCTGGTGTTTGCCACAGTTCGGGCAGAACTTCTTCAACTGAAGCCGGTCCGGGTCGTTGCGGCGGTTCTTCTTGGTGATGTAGTTGCGGTGTTTGCACACCTCGCAGGCCAAGGTGATCTTCGGCCGAACGTCGGTACTGGAGGCCACGGGGGCTGCCCTCTCTCACACTGTCTCGTTGTTGTCTTGTAGCGATGGCCGGACTCGAACCGGCGACCTAACGATTATGAGTCGTTCGCTCTAACCGACTGAGCTACATCGCCTTGTGATGACGCTCCGCTCTGGTCAGCCCGGCGTCCACCGAGCCCCCTAACGGAATCGAACCGTTGACCTTTTCCTTACCATGGAAACGCTCTGCCGACTGAGCTAAGGGGGCCTGTCCGCACCCGAACCCTCTAGAGGACCCTGTAGAGGGTACAGCGTGCGGCGGTGGCCCGCCAAACCCCGCGAAGTCGCGCTGCCGACCACCTTTCCGGCACCGAAGGAGCTGCATATGGCAGAGCTCGACGCCACCCGGGTCGCTGTCTATATCGACTTCGACAACATCGTGATCTCACGATACGACCAGGTGCACGGCCGCAACTCGTTTCAGCGCGACAAGACCAAGGGCCTGGAGCACGGTCAGCTGAGCCAGGCCACCGTCGACGTCGGCGCGATCATCGACTTCGCGTCGTCGTTCGGCACGTTGGTGCTCACCCGGGCTTATGCGGATTGGTCGGCCGACGTCAACGCCGGGTACCGCGGGCAACTGGTCGGCCGCGCGGTCGATTTGGTGCAGCTCTTCCCGGCGGCCGCCTACAGCAAGAACGGCGCCGACATCCGGCTCGCCGTGGACGCGGTCGAGGACATGTTTCGGCTGCCCGACCTGACCCATGTCGTCATCGTGGGCGGCGACTCCGATTTCATCGCGCTCGCCCAGCGCTGCAAACGTCTGGGCCGCTACGTCGTCGGTATCGGCGTCGCGGGCGCCAGCAGCCGGTCATTGGCCGCGGCGTGCGACGAGTTCGTCACGTACGACGCGCTGCCCGGCGTGCCCGTCGACAAGTCCGCCCCGACGAAGCGACCCAGACACAAAGCCGCCGATCCCGACGAGGAGCCGCCTGGGCCCGATCCGCAGACCGCCGCCACCGGCCTACTCGAGCGCGCGCTGCGGATCGGACTGGAGAAGGACGACGTCGACTGGTTGCACAACTCGGCGGTCAAGGCACAGATGAAGCGGATGGACCCCTCGTTCAGCGAGAAATCGCTGGGCTTTCGGTCGTTCAGCGATTTCCTGCGCTCCCGCGGCGACCTCGTCGAGCTCGACGAGAGCAGCACGACACGCATGGTCCGGCTACACAGCGACGCGTGACGCGGCCGCCTCGGCCAGTAGCGCCAGCACGCGCGCGTGGATTCGGTGCTCGGTCGCCCGCGGCATCCAACCGGGAACATATCGACCCCGCCCTCGTCTACGCACGCGATCCCGCCGGATCTCCCAACGCAATGCATCGGAGATCGCCTTCGACGGCCGCCCGTCGGTCTCGAAGCCGCGCAAGTCAAGCATTTGGATGAGCTCCGCGACAGTCGTCGGGCCGTGAACCGATAAATAGTCGGTAAGCACGTAGCGCAGGTCGGTCCCGCGCAGAAGTAGCCGTGTGGTCATGACCTGACACTGGCACGCCTAGCCGACATCGACGGGTTGTCGCAAGCCATACTCTGTGGGCATGGCCACAGACGACCGCCTGTACTTTCGCCAGCTGCTGTCCGGACGAGACTTCGCGTCCAACGACATGATCGCCTTACAGATGCGCAACTTCGCCTACCTGATCGGCGACCGCGACACCGGCGACTGCATGGTCGTCGATCCGGCATACGCCGCCGGCGACCTCGTCGACATCCTCGAGGCCGACGGGATGCGCCTCTCCGGAGTGCTGGTCACCCACCACCACCCCGACCACGTCGGCGGCTCGATGATGGGCTTCGAGCTCAAGGGCCTCGCCGAGCTGCTCGAGCGGGTCAGCGTGCCCGTGCACGTCAACACCCACGAGGCGTTGTGGGTCTCGCGGGTGACCGGCATCGGCGAAAGCGACCTGAGCAAGCACGAGCACCGCGACAAGATCAGCATCGGTGACGTCGAGATCGAGCTGCTCCACACGCCCGGTCACACGCCGGGCAGCCAGTGCTTCCTTCTCGACGGCCGCCTGGTTGCCGGTGACACGCTGTTCCTCGAGGGCTGCGGGCGCACCGACTTCCCCGGCGGCGACATCGACGACATGTACCGCAGCCTGCAGTGGCTCGCGCAGCTGCCCGGTGACCCCACGGTCTTTCCCGGGCACTGGTATTCGCAGGAACCGAGCGCGTCGCTGTCGAAGGTTCGGCGCACGAATAACGTGTTCCGCCCGACCAGCCTCGAACAGTGGCGCATGTTCATGGGCGCCTGAAATACCTTCGAACGCAAGCATGTTGCCGTCCGCGCGACGATCTGAGTCGTTAACTGAGGTGCGGCTTCAGTCCGTGGGGTGACTCAACAAGTTGCCCACCTTCGAGCGACAAATTCGCGTCGCGGGCGCAGTTGTCGCTCCAAGGTGGGCACTTCGGCAGCCATCCCGCTGCTGCGAAGCTTTTACAATTGTTTGCTGACGCGCGACCCAGAACCACCAGCCCTTGCTCGCCGAAGCCGTCAGAGATCGATCGGGTCCCCGGCCCGTCGCCCGAGACAGTGGTGTCTTTCAACGTTGCCTTGAATTGCATTGCCTTATAAGGGAAGCCGGTCGCGGTGTGCCATTGTGAAACGACAAGCCCGACACCGCCGGTGACGTCGAGCCGGGAACCGGGCAGCACGTAGCCGCCGTACAGTTGCGCGACCCGGCAGTCCGCGTGGTCCTCGGCGCCCCATGCGCAACCCATCACCGGCATCTGAATCGGCGCCTCGTAGAGGTTGGCGGTCGGGAAGTCGATGGTGCGGTAGCCGAGTGCGTACTTGGACGAAAGGAACCCACCCAGAATCCATTTGCCTTCCTCCAGGCGACGCAGGCACAACTCGCCCCACGTTTCACCGCCGGGAGTGATCGGCGTCGGCTCGTTGTCCCACGCCCACCTTCCGTTGGCCCAACCCCAGCCGGAGTACTCCCACATGTCACCGATGTCCTCGGGCCGCACACGGCGCAGGATGACGCCCTTGTCGCGCTGGAATCCGGTGGAGACGACGTACACCCATTCGTGGACGGGATCGTAATCCCACGACCACAATTGGGCTAAGCCACTGTGCAGTGTTCCGGGGAACCTGGCCTTTGCGCCCATGTGGCGCCAGGAGATTCCGTTGTCGTCCGATTGCCACACCTCTGTCCAGATGACGGTGCCGAGGCCGCGGTTGACGATCGCGTGCAGGTACATGGTGTCGCCGACGCACAGCAGATCGGAGGGGATGACAGTGCTGATGCCGCCGCGGGTCCAGGCGGTGCTGACGTCGTCGTGGACGTAATGCCAAAGCTGTCGCGCGAAGTCCGGGTCGTCGCCCCCCGCCCGCTCGTAGGAGATCTGATGTTGCGCGTCGCCGGTGCCGATCAGAATGACCGGTGAGCGCCACTGCCCCTCGCCGAGTTTCGGGCCGGAGAAGGTGTCGCCGAAAACCGAGACCAGCTTGCCGTTCGGCGCAAGGATCGACGCGCCGAGGTCGGCACTCGTCACGCCGAACCGTTCGGTGATGCCCGGGCCGGTGATGTCGACGAGCTTGCCCCGGAACGGGCCCGTAGGGGCGCGCGGCGGTTCGGGCGTGAGCTGGCGCCTCCAGCGACGTAGCGTCGAGCGGCTGACGCCGGTCTCGTCCGCGATCGCGGCGATCGCCTCGCCGGACCTCAGCCTCTGCAGGACGTCGCGCTTGCGCTCGTCGGTCAGTGCGTGCGGGATCTCTGCTCTTCCCTCTCTAGGTCACATCGCCGTCGTGATGGGCGCTGGGGTGGCGGCGATTTCGTCGAGAACCATGATGTTGTGGGCAATGTCGCGGCTCTCCCGCTCGGCGATCTCGTCCACGATGGCCGCGAGCACGCCGATCACGCTCGGCGGGTCGTAGAGAAGCTCAACCTGCCTGGCGACCTTGCGATCCCGCAGCCAAATGGTCGGGGGCCGCGCGAACGCCGGTTCGAAGGCCAGTAACGTAGCGAACCGCCAGGCACTGTCGCGAAACACCTTCACCGCCTCGTTGATGAGGAAGACTCCGTGCTCCCTGAGCACCCCGTAGAGATCGGCCAGTGCCGGCGACAGCTGACCGATGTCGTCGACCACGCCGTTGACCTGGCTGGCCAGAACAGCATTGACCCTCATGAAGTCTTCGCGCAGCGCATGCAGTCGCGTGCCGGGACACACTGTCGCCGCCGCGATGCCGAGATCCAGATCGATGTGAGCATTCACGCCAGCCAGCATGTGCTGCACGATGATCGGCTTCGAATCAGTCGCGACGTCGAACGTCACCCGCCAGCTGCGGGTCGGCTTGGGATACCGCCCGGGATGGAAGTAGCCGTTAAGCGCGTCGAAGTATCGGTTGGCGAATGTGACGTCGAAGCGCTCCATCCGCGCTCCGTTCTGGAAAGCGCCGTCGGCGATTGCCATGCGAACCGCCACGGTGATCCGCTTGTACAAGGCGGCGAAATAGCCCAAGCGGCTTGACGAACTGATCGACCAGTCGATGATCGAGCCGATCTCGTCGACCACGCCGTCGATCGTCGTGGCCGTCCGAATGGGCGGCAGGGGCGGTGTTGTCGGCATGAGGTCAGCCGTTCCGGCCGCGGGCGCCGGCCTTCGCGGGTGCCCGTTTCGTGGTGCGTCGGGAGGTGGACTTGTCACGTAGCGTTTCGAGCCACGTCTTGGCGGGTTCGTCGTCGCAGACGCCGCCACGACCGAAGAGCGGGTTCGCCTGCCAGCCCTTCTCGAGTTGGAGAGTGGTGGCAGCCTTAAGGCCGTCTTTGGCGTAGCTGGGAATCGGATTCGAATTCGCCGGAGACCGCCGGCAGCGGGAAAGCTAGCGGGTCGGGTGGGCCGAAGATGCCGAGGTAGCCGCCGCGAAGTCGTTCCGCGAACTCGTGAAACTTGGAATTGGTTGGAGGCAAGCCGATTTGGAAGTGCATCTCGTCGGCGCGATCCCACCAGCGACCCCAGAACACGGTGCCCTCGAACAGCGCGAGTCCGCGCTCGGTGCGCTCGACCTGATCGGCGGGCATGGTGCGCCGGGTCCAGGGCAGCTGGTTGGCGCACACGTCGATGGCGGTGGCGGAGAGGTGACATGCCCACCAGTTGCGGAAGCTCTCGTCGTTGATCGGGCGGACGTTGCGGTCGAACCAGGCCGCCCAGGCGGTGAGGATCGTCGCCACGTCGCCCCGGAGAAGTTCGAAGCGAACCTCGTCGCCTTCCGTGCCGGGAACAAGCAGGGTCTCGCAATGCGCACGCGCGCACGGTGCCCAGCCGTTTTCGGTGATCACGCCCATATCTGTCGCCTTCTCGATCGGAATGTCTAGCCGTTCAAATCCTCACTCTCCGAGCGGGCGATTACACGCATATTGGACTACTTCAGGGAAAAGAGCGCCTCGGGCGATCATGGGTGCAGCTACTCATCACCGGTTTGCACGCCTTCACCTCCGATGGTGCGCCTACAGATTCAGCGAGACCCGCCGGCTCATCGTCGGTGCGGTCCCTGCGGGCGTTCGCCGTCGGCTGGAAATCAGGGGCGAACAAGGCCATGGTCATGGATCGTATGGCGCCGACCGCGTCCAAGTAGCTGGTCCGAGCCACGTCGTGACAGCGCGTCGTCGATCGACCGCGACTCGGCTAAGCAGAACTGGTCTGCTGAGTCGTTAACTGAGGTGCGGCTTCAGTCCGTGCGATGACTCAACAAGTTGCCCACCTTCGAGCGACAAATTCGCGTCGCGGGCGCAGTTGTCGCTCAAAGGTGGGCACTTCGGCAGCCATCCCGCTGCTGCGAAGCTTTTACAATTGTTTGCTGACGCGCGACCCAGAACCACCAGCCCTTGCTCGCCGAAGCCGTCAGAGATCGATCGGGTCCCCCGGCCCGTCGCCCGAGACAATGGTGTCTTTCAACGTTGCCTTGAATTGCATTGCCTTATAAGGGAAGCCGGTCGCGGTGTGCCATTGTGAAACGACAAGCCCGACACCGCCGGTGACGTCGAGCCGGGAACCGGGCAGCACGTAGCCGCCGTACAGTTGCGCGACCCGGCAGTCCGCGTGGTCCTCGGCGCCCCATGCGCAACCCATCACCGGCATCTGAATCGGCGCCTCGTAGAGGTTGGCCGTCGGGAAGTCGATGGTGCGGTAGCCGAGTGCGTAGTTGGACGAAAGGAACCCGCCCAGAATCCATTTGCCTTCCTCCAGGCGACGCAGGCACAGCTCGCCCCACGTTTCACCGCCGGGAGTGATCGGCGTCGGCTCGTTGTCCCACGCCCACCTTCCGTTGGCCCAACCCCAGCCGGAGTACTCCCACATGTCACCGATGTCCTCGGGCCGCACACGGCGCAGGATGACGCGCACGGCTCACGACGGGGCGAGCGTGACCTCGGTTCGGTCGTGCAGGTCGACCTCCAGCAGCGCACCGCCGTCCGGGTCTGCGGTCAACTCCGATGCTGTCGCGCCGGAAACCGTGTAACACCGCGCGGGCTCGAGCCGCTCGAGCCGCAACGTCGTGCGTCGTGGCCCGTCACCCGGTACCAGCACGAGGTCCAGGCCGCGTCCGTCGCTGACTGCGCGCGCAACGAGCACGTCGGGGTAGGCGGCTTCGGCCAGCAGCGGTCCGGTCTGCCACTGGGCCGGGACCTGGCCCAGTATCAGGTCGCGGGCACTGTGCTCGCGAGTGAAGCGCGCCAGCGCGAAGGCGGCGTTAGCCAACGTGGACAGACCCTTATAGCGACGGGCCCCGTCCTGGCGGACGATCTCGTAGCGCTCGTCGAGCGTGTGCTCGACGGCGAGCGCGGCTTCCGTGTCGCCCATCTCGTTGGCGGTGGCCACCACGACCGCCCGCGTCATGGCGTCCCCCCGGGCGTAGTTGCCCGGATCCACGCCGTCGAAGAGCTCGGTCCGAAGCTTTATGTCGTCGTCGGCGATCTTGAGGTACTTCTCGCGGATCACTCCCCAGGTGCGTTCGGAGATCTCAGGCATCGTCGCATGCAGCCAATAGGAGAGGATCGCGTCGTTGCCCACCGCGGGCGGCAGGACGAGGCGCAGCGGGCCCCGGCAGCTGACGAAGCGGCCATCACGGCGCAAGTAGTGCTTGGCGACCAGGCTCTCGCTCATGAGCTCGACCAGGTCGCCGGTCAGCTCCGTGCCGTGCAGGCGGTCGTGCATGAGTAGCCCGCTGATCGCGAAGGCGTTGCACATCGGATATATCAAGTGTGGTTCGCACGGGTACATCACGTGCTTGCTGGCCCGCATGTTGCGGCGGATCGCCTCCGCCACGGACGCGAACTCATAGTCGAAGATCTGCTTTTCGCTCCAGACCAGCCTCAGCGCGCCCGGCTTGCTGAACCGCCCGTCGTTGAGGCTCTCGAAGAGCCCGAGCATGGCCGCGAAGAACCCGGTGTACATCACGTTGTGATAGACGATGGGATCGGGGTTCCAGCGCTGGTATCCGATGAGATTCTCGTGCGCCCAATAGCCCCATACCCGCTTGTCGCGCATCTTCTCGATCGCGTTCGACTGTGCCTCGACCAGATAGCCGGTGAATGCCGGGGTGCGGGTGTACTGCACCATCGCGAGCGCATACTGCAGATAGCTGAGCTGGTAACGCAGCGCCGCGAGCCCGTACTGCTCGATGTGGGTGAACCCGTCGAAGTTGTCGAGGGGCTGCAGCGCGAGGTCAAGCAAAAAGCGTTCGAGTTCGAGCTCGTCGGGCGTTAGCTCGACGACGTGGCGGGTCGGTGCGGTCATGCGGGACCCGACCTACGCAGCACCGGCAACATTCGTGGTGCACACGCCAACGCGATGCCCACCAGCGCGGCCACCTCGCCCGCGCCGTGAAACAGCGTGTGGATCGAGTGGTCCGTGAACTCGAAGAGGCCGAAGACATGCATGTCGAGTTCGCCGAGCGCCAGCCAGATCAAGCCGCCGCCCAGCATCGCCGCGCCGAGCCTCGTGAGTTCGCCACCTCGGATCACGACGCCATCCGCGCCGCGGGCGGCCAACAACGCGACGGCCGCGACAAGCGCAAATAGGACGGTGCGGAGAATCCACCAGCCCTCGCCTGCGGACTTGCTGGCGGCTCCACCGACCACCAGCACCGCCACCGAGACCACGTAGGCAGCAATCGCGTAGGCGACACCGCGCAATGCGAACACCCGAAGGGCCGACACGCCGGCGCGGGTGGGTCGAGGCGCCGATACGCCTACGGCGCCGGGAGCCGGGCGTCGTGCCACCGGCGCGAAGCCCCCCACGATCGCGGATTCGCCTCGCAGCCGGCGCATTACGCGGGCGGAAACGCCCAACAACAGGACGAAGACGGCGCAGCAAAGCACACCAGAACTCTAACGCGGGCCGCTATGAGGTCGGGGCGATTTGGAGCAGGCTCTCCGCCAGGAGTTGCTACTTGGCGAGACCACCCACCGCTGCGGGCGGCTCCCCTACTGTGGGCTGATGGATTCCGAGTTCGCCGACGACCACGCGGACAGCGTGGAACCGGACGTCACTCCTCAGGAGGAGGAGGACACGCTCGACCGCACGATCGACGAAGGTAAAGAGCGCCTCGGGCGATCATGGGTGCAGTTACTTGTCACCGGCTTACTGGGCGGATCCGACGTCGGCATCGGTGTGCTCGCGCTGCTGCTGGTGCAGCAGCTGACCCATAATCCGCTGCTGTGTGGCTTGGCGTTCTCGTCGGGCTTAATTGCTTTGACTCTGGCGCGCAGCGAGCTGTTCACCGAGAACTTTCTGTTGCCCGTCGCGGCGGTGGTGGCGAAGGAAGGGACCGGAGTGGCGCTGGCGCGGCTGTGGGGTGCCACACTGGTGTGCAACTTGGTCGGCGGCTGGCTGATCGTGGCGTTGTTCATGGCGGCGTTTCCGGGTCTGCACGGCACCGCCAACGAGGTCGCCGGCTCCTATATCAAGCTCGGGATCACTTGGCAGGCATTGGCTTTGGCGATGGTCGGCGGCATGCTGATCACATTGATGACCCATCTGCAGCAGGCGACCGAGTCGGATGGTGTGCGGTTGGTGCCTGCGGTGATCATGGGTGTGTTGCTGACCATCGGCCACGTCAACCATGCGATCGTGGCATCGCTGGTGTGTTTCGCCGCTTTGGTCGCGGGCGCGCAGTTCGGCTACGGCGACTGGGGCGGAATGCTCGGTGTGGCGATCGTCGGCAATATGGTGGGCGGGCTGGCACTGGTGACCGTGCTTCGGCTGCTTCAACTCCCGCACAAGATCAAGGAGGAACGCGAGGAGGACCCGAGGCGAGCCGCGTCATGAAAGTTAACCCGCCAGCAACCAAACGTGAGTCCGTGTGTGAAGCGCTGCTGGGCGGTGACGTCATGCTCGGCCGCGGCGTCGACCAGATACTTCCGCATCCCGGGAACCCGGCCCTGCGTGAGCCGTATGTCCGCGATGCGCGTCGATACGTCGAGTTCGCCGAGCAGGTGAACGGGCCCATCGCGCGTCCCGTCGACTTCGCGTACCCATGGGGTGACGCGCTCGCCATCCTCGATGACCTTGCTCCCGACGTGCGTCTGCTCAATCTGGAAACCGCCATCACCGCCGACGGCGATTTCGCTGAGCGCAAAGCGATTCACTACCGGATGCACCCAGGCAATGTTCCGTCTTTGGCCGCGATCCGGCCCGATGTCTGCGCCCTGGCCAACAACCACGTTCTCGATTTCGGTCCGCGCGGTCTTGCCGACACAGTCGAAGCGCTTGGTGCAGCGCGCATCTCCGGCGTTGGTGCGGGCGCCGACCTCGAATCAGCGCAACGCCCAGCTGTGCAGGATCGGGTCATCGTCGCCTCAATTGCGATGTGCTCCAGCGGAGTTCCTCGATCATGGGCCGCACAGCGCGACCAACCGGGAGTGTGGTTGATCGCGGATCCGTCCGCCCGCGGCGCCGCCGACGACGTCGCTGCACGGGTGCTGACGCACAAGAGAACCGGTGACATTGCGATCGTGTCGGTGCATTGGGGCTCGAACTGGGGCTACGACGTCGAGCAGACCAAAATCCAGTTCGCGCACCGGCTGATCGACGCCGGCGTCGACGTCGTGCACGGGCATTCCTCGCACCACCCCAGGCCGATCGAAATCTATCGCGGCAAGCCGATTCTGTACGGGTGCGGCGACGTCATCGACGACTATGAAGGCATCTCCGGCCACGAGTCGTACCGCAACGACCTGAAGCTGCTCTATCTGGTGTCGATCGACGCCGAGAGCGGTGAACTGGCTGCGTTACGCATGCTTCCGCTGCGGGTGCGCCGGATGCGACTCGAGCGCGCTTGCCGTGCCGACGCGGAATGGCTGCGCGGCACAATGGAATACATCAGCAGCCGGTTCGGCATCAACGTGGAGGCGGGGCCGGACGATCTGCTGGCCGTCCGCTGGCAGACGTAATCAGGTGGGCTCGCACCCCGGTCGGTGCTCCTTCAGGTATTCCTGCCAGTTCCACGTCGACAGGAACTTCTTACCGGCGGAATAGCCCTTCTGGTAGAGCGCTTCCATCTCCTGCCTGTTGATGTCGAAGTCGAGGAATCCAACCTTGGTCGAGTCCACGCGGATGGCGCGCGCGTCGACCCACGGCTGGTTGAGGTACGCCTGATCACGGCCGACGATCAAGGTGGTGACGAGGGCTTCATGCAGAGAGGGCGGACCGAAGCGGCGCAGAAAAGCCAGCGGGGGGATCACCTTGTCGTTTCCCTCCGGCAGGTTGGGAAACACCGTGACCCCGAAAGTCGGCCAGCGAGGGCACTTTTCGTCGAGGCGGTCGAACGTGTCGATCGGGAAATTGGACAGCACTCCGCCGTCGACCAGCGTCGAGGTCAAACCCTTCTTGCCTCTCAGCGAGACCGGCCGGTAGATGTACGGGATGGATATCGAGGCGCGCACGGCGTCGGCCACCTGTTGGTCGTCGGGGTCCACACCGTAGACGCGCCGGTAGTCCCACGGCAGGCGGATGAGCTGACCGGTCGTCACGTCGGCCGCCGTCACGACCAGTTTGTAGCGCTGCTCTTCGGGCAGTTGGTCGTCGTCGAGCGCAAGGTCTCCGAAGGTTCGCACCCCGAACTCGTCGAGTTGGTCGCGGATCCAGCCGTGCGCGAAGTCGCCCTTGTAGATGCCCGTGCCCCGGACCACGGCCAAGGCCGGTCCGAAGAACGGCACCCGTTCGAGCGGCCCCGGGTCGAGGAACTTCGAGTAGGGCAGCGAGAACGTGCGCCGCTTGATCTCCTCGACGGTCAGCTGATCACCGGCGGCCGCGGCGATCGCGCCGACGATCGTGCCGGCCGAGGTGCCGGCGATGCGGTAGGGGCTGTAGCCCTTGTCCATGAGGGCGGCGACGGCGCCCACCAGGCCGATGCCTTTCACACCGCCTCCGGAGAGGACGAGGTCGGCGCGTTTCCGTTCTGGCGTGGTCACTCGGCCAGATTATGCGCTGACAAGCAGCGGGCCGGAGACGGCCCAAACAATGTCATACCCTCGTGCGAACATTCGTGTCATGCCGAATCAGGACTGGTTCGAACGCCTGACGGGCTTTCGCGAAGACAATTACGAACAGACGCAGAGTCGACTCGTCGTCGAGGGCGAGGAGTTAATCTCGACCGTCAATCACAAGCGTTACGGCATCGGTGACCTGTCGATGCCCACGTTGGACGAGCTACGGGCGCGGGTTGGTGTTCCCACCGGGCAACGCACTACCGTCCGGTGTGTCGCCGCGGATGTACGGGCGCTTCACGCCGATCCAAAACTCGAAGGCGCGCTCTTCCAGGTGGCCTCGCAGTTCAACGTGCTGGAGATGACGTCGCCCGGCGTGCGTCCCGAGGATGGGGTGGCGGGTTATAGCCACGACCACACCCAGGGGCCGGCATGCGCGATGGCGGCGGGTGCGGCCACCATCTATCGCAACTACTGCGTCCCCGTCGACGGCAAGACCGGCCAAACGAGTGACCGCCAACTCGACGGGTTGGCACTGGTGGGCGCCGCCTTGTCGACGCATCTCGATCGCCCGGTGACTGAGCTTTGGACGATGCGAAACGGCTACGCGCTGTGCACGCGTGACGGCCTGCGCGCGATCGCCGACCTACTGGCGAACGGCACGGACGATCTGCGCGACGCACTGCGCGGAAGGCTGGCGATCGGCCTGCACCGCAATGTCGAGGTCACCGATGTCCATGAGGGTCCGCGCCGGTGCGTGTCGCAGGCTTTCTGTTCCGCTCTGCCCGTCGCCTACAGCAGCATCCGCGCAACCAGCGTGGACGGCGTTCGCGCGCCTTGTTCTGGAGGCCGCCTACGAGGCGACGGTGCTGGCGGCGGTCGAGCAGGCTGCTGCCGGCGGGTCAAACATTGTGCTGCTAACACGCTTGGGCGGTGGGGCTTTTGGCAACGCCGACGACTGGATTGACGATGCGATCGTGCGCGCGCTTCGGATCGTGGAACATGCCGGGCTGGATGTTCGGCTGGTCAGCTTCGGCCGCGTGCACCCGTCCATGCAGGCGATCGCCGACCGCTGGGAGATCACGCCCTGGCCGCACGACAAACTCCTTCACGCTTGGTGGGTGGAGCCGACGAGCTGCGGGCGATACCAGGTGCTCGCGACGCGCGAGGTGACCGACGGGTGCACCAGGACTACTCCGACGACGGCGGAGCGCGTCGACGATGCCGGACCGAATCCTGGCGCGCATCCGCGACGAGATGGAGGCCGGGCACCTCGTGTACGTCCACTGCTGGGGCGGAAAAGGCCGCACTTCCACCGTGATCGGGTGCCTGCTCGCCGACACCGGGCTGGACTACACGTCCACCATGGCGCGCATAGCCGAGCTGCGGGCAGGGACTCGCAAGGCCCATGAGCGCTGCCCGGAGTCTGGGCCCCAGCGCGACGTGTTGCGGGCCCGCATACGACACGGTGACTTCTTGAACGCTCAGGCCGGGCCGGATCCCACGACAGGATGCGCTGAGCCGCGGCGTCGCTCTTCGGGTCGATCAGGATCTTCGCGTGCGCCTCGGGGTCGCCGAGCGCGTCGAACGCGGCCTCGACCCCCGCCAGCCCGACGGTCCCGGTAACAAGCGGGCCGACCTTCACCTTGCCGTCGGCGAGCATGTGCAGCGTGTCGCGGAATTCCGGTGGCGTGTAGCCGAGCACGAACCGCAGGTCGATCTCCTTGTTGATCGCCATCGACGGGCGGATCCGGTCCGCACCCATGCACACGCCGACCACGACGACCCGGGAGTACAGCGGCGCGCCCGTGATGATGCCTTCGATCACGCCCGGCACTCCGACGCACTCAAAGATGATGGGGCGCTTGGGTTTTGCCACGCCCACCGCCTCGGCGGCGCGCCATACGTGCCACCAGGGCAGCCGTAGCTTGTGCAACTTGTCGACCGTGCCGATCGCGAGGCCGAAAGCGTCCGGAATCGATTCGAGGTGTCCGTGGCCCGAGGCCGCCGCGTAGGGCGAATCCTGCGCGGGGTCGACGACCGCGTCGGCGCCGCAGGCGGTCGCGAGCGCGCGCCGGCCCGGCGAGAAGTCGCTCGCAATCACAGTGCGTACCCCGTGCGCCTTGAGCATGCAGATCACGGCCAGGCCGATCGGCCCGCAGCCGATCACGATCGCGACATCGCGCTTGCCCACCTCCGAGCGACAAACGGCGTGCCAGGCGACGGCCATCGGCTCGGTCAACGCGGCGACATCGGGCGGCAGGCCGTTCGGGATGGGTAACGTCAGGGCCTGCTCAACCACAACATGCTCGGCATAGGCTCCCGGCGCGGCGGCCGACAGTCCGATGGCGTGCACCTCCTTGCCGTGCCGGATCAGCGGTAACGCAACAACGGGCGTGCCGACCGCCGGTGTCTTGCGGGTGCCGGGACCGTGGTCGACGACCTCGCCGCAGAACTCATGCCCGAACACGACCTGGTCACTGGAGCGCATGAAGCCGTCGTATCCCGACTCGGCCATCACCTCGGCGAGCTCGTCGCAGTGGTGTCGCGCGTGCAGGTCCGAGCCGCAGATGCCGCATCGTGAGACGTCGATCAGCAACTGACCCTTCTCCGGCGTCGGGGTCGGCTGATCGACCACCTCGAGCTTGGTATTGGTGCAAATGACGGCCTTCACGCCGCTGAGCGTAACCGCCGCGGCACAACGATCGCGGCTGCTGGAAGTCGGAAACTGAGAATGCGAGTGAGGGCCTGGCGTGGGCCGGGGCAAGGCGTAGGGTGATCTCAGGTTGAGTTCCCAGCCACTGGAAACGTCCTCGGACGTGCGGGACGCACATTCCCTGCCGTGTGGGCATTCTGACGCGACCTCCGCATGGATTGCTTTGCCGTCTATGGAGTCGATCATTATGCCCACCTATAGTTTCGCCCAGCTGCCACCTCCTGAGTCAGCCCCACCTGGTGCGCCCCAGCCAATGTTCAAGTTCTCCACCCAGTGGCTGAGTTCGGAGGTGGTGCGTATCAGCGCCACCGGTGACATCGACGCCTCGAACGCTGGTCAGCTGGCCGAATACGTGTTCCATCGCGGTGCCAACTGCCGCCAACTGATCCTCGACTTGCAGGATGTCGAGTTCTTTGCGACCGCAGGTTTCTCCGCTCTGCGTGCGATCGGTAGCCGATGCACCCGCGCAGGCGTCAAGTGGACGCTGGTTTTCGGCCGGCCGGTGTCGCGTGTGCTCGACATCTGCGATCCAAACCGCCGTCTTCTCGACGCGACCGCCTAAACCTAAACATCGCGCACAATCGCTGGAGAGCTGACAATTAGTCACAAAGGAGGCTGCCGTCGATGCACAGGTCGGCTCCTGGTTGGTTGCGAGCTTCGGCTGCGCTGACGTTGGTTGCCGTGGTCGCGTTGCAGACGGCGGGGAATCTCAGCGCCCAACCGGCAGCAACGGAAGTCATCAACGTCGTCGCGGTCGGCGCCAGCGGTGAGGCGGTCAACGGTTATCAAGTGGTGAACCGGCAGGCCTCGCCCAACCTTTCTGGGTGCCCGGGCCCATCGCCGGCGGCGGTGAGCAGCAACATCTACGCCTGCGTGCCGAGTGAGGCCGCCGCCGAAGTGTGTTGGCCGGCGCCCGGATCCGTGTTGTGCTTGATGGACCCGTGGAGCAAGGCCCTACGCCGGTTCGCCTCCCCGGGCGCGCTGCCGGCGGTCGAATCCTCCGCAGAAGCCGAGGCCCTTTGCGTTGCTTCTCGACGACGGCACCCGCTGCATCCTGCCCAACGGCATCGCCTTGGGCGGCAGGGCTGACGGCTCGGTCCCCATCTACGGATGCGGCGGGCAAACCTTGTCGCTTGGCGTGCTGGCTCCCCCCAACTGGGATCCGGTGGACGCGATCGACCGCACGAGGCCGCTGTGGGCGGTGTTCGTCGGCCAGCTTGGTCCACCGACCACCCCGTTCCAGCCCCCGATCAGGCACACGGTGAGAACCGCGTGGTTCGCGGGCAACTGAACGCGTGACGCGCTGACCGCCCGCCGCTGGGCTAGCTATAGCGGTCGCGAAGTCGACGTAACGTAGCTTCAATCCCGGCGGCATTGCGCTTGGCGAAACCGGTTGCTTCGTAATACTTCAGCCGGTCTTTGACTGGTCCCATGTCGCGGTAGTCAAACGTCTCGGTGACACGGGTGCTGGTCGGCGAGGTGGCTGCGAACTCCCACCGCCAGCGGTGACCAAACGGATGACGCCATTCAATGAGCTGGTCGGGCTTCAGCCCGGTCACCGTGCTGGTGATGCGATACGGCAGCCCGAACATCCTCATCTTGGTGGAAAACCGCGAACCTAACTGGAGACGCGCGGGCCCCCGGATGTTGTCGCCGACGGTGCCCGAACCGTCGAGTTCGTGGTGGCGGCGCGGGTCCGCGACGATCGCAAACAACTCAGCTGCGGAGGCAGGAACTTCGACCGAGCGGCTGACCTGGTGAGGTCCGGCATCAACGGTGGTGACTGTCATGACTCTGCCCTCCGTTTCGACGTGAACAGTTCTCTCGACGCTAGTCCTGCGCGTGCCGCCGCCGAACCGTTCCAAGAATCCTCCAAGGGCTCCCCGGCAGGCTTCTCTCGAACGCCCGCACCGCCTCGGCGTCCGAGAAAAGCACACCCAACCCAAGGAGAACACGATGCGGAAGCCTTCATGGCCCAAGTTGCGCCCGGTGCGTGAAGTGGCGCCGCCGTCACTGCAGTTCCGCACGATCCACGGCTACCGGCGAGCCTTCCGTGTCGCCGGGTCCGGACCGGCCATCCTGCTGATCCACGGCGTCGGCGACAACTCCACGACATGGGAGACCGTGCACTCCAAACTCGCGCAGCGGTTTACCGTCATCGCGCCCGACCTGCTGGGCCATGGCGAGTCCGACAAACCACGCGCCGACTACTCGCTGGCCGCCTTCGCGAACGGCATGCGCGACCTGCTCGCCGTGCTGGATATCGACCGCGTCACCGTGGTGGGGCATTCGCTCGGTGGCGGAATCGCAATGCAATTCGCCTACCAGTACCCGCAATTGGTCGAGCGCATCGTGCTGGTGGGTACTGGCGGCGTCACGACGGACGTGAGCGTCGCGCTGCGGTTGGCGGCGCTGCCGATGGGCAGCGAGGCGCTGGCTGTGCTGCGCGTGCCAGGCGCGCTACCCGCCCTGCAACTCTTCGGCCGCGCCATGGGAACAGTGCTGGGTTCCACCAAGTACGGGCGCGACCTGCCCGACGTGTTGCGCCTGCTCGCCGGGCTGCAGGAGCCGGCCGCACTGTCGGCGTTCTCGCGCACCCTGCGGGCGGTGGTGGACGGACGCGGCCAGCTGGTCACCATGCTGGATCGCAGCTATTTGATGCAATCCGTTCCGATGCAATTGATTTGGGGCGAGGACGACTTCGTCATCCCGGTAAGCCACGCTCGGATGGCACACGCGGCGATGCCCGGTTCGCGTCTGGAGATCTTCGAGAACTCCGGGCATATGCCGTTTCACGACCACCCCGACCGCTTCGTCGAAACCATCGAGCGATTCATCGACTCGACCCAACCGGCCGACCACGACCAGGACCTCCTGCGATCGCTGCTGCGGACCGGCATCCGCCAGGACACCGCCTCCGGAGTCGGTCGACACCGCGGCGCGCGGTGCTTGACGAGCTGGGTTCAGTCCGAGGTGCAAGCCAGGCGCGCTTACGCTAGATAGGCGGCGACGACGTCGGTGTGGACGAAGTCGTCTCCCACAAAGAGCAACGGTTCGCCGGTCACGAAGGCGAGGGCATAGGAGTAGCAGTCGCCGAGGTTCAATGCCGCCGGGTGCCCACTGCCTCGCCCGAAATCGCGATATGCCCGACTAGCGATTCCAGCTTGCGCGGCATCGAAGGGCACCAACTCGATTTCCCAGACGTCTAGCAACCGCTCGACGCGTCGGTGGTCCTCGGGACGCAACCGACGAGTGAGAACGGCGTTGAGTTCCACCGCGGTGGCCGCCGACATTTTCAGAGCCGTTGCTGCCGAGAGTATTTCAACAAGCGATTCGGCATGCGCTTCGTCGAGCAGGATTGCGACGATCGCGGAGGTGTCAATGATCACGCGGGGAAGCCGGTGTCGTCGTACAGATTGCCCTCCGCCGCCCTCAGCTCAGATCGTTCGGTTGCGGTGAGCGAGCGACGGAGCTCGTCGAGCAGTTGCCGCGCTTTCGCCTGCTTTACGTCCCTACCACTCGAGCTAGTGCCGTCCGACTGTTCCTTGTCTAGTTCGGCCAATCTAGACCGTACGGCCGCCTCGATCGCACCGGTCTGGGTCATGCCGGTTCGTTTGGCAAGCTCGCGCACCAAGCCGGTGATGCGTTCGTTCTTGATGTTGAGACCCATGGTAGAAGAATACCTCAGCATGGTAGATCATCTACCATGTCGGTGCCTTCTCCTATCGTGACTGTCGATGGCCCTTCATCTCCACCGTGCCGAGCGGACCGACTTGCTTGCCGACGGACTCGGTGCGCTTCTGAGCGATCCGCTGCCCGACCCCTTTGCCGAGGAGCTGGTCATCGTTCCCGCGAAGGGTGTGGAGCGGTGGCTGAGCCAGCGGCTCTCGCACATCCTCGGCCGCGGGGATGGCGCGGACGGGGTCTGCGCAGGCGTGTCGTTCCGCAGCCCGCAGTCGCTGATCGCGGAGATCACCGGCACGGTTGACGACGATCCCTGGTCACCCGACGCGATGACGTGGCCGCTGCTCGAGGTGATCGATGGCAGTCTCGATGAGCCATGGTGCAAGACGCTGGCGACGCACTTGGGTCACTTCGAGCACGATGAGGAGAAGGAGTTACGGCAGGGGCGGCGCTACGCAGTGGCGCGCCGGCTCGCCGGGTTGTTCGCGTCGTACGCCCGGCAGCGGCCGCAGCTGCTCATCGACTGGCTCGACGGCACGACAGGCGACCTCGATGACGATTTGGACTGGCAACCGGAACTGTGGCGCATGCTCGTCGACCGCGTCGACGCCGACCCTCCTCACGTAAGGCATCAGAAAATCCTTGCGCGACTGCGTGAGTCGCCGATCGAGCTGCCGTCGCGGCTGTCACTTTTCGGGCACACCCGTCTCGCGATCACCGACATCGAACTGCTCGAAGCACTGGCCACCCACCACGACCTGCACCTCTGGCTGCCGCACCCCAGCGACCACCTCTGGCAGTCGCTCGCCGACTTGGACGGCCCCATCCCTCGCCGCGACGACACCAGCCATCGCAGCGTCGGTCATCCGCTGCTGGCCACCCTCGGCCGCGACCTGCGCGAACTGCAGCGCAGCCTGCCCTCCCGCCCGGCGACCGACGAATACCTCGGCGGCGCAAGCAAACCGGAGACGCTGCTCGGCTGGCTGCAGTCCGACATCGCCGCCAACGCCGTCCGGCCCGAAGGCCGGGTGCACACCAAGGCGGACCGCTCGGTCCAGGTGCATGCCTGCCACGGCCCGGCCCGCCAGATCGATGTGTTGCGCGAGGTACTGCTCGGCCTGCTCGCCGACGACCCGACGCTGGAGCCGCGCGACATTCTCGTCATGTGTCCGGACATCGAGACCTACGCACCATTGATCGTCGCGGACTTCGGGCTCGGTGATGTGGTCAAGGGTGTGCATCCCGCGCACCGGCTGCGGGTCCGGCTCGCCGACCGCTCGCTCGTCCAGACCAATCCCCTACTCGGCGTCGCCTCGCAACTTCTACAGCTGGCCGGCAGCCGGGTAACCGCGAGTGAGGTGCTCAACTTCGCCCAGGCCGCGCCGGTGCGCGCCCGGTTCGGGTTCAGCGATGACGACCTGGAGGGCATCACCCGCTGGGTTCGGCAGGCGAACATCCGGTGGGGCTTCGATCAGGAGCATCGCCAGCCCTACGGCGTCGACTTCGTCCACAACACATGGCGATTCGGCATCGACCGCGTGCTGGCAGGCGTCGCGATGTCCGACGATTCGCACGCATGGCTGGGCATCACGCTGCCGTTAGACGACGTCAGCAGCAACCGCGTCGAGTTGGCCGGCCAGCTGGCCGAATACCTCGCCCGGCTGCAGCGCGTGGTCGGCTCGCTCACCGGTACGCGGCCGCTGCAGGAGTGGTTGACCGCGCTGACCGACGGCATCGCGCTGTTGACCCGCATCGACGACAACGACACCTGGCAGACCAGCCAGGTGCAGCGCGAGTTCGCCGATGTGCTCAACGACGCGGGCCCCCGCGCCGACACCCCCATGCGGCTGCCCGACATCCGTGCGCTGCTGCAACGGCACCTCGCCGGGCGGCCGACCCGCGCCAACTTCCGCACCGGCACGCTGACGGTCTGCACCATGGTGCCGATGCGTTCGGTGCCGCACCGGGTGGTCTGCCTGGTCGGTCTCGACGACGGCGTGTTCCCGCGCCTCGGTGTGGTCGACGGTGACGACGTGCTGGCCCGCAACCCGATGACCGGCGAGCGCGACATCCGTTCCGAGGACAGGCAATTGCTGCTCGACGCCGTCGGCGCGGCCACCGAACACCTGGTCATCACCTACACCGGCGCCAACGAGTACTCGGGTCAGCCGCGCCCGCCCGCGGTGCCGCTGGCCGAACTGCTCGACACGCTGGACATGACGACGCCAGACAAGGTGCGCGAGCGCATCGTCGTCGCACATCCCTTGCAGCCGTTCGACGTTCGCAACGTCATCCCCGGAAAGCTGGTGCCGGACGTGCCGTTCAGCTTCGACCCGACGGTGCTGAAGGCTGCTCGCGTCGCCACCGGCGAACGCGCCGAACGGCCGAAGCTCATCTCCGAACCGCTTCCACCCCCGCCGCCGGACGACGTCGCACTCGCCGACCTCGTCGCCTTCTTCAAGGACCCGGTGAAGGGGTTCTTCCGCGCGCTCGAGTACACGCTGCCGTGGGATGTCGACGGTGTCGAGGACGCGATGCCGGTCGACATCAACGCGCTGGAGGAGTGGACCGTCGGCGACCGAATGCTGAACGACATCCTCAACGGCATGACCGCGGATCAGGCACAGCATGCGGAGTGGCGCAGGGGCACGCTGCCGCCCGGCCAGTTGGGCTGGCGCAAGGCCACGGAGATCCGCGGTCAGGCAGCGCTGCTGGCCACCGCGGCGCAGCAGCATCGTTCAGCCGAGCCGCAGGCGTACGACGTCGACATCGATCTCGGCCCCGGACGGCGGTTGACCGGCACGGTGTCACCGGTGTTCGGTGACCGCCTGGTGTCGGTGACGTACTCCAAGCTCGACGGCAAGCACCTGCTCGAGTCGTGGATTGCGTTGCTGGCGTTGACCGTTCACAACCCAGGCCGCGACTGGTCGGCGATCTGCATCGGGCGGCCGAAGAGGCGCACCACTCCCCGGGTGGAGTGTCTCGGTCGGCCGCAGGACCCGGCCGTCGACGTGCTGCGGGACTTGGTGGCGCTGTACGACGCGGGCCGCCGCGAACCGCTCCCACTACCACTCAAGACGTCGTTTGCCTGGGCTGCCGCCCGCCACTGCGGTGACGACCCGTTTCGCGAAGCGCTGTCTCGCTGGAGGTACGAGAAAGAGGACCAGGCACTCGTGCGCGTATTCGGCAGGGACGCCCGTCTGGAGGACCTGAAACAGCTTGGCGGGTATGCCGAGCGGCTCTGGCTGCCGATGCTGCGCGCCGAGAGGAGCGCGGACTGATGGAGCGCTTCGACCTGCTCGGCCCGCTGCCCGCCGCACATTCCACCACGGTGCTGGAGGCCAGCGCCGGAACGGGCAAGACGTTCGCTTTGGCCGGCTTGGTGACCCGCTACGTCGCCGAGGGGGCGGCGACGCTCGACCAGATGCTGCTCATCACGTTCGGGCGGGCGGCGAGCCAGGAGTTGCGCGAACGTGTCCGCGGTCAAATCGTCGGCGCGCTGGCCGCTTTCGATGATCCGTCGACCGTCGGTGACAACCAGTTGGTGGCGTATCTGCTCGAGGGCACCGCCTCCGAGCAAGCAGCGCGCAAGCAGCGGCTGCGGGACGCGCTGGCCAACTTCGACGCGGCGACCATCGCCACCACGCACCAGTTCTGTCAGCTGGTGCTGAAGTCACTCGGGGTGGCCGGTGACACCGACGCCGGCGTCGCGCTGGTCGAAAGCCTCGACGAGCTGGTCAAGGAGATCGTCGACGACCTATACCTCGCCCATTTCGGGCAGGAGCGCGACGACCCGGTGCTGAGTTACCGTGACGCGCTGCGGCTCGCCCGTGAGGTGGTCAATAACCCGTCGACGGACCTGCGGCCGCGCGACCCACAGCCCGGCTCCCGGGCCGCCGTTTGCGTCGGCTTCGCGGAAGACGCTCTCGCCGAGCTGGAAACACGTAAGCGGCGGCGGGGCATCCTCGGGTATGACGACCTGCTCAGCCGACTGGCTGACGCCCTGGACGCCGACGACTCCCCCGCCCAGGTCCGCATGCACCACCGCTGGCCGATTGTCATGGTCGACGAATTTCAGGACACCGACCCGGTGCAGTGGAAGGTGATCGACCGCGCCTTCAGCGGGCGTTCCACGGTCATCCTGATCGGCGACCCGAAGCAGGCGATCTACGCGTTCCGCGGCGGCGACATCGTCACCTATCTGCGGGCGGCCGAAACCGCCGGTGACAAGCAGACACTCGGCACCAACTGGCGCAGCGACGGCGCGCTCGTCGAGCGGCTGCAGGCCGTGCTGCGCGGCGCCGAACTCGGCGATCCCGCGATCAAGGTGCACGACGTCGAGGCGTCTCACAAGGGCCACCGTCTCGCGGGTGCGCCGCGCAACGACCCGTTCCGGCTGCGGGTGGTGCGCCGCGCCGCGTTCGGCCGCAGCGGCACATCGACAATCCAGATCGACGACCTGCGCGAGCACATCGGCGCCGACCTCGCCGCCGACATCGGCGCCCTGCTGGCCAGCGGCGCGACGTTCGACGGTAAGCCGCTGCAGGCACGCGATATTGCGGTGATCGTGGAGAAGCACAAGGACGCCCGCGCCTGCTATCGCGCGCTGTGCGACGCGGGCATCCCCGCGGTGTACACCGGTGACTCCGATGTGTTCACCTCCGAAGCGGCCGACGACTGGCTGTGCCTGCTGGAGGCGTTCGACCAGCCGCACCGTCCCGGCATGGTGCGCGCCGCCGCGGCGACGATGTTTTTCGGAGAGACCGCGGAAACCCTTGCCGCGGGCGGTGATGCGCTGACCGATCGGGTCGCGGAGACGTTGCGGGAGTGGGCCGGTCACGCGCGTGAGCGGGGAGTCGCAGCGATCTTCGAGGCCGCGCAGTTGAACGGAATGAGCAATCGCGTGCTGTCGTGGCAGGGCGGCGAGCGGCACATGACCGACCTGGCGCACATGACGCAAGTGCTGCAGGAGGTCGCGCACCGCGAGCATTACAGCCTGCCTGCACTGCGGGACTGGCTGCGCGAGCAGCGCGACGAGCGAAGCGGCGCAACGGAACGCTTTCGGCGGCTCGACAATGACGCCGCCGCCGTGCAGATCATGACGGTGTGGGTGGCCAAGGGGCTGCAATACCCGATTGTCTATCTGCCGTTCGCGTTCAACCGCAATGTCCAGGACCGCGAGCTGATCCTGTTTCACGACGACGGCGTGCGCTGCCTGCACATCGGCGGCAATGACAGTTCCGACTTCAGCACCGTCGAGAAGCTGGGCCGCAAGGAGGACGCCAGCGACGACAGCCGGCTGACCTATGTCGCCATGACTCGAGCGCAGTCGCAGGTGGTGGCATGGTGGGCGCCGGCGTGGGACGAACCCAACGGCGGGCTGTCGCGGCTGCTGCGTGATCGCCGACCCGGTGAAACGGAGGTGCGCGATCGTTGTGAGCCGGCGAGAATTTCCGACGACGACGCGCTGGCGCGGTTCCGTGAGTGGGAGGCAGCGGGCGGTCCGGTGATCGAAGAGTCGGTGGTGTCCCCGGCGCCGCGCATCTCGGGCGAACCTCCGCCATCGGATCTCGACGCCCGCCACTTCCACCGCGGCATCGACACGGCGTGGCGGCGCACCTCGTACTCGGGTTTGATTCGGGCCGCGGAGACCAGCGGTGTGAGCAGCGAGCCGGAAGTCATCGAGTTGGACGACGAGGTCGGCGAAATCCCCGTGGTTCGTTCGCCTTCCAGCGCTGATGTGTCCTCGCCAATGGCGGATCTGCCGGCGGGCGCGAAGTTCGGCACGCTGGTGCACGCGGTGCTGGAGACCGCCGACCCGTTCGCGCCGGATCTCGCGGCCGAGTTGGAGTCGCAGGTCCGGGTGCATTCGCGATGGTGGCCGGTCGATGTGCCCGATTCTGAGCTGGCGGCGGCGATGGTGCCGATGCACGACACCCCGCTGGGCCCGCTAGCCCCTGGCGTGACGCTGCGACAGATCGGACTGCGGGACAGGTTGCGCGAGTTGGAGTTCGAGTTTCCGTTGGCCGGTGGCGATCTTCGTGTGGCGGTGCCTGACATCCACCTTGCTGACGTCGGTCACCTCTTACGTGAGTATCTGCCACCCGACGACCCCCTTGCTGTCCTATGCCGACCGGTTGATCAGCGACGCGCTCGGTGGCCAGTCGCTGCGCGGATACCTCAGCGGTTCGGTCGACGCAGTGCTTCGAGTTGATGGCCGCTACTTGGTGGTGGACTACAAGACGAACTGGCTGGGCGACCCGGATAGACCGCTCACCGCGGCGGACTACGGCCGGCCGCGCCTTGTCGAGGCAATGCTGCACTCGGACTATCCGCTGCAGGCGCTGCTGTACAGCGTTGTGCTGCACAGGTTCCTGCGCTGGCGACAGCCTGGCTATGACCCGGCACAACACCTCGGCGGAGTGCTGTATCTGTTCGTGCGCGGCATGTGCGGGCCGGATACGCCGGTGGTCGACGGGCACCCGGCAGGGGTGTTCAGCTGGCAGCCGCCGGCCTCGATGGTGACGGCGTTGTCGGACCTGCTCGATGCGGGGAGGGCGGCCGCATGACAGTCGCCCTCGACGGCCTCCTGCGCACCTTCGCCGATGCCGGCATCGTCGAGGCTGCGGACGTGCATGTGGCGCAGCGGCTTACGTCGCTTGCCGGTGATACCGACGAACGCGTGGCGCTCGCGGTCGCTTTGGCGGTTCGCGCGCTGCGCGGCGGCTCGGTGTGCGTGGACGTGCGGTCGGTTGAGGCACAAGTCGGCATTTCTGAACTGCCTTGGCCCGAACCATCTGCCTGGCTGACGGCTGTGCAGGCAAGCCCGCTGCTGGGATCACCGCCGGTGCTGCGGCTACATGACGATCTGCTGTACCTCGACCGGTACTGGCGAGAGGAGCAGCAGGTCGCCGATGATCTGCTCGCCTTAATGCCGATCCGCACACCGGACGTGGTTCCCGATATCGGCCGCTTGTTCCCCCAAGGCTATGAGGAACAACGGGAGGCCGCGGAAGTCGCGCTGGCACAAGGCTTGACGGTGCTCACCGGAGGCCCCGGCACGGGCAAGACCACCACGGTAGCGCGGCTTATTAGCGCTGTTCGCCGAGCATGCCGAGCTGGCCGGAGAGGCGCGACTGCGTATCGCGCTGGCGGCACCGACAGGCAAGGCGGCGGCGAGGTTGCAGGAGGCGGTTCAGCTCGAAGTGGATCGCCTCGACGCTGTCGACCGACAGCGGTTGACGGGGCTGAGGGCGACGACCCTGCACCGGCTCTTGGGTAGCAGGCCGGACACGTCGTCGCGGTTCCGCCATCATCGCGGAAACCGGTTGCCGCACGATGTGATCGTCGTCGACGAGACGTCGATGGTGTCGCTGACGATGATGGCGCGGCTGTTGGAGGCGGTGCGTCCGGAGACCCGGCTGCTGTTGGTCGGCGATCCCGATCAGTTGGCGTCGGTGGAGGCGGGCGCGGTGCTTGGCGGACTTGGTCGACGGCTTGGGGGCGCGCAGCGATGCGAGGATTGCGGCGCTGAAGACGTCGCACCGATTCGGCGAATCGATCGGTGAGTTGGCGTCGGCGATTCGTGTTGGTGATGCCGACCGGGTCATCGAAGTGCTGCGGGCAGGCGGTGAGCACATCGAGTGGATCGACACTGATAATCCGACAGAAAATCTTCGCAAAGTGCTTGTCCCGCACGCACTCCGGCTGCGGCAGGCCGCCGTGCTTGGTGACGGCCCGGCGGCGCTGGCCACCCTCGACGAGCATCGGCTGCTGTGCGCACATCGCCGCGGGCCGTACGGCGTCCAGCACTGGAATCGCCAGGTCGAGCGATGGCTGACCGAGGCGACGGGTGAGCCGATCTGGTCGTCGTGGTACGTGGGACGTCCGGTGCTGGTGACGGCGAACGACTACGGGCTGGGCCTGTACAACGGCGACACCGGGGTGACGGTTCTCGACAACGGTGTCCTGCGCGCGGTCATCGCCGGCGCCGAGGAACCGCTCGAGTTCGCGACCAGCCGGCTCGCCGAAGTCCAAACCATGCACGCCATGACGATCCACAAGAGCCAGGGCAGCCAGGCGAACGAGATCACGGTGTTGATGCCGCCGGAGGAGTCGCGGCTGTTGACTCGCGAGCTCTTCTACACCGCGGTCACGCGCGCGAAGGAGAAGATCCGGGTCGTCGGTCCGGAGTCGTCGGTGCGGGCGGCTATCGAGCGGCGTGCGGTCCGGCGTCGGGTTTGGCGCGGCGCCTTAACGACGATGTTTAAGTTCCCGTCGTAACAGGCATTCATCATCGATGCGGTGGACAGAGCACGCCCGTGACGATTGAGAATCAGGCCCCGCGAACCGACGTCGACAAGGCATTACTGGGGCACGCCACCTATCGCAGCCTCGGCGAACAGCGACTCTCCCCGCCGAGGAACGATTGAGAAGGGCCGGCGCACGATCGGCCTCTTCCTCGCGCCCCTGATCACCGTCGTCTTCCTCGTCTTACCCATCGACATCCCGCGACCAGCAGGTGCTTGCCGCCGTGCTGCTCGGGGTGATCGTGCTGTGGATCAGCGAGGCGGTGCCGATCCCGATCGGCGGCCTGCTCGGAGTCGCCGTCTCCGTCTTCCTCGGCGTCGCGCCGGTCGACGATGTGCTCGGCCCGTTCGGGTCGTCGACGATCTTCACGTTCATCGGCGCGTTCATTCTCGCCCAGGCGATGCTCAAACACGGTGTCGCGCGGCGGTTATTTGCCGATGCCGGCCAGATTTGATCGCGTTGTTGAGTTGGCGGCGGCGCCGTTCGTTGGGGTCAACACGGTCATCACCACACCGAACGTGCACGTACTGCGAAAAATTGGTCAGATTTTCGCAGTGGCCGCACGTTCGGCGGGCCGAATCGGACTTGCGCCCACCATCTGCACGCGAATCAAGGACTCACGACACTAGGGGAAACGTCTCAGCGCGCTGGGCGCGGACCGGGCGGGGCTCCGTTCGGCGGCGAGCCTCCGTTCGGCGGTGTGCCGGTCGATTTCTCTCCGACGCCGATTGTCAGCGCGATCATCATGCCGCGGGACGGATCACCAGTAACACCGGCAAGTTCGGCGTCCCAGCCGTCGCCGAACACGTTGTCAGAGCTCAGCGTGAGCTGCGACATGTTCTGCACACTGGCCGCGTACCCCGCGTCATATCCGTAGACCGCCCGGCACGCCTGCTCCGGCAGAGCGATCTGCGAGGTCAGCCTGGCATTGTCGCCGGCGACGGCCGATTCCAGCGAATCGAACACCTCGAAGTGGATATGCGGCCACCGGCCGGGATAGCAGGCGGGAAAGATCGACGTGAAGGACAACCGGCCGTCCTGGCCGGCGACCTGCACACCACGCAGATAGTTCTGGTCGGCCGCGTCGCGGCTGTACAGCGAGTAGTCGCCGGAGCGGTCGCAGTGCCAGATGTACACCGCCATACCCGCGCCCGGGGTGCAGTTGTCGATAGTGTCCTTCAGCGTCAGTTCGATCGTGATCGGAACACCTTGTGCTACACCCGAATACGCGCCGAAGCTCGGCCGGATGTCACTGCGGAGCACACCGGATTCGATGAGGACGTTGGGTCCGTTGGATCCGTCACCGGGATACGGCCCCGCGGTCTCGGCCGGTGCCGCCGTCCTACACGCAGCGCCCTCGGTTGCGCTGGCCGTCGCGGTAGCGGTCGACGTCGCGCCGCTCGCCTGCTTGGACGCGCCACCGGCGCACGCCGCCGCCAGCGCCGATGCGCCCGCGGCACCGGCCAGGTGGAACATCCGGCGCCGCGTCAGCATCTTCAGATCGTGGGCCAGTCCGAGGTCGTGTTCGTGAGGCTCATGCAGGTCTCTCATGGCGCCCAGCGTGCCGGTCGTGGCTGTGAGTGCGCTGGATGCTTTCTGTGAGAACGCGCCGGGATGCAGACGGGCTAACCTCGACCAGTCGACGACCTCGGCTGACATCGGCAGCGACCACCGAGGAATACTAGGCCTGTGCCTGAACGCATCGAGGTCCAACGCACCATCGCGGCACCCGCGGCCGACATCTTCGCCGTGCTGTGCGACCCGCAGGGCCAAGTCGCGATCGATTCAACAGGGATGCTGCAGGACGCCGAGGGCGACTCGGTCACCGCCGCCGGCGACAGCTTCGTCGTCCACATGGATCGCGAGTCACTCAATGACTTCCCCGAACTGGGCAAGTACGACGTGACCGTCTCCATCCGCGAATTCGAGCAGGACCGACTGATCTCCTGGACGGTGTTGGGCAAGATCCGCCCGCAGATCGGTCACGTCTACGGGTACCGGCTCGAGCCGGCCTCCGATGGCACCGGCACCGTCGTCACGTCCTTCTACGACTGGTCCGACATCGACCCGAAGTGGCGCGAGGCCGGTATATTTCCGATCATCTCGGAAACCGCTCTACGCGCCACGCTCGGTATTCTCGACCGGACCGTTCGGCGCGGGTATCCACGCGCAGAAAGGTGTTGAAACAGTGAAGATTACGGTGATCGGGGCAAGTGGGCTGATCGGGACCAAGGTCGGGGAGCTGTTGACCGCCGACGGCCATCAGGTGGTACCCGCGTCGCGGGAGTCGGGGGTTGACGTGCTGACCGGCGACGGGCTTGCCGAGGCGCTTGCCGGCGCCGACGCGCTCGTCGACGTGGTGAACTCGCCGTCCTTCGAGGACGAGCCGGTGTTGCACTTCTTCACGACGTCGACGACGAATCTTGTGACCGCCGCGAAGGCGGCAGGGGTGGGTCACTACGTCGCGCTGTCGATCGTCGGGGTCGACGGATGCCCTGAAAGCGGTTACATGCGGGCCAAAGTCGCCCAGGAGAAGGTGATCACCGAGTCTGGCCTGCCGTACTCGATCGTGCGCGCCACGCAGTTCGCAGAGTTCGCCGACGCGATCGTCGCCTCCATGACTCAGGGTTCGACGATCCGCGTGCCGGATGCGTTGATCCAGCCGATCGCCGCAGACGATGTCGCCGCCGCGGTGGCCCGCGCGGCCACGGGCCAGCCGCTCAACGCCACAGCCGACATCGGCGGCCCGCAGAAGATCTCTTTCGAGGAACTCGCTCGCACGGTCCTGGCCCGACACGGCGACGACAAGACCATCGTGGTCGATCCGCAGGCGACCTACTTCGGTACAACGCTGGCCCGGAACAGCCTGGTGACCGCTGGCTAACGCTCGAGACGCCACCTCCGACAGAGGGGCGTTGAGGCGTTCGCGTTAGCTGACCGTGTTCATTCCTTCGCGGCGGTCCAGTCGTAGGGCAGGAACTTCCCGTCGAACGTGACGACGACGCGGTCGCCGGCCGGATGCGGTTTCTTCTGAATGTCGACGCTGAAGTTGATCGCGCTCATGATGCCGTCGCCGAACTGTTCGTGGATCAGCTCCTTGATGGCACCGCCGTACACCTGCAGCACTTCGTAGAAGCGGTAGATCGTCGGATCTGTCGGTACCGCGGTCGGCAGCCCGCCACGCATCGGCACCGATGCGAGCACCGGCACGGCCGACTCGTCGAGTCCGAGCATCCCGATCAGCGTTCGGCCCGACTCGGGCGGTATCGGGTGCTGGCCGAGGAGAGCGGCGGTGGTCCAGACGACGGGCTTGCCGATGGCGTCGGCGAGCTGTTGCCATGTCAGTCCTTTGGCCAAACGGGCGGCGACAATCTGCTGGGTTATCTCGTCTCTGGTCATGCAACCATCATCGGCCGATCGACCTGCGCCTGCCGAGGATCGGATCGCGACGCTGGCCGATGCCGGCGATTGATGACGCGCCGCACGCCTTTAACCGGCGGCTGTTCGCCGAACGCGGTGCCGGACCGTCGCCACGTCTGGCGCTCTGGTGGCGCCGGGGAACATTGTCGGTGTCCGCTCGGTCGGACGCGAGCGTCGACTTTCCTGACGGTTCGGCGCACCTGCTCGTGCCCGGGCCGGGCTCACTAACGGAGGCGTCGTCAGGTGGGAATAAGTAGCGCGACGTCGCTGTGCAGGTGCGCCAGGCCGCTATCGAGAGTCGCCAACTGCCCGCTGCGGCTTCGTGCGAGCTGAGCAAGGTAGGCGTCTGTCACCTGGCGGTGACCGACCACACCCCCAATCTCCACGTCAGCGAAAGAGACGCTGTCGGGCCAGAACTCGTGGCGGTTCGCACTCTCGACAGCGCTGACGACATCCCGCGCAGCTGCCGCGGATTGCCCCGTCCGCAGCAGGAATCGAACAAGACTTCCCTGTGTGATCGGGCACGTCGCAAATCCTGTGTCGGATGCCGATAGCCATTCCGCGGCGGCGTCATGATGCACATGCTCGGCGACGACCAGTGCGATGAGCACGTTGGCGTCGAGCAGCGCCGTCACTCCTCATCCTCCAACGACCGCACGTCCTCGGAGGTCACGACTGTCCCGACGTTCACTAAAGGCAATCCCGTCCTCGGGTCTATGGAGATCGCGGCGGTGCTGCCGGCTCCTAGGCCGCGTCGAATGAGGTCGGCGACAGTTTCGCTCAATGTGCGATGGGTGTCCCGCGCTATTGCGAGCGCCTGTTTGTGCAGGTCGTCGGGGAGATCGATGGTGGTGCGCACACCCAACAATAGCATCACTGCATCAAGATGCGTCTGTGCGTTCATCGTCGGTCCTCAGGCCGACTCAGCGTGGACGGCCCGCAGCAGATTGCACGCGTCAACGAAGCGCGCCCACTCAGCCTTGCGCGGACGGACTGCGCCGTCGGCCACAGCGTCGTCGCTCACGACGAGACCGGGTCCGATGGGCGCCAGCAGCTCCGCGAGTTTGAGAATCTGGCCGGCCGGACTGTCCGCGAAGCTCTGGAACACCCTGTTGCGGATCCACGTCTGAGCGCTGTCGACACCGGCCGCCAAGTCCAATTCCGGAATCCGCAGAGCTCCCTCGCATCGAATCGCCTGTTCCTCGAAGCGGTCCTCCCAGCACTCGGTCTGCCACCCGCCCCATAGGTAGGGAAGGGCTTGGAAGATGCCCATCGTGTCGGCGGTTTGCCACGCTCCCACCCTCTTCCGAGACAAGTCAATATGAACGCCGCCTTCGGGGATCTTGCCGAGGTTCAAGCTTCGAACACCGCGGCCGGGCAGCTTGTCCAGCAACGCGGGCCCGTGCCACGCCTTGCTGAGGTGCCACCAAAGCGGCCACATCCGAACTTGTCCCGTGGCGTCGACAACAGAGACGAGATGGCACAACTCGTTTCGGTCGCGGGTGAGTCGCAATTTCGGCCGCTGGTCCCAACTGTCGGGCGGCAACTCGGCCCCGACATACCCCGCCACGTCAGCGATTCCGTCGTACGCCCAGCAGATCGCGTAGTCGGGCCATACCGCGGCAAGCACATTCATCATCGCCCGGCGTTCCTGCATCTGCACCATCAGTTCATCGCCGAAGAACAACAACCGGCGACGGTCGAGATCCACGACCGCACCGCCGTCTGCCCATTCTGGGCCCACCCACTCATCCTTGGCGCACTGCCGTAGCGACTGCGCATACCGCAGCGCGAGTGCCGGCCCACCGATCAGCGCATCGAGCATGCGGCAGCCCGCCCAATGTGAGTAATAGAGCTGCCAATCCTGATCTTTCACAATGACGAAGTTCGCCCGGTTCCCCATGTCGCCCCCAGTCCCATTGACGCGATCTCGGATCTCGCGTCGACTATGCCGAGTCTCCGCCGAGGGTCCGACACGACCGAGCCACCGCCGGGCGACCGGAGTGAGGATCCAATTACCCACTGCGCTCGGCGGAGGACCCCGGTGCGCGCTACGTCGACGGAATGTTCAGCCGTCGGGCCAGATCGGGCCCACCCACTTCTCTGATGAAGTCGGGGTCGCCGCACACGACAAGTTGGTCGCGGGCGCGCGATAGCCCGACGTAGAGGCGTTCGCGGGATCGCTCGAATCGTCCTTGGTCGTTGACCACCAGGACGACGGCGCGGCGCTCGAGACCTTTGAAGCCCAGCACGTGGCCGTAGAACACCTGATCGGTGTCCCAGAAGGTATCCCAGTACGCGGCATGGCCGTCTGCTTGTCGTGCCGTCTGCTCGGGATGACGGCTGCCGGTGGTCAGCAGCGCGAGGTCTTCGGGACGCCACCCGTCATCGAGGAGCACCTCGATCTGATCGTCACCGACGTTCATCGCCTCGTCGCCACCGCAGGCGACGAACGTGACAGCCGGACCTTCGCCGCCGAGGAATCGCATCGGGTGATCGACGAGAGGCTGGAAGGCGTTGGCGATCTGGCGGGTGTTGCGCACGTTCTGGTCGAGGATCAGCGGGACCAGGGGCACCGGCGGGGAGCCGTGCCGGTTGAAGACGCGCTGGCCCTCGTCGGTGAAGACGTAGATGCCGCCGGTCTCCTCGTCCTTGAGCGCGGCGAGCAGCGGATCCCACCAGTCATCGGCGAAATCCTGCGCCTCGTCGACGACGATCGAGTCGAACCGGTGCCCAGGCTCGAGTTGCGCTGCGAGGTCGGTCATCTGGCGCGGGAGGTCGTGTTCCCAGAACTGCTCCGTCTCATCGGTGCGCACCGACTCGTCTGGCCCTTCGGGTGCTCCCCACAGCATCCCGAGGGCGTGGAACTCGCCGACGTAGCCGGGCCGCTGCCGTCGGGGCCAGGCGGCGCTGACGCGTTCCAGGTAGGAGGCCAGGCCGTGTGAGTAGCAGACGAGGGCGACGCGTTGGCCGCGCTGGGCGAGTCGGCGGGCCTGCTCCATGGCCAGAAACGTCTTGCCGCTGCCGGCTCCACCGCGGACCTCGACCCGGTTGAGCAGGCGGATGGCGTCGAGGATCACGGCCTGATGCTCGGTCAACGTGTCCGCCGCATCTTCGTTTGCGAGGGCCCTTGCGACGACGCTGCGTTGCGGGAGCCCTCGGCCGCTCAACGCGGTTTGCAGTTGGGCGATGCCGTCCTGGGTGAGTAGGGGGCGGTCGATCTCCTGGCGGATAAGAATGTGGTGGAGCTTGTGTACCAGGTTCGGGAGGTCGTTGCGGTCGATGACCTTCCAGCGCGGGCAGTCGGGAAGAGCGAAGTCGTCGGGCAATTCGGCGTTGGGCAGGACCACGACGTGGTCCCAGCGCAGCCTCCCCTGCGTCCAGCGCGGGTCGGTCTCGATGAAATCGCGCAGGGCGTAGCAGGCGTCACGGGCCTGACGGACCGGGTCGATGTTGTGCTCGTGACCGCCGCGCTTCTGGCACCAGCGTTTCGCCGTCGTGCCACACGTCTCCGCCCTTCACCTCGAGGCAGACGATGCCGGCGCCCTCGATCGCCACGAAGAAGTCGATCTCGTGATCCTTGAGGTGATCGGTGACCCGCTTTCCGGGGATCACCAGGTCGTTGGGCTCGAGTTGATCGACGAGCGCCTGCCAGACCTTGCGCTCGGCGCCGTTGGCGAGGCGCGGGGTTTCGGTCGGGGCGATGGTCACTGGCTTGCCGGGTCGGGGTCGACGCCGTTCAGCCAGAGCCGCATGTCGAATCCTCCCCGCTCGGCGCGCTTCCTTCGTGCGACGTCGACGATGGTATCGAGGGTGGCGCCGTGCTCGGCGGCGATTGCGGTGAGGACTTCGAGGACGTCGGCGGCTTCTTCGATGACGGCATGTGCGTCCTTCGCCGCGATGAGTTCGGCGACCTCTTCGCGCAGTTTGTCCGTCAGCGCCGTCCGGTATGCATCGGTAGCCAGCGTCGTCACGTCTGGTGTACGGCCCGAGTCTCGAATGATGTCGGGGATCTTGTCCCGAACGAGTTTGCCCACGGTGTCCCTCCCCGTCGCGATAATGCGGTGGTGCAGTTATACCGCCTGGTGCTGACATCGCGGGTGCACCGTGGACGGTGACGCGGCCGATCCGCTCCTGCTGGGGCAGCGGGTTGTCGCGGTCCTCGAGACCGGACTGCGCACAGCCACATACAAGCTCGCGACCCTGATGGCGTTGATCGAGCACTGCATCGAGAACATGCCGGAGCAGCCCCGACGACGTGCTGCAGGTGCCAATTCCTGATCTGGCGCACCGTGTACTCGAGATCTACTGGCAGCAGGTCCGCCCGTTCGACGGTCACGAGTTGCGCCAGTCCACCCAGCCGCGCGCACGAATCCTGGTCGCCACCAACGCGCTCCGTCAGCATGTCGCGGTCGGCCGCACGGCTGTGTCGGTGGACATCGCCAAGGTCCGTGCTCCCGCGGCGTATGAGAAGGCCATCGACGACATCACGCTCTGCCTGGCCCAGCAGCCGTTGCATCGATTGCAGAAACTGCCGGGTGCATCGACGAGTGATCCGTTCCTCTACGACGACTCGTTCCTGCACGACCAGGTGTCTCGGTCAACGCTGCGCGCCCACGGCGACGCGATCGAACTGAAGCCCGGTGTCGCCCATGGTCTTGGCGCGACTGGCTGGGCTGCTCAAGCCGGCGCTGGAGATCATGTGGGTCGACGATGTGCGCCGGATGAACAAGTTCCTCGACGCCGAGGTTCCCGACGTCGCGGGCCACCTGTTCGGCCGCGAGCGCACCGCCCTGGCCGTTATCCGCGAGCCGTTCAAGGAGGCGTTCGGCCCGCACTGCTTCTACTGCGGGACGCACCTGCCGGCGAACAACCCGATCGATCACGTGCTGCCGTGGTCGTTGGTCGGTATCGACGGGCTGTCGAACCTGGTGCTCGCGTGCGCGCGGTGCAACGGCGACAAGAGCGGCGCGCTGCCGGCGGTGACGATCGTCGACCGGGTGCTGGAGCGCGAGCGGAACGTGCTCGAGGAGATCGCCTCCGAACTGCAGTGGCCGACCCAGCATGATCGGGTGGTGGCGGCCGCTCGCGGAATCTATCGGGGGCAGCCGGCCGGCGTGCCAACGTGGTCGGGATACAAGCAGAGCGAGCGGTTGGACATCCGCTTTCCGCCGTGGTGGGTGTAGGAATGCGACGAGCTCCAAGACTGTCGGACGCCCGGGCTAGGCTGCCCGACAATCGTCGATTGTTTGCTTGGAGAGGCGTCGCGGCTTGACCACAAGTTTCGAGGACGAGGCGCTGACAGTCCTCCGCCGGGCCCTCGGACCGTCAGCGGAGTTTCGGGACGGCCAGCTGGAAGCCATCTCGGGCTTGGTCGAACAGCGCAGCCGCCTGCTGGTCGTGCAACGCACCGGGTGGGGCAAGAGCGCGGTCTACTTCGTCGCCACTCGGCTACTGCGGGACAGAGGCGCAGGCACAACGATCATCGTCTCGCCACTGCTGGCGCTCATGCGCGACCAGATCGGGGCGGCGTCGCGGCTGCACTTGAACGCCGTGACGATCAACAGCAGCAACACAGAGGAATGGGAGCGAATCGAGAACGATCTCCTCGCCGGACGGTCGATCTCCTGCTGGTCTCGCCGGAGCGATTCAACAACGCCGACTTCCGAGGCCGACTGCTCGGTCCGCTCTGCCGCAGTGCCGGTCTTTTCGTGATCGACGAGGCGCACTGCATCAGCGACTGGGGTCACGACTTCCGTCCGGACTATCGGCGTCTCGTCCGAGTGCTGGAGCTCATGCCGGGGAGTTCCGGTCCTGTGCACGACGGCGACCGCGAACAACCGCGTGGTCGAGGACGTCCGCCACCAACTCGGCGCCGAGCTCAATGTCATCCGCGGAAACCTCGACCGCGAGAGCTTGTCGTTGTATTCCGTGAAGATTCCGACCGTTGTGGAACGGCTGGCGTGGCTTGCTCATTGGATACCGCAGTTCACCGGATCGGGCATCGTCTACTGCCTCACCGTCGCCGACTCCGAACGCGTCGCGGACTGGTTGAACGCCAACGGTATTGCTGCGGCCGCTTACTCCGGTGAGACCGATTCGGAACGGCGGATGGAGATCGAGGACCAACTCAAGGCGAACGAACTCAAGGTCGTCGCCGCCACTTCGGCGCTCGGCATGGGCTTCGACAAGCCCGACCTCGCCTTCGTCATCCACTTTCAGTCTCCCGACTCTCCCGTTGCGTACTACCAGCAAGTGGGCCGGGCAGGCCGAGCCGTTGACCATGCTGAAGTGGTGCTGCTGTGGAGCGAGCGAGACGAGGACATCTGGCAGTACTTCCTCGATCACGGGCTTCCCGTGCAATGGCACGCCGAACAGGTCGTCGAGTTTCTCGAGGCCGAGGCGGATTGGGTCGGGCAACGCGAGATCGAGGAGCATGTCAACATGCCCACCTCACGGATCACGGGACTCTTGAAGGTGCTCGACGTCGAAGGTGCGGTCGAAAAAGAGCGGTCGAAGTTTCGCCGTACGCTGCGCCCATGGGCATTCGACACTGAGCGGATCGAGCGGGTCAGGGCCGCTCGGTTGGCGGAGCACCAGGCGATGCGGGATTACGCCACCGCATCAGGCTGTCGCATGGCGTTTCTGCGAAATGCCCTCGACGACAGCGAGGTCGCCGCATGTGGCCGCTGTGACAACTGCACGGGCAATCGCTACGAACGTAAGACAGATCCCGGTCTTGTCGGGCAAGCGCTGTCCTTCATCCGACGCCGGCCGATTGAGATCGAGCCGCGCAGAATGTGGGTGGGGCATCGGCGCGGCAGAATCACGAATCTCCTTGAGCCAGGCCGAGCCTTATGCTATCTGACCGATCCGGGCTGGGGCGACCAATTGCTTGAGGCAAAACACAGTGGTCGGCCGCTGAGCGACGAGCTCGTGGGGGCCTCGGCCGCGCTGATCAATGAATGGCTACGGGGATTCAACGGCACGGTCGTCTATGTACCCAGTCTGGATCCCGCGCGCCCCTGGTCGAGGATTTCGCCCGCCGACTTGCCGACCTGCTGCGCCTCCCCTTGTCGGACTGCCTCCTCAAAGTGCGACAGAACGCTCCGCAAAAGTTGATGGAGAACAGCGCCCAGCAACTCCGCAATGTCGACGATGTGTTTGGAATCCGCGGGAGAGCACCGGCCGGTCCGATCTTGCTTGTCGACGACATCGTGGATTCGGAGTGGACAATGACGGTATCTGGGCGAACTCCTTCTGGCAGCGGGCAGCGGGCCGGTGTATCCGTTCGCAGTAGGCAAGATAAAGGGATGACGATGCTCGACGACCAAGACCTTGCGGCGCTGGCTCTGACCAGCCGCCTGGTCGAGTCGGACGTTAAACCCTTGTCGTCACGGGAGTTTTGGGCGCTGCGGCAGACGGTTGAACCATCAGCGCTGCATGGAATGACGGCGGGCGCCATAGCCTCTGAGTGGCCGGTGCTCGGCCAGGAGGCCGGGCGGATTGCCGCGCTATTCGACCGCGTCGCCGGTCTGGCGCTCGCGATCGAAAAGCTGGACCACTCAGGGATCTGGACAATCACCGGTGTCGGACAACACTTCCCCGAGCGCCTACGAACCCGGCTTCGCGACGCCGCGCCCGTGGTGCTCCACGGCGTGGGCGACGCCGCCCTCCTCGAGACGGACGGTGTGGGCGTGGTCGGCTCACGTGGTATCTCGCCGGAAGGTTCCCAGGTAGCGCGTGAGATTGCGCAGGCCGCGGTGAAGTTGGGACTGCCCGTGGTTTCCGGAGCGGCACGCGGCGTCGACAGCGACGCGATGAACCGCGCGTTAGAGGTAGGCGGCCAGGTCGTCGGGGTGGTGGCCGACTCGTTGGAGCGCGCCGTTTCCCGACGCACGACCCGCCAAGGCGTGGCCAAGGGTCAGATCTGTCTGGTGACGCCTTACGTGCCGACCGCGCCGTTTTCGGTCGGAAACGCCATGGGGCGCAACAAGATAATCTATGGCCTGTCCCGTTGCACGGTCGTGGTGGCCAGCGATCACGACAGCGGTGGAACGTGGGCGGTGCGACCGAGGCTCTCAAGAATTCCTTCGGCCGGGTTGCGTCGTGGACTGGGCCGGGCAGCGGCGCCGGCAACAGTGCGCTCGTCCAGCATGGTGCGATCGAGTTGTCTGACGTAGCGCGCCTGGACGAACTTCTCGATGAGTCGCTAGTTCCGACACCGTTGAAGCGAGAGGAGTCGGGCCAGCAACTGCCGCTTGAGTTCTGATATGGGAGACATTTTGTCAAGGAAGCAGGTCTTGCGCTGATCGGAAGTGGCCACCGAGCATGTAGGCGCTGGTGGGCTGCCTGCCCGCGCGCCCGTGCCGCAGGCGACGCCGCTTCCCATCGATGCCGCAGGTGACGCCCCGGCCGATGCGGCGGGCGGTGATGCAGGCCGATTCGATCAGCAGTCGGCGGGCGCGGCCGTTGCCAGTTTTGGTAACCCCGCCCTGCGACGGGTTGAGCCCGAGGAGTACTCGGTGGGCGCCAGCCCAAGGTAGGCGCCGATGGACCGGCCGTTCGGCCCGTCCCGATCGCCGATCTCGGTGGCCAGGCCGAACACCGTCAACGTCGAAACGCCCGTCGCAACTCAACCGGGTCACCACCGGCGTGAACGCCGAATCGGCGGCCATCTCAACATGCTTATCGAGGCGGTCGCGGCGTAAACGGTGGCCGACATCGCATCGAATGCGGCGTCGTAGGCCGACTGTAAACCAGGGGTCTCAACCAGTGCGTCCTAGCCATAGTTCATGTTTCTTCTTCCAGGCTCCGCCCTCCGGAGTAGACGATCCCATCCCGCAGAAGCGATCCCGACAACCGATGCGCACCGCCATCAAATCCCCGCGGCAGTCCTCACGAGCCCGACCAAATCACGTGCGGCCTCTTGCTCAACCGAGGGAACCGTCACCTCCGTAATCTCATCCAAATGCAGCAGCCGGGCCAGGTGCCGCGCGTTACCTTCATCGGTCTTGATTCGATCCCCCGATGGACGCTGCAGCTTCGAGGGCGCCGCCACAGCACAGTCGATCCCCGCCGAGAGCAACGAACGGGCCAGGCCGAACCCGGTCGGCCCGGCCTCGTAGACGACCGCTCGCAGAGGGCTAGGGGCAGCCGCAGCGAGAATGGGCTGGGCCCCAATGACAATCTGCTCGTCCACGGCGAAGAAACGGAACACGCTCGACGCGCCTGCTGACGCCTGTCTGCACGCGGTTGGAAGGAGAAGATACAGCTCGCCGATCTTGGCCCGCCCTTCAATACCAGCCGGTGGTGAGCAGGCGTGAGAAGTCCGACAGCCGGGGGCACGTTGCCGATCTTTGCTCGTCGAGTTTTCTCCTGTGCTGCAGGAACGGGGGTCCCGGGCGAACAAGTCTTTCTCACCGTGGGACCCTCGTCGTCGTCGATGGTTGCTTCGTACGTGCCTGCGAGGACCGCTTCCCTCAGCCACCTCATGGACTCGGCGGAACGTCCGGGGGGGGGGGGGGGGGGGGGGGGGGGGGGGGGGGGGGGGGGGGGGGGGGGGGGGGGGGGGGGGGGGGGGGGGGGGGGGGGGGGGGGGGGGGGGGGGGGGGGGGGGGGGGGGGGGGGGGGGGGGGGGGGGGGGGGGGGGGGGGGGGGGGGGGGGGGGGGGGGGGGGGGGGGGGGGGGGGGGGGGGGTGTGCAGGTTGCCGAGGCGCAAGGGATGTAAGGGCGCACGATCGTCGGGCAGACCAGCACCTTCTCCGCCCGCCAGATCACGGATCGCCTCCCCGCATAGGTGCGTCGGACGTCCCCGGACGTGGTCAGCCGCCTCACCGCCACGGAATTTCCCCGTTGGACGTTTCGAGTGGCGGCGCGCCAGGACGAGGGCTTGATTCGGTCCTTCTGGTCTTTGCATGCTGTCGACCCGCGCGTCGAACCACTGGCAGCACAGACACGCCGAGTGCGCTATCCACGACCGCATCGTCCAGGACAGCGCCGGGGTGCTGGGACGGCCAGCCCGCCGGATCGGAGCCATGGACGGATTCGTATGTGCGGCGGAGGGATGTTGCGCTCGTCCCGTGGCCTCGGCGCAACATTGAGGCCGGTCGACCTGCGCTTGAGGATCTGGATCCACGGCGTCACCAGGCTGGGCAGGAACAGCGCATCCGAATACCTACGGCCCACGAGTTGTCCGCGCTTGATTGCGTTGAAGGCCGCAAGTTCCCGCCCCTTGCCGACGTCTGTCGTCGGCTGCTCCTTCCACAGCCTGCGCCAATTCGAGGCGCGCTGACGCCGGCTCGTGTTCAGCCGCCCCGTCCGTCCGAGCAGCCCACAATGACAGCATTCGTGCGCCTTCCTGCATACCTGGTAGCGGCGCGTCGTCCTAGAGGGTCCCTCGATCACGATGCAACCCCAGTCTGGAGATGTCAGTCGCCGCAGCGCTGCCCGGAAGTCGGGGTTCAGGTCGGCGCCCGGCAGCAGCGCCACCCGTCGCGCAGCGCCTGACCGATGTCGATGTCCGGATTCCGGGCCCGGTACAGTGCGCCGACGGTGGGTGTCGGCTGCGCTGCCTGGACGCAATGCACGGACGCCGTGCGGCCTTCGGCTCGGAGTTGCTCGACCGCGCGGACGGTATCGAGCAGGGCGGAACTCGAGACTGGTCGTTCGCACCCGCCTGATCGATGAGCCGGACATCGAGGTGATTCGCACCGGCCGGCAGGTGCCCGTCAGCGACCCGGCACAGCGACACGACCGCATCAACACCGGCGGGCAGCTTGTGCAGGGTCGGGGCGGCGCCGATCCACACGTTGTCGTCGTGGGGATGCCGCACCGGTTTGGCCACTCCGCGCCAGGCCCCATAGCTGGCATCGAACTTGCTGCGCATCTGCCTTGATCGATGATCTTGTCGGCCAACTGGACCAGTCCGCGTGTCCTCAATCCGGGCCAGCCCTGCAGCACCAACCCGCCAGTCGCGACGGCACTGCCGACGCGCCCCAACGAGCGCCGAGTAGACCGCCGGCGATCGCGGCGACGGTGTCGGTGTCCTTGCCGGCGCACACCGCCGCCTCGAGCGCCGGGCGCAGGTGCTGGGCGGGGAGACCTCCGAGGCGGGATCCTCGGTCGGAACCGGGTGGGGAGGATCGCCGCCACGCCGCCTGCAAGGCGAGGACCACCCAGCCGTTCTTGGCCGCGAACGCCGACGGCTGTGATGCTCGGCCTCGTCGATCCGCCCGGCCCACAGGTCGCGGCGTTCAGCCGATGCGGCCCGGCCTACCGCACGTCGAACTCACCGGTCAGGACGGCATGGCGGATCGCGAGGCACCACAGCACGCACGCCTCGCCGGCCTCGGGGTCGAAGTGGGTCAGCGCACAGACCGCACGGGCCGCCTCGACCAGGCCACTCGTCGTCGAGGTGGCCAGTGCCACCGGCGCGGTCCGCATCAGCGAGCCGTTGCCGGCGGTGTGGCCGGTGCGCGCGTGCAGGACCGCGGACACCTCGCGTGCCGTTCGCGCGTCGGTTCCCCGCCGACCGCCGGTGAGGACCGAGCGGGTCTGGTTGCCGACGTCTTGGCGGTCCGCCCACCAGTGCCAGCGCGCGACGACGATCGAGCGCTTGCCGTCCGCAGGTCGCCCCGGCGGCGGCGACCTCGGCGATCGCCATCGCCATCGACGTGTCGTCGGTCCACTCGCCGGGCTTGAACGGTCCCAACCCCCGCCGATCATTCGACCGGGTCGCGGGCCGACGGGCGCCCGAACTCGTACCCGGCTCCTAGTGCGTCGCCGGCGGCCATGCCAACCAAGACGCCGACCGCCCGATCGCGCTGTGCAGCAGTCAAAGTCATGGTTGGCCTCCTTCGTTGCGCGTACGCGCAGAGTCGAGCTGAGTGAAGATTGGAGTAGGTGTGTGTCGTGTTGGCGTATGTGGCGGCCGGGATACTCGCCCACCGACCGGGCGCGGTCGTAGGAGTCTCAGTCCGACGACAGCTCCAGGCGATGCCCTGGTCAGACGAATCCTTGATCGACCAGGACCGAGCCTTCGGGGGTGACCAGGTGGGCTTGGCCGGACCCTTCGACCAAGCCGCACCAGCTCTTGACCTCGAGGGCTCCGCGTTGCAGCTCGATGTGGAACCCGTACTTGGCGGGTATCGGAAACCACACCCGCTGACCGGGCAGCTCGTGCAGGATTTCGACCGGCGGATATCGCAGCACTGTGCGCAGGTCGCCGTCGTAAACCCGTCCGTGGATGCGTCCGTCGATGAGCTCGGCGAGTCGTGCGTCGAGCGCCCGAATCTGCTCCCGCGTCAGCGGTGAGCGCGGCGGCCGCAGCAGTTCCCGCAATGCGGGTGTCCGGTCGTGCTCGGCTGCCACGTCGAACGCGGTACGCCCCTTCGAGTCCCGAAGGGACCGCAGCGCGCCCCGGTCGAGCAGTTCTGCGACGACCTCGGTGGGTGCGCCGTGCCAGGCGGCCTGGTGCAGGGCGGTGAACCACGCCGTGCCGCCCGGCCGCCACTGGTTGATGACCAGCCAGCTCCACTCGCGGTCGAGCACCTTCATCACCGCGGGCCAGTTGCCGGCTTTCGCGGCATCGGCGAGCCGGTGACCGGCGCTGACCATGTCATCGGCCATGACCGAGGTGTCCAACACGCCCTGCCATGGACGGACACCCCGGATGATCTCGCTGTAGGACGTCATGCGGACCTCCCCTGTTTTCGGGCCTCCCCGCGGGAGGCGCTCTTGCCGGCACCGGTCGGTGTCGGCCGCTTCGTCATCCGAGCCACCCACGAGCGTGGGGTTGGCGCGCCGTCCAGTCGGAGCTTGGCGACGGCGTCTCATGAAGCAACGTCGAGTTTAGAGCGACGCACCGACAAGTCGACGCACATGCGG
>CAWIDX010000010.1:0-46511 GCA_963834955.1 uncultured Actinomycetota bacterium
TTGTCGCGATGATTTTTGTCGGCAGCGACGGTCAGTCTTAACAGGCGGTTCGCCCCGGCCCGCCCATTATCCGTGGCAAAAGAGGAGATATCTGATGAATCACGCTGAGGTTCTCAGCAAGGTGACGATCGTTCAAGCGCCGGCTGAAACGGTGTTTCGGGTACTCGCGGATCCGACCACTCATCCGAAGATCGATGGCACGGGCTGGGTCCGCGAGTCGCTCGATGGTGGGCCACTGACACACGCCGGTCAGATCTTCCGGATGGCGATGTATCACCCGAATCACCCCGATGGCGACTACGAAATGGCCAACAGGGTCAAGGATTTCGACTCGCCGCGGGCCATCTCGTGGGAGCCGGGCCAAGATGCCGCGGGCGATGGGAATCTGACATTCGGAGGTTGGATCTGGCGTTACGACCTTACTCCGGTCAGTGAATCCGAAACGGAGGTCAAGCTGTCTTACGATTGGTCGGCGGTGCCGCCGCAGATCCGCGAGCACATTCCGTTTCCACCATTCGGCTCTGACCACCTGGACAATTCACTGAAGCACCTCGCGAAACTTGCCGCAGACGCGCGTTGAGAACATCTCGACCAGTCAGGCGTCTTCCGCGTCATAAGGACCGCCGTCTGTGGAAGTCGACCGGACTCGCCGATAGTGGCGGCGAGCTTTGATCCGGTTGCCACAGGTTGCCATCGAGCACCAGCGTGCCGTGTTCGGCTTACTGCGGTCGATCAGGAACAGTCGGCATTCCGTGTTAGCGCACGGCCGCAGCCTGCCCGGGCTGGAGATCCGGAGCTCATCCCAGGCCAGCACTGCTCGCAACGCCCCCTGGGCAGCACCGCCTACCACTAGCTGCCAGTCCAGCCCGCCCCCGGCGACAACGGGTCTCAAAGCAATCCCGTCGACGAACGGCCGTAACGCCGACGGGACCTGCTCACCGCGTACGACGGCCTGAAGCACGGCCCGCACTGTGACCAGGGCCGCTAACTCGGTGCCGCTCGGCGCGATGCCATGCCGACGCATCCAGGCACGGGCCGCCTTCGGCTCCATGAGTTCGTCGCGCGGCACCCCGTCGACCACCGGCGTGGTGTTGAGCAGATCGAGCAGCAGTGCCTCGTCGCCGGGGTCCGCCGCCACCACATCCATATCTAACCCCCAAATTTCTATTGACAGGTTACATGACGGGGCGTTGACTGTACCTAACCGTCAAAGTTAATCAAAGGAGTTAGCCATGCCGGGTTCGGTCCACCGCTACGCCACAGTCGACGGTCAGCGGATCTTCTACCGGGAAGACGGCACCGCGCCCGCGATCGTGCTGCTACACGGCTTGCCGACTAGCTGAGCAAAGTCGAGGCCACCTGATGACAGAACACCTCCAGCCCGCCGCTGGGGAATTCCACGACGGCGAGCTGACCGTTCAACGAAGGGCCGGAGTGCAGGCGGAAGCCGCCCGGTTGTCCCCAATGCTCGGCCGCGCCGAACTTCGTGGCGGCACCGCCGCCTTCCTCGCCGACGCGACGTTGGCCGCACTCACCGCGCGTGACCACTCTGGGCGACTGTGGATCTCGCCACTGACGGGTCGCCCCGGCTTCCTGACGGCCGTCTCACCGAACACGCTGCTGATCGAGTCGACGGTGCCCGAAGGGGATCCCTTGCACCGACTGCGCGGCGACCAAGCGATCGGGCTGGTCGTCATGGACTTCGCCGCTCGGCGCCGCGTACGGATCAACGGCAGGCTCGGCAAAGCTTCGGAGCGAGCTTTGGAGGTGATTGTGCAACAGGCATACGGCAACTGTCCGCAATACATTCAGCAGCGGCACTTGTCGGCCGACCCGCGCACCTCCGCCGATACCAGCACATCCGCGGCGCGACCAGGCATTGAGTCCCGAGGACGTTCGGCTGGTTCGGGCCTCCGACACCTTCTTCCTCGGGACGACACATCCGGAGCGCGGCAACGACGCATCCCACCGCGGCGGTCCGATCGGATTCGTGCGAGTGGCGGCTGACCAGCTTTGGTGGCCCGACTACCCGGGCAACAATATGTTCAACAGTTTCGGCAATCTCGCCGTCGACTCCGCCGCAGCCCTGTTGTTCATCGATTTCTGCACGGGCCAAACCCTCCAGCTATCAGGCAGGGCCGCGGTCAGATGGGGCGACCCGAACGTTCCGGGCGACGACGCCCACACCGGTCGCCGGGCAGCGTTCACCGCCGAGCAAGTGGTCGCTGGGCGGACTCTCGCCCTGCGCGAGACCGACCACGCGCCGTACGCGCGGAATCCACCGCTCACCGACGCGCAGACCGGCTAGTCCCTACGTGGAGAACTCGAATATGCCGTTTTCGACGGCTCCAGCGCCGCCGGTGCCGCCGAATTCGGATACGCCTCGCTAATCAGCGACCGAACAGGCCGACTAGGGTCCCGCGCGCAAGGGTGTGACCGTCAAGGGCGGCGTGCACCTCCTCGGCGGTCGCGCCCACGCCGAGGTCAAGCGGCTTGTCGGCCGCATAGAGGCGGAAGAAGTAGCGATGCGGCGGGTCGCCGACCGGTGGCCTCGGCCCGCCCCAGCCGAGCTTGCCGAAACCGTTGCGACCCGGCGTGCCGCCCTCGGGCAGCGCGCCTTCGGCGACACCGGTCGTGCCGGGCGAGATGTTGGTGACCACCCAGTGCGTGAAGGCTCTTCGGGGTGCGTCCGGGTCCTCGCAGAGCAGCAAGAGTTCCGCGGTCCCGTCCGGAATCCCGCGCCAGTCCAGCGGCGGTGAGACGTTGCCGCCCTCATAGGAGTAGCGGTCCGGGATCAGCGTGTGGTCGTTGAACGCAGCGCTGTGAAGCTCGATCTCGCGGCCTGTTGCCCGTGGCGGATCGTCGCGGTGATGGTTCGCCATGCTCCTTGACTACCACTCGTGCGCGCTCCGGACACACCCATGATCCGATTCCAGTCATTAATCTCCGACGGCGAAACTGGGGCGATCCACTCTCACGTTCTCCCCAGCCCGGAGCAGGCTATCGCTTCGAGCGCCTGCCGGTGCGGACGGTATGGGCTTCGTGTATCTGGTCCGATCAGCGGATCTTTTCGCCGTACACGTGGTCGACCGTCATCGCCATCAGCACCCTGACGATCCGAGACCATCACCGACCGGTATTCGTCCCAGTCCGGGTGCTCCCCCGCGGCCTTGCGGTAGTAGTGCACGAGTGCCTCCACCTCGGGACCGTTGGGGTCGGTTCCCGGCCCGGTCAGCGTCACCCCGCCCTCGGCGGTGGCCCACGCCCAACCGTCCGGGCTGGTGACCTCGATCGCGGCTCGTGGGTCGCGACGCAGGTTCGCGGTCTTGGCCCGGCCGTCCGTCATCGACACGTAGATGACGCCGGCCCCCTGGTCGTAGAAGTGCGTGACCGGGGAAAGCTGGGGCAGTCCGTTCGACTTGATCGTGGCGAGGACGCCGAGTCGGCTTTCGGCGAGCAGCTCGCGCGGGTTAAATACTGTGGCGGTCATGTTCTTGCCCAACTGCCGACCGCACGCGTGGTATTCCACCCTGCCGAGCAGTCAAGTTCGAGGAGGCCCCGACGATGCGTGAGAGCCCGTCCGCGACGATCACGCGGAGATGCTGCGGCGGCGCGCGCTGACCGAAGACGCGGCCCGCCCGACGCGGTCGAACGCCGGCACGCGGCACACGGGCGCACCGCGCGCGAGAACATCGCCGATCTGGTCGACGCGGGATCGTTCGTCGAGTACGGGCGGTTCACGATCGCCGCTCAGCGACATCGCCGCGATATCGCCGAACTCATCGAGCGCACCCCGGCCGACGGGCTGGTGGGCGGGACCGCGCGCGTCAACGGGGACCTGTTCGGCGACGCACGCAGCGCATGCGCTGTCCTCTCCTACGACTACACCGTGCTGGCCGGCACCCAAGGCGCCCTCGGTCACCGCAAGAAGGACCGGCTGTTCGAACTGATCGAGCGAATGCGGCTGCCGACAGTGTTTTTCGCCGAAGGCGGCGGCGGCCGCCCGGGCGACACCGACTATCCGGTGGTGTCGGCGCTCGACGTTCGGGCGTTCAAACTGTGGGCGGGGCTTTCGGGCCTGGTGCCGCGGATCGCGGTCGTCAAGGGCCGCTGTTTCGCGGGCAACGCCGTCATCGCGGGTTGCGCCGACCTCATCGTCGCCACCGAGGACGCCTCGATCGGCATGGGCGGGCCGGCGATGATCGCCGGCGGCGGACTGGGTGACGTCCATCCCGACGAGGTCGGACCGATCTCGACGCAGGCGCCAAACGGCGTGGTCGACGTCGTCGTCGCCGACGAGGCCCAGGCTGTCGGGGTGACCAAACGGCTGCTCGGCTACTTCCAGGGCGCCACGCCACCCGGCACCGTCGCCGACCAAACGCAGTTGCGCACTCTCGTCCCCGAGCGGGCACGCCGCGCGTACAACGTCGCGCCCATCATCCAGACGCTCGCCGACGAGGACTCGGTCACGTTCCTCCGCGAGCGCTTCGCGCCGGAGATGGTCACCGCGCTAATCCGGATCGATGGTCGCGCGGTGGGTGTCATCGCGAACGACACGCGGTTCATGGCCGGTGCGATCACGGCTGCCGCTTCCGACAAGGCCGCCCGCTTCTTGCAGCTCTGCGACGCTTTCGACCTTCCCGTCGTCTCGCTCGTCGACTGCCCGGGCTACATGGTCGGCCCGGCCGCGGAGGCCGAAGCGCTGGTGCGGCGCGGCTCGCGCCTGCTCGTGGCCGGCGCGGCGCTACGCGTGCCGCTGGTCGCCGTGGTGCTGCGTCGTGGCTATGGGCTTGGTGCGCAAGCGATGTCGGGCGGCGGCCTGCACGAACCACTGCTCACCGTGGCATGGCCGGGAGCCCACCTCGGCCCGATGGGCCTGGAGGGCGCGGTACGCCTCGGGATGCGTAAGGAACTCGAGGCAATCGCCGACGACGACGCGCGCGAAGAGCGCGTGCGTCAGGCCACCGCGGCCGCGCAGGAAAACGCCAAGGCCCTCAACGCTGCTGCTCTGTTTGAGATCGACGATGTCATCGATCCCGCCGACACGCGATCACTCATCGCCGCCACCCTCACTGCGGCCACCGCGCACCAACCACGTTCTCCACGAAGGCGATTCGTCGACACCTGGTAGCCGCACTCCCCGGTAGATGCCCCATCGGACAATCCACGGCTGCAGCACGCGGTCGATCGGCAGCACGCGAGCGTGCGTAAAATGCTGCGCGCCATCGGCGTGTCCCGTACAGACACGCACGCTCGCGCGTGTTAAACAGCTGACTTCTGGCTCTCCTGGAACGACTCACGCAGTTCGCGTTTGAGGACCTTTCCGGCTCCGGACAACGGCAGCGACGTGTCGCGGAACTCGAGGGAGCGCGGGCACTTGTAGCCGGCGATCTGCGTCCGGCAATGCTCGACCACCGCTTCGACGGTAAGCGTGGTGCCGTCGCGCGGCACGATGACGGCGTGGACGCTCTCGCCCCACTTGGTGTCGGGGATGCCGATCACGGCCACCTCGGCGACGCCGGGCATCAGCGAGATCGCGTTCTCGACCTCGGCCGAGTAGACGTTCTCGCCGCCGGTAATGATCATGTCCTTGAGCCGATCAACGATGAACATGAAGCCCTCGTCGTCCATGTAGCCGGCATCGCCGCTGACGATTCGACCCACTGCCCAACAACTCCGCCGAACTCGCGGTTGCGCATTTCGCCGCGGCGGTACCCTTGCCGGCACGATACTCGTCGCCACGAACACTTCGCGCCAGAAGGATCACCATGGGCACGCCATCGGCCGGCGCCAAGCGCCACCACGTCGTCATCATCGGTTCGGGCTTCGGTGGCCTGACTGCGGCCAAGGCTCTGAAGCGGGCCGACGTCGATGTCACACTCATTTCTAAGACGACCACCCACCTTTTCCAGCCACTGCTCTACCAAGTGGCGACGGGAATTCTCTCTGAGGGCGAAATCGCGCCGACAACTCGACTGATATTGCGCAGACAACAGAACATCCAGGTGCTGCTAGGTGACGTCGAATCGATTGACCTGCAAGCGAAAACTGTTACCTCGAAGCTGATGGCCATGCAAACTGTCACGCCGTACGACAGCCTCATCGTGGCCGCCGGCGCCCAGCAGTCCTACTTCGGCAACGACCAATTCGCGACCTTCGCGCCCGGTATGAAGACCATCGACGACGCGTTGGAGCTGCGTGGACGCATCCTCGGCGCATTTGAGGCGGCGGAGGTCACCACCGACCCCGACGAGCGCAACCGTCGGCTGACCTTCGTCGTCGTCGGAGCGGGACCCACCGGCGTTGAGGTGGCGGGCCAGATCGCCGAACTCGCCGAGCACACGCTTGCCGGGGCGTTCCGCACAATCCAGCCGAACGACTGCCGGGTGATCCTGCTCGACGCGGCGCCGGCCGTGCTGCCGCCGATGGGCGAGAAGCTTGGCCTCAAGGCGCAACGCCGGCTGGAGAAATTGGGCGTCGAGATCCAGCTCAACGCGATGGTGACCAACGTCGACTACATGGGCATCACCGTCAAGGACAAGGACGGCACCGAGCGCCGCATCGACTGCGCCTGCAAAGTGTGGTCGGCGGGCGTCCAGGCGAGCCCGCTCGGCAAGATGATCGCCCAGCAGTCCGAGGGCACCGAGACGGACCGTTCCGGACGCGTGGTCGTTGAGCCCGACCTGACCGTCAAGGGCCACCCGTATGTGTTCGTCGTGGGCGACCTCATGACAGTGCCCGGCGTACCGGGAATGGCGCAGGGCGCGATCCAGGGCGCCAAGTACGCGACCAAGTTGATCAAGCGGTCGCTTAAGGACGAGGACGATCCGGCCACCCGCACGCCGTTCACGTACGTCGACAAGGGCAGCATGGCGACGGTCTCCCGATACAATGCCGTCGCACAGATAGGCAAGCTGGAGTTCGGCGGCTACTTCGCCTGGCTCGCGTGGCTGGCGCTGCACCTGATCTACTTGGTCGGCTACCAGAACAGATACAAGGCGATCATCGCCTGGTTCATCACGTTCACGAGCCACAGTCGCGGCCAGATGGCCATCACCAGCCAGATGATCTATGCCCGATTGGCGATGGACATATTGCAGAGTCAGCATAAGGAGGCTCTCGCGGCTGCCGAGGAGGCGGAACAACTGGAACGCGCCGCGCAGCCGGGGGCATCCACGGCGGATGGGTCCGGGGAACGCGAACAGCAGGCTGGTTAGCGCCGGCGGGTTTGAAAGGAAGTTCGTATGGACATTTACGAGGCCACCCGTGTGAGCGATCCCCGGCGTCCATTGGTGACGCGGGGGGTTTTGGGTGTCGTCGTGGCGGCCATAACGGCTGCCGTCCTCTTCGTCGTCTCAGCGCTTCCCGCGTGGGCCGCGAACGATCCGATGACGTTGACCTTCGTGCGCCATGGGCAATCAGAGGGCAACGCGTCGGGGGTGACCGACACGTCGGTACCCGGTCCCAATCTGACCCCGCTGGGCATGCAGCAAGCACAGGCCGTGGCCAACCTGCTCGTCGGGAACGACTACGACGCGATCTTTGCGTCGAACATGATCAGGGCTCAGCAGACGGCACAGCCGATGGCCGATTTTCTGGGCCTGCCGATCGGGGTGCTACCCGGTCTTCGCGAGATCGAGGCGGGCATCTTCGAGGGCACGCCGGAGATAATCGGCGGCACCGCAACCACGCTTTTCACGTTGCCGTGGATGTTTGGGTTCCGCGACGTGCGCATCCCGGGATCGATCGACGGCAACGAGTTCGAGGCCCGGACGAACGGGGCCGTCCAAACGATCTACGACACCGGGGTCCCGAACGCCGTGGCATTCTCCCACTTCGGAACGATCGCTGTCTGGACGATGATGAATGCGGACAACGCCGACCCGCTGCTCTTGATTACCCACCCGATCGACAACACGTCGTACGTGGTGGTCTCGGGCAGTCCGGAAGAGGGCTGGACGGTGGTCGACTGGGACGGCGTTCCGGTCTCTCCTGAGCCGACATTCACATCGCAACTATTCGTCGCGACCCGAACGCTGGGCACGCACACCTCGGCTAACACCAACGCGATTGTGGACGCGTTCGCGACCGGGAACATCGCGACTATCGCAACCACGATTGCGGACGGCACGGTCGACGAGGTCGTGTCGACGATCCAGTTCGGTGAGGCGGTGGCCAAAGCTGTCGTCGGCCTTGTGGGCGACCCGATCCCGGCGACGTTGGATCAGCCTGCGTCGTCGAACGTGGCGACCGTCAACCCGGTGGGTAATGCGCGCACGGCGGCGGTTGCTCCGGAACCGGAGTCTGGAGAGCCCGCGTCTCAAGGGACCGTTAAATCCACCGGCGCAACGGATCTGACAGATGGCAACAAGGCGCACCGGGGCAAGTCCACGACTGCCGCCACCGGACGCGGCCAACGCGTGCGGGGCGCTCTGCAGGATGTCAGAGACCAGGTCACCTCCTCGATCCAGACGGTCGGGGACATCGTCGGAAAGGTCACCGACACCACCCGCGACGCTGGCAAGAACGACGGTGCGGCCGCCTCCCGGCAGCTCGCAGCGAGACGCCGCTTGAGATGGCTCCAGGCGATACCGGTGAGTGATTGATTAGTCGATCAACTCCACTGGGCTTCTGGTCCAGACCACGACCCAAGGACTGTCATGAATGATGTCGCCGCTGTGCTGGAGATCGAGTCGATCAAGCAGCTCAAGGCCCGCTACTGCAGGTATCTCGACGAGAAGAACTGGCAGGCGTGGCGGGGCCTCTTCGCCGATGACTTCCTCAGCGACACCGCCGAATCGGGCGGCGAGATAATCATTGGGGCTGAGGAATTCGTTGCCTTCGTGCGGAAAAACATCGGCAAGCCGTCCCAGCCGACGGTGCACCAGGTCCACGCTCCAGAAATCGAGCTGATATCGGCGACGACTGCACGCGGGGTATGGGCACTCAATGACGTTGTCCTACTACGTCCTGGACTGACTCTGCACGGCTATGGCCACTACCACGAGACCTACGAGAAGATCGGGCGATGGCGGATCAAGACCTCCAAGCTGACCCGGCTCCGCATGGATATCGCCACACCGCTTTTCTCAGTGCGCATTCCGGAGCGTCTGCGCGATAGGGCAGCGAAACTGACGCGCCGGCCGGCCATTTGAACAGCTGAGTGTGCCCCGCAATGCCTTCGGTGGTGGGTGTGCGACAGGTCAGCCGCGTCTGGCCGCCTCTTGCGCGAGCTGAACGCGGGAGGTAAGGCCGAGCTTGGTGTAGACGTGGGTGAGGTGGGCCTGAACCGTACGCGGCGAGACGAACAGCCGCGCTGCGATGTCCTTGTTGCCCAAGCCTTCGCAGGCGAGCCGAACGACGTCGAGCTCGGCGGGGGTCAGCGAGGCCCAGCCGGTGGCCGGCCGTTTGCGTTCGCCGCGGCCGCGCTGCGCGTAGGCAATCGCTTCCTCTGTCGACAGCGCGGCGCCCTCGGCCCAGGCGGCGTCAAAGTCCTCCTCACCCATCACATCTCGTAGCGCCGCCACCGAGGCGTGATAGCCGGCGTCGTAGACCTTGAACCGGACTGCGCCCATGCGCTGCCGGAGCGCCTCAGCCGCGCCGAAGAGCCGCGCCGCCTGGTGGTTGTCGACGTCTGCTGGCCAAAGCACGGCGAGGCATTCGAGGATGTCAGGGACCGTGAGGAAGACCTCGCTGCCGGCTGCACACGCGAGGGCATCATGGGCGTCACGCGCTGCTGAATCTGGGTCACCTTCTCCGATTGCGACCCGGGCTCGGGTCACAAGTGCCACCGCCAAGTGCCAGCCTGTCGTCGTGGCGACGGCCTCGTCAGCCCAGCGGCGGGCCCCGACGAGATCCCCGGCCGCCAGAGCGACTTCGGCGATGCGGGGACGCAGCGCCGCCGCGGACTGGCGCTGGAATCTCATGCGCTGCCAGGCCGCCTCGCTGGCCGCCTCCGCCGTCTCAACATCGCCGGCGGCCAGGGCCGCAATTGTCAACGCCGCATAGCCCATCCCCGAGAAGAACTCGCCAAGCTCGCTGCCGACTTCGAGTGCCGCGTCGGCGACGTCCCGAGCGGCGTTCTCCTCACCGCGGTGTGCCAGTGCGGTACCGAGGCCCATCAGACTGGAGGGCTTGAGGTGGACCATGTACGTTGCCTCGACTTCGGCGACCACACTGCGGAACTGTGCGACGGCTCCAACGACGTCGCCCTGCATCAACTGAGCCCATCCAAGGCCGATGCTGCACTCCCGGAAGCCGGACCGGTCGCCGATGGCGGCGGCGACATCGCATCCCTCGTCGGCGGCCTCCCGCGCAGCTACCGGGTCACCCGCGACGACAGCGGCAAACGACTGGTAGGCCAGGATTTGGCTCAACCTCCAACGATCGTCCAACGCCCGGGCGAGGCCGGCCGCCTCGTCGAGGTACGTCCGGGCCGCCTCGGCGTTGTCGCTGTAGCCGGCGATATGTCCGCAGGCGGTCAGCGCCCGGGTGAGCAGGGCCGGGTCATCGATTTCGCGGGCGATCGCCAGGGCCTGCTGGGCATGGTCCATGCTCGCGGCGGCACCGCCCAAGGTCCAGGCATCGAGCACGGACTGGTCGGCGAGTGCCCGGGCGCGCACCGCGGCCGCCGCCTCGGAGCGGTGCGGGTCGTCGGCCGTGAAGGCGGTGTCGAACCAGGCCCGCCCCTCACGGATGCGCCCCCGGCTGATCCACAGCGGTTGCAGCGACGAGGCGAGCGCCAAGGCCCGCTCGATGTTCGAGTTCTCCAGGCTCCACCCGAACGCGCTTCGCAGATTGTCCATCTCGATTTCGGCCTGCTCAGACACGCTGCTCGTAGTCAGTGCGTGCCGGCGCGTCGAGTAGAGCCGCCATCGACGTGTAGTAATCACAATGGCGCGACCGGACGGCATCGGCCTCGCCCGACTCGCCCAGTTTCTCCAGCGCGTACTGGCGAACCGTTTCGAGCAATCGGTATCGCGTTGGGCCCCCGGTGTTTTCGGCGACGACAAGCGACTTGTCGACGAGCAGGGTGAGCTGATCGAGCACCTGGTAGCGCTCGATGTCGCCGGCGCCGGCGACCGCCTGGGCGGCCTCCAGGTCGAATCCGCCGAGGAACACGGCCAGCCGACGGAACAGGATGCGTTCGGTGTCGGTGAGCAGCGCGTGCGACCAATCCACCGAGGCCCGCAACGTCTGCTGGCGGCGCACCGCCGTGCGCGAACCACCGGTCAACAGCCGGAAGCGGTCATGCAGACCGTCGACGATCTCGGTCAGCGACAACGCCCGCACCCGCGCCGCCGCAAGTTCGATCGCCAGCGGCATCCCGTCGAGGCGCCGGCAGATCTCCGCCACGGCGGCGGAGTTGTCGTCGGTGATGGTGAAGTCGGTCCGGGCCAGCCGGGCGCGGTCGGCGAACAACTCGATCGCGTCGTCGGCCAGGGACAGCGACGGCACCTGCCACGTCGCTTCGCCCGTCACGCCGAGCGGCTCGCGGCTCGTCGCGAGCAGCGTCAGCCCCGGCGCGCCACCAAGCAGGGCGACGACCAGCGCGGCGCTGGCGTCGAGCAGGTGCTCGCAATTGTCCAGCACCACCAGCATCTGGCGGTCGCGAACAAACCGCAGCAGCGTGTCCATCGTCGAGCGGCCGGGCTGGTCGGGCAGACCCAGCGCGCGGGCCGCCGTGACCGGGACCAGGTCGGGATGGGTGATCGGCGCCAGATCCACATAGCAGACCCCGTCGCCGAACTCGCCGGCCAGCTCGGCGGCGACGTGCACGGCCAGCCGTGTCTTGCCCGCCCCGCCGGCTCCGGTGAGCGTGACCAGCCGGTTGCCGGCCAGGGCCTCGCGTAGGCTCTTCATTTCCGCTTGGCGCCCAACAAAACTCGTCAGCTGCACCGGAAGATTATGCGAGACAACGGTGGCGGCCGTGCGCAGCGGCGGGAAGTCATTGCGCAGGTCCGGGTGACACAGCTGCACCACCCGTTCGGGCCGGGGCAGATCGCGCAGCGGGTGCGTGCCCAGCTCGGTCAGCCCGACACCGGGTGGCAGCTGATCGACGACCAACGGCTCGGTCGCGCCCGACAACACCGTCTGCCCGCCATGGGCCAGGTCGCGCAGCCGCGCGGTCCGGTTGATCGTCGGTCCGATGTAGTTGCCTTCGTCGCGCAGCCGCACCTCGCCGGTGTGCAGCCCGATACGCAATTTGATCGGTGCCAGCGGCGCCCGCTGCAAGTCCAAGGCGCAGGCCACCGCGTCGGACGCGCGAGCGAACGCGATCACAAAGCTGTCGCCCTCGCCCTGCTCGACCGGGCGGATACCACCATGGGCGGCGATCGCGCCGGCCACCGCCTGGTCCAGGCGCGCGACGGCGGCGGTCATCTCCTCAGGCTGGGTCTCCCACAGCCGCGTCGAGCCCTCGACGTCGGCCAGCAGCAACGTCACCGTTCCGGTCGGCAGCTCGCTCACACCCAGCTCGCTCCAGTCAGTTTCGCTCATGCTAGCCAGCATGCGGTGACGCGTATCGCAGAACATCAGCCAAATCGCTAATAGTGCGCGCGCCAGATGCGTAGATGCGGTCCCGCAAGCGCCTACTGGTCGAAGACGTGCGGATCGTCGTTGTCGTGCTCGGCGTGCTCGTTGCGCTGGCCGGTCTGTTGTTTGCGCTGCAGGGAGTCGGCGTGGTGTCCGGCAGCCCGATGAGTAACACCACCACGTGGTCCGTGCTTGGCCCGGTCATTGCGCTGATCGGCATCGCCATCGCGTTGGTCGGATGGCGCGGGCGCAGGCCTCGTTAAGCCAAGTCATCGCTTCCGGCGGCATGTTTCTTTGCCCAGTGAGCGACAAATCGATTGTCCCGCCTGGAAAGCCCGGCGCCGTCATCGCACTCTCAATTTTCCTGTGCGCAGGCTGTTTCAGAATGCCCGCATCTGGGAGCCTACCTTCACCGCCCAACGTGCGTCCACGGCGAGTTTGAGCCGAAATCTTCGCCATGGCTGCACGTTCGGCGCGAGTCGCCCACGGATCGCCGGCCGCAACTTCGCCCCGATGTGTGGAACGTGGTGGGCTTCACCAGCCGCGGAACCAGAAGGGTCACACAGCCCGTTGTTTGTCGCTCGTAGGCGGGCAAATCGAAGTACTCCATGGCCAGTGAAAAGCGTTACTACTGTGACGAATGAGAGCGCTCGATGGTCAAACCTGGCTGGCGGCCGCTTGCACGAGTTGGACACGGGAGCTGACGCCGAGCTTGGTGTACACGTGGCTCAGGTGGGCTTGCACCGTTCGAGGCGACACGAAAAGCCTCGCGGCGATGTCCTTGTTGGGGAGTCCCTCGACGACGAGCCGCACCACGTCCTGTTCGGCCGGTGTCAGCGACGCCCAACCACTGGTCGGCCGTTTACGCTCACCGTGACCGCGCTGCGCGTAGGCGATCGCCTCGTCGGTCGACAGCGCAGCTCCTTCGGCCCATGCACTCTCAAAGTCCGTCGCGCCCATCGCTTCTCGTAACGCCGCCACGGTGGCTTCGTAATCGGCATCGAGGACTTTGAAGCGGACTTCACCGGTGCGTTGGCGCAAGGCGTCTGCGGCGCCGAGAAGCCGGGCTGCTTCGCGGTGACTGCCCTGCCCGGCGGCCAATTCGGCGAGGCATTCCAGTGCGTAGAAGGTGCCCATCACTGTCCCGGTCTTTACGGCGAGCGACAGTGCATCATGCACGTCACGTTCGGCCTGTGCCACTTCACCTTGCGCGATCTCGACGCGCGCGCGCGCCGTCAGCGCCGTCATCAAAAAACAACCTCTGGACACCGACACCAGGTCGTCGGCCCAGCGTCGAGCCCCGGTCAGGTCGCCGCATGCCAGCGGCGCGAGCGCCGAGAAGATTTGGGGGCCCGCTGTTATCGGGTCCAAGCCGAGGCGTCGGCGGGCTTCTTCATACGCCTGGAACGCCCCGGCCCCGTCACCGGCGGCCAGGCACGCAATACCGAGCGTGGCGTGGGGAGCGCCCTCGGCGTATTCAAGAATCGCGGACGTGTCTTGTAGCGCCGCCTCGGCCGAGGCGCGAGCGCCGCTGCTGTCGCCGCGGTAGGCCAGCGTAAAGCCCTGCATCACAAGGCCGTACTGCCGTTGGATCGCATCGTGTGCCGCGGTGGCTTCGTCGACCACCTCACGCATTTGGACAAGCGCCTCCGCGAGCTCACCCTGCAACGCACTCGCCCATCCGAGGACCCACCGGCACTGCCGGGAGTTGAACCGGTCACCGACCGCGTCGGCCACTTGGAGCCCTTCCTCAGCGGCCATGCGTGCCGCGATCGTGTCGCCGGCCGCCACCGCCCCAGTTGTTTCCCGGCCAAGAATCTGACTGAGCATCCATGAATCGCCGATGTCACGGGCAAGGCGGGCCGCCTCGGCGAAGTACGGCCGGGACACTTCGGCGTCGTAGACACTGGACCCGCACGCGACGAGGGCCCGGATCAACAGTGCTGGATCGTCGAGTCCGCGAGCGACGGCCAGTGCCTGCTCAGCGTCGTCCCGAGCGGTCGAAGCAACCCAAGCCAATAGCAATGCCTTATCGGCGAGTGCCCGCGCCCGCACCGCTGGTGCCACATTCGAGTGCTGCGCATCGCCGTCACCGAGTGCTGTTTGCAGCCAGGCCAGCCCCTCGCCGACGAAACCCCGCGATACCCACAGCGGCTGCAGCGACGACGCCAGCTCCAACGCGCGCCCCGCCTCTCCGGTTTCCAGGCTCCACCCGAACGCGCTTCGCAGATTGTCCATCTCGGTTGCTGTCTGATCCAGGCGGTCGTCATAGTCGGTGCCGGCCGGCGCGTCGAGCAGAGCAGCCATCGCGGTGTAGTGATCGCGGTGACGCGCCCGCACGGCATCCGCTTCCCCCGACTCGCCCAGTTTCTCCAACGCGTACTGACGAACGGTCTCGAGTAACCGGTATCGCGTGCGGCCACCGCTGTTGTCGACGACGACAAGTGACTTGTCGACGAGCAGGGCGAGCTGATCGAGGATCTGATACCGCTCCACCTCGGCGTCGCCTGCGACGGCTTCGGCGGCGTCGAGATCGAAGCCACCGAGGAACACGGCAAGCCGGCGGAACAGTACGCGTTCGGGCTCGGTCAACAGTGCATGCGACCAATCGACCGATGCGCGCAAGGTCTGCTGCCGGCGCACTGCGGTGCGCGCACCGCCGGTCAAGAGGCGGAAGCGGTCATGCAGGCTGTCCACGATCTCGTTCAGCGACAATGCCCGAACCCGCGCGGCCGCCAGTTCGATGGCCAGCGGCATGCCGTCGAGCCGCCGGCAGATCTCCGTCACGGCGGCGGCGGCGGCGCCGGTGACGCTGAAGTCGGGGCGAACCCGTCGGGCCCGGTCGGCGAACAGGTCAATGGCCTCGTCGGCCAGGGAGAGCGACGGAACGAGAAACGTGACTTCGCCCGGCACATTGATCGGCTCACGGCTGGTCGTCAAGAGCCGCACCGCCGGGCAGGAACCCAACAGCTCAACCGTCAGCGATGCAGCTGCGTCCAGCACATGCTCGCAATTGTCCAGCACGATCAGCACCTGGCGGTCGCCGACGAATCGGACAACCGTGTCCATCGTCGATTGTCCCGGCTGGTCAGGCAGGCCGAGTGCACGTGCCACCGCCACCGGCACCACGGCGGGATGGGTCACAGGCGCCAAGTCGACGTACCGCAGCCCGTCGCGGAACTCGTCGACGATGCGAGCCGCGATCTCCACCGCCAGCCGCGTCTTGCCCGCGCCACCGGCACCGGTCAACGTCACGAGCCGGTGGTCGGCTAGCAGCGCCCGCACCTCACCGATTTGCGCCTGGCGCCCAACGAAACTCGTGAGCTGCGCCGGAAGATTATGCGAGACAACGGTGGTGTCCGTGCGCAGCGGCGGGAAGTCGTTGCGCAGGTCCGGGTGACACAACTGCACCACCCGTTCGGGCCGCGGTAGACCACGCAGCGGGTGGCTACCCAAGTCGGTCAGCCAGACACCGGGTGGGAGCTGATCGACGACCAACAACTCCGTCACGCCCGACAACACCGTTTGCCCGCCATGAGCCAGGTTGCGCAGCCGCGCAGTCCGGTTGATCGTCGGACCGATGTAGTTGCCCTCTCCGCTGGTTTGGCTGCGCAGCTGTACGTCGCCGGTGTGCACGCCGATACGCAACTGATCGGCGCCAGCGGCGCCTGCTGCAAATCCAGCGCGGAGGCCACCGCGTCAGACACGCGAGCGAACGCGATCACGAAGCTGTCGCCCTCGCCCTGCTCGACCGGGCGAACTCCATCGTGGGCGGCCACGGCATTCGACAACGCCTGGTCCAGGCGCGCAACAGCGGCCGTCATCTCGTCAGGCTGGGTCTCCCAAAGCCGCGTCGAGCCCTCGACGTCGGCCAGCAGCAACGTCACCGTTCCGGTCGGCAGCTCGCTCACACCCAGCTCGCTCCAGTCAGTTTCGCTCATGCTAGCCAGCATGTGGTGACGCGAATCGCAGAACATCAGCCAAATGGCCAATAGTTCTCGCAGCCCCGGTGGCGTATCTACGCGTTTGAGCACCGACGAAATAGGCATCTCGGCCGATGGTCTGCCGACGGCATCGCCGGATAGTCGATCTATCCCGAGCCGAGGAGCGCCACCATGACCGTCGACACCCTTCTTCCGAGCATCTTTGACGTCGCACTGCCGACCATCGCCTACCACGAGGCCCCACACCCCGACGAGGCCCACGCGGCCATCGCGCAGGTCCGCGAGCAGGCGCCTATTGCTCTAGGTCCCTACGGCCCCGAAGTCCTCACTTACGACCAGGTGCGCACCGTGCTCCGCGATTCCCGCTTCGCCGTGCCGCAGGGGATCAGCTTGGCGACGCAGGGCATCACTTCCGGTCCGGTCTGGGACAAGGTCTGCCAACTGCTCATCAGCATGAACGGCGACCAACACCGCCGCCTGCGCCGCCTGGTGTCCCGGGCGTTCACCCCGCGCGCCGCGGAACGGATGCGCACCGCGTGCGTCGAGGTCATCACCGAGCTGGTCGACAGGCACAGCGCTACGGGCCGCTGCGACGTGGTCGCCGACATCGCCAGGCCATACCCGGTTCCGATCATCTGCGCGCTGATCGGCGCACCGCGAGAGGACTGGCATCTGTTCTCGGAATGGGCCGACGACATCAGCAAGGCCTTCGGGACCAATGTCGCCGAGGAATCACCCGCGATCCTGCGGGCGTGGGAACAACTCGAGGCCTACATCGAGAACTTGATCGCTGCGCGGCGGCAATCCCTCACCGACGACCTGATCTCCGAGCTCATCCGCGTCGAAGACGACGGTGACCGGCTCAGCCACGACGAGCTGGTCAACCTCGTCGCCATCCTGCTCAACGCCGGAACCGACACCACCCGCAACCAGTTGGCCGCGGCGGTGCAGGTCCTGTGTGACTACCCGGACCAGTGGGAGTTGCTGGCCGAGCATCCCGAACTGGCACCGCAAGCGGTCGAAGAACTCATCCGGCACACCCCGATCGTGTTCTCCGCACTGCGCCAAGCCACCGAAGACGTCGAACTCGGCGACGTGCGGATCCCGGCGGGAACATTCGTCATCGCCAACACGGCGTCCGCCAACCGCGACCCAGCGGCATACGACGATCCCGACCGACTCGACATCACCCGGGACGCCCCACCGGCCATGCTGACCTTCGGCGGCGGCGTCCACTACTGCCTCGGCGCGCACCTCGCCCGACTCGAACTCGTCGAGGCCCTGCGCGTGATCACCCGACGCATGCCCAATCCCCGCCGCAGCGGCCCCGCACCGTGGAAGCCCCTTACCGGGATCAGCGGCCCGGTAACTCTGCCTATCGAATTCGACCGGCTACCACGGCCGCGTCGCGCATAGGGCTCCGCTCAGACCGTCCTGCTGAACGACCACCTGCCCGTCGATTGCGAGCTCGCAGTGCGGGTTCGGCGCCACGCGATGGGCGCTGCCGGCATTGATGTAGGCCCACTGGGTATCGGTCATCGTGGTCTCGAATACCCATGGCGCCCCGGGGACAATGTGGACCTGGGGGTCGTTTCGGAAGAACGCCGACGAGTTCGCGTCCAGCGCGGCCTGGTTCGGGGGTTCGACGGCCATGTAGTAGAGGTTGAAATTCGCCTCCACCTTGGTGGTGACCGTGTACCTGACCTGGTGCGCGCCTGGTTGGGCACTTGATGTCGCAGGGATGGACGTGATGCCCGCGGCGGCAATCATGGACGCCGCGGCGAATCGGGTTACCGCTGTTCGCATGCCGGTCACATCGACCCACGCTACGGGATCGTTACAAGCTGTGCGTCCTGTCGTCGGCTCCACGATGCACGCGGCCGCCCAGTCGAGTCGCCGGAGTCTTGACGTGCAAGCGCTGGTTCCCGAATGCGGTGATCGACGGTTGGGTGGACGCCAACCTGGCACCGAAACCGAGTTCGACACTAGGGCGAGAAAGTTCGAGCAGCGACCGCCGTCTCGTTGAACTGGATGCGATTCAGTCGGTTTTCACCTCGGTCAGCACGACGGCCTTGGGCTGGCCGACGAGCGCCGGGGAGGCCTGCGGTGACGACCAGACGTGTTCGCGAAGAAATTCGCGGAAAGCGCTTGCTGCGTTGGCGTTTTGGAACGTCAAGTTCACGACGATGTAGTTGGGGTCGTCGGCAGGGTGATATACCGCCTGGTCACACCCGCCTGCTCGCGAGCCGGAGCGAACCGCGCGAACGCTTCCATGTCATGAACGTAAGTTCTAGCAACGCTTGACATGGCTACACGAAACGGCTTCGGGTTCGATGACCCAAGACCCTTGGCGCAGCACACCCGTCACGGCGAGATCTGAGTCCAACACCACCAAGTCGGCGGTCGCCCCCGGGACGAGACCCGTGCAGGGCAGACCCAACGCCCGCGCGGGATTGATCGATGCCTGACGCACGGTAGCCATCAGCGCCTCGTCACGAGGTAATCCGCAGTGGGTAACGGCGAATCTGAACTGGCGGTCCATGGTCGCGGTGCTGCCTGCGATGGTTTGCGTTCCAGCCACGTGAGCCACCCCGTCCACGACATCCACCGCCAACGGCCCAAGCCGATAACCGCCGTCGGCCATGCCGGCCGCGGCCATCGCATCGGTCACCAACGACACCCGATCAGGTCCCACGTTCCGGCAGACGTGTCGATACAGGGCGGGGTCGACGTGCACGCCGTCGGTAATCAGTTCGACGGTCACCCGGGAGTCTTCGAGGAGCGCGATCACCGGACCGGGCTCGCGATGATTGATCGGGCGCATCGCGTTGAACAGGTGCGTCCCCACCGTCGCGCCCGCCGCGATCGCCGCCCGCGTCTGGTCATAGGTCGCCTCGGTATGACCGACCGCTGCTACCGCGCCGACATCGACGATTCGCCTGACCGCCGCCAGCGCGCCGGCGCGCTCCGGCGCCAGGGTGACCATTCGAATCGCCCCACCACCCACGGCGAGAACACGGTCGAGTTCGTCAGGATCCGGGTCTCGCAGCAGGGACGGCTCGTGGGCACCACACCGCTCGGCGGCGAGCCACGGACCTTCCAGATGAATCCCCGCGATCACGCCGCGCCGGACCTGTTCGGCCAACTCCCCGACCTGCCGTATCAAATCGACCGGGCCGGCGCTGACCAGCGAAGCGACCAGTGTGGTGGTGCCGTGCCGAAGGTGCAGTCCCACTGCGATGGCCGTCTCGGCCGGGGACGCGGCGGAGAAGCTCGCGCCGCCCCCGCCGTGCACATGGGTGTCGACGAAACCCGGCACCACCGTCACCGCCCCGAGGTTGCGATCTGCGGGACGAGGCGGTGCCCCCGATCCGATCGCATGCACCGTGCCGCGCGAAACTTCAATCCACCCCGGGCGCAACAGTTCTGAGCCGGTGAGGAGGGTGTCGGCGGTGATCAGCATGGCGCTGCTTCAGATTCCCTGCCAGTCCGGCTTGGAGCGGTACGTTTCGCGGTAGTAGCCGGCAAGCTGGAGCCGGTGTGCCGCAGCATCATCCAGTAATGCCGTCGCATGCGGGTGATGCTGCAGGATGGTCGCCGGCCACAATGCGCTTACCGGCCCTTCGACCAATTGGTGCACCGCTTCGGCCTTGCGGCGACCAGTCGCCACCAAGACCACGTGCCTGGCAGCCATGATGGTCGCCAAGCCCTGGGTCAAGCAGTGCGTCGGCACCAAGTCGACATTGCCGTCGAAGAAGCGCGCGTTGTCGAGGCGGGTCTGCCGGGTGAGCGTCTTGATGCGCGTTCGGGAGCCAAGCGATGACCCGGGCTCGTTGAAACCGATGTGCCCATCGGTGCCGATCCCGAGAATCTGCAGATCGACTCCGCCCGCTTGGTGGATCGCGTTCTCGTACTCTGCACACGCGGCCGGGATGTCCGTTGCCAGGCCGTCCGGAGCCTGGACCGCTCCCGGAGCGAAATCGACCCGGGAGACGAACACGGTGTCGATAACCGTCCGATACCGCTCAGGATGATCGGCGGGCAGACCGACGTACTCGTCGAGTGTGAAACCACGGGCCTGCTGGAATGAGATCAGCCCGGCGTCGCAGCGAGAAACCAGTTCGTCGTAGATCGCGAGCGGGGACGATCCGGTGGCGAGGCCCAGAACCGCGGTCGGCTTGCGACTGAGCAAGGAACCGATGGCATCCGCAGCAACACCGGCAATCGCCTGAGAGTCCGGCAGGATGACGACCTCCATTGCCAACACTCCGTCTATTTGTTTGCGGTGAACAGGGTTTCGCGGCTCGCGATATCCGCGCCCGCAGTTACCGCATCAGCGGGAATGACGTTATCGGGTTCCCTTTCGTCCATGACTACCACGGGGACAATGGGATTGAGCCCTGCAGCCTCGACCGACGGGACGTCGAAGGTGATGACGACTTGGCCCGCGGTGACGATGTCGCCCTCCTTGACGTGGGCGGTGAACCCTTGGCCCTTGAGTTGTACGGTATCCAGACCGAGGTGGACGAGTATGCCCACGTTTTCCGGGGTCATGACGACGTAGGCGTGCGGGAGCAGCTTCAACATCTTGCCGCTGACCGGGGCCACCGCGTCGACGACCCTGCGCGGGGGGTCGATTGCGGCGCCGTATCCAACCATGCCCTGGGAGAAAACGGGGTCGGGGACATCCTGAAGCGGAACGGCGCGACCCTCGATTGGGGCGAGGACTGGCGTCTTGCTCACATTCAACTCCTTTGGCTCCGCTGTCCCTGCTGCCCGCACCCAAGGATAGATAGTTGCCATCGACGAGCGTGCCGGAAAGGCGGCTCAACTCGCACCTCCTGGTCTAAGCTTCCGCTCAGCTTTGGCAGGGGGTGACATCCGCGTCACAGGAAGGTCCGGGAGATGAACCACACGACGAAATCTGAAGGGGCATCGGAAAAGTCGGGTCTGCGCATTCCCGGCTTCGCGCAATTGCAACGACTGGGCAAGAGCCTGATGTTGCCGATCGCCGTGCTGCCCGCGGCGGGCATTCTGCTCCGGCTGGGTCAGGACGACCTCCTGGGCAGGATCGATGCGCCGGTGATCGGACCGTTTTTCCAGGCAATGAGCGCTGCCGGTGGTGCCCTCTTCACCAACCTCCCTCTGCTTTTCGCGGTCGGTGTCGCCATTGGGTTCGCCAGAAAGGCCGACGGGTCGACCGCGCTGGCCGCCGTCGTCGGCTACCTGGTGGTGCAAGCAGTGTTCAAGACCATGTCGCCGATCGTTCTCGCCGGCGAGGTCGATAAGGCCGGCGACCAAGCCCAGATCAACTACAGCGTGTTCGCGGGAATCGTGGTCGGTCTGGTCACTGCCTGGCTCTTCGACCGCTACCACACCATCAAGTTGCCGTCCTACCTCGGATTCTTCGGGGGCAGGCGCTTCGTCCCGATCGTGGTCTCGCTGGCCTGCCTGTTCATCGCGTTCGCCATGAGCTACTTCTATCCGCTCTTCGATGCGGGGCTTACGGGCCTCGGCAAGTTCATCGGCGGAAGCCGGAGCATTCGGCGCTTTTGTTTATGGGTTCGCCAACCGCATGCTGATTCCGCTCGGTCTTCATCACATCCCGAACTCGTACGTCTGGTTCATCTACGGCGACTATCAGACCCCCGACGGCCAAGTCGTCACCGGTGAGCTCACTCGATTCGCCGCCGGCGACCCCACGGGCGGACTCCTCACCTCGGGGTTCTACCCGATTCTGATGTTCGGCCTGCCGGCCGCCGCCTTGGCCATGATCCATGTCGCAAACAAGCGCCAAAGAAAGCTCGCTGTCGGCATTCTGTCGGCGGCGGCGCTGACCGCTTTCCTCACCGGGGTGACAGAGCCCCTCGAGTTCGCGTTCATGTTCGTGGCTTTCCCGTTGTACGTAATCCACGCAGTACTCACCGGGCTTTCCCTGGCCATCGCATACCTGCTCGATATTCACCTGGGATTCTCGTTCTCTGCGGGGCTGGTTGACCTCCTCCTCTATGGCACGGCTCCAGCCGCGAAGAACATCCCCTACCTGATCGTCATGGGCGTTGTGTTCTTTGCCGTGTACTACTTCTTGTTCCGGTTTGCGATCACGAAGTGGAACATGAGAACTCCGGGACGCGAGCCGGAAACCGAGTTCGAGGCGGAGGAAGAAGCGAACCGGGGCGACGGTGATGACGCCGTCACTTCCGTCCAGGTAAGCGAATCCGACGCCGCGACCAAAACGATGACCGCACCCGCCCCGGTCGCGGTTGAGAGTAAGGCCGAGCAACTCATCGCGGCGTTCGGCGGCCGGGAGAATCTCGTGAACGTCGACGCCTGCATCACTCGCCTGCGCATGGAGGTGGCCGACAACAGCAAGGTGGATCAGGCCCGTCTGCGCAGTCTCGGCGCCGCAGGTGTCATCGAGGTCGGCAACAGTGTCCAAGCGGTCTTCGGCACACAGGCTGAGGCCCTGAAGAACGACATCAAGGACATCCTGTAGAGCGCGACACGCTGCGCTAATGCACGCTCAATCCGCCGCCGAGGTATTGGGCGCGGCAGGCCCGGCGAGCCAGCTTGCCGCTGGTGGTGCGCGGGATAGCACCAGCCGGTAGCAAACGCACATCGGAGACGGATAGCCCGTGTCGGTGCGACACTGCCGCCCGGATCGCCTCGATCGCGGGCTGCGGATCGGCACGTCCGGTGCCCGCCGCACGTTCGGCGATGATCACCAGGCGTTCGCTGGCGTCATCGGTATCCGATCCCGGCAGTTCGTTCGCCGGCACGGAGAACGCCGCCACATATCCCCGCCGCACGGTCGGGGAGGCCTCCGCAGTCGTGGCCTCGATGTCCTGTGGATAGTGGTTATGGCCGTCGATGATCACTAGATCCGCAATTCGGCCGGTGATGTAGAGGTCACCGTCGAGATACACGCCCAGATCCCCGGTCCGCAGCCATGTGCCTCCGATCGGTGACCCGTCAGCGTGGCTGCCTGCCCTGAGCCGGGACTGCAGCTTGGCGCCGAACGTCAGCCGGGTTTCGCCAGGCCGTCCCCAGTAGCCCCGACCGATGTTGTCGCCCTGCAACCAGATTTCGCCGACCTCACCGTCGGGCAGTTCCTCGTCGGTATCAGGGTTGACGATCACGCCCCACTGGCTGCGGGCTATCCGACCGCATGACACCTGCGCCACGGCGTTGGGGTCATCCGCCGCGACGCGGACCGCCTGACCGGCGCCCAGTTGCTCTCGGTCGAGGTACACAACGCTCGCCTGAGCGGTGGGGTCGATGGTCGACACGAACAGGGTCGCCTCTGCGATGCCGTACGAGGGTTTGATTGCCGTACGCGGTAATCCGTAGGGCGCGAAGGCCTCGTTGAATGCCGTAACCGCGTCTATGCTGACCGGTTCGGAACCGATGATCATTACGACATTGCTCAGGTCGACGTCCTCGCCCTGCGCGGGTAGGCCACGCTGTGCGGTCCACTCGTAGGCGAAGTTTGGCGCCGCCGTGACCACCCGGCCGTGCCGCGATCCAGCGGCCAGCGCATGAATCCACCGCTGCGGCCTACGGATGAACGCGGTGGGCGACATCAGGGTGGAGTGTCCGCCGTACACCGTCGGGAACCCGATCATCGACAGGCCCATGTCATGGTAGAGCGGTAACCAACTGACGCCGTGGGTGTTTCGGTTCAGCAGGTCGATCGAGAGGATCATCTGCAGCAGGTTGGTGCCGACCGCGTGATGGGTAATCTCCACGCCGACCGGGGGCCGTGTCGAGCCCGAGGTGTACTGCAAGTGGGAAACATCATCGACGTCGAGGTGGGTGGGGACGAACTCATCCCCCGCCGAGTCGGGTACCTGATCGATGACGATGACGTGCGGCCTTCGAACGTGCGGGAGCTTGAGTCAGAAACGTCTGAACGGCGCCGGTTGCCGCCGATGTCGTTAGTACGACGGTGGGCTCTGCATCGCGAAGCGCCGTATCGAGACGTTCAGCATGGCCGGGCAATTCAGGCGCGAACAACGGCACCGCAATGGTCCCCGCTTTGATCGCCGCGAAGAATCCGGCGACATAGTCGAGGCCCTGGGGGGCGAGGATCGCTACCCGGTCACCGCGAGCTGCGACTTGTTGGACGTGCGCACCGATGGCTCGCATTCGGATACCGAGTTGGGTCCAGGTCAGTTCGACGGCCTGCCCGTCAACCGAGCCGGTGTAGTCCAGGTAGCGATACGCCACGGAGTCACCGACATTCGCGATGTTGCGGTCGATGAGAGAGATCAGCGTGACGCCTGGCGGCAACGCGATGCCGCCCTCGGCATCCACGCAATCCTCGATCTGTAGCAGGCCATTGCGACCCAGGGATTCCTGCCGGGAACCGCGATCCATTAACGCAGTCTCCCTCCGAGTGCAGTTGCTGCCATATGCGGTCTGCTAAGTCACAGTCTCCCCCCGCAACTCGGTCCCTGGGCAGGGCCGGGCGGACTACATCGAAAGGGACCTTTGACACCGCCAGAAAGCTGGACCACTAAGCCCGGTTTCCGATTCGATCGCAATGCTGGGTAGGCGAAGAGGTGCCGCTCTGTCTCACAAACGATCCCATTTCGCAGTACTGCGCGGGTTAACGTGAGCGCGTCCATTCGAAGACCCAACGCCTGAGGAGCAGATCCAAAAGCATCCGACCGATAGTGATGGCCCGGCGACACCTCAACCCAACTGAACTTACTGAGCCCCGGCTCACCCGCAGCCGGACCAAAGGACCTATAAGCCTGACGAGGATGGCCCACGAGAACGACGGAATCGGGTGTTCAGGCTTGCCATGATGCTCGCGGCCGTCGGCGAACCAGGGATCACCGCAGCGGGCAGGGCGCGGCCATGGGTGCGAACAATCACCGGCATGTTGACCATGTGGCCGAGTACTTTGATCTCTCGTTTTGCCTGCTCTCGGGCGATAAACAAGAGGTCCAACGGGTACCACAGGCCCACCCACGCGACCACGAGAAACACGCCGCTTCCGAGGAGGTCCTGCGGAAACTCGCCCAGCATGGGTCGTGAGAAGTAATAGGACAGCGCGATGCCCACAGCAAACAGCAGAGAGCCACTGAGCAGCGACCGCTTGCCCTGGCGCCAGATCAGGTCGTGTTCCCGTTCAGCGCGGCGCTTTCGCAACTCGCAATAGCGGTGCACGGCTGTCACCACGGTGCCGGCGAGTTCATCGGAGCACTCGCTGGCGATCTCCAGCACGATGCGCTGGTCGCTGCGGGTGTTCTTCTTCGCCAACATTCGCTCCACCAGTTCATCCATACCGCTATCGATGCGGTACGAACCGGCGAGCAGCCCGCGGGGATCGGCCGCGAATAGCTCGTCGGGAGTGTCAACCTGGATGACCACATCGGTCGGGGGCGTTCGGCTCACGCGCCGCAGGTTCACCACACGACCTCCCTACCTGAAGGCGTAGGTGGCGGCCGGCAGTCGATCGAAGGGGGAACCAACGAAAGTCGCGCCGTTCACCACGCGAATCCTACTGACCAAGGCGCCGGGAATAACGCGGATCGGCGGACAAGGCGCACAGGGGCGGTGGCGCTGTTGCGCCAGTGATTCCAGCGCGGCACCAGGCCCAACCACCACGAAACTTCGGGGCGATCGCCAGATCGTAGTCAAGGTGTCCGACGCACCGACCAGCGTCGACCGTCAGAACTTCACCAAGGGACTACCGCTGAAGAACTCGTAGACAAAGTTGACGAAAAAGAACCCGAAGAACGCGAAATTCAGCACCAAGATCACGTAATGCCACGGCCGCGGCCGGGCCGGTCTGGGTAGCTTCGAGTTCAGATAGATCAGCATGAAGGGGAACATCAGGGCGCCGAGGTTCGACATGTTCGCCGAAATCTGGACCAGCCGCACCGGTGTGCTCAAGTGGATCGCTCCGGCGATGACCGCGAGCACGAGCAACATGTAGGGGTAGTAGAACTTGCGCGGATCGCCCTCGAGCAGCCGGCGCAACCGCGGGCTCGTCGCGTGCGCGGCGTCGGTGAAGTTGCGCACGAGCGCCTCGAAAATGCCCAACTGCGTGGAGAACAGGATGAGAACCCCGACCACGAGCATCAGGTAGAACATTCCCTGCCCGTACTGATCACCCAGTTTTTCCGCCGCGAACGTCGGCACGTTCTTCGTCGTCGGCGTTCCCCGCTGGTGGCGACGATGTGCGCCATCAGGATCGTGGGCAGCAGCATCCCCAGCATCGCGCCGCAGAAGAACACCACCCACTGGTCGATGAGCAGCAGCCGGTACCACCGCTTCCACCTAGAGGCGTTCTCCGGCGTGTCCCGGAAAGTCACGCCGACCGGGAGCAACTCTCGCCGCTCGCCGCGCAGCCCCGAGATGAAGCCGACGCGGTAACCCATCCCGTAGCCCTTGTCGCGGTAGTGGGCCATCGCGAACCAGTTGAGACCGGACGCCAGCGCTGTGAATCCCGCGAGCGCGCCGAGGGTGGTCGCGGTGATGCCTTCCGGTGGCGCCGCCGGGGTGATGAGGCCGCGGATTCCTTCCCACCACACGGATGGCGGCACGATGGCAATGTCCACCACGATCAGGACCGCGAGCAAAAGGCCGACGATGACCCAGTTGCTCAGCTCGAGTGCGCGGGAGATCTTGCGGGCCAGCAAAGTGATCAGGAAAACCACGAACAGCAGGGCGATCGCCAGCAGCCTGGTGTACTCGAGCTCGTCGGGCCGGTGCACCCGCCCGGCGATCAACGCGAACAGGCCCTGACCGGCGCTTGCCGCCCATCCGCCGAAAATGAACGCGAAGTAGAAGACGATGAGGGAGAACGGGATCCAGAATTTCCAGCCGGGCGGGACGCGGCCCCACCCGACGATCGGAACCTCCCCGGTCGCCACCACGTACCGGGAGACCTCCACGTTGTAGAAGGTCTGCAGGATGGCGGACACCGTGATCACCCAGCCGATGCCGATGAACCCGAACGAGCCGACCGCCTGCGGACCGAGCAGCCACTCACCGCTGCCGATCGAGATGCCCAGGGCGATGAGGCTGGGTCCGATGACGAACTGGATGATCTGCCATGGCCCGAGCCGGGAGACCTTGAACACCTCCTCCGGCTCGGGCAGATCGTCGACGCCAAGCGGTGGGCGGCTTGTGCCCAGCTGGTGGACTTCAGGCTCAAGATCTATTTCGGTCGCTTTACTGTCGGCCATGGTGACCTCCGCGCTGAGATGGGTGTATTCGGCATGCTCGGGCGGCAACACGCCGCGGAAAGTCGTGTCGCGTCAGGCGCCGTACTCGATGTGGTGGCGCAACTGCTGCAGCGCGAACTCGATGTGCCGGGCCAGGATGCCGTTTGCCAGGAGGCTGGTAACCCACGCGGATAGCATGCCGGCGAACTCGACGGTGATCGACATGGTCACCAACGTGCCGCCCTCGGCCGGAGAGACCTCGATGCGCCCGTTCTGGTGCAAGCCCCGGCGGGAACGCCAGACGAGGGTGTCCCCGGACGGCGGCTCGACCAACACCCGGCCGCCCACGTGGATCGTTCCGACGTCGAGATAGAGGTCCCATTCCTCGGAGCCGTCGGGGTTTCGGGCGATGAGGTCGAACCTGCCGAAGCCGCCGATGATCGGGAAGACCACGTCGGGGTCGGTCGCCACCTTCGAAACCTCGTCGACGGGGCGACGGACCAGCGCGGACCTGGTGACCGCGCCCATCAGCTCACCACCGGGATGACGGTCTTTGCAGCGAGGCCCGACAGGGCAACCTGCATCACCGAGGTCACGTAGCCGTAGGCCTGGTCCCAGTCTGGGTCGTCGCCGAAGAGCTCGCGTAGGTCGATCGGCGGCAGCACCTGGATTCGGATCTTGGCAGGGAACGGGATGTGCGGTAGGTCGCCAGGCAGCAGGCCCCACGGGAAGCTCAAACTGATCGGCAACGTTTTCACCCGGAACATCTTGTCGAAGCGGAGCAGCTTCGCGGTCTTCCGGCCGTCGTTGAGGACGAAGAATGTCTCCTGGCCACCGACAGAGACGACAGGCACGATCTTGACCCGGCGCTCGTGGGCCAGCTTGAGAAAGCCCTTCCGGCCGTCGAACACGATCTTGTTGCGGTCCCTCCAGGGTCGCAGCGCCTCCACGTCGCCGCCCGGGTAGACGAGCACGTTGGCGCCCTCGCGCAGGATGTCCTTAGCGGCCTCCTGCCCGGCCCGCACCATGCCGAACTTACGGGCCATGTCGCCGATCACCGGCATGCGAACGACGACCTCGTGGGCCAGCGCGACCAGCGGACGACCCTCCACCGTGAAATAGGTGTGGTAGGCGAGGGTGAACACGAACGTGTCGGGGGTGTTCGCTCCGCCACTGTGGTTGCCGACGAATAGAACCGGCTCGTCGGGGACGTTCTCGAACCCGTTCACCTCGGCTCTGAAGTAGAGCTGGGCACCCAGCCAGAGCCGAGGCAGCATCTCGCGGATGAACTCGGGATCACGACCCTTGAGTCCGTCCGGCGTCCTCGCCAGCGCCCGGCTCAGTTGGTCCAGGGGTTTAGTCACGACGATTCCTACCCTTCCGGCGGCATCAACCTGCTGCCCTGATTCTGCTGTAGATCGCGCACTGGCGTCCTGGCCTTCGGGAGAGTGGTTTCATCCATGGCCCCGGCGGTCCGACGCCGAGGCGCGTCTTAGCCGTATAGCTCGGCGAACCGTGTGAGCGATTGCTGCACGTCACCTTTCACCGCTAGGGCCACGCCGGAGCCCAGCGGGCCGAAGAAAGGGCGCCCGCCCAAGTCCAGGCGCACGCCGAGCACCGACCCGTCAGCCTTGGGGCGGACGGTGAAGTGCAGCTCGTATTTCGCGCCGCCCTTGCCGACGCCCGACAGCGCCAGCTGACGCGGCGGGTCCGACGTGGTCACCGTCCACTTCACTCGATTGCGCATGCCCTTGACGCGCGCAACCCCCTCGACCGTCGTCCCGACGGTCAGTTCGTCGGGCACGTCGCCGCGCCACGCCTCGTGCACCACGAGCCAGTCGCCGAGCTTGGACAGGTCCGACACGTGTTTCCAGGCCTCCTGCGGGCTGAGCGGCACATCGGCGGTTAGATCGACACTGGCCATGCCTAGATCCTCTTCTGTATTGGGGACCCCTGTAAAGGTGGGGTGTGTTGGTTGTCGCGGACCTGACTGTTGGAGACGTCGAGCGACGTCAGCCCGGTGTTGGCCGACTGGACCTCCGCGCGGATGAAGTGACGAAAGGCTTGCGACCGTGGAACTGACCGACCTTCTGATCCGGGGCTCGAGCCTCGCCGTCATCGGCTTCGTCGTGTCGAGCACGCTGGGCGTCGGCCTGAGCCTGACCGTCGGCGAGATCCTGGCCCCGCTCAAGAACGCCCGGCTGGTCGCGCTGTCCCTCGCCGCGAACTTCGTCCTGGCGCCGCTGGCAGCGCTCGGGCTCTGGCGGGCGCTCGGTCTCGACGAGCCGCTCGGGATCGGCCTGCTGCTGTGCGGGCTGGCGGCGGGTGCGCCGTTTCTCATCAAGCTCGCAGAGTTCGCCAAGGCCGACCTGGCCTTCGCCGTGGGCCTGATGGTGCTGCTGATGGTCGTCACCGTGGGCTACCTGCCCCTCGCCCTGCCATTCCTCGTCGAGGGAATCACGGTGAACCCCGCGAAGATCGCGCAGTCGCTCGTCGTACTGATGCTCATCCCGCTGGCCGCGGGTCTCCTGGTCCGGGCCCGGTGGCCGGACGCGGCCGGCCGCATTCGACCCGCGGTTGGCTGGCTTTCCAACGTCAGCATGATCCTCGTGGTGACGTTGACCACGGCCGCCCACTTCAAGAGCGTCCTGTCGGTGTTCGGCACTTTTGGCGTCCTGGCCGCCGTCGCGTACACGGTGGTCTGCGTCGGCATCGGTTGGCTCCTCGGAGGACCCGGAACGAGCACCCGGCGGGTGGTGGCCCTGGGGACGGCGCAGAGAAACACCGCCGCGGCATTCGTGGTCGCCGGGCAGAACTTCGACGACCCGAAGGTCATCGTGATGATCACCGTCGTCTTGATGGTCGAGTTCCTGATGCTGATGCCATTCGCTCGCATGCTCGCGAGGGGACGCTAGGTCGCACGCCGCCGGCGGCGAACATCGCAGAAGGCAACTGATGGCAATCGACGCTTAGCGGGTTGCCGTCAGTGACCTATGTGAGGAATATCACCGTAGAAACTATTTCTAGATAGTTGCTCTTATTACCGTTTATTTCCTACTGTTGTTGGCACGCCACACGACAACCCGCGCGCAGGCGGCGTGAGATGCACGACCTTTTCATCGCCAACATCTACCTCTGCTAGCCGCGCTCACCCCACAACGGGGTGCTCTTCTCGATCTCACTCTGAATCGTGATCGTTCTCATCGGCTACGGCCTGTGGGAGTTACTGAAATGAAAGGAAAGTCCAGCATGGAAATTCGTAAAGTAGCAGCGGTCGCAGGATCGGTCCTCGCCGCAGCGACAGTAGCGGGGATCGGAGGCGCCACTCCGGCTCTCGCCGAATCCAGTCTGGCGGGGAACTATGACCTCACTTGGACCCAGTCCGTTAACAAGTCCAAAATCGGGACTACCGATCGTGTGGTCGTGACCTCGTGTGGTCCCGACTGCTTGCTAGTGGACAACCTGTCCTCCCCGGAACCGGGCAGACAGTATCTCCGGGTCGGGGACACTCAGTGGGCACAGCCGATTCAGTCGATCGAGGATTACGTGTCCGGTTGCCCGGACGGGGTCAAGCGGGGGGCTGACGTTATCTGGGCCATCAATGCAGATTTCACCGAGATCTGGAGCGACATCAAGCCGGTGGACTGTGGGGACGGAAGCGGCCCGGTCAAGCCCAAGTCGGCCATCGGCACCCTGGCACGGGTACGAGGGCAGCAGACTGCGTCTGCGGTGTGACCACGGCGTCCACCAACACCACCGCCGGGGCACTGACTGCGGACGCCGCCGCTGTCCTCACTACGTCGGCCTCACATGGCTGAACAAGCTTCGGGGGATCGTCCCCAGGAGTACGGGCCACAAGGCAGGCGGGCAGGTCTACGGGCAGCGGTGGGGGCATCGCAGTGTGGCGCTTGCTGGTCCACGGTCCACTGTGCTACACCCTTGACGCGCCGGTCGGGCTTTCACGGCGCCATCCGCCGCGACTCCGTCCATGAGCTGATAGGGGCTTGCAGACCTCATGAAAGCCGTTGTGTACGAACGCTTCGGACCGCCAGATGTGCTCGAGGTGCGCGACGTTCCGACGCCGACGCCGGGCGATGACGAGGTGCTGGTCAGGATCTGCGCGACCACCGTGACCGCCGCCGAGGCGGACATGCGGCGGGGCAGGCCCTGGTGGGGGCGGGTCGTGCTCGGCTTCCTGCGGCCGCGCCGACGCATGCGGACCCTGGGCACGGAACTGGCCGGGGTGGTCGCATCGGTGGGCAAGAATGTCACGCGGTTCCGGGTGGGCGACGAGGTTTTCGGCTTCGCCGGCTTCCGAATCGGCGCCAACGCCGAGTACCTGCGGCTCGGCGAGAGGGCGTCGATGTGCATCAAGCCCACCAACGTCTCGTTCGAGGAAGCGGCCGCCGCCGTTGACGGGGCTTCGACGGCGCTGTTCTTCCTGCGTGATAAGGCGGGGGTTGGGCCCGGCGACAGCGTGCTGATCGTTGGGGCCTCGGGCAGCATTGGCAGCTTCGCGGTGCAACTCGCGCGCCATTTCGGGGCGGACGTCACAGGTGTGTGCAGCACGAGGAACGTCGAGTTCGTCGAGTCGTTGGGGGCTCACCGGGTAATCGACTACACACGTGAGGATTTCACCCGGGCGAATGCGGCCTACGACATCGTGTTCGACACCGCGGGCAAGAGTTCGTTCGCCGCCTGCCGCGGCGCGCTCGCACGAGGCGGGCGCTACGTGGCGACCACCGGCCTAGAGAACTATCTCCTCGCGTTGTGGACGCGAATGGGCCGCGGCAAGCGCGTCGTCACCGGGATGTCGATCGACAAGTCGGAGGCGCTTCTGTTCTTGCGCTCGCTCATCGAAGCTGGTCGACTGCGCATCGTGATCGACCGTTGCTATCCCATGGACGAGATCGTCGAAGCCCACCGATATGTCGACTCGGGCCACAAGCGCGGCAACGTCGTGATAAGGGTCGCCGAGCCACTTCCGTGATGTCATCGGAGATTTAGCTAGGCCTTGTCTCATCCAGATGGCGGATCCCGCCATCGCGCTGCCATCACCCGTGAGATTCCGCAACGCGGCGTGAGACCCTACAGCCGCTGGTGTAAGTTCTCGCCGCTACCGTCATCTGGGATGCCCACGACGTGCGCTTTTAGATCGAGGTCACTCCATTCGGTTTGCGTCATGCGAGTCAGCATGCGGTGACGCCATAGCGCATTACATCGGCGAAATCGCGTACATCAGGCGCGACGGGCAGCTTCTTGCGCAAGCTGCACACGCGACGTCAGCCCCAGCTTTGTGTAGACGTGCGTCAGATGGGTCTGCACGGTGCGATGAGACACGAAGAGCCGGGCTGCGATGTCCTTGTTACCCAGCCCCTCACGCACCAGCCTCACGACATCGAGTTCGGTCGGTGTCAGCGACGCCCAACCGCTCGACGGCCGCTTACGCTCGCCGCGGCCGCGCTGTGCATACGCGATAGCCTCCTGGATTGACAGCACGACCCCCTCCGCCCAGGAAGCCTCAAACTCTTCGACTCCCAATGCATCTCGAACTTCTGCGACGCAACGTTGGTGATCACCTTCGTATATCCCGAAGCGAACCGCACCGAATCTCTGCCGGATCGTATCCGCCGCACCGAGAAGCCTCGCCGCTTCACGATGACTGCCATCGGCCCCGACGATCCGTGCGAGGCACTCGAGCAGGTCGGGTACCACCAGGTGCCCCTCCACCTCAGCGGCGCAGCGAAGCGCTTCGTGGACATCCCGTTCGGCCGAGCCGAGATCCTTCTCGGCGATTGCGACCCGAGCACGCGTCAAGAGGGCAAGCGACAAGTGCCAACCCCTTGTCATGGAAACGGCCTCGTCGGCCCAACGGCGCGCCTCCAGCAGGTCCCCGCTGGCCATGGACACTTCCGCCATCGGGTACAGCCAAAGGGCGCCGACTTCGGGATGAGACACCGTCAACTGTTCCCGCGCCGTAGCACCGGCATTGGCTGCCGTTGCTACATCTGCCACGGCCAGGCTGGCCGCCGCGATCGCGCCTTGGCACACTCCCGGGTAGAAACCCCCAAGTTCGGGAGCGAGATCCAGGGCGGCTTCTGCTACTGCCCGACAGCCCAGTTCGTCACCTTGATATGCCATGACCAGGATGAGTGCATGGAGACTGGAGAATTGCGAGTTGAGGTCATGGGCTTCCTCCGCCTCGGCGAGCACCTCGCGTAATTGCGCCGCGGCTGTTTGCAATTCACCAGTGCCCAAGTACGCCCAGCTGCGCCATCCCCGACAAACACGCGAGCTGAACCGATCACCGATCGCATCGGCGATCCTGCGTCCCTCCTCGGAGGCGGCGCGCGCTGCGATCGGGTCTCCTGCCACGGTCGCGACATATCCGCGCCATGCCAGCATCTGGGTAAGCCGCCATTCATCACCGACGGCGCGTGCCAGGTCTGACGCTTCTGTGAAGTACGGTCGCGCTACGTCCTCGTCGAAACCGACGACGATCCCGCGGGCCACTAATGCCCTGGCCAGCAAGACCGGATCCCCGAGCTCGCGTGCGATCGCAAGCGCTTGATCCACCTCGTCGACGCGGCCAAGGAAGCCTGCCCACATGTCGAGGAGCGCCCTATCGACAACCGCGCGGACACGCACTGCGGGCGAGATCTCGGATCTATGCCTCATCTCGTCGTCGGCCGCCGCGTCGAACCAGGTTAGTGCCTCCTGAATACAACCGTGGGCAAGCCAAAGCGGCGACAACGCCGAGGCCAACCGCAGCGCGCCATCGGTGTCGCAACGCTCACGATTCCACGCGAATGCGGCTCGCATGTTATCCATGTCCGATTCAGCTCGCTCGAGGAGCTGGTCCTCGCCAACCCGAGCCGTGCTATCGAACTCGATGGCGATCCCGGTGTAGTGGTCACGATGACGAGTGCGAACCTCATCGGCCTCGCCGGACTCGGCGAGCTTTTCAAGCGCGTACTGGCGCACGGTCTCCAGCAGGCGGTATCGCATTCGGCCCGCATTGTCTTCGGCCACGACAAGCGATTTGTCGACCAGCAGGGTCAGCAGGTCGAGCACCTGGTAGCGCTCCACATCACGGTCACCGGAGACCGCCTGCGCAGCGTCGAGGTCGAATCCGCCCATGAAGACCGCCAGCCGACGAAACAGGACGCGCTCAGGCTCTGTCAGAAGGGCATGCGACCACTCGACAGAGGCCCGCAACGTCTGCTGCCGACGTACCGCCGTCCGCGAACCGCCGGTCAGCAGCCGGAATCGGTCATGAAGGCTGTCCAGAATCTCCGCCAACGACAATGCCCGCACACGGGCGGCTGCAAGCTCAATGGCCAGCGGCATACCGTCGAGTCGACGGCAGATCTCGGTCACCGAGCCGACGTTGTCGTCTGTGAGGCGGAAGTCTGGACGCGCCAGCCGGGCTCGGTCGCCGAACAACTCGACCGCCTCGTCGGCGAGCGACAATGACGGCACCCGCCACACGACCTCGCCAGCCAACCCGATGGGCTCACGGCTCGTCGTCAGCAGGGTCAGGCCGGGGCATCGATCCAGGAGAGTGATGCTCAGCTCGGAGCTCGCGTCGAGCAGATGCTCGCAATTGTCGAGAACCAGAAGCATCTCGCGGTCGCCGATGAATCTCAGGATGGTGTCCACCGTCGAACGGCCCGGCTGGTCGGGGAGACCCAGCGCCCGCGCGACCGTGATCGGAACGGAGTCAGCGTCTGCGATCGGTGCCAGATCGGCATACCATGCACCGTCGCGGAAGTCGCCTCTGATCTGGCCGCCGACCTGGATGGCCATGCGTGTCTTCCCTGCGCCGCCCGCTCCGGTGAGTGTCACGAGCCTGTTGCCGGCCAAGATGCCACGCACTTCTGACATCTGCTCTTCGCGGCCGACAAACGAGGTGAGCTGTGTCGGAAAACGTTGGACGACAGCCACTTTTGGTGTGCGCAGCGGCGGGAATTCGTTGGGGATATCGGGATGGCAGAGCTGGACAACCCGTTCCGGGCGCGGCAGATCGCGCAGCGCATGGCTGCCCAGATCGTTGAGCCACGCATCGGCCGGGAGATGGTCCAGCACCATGGACTCCGTTGCGCCCGACAACACCGTCTGCCCTCCGTGCGCCAGATCGCGTAGCCGCGCCGTCCGATTGATCGTCGGACCGATGTAGTTGCCCTCGTCGCGCAGCTGGATCTCGCCGGTATTGACCCCGATACGCAGCCGGATCGGCGCGAGCGGGGCTCGCTGCAGCGCCAGCGCACACGCCACCGCATCGCTGGCCCGCGCGAACGCGAGTACGAAGCTGTCGCCCTCGCCCTGCTCGACCGGACGTACGCCGCCGTGAATCGCGATCAGCTCAGCCAGCGTGTCATCCAGGCGTGCGATCGCCGCGCGCATCTGCTCTGGCTGGGTTTCCCACAGCCGCGTGGAGCCCTCGACGTCGGCCAAAAGCAACGTCACCGTGCCGGTCGGCAGTTCGCTCACCGCAAGCTCGCTCCACTCAGTCGCGCTCATGCTAGCCAGCATGCGACCAGCGCGTATCGCAAAACATCAGCGTATGCGCGTATATCTACGACCCCCCTCTGCAGATATACGACCTTCGACCGATCTTGTTCGAGTCCGCGGAACCAGATAGTCGAACACATGACCATCGACACCGTTCTCGAGACCGAACTGCCCACCATCGCCTACGAACACGCACAAAGCCCGGAAGAGGCGCACGAGCTGATTCGGCAGGCGCGACAGCAAGGGCCCATCGCCATGGGACCACACGGACCCGAAGTGCTGGCCTACGACCTGGTCCGGACTGTCCTGCGTGACGACCGGTTCGCCATGCCGAAGGGAGTGGGCCTAGCGGCACAGGGCATTACCTCCGGCGAACTGTGGGACATATCGCTCAAGGGGCTGCTGAGCCTCGACGGCGCCGAGCACCACCGGCAACGGCGACTCGTGTCAAAGGCGTTCACCCCCAAGGCGGCCGAACGGCTCCGGACGACGTGCGCGCGACATCATCGCCGAGCTCGTCGACAACCATGCGGACACGGGTCGGTGCGACGTGGTTGCCGACATCGCCAGGCAGTACCCCATCCCGATCATCTGCGCGATGCTCGGCACACCACCCGAGGATTGGCACCTGTTTTCCGACTGGGCCGACGACATCTTCAAGATCTTCGATTGGAACGTCGTAAACGACGAGCCCGACATCCTGCGCGCCTGGCACGCGCTCGAGTGCTATCTCGACGGAATGGTCACCTGTCGGCGCGATGCGCTGGGCGATGATCTGCTGTCGGACATGATTCGTGCCGAGGTGGAAGGCGACCGCTTGAAGCACGACGAGCTGCTGATGCTGGCTGCGACACTGCTCATGGCCGGAACCGACACCACCCGCAACCAATTGGCCGCCGCGGTACAGGTCTTCAGCGATCACCCCGACCAGTGGGCGCTGCTGGCCGAACACCCCGAGCTGGCGCCGAAAGCGGTGGAGGAAGCGATGCGCTACTCCCCGGTCATCTTCACGACGATGCGCGAAACCGTGGAAGACGTCGAACTCGCCGGCGTCAGGATCCCGGCCGGCACGCTCGTCATCGCCAATACAGCTGCGGCCAACCGTGACCCCGCGGTGTACCCCGAACCCGATCGTTTCGACATCACCCGTGAAAATGCCCCGGCCATGCTGACTTTCGGTGGCGGCATCCACTACTGCCTCGGTGCGCACCTGGCCAGAATCGAACTGGCCGAAGCCCTGACGATCATGGCCCGTCGGATGCCGAACATCCGGACCACCGGCCCCGTTCCGTGGAAGCCGATTACCGGCATCACCGGTCCTGTCAGCCTGACGGTCGAGTTCACCACCTGCCCATGAGCCGATCACGATACGACCGACCGTCGGGGTCATAGATCATCCGATAAGCGGGTTCGGCCCACGGCCGAGTGAGCGGCCCCTGCCGTTCCGGCTTGTGCGGCCGCAGCCAGCGTGGCCGCGGCCCGGTGCACCGGCTCCGCAAGGGGCTTGTCGTCCTCACCGGACTACAAGGGATAGGAGACGCACCGCTTCCTACTCTCACCATATAGGGCACCGGGGGGCTTGCGGCAAGACCCGGGTCGTGGCGCAGAATCGCCGGCCGAGGCCTGAACTTGCAGAAATGGAGAGGTGCGAAATGAGTGTCGTGTTGCCGCCGGATGGGTCGCGCCGGGAGATCGAACCGATGGCCGACCATGCGGTGGTGGTTGCTGGAGGAGGCCCGACAGGGCTGATGTTGGCAGGTGAGTTGGCGTTGGCGGGGGTCGACGTTGCCGTTGTCGAGCGGCGCGCCAGTCAGGACCTCGTTGGCTCGCGCGCAGGCGGTCTGCATTCACGCACCATCGAGGTTCTTGATCAGCGTGGAATCGCTGATCGGTTCCTTTCGCAGGGGCAGGTGGCCCAGGTGGCGCAGTTCGCCGGGATTCCTTTGGACATCAGCGACTTTCCCACCCGGCACCCCTACGGACTCGGGCTGTGGCAGAACCACTTTGAGCGCGTACTGGCCGGCTGGGTCGACGAGCTGGCGGTGCCGATCTATCGCAGGCGTGAGGTGACGGGTATCGCCCAAGACGACACCGGCGTCGACGTCGAGCTGTCCGACGGACAGTCGCTGCGCGCGAGATATGTCGTCGGGTGCGACGGAGGACGCAGTTTGATCCGCGAAGCTGCCGGCATCGATTTCCCCGGGTGGGATCCGACAACGAGCTGGCTGATCGCAGAGGTCGAGATGGCCGAGGAGCCGGAATGGGGCATCCGCCACGACGCCCTCGGCGTCCATGGTCTCAACAGGTTGGAGGGTGGAGGGCCGGTGCGGGTCGTCGTGACCGAGCGGCACCTCAGAGCCGCCAGCGAGCCCACCCTGCGCGATCTCAGCGAGGCGCTCATCGCCGTTTATGGGACCGATTACGGGATCCACAGTCCCACCTGGATTTCCAGGTTCACCGATATGACTCGGCAGGCCGCGGCCTACCGCGACAGACGGGTCCTGTTGGCCGGCGACGCCGCACACGTGCATAACCCGGTGGGTGGACAGGGCCTCAACACCGGTGTGCAGGATGCGGTGAATCTGGGATGGAAGCTGGCCCAGGTGGTCAACCGCATTTCGCCGGAAAGCCTCCTCGATACCTACCATGCCGAGCGCCACCCGGTCGCTGCCCGCGTGCTGCGCAACACGATGGCGCAGATAGCGCTGCGCCGCCCAGACGACCGCACCAAGGCGTTGAGCGACACCTTTTCTGAGCTCCTCAGCATGGACGAGCCTCGCAAACGATTCGCCGCGATGATGTCTGGTCTGGACATCCATTACGACCTCGGTGAGGGACACCCGCTGCTCGGCCGTCGCATGCCCGATCTCGACCTGGTCACCACCAACGGCCCGCTGCGGGTATTCACCCTGCTGCACGATGCCCGGCCAGTGCTGCTCAACCTCGGTGAGCCCGCCGGCTTCGACATCACTTCATGGAACGATCGGGTCCAGTTGATCGACGCCAGATGTATTGGCGTCTGGGAGCTTCCGGTACTTGGCGCGGTCACCGCTCCCACTGCCGTGTTGATCCGGCCCGACGGATATGTTGCCTGGGTGGGAGACCTTACCCGGCAGGGACTCACCGACTCGCTCACCACCTGGTTCGGGCCGCCTACAGCGCCCTAGCGGAAAGGGATAATCGCTAGTGCCGACCGTGGGTTACGTGCCGCCCGGCCACCGTTCCATCGGAGTGCCGGATCTGCTGCTGTGCCGCCAAGACACAGCCTCGGACGTGGTCGCCGCCGTAGTTGACGTACTCGCAACCGAAGCGCCGCGACCGGTCCCCCTGACGTCAGGGGACTGCAGTACCTCGACCCACCGGCGATGATCCAGACCGGTCGCGTGCCACTGCATTCCGCCGCTGTTCGTGTGTACCGCAGGTTGCACGGTTGAGTCGCGCACGATGGCATCGACTCCTACCCGCTCAGCCAGGCGGCCGACCTGATAACCGAGTCCTCGGGCGAAACATCGACAACGACGGCAGCGGAGAAGCCGTTCGGTGCAACACATCCCGCCGAACAGCACCCGCCGAAAACACGGTGCGATGGGGCGCCCTTTGTCCGTCAGCGGGCGATCGCGTCGTGGTGGACGTGCGTCAGTTCGGCGTCGGCGGGGAGTGCGACTGCAGTTGTGAAGGGTTCGAAGAATTGTCGTAGCTCGATCAGGTGTCGGGCGTGCTGATCGAGTCGATGGTCTTCGACGGAGTCGGGTTCCCACTTCGGGACCGGTCGGGCTTTGCCGCGCTCGTCGAGTGACACGACGACGGCCAGTCCGTGTGCTGCGAGGTGGGGTTGCCCGCCGCGGGTGTCGGTGGTGGTGACGTGGATGCTGACGTGGACGCTGCGCGGTCCAGTGTGAATGACGCGTGCGGTGACTTCGATGCCGTGGCCGATGTTGATGGGCCGATAGAAGCGGATCCCGGCGATGTAGGACGCGATGACTTGTGCGCCGGTCCAGTCGGCTCCGCACACGGAGGCCGCTTCGTCGATCCACCGCATGACTCGGCCGCCGTGGACTTTTCCGCCCCAGTTGCCGTCGGTGGGAGCGGCGAGGAAGCGCAGCGTGGCGCGCGGGGCGGTGCCCTCTGCCGTGTAGCTTTCGGCGGCCATGGCGCCTTCGATGCGTTTGCGCATCCGTATCCGGACCCGCGCTTGCCGTTGTCGTTGCAGTTCAAGCATGGTGACCGGTGTCCACGGGGGGACCTCGACGGGGGTGCCGGTGTCGTCGACGGCGACGAAAATGATTGGGCATTGCGCGGTTTGAACCGCTTGGGCCCGCGTGGGGTCGCTGGAGCGGACGGTGACAAGGATGTGCATACTGCTGCGCCCGGTGTAGACGACGCTGGCGTGCAATTCGACGAGTTCACCGACGCTGATGGGCCGGTCGAGGTGAAAGTGGCCGACGTGGGCGGTGACGCAGTAGCGGCCACTCCACTGTGCGGCGGCGGCGTAGGCAACCTTGTCGATCCATTCGAGTAGTTTGCCGCCGTCGACGGAGCCGACGATGCCGGCGTCAGCGGGCTTGACGCGGAAGCGGTGGATTGTCTCGTGGCTGGGAGCGTTTGGTGGGCAGGTCGACTCGGTGTGCTGGGCTGGATTGTTCACGTTGCCAGCCACCGACTCTGGGCGCGATCCTTCACGCGTCGCCTGTTGTGTCGACTGCATTTTGATGGACCTCCTCTTGCCGTGGGTATCGCCCATGATGTGAAGGCCGCCACAGCGCAGGGAAGAGGAATGGTCCGATCGTGGTGTTTCCTTGCACGATCCACAGATTCGCTGATGCCCCGTACTTACTGAGGCATAGGCGGGCGGTTCACTCGCCAATTCGTAGCGCCATTCGCGCGATGCTGATCACGTTGCGGGGGAAGGCCCGTCGCCGAGCCGCCGATCGCCCTTGCAGCAGACGACCACCAGCGCTCCGGCTTGACTCGATGACGCAGTGCACGATCGCGTCGTCGGCGTAGCGCCCCGAAGCACCGCCCTTGCCGAGCGGAGCTGATCAAGCGACTGGCGTGCGAGTCCCTCGGTGGGCCCGGGGATCGGTGAATCTGTGGATCGTGCAAGGAAACGCCGCGATACGGACCTTTCTCTTCCTTGCTCTGTGGCGGCCTTCGCATGATGGGCTTGCATCTGCAGCAGAAGGAGGAGGCCCATCATGCAGTTGACGCAACTGAGTGTGGTGATTATTGCGCTGGGTGTGGGGCTGGCGATTGCCGTGCTGGTGTGGCGCGGGCGGGTCCGCCGTCTGAATGGTGAGAACCCAGATGAGCGATACCGTCGTGACATTGAGGCTGTGCGCCGCGGACGCAAGATTCGGGTCACAGAACGCCGCTCTGGAGATGTCTGGTCGGCCGGGGCGGAGTCGGACCCCCCGCAGTCGCGGGCCAAAAAGGCGGTTGCCCGGGTGGCCCTGGGGTCAACGGGCGGCTGCGGAGGCTGCGGAGGCTGCGGCTGCGGCGGTTAGCCGCAGCCTATTCCCTTGGTAAGTACGCGGCATCAGCACAATCTGTGAATCGTGCAAGGACACACCGCGATCGGACCCTTCCTCTTCCCCGCTCTGTGGCGTCCCTCAGATCATGGGCGGCGGTACCCACGGCAACAGGAGGATCACAATGGAGTCGACACAACAGGCCACGCGTGGAGGATCTCGCCGAGTTCGGTGGCTGGCAATGCAGCGCCGGCGCGGTGACGGGTTCGATCGGTCGTCTACCACGGTGGCAGAACTCGAGCTTCCCCCCGCCGTGTTCAAAACGTGCCCGTGGCAGCCTCGTGAGCTCATTGAGACGGGTTTGCGGCAGTGGCTGCGCTGCTGCGCGGCCGCACTACGGGACGAACAGGTGATCGGGATGCCGTCGCGCGCGGTGGATGAGGCCTGGCACGGCCTGATCCTGTGCACCGCGCGGTATCAGGCATTTTGCACCAAGGCCTATGGAAAGTTCATGCACCACCACCCTGTTGGCGGCGCACCCGCCGACATCCCAGCGGCCACAGACCCTATGGACGAGCAGCTGCGCAGGACCGTTATCGCGTGGTCGCTGGTCGCGATGCCGGGCGAACAGTGTGTCCTATGGGATGTCGACAACCGTCTCGGTGTGGACCAGCCTTGGGGCCTCGATCTGGCACGGGTCGCGGAGATCCAGGCCGCCGTCACCAAACTTCGTCCGAGCGACCGGAATTGACGACTGAGAACGGCGCCCTGAGCGTCCGAGAGGTGTTGAGCCGCCGCCGCGGCGGCGGCCACCCTCCGGCACCGACCGGACCGATCGGCCGTCCTGGGGCGCTACCCTGCGATCGAGCCGTGCACGTCGAGCAGAGCCAGGTCCGCCGCTGCTCGCCCGGCACCCCAGCCCGCTTGGTTGGACGCCGATATCGGGCGATGCACCATAGACGGGAAGAGTCGGTCCGTGAGCTCATCGGCTGCCCGGCTGCGTGCCGCCAGCACGGGAAGTAGCCGGCTGTCCCCCACCTCGGCCGTGACCGTCGCATTCGTGGTGTCAAGTCGCTCGCCGATGCGAGTGGCGTATGCGACGAGGAACGATTGGCGAAACGATCTCGTCCGTGCATGGCCACGGCTGCTGACCTGGCGGCCCGCAGCGAGCATCGCCCGGTTGGCCTGCACCAGCAGCGACGTGGTGAGCAGTTCGACGAGGTTGAGCTCGGTTTCGGCTCCGACGACCGTGACGAACCCGAGGTTTTCCGTCCACACCGTACGACAACGGTTGGCCGTGGCCACCGCCTGCACGAGCAAGGCCTTGGCCCCGGCGTAGGGGCTATCGATCCACATCCGCCGCCCGGCGGCCACCGGTGCCCGACCGTGGTCGTGGTCGGCAACGGCTTGGTGCAATGAGTACTTGCTCATCAGCTCCTGGGCCTTGGCCGAGAGCGCTTCCGCCTCCTCGGGGAACTTGGTCGCTTCGGCCTTGGCCAGCAGGGCGCGCACCCTGGCGAGGGTCTTCTCGTCGACCTCGCCCGCCGTGGTGGGGGTGTGCCGGCGTGCGCCCGGCAGCGGCAGCAGCGGTTCGAGCGCAGCAAGCGTCCCAAGCAGGGCCAGCACCTTCAGTACGACCGTCAGCGCCGCGCAGCGATCGGCGCCGTTCAGAGCGGCCCAGCGCCACATCTGCGGTGTCTGTGTACTGGGGTCGATCCCGGCTGAGATGACGGCGAGGTCGGCGCGCCATCTCGGGTGCAGTGTCGCGACCGCGTAACGCTTGGACTCGAGGACTATTGCCTCGGCGAGGTATCCGGCGGCCGATGGTTCGAGCTTGCGACGGGCGAACTCGTGAAGGTCGGACGGCAACCAGCCCGCCTCCCACGCCGCCCGGATGGCGTCGGCCATGGCGGTGTCCGCCGCCAGGTCGAAGTCCCGTGCCGAGGCGGGGAATTCCTCGAGCAGTTCACTGGCGTGCCATTCCGCGTCGTCGTCGGGGCACATCGCCGCGACACACAAGGCTGAGATAAGGAGTTCCTGCAGGAGCACTCGGTCGGGCCCGGGGTCGAATCTCATGCGTTCTCGTTCGGCCGCCGTCCGGCGCCGGTTCTTCTGCTTGGCGGCCCGCTTCTCGCGGTTGCGTCTGCTCATGCCCCCGAAGTCTGGCGGAAGGGTCCGACACTCCCTGGCAGGCGCGCCGCCACAGCGAGGCGGTGACGGATCTGACCCGCCAGGTCACCATCGAACGAGCGCCCAGTGATCGAGAGCGACCGGTGCACGGCTATATTCCACCGCTTCCCATCGAGGATCACGTCGGCCCGGCTATTCGACCAACCTGGTTGCAGGTGAGTTGATCGTTACACTGTTTTTGGCTCCAGCTCGGCATGGAGCCGCCTGTGTGCCTCTGTCTGACTGCCTCGAACCGATCACCTGTATTTCGAGGTAACGGCTGATGCGATGGCGGTCGTCGCCCGCCTGTCGTGCCCACCCGACCCGGCAGGTTCAGGCGAACAGCGACGCGACGATGACCATCGGCAGCGACACCACAGCGGCGATGGACGTGGCCCCAGTCAGGGTCTTGAGGCTGCCTTTGGTGGACAGGCCAAGCAGAGCTTTGAACATCCAGAAGAAGTTGCTGTTGACCTGGAGCGCGAACATTGCACCCGACGCGATGGCGAGTCCGATGACGACCGGGGCCACACTGATGGAGCCGAGGATCGGTGCGATGATGCCGGACGCCGTGATGGCGGCGACCGACACCGATCCGATCGCCAGGTGCAGCAGTGCCGCGATGAACCACGCCAGCAGGATGCTCACGACCACGGGTGTGCCTGCCTCAGCCTGGAAAAGGCCGGCAAGCACGCTGTCCAGGTCGGTCTCGCCGATCACGGCACCCAGCGAACCGCCGACACCGGTGATCAGCAGGATCTCGCCAGTGGTGTGGAAGCCCTCGTCCATCGTGTCGCGGGTGCGGTCGATCCCTGCCGTAGCGCGAAACAGTAGGTAGGCGCCCACGAGGCCGACGAAGAGCGCGAGGTTCGCGTTGCCGAGGAACGCGATGAACGAGTTGGAGAAGTCCAAGAGTTCGGCGAAGGCGCCGAAGGCGATCAAGATCAAGGGCACCAGGATCGGTAGCAGTAACACCACCAGCGGCAGCGATCGGCCCGCCTCGGCATCGGCATCGGCGTCGGCGTCGGCGGCAGCTATCTCGTGGGCCTCTAGCTCGATCATCGCCTCGTCGACGTCTTCGTCCGACTCCGATTTCCACAAGCCGCCACGCAGTATTAGGCGCATGATGAGGCTGGTGATGATCGCCGTGAGCGGACCGATCACGATCCCGAAGAGCAGCCACCTGCCGAGAGGCACGCCGAGCAAACCGGCGATAGAGATCGCAGCCAGGCCGGGTATGACGAATACGTAGCCAGCGAAGATGCCGGCGCCGAGAGCAGAGGCCATGAGCGGAAGCCCGTTCCGGCTGATATACGGCGCAGCCGAGCGGGCCACTGGCGAGGCCAGCACCACCTGCACGTCGACATAGATCGACGGGAGGATCGTGGAATGCAATATGGAGAGCGCGTAGGGCAATCGGGTGGCGCCGACCATGCGAACGAGCACATCGAGCAGCCTGCGAAACGCTCCAGCGGAGTGTAAAAGGCTCCGATCAGTACACCGAACCCGATTAGCAACCCGACTTCGGCCATGATCTCGCCGAAACCCGCGGCGATTGCCTCAATCGTTCCGGCGAAGCCGACGCCGGAAGCCAAGCCGAGATAGAGCGCGGCAAGGAGCAGCGAGATGACCGGGTCGACTTTAAACCTGATGATCAGCCCGATGGCAAGAACGATCGCGATCGCGGTGTGGAGAGCAACCATGGGCGTCCTCCTGCGTTCTGAGCTACAAGATGCGAGGACCAGGTTCCTCGGAGACCGGCAAGTCTGATGGAAGGAACTCCAACGTCCGCGCCTAAGAGGCTATCGGCTGCGCAACGGTTGCAGGCAGAAATCGATGGGGTGTTCACCGGCGGCGAGGCGCTCAACACGAGGATCTGGCGGGTGCGATGAGCGTAGAAGATCCCGATTGGGGATCCTGGCCACCCGGCCGCATGCGTCAACCCAGCAGTTCGTCGTCAGGATGATTCGCGGCGGCCTGGACGGCCCAGGCTCATGTCTCCTCCATGGTTGGGGCCGAGTACAAGAACTGGATTGCTGTGGCGCGAGGGGGCGGCAAGCGCCAGGCCGTGCGGAGCTACGGCCTGTACTGTCCGGCCGCGCCGGCGGCGAGGGTGAAGTGGTGTGGGCCGGATTCGACGCGGTGGAGCGGTTGCGGGCCTCGTTGAGGATCTCGGTGCCAGGTGGGAAGGGTCTGGGCCAGCGGCCGAGCGCCCTGCACCTCGATCGCCCCGTGGCCGACGCCACCGCAGTCGACGCCATGACCGCGCCACCCCACCCCGACCAAGACGCCGACCAGTTCTGGGCCTGGATCGATCAGCAGGCCGGGACCGTCCGGGCCCGAGTCTTCGCCGCACGGTACGGAGTGCCCCAGGACGAGGCATGCGGCTCCGCCTCGATGCTGCTCGCCGCACACCTCGGTCGCGCTATCACCATCCAGCACGGCAGCGGATCACTGGTCCAAGCCAGCCCGGCCCCCAACGGCATGGCCGATGTCGGTGGCCGCGTCGTCTGGGACCACGAGCGTGCGGTCGATTAGCCACGATGGGCCCGGCACCCCGCTCCGATTACCCTGCTACGCCGCGCTGTCATAACGGCTCCCGCTGCTGCTCTGACACGGTGAGGAGTAGAAGAAGAAGAACACCACCACCACCTGAAGGCGGCGTCGACGACTGCTGGCGCGCAACCCGGCCTATCGGG
>CAWIDX010000011.1:0-67103 GCA_963834955.1 uncultured Actinomycetota bacterium
GAGGTCGTCGACGGCGACGCGATCATGGCTATCCTCGCGGTCGCCATGCGGGAGGCCGGTGAAGGCCGCCGGCGACACTCTCGTCGCGACCGTGATGAGCAACATGGGTCTGCACTTGGCCATGCGGGCGGCCGGTATCGAAGTGCGCACTACCGCTGTCGGTGACCGCTACGTGCTCGAGGAACTACGCGCGGGTGGCTATGCCCTCGGCGGTGAGCAGTCCGGGCACATCGTCATGCCGGCCCTGGGTACCACCGGTGACGGTATCGTCACCGCCTTGGTCTAATGTCCCGCATTGCCCAGACCCGAACCCCGTTGCGTGAGCTGGCGGCGGCGATGCACACCCTGCCGCAGGTGCTCATCAACGTGGAGGTCGCCGACAAGACCGTCGCGGCTGCGCCGTCGGTGCAGGCCGCAGTGGCCGACGCAGAAGCCGAGCTGGGCGACACAGGACGAATCCTGTTGCGCCCCTCGGGAACTGAACAACTCGTGCGCGTCATGGTGGAAGCGCCGGACGAAGACACCGCCAAGCAAGTGGCGCATCGGGTGGCGACCTTCGTCCGTCAACAGCACTAGCGAACCGACGCGGGCGCGCGTACGTCCAACCTTGATATGGCGCCCAAAACTGCCCGTATCGACGTGGCCGCGGTGCGCGCCGCCGCCGAGCACTTCGACGCGTCGGCCCGCGCTCTGGACACCGCGATCCACACTCATCTGTCCCGGCTGCGATTTGGCGGGGCCGTCGCAGGCCGAGCTCATGCGGCTCGTGGCAATGCGCTGCGCGCGGCGCTCGATCAGGTGGCCCAGGCGTTAGGCCAGTGGTCGCGGGCGTCGGCCGAAATCGCCGCCTCGCTGCACGCCACCGCCGCGCGCTACGACGACGCCGACTCCCGCACCGCCGCACGATACGGCTGACCATGGCCGACGAGCTCGACGTGGCGGGACGCATGAGTGAGGGACGCCAGGCGGTGGAGAACGCCCAGAACTACGTGTGGGCTTCTCCATCTCCTCGACTACCAGAACCCGGATTTGACGCTGCATTCGGCGCAGGTCCGCGACTGGTTCGGCACCGAGGACGGCTTGGACCTGCATGCACTCGACGCCGACCGGTCTGCGTTCGACGCGGTGGCGGGCGCGGCCCACGAGGTGCTGCGGGTACAGCGGGTGCAGGTGGATTTGTTGGCGACGGCGTGGAGCGGGGCCGGCGCGGAAACCGCGACCGACTTCCTGCGCCGACACACCGACGCCGCGGCGTCGGTCGCGGCCACGGCCCGAACGGCCGCCGACGCGCTGGCAGGTCTGCGCGACAACCTGTGGGGGATGGTCGACGGCAAGGTCGCGGCGGTGACGTCGATCGACGATCGCCGGCAGGGTGAGCGGCCGGCCTGGCTGTCGGCATCGCAGACCGTCATCACCGGTGCCGGCGATCGCGCGGCGGCCAGCGAACTGGTGGACGTCCAGGTAAAACCCTTCGTAGACAACGACATTCGGATTGATTGGCTGAATGCCGTGCGCGCGACGATCGCATCAATCGCTAACTCGTATGACGCCGCGAACGCCGAACTCTCCTCGTCGGCGCTGGGTCGATTCGAGATCCCGGGTGAACTCGGCCCGTCGTGGTCGCCGCCCGCCGATGCCGGCCCGGCTCCCACGGGCGGTACGGCAGCGCCGTCGCCTCCGGCGGCCGTGTCGACACCGGCGGCAGCGCCGACACCGCCCGTCGCGCCCGCTTCGCCGCCACCCGTGCCCGCACCGCCACCGCCTGTCGCTGCGCCAGCGCCTGTCGCGCCGCCCGCGAGCTGTGCCGCCGGCGACGGCTCCGTCGGCCGGCATCCCGGAACTGCCGGGCCTTCCGCTCGGCGGCCTGAACGGCCCGGGGCAGGGATTGGCCGATGCGCTAGGCGGACTCTTGCCGTCCCGGGATCAGGAGATCCCCGAGCCGCCTGCAGTGGACCCGCCGGAAGACGACGAACCACCGATCGGCGAGGCGCTGGCCGACGGGCCTGACGCCACCGACGCGGAAGATGATCCAGACGATCCGCCCGAAAAGCCGGTTGAGCCGGAGCCCGCCGCCGTCGAACCGGAACCCGCACCACCACCACCACCGCCTCCCGAGCCGGCTCCTGAACCGCCGCCTGAGCCGCTCAGTGCACCACCGGCCGATGAGCCGTCGACACCCTGCGAGATCGCCGCGGACCAGCTTCCTCAGGTCGGGCAGTGAAGAGCACCGACCGGCTCGCCGACATCCTTCGCGAATACCGCGAGTACGTAGACGCCATCCGCGAGGTCGAGCGGCCCACGCCGCCACCCGCACCCGAGCGCCCAAACCAGCCCGTGCTGCGGCCCGCCGACCAACAACGGGCCAGCAGGGCGCCGATCATCGGTAGCTACGGCTTGAGCAGCGCGACGACCTTGTCCTCGAGCTTGACGGGGTCGGCGTCCGGGTCGGCCGGCTCGGTCTTGGGCAGCTTCGCGTCGGGGTCGGCGAAGTCTCGGTAGGTCTTGTCGCCGGTCAGGTGGTACAGCAGGTAGCCGGTCATCAGCGCACGCACCAACGTTTGCGTGCTGCGGTCCGCGCCGGGCAGACCGACGGCGCGGGCCACGCGGCGCCCCTCGATCAGGCCGCCGGCCTTCGCTTTGGAGACGGTGCGCAGCACAGCGCCGTCCCATTCACGGGCCATTTCGACGGCGTTGGAGCGCAGGGTCTGCGGGTCACCCGGCGCGGTGAGCACGAGTCCCGGAATGGTCAGCTCCGCCGCCCGTTGCTCGGCGGGTGGCTTGGTGACGGTCGGGAACATCGCCACGACGGCCTTGGGGGCGAAGCGCGGGTGCGAGGCTCGGTCGGCGGCGGCCAGCACGGCTGCCGAGGCGCCGAAACCGTGCCCGACCAGGCCCAACTTCGTGGGATGCACGCTGATGTTCCCTGCCCCCAGCCGCACCCCGGCGATGATCTCGAGCGCGGTGCCCAGGTCGAACGCGAGACTGACGGCGGACGGGGCCAGCCCCTTCTCGGTGTCGGGCGCCGCTGCGACGAAGCCCCACGACGCCAGATGCTCGAGTGTGCCGGTGTACCGGTCGGCGGTTGTGAGCCATTCGTGACCGAACGCCACCCCGGCGAGATTGAGGCCCGATTCGGGGGTGTAGAGAACACCCGGCAGACCGGCGAACGCCAGGTCACCACGCAGAACCTTGTGCGGGCCGCGACGGGTCAGTGCGCTGTAGAGCTTCCGGATCCGGGCCATGTGATGACCGTAACGGAGAGGTGTAGGCGAACGTAGCGACAAGGCTTATCCCCGGTCGCTGCACTACCCTGAACCCCTATGTGCGGAATCGTCGGCTACGTCGGACCCCGTCCGGCCTGCGACGTGGTGGTCCAGGCCCTGCGCCGGATGGAGTACCGCGGTTACGACTCGGCCGGCATCGCGATTCTCGACGGCGCCGGCGAGATGTCGGTGCACCGCCGCGCCGGCCGGTTGGCCAACCTCGGTGAGGCACTGGAGTGCAGTGACCCCGTCGCCCTGCGCGGCCACGCTGGGTTGGGGCACACCCGCTGGGCCACTCACGGCCGTCCCACCGATCGCAATGCCCACCCACATCGCGACGCCTCGGGCAAAATCGCGGTGGTCCACAACGGGATCATCGAGAACTATGCCGTTCTGCGGCAGGAACTGGAGACCGACGGCGTCGAGTTCGCCAGCGACACCGACACCGAGGTCGCCGTCCACCTCGTTGCCCGGGAATACCGCGGCGGCGACACCGCCGGCGACTTCGCGGCCTCGGTACTGGCCGTGCTGCGCCGCTTGGAGGGCCATTTCACCCTGGTCTTCGCCAACGCCGACGAGCCGGACACCATCGTCGGCGCCAGGCGGTCCACGCCGCTGGTCCTCGGTGTCGGCGACGGAGAGATGTTCCTCGCCTCGGACGTGGCGGCTTTCATCGACTGCACCCGCGAAGCGGTCGAACTCGGCCAGGACCAGGCGGTGGTGATCACCGCCGACGGCTACCGCGTCACCGACTTCCGCGGGGAGGAAGCGGCCGACCTTCTCGGTCCTTTCATGTCGACTGGGACCTGTCGGCCGCCGAAAAGGGTGGCTACGAGTACTTCATGCTCAAGGAGATCGCCGAACAGCCCGCCGCGGTGGCCGACACCCTGCTGGGCCACTTCGTTGACGGGCGCATCGTTCTCGACGAGCAGCGGCTCTCCGATCAGGAGCTACGAGAAATCGACAAGGTGTTCGTCGTCGCCTGCGGCACCGCCTACCACTCCGGGCTGCTGGCCAAGTACGCGATCGAGCACTGGACCCGGCTGCCTGTTGAGATCGAGCTGGCCAGTGAGTTCCGCTACCGCGACCCGGTGCTGGACCGCAGCACGCTGGTAGTCGCGATCTCACAGTCCGGCGAAACGGCCGACACGCTCGAGGCGGTGCGGCACGCCAAGAAGCAGAAGGCAAAAGTCCTGGCCATCTGCAACACCAACGGCAGCCAGATTCCCCGCGAAAGCGACGCGGTGCTCTACACCCGCGCCGGACCCGAGATCGGGGTGGCGGCGACGAAGACGTTCCTCGCTCAGATCGCGGCCAACTACCTCGTCGGGCTGGCGCTGGCGCAGGCCCGCGGCACCAAGTACCCCGACGAGGTGGCCCGCGAGTACCGCGAGCTGGAGTCGATGCCGGAGCTGGTCTCGCAGGTGCTCGATCACCTGCAGCCCGTCGCCGAATTGGGCGCCCGGTTCGCCTCCGCCTCGACCATCCTGTTCCTGGGCCGCCACGTGGGCTACCCGGTGGCGCTGGAAGGCGCGCTGAAGCTCAAGGAGCTCGCCTACATGCACGCCGAGGGATTCGCTGCGGGTGAGCTCAAGCACGGTCCGATCGCCCTGATCGATGAGGGCCTGCCGGTGATCGTGGTGATGCCGTCCCCGAAGGGCGCGTCGACGCTGCACGCCAAGCTGCTGTCCAACATCCGTGAGATCCAGGCGCGCGGAGCGGTCACCATCGTGATCGCCGAGGAGGGGGACGACACGGTCCGCCCCTACGCCGACCACATCTTCGAACTACCGTCAACGACGACGCTTTATCAGCCGCTGCTGTCCACCATCCCGCTCCAGGTGTTCGCCGCGTCGGTGGCGCGAGCTCGCGGCTACGACGTCGACAAACCGCGCAACCTCGCCAAGTCGGTCACCGTCGAATAGCCGTCGCTCCTCCGATCGGAGGAGCAGGAAGACGAAATAGTGATCAGCCTTTCGATCGCGTCGAGGTTGCAAATCCGCAGGGAAAGTGCGAGAAAGGGCCTGCCGATTTGCAGTTTCGGCGGCGCCTCTAGGTTCAATGGTCCGGCGGGCGCAGCAGTAGCTCGTGATGACGGGCGTCGAGTTCTGACCGAGTGACCATCGAGGCGTCGGCGAGGACATCCTCGAGGGCCGCCGCCCAGCTATCCCAGTACGGCCGCTGTTCGGCAGCCGCGATGCGCCGAATCAACCGCTGCCGAAACGCCTCCCACTCAACGGCATCAGAGCGGCACAGTGCCACGGTGAGGCCGAACGCCCGACGTTGCCATGGCGCGTCGAACACGATCTCCCCGTTGTCGCGCGGCGGGGACACCGGTCCGCGCAGGTCGGCGTGAATTTCGTCCGTCTCAGCCATCGCGGCCGGGCGACTCCGCCCTCGCCACCCCGATCATGGCGTCCCGGGTCACCAACCGGGCAAGTTGCGCCTCGGTCAGGTTCTCGGTGCCAGGTGGGCGCTCGGGCACCACGAGGTAGCGCGCGTCCGCCGAGCTGTCCCAGACCCGGATGCGAACCTCCGCGGGCAGGTCGAGTCCCATCTCGGCCAACGTCGCCCGGGGTTGGGCGACCATGCGGGCGCGGTATGCCGGGGACTTGTACCACGCCGGAGGCAGGCCCAGCACCGGCCACGGGTAGCAGGAGCACAGGGTGCAGACGACCACGTTGTGCACCGTGGGAGTGTTCTCGACGGCGACGATCATCTGGCCCTCCGGGCCGCCGAAGCCGAACTCTGCGATCGCCCGCGTCGCGTCGGCGAGCAGCCGCTGTCGATAGGCCGGATCGGTCCACGCTCGGGCGATCACCCGGGCGCCGTTGAGCGGGCCCACGTTGGTCTCGTAGTGCTCGATGATCTTGTCGACGACGCTCGGGTCGACGATTCCCTTCTGCACCAACAGGGCTTCGATCGCTTCGACTCGGGCCGCGGCCGTGTCGTTCATGCTGGCTCCAAATAGGACTCGTAAAGATCGACCAGGATCTCGGTGCCCGGCTCGGCGGCCTCGCCCCACAGATCGCCGCCGGCGAACGAGACGGTGTAGAGATGCTGCGGACGGGCGCGCCTGCCCACTGCGTGTGCATCGGGGAACACACTCGACCCCTGATGGGAGACGATGACGCCAGGCTTACCCGTCACGTAGCCCGGTTGGCGGGTGTGCCCTGCCGCACGCTCGCTGCGGACTCTGACGCGATCTCCCACCGCGTATCGCGGGCGCCGCAGTGCCGGCCGCGAGTTACCCATCACCCGGGGAAGCGCGGACGCCACCGGTCGCGGAAGCTTGGGTCGCAGCAGGAGGCGAAGGACCAGCGCGGTGGCCTTGGCACGCGCCCGTGACACTCGTCGCGTTCCGTCTTTCGGCACCCGGCCGGTCAGGCGGGCATCCACCTCGTCGGGACCGACATACCCCGCCTCGATGAGCTGTTTCTCTATGCCCGCCAGCCAACGCTGGTAGTAGCCGGAAAGGTAGACGTCGCGGGGCAGCCGCTCGAGGACATAGCGGAACCGGTCCACATTGCGCCCGAACATCGCGAGCAGGAACCAGGACATACCGAACACCCGGCCCTCCCACGGCTCGTGGAAGACCGGCTCATCCGGCTCACGAACGACCGGGCCGAAGAACTCGGTTCGCCCGCCCATGTCGCTCGGGGCGGTCACTGCGCGAACATAACACACGGCCACCAATGTAGGTACAGTGTTGTACGTACATGTGGGTACAAACGCTAGCCTGGGAGGCTTTGGTCGTGAGCACGGTGTCCGTCCGCGAATTCTCCTACAACCCGAGCGCAATGTTCAGCCGCGCCGAGAAGGGCGAGACGATCGAGATCACCCGCCACGGCAAGGTCATCGCCACGCTGATTCCCGGCCAGCAGAAAAAGTATGGGAGCCGGATCGCTGAGCTTGAAGCCTCCGGCGCGCTCCGGCGGTCGGGGAAAACGACATCTGACCTCGACACCTTCACCCACATCGAGCTGCCTGAAGGAGCGCCCGATCCGCTGCAGACGCTCCTCGAGGAGCGTTACACCGAGAGCGACTGGGAGCGCGAGTTCAGGGAGGAGGTCGAGGCCACGCAAGAGGCACGCGGCGACGCCAAGACATGATTTATCTCGACGCGTCGGCGTTGGTCACCCTCGTGGCGAGACGCCCCAATGCCTCGGAGCTGTATGAATTCCTCAACAGCCGACCCGGCGTTCCATTGGCGACCAGCACCGTCGGACTGATCGAGACGGTGCGCAACTGTGATCGCATGGGCAGCTTTCCGAACCTCATGAGCCGACTTCTCCGCGACTACGACGACCTCCAGGTGACTGCCGAGATTAGGGACAGGGCGGCGAACCTGCCGGGTCGCCTCAAAGCCCTCGATGCCATCCATGTGGCAACCGCAGAGGCACTGGGCAAAGACCTGATCTCGTTCATTACGTATGACAGAGCGATGGCGAGCGTCGCCAGGTCGAGAGGCTTGCCCGTCGCGTCGCCGGGTATGGAATTCTGACGACGGGGCAGGGGAGGGGACGGAAGCTGATGCGGCACTACTACACCGCCGACGCGATCCGCTCCGCCGAGGCGCCGCTGCTGGCCAGCCTCCCTGACGGCGCGCTGATGCGCCGCGCTGCCTATGGTCTGTTCATCGCGATCGCGGATGAGCTCAAGGCTCGCACCGGCGGCCTGTCGGGTCGGCGGATCTGCGCGGTGGTGGGCTCGGGTGACAACGGCGGTGACGCGCTGTGGGCGTCGACGTTCCTGCGGCGACGCGGGGTCGCGGCGGCGGCGATTCTGCTCAATCCCGACAAGGCGCACCGCGGCGGACTCGCCGCGTTCGAGCGCGCCGGCGGCCGCGTCGTCGACGCGGTACCGCACGGAACCGACCTCGTCATCGACGGTGTCGTCGGCATCTCCGGATCCGGCCCGTTGCGCCCGGCTGCCGCCGAGGTGTTCGCGGCCGTCGACGAGGCGCAAATCCCTGTGGTGGCCGTCGACATCCCCAGCGGTCTCGACGTGCACACCGGCGCAGCCCCCGGCGCCGCACGTGCATGCGGCGTTGACCGTAACGTTCGGCGGTCTCAAGCCGGTGCATGCGCTCGGCGCCTGCGGCCGGGTGCAGCTCGTCGACATCGGTCTGGACCTTCCCCCTACCGACATGCTCGGCATCGAGGCGCACGACGCCGCACAACGCTGGCCGAAGCCCGGCCCGCGAGACGACAAGTACACCCAGGGCGTGACCGGCATCCTGGCCGGATCGGCGACCTATCCGGGAGCGGCCGTGCTGTGCACCGGGGCCGCGGTGGCCGCCACGTCCGGCATGGTCCGCTACGCGGGCAGCGCCCGCGAACAGGTGCTGGCGCACTGGCCGGAGGTCATCGCGTCGCCCACCGCGGAGGGCGCGGGCCGGGTGCAGTCGTGGGCGGTCGGTCCCGGCATCGGCACCGACGAGACCGGCGCCGCAACGCTGTGGTTCGCGCTGAGCACCGAGGAGCCCGTGGTCGTCGACGCCGACGCGCTCACCATCCTGGCCGCGCACCCGGACCTGGTGGCCAACCGGTCGGCACCGACCGTGCTGACCCCGCACGCGGGTGAGTTCGCGCGGCTGGCCGGCCAGCCACCCGGCGACGACCGCGTCGGCGCCACCCGCAGGCTGGCCGAACAGTTCGGCGCCACGGTGCTGCTCAAAGGCAACGTCACCGTCGTCGCCGACCCGGACGGCCCGGTGTACCTCAATCCCGCCGGAGGGTCGTGGGCGGCCACCGCCGGGTCGGGCGACGTGCTCTCCGGCATGATCGGCGCGTTGCTCGCCGCTGGTCTGCCCGCTTCCGAGGCCGCCGCCATGGCGGCGTTCGTCCACGCCCGCGCGGCCAACCTCTCCGCGGCCGATCCCGGCCCACAGCCGGCGCCGACGTCGGCCTCGCGCATCCTGCACCACATCCGCTCCGCCCTGGCCACGTTGTAGATCACGCCGTCACCCGAAAGGACCGTCATGCCGCGCGTCTCCCACCCCTCTCCGTCGATCGCGCCCGCCTACACCGGGCGGCTGTCCACCGCGCCGATCCCGTCGCTGCGGCTGCCCGACGAGCCCATGGATCCGCAGGCCGCCTACCGCTTCATCCACGACGAGCTGATGCTCGACGGAAGCTCGCGGCTCAACCTCGCGACCTTCGTCACCACGTGGATGGATCCCGAGGCCGAGAAGTTGATGGCCGAGACCTTCGACAAGAACATGATCGACAAGGACGAGTACCCCGCCACCGCCGCGATCGAGCAGCGCTGCGTGTGCATGGTCGCCGACCTCTTCCACGCCGAGAACCTGCGCGACGACGACCCGGACAGCGCGGTCGGTGTGTCGACGATCGGGTCCAGTGAGGCCGTCATGCTCGGCGGGCTGGCGCTGAAGTGGCGCTGGAAGCAGCGGGTCGGAGACGGCTGGCGCACCCGGACCCCCAACCTGGTGCTGGGCTCCAATGTGCAGGTGGTGTGGGAGAAGTTCTGCCGCTACTTCGAGGTGGAACCGCGGTACATCCCGATGGCCGAGGACCGTTACGTCATCACCCCCGAGCAGGTCCTCGACGCGGTCGACGAGGACACCATCGGTGTGGTCGCGATCCTCGGCACCACCTACACCGGCGAGCTGGAGCCGATCGCCCAGATCTGCGCGGCGCTGGACCGGCTGGCGCGGTGCCCGGAGGGCCGGACGTGCCGGTCCACGTCGACGCGGCCAGCGGCGGCTTCGTCGTGCCGTTCCTCCATCCGGACGTCGAATGGGACTTCCGGCTGCCCCGCGTCGCGTCGATCAATGTCAGCGGCCACAAGTTCGGGCTCACTTACCCGGGCATCGGGTTCGTGGTGTGGCGCAACAGCGACGGCCTGCCCGAGGATCTGGTGTTCCGGGTCAACTACCTCGGCGGCGACATGCCGACGTTCACGCTGAACTTCTCCCGGCCGGGCAACCAGGTGATCGGCCAGTACTACAACTTCCTGCGACTCGGCCGCGCCGGTTACATGCAGGTGATGCAGTGCCTGTCGGGAACCGCCCGATGGCTCGCCGACCAGCTGGAAAAGACCAAACACTTCGAGGTGATTGCCGACGGGTCGGCGATCCCGGTGGTGGCGTTCCGGCTGGCCGGTGACTTCGGCTACACGGAGTTCGACGTGTCCGCCGGCCTGCGGGGCTACGGCTGGCAGGTGCCGGCCTACACCATGCCGGAGGGGGCCGAGGACGTGTCCGTGCTGCGGGTGGTGGTGCGGGAGGGCTTCTCCGCCGACCTCGCCCGGTCGCTGTTCGAGGACATCGCGAAGGTGGTCAAGCACATGGACGCGATGAAACCCCGCGGCCAGTTCGATGAGCAGCAGCACTTCGCGCACTGAGGCGGCCGACCGCTCGGGTCGGTGGGTGGGACAATCGGCAGCGATGACCGACATCCACACACTTTCGCCGCCGACATCGCAGGCCAGTCCCGCCTTGGGTGAGGCGGTGATCGACCTCGACGCGATCGCCCACAACATCGGTGTTCTGCGCGAACAGGCCGGCTCCGCCGAGGTGATGGCGGTGGTGAAGGCCGACGGATACGGCCACGGCGCCACCCCCGTCGCCCGCGCGGTGCTGGCGGCCGGGGCGGCCGAGCTTGGCGTGGCCACGATCGAGGAGGGACTCTCGCTGCGCCGCGACGGCATCACCGCGCCCGTGCTGGCCTGGCTGCACCCCCCGGGCACCGACTTCGCGCCCGCGCTGAGTGCCGACGTGCAGATCGCGGTGTCGTCGGTGCGCCAACTCGACGAGGTACTCGACGCCGTGCGCCGCACCGGCCTGACCCCGCCGGTGACGGTCAAGATCGACACGGGGCTCAACCGCAACGGCGTCAGCCCGGCCGAATACCCGCTGATGCTCGACGCGCTGCTGCGCGCGCAGGCCGCCGACATGGTTCGGGTGCGCGCCATGATGACGCACATGGTGTGGGCCGATGACCCTGCCCACCCCACCAACGACGTTCAGGCGCAACGGTTCTCCGACAAGCTCGAGCAGGCCCGCGCCAAGGGCGTGCGGTACGAGATTGCGCACCTGGCCAATTCGTCGGCGTCAATGTCGCGGCCGGACCTGGCGTTCGACATGATCCGGCCCGGCATCGCCGTCTACGGGCTGAGCCCGATTCCGCAGCGCGGCCGGATGGGCCTGATCCCAGCGATGACCCTGCGCTGCTCGGTGGCTTTGGTGAAGCCGGTGAAGCGCGGAGAGGGCGTCTCCTACGGCCACATCTGGACCGCCGAACAGCCCACCACGCTGGCGCTGCTGCCGATCGGCTACGCCGACGGGGTTTTTCGATCGTTGAGCGGCCGCATCGACGTGCTGATCAACGGGCGGCTGCGCCGCAACGTCGGCCGAATCTGCATGGACCAGTTCCTGGTTGACCTCGGGCCGGGACAGGTCGACGTTCGCGAGGGTGACACGGCGGTGCTCTTCGGGCCGGGTGACGACGGCGAACCGACCGCCCAGGACTGGGCCGATCTGCTCGGCACCATTCACTACGAAGTGGTGACCAGCCCGCGCGGACGGGTCACCCGCGTCTACCGCGGAGCGGCGAACCGTTGAGCGACCGGAAAGCGAAGAAAGCCGAAGCGACGTGCGCGCGTATCGACGAAGGTCTTGTTCGCACGGCCGCCAAGAGCGCCGAGCGGCTCACCACAAAAGTCGTTGGCGAGTCCGACAATAACGGCGCCAAGGGCGCCAAGAACCGTCGGTGGATGGCGGGCGTGGCCGGTCTGACCGCAGTGGGCGCGGTCGCCGGCGTGTCCGCGGCCCGCTCGATCGGCAAGCGCCACCTTGTCGAAGACCCGTACGCTGCCGAGGATTTCACACTGCTGGACGCCGACCGGGGCAGTGTCGTCACCACCCACGACGGCGTTCCGCTGGTGGTGCGCGAGGTCGGGCCCATCGATGCGCCGCTGACCGTGGTGTTCGCCCACGGGTTCTGTATGTGCATGGGCGCGTTTCACTTCCAGCGCGCCCGGCTGGAACACGAGTGGGGCGATCAGGTGCGGATGGTCCTTTACGACCAACGCGGGCACGGTCAGTCCAGCGAAGCCCCGATCGAGACCTACACCGTGCCGCAACTCGGCCAGGACCTGGAAACGGTGCTGCAAGTGGTGGTGCCGCGCGGACCCGTCGTGGTCGTCGGCCATTCCATGGGTGGGATGGCCGTGTTGTCGCACGCGCGGCAGTATCCCCAGCACTACGGCTCCCGGATCGTGGGAGCTGCGCTGATTTCGTCTGCAGCGGAAGGGTTGTCGCGTTCGCCGCTCGGCGAGATCCTGAGCAACCCGGCGCTGGAGGCCGTTCGGTTCGCCGCTCGCTACGCACCGAAGTTGGTGCACCGCGCTCGCGGGTCGGCGCGTGCGGTGCTGAGCCCGGTAATGCGCGCCGCGTCCTACGGTGACGAGCAGATGAGCCCCGCCGTCGTGGCGTTCTCCGAGAAGATGATTCACGACACGCCGGTCGCGACGATGGTCGAGTTCCTGCATGCGTTGGAAGTGCACGACGAGAGCGCCGCGCTGCCGGTGCTCGCCACGATTCCCACATTGGTGGCGTGCGGCGATCACGATCTGCTGACGCCGCTGGGGAACTCGAAGGAAATGGCCGCGGCATTGCCGACGTGCGAATTGGTGATCGTCGGCGGCGCCGGGCATCTGGTGCAGTTGGAGCGACCCGAGATCATCGACGACGCGCTCGTTCGGCTGGTCGAGCGGGCCACCCCCTCCAAGCTGGTGGCGTTGACACGCAGGCTGCGGGAGAAGGTCCGCCCGCGTGCCGAGTGAGCACACGGCGACGCTGAATAGCGCCGAGGACACCTTCGCGCTCGGTGCGCGGCTGGGTGCAGACCTGCGCGCCGGCGACGTGGTGGTGCTGTCCGGTCCGCTCGGCGCAGGAAAAACGGTGCTGGCCAAGGGAATCGCCGCGGCGATGGACGTCGACGGCGCGGTCACGTCACCAACGTTCGTGCTCGCGCGGGTGCATCCGCCGCGGCGGGCGGGCACGCCGGCGATGGTGCACGTCGACTTCTACCGACTGCTCGACCACACCGACACCGATCTGCTCGCCGAGTTGGATGCGCTCGACCTCGACACCGACCTGGCCGACGCCGTCGTCGTCGTCGAGTGGGGCGAAGGGCTGGTCGAGCGGCTGTCCGAGCACCACCTCGACGTGCGTCTGCAACGCGGCGCCGACCCCGATGTCCGAACGGCGACCTGGCAGTGGAGCCGGCGGTGATCCTGTTGGCGATCGACACCGCGACACCGGCGGTCACCGCCGGCGTGGTGCGCGGTGACGGGGACGTGCTCGCCGAGCGCGTAACTGTGGACGCCCGCGGTCACGCCGAAAGCCTGACGCCCAACGTGCTGGCCGCGCTCGCTGACGCCGGACTGACAATGGCCGACATCGACGCCGCGGTGGTGGGGTGCGGGCCCGGGCCGTTCACGGGACTGCGGGTGGGCATGGCGACGGCCGCCGCGCTCGGGCATGCCCTCGGCATTCCGGTGCATGGCGTGTGCAGCCTCGACGCCATCGGCGGCATGACCGCCGGTTCGGTGCTGGTCGTCACCGACGCCCGTCGCCGCGAGGTGTACTGGGCGCGCTACCACGACGGTCGCCGCGTCGACGGGCCGGACGTGGCCGCGCCGGCCGATGTGCCGGTGGGTGACGCGCAGGCGGTCGCCGGTTCGCCCGCGCACGCGGATTTGTTCGACCTCCGACGGCTCGACGCCGCCTTCCCGACCCCGGCCGGGCTGGTGCACGCGGTCGCCGACTGGTCGGCCGAGCCCGCGCCGCTGGTGCCGCTGTACCTGCGACGTCCCGATGCGAAGACGCTCGCCGAGCGGGCCGGAATGGCACAGCGGTGATGGTCACCGTCGAGGCGCTGACGATCGCCGACGCCCCCCGCTGCGCCGAGTTGGAGCAGCAACTCTTCGACGGCGACGATCCCTGGTCGGCGTCGGCGTTCAAAACGGAGATGCGCAGCAGACACAACCGCTACGTGGCCGCCCGCGACGACGGCAAACTGGTCGGCTACGCCGGGATCGCCCGGCTCGGGCTGCTGCCGCCGCACGAGTACGAAATCCACACCATCGGCGTCGACCCCGCCTATCAGGGCCGGGGGATCGGTCGGCGGTTGCTCGACGCGCTGCTCGAGTTTGCAGACGGCACCGTCTACCTGGAGGTGCGTACCGACAACGCCCAAGCGATCGCGCTCTACCGCAGCGCCGGCTTCGTCCAGGTCGGGTTGCGCAAGCGGTACTACCGGGTCAGCGGCGCCGACGCATACACGATGCGACGGGATCCGCCATGACCGAAGCCATCCCCGAGTCGTCCCCCGCCCTCCGGGCGGGAGGTACCCCCATCGCTCCCGCCCGCTGGCCGTCCTGGCGATCGAGAGCTCCTGCGACGAGACCGGCGTCGGGATCGCGCGGCTGGGCGACGACCACACGGTGACGCTGCTGGCTGACGAGGTGGCCTCCAGTGTCGACGAGCATGCCCGGTTCGGCGGCGTGGTGCCCGAGATCGCGTCGCGGGCCCATCTCGAGGCGCTCGGTCCGACGATGCGCCGCGCGCTGGCCGCCGCCGACATAGCCCGCCCCGACGTCGTCGCGGCGACCATCGGACCCGGCCTGGCCGGTGCGCTGCTGGTCGGAGTGGCCGCCGCCAAGGGGTACGCGGCGGCCTGGGGCGTGCCGTTCTATGCGGTCAACCACCTCGGCGGTCACCTCGCCGCTGACGTCTACGACCACGGCCCACTGCCGGAATGCGTGGCGCTGCTGGTGTCGGGCGGTCACACCCATCTGCTGCATGTGCGCTCGCTCGGTGAGCCGGTCATCGAACTCGGCAGCACCGTCGACGACGCGGCCGGAGAGGCCTACGACAAGGTGGCGCGTCTGTTGGGGCTGGGCTATCCGGGTGGCAAGGTACTCGACGACCTCGCCCGCCGCGGCGACCCAAACGCCGTCCGGTTCCCGCGGGGCATGACAGGCCCCCGCGACCACCCGTATGCGTTCAGCTTCTCCGGGTTGAAGACCGCGGTGGCCCGCTACGTCGAGGCCAAGTCGGGCACGCCGGACTACGCACCCGCCGACGTGGCCGCCGGATTCCAGGAGGCCGTCGCCGACGTGCTGACGCTCAAGGCGGTGCGGGCGGCCACCGACGGTCGGCGTGTCGACGCTGCTGATCGGGGGCGGCGTAGCGGCCAATTCGAGGCTGCGTGAGCTGGCCGAACAGCGCTGCGCGGAGGCGGGGCTGACGCTGCGGGTGCCCCGACCCCGGCTCTGCACGGACAACGGCGCGATGATCGCGTCGCTGGCGGCACATCTGATCGCCGCCGGCGCTCCGCCCTCGCCGCTGTCGGTGGCCGCGGATCCCGGTCTGCCGGTCGGGTGTTCTCAGTTGTTCTAAGGCCCTGCTTGAGTGCTAGCACTCGCATGTATAGAGTGCTAGGTGGCACGCACACGTGTTGCGTCGGCACCCGCGACGACGGCGCAACAGCGTAGGCGCATGCCGAAACACCGGTAATTCCGAACAGGTCTGGGGACGGACCCCGGACCACCCCTATCAAGTGGAGGCTCAAATCGTGGCGAAGGTGAACATCAAGCCACTCGAGGACAAGATCCTCGTCCAGGCCAACGAGGCCGAGACCACGACCGCATCGGGTCTGGTCATCCCCGACACCGCCAAGGAGAAGCCACAGGAGGGCACCGTCGTCGCCGTTGGTCCCGGTCGCTGGGACGACGAGGGCGAGAAGCGCATCCCGTTGGACGTCTCGGAGGGCGATACCGTCATCTACAGCAAGTACGGCGGCACCGAGATCAAGTACAACGGCGAGGAGTACCTGATCCTGTCGGCCCGCGACGTCCTGGCTGTCGTCAACAAGTAACCATCGTGACCGCCCCGGCGATCCCCGCGCAGCGCGCGGGGGACCCCGGGGCGGCTCGCGTCAACGGCTCGCGTCAACAAGGAATAAACACCGTATGAGCAAGCTCATTGAGTACGACGAAACCGCGCGCCGGGCGATGGAATCCGGCGCCGACAAGCTGGCCGCCACCGTTCGTGTGACGCTCGGCCCGCGCGGCCGGCACGTGGTGCTGGCCAAGGCGTTCGGCGGGCCGACCGTGACCAACGACGGCGTCACCATCGCCCGTGAGATCGACCTGGAGGACCCGTTCGAGAACCTGGGCGCTCAGCTGGTCAAGTCGGTGGCCACCAAGACCAACGACGTCGCCGGTGACGGCACCACGACCGCGACCGTCCTCGCGCAGGCGCTGATAAAGGGCGGCCTGCGCAACGTCGCGGCCGGCGCCAACCCGATCGCGCTGGGATCCGGCATCGCCAAGGCCGCCGACGCGGTGTCCGAGGCGTTGCTGGCTGCGGCCATGCCGGTCACCGAGAAGACCGCGATCGCGCAGGTGGCCACCGTCTCGTCGCGCGACGAACAGATCGGCGAGCTGGTCGGCGAGGCGATGACCAAGGTCGGCCACGATGGCGTCGTCACCGTCGAGGAGTCCTCGACGCTGAGCACCGAACTGGAGATCACCGACGGTGTGCGGTTCGACAAGGGCTTCATCTCGGCGTACTTCATTACCGACTTCGACTCCCAAGAGGCGGTGCTGGAGGACGCGCTGGTGCTGCTGCACCGCGAGAAGGTCAGCTCGCTGCCCGATCTGCTGCCGCTGCTGGAGAAGGTGGCGAAGGGCGGCAAGCCGCTGCTGATCATCGCCGAGGACGTGGACGGTGAGGCGCTCTCGACGCTGGTCGTCAACGCGATCCGCAAGACGCTGCGGACCGTCGCGGTCAAGGCCCCGTTCTTCGGCGACCGCCGCAAGGCGTTCCTCGAGGACCTGGCGGTCGTCACCGGCGGCCAGGTGGTCAATCCCGACGTCGGCTTGGTGTTGCGCGAGGCGGGGCTGGAGGTGCTGGGCTCCGCCCGGCGGATCGTGGTGACCAAGGAAAACACCACGATCGTCGACGGTGGCGGCACCGACGAGGCGATCGCCGCGCGCGCTCAGCAGCTGCGTGCCGAGATCGAGGCAACCGACTCGGACTGGGACCGCGAAAAGCTCGAAGAGCGGCTGGCCAAGCTGGCCGGCGGGGTAGCCGTGATCAAGGTGGGCGCGGCGACCGAGACCGCGCTCAAGGAGCGCAAGGAAAGCGTCGAGGACGCGGTCGCGGGGGCCAAGGCGGCGGTCGAAGAGGGCATCGTCGCCGGTGGCGGCTCGGCCCTGATCCAGGCCCGCTCGGCGCTCAAGGAACTGCGGTCGTCGCTGTCCGGTGACGAGGCGCTCGGTGTCGACGTGTTCTCCGCTGCGCTCAGTTCCCCGCTGTACTGGATCGCGACGAACGCCGGCATGGACGGCGCAGTGGTCGTGAACCGGGTCGCCGAGCTGCCCGCCGGTCAGGGCTTCAACGCGGAGACGCTGACGTATGGCGACCTCGTCGCCGACGGCATCGTCGACCCGGTGAAGGTGACCCGCTCGGCGGTGCTGAACGCGGCGTCGGTGGCGAAGATGGTGCTCACCACCGAAACGGCGATCGTGGAAAAGCCCGCCGAGGAGGACGAGCACGGCCATCATCACGGTCACGCGCACTAGAAGAACCACCGACACGAGCACCCCCGGCTGTTCGCCGGGGGTGCTCCCGTTTGCAGTGATCTCCCGACATGCGAAAAGGAAAACTGTGAAACTGGTTGTGCACCCCTGAGTCGGTGGCCCTTCAAGCCGGAGAGGTTGAGATGGCGCACGTTGGAGAAACAATCGAACATCCGCTCACTGGCGAGCGAGTGACGTTCCTCGAAACCGCCGGAAGCACAGGCGGCAAATTCCTGCGTGCCCGCTTAGAGGTTCGTCCTGGCGGGGCTATCCCAAATGTTCACGTTCATCCAGGGGCGGAAGAACAGTTCGCCGTCGCAGAGGGGCGTTTGCAGGTCCGAAGGGCAAAGCAGGTTTGGGTGGCGAAAGCTGGCGAAACAGTGATCGTTCCAGCTGGAACCGCGCATGTCTGGGGCAATCCATTTGATGAGCCAGCCGCTGTAATCGTCGATTTGCGGCCAGCACTTCGAGCGGAGACGTTCTTCGAGACCTTCTTTGGTCTCGCCCGTGATGGAAAGGTTGACCCAAAGAGAAACTTGCCGAAGAGCTTGCTGCAAACGGCGTTGATGTTTCACGACTACCGGGCAGAGATTCAGTTGCCGGGGATCACTGGACTGGGGGTGCGGGGACTGTCGGCGGTCGTTGCTCCGCTCGCCCGCGCACGCGGGTATCGCTCACGGTACCCGGAATACAGCGATCCCGAATCTCCGTAGTCGCGGGGAGGCCCCTCAGACTCCGGAGAGTCGGACAACTATCAAAGCCCGCATGGCTTTGTGTCTTGCTGTTGTGTGCGGGACGGAAGGCGTCCGGGAGCTCACCGGTTGATATCGGGCAGGTGGTCGCGGAGCCAGTCCTGGTATGACCGCGGCGGCCGGCCAAGGATGTCGGCCACGGTCGACGTCTCATACCAGCGACCGGCGCGCAGGGTGGCAAAGTATTCCAGCATCACGTCGGCGATCTGCGCTGGAAGGCCCGACGCAATCAGGTCCTGGCGGGTCTCGTCGTCGCCGGCGTCGACGAACTCGATTGGGCGCCCCAGCGCCTGCGACAGGTAGTCCGCAATCTCGAATCCCGTCAGGGCCTGCCCCGACAGTTCGTAGATCTTCCCTTCATGACCCGATGCGGTCAGCGCCCGCGCCGCCACCGCGCCGATGTCGTGGGGATCGATCATGACGACCTTGCGCCCGCCGTGCGGTTCGAGCAGTCGGCCGTTGTTGAGCACCGACGTCCACACGAACGGCAGGCTGGACATGAACCGCGTCGGCCGGAGGATCGTCCACGTCGACGTCAGCGTGCGCAGCCGCCATTCGTTGGCACCGTGTCCCGTCCACAGTTCGCCGTCGAACCGGCCGGCACCGAAGTTGGACAGATACACGATGTGCTCTACGCCGGCCTGTTCGGCCGCGACGAACGCGTTGATTTCCATCTTTTCCATATCCGGGCCGGGAAAGGCCGCCAACACGAACGCTTTTCGCACGCCGTCGAACGCCGGTGCCAGTGTGCGTGGTTCGTGGAGATCGGCGACGGCGACATCGACGCCGGGTCCGAAGGACGCGGCTTTGGCGGCGTCACGCACCAGCACGCGAACGTGTTGGCCGGTCGCAGCAGGTGGTGCACGACTTCGCGGCCGACGGTTCCGGTCGCACCGATTACCAGCATCACGTTGTCCATCGGGTCATCTCCCCTGCGTGGTGAGGTCGGCGAGGCCGTCGTCGAGACTTCTCACGGGTGCGCGTCGTAGCAGCAGACCCTCAAAGGTCCCGGCCTTCCACCAGTCATCGATCAGATTCCAGAATTCGATCTCGCCGCCCTCATAAGACTCACCCCAGAATGAGCGACTGAGGTCGGCCTGCCCGCTGTAGAAGCCGGGCGTGCATTGCATGTAGTAAGCCATCCGGGGTTGCTTGAGCTCCCGGATGATTCGGACCCAGCTGTCCTGGGCCTCCTTGGATGGCTCGATCTCGGTGATGCCGGATCGATTGGCGTGCTGGAGGAGCCGGGCCACGTGGCGAGCTTTCTGGTCAAGCATGTAGGTGTAGTTGGCGATGTACCCGTTCTGGCTGAGGCCCAGTTCGAAGAAGTTTGGGAACCCGTGCGAGTAGAAGCCGTGCAATGTCTGGTGGCCGTTGGCGAAGTACTCGCTCAGCGCCAGCCCGTCGCGGCCGATGACGTGGTAGCCGTAACGGTCCGCTGCCGATGTGCCGGTTTCGAACCCGGTGGCGAAAATGATGCAGTCCACTTCGTGCAGTTGGCCGTCGACCACTACCCCGGTCTGGCATATCTCGTCGATTCCGTGCGGCGCCGCCGCCAGCTTCACATTCGGCTGGTTGAAGGTATCGAGGTACTCGTCGTTGAAACACGGCCGCTTACAAAGGATGCCGAACCACGGTTTCAGCGCTTCGGCGGTCGCGGTGTCGTGCACGGCCTTGTCGATTCGCCGGTGGATCGGTCGTATCGCGTCTAGGTCCGCGATCAGGGTCAACGTCGTCTGGTCCTCGGCGGGCAGTTCCTGGACGGGCACATCGACGAGGTGCTGGCCGGTCAGCCGCGTGGCCAGTGCGGTCCATCCGTCCGCGACCAGATCGACTTCGGGTGCGGCGAAATTGACGAAACCGTTGAAGTTGTCGATGCGTTCGGCCTGCCAGCCTGGCTTGAGTGAGGCCACCCACTCGGGGTCGGTGGGCCGGTTGTCACGCGGGCCAACGGCACTGGGGGTGCGCTGTATCACGACGAGTTCTTTGGCGTCTGCGGCCAGGTAGGGCACTGCCTGAATCGCGGTGGCGCCGGTGCCGATGATGGCCACCCGCTTGTCGCGCAGCTTGTGGAGGTTGCCGTGCTGATCGCCGCCGGTGTAGTCATAATCCCAGCGGCTGGTGTGGAAAACCTTGCCGGTGAAGCTTGCGATCCCCGGGACGCGGGGTAGCTGCGGCTTGCTGAGGGGACCGTTCGCATGAACCAGGAACTTGCCGCGGATCACATCGCCGCGGTCGGTGCGGACCTCCCACCGCGACGACTCGGCCAACCACGTTGCCGATGTCACCGTCGTCTGAAACAGCGCGGCGGGATACAGGTCGTAGTGACGTGCGATTCGCTCTGCGTGCTCGAGGATTTCGTCGCCGTCGGCGAACCGTTGCACCGGCATATACCCGGTTTCCTCGAGCAGGGGCAGATAGCAATAGGACTCGATGTCGCACTGCACGCCGGGATAGCGGTTCCAGTACCAGGTTCCACCGAAATCACCGGCCTGCTCGATGATTCGGATATCACGAATGCCGCGTTCGCTCAGGTGTGCGCCGACCAAGATGCCGCCGAAACCGCCGCCAAGGATGATCGCCTCGACTTCGTGGCGAACTGCCTGGCGGTCGGTCCATGGCGTGTACATGTCTGTATCGGTGTGCTCCAGCACGTCGTCCAAGCCCTGGAACTGGGCAACACCCTCGGGGCGGATTCGGGCTTTCCGCTCTTGGCTGTAGCGGGCGTGGACCTCGGTGGGGTCGAACTCGACGTTGACGGTGACCCCCGAAATGGGCAGCCTGACGGCCATCGTGTGATTCCTTTCGGTTTGGTTGAGGTCGGCGAGGTAGTCGTCGAGACTTCTCGCGGGCCGTCCCAGTAGGTCGGCCCGTACGACCGCGCTGCCAACTGTGCCGGTGGCACCGGTTACGAGGATCACTCCCCCGCGAGCGGGAGGTACCCCACCCGCTTGCGGGGGAGGATCAGCGAGCCATCCATCCCTGGCCCCCCACTGCAAACTCCTGGAGGAAAGCTGTGAGCGTTTGCTTGTTCCGCTCGACCCACTCGGCGAACGTCGTCGCGGGGCGGCCCAGTAGGTCAGGGATACCAGAGGCCAGCCCCATCTTTCCGGACTTGACGGCGGCGAAGTGGTGTCGGACAACGTAATCGGCGAATGCGGATGAGAATCCATCGGCCAGAAGACGCGCGTAAGCCTCGTCCTCAGTGACGTCGACGTACTCGATCGAAACACCGGTCACCCTCGACATGTGGTCCGCCACCTCGGCGAAACCGATCAGTTCCGGGCCGGTCAGTTCGTAGACCTTGCCCTCGTGCCCGTCGGAGGTCAGCACAGCGACCGCGGCGGAAGCGATGTCACGGGGATCGATCGCTGCTTCCTTGCCATCACCGCAGGGCAGGAACATCGCCGCGCCCGCCGGTGACTTCCGCAGAAAGTACGTATGAAAGTTGGACGCGAAGAACGCCGGGCGCAGCATCGTCCACGCCACGCCGGTCTGGCGCAGCCGGAGTTCGCTTTCCTGGTGTGCGCGCGCCGTCACCGTCCCGGCCATGTGCTCTTGAAAGGACTCGAGCGCAGAGACTTTGACGATGTGCTCGACCCCGGCCCGCAGGGCCGCATCGAAGGCACTGCCTTCCAGCGCAGCGATGTCGGGACCGTTGACCACAACGAATGCCTTTTGCACACCGGCGAACGCGGCGTCAAGCGTCTCCGGACGTTGAAGATCGGCGCGCACCACCTCGACCGCCGGGTCGAAACCGGCCTTCGCCGGGTCGCGCACCAACGCGCGGACCGGTTGACCCGCCGCCACCAGTTGCGGAATCAGCTCGCGCCCAATCTCACCGGTCGCGCCCGTCACCAGGATCAAATCCGCCATCTGTATCCCCTTCTCTCACAGAGCGGCGGCCATGCCGCCGTCGACCCGGATGTCCGCCCCCGTGATGAAGCTCGCGTCAGGGGATGACAGGAATGCGACGACGCGGGCGATCTCTTCCTCGACGCCGAACCTCCCCAGCGGGATGCGTTGGGGTATCAACGCTTTGAACTGGTCCAGTTCCGCGGGCGGCAGCCCAAGCTTTGCGAACGCGGCGTTGTCGATCGGGCCCGGACTCACCGAATTGACCCGTATGTGTCGAGGGGCCAGCTCGACCGCCAGTGCGCGCACCATTGCCACCAGCGCACCCTTCGTCGCGGTGTACACCGACCAATTCGGGGCGCCGATGTGGCTGCCGACCGAGGTGGTGAAGATGATCGACCCGCCGGGTTGGATCAGGGGCAGAAGCTTCTGCAGAGTGAAGAACTGACCCTTGACGTTGACGGCGAAGTGCTCGTCATACGTTGCCTCGTCGACCGCCTCTACCGGCAGCATCCGTCCGATCCCTGCGTTGAGGAGGACGGCATCGACCCTGCCGAACCGTGTGCGCAGTTCGCCGGCCACCGTGTCCGCGCTGGCCATCCTGCTCGAATCTGCCTGCAGAACCACGATGTCTGACGACAGGCCGTCACGGGCAGCGGCGAGCGTGGTGGGGTTGTTGCCGGTCACCAGTACCGCGTAGCCGCGCTTGTGAAACTCCTGCGCCGTCGCGAGGCCGATGCCGGTAGTACCGCCGGTCACCACGGCGACGGGATGTGTGGACTTCAACATCTACTCCGCTCATTTGTGTAGTAGCGACTACACAAATAATGTGCGGTCATCCCCAACCTGTCAAGTAGTTGTGTAGTATCGCCTACAGAAAGGGGTGTTGACGATGGTCAAAAGGGGGCGGCCCGCGAGTTTTGACCGCGACGAAGCGCTGGCGCGCGCTATGGAGATGTTCTGGGAACGCGGCTACGAGGGCACGACGCTCGAGGACCTTCAGGCCGCGATGGGAGGCATCAGCCCGACGAGCTTCTACCACGCCTTCGGCTCGAAGGAAGCCCTGTTCCGTCAGGCCGTCGAGAAGTATCAAGACGCGGTCGGCGGTCCCGCTCTCAGAGCGCTGGACGAATCCCCCACCGCGCGTGAAGCCGTCCACCAGATGCTTCGGCTAACGGCCGAATCCTTTTGCCGCCCAGGCCAACCCCACGGATGCATGCTCGTCCTCGGCGCCACCAAGTGCACGCCGGCCAACGCCGGGCCGCAGAACTACCTGCAATCGATCCGCCGGCAGACACCGAACGTGCTCAAGCGGCGACTCAAGCGCGCCATGGACGAAGGCGACCTACCTGCATCGGCCGACATCTCCGCGATCGCGTCGTTCTACGCCACGGTCCTGCACGGCCTAGCGATCCGCGCAGGCGATGGTGCGTCCCGAAAGGCCTTGATGGCGGCAGTCGACGGCGCGATGGCCGCCTGGCCCGCCTCACCACCGGGTAACCGAGGTCCGAGCATGGCATTTCAACGTTCAAGTGGTTGGACTATTGAGCGTCTCACCGGCAACGACAGCCGCACCGTACTGCGCCCAGTGTTCGAGGAGTACCTGACCTGGCTGGCAGAGCAGCTCCGGGACAATTACGGGATTGTCTTCGACGAGGCCGACGAGGTGGTGACGGAGCGCCACCATCGAGCGTTTGATGCGGAGCTGCCGAAGATGCTCGGCCCGCGGGGTCGTGTGATCGTGGCCCGAGCCGGCGACGCGATCGTCGGCGTTGGCACCATGAAACCGGTGACCGACGACATCGCCGAGATCAAGCGGGTCTACGTGCGGCCGAATGCCCGGGGCCAAGGCATCGCCCGCGCGATCATGGCTCGGCTGCTCGACGATGCGCGCACGGAGCGATTCGCGATCGTCAGGCTTGAGACGATGGACTTCATGCGTCAGGCCATTGCCCTGTACCGGTCGATCGGAGCCGCGGAAACCGTGCAGTTCGATGGATCTGAAGCCGCGGCGGCTGGGGTTGAGGGCTTCACCCGCTACCTGCAGATCCGGTTGGCACCTGGCTGAGCGCAGCCGCGCCTTCTCTCCACGGCCACCACCACTGGTTGCCCGATCAAACAACGAAGGCCCATCCCTGTCGCGGGGATGGGCCTTCGTCGTGGTGAGTCAGGCCGTGCGGCGAATACCCCGCTTCAGCAACAGTTCTCGCTCGTTTTCGCTCAACCCACCCCAGATGCCGTACGGCTCGCCGACGGACAGCGCATGGGCGCGGCATTGTGCGATCACGGGGCAGCGGCGACACATCTCTTTGGCGCGAGCTTCGCGTTGTGCTCGCGCTCGGCCTCGTTCGCCATCGGGGTGAAAGAACACTGCCGAATCAACGCCACGGCACAGGCTCTGTATTTGCCAATCCCAGAAGTCTGCATTCGGCCCGGGCAGCTCCTGCGGCTGCGGCATGGAAGACCCCTCTCGCCTATGGAACGATCCGAGGCATGTCGCCGATGACTACTCGGTGCAGACAAGGTAGGGGTGCTTAGCAAAACGAGTCAATACCCGACACGTGTGTGGTATCACATACCGAAATCGCCCAAATTAACGCCACCTTCATGGTGGCGACTCGGGTACGACACTTTTCGTGAAGCGAAACGCCCGGTCAGTCCCCTTTTGCGCGGTTCGCCGCGCGATCTGCCGCCCGCCGACCTGCCTTCGCGCAGTAGCGCGTTGACACGCCGTTAACACGCCCACCACCAACTGTTAACCGTGAACAGCCGCTTGCTCGAGGAAGCCGCGTTCGGAAACGACCCCGGACGGTGGCCACTGCCGGCGGCCACGACACCGCGCGACCGGTGGCTGCGAGCGGTGGCCGCCGGAGGGCAAGGCCGGTACGGCGTCGCTTCTGCGGAGCTGTCGCGCCTGCGCCGCGATGTCACGAGCGGCCCCCTGGCGTCGCTGGCGTACAGCACCCAGGCCTCGTTCGTCCGGCAACTGGGTGGTCATGCGGCGGCCCGCCGGTGGGACGGTCGGGCGGCGACGCTGGCGGCACCGGATGCGGAAGCCATGACCGATGCGTTGATCGGCCTCGCCGCCGACGCGCTGGGCATGGGTCGGTTCGCGATGGCCGCGGCCCTGTTGGCGCGGTCGCGACCCGGGTTGGATGCTCCCGGCGTCCCGGCTCGGCTGCCGCTGCGGTGGGAGTGGGTGTCGGCCGAGCTCGGGTTGGTCAGTGGGGACGCTGCCGCAGCCGCTGGCCACGCCGAGCGTGCGGCCGAGCTGGCCGCCCGGTCACGATCGGCGCGGCATCGGGTGAAGACGGACGTCGTGTTGGCGGCCGCGCTGTGCAGCACCGGCGACGTGACGCGGGCTCGTGCGGTCGCCGAGCGGGCGCTTGCTGCCACCGGCCGGCTCGGGCTGATTCCGCTGCGATGGGCGGTCGCCGGCATCCTGGTCGACATCAGCGGCGACGGCGAGGTGGCGGAGGTCCGCGACGGGTGCGCGGAGCTTATCGCTCGTCGGGGCGGCGTGTGGGTTCGCTGAAAGCAACCCAAGCGATGTTGGATCGTTATTGTCGGAATGTCGCCGGGAAGCGCTCGGCTCGTAACGTTGAGGACGCCGTCATCGATGACCAATTCGGGAGATCGCCTCGATGGTCTCGTTGCTGACGCGGCGGCCGGCGATCGAGGCGCCCTCCACGAAGTACTGCAGATTATTCGTCCGATCGTGGTTCGCTACTGCCGCGCTCGGATCGGGACGACGGAACGAAGCGGACTGTCGGCAGACGACATAGCCCAGGAGGTTTGCTTGGCCGCCATCACGGCGTTGCCGCGCTACCGGGACCAGGGACGGCCCTTTCTAGCGTTTGTGTACGGCATCGCGGCCCACAAGGTGGCAGACGCCCACCGTGCGGCCGCGCGCAACCGTGCCGAACCGACCGATATGCTTCCCGAGCGGGCGTCCGTCGACGCCGGCCCGGAGCAGATGACGATGGACGCCGAATCGGCGGCCCGCATGTCGGGGTTGCTGGATGTGTTGCCCGCTAAGCAGCGGGAGATCCTGGTGTTGCGGGTGATCGTCGGGTTGAGCGCCGAGGAGACCGCGGAAGCGGTCGGCAGCTCACCCGGCGCGGTGCGGGTCGCGCAGCACCGGGCGCTGGCGCGACTGCGGGCCGAGATCATCGAGGCGGAGCGGGGCTATGCCTGAATACGATCCCCGATCCCAGCCTGACCTGCAGGCCATCGCGAACATGCAGGCCGTCGCGCGTACCGACCAGTTGATCGACGCGCTGGCCGCCGGTGCGCCGCCACCCCCCGGCGACCCGCTCGCGGCGATGCTGGCGGGGTGGCGCGACGAGGTGCGTAGCCGCCCGTACGCGCACGTGGTCAACGTGGATCAGGCGAGTGCCGCGCTCGGCATCACTCAGTCACGCCCGCGGTCGAGGTTCGCGCTGACCGTGGTCGGTGCGGTCGCTGCCTCCATGCTGTGTCTTGGCGGCTTCGGCGCCGTCGTCTATGACGCCGGACCGGGCGACGCGCTCTACGGGTTGCGGACCTTGCTGTTTGGGGGTGGGCAGAGCGACGAGGAGGTCGTACTCGCCGCTCAGACCCAACTGGCCGAGGTCCAACACATGATCGAGCAGGGCGACTGGCAGGGGGCGCAACAGAAGCTCGCCGCGGTCAGCACCGACGTGGAAAGGGTCGACGACACCGCCGCCAAACAACAACTGGTTGAAGAGTGGAATCAGTTGACGGTCAAGGTCGTCGAGCGCAACCCGGAGGCCACGTTGCCACCCGGCGCGCCGCCGCCCGTACTGCCACTGCCGCCGGAGATGTTGGTGACGCCGCCGCCCGGGGGTGGGCAGAGCGACGAGGAGGTCGTCCTCGCCGCTCAGACCCAACTGGCCGAGGTCCAACACATGATCGAGCAGGGCGACTGGCAGGGGGCGCAACAGAAGCTCGCCGCGGTCAGCACCGCCGTGGAAAGGGTCGACGACACCGCCGCCAAACAACAACTGGTTGAAGAGTGGAATCAGTTGACGGTCAAGGTCGTCGAGCGCAACCCGGAGGCCACGTTGCCACCCGGCGCGCCGCCGCCCGTACTGCCACCGCCGCCGACGACGTTGGTGACGCCGCAGCCCGGCGTGACCGACGTCCCGACGACTTCCTCGCCGACCACTGGACCGACCACGACGCCGACCACCACACCCGACGACCACGCCGACGACCACGCCGACGACCACGCCGTCGTCGACCACTGCGACGTCCACGCCGCAAACGAGCGGCAGGGTCGAGGTCCCGCCACCGACGTCGAGTGTCGCCGCGCCCCCGACGTCGGTCATACCGGCCGTCACTCCCACGGCCCCGGCGGCGCCGCCAAGCCAGGTCGTCACCACGACTCAGGCGCCCGTGGCGGGCCCGCCGCCCTCATCGGCACCGCCTGACTCGGGTGATGACCAGGGGTCACAGGACACCCCAAGCCGGGGTGTCACGCCGTCGGTGTCTGCGACACCCGAGAGCGGCGGTTAAGAGCAGGAAAGGGCTCAGCGATAGCCGTCGTGATCCGACGTGGCCTCGTTGAGCGACGCGTCGGCATACCCCCGGCAGTAATCCCACGTCACGTATGCGTCGGGTTCGGGGTCGTAGGCGGGTTCGTGCGGCCGTACCGTGCCGTCGATCAGCAGTTGCAGCAGGTTCGCGCGCAGCATGTCCCAGTCGTGGTAGTGGTCCTGCTGGCATTCGTCGCAGCTGACGACCAAGCCGCGAATTCCTCGGTGCGCGAGCAACGCCTCGTAGACCGCCAGGTCGGCGAGATCGGCCTCGACGGCGGTGCGCTCCTGCGGATCCAGCGGCGGGCCCGGTTCGATGTCGTCCAGCGCCGCTGACGGGTCCTTCGGATCGTCGGCGAACGGATCGGGCGGCAAACCCGGAGGTAGGTGGTCGCGCACGTGTCTACAGTACGCAGCCACGCCGACATTTCGCCAGCCAAGGGGGGGGGGGGGGGGGGGGGGGAGGGGAGGGGAGAAGGGGGGGAGAGGGAGGGGAGAGAGAGAGGAGAGGGAGAAGAGAAGGGAGGGAGGAGAGAGAGAGAGAGAGAGATGTAGAAGGAAAAGAAGAAAGGAGAGAGGAAAGAGAGAAAGAGAGAGAAGAAGAGAGAGAAGGAGAGAAAGGAGGAGAGGAAGAGAAAGAGAAAGAGAGAGAGAAAGAGGAAAAAGAAAGGGGAGGAAAAGGGAAGGAAAGAGGAGGAAAGGAAAAAGAAAAAGGGAGAGAAGAAGAAGAGGAAAAAGAGAAGGAGGAAGAGAAAGGAGAAGAGGAGGAGAGAAAAGGAGAGAAAAAGAGAGGAGAAAAAGGAAGAGAGAGAGAAGAAGGAAAGGAAGAAGGAGGAGAAGGAGAAAAGGAAAGGAAGAAAGAAGAAGAAGAAAAAGGAAAGAGAGAAAAGGGAGGAAAGGAAGAAAAAGAGAGAGAGAGAGAGAAAGAAGAGAGAAAAGAAAGAGAGAAAGGAGAAAGAGGAGAAAAAAAAGAGAAAAAAGGAGAAGAAGAAGGAGAAGAAGAGAAAGAAAGAAAAGAAGAGAGAAGAGAAGAGAAGAAAGGAAAAAAGAAAGAGAAGAAGAAGAAAAAAAAAGAGGAGAGAAGAGAAGAGAAGGAGAAGAAGAAGGAAAAGAAAGAAAGAAAGAAAAGAAAGGAGAGAAAAGGAAAAAGGAAAGGAAGGAAAGAAAGAAGGAGGAAAGAGAGAAAGGAGAGGAAGAGGAGGAGAGAGAGGAGAAAAAGAGAAGAAAAGGAGAAAGAGAGGAGAAGGAGAAGAAGAGAGAGAGGAAGAGAGGGAAGAACCCGCGGAGAGAGAGGAGAAGAGGAAGAAGGAGAGGAGAAAAAAGAGAAGGAGAAAAAAGGAGAGGAGGAGAAAGAAGAGGAAAGAAAAGAAGGAAGAGAGAAGAGAGGAGAAGAAGAGGAAAAGAGGAGAGAGGAGAGAGGAGAGGGAGGAGAAAAGAGGAGGAAGAAGAGAGAGGAGAAGGGAGAAGAGGAGAGGGGAGAGAAGAAAGAAGAGAGAGAAAAAAGAGAGGGGAGAAGAGAGAAGAGAGAGAAGAGGAGAGAGAAGAAAAGAGGAGGAGAGAAAAGAAGAGAAAAGAGAGAAGAGAGAAAAAAAAAAAAGAAGAAGAGGAAGGGGGAGAGGAGGAAGAAGAAAGAGGGGGAAGGGAAAGAAGAGAGAAGAGAGAGAAAGAAGGAGGAAGAGAGAAGAGGGGAGGGAGAGGGAGGGGAAGGGGGGGGGGGGGGGGGGGGGGGGGGGGGGGGGGGGCAACCGTCCCGCCGGACGCCGCCATGCGCGGTGGCAGCCGTTGTTGCCGATAGGATGTGGTCCTAGCCCCGCACCGATGGAGGCCATCACTCATGTCTATAACTGACGGCGCAACCACGGTGAATTCGGGTGCCCACACGCCGCTCACCGAGCGGGTACCGACGGGCGGAGACGACCCGCACAAGGTCGCCATGCTGGGGCTGACCTTCGACGACGTACTGCTGCTTCCGGCGGCGTCCGACGTCGTCCCGGCCGCCGCCGACACGTCCAGCCAGCTGACCAAGGGGATCCGGCTCAACGTGCCGCTGGTCAGCTCCGCGATGGACACCGTGACCGAGGCACGGATGGCCATCGCGATGGCCCGGGCCGGCGGCATGGGGGTGTTGCACCGCAACTTGTCGGTCGGCGAACAGGCCGGCCAAGTGGAAATGGTCAAGCGGTCGGAGGCCGGCATGGTCACCGATCCGGTGACCTGCTCGCCGGACAACACGTTGGCCGAGGTCGACGCGATGTGCGCCCGGTTCCGCATCTCCGGGCTGCCCGTCGTGGACGCGTCGGGCTCCTTGGTGGGGATCATCACCAACCGCGACATGCGCTTCGAGGTCGACCAGTCCAAGAAGGTGTCGGAGGTGATGACCAAGTCCCCGCTGATCACCGCACGCGAGGGCGTCACGGCCGACGCCGCGCTAGGACTGTTGCGGCGCAACAAGATTGAGAAGCTGCCGATCGTCGACGGGCACGGCCGGCTGACCGGGTTGATCACGGTCAAGGACTTCGTGAAGACAGAGCAACACCCGTACGCCACCAAGGACAGCGACGGGCGGCTACTGGTGGGTGCCGCCGTCGGTGTCGGGGACGACGCTTGGGTGCGGGCGATGACGCTGGTGGACGCCGGCGTCGACGTCCTCATCGTCGACACCGCCCACGCGCACAACCGGCTGGTGCTCGACATGGTCGGCAAGCTGAAGGCCGAAGCCGGGGACAGGGTCGAGGTGGTCGGCGGCAACGTCGCCACCCGCAGCGGTGCGGCCGCGCTGGTGGAGGCGGGCGCGGACGCGGTGAAAGTCGGTGTGGGCCCCGGGTCGATCTGCACGACGAGGGTGGTCGCCGGGGTCGGCGCGCCGCAGATCACCGCGATCCTGGAGGCCGTCGCCGTGTGCACGCCTGCGGGGGTGCCGGTGATCGCCGACGGCGGTCTGCAGTACTCCGGTGACATCGCCAAGGCGCTGGCGGCGGGCGCGTCGACGACGATGCTCGGCTCGCTACTGGCCGGCACCGCCGAGGCGCCCGGCGATCTGATCTTCGTCAACGGCAAACAGTTCAAGAGCTACCGGGGGATGGGGTCGCTGGGCGCGATGCAGGGACGCGGCGCTTCGGGTGCGGCTGTCAAGTCCTACTCCAAGGACCGGTACTTCCAGGACGACGCGTTGAGCGAAGACAAACTCGTGCCCGAGGGCATCGAGGGCCGGGTGCCGTTCCGGGGGCCGTTGGCAAGCGTCATCCATCAGCTCACCGGCGGGCTCCGGGCGGCGATGGGTTACACCGGGTCGGCCACCATCGAGGCGCTGCAGCACGCGCAGTTCGTGCGCATCACAGCGGCGGGGCTGAAAGAGAGTCATCCGCACGACATCGCGATGACGGTCGAAGCGCCCAATTACTACGTGCGCTAGGGGTGGCAACCAGCATGCGCGACTTGGTCGAAATTGGCATGGGCCGCACCGCCCGCCGGACGTATGAGCTGGACGACGTCAACATCGTGCCGTCACGGCGCACTCGGTCGTCGCAGGATGTGTCCACCGCATGGCAGCTGGACGCCTACCGGTTCGAGATCCCGGTGGTGGCACATCCCACCGACGCGCTGGTGTCGCCGGAATTTGCGATCGAATTGGGCCGACTCGGCGGCTTGGGCGTGCTCAACGGCGAAGGTCTGATCGGCCGCCACGCCGACGTCGGAGCCAAGATCGCCCAGGTCATCGAGGCGGCGGAGAGGGAGTCCGGCACGCTCGGGAGAGCCTGAACCCTCGGCGGCAATCCGGTTGCTGCAGCAACTGCACGCCGCGCCGCTGGATCCGGATCTGCTCGGCGCCGCCGTCGCGCGGATCCGTGACGCCGGGGTTACTACCGCGGTACGGGTCAGCCCGCAGAACGCGCGGTCCCTCACCCCGGTGCTGATCGCCGCGGGCATCGACCTGCTGGTGATCCAGGGCTCCATCATCTCGGCCGAGCGCGTCGCGCGCGACGTCGAGCCGCTGAACCTCAAGACGTTCATCTCCGAGCTGGACGTGCCTGTCGTCGCGGGCGGCGTCCTCGACCACCGCACCGCACTGCACCTGATGCGCACCGGCGCGGCGGGCGTCATCGTCGGGTACGGCTCGACCAGTGGCGTGACCACCAGCGACGAGGTCCTCGGGATCAGCGTGCCGATGGCCACCGCGATCGCCGACGCCGCCGCCGCGCGCCGCGAGTACCTCGACGAGACCGGCGGCCGCTATGTGCACGTGTTGGCCGACGGCGACATCCACACCTCCGGCGAACTGGCGAAGGCCATCGCCTGCGGCGCGGACGCGGTGGTGCTCGGCACTCCGCTGGCGGCGTCGGCCGAGGCACTGGGCGACGGCTGGTTCTGGCCGGCCGCCGCCGCGCACCCGTCGCTGCCGCGCGGTGCGATCCTGCAGGTGGCCGGCGGGGAGCGGCCGCAGCTGCGGCAGGTCCTCACCGGGCCATCCGACGACCCGTTCGGTTCGCTGAACCTCGTCGGCGGGCTGCGCCGGTCGATGGCCAAGGCCGGCTATTGCGATCTCAAGGAGTTCCAGAAGGTGGGCCTGGCCGTCGGCGCCTGAGTGTGACCATCGCCACAGACGCTTGGCGAGTGCTGCTAAGGCAAGCCTTTCTAGAGGCTTACCCGTCGGCAAGCTCATACTTGCTGGATGCAGCCTGATTTTGACGTCCTCATCATCGGCTCGGGTTTCGGCGGCAGCGTCACGGCCCTGCGGTTGACCGAGAAGGGCTACCGGGTCGGTGTGCTCGAGGCCGGTCGCCGATTCGAAGACCACGAGTTCGCCAAGACCTCATGGAACCTGCGCAAGTTCTTGTGGGCGCCGAAGCTGGGCATGTACGGCATCCAGCGCATTCACCTGCTCCGCAACGTGATGATCCTGGGTGGCGCGGGCGTCGGTGGCGGCTCGCTGAACTACGCCAACACCCTGTACGTGCCGCCGGAGCCGTTCTTCGCCGACAAGCAATGGTCACACATCACCGACTGGCGCTCCGAATTGCTGCCGCACTACGAGCAGGCGCAGCGGATGCTGGGCGTGGTGCTCAACCCGACGTTCACCGACGCCGACCGGGTGATCAAGGAGGTCGCCGACGAGATGGGTGTCGGCGACACGTTCGTCCCCACCCCGGTCGGGGTGTTCTTCGGGGCAGACGGCCAGAAGACGCCGGGCAAGACGGTGCCCGATCCGTACTTCGGCGGCGCGGGGCCCGAGCGCACCGGATGCATCGAATGCGGATCCTGCATGACCGGCTGCCGCTACGGCGCCAAGAACACGCTGCTGAAGAACTACCTCGGGCTGGCCGAACACGCCGGCGCCGAAGTGGTCCCGATGCGCACGGTCACCGGCTTCGAACAGCAGGCCGACGGGTCGTGGCGCGTCGACACCGTCGTCACCGGCCGGTGGCTGCGCCGACAGCGCAAGTCGTTCACCGCCCGGCACCTGGTGCTGGCCGCCGGCACGTACGGCACGCAGAAGCTGCTGTTCAAGATGCGCGACAACGGAAAACTGCCGCAGCTCTCTGAGAAACTCGGCGTGCTGACCCGGACCAACTCCGAATCCATCGTCGGCGCAGGGCGATTCAAGGTCGCCCCGGACTTGGACCTCACGCACGGCGTGGCGATCACGTCGTCTATCCACCCCACGTCCGACACACACATCGAGCCGGTCCGCTACGGCAAGGGCTCCAACGCCATGGGTCTGCTGCAGACGCTGATGACCGATGGATCGGGGCCGCAGGGCACCGATGTGCCGCGTTGGAGGCAGTTCTTGCAGCAGGCGGGGGAGAACCCGCGCGCCGCGATTCGGATGCTCAATGCCCGGCAATGGAGCGAGCGCACGATGATCGCGCTGGTGATGCAGCACCTGGACAACTCGATCACCACCTTCACGAGGCGCAGCAAGCTCGGCATCCGCCGGATGACCAGCAAACAGGGTCACGGCGAGCCCAACCCGACGTGGATTCCGGTGGGCAACGAGGTCACCCGCCGGCTCGCCGAAAAGATCGACGGGGTTGCCGGCGGCACCTGGGGGGAATTGTTCAACATCCCGCTGACCGCGCATTTCCTCGGCGGAGCCGCGATCGGAGACAACCCGGAACACGGCGTGATCGATCCGTACCACCGGGTGTACGGCTATCCCACGATGTCGGTGGTCGACGGTGCCGCGATCTCCGCGAATCTCGGTGTCAACCCGTCGCTTTCGATCACCGCGCAGGCCGAGCGGGCGGCGTCGCTGTGGCCGAACAAGGGCGAAGCCGACCTGCGGCCGGCGCAGGGCCAGCCCTATCGCCGGCTCGACCCGATTCCGCCGCAGCACCCCGTGGTCCCGGCGGACGCGCCGGGTGCGTTGCGACGGTTGCCGATCGAGCCGGTCACCTCGGCCGGTTAGTTGCGCGCCGATGCGTCGGCTCGCGGCCCGGCGGCTGCGGCGGCGCAGGCAGCAGCGCGTCGCAGGGTCCGACCGCCACGGTCGACGGTGTTTCGGTGCTGAGAGTGAGATCCTCCCCGGCATGCCGGATCCTCAGTTCTCCGCCGGGTCCGTCGCGAAGCGTGTACGTGACGTCAGTGTGATTGGCGTCCACCGCCAACCGAAAACCCCGCCAGCGCAACCCGAATCGCAGCCGCGAAATCCCGTCCGGCAGGTGCGGACTGACCTGCAGCGTGTGCTCGTCGTCGCGCAGGCCGCCGAAGCCGGCGACCAGCGCGGTCCACGTGCCCGCGAGCGACGCCATGTGCAGGCCGTTGCGGGTGTTGTGGTGCAGATCGCGCAGGTCGATGAGCGCGGCTTCGTGCGCATAGTCATGAGCCAGCTCCAGGTGGCCCACCTCGGCGCACATCACCGCTTGGGTGCAGGCCGACAGTGACGAATCACGAACGGTACGCCGCTCGTAGTAGTCGACGTTGCGTGCCTTCTCCTCGCGTGTGAACGCGTGGCTTTGCCATTGCATCGCCAAGACCAGGTCGGCCTGCTTGCACACCTGTAACGGGTACAGCCGCACGTAGGGCTCGTGCATCAGCAGCGGATACGCCGTGTTCTCGGTGAAGTTCCACTCCCGCAGGGTGGTGAAGCCTTCGCACTGGGGGTGAACGCCCAGTTCCTCGTCGTAGGGGATGTGCGCGGCGTCGGCGGCGTCGCGCCAGCCGGCGGTCTCCTCGGTGGTGACGCCCATCGCATGCGCGGCCTCCGCGTGTCGGACGCATGCCTCGGCGGCGGTGCGCAGGTTGTGGGCGGCCATGAGGTTGGTGAACACGTTGTCACGCACCACAGCCGTGTACTCGTCGGGCCCGGTCACGCCGTCGAGGTGCCAGACGCCGTGGCGGTCGTGGTGCCCGAGCGAGTGCCACATCCGCGCGGTCTCGACCAATAGGGCCAGCCCGCAGTCCTTTTCGAGCGAATGGTCGCCGGTCACTGTGCGGTAGCGCTCGAACGCCATGGCGATGTCGGCGTTGACGTGCCACGCCGCAGTGCCGGCGGGCCAGTACGCCGAGCACTCCTCGCCGTGGATGGTGCGCCACGGGAACGCCGCGCCCTGCAGATTGAGCAGGGCCGCGCGCTCTTTGGCGAGGGGCAGGGTCGACGCTCGCCACCGTAGCGCGTCGGCGGCCGCATAGGGCGCGGTGTAGGTGAGCACCGGAAGGACGAAACCCTCTGTGTCCCAAAAGGCGTGGCCGTCATAGCCGGTGCCGGTCAATCCCTTGCCGGGAATCGCGCGGCGCTCAGCGCGCGCGCTAGCCTGCAGGATGTGGAAGAGCCCGAACCGCACCGCCTGCTGCAGGTCGGGGTCGCCCTCGACGACGACGTCCGCGGAGTCCCAGAAGTCGTCGAGGTAGGCGCGCTGCGAATCGAGCAAGCCCTGCCAGCCGCTGTAGCGGCCGCCGATCAGCGCGCCGGCGACCTGGTCGCGCAGGGCCGGGCGGGACCGCAGGCTCGACCACCCGTAGGCCAGGTACTTGACGATCCGCAGCTGCTGGCCGGGACGCAGCCCGCAGATCACCGTCGTGCGTGCCCAGTCCTCGCCCGCCTCGGTCTTGACCTCCACGCGGCCCGGGACTTCGACCTCGTGGTCCATCCCGGCGGCCATCATGAGGTGGCTTGCCCTGGTGCGATGAATGAGAAGCGCGGCCCGGTCAATGGTTTCGTGCTGGACAGCTTCGAGCGGGTTCGTCAAGACCGCCGAGACCCGCGGATCGTCCGATGTCTGCGGTTGATCCTCATTAGCGACGAGCTCGGACTGCACCGTGACGTGGACGAATTCATCGAGGGCCTCGACCACGTACTCGATGGCGGCCACGTTGCGCTTGGCCAGGGACACCAGCCGGGTGGAGCGCAGGCGCACCTGCTTGCCGACTGGTGATTCCCACCGTGTACGGCGGGTCAGCGTGCCGGCCCGCATGTCCAGCGCCCGCTCGTGCTCCAGCAATGTGCCGTAGCGCACGTCGAACGGCTCGTCGTCGACCAGCAGCCGCATGATCTTGCCGTTGGTCACATCGACCACGGTCTGGCCCTGCTCGGGATATCCGTAGCCGGCTTCGGCATATGGCAGCGGACGAATCTCGTAGAACGAGTTGAGGTATGAGCCCGGGAGGCCGTACGGCTCGCCCTCGTCGAGGTTGCCGCGCAGGCCGATGTGCCCGTTCGACAGGGCGAAGATCGATTCGGATTGCGCGAGCAGGTTCAGGTCGAGCCGGGTTTCGCGAACGTGCCACGGTTCGATCGGGAAGGCGTCTTCGGTGATCATCGCGCGTCCTACAGGAGCTCGGCCAGGTCGGTGACCACGATGTCGGCGCCGTTGCGGCGCAAGGCCTCTGACTGGCCCACCCGGTCGACGCCCACCACGAACCCGAAGTGACCCGCACGCCCGGCCGCAACCCCTGCGAGCGCGTCCTCGAACACGGCCACTTCATCGGGGCTCACGCCGAGCAGTTGCGCGGCGCGTAGGAACGAATCCGGGGCTGGCTTGCCGGGGAGGTGTTCCTCGCGAAGGGTGACCCCGTCCACCCGCTGCTGCACGAACCTGTCGAGGCCGGTCATCTCCAGCACATCGCGGGTGTTGGCGCTCGACGACACCACGCCGATCCCGAGCCCGGCTGCGCTGGCGGCTTCCAGGTAGCGCTGCGAGCCATCGAACACCTCGACGCCGTCCTCGCGAAGCATTCGGTGGAACATCTCGTTCTTGCGGTTGCCGAGCCCGTGCACGGTCTCGGCGTCGGAGCCGTCGTCGGGGCTGCCCGCGGGGAGTTGGATGCCGCGACTGGCCAGAAAGGAGCGCACCCCGTCCTCGCGTTTCTTGCCGTCCACGAACGTTTGGTAGTCGACGCCGGCGTCGAACTCGACGAACGCCTCGCCCGTGCATTCGGCACGCCGGCGGAGGTAGGCGTCGAACATCGCCTTCCATGCCTTTCGGTGAACACTCGCGGTGTCGGTGAGCACCCCGTCGAGGTCGAACAGGCAAGCGCGCATGCTTTGCGGCAGACCTAGCATGGCCATCTCCTATCCGTCATGCAGTTTCTTCACCTAATCCCTACCCGCTCAACTGGATGACGACCACCACCCGCATATGGCGCCCATCCACGACCATGGCGAGATCGACGGACGGGCGCGGGCGGTACATGTGATTGAACAGGTCGGGCTGATCCACCGAGACGTGAAACCGCCGAACATCCTCAATTCGAACGTATGATCGAGCAGTGGGTGACCTCCAGCCCATCAGCTACAGCGGCCAGCCGGTGCCCGAGCCGTTCCGCGCGGTGCATCCGCCTGCGCTGGTGTTGATCGATCTGGCCGCCCTGTTTCCCCGGCAGCCGCACCGGCGCGGTCGCTACCACCCCGCCGGGCTGCAGATGCACAAGGTCGTCGAAGGCCGTCTGAGTTGCTGGGGAATATGCGAGCAGGGCGACTGGTGGGGACTGGTCACCTACCCCATCGGTTACGGCAGCAAGAGCCGAACGGTGACGCATTGGATTCCTGGTTGGATGTTGCGCCCGAAGCGCTGACCGCCGCTCGGTCAACTGTCGACGCTGATGGTCACCCTAAACTGGCCCCGTGACCGAACATGCGCCAGTGCGTCCCGTGCTCGTGGTCGACTTCGGGGCGCAATACGCGCAGCTGATCGCCCGTCGGGTGCGCGAGGCGCGGGTGTACTCGGAAGTGATCCCGCACTCTGCCGGCCTGGACGAGATCAAGGCCAAGGCACCGCAGGCGATCGTGCTTTCCGGTGGGCCGGCCAGTGTCTACGCCGACGGCGCACCGCAACTGGATCCGGCACTGTTCGACCTGAACGTCCCGGTGTTCGGTATCTGCTACGGGTTTCAGGCCATGGCACAGGCTCTGGGTGGCACGGTCGCGCACACGGGAACCAGCGAGTACGGCCGTACCGAGCTGAAAGTGACCGGCGGGGAACTGCATTCGGGCCTGCCAGAGTCACAGCCGGTGTGGATGAGCCACGGCGACGCGGTCACGGCTGCGCCCGAGGGGTTCGACGTGGTGGCCAGTTCGGCCGGGGCGCCGGTCGCGGCGTTCGAGAACCGGGCACGCGGCCTGGCGGGCGTGCAGTATCACCCGGAGGTGATGCACACCCCGCACGGCCAGCAGGTGCTGAGCCGGTTCCTGCACGAGTTCGCCGGAATCGACTCGACGTGGACGCCGGCCAACATCGCCGACGCCCTGGTGGAGCAGGTGCGCGAACAGATCGGCGACGGCCGGGCGATCTGCGGGTTGTCGGGCGGCGTTGACTCCGCGGTGGCCGCGGCACTGGTGCAGCGCGCGATCGGCGACCGGTTGACGTGCGTTTTCGTCGACCACGGGCTGCTGCGCTCCGGTGAACGTGCCCAAGTGCAACGGGATTTCGTCGCGGCAACGGGTGCGCGGTTGGTCACCGTCGACGCGCAGGACAGGTTTCTCGAGGCGTTGTGGGGAGTGACCTATCCCGAGGGCAAGCGCAAGGTCATCGGGCGCGAATTCATCCGCACGTTCGAAGGTGCGGTGCGAGACATTCTGGGAGACAGTGCATCTACGGGGGATTCTGACATCCGTTTCCTGGTGCAGGGCACGCTGTACCCGGACGTGGTGGAGTCGGGCGGCGGCAGCGGGACCGCGAACATCAAGAGTCACCACAACGTCGGCGGCCTGCCGGCCGACTTGAAGTTCACGCTGGTCGAGCCGTTGCGGCTGCTGTTCAAGGACGAGGTTCGGGCGGTCGGCCGGGAGTTGGGGCTGCCGGAGGAAATTGTTGCGCGCCAACCTTTTCCGGGTCCGGGGCTGGGCATCCGGATCGTCGGCGAGGTCACCGCGGACCGACTCGACACGCTGCGACGCGCCGACGCGATCGCGCGTGAGGAGTTGACCGCCACGGGGTTGGACAAGCTCATCTGGCAGTGCCCGGTGGTGCTGCTGGCCGACGTCGGCTCCGTGGGGGTGCAGGGCGACGGCCGCACCTACGGGCATCCGATCGTGCTGCGGCCGGTGTCGAGCGAGGACGCGATGACCGCCGACTGGACGCGGGTGCCCTACGACGTGTTGGAACGCATCTCGACGCGGATCACCAATGAGGTGCCCGAAGTCAACCGGGTGGTGCTCGACATCACGAGCAAGCCGCCGGCCACCATCGAGTGGGAGTGATTTGACGGCCTTTCACCGGTCGGCGCCCCCGGTTACGAGGCAATTCTTTGATGTGCATCGACCCACGTTTCGTGCACTTGACCAACGAGTACATGCTGCAGCGCGGCCACAATTTGCCCACAGTTTTACAGGTACCTCCAGTGATCAGATGTGATGAAATATCGCTGCTAACAGGGCTTTTCGGGCTCCTTCCCCGGCCCGTCAGATGAGTTCAATCCTGACAGGGGACTCCACGATCGTAGGACCGGGTTCGACTAGTGGTCGCGGTCGTAAGTTCGTCGGGGTCTGGGTGTTTGACGGGTCGCTTCCGGGCGTCGCACATTCCTCATCTGCCCCACGCGTACCCCGCCCCGGCCGACATGCAAAGTGCCCGCCTACGAGCGACAGCCATGGTAGTCGCTCGTAGGCGGGCACATCGCATACCCCTGACACCCGGGGACGTGTGAGGCGGGTGAGACAGGAGGGAACGCAAGCCTTGTGCACCGCCCAGGCGCGGCTACCGGCCGGGCACCCTGGTTTCGACCCCGACAAACTTACGAGCGAGACCACTAGCGGCAGCTCCACCAACGAGAAGGCCCACGTCACAGCTGGGTCATTTCTATCTCGATCCCCGGACGAGGACCCCCTCTGCGGTTACGATCGCGTTCGGAGGGGGAGGTGGACAACATAGGCTCTCCGCCCACGCTGGACGTGGGGACTTCGGTGGCGTGGGTGCGACGTCTTGCCCGCACCACGCCCGGGGTCGTCGGCATAATCGCGATCGCCGTCGCAGCCTGCTGCGTGATTGCCGGACTGGTGTGTGGGGCGCAGCTCGACGGGCGGATCGCCGAGCACAATGCGGTTCTCGACCGTTCCGAGCCGCTCGCCTACTCGGCGCAGAAGCTGTACGCCGCTCTGTCGGCCGCCGACGCCGCCGCGGCCTCAGAGTTCCTTTCCAGCGGGGTCGAAACGGGCCCGATGCGGGCGCGTTACAACCAAGCCTTGGCCGACGCGGCATCGGCACTGGCGGATGTCACCGCGGGGACCACCGATACAGAGGCCCGCACCGCGGTGGCGGAAATGTCGGCGAAGCTGGCTGCCTACACAGGGCTCATCGAGGCGGCCCGGGCGAACAACCGGCAGGGATTTGTTATCGGGTCCGCGTACTTGCGGGAAGCGTCGTCATTGATGCAGAACGCGCTGCTTCCCGGCGCCGAGAAGATCTACGCCGGCGATCTCGCCACGCTCAACGACGACCAGCGCGCCGTCGGCTCGGTGCCGACAGTCAGTCTCGTGCTGCTGGGACTCGTGCTGGCCGCGATAGTTGTCGGCTCCGTGATCCTGGTTGGCCGCACGAACCGGCAATTCAACTTGGGGCTCATCGTCACCGCGGCTGTGGCGTTGCTGGTCATCGGATGGACCGTCGTCGCTATCCGCTTGGCGGCAGTCAACATTGAGCAAAGCCAAACCGAGGGCACCGCGAGATTCGGGCAACTGGCGAAGGCACGCATCCTCGCTCAGCAAGCCCGGACCGACGAGACATTACAGCTGATCGCGCGTGGCGACATCACGGCTAGAGAAAAATCGTTCTCCAGTCACATCGATGAGCTGTCCGTGCTGCTCGGCACGGGGCCGCCGGCCGCTGCGGACGCCGTCGCGAAATGGACTGCCAGCCACCGCAAGCAGGTGGAGGCGTACGAGGGCGGCGACTATCCTGCCGCGGTTGCGCAAGCAATCGGTATCGAGCCAGACGCCTCGGCTGCGCAATTCGCGGCCGTCGAAAACAGCCTGCGCAACGAGATCGAACAAACGCGCGCCACGCTCCGCGACGGGGTGTCCGCAGCCGGCGCACGGTTGGCGTGGAGTCCGACGGGGACGCTCGTGCTGATGGTGGTCGCTGCAGTGGCGGCTGTCGTCGGTTTGTGGCCACGGCTCAAGGAGTTCCTGTGAGAACGCGGGTTGTGACGGCGCTGCTGGCACTTGCCCTCGCCGCTGCCGGATGTGCGTCCTCGCCGGCGCCGGCGCCCGTGACGGTCGCGCCGGTCGAGGCGTGGCCGGCCGATGCGCAGCAAGTGACCACCGCGCCGGTCGCGGGAAATGCGGACTGTGATCGGGAGGCCAGCCTTCGCCCGGGTCCGTTGCCAGCTCCGGGCGCCATGCCACCGGGTTCGACGATGGCGGCGATCGCCGAGCGCGGCCGGCTTGTCGTCGGTGTCGACCAGAACACGTATCTGTTCGGCTTTCGGAACCCGTCTTCGGGCCAGCTGGAGGGCTTCGATATCGACATCGCCCGCGAGATCGCCCGCCACATCTTCGGCGATCCGGACCGCATCCAATTGCGGGTTGTCGATGCGAGTCAACGCGAATCATTCTTGGAGTCGGGTTTGGTTGACATGGTGGTCCGGACCTACTCCATCACATGTGACCGCAAAAACGTCGTCGCATTCTCCACTCCGTACTTCAACGCCCAGCAGAAAATCCTCTCTGTGAAGGGTTCGGGAATCGATTCTGCCGCAGCGCTTTCGGGCAAGAGGGTGTGTGCGGCATGGGGCACGACCTCGCTTCCCAAGTTGTTCGCACTGGACCCCAGGCCGACGCTGTTCGGGGTGAGTACCTGGACCGACTGCCTTTTACTGCTGCAGCAGGGACAGGTCGACGCGGTCAGCACCGATGACGCAGTACTGGCCGGACTTGCCAAGCAAGACCCGAACGTGCAGGTGGTCGGTGACAGCATGGGCCTCGAGCCCTATGGCGTCGGCATCAAGAAGGAGAACAGCGACCTGGTTCGATTCGTCAACGGAGTCCTCGACCAGATGCGTGCCGACGGAACATGGGAGCGGCTCTACGAGGCGCGACTGCAAGACCTCGGCCCGTCGCCTGGTCCACCGACAGCGAGGTACCAGGACTGACCATGGCCGTGCTGACCACCGACGAGATCGACCGCGAACTTGCCTCCCGCGCAAAGGAAGTCGCGTCCATGTCGGCGACATTGGTGGAGTTGGACAGCCACGCCGGGCTCGTGCACGTGCGTCGCTATCCGCCGACCGGAGTGACCGCACAACGGTGGACGGTGATCGAGAAATCACTGGCGCAGCTGTGGGACGACTTGGGGCGGATGACATCGATCCTCGAATCGGCGCAGACGTTGCGTGGCGCGCCGAACGAGGCCCGACGACGACGACCGCGCCGAATTGACGAGGCTGCTGCGCGAGCGCCCGCTGGAGGTCTCGCGCGCGCGAATTCCGTTGGCGCGGCGTCAAATCAGCGACCCCGGTGAAGCGGTCGAGTGTGTCGGGCTCGCCGACACCGCGGAACGGATGCGCGCCGCCTACCCAGCCGTGATCGAGTTCCTCGACGCCGTCGACGGGATCAACTCGCTGATCGCCGAGCGGCTTGCGCCGTCGCAAAAACGACTCGACGAGGCCGGTGCGGCAGTCCCCAAGGAGATCGCCGAGCTGCTGACTGTTGCCGCGACCGAATCCGCTCTCATTGACCCGGCGCAAGTCGAGAAGCGCATCAGCGCGATCGCCGACCTGGCCGCGCTGCAAGCGGATTGGCCCAATGCCCTCGCGAAGACGGCGTCTGCAGCTGGACAGTTGCGGACGGCGACACAGCGCGCAGGCACAGGTTCGCACGCACGTCCAGCAAGTGGTGTTGGCCGGCCCGATCCCGGTGCACACCGACTCCGAACCGGCTCTCCGCGCGGAGCTACGGTCGATCACCACACCGGATCCCGCGGCGTTGCGGTCGCTGCAACGCCGGATCGAGGCGGCGCTGCGAGTTGCGCGGGAAGACGAGGATCTCGCCCAGGGCCTGCTCGACCGCCGAAGTGAACTCAAGGGGAGGCTGACGGCATACCAGGCGAAGGCGGCCCGCCTCGGGCTGGGAGAGGATCCGGACCTGTTGGCGTCCGGCCGGATCGCTGCCGGGCTGCTGTCGCGACGGCCGTGCGACCTTCGCGCCGTGACTCGCGCGATCAACGACTACCAGCAGTTGATAGTCAAGAAGCGGGAAAAGACAAAATGACCTGCGCCGAACCCGGATGCGCCGGGACCGTCGTCGACGGCTACTGCGATGTGTGCGGCACCGCGCCCGCAACCGGTGCGCCGCAATCGCCGACCACCGCGACCGTCCCGAGCAGCGCGCCGGCTCGATCGGTGCAAACGGCTCGCACCGGGTCGTCGAGCGCTGCCAGCGCTCGCGGGCGACTCGGCGCGGGGGTTGTCGCGATACCGCGGATACCGAAGGTCGATCCAGCCACCGCGATCCTGGCCGACCCGCAAGTGCCGGAGAGTAACCGGTTCTGCGGCAACCCCGAGTGCCACAAGCCTGTCGGGCGTGGACGAGACGGACAACCCGGGCGTCCTGAGGGCTTCTGCACCCATTGCGGCACGCGATACTCGTTCCTTCCCAAGCTTTCTCGCGGCGACTTCGTGGGCGGGCAGTACGAGGTGCAGGGATGCATCGCGCACGGCGGCCTCGGCTGGATCTACCTGGCGATCGACCGCAACGTGCACAACCGCTGGGTGGTGCTCAAGGGCCTCCTGAACTCCGGCGACGCCGACGCCATGGCCGCCGCCGCTGCCGAAGTCCTCGCTCTCGCCGAGGTGGAACACCCCAACATCGTCCGGATCTACAACTTCGTCGAACATGCCGACTCCGCCGGGGTCCCGGTCGGCTACATCGTCATGGAGTACGTCGGCGGCCTGTCGCTCAAGCAGATCCGCAAGGCCCGGAACGCTCCCCTTCCGCCGGACCAGGCCGTCGCCTACATCGTTGAGATCGCATCGGCACTCGACTACCTGCACACGCAAGGACTCGCCTACTGCGACTTCAAGCCGGACAACGTGATACAGGCCGACGAGCAGCTCAAGCTGATCGACCTCGGAGCGGTCATCGAGATGGACGACGAGGAAAGCTCGATCTACGGGACCCTGGGCTACCAGGCGCCCGAGATCGCCCACACCGGCCCGACCGTCGCCAGTGATGTGTACACCGTCGGGCGGACGCTCGCCGTTCTCGTCATGGATGTTCCGCAGGACCGCGGACACTTCGTCGAGCAGCTACCCGGACCCGAGACCGTACCGGTACTGGCGAAGCACGAATCGTTGTACCGCGCGATCTTGCGCGCCACCGACCCCGACCCGGGGCGACGATTCTCGTCCATGGCGGAGATGGCCGACCAGCTGACCGGCGTGCTGCACGAGATCGCGGCCGCCGACGGCGACACCGAACAGCCTCGGATGTCGACCTACTTCAGTCCGCAACGCGCGGTCTACGGCACAGGCCGGGACGTGCCGACGGACCCCGCTGAGGTGGTGGCGGCACTGCCTGTCCCCGTAGTGAACCCCAGCGACCCCGGCGCAGCGGTGCTCGCCACCACGAGCGGCACACCGCTCGCTCAACTCGAACACGTGCTCTACCGGGCCAGGGGCGGTGCGGACCAAGGCAGGAGTTCCTCCATCGAGGTCCCGCTGCGACTGGTCCGCGCGTCACTCGAGATCGGCGCCGCCGCGGACGCCCGTAAACGGCTTGCCGAGCTGAATTCGGTGATGTCCGGGGACTGGCGGCTGAATTGGTACAGCGGACAATGCGCGCTGCTCGAGGGCGAATTCGACAAGGCCGCAGCCGATTTCAATGCGGTCCTGGCAATGTTGCCCGGCGAGCTCCCCCCAAACTGGCGATCGCGGCCACCGCTGAAATGCGCGACGCGGGCGCGGACGCCGCGCGCTATTACGAGACGGTGTGGCGAACAGACCACAACTATGTCAGCGCCGCATTCGGGCTGGCGAGGCAGCGTGCGCGAGCGGGAGACCGAGCCGGCGCGATCGCGGCGCTGGACCAGGTCACCGCCGCGTCGGCGCATTTCACCGCTGCAGCCTCGACCGCAATCGAGATCCTGCTCGACGGCCGGACCCCCGAGAACCTGGACGAGCAGACGCTGCTCGATGCCGGCAAGCGCACCGCAGCACTGAAGCTGGAATCGGCCACCAAGCGGGCGACGATTCAGCTGACGGTGCTCGGCGCGGCGTTGGGCTGGCTGCAGGCGGGGAACAGGAACACCGCCACGCGGCTGCTCGGCGTCGATTTCAACGAGCCGGGCATCCGGACCGGGATGGAACGCTGCTATCGCGTTCTGGCGCACGAAATGACCGACGTGTGGGAGCGGATCGCGTTGGTGGAGAAGGCAAATACCGTTCGGCCGAGGACACGCGTATGACCGCTCAGCAGGCGGCGTGCCCGCAGTGCGCAGCGCTCGTTGGGCGCGCCGACCGGTTCTGTGAGAGCTGCGGCGCTGCGTTGTCGGAGATCCGCCGAGTCGCCGTACCGCGATCGGGACGGTCGGTGGAGGGGCCGTGCTCCGACTGCGGCAACGAAACCTACGCCGACGGATACTGCACGGTGTGCGGCCATCGGCGCGCCGACCCCGATCGCGACGAGGCAGATCTCGCGGGTGTCGTGCTGATCACCGACCGCGGCCTCGAACACACCCGCAACGAGGACGCCGCCGCAGCCGGGATCGTGGTCGACAGCGTCACCGGGCGGCCATGCGCGATCGCCGTTGCCGTGTGTGACGGGGTCTCCACCTCCGGTGATGCGCACATGGCCGCGGTCGCCGCCGCAAATGCCGGTGTGGATGCGATGCTCACTGCGCTCGCCGCGTCCCGCAAGGCGCGCGCGGCCGTGTTGGCGGGTTTGGCGGACGCGGCGAAGGCTGCGGCGGCTGCAAAGACCGACAAGGATCCATCGACCGCACCGTCCTGTACGTATACCGCGGCGGCAGTGGTCCCGACCGCCGCAGGACAGGTGCAGATCACGGTCGGCAACGTTGGCGACAGCAGGGCGTATTGGCTTCCCGAACCGCCGGCGCCACCGCAACAGTCTGACCGTCGACGACTCCCTGGCTCAGGAACTGATCACTGCCGGTGCCGCGGCCGACTCGGAAGCCGTGCAAGCCGGCGCACACACACTGACCCGTTGGCTCGGCGCCGACTCCGAACCGAAGCCGTGGTCGGAATCGAGCGTGCAGACGATCACCACCGCCGGCTCGGGCTCGCTGTTGCTGTGCACCGACGGACTCTGGAACTACCTGCCCGACGCCGCCGATATCGGACGGCTCTGCACCGGTGCCGACGCGACCGCGACAGCGCGCGCGCTCGTCGAATACGCGCTACAAGCCGGTGGCCAGGACAACATCACCGTCGCAATAGTCCCGATCGGAGAGTTTCATGAGTTCGGCTGAACAGCAAGGCATTTCCGGCATTCTTGTCGATGTCGACCACAATCCCTACCTCGCGGAGGGAACCGGGACGGTCGACGCGATCGTCAGCATCGCGGCGGGAGACGAGGTCGCGGCCAACCCCTCTGGCCTGGCCGCACCAACGGACCGGGTCGAGGCCATCATCATCGACTGCTCGAGTTCGATGCAGTCACCGGTCGACAAGTTCGACGCGGCGAAACGCGCTACCGCGGCCGCCATCGACGAACTCGTCGACGGCACCTACTTCACGATCGTCGCCGGCACCGAAAAGGCCACCGCCGTCTACCCCGAAGACGGATGGCCGACGCCGGCGAGTGCAGCGACCAAGGCGGCGGCGACGCGCGCCGTCGACGGGCTGCGGCCCGGCGGCGGGACCGCGATGGGCACCTGGCTCGCGCACGTCCGCGGAATCGTGGTAGCACACCCGGGAGCGCTCACCCACGCGATCCTGCTCACCGACGGCAAGGACGAGCACGAAACCCCCGAACAACTGGGGGAGCAAATCGGCCTCAGCGAGGGCGAATTCACCTGCGACTGCCGAGGAGTGGGAACCAACTGGCACGTCGAGGAGCTGCGAGAGATCTCGTCCGCGCTGCTTGGAACGGTGGACATCGTCGCCGATCCGGAAGACCTCGCGGATGATTTCGCGGCGATGATGCGCACGTCGATGAGCAAGTCGATTCCCGACGTGACCTTGCGCCTGTGGACACCTGCAGGCGCCCGCGTCGCGTTCGTCAAACAGGTCGCGCCGACCGTCGAAGACCTGACGCAGCGTCGAGTCGACTCAGGAAATCAGAGCGGGGAATACCCGCTGGGCTCCTGGGGCGCCGAGGACCGCGATTACCACATTCAAGTCGAGGTCGAACCCGCGGCGGCCGGACGCGAGAAGCTCGCTGCGCGGGTGAGTGTCGTTGCGGGCGACCAGGTTCTGGGTGAGGGCCTCGTGAAGGCGGTGTGGACCGCCGACACGGCGCTGTCGGCCCAGATCAGTCACCGGGTGGCGCACTACACCGGCCAGGCCGAGTTGGCGCAAGCAGTCCAGGAGGGGTTGAGCGCACGCAAGGCCGGGGACGTCAAGACCGCGACCGCCAAACTGCAGCGCGCGATGGAACTCGCCCTGGAATCGGGCAACGACGGAACGGCCAAACTGCTCAGAGGAGTGGTCGAAGTCGACGAAAAGACCGGCACGGTGCGGCTGCGACGCGAGATAGCCGCGGCAGACGAGATGGCCCTCGACGCGCGATCAACCAGAACCGCCCGAGTGCGGAAGGAGACCTGATGCCGACCTGCGTCGAAGGACACACCTCAGCAGCCGAGGACTACTGCGACGTGTGCGGGGCCCCAATCGGAGGCCCCCAAGCACAACCCACTCCGGCACCTGCGCCCGAGGTGAAGGCATGCCCCGCCTGCGACGCGCCGGTCAGTGGCCGCTTCTGCGAAGCGTGCGGACACGATTCGGCGCTGCCCGAACCGGTACCGCCCCAACCACCCACGGCAGCGTCGGTCGTGTGGACCGCCGTCGTCGCCGCCGACCGGGAGTTCTATCAACGCGTCCTCGCCCGCGGAGGCCCCGACACAGTCGAGTTCCCGCAGTACTTCCCAGAACGCCGAATCAGCCTGGACAAGGACACCACACTGATCGGAAGGCACAACCACGACCAGGGCGTGGAACCCGAGATCGACCTCGGCATCCACCCGGTCGACCGCGGCGTCTCCACGCAACACGCAGTGCTGCGGATCCGCGATTCAGGTCTCACCGTCACCGACCTGGGATCGACGAACGGAACCAGCCTCAACGACAGCGAGGACTTCCTAGCAAACGGCGAAGAAACTCCCCTCACCGACGGCGATCGCATACACGTCGGCGCGTGGACCACGATCACGGTCGTGCGGGCCCGGTGAAGACGCGCTCAACAGTGCACCTGCTACGGTCGTCAATTTCAGCGTTTCCCGCAATCAGCCCACGGTAAAGGCACAGACTGTGGCGAGGCCGGACGGAGGAACTGTGGGGGATCTGAGCGAGCACGCGTCCAGCACTTCGCGCGCCTCGTTCGAGCAGCGACCGCGGGTAGACGCCACCCGACCGATCAAGCGTCTGCCCCCGGAGCGCCAGGAATTGCGAGACGCACGCGAGCAGTCCGCCGCGAGCCGCGAGATCCTTGCTGCGCTCAGTCGCGCCGCCGTAAACCCCGGGGAAGTACTGGACACCGTCCTTGAATACGCCGCACGGCTGTGCGGAGCGCAGGCCGCCAACCTGTATCTCCTCGAGGGCGACGTGTTCCGCCTCGCCCGAGCCTCCGGCGAGATCCCGGAGGACTTTCGCAAGTACCTGCAGGACCATCCGCTTGCCAGGAACCGTGAGTCCACGATCGGGCGCGCAGCCGAGGACAAGTGCACCATTCAGATTCCCGACGTGCTCGACGACGCGGATTACGGACGCCACGATCTGCAGCGCATTGCGGGTTACCGCACCCTGCTCTCCACCCCGATGATCCTGCAGGACGAGGTCGTCGGCGTGCTGTCCATGTGGCGCACCGACGTCGCGCCCTTCGACGTCCGTGAGCGTGAGCTAGTCGAGGATTTCGCCGCTCAGGCTGCGATCGCGTTGCGACAGGTCCGCCTGATGCGCGCACTCGAGTCCAGGGGGGCCGAGCTGTCCAACAAGGTCGCGCAGCTGGAGGCTCTCCGGGAGGTCGGCGAGGCCGTCGGCTCGAGCCTCGACCTCGACGAGGTCCTGGATCGGATCGTCAGCAACGCCGTGCGGCTCACCAACCTCGGCTTCGGCGACATCACCCTCGGAAACGACGGCGGATCGATCATGGAGTACGACGAGTCGAGCGACTCGTTCCACGTCCGTGCCGCTTTCGGCAGCAGCCGCGACCTACTGGAGCAACTGCGGGCGATCACGATCCACCGGGAATCGACCCTGGTGGGTCGAACCGCGCTCACCCATGGACCTATCGAGGTTCCCGACCTTGCTCAGGCGGAGCGCGACCCCCATCTCGACATCCTGTTCCGGGACGGATGGCGCTCAGTGCTCGCGGTTCCCATGCTGCGCGGCGACAAGATGGTGGGCGTGCTGGTGATCGGGCGCCGCGGCACGGGCACTTTCCCACCCGACGTGATCGAGCTGCTCCAGACCTTCGCCAGCCAGTCGGCGCTGGCCATCGTCAACGCACGCCTGTTCGGGGAGCTGGAGACAAAGACCAGCGAGCTCGAGATCGCCAGCCGCCACAAGTCGGAGTTCCTGGCCAGCATGTCCCACGAACTGCGAACCCCGTTGAACGCGGTGATCGGTTTCTCCGAGGTGCTGCTGGGTCGCATGTTCGGCGAGATCAACGAGCGCCAGGACGAGTATCTGCACGACATCTGGAACTCGGGCCGGCACCTCCTTGAGCTGCTCAACGAGATCCTGGACCTCTCAAAGGTCGAAGCGGGTCATATGGTGCTCGAGCCCAGCACCTTCAGCGTCAGCAGCGCACTGGATTACACGCTGGCAATGGTCCGCGAGCGCGCGACTCTGCATGCCATCACGGTCACCGTGGAGGTCGCCGACGACGTCGGGACGATCGAGGCTGACGAGTTGCGCTTCAAGCAGGTCGTTCTCAACCTGCTCTCAAACGCCGTCAAGTTCACGCCCGACGGCGGCGACGTTTCCGTCCGGGCCTACCGCGACGGGACCGAGCTCATCATCACGGTGACCGACACCGGCATCGGGGTGCCTCCCGAAGACCAGGAACGGATCTTCGAGTCCTTCCAGCAGGGCCGCCGGGGAGCTCCGAAGGAGGAGGGCACCGGTCTTGGATTGACGCTGTCACGACGCATCGTCGGGCTGTTCGGAGGGCGGATGTGGCTCGAGAGCACCCCCGGCGTCGGAAGCACGTTCGGCTTCTCGATCCCGGACCTGCCGCAGCGGCGGGACGAAGTCGCCTCGCCCGGGTGTGACGAGCTTGCCGCCGTCGTCCTCGTCGACGACGACCGGGCGTCGTTGGATCTCCTCTCGGCCTATCTGGACGGCTCACCGGTTCGGGTGCTGCGGGCCCGGGACGGCGTCGAGGCGCTCGAGCTGGTGCGCAAGGTGCGGCCGGCCGCGGTTGTGCTTGACATCAAACTGCCACGGCTTGACGGCTGGCAGGTACTGGCCGAGCTGAAGGCGGAGCCCGCCACCGCCGCCCTCCCGGTGGTGATCGCCTCAGCGGTCGACGATCGGCCCCGCGGCCTTGCACTCGGCGCCGACGTATATCTCCTCAAGCCGGTTCGTCGCGACGAGCTGGTCGATGCGCTGCGACACGTGGGTGCCTTGGAGTCGTCATGACGCCGCGCAGAATCCTTGTGGTCGAGGACAATCCGTTGAACCTCAAATTGGTTCGTGACGTCCTGGGGTTCGCCGGGTACGACGTCATCGAGGCCCATTCAGGCGAGGAAGGGATACGCGCCGCCGAGGAGGATCCCCCCGATCTGATCCTGATGGATCTCCAACTTCCGGGCATCGACGGAACCGAAACGCTCCACAGGTTGAGGCAGGGCACTCTCGCACGCGATGTGCCCGTCGTCGCTGTCACCGCGTTCGCGATGGCCGAGGATCGGGAGCGGGCATCGCTGGCCGGCTTCGACGGATACGTCGAGAAGCCGATCAGCGTGCGAGCACTGCCCGGCCAGATCGAGGCGTTCCTCTCCGGGGCGAGCGAAGCGACGGGAGAAACTTCAGGGCGGGCCAAGTGATGGACCTCCCCGTGACCGTGCTGGCCGTGGATGATCAGCCACCCAACTTGAGGCTTCTCGACGCGGTCCTCACGCCTCGCGGATATCGGGTTATCACGACATCGTCGGGGGCGGAAGCGCTCGCGTTGCTCGAGACAGAGGACGTTGACATCGTCCTGCTCGACATCGTGATGCCAGGGATTGACGGGCATGAAGTCTGCCGGCGAATTCGCGACAACCCGGCGACCGCGTTCCTTCCCGTCGTGATGATCACGGCCAGCGGAAGTGAACAACGTTTGGCCGCACTCGAATCGGGAGCCGACGACTTCGTCACCAAGCCGTTCGACCAGAGCGAGCTGGTAGCCCGGGTGGCGTCGCTGGCGCGGATCAAGCGGTTCCACGACACCATCCGGCGACAGGCCGACGAGCTGACCCGCTGGAACACGGAGCTCGAGACTCGGGTCGCCCAACAGGTGGCGGAGTTGGAGCGCACCAACCGCCTGCGCCACTTCCTGTCGCCACAACTGGCCGATCTGGTCGTCGGCGACGAGAGCCTCCTCCGGAGCCATCGCCGCGAGATAGTGGTGGTCTTCACCGATCTCAGGAACTTCACGCCGTTCGCGGAGACCAGTGAGCCCGAGGAAGTGATGGGAGTGCTCGGCGAGTATCACCGGGCCATCGGGGCGCTGGTCCACGCATACGAAGGCACGCTCGAGCGGTTCACCGGTGACGGGATCATGGTGTTCTTCAACGACCCGATCCCTTGCGACGACGCGGCCGAGCGTGCGGTCCGGATGGCGCTGGAGCTCCGGGACGCCGTGCGCGGGCTTGCCGCCCGCTGGCTCCGCAACGGCCATGACCTCCCCCTGGGAATCGGTATCGCCCAAGGCTTTGCGACCCTCGGCAGGATCGGCTTCGAGGGCCGCTTCGACTACGCCGCGATCGGCAGTGTCACGAATCTCGCCGCCCGGCTGTGTTCCGACGCCGGCCCCTGGCAGGTACTGGTCACCGACCGCGTGCTCGCACGCACCGAGCATGTGGCTGTTGCGGAAATGGTTGGCGACGTGCAGCCCAAGGGATTCAGCCGCTCGGTGCGGGTCCACAACATCAACGCGCTCGACGACAGGCAGGTGAGCACATGACACAACAACTACAGGCCCCAGGCCAACCGGCAACGGGTCGACAACTGTCGCAACTCGACGAGGCGGACCGCTATCGCTGCTTCGATGATCTGCAACTGGCGATGCCGTCCGTTTGGGAGTCGATGCGGCTCGACATGGACGACGAATCGGTCGTCGTGGTCCCCTCGATCAGCATCGAGCGCACCACCGCTGGGAGTGGCACCGTCATGCAGGCGATGGAGGAACGCGCACTGTTCCTGCTGCTGCTGCTCCGCCAGCCGCAGCTACGCATGATCTACGTGACCTCGCAGCCGGTGTCCGAATCGATCGTGGAGTACTACCTCGGGTTGCTTCCCGGGGTGATTCCCAGTCATGCCCGTGCCCGGCTCACCCTGGTCCCGGTCGGTGATGCGTCACCGGTCCCGCTTAGCGCGAAACTGCTTGCGCGGCCGCGACTTCTGCGGGAGATCCGGTCTCTCATCCCCAACCTGGACCGAAGTCACCTCATCCCCTACAACACCACACCGCTCGAGCGGGACGTCGCCATCAGTCTCGGTCTCCCGATGTACGGCGCGGATCCCCGGCTCGCGGACCTCGGCAGCAAGACCGGCTGCCGCAGGATGTTCGAGGAGCTCGGGGTGCCGTGTCCGGTCGGGGCGGAGGACCTGCACACGGTCGACGACATCGTGGCCGGCGTGCAGAGCATGCGCGCGAGACGGCCGTCGCTCACGCAGGCGATCGTGAAGCTCAACGAGGGCGTCTCCGGCGCCGGCAACGCTTCGCTGGACCTGCATGGGCTGCCGGCCCCTGGCTCGTCGAACGAGGCGGCTGCGATCACTGACCGCGTGCTCGGCATACAGCCAGAGGCGGAGAGCCTAGCTGTCGACGTCTATCTGGCCGCCTTCGAGAAGCACGGCGGCATCGTCGAGGAGCGGATCACCGGGGTCGCGCTGACCAGTCCAAGTGTCCAGATGCGCGCACTGCCGGACGGCACCGTCGAGCTGCTGTCCACCCACGACCAGATTCTCGGCGGTGCGAGCGGTCAGAAGTACCTGGGCTGCGTGTTCCCGGCGGATCCCGGCTACGCCGCGGCGATCGCGGAGCCCGCGATGGTGATCGGTCGGCATCTCGCGGAGCTCGGTGTGCTCGGACGGTTCGCGGTGGATTTCGTTGTCGTGCAGGACGAGAGCGGCGCGTGGACGCCCTACGCGATCGAGCTGAACCTCCGCAAGGGAGGGACCACCCATCCGTTCCTGACCCTGCAGTTCCTGACAGACGGAACCTACGACGGTGAGCGCGGGGTCTTCCTGACGCCCAGTGGCAGCGCCAAGTACCTGGTCGCGACCGACCACTTCGAGGACGAACGACTCAAGGCACTGACTGTCTCGGATCTCTTCGACACCGTCGTGAAGCTTGGTCTGCATTTCGACCAGTCGCGCCGTACGGGAGTGGTGTTCCACATGATCAGCTGCCTCACCGAGTGCGGTCGCGTCGGCCTGACCGCGGTCGGAGACAACCCCGAGAATGCAATGCGGATCTATGAGGAGGCACAGTCCATGCTTCTCCAGGAGGCGGAGCTGGCACTCGAGGAGGGATCCGTAGTCGGTTGAGTCTGCGCCTGGGCACCGACGATCTTGTCTGGTACGTCGCCTACGGATCGAACATGCGCGCGGCGCGTTTCGGCTGCTACATCTCAGGTGGACGTCCGCGGGGCGCCCGGCGTACCTACCTGGGATGTCGTGACCAGTCGCCACCCCGCCGAGACGTAGGGATCCACCTGGCCGGTGGCCTCACCTTTGCGGGCAGGTCCAGCGTGTGGGGCGGGGGCATGGCCTTCTACAACCCGCACACCGATGGCGAACTGGCGGCGCGGGCATACCTGCTCACCTTCGGACAGCTCAGCGACGTGGTCGCCCAGGAAGCCAGGCGCCCGGTCGGCAGCGACCTGGCGCTGAGCAGCGGAGTCGACCGGCGATGGGCAGTGCAGTCCCACGTCTACGAGACCCTCCTGTACGTGGATGACCGGGAGGGGTTGCCGATGTTCACCATCACGTCCCTGCAGAATCTCAAGCCCACAACGCCGTCGGCTCCCTACCTCCGCACCATGCTGGACGGACTCGGCGAGGCGTTCGGCTGGACCGCGGACGAGCGGGTGCACTATCTGTTGCGTGCGCCAGGCGTCACCCCGGCGTGGACCGCCAGCCGACTCGTCGAGCTGTGCGACGGCGAGCCCTGAGCGTTAGCGAATTGCAGCCTGAACGGCCGCCCATCCGACACACAGCCCATCTTGACGGTGTCGGCGGGGAGGTGTTTACTCGGTATATCGAACACACATTCGAATACTTCGATGTGGGGAGGTGTGGCGATGACGGTAGCGACGGCGGTCAAGAACCGATCCGACCGCTCTGAGCAGCTACTTACGCTGCGTCGCCAGATTACGGCGGTATCCGGGAGGATGAGCCGCGGGCACTCCTCCCCGCACCCCGAAGATGCGGTACTGCCGTCCTCACAGTCTTTGCTGCCGCTCCCGGAATCACTGGTGGAACTCCTCCCAATGGGGTTGCCGCGCGGGTCGGTGGTGGTGGCCGCGGGAGCGCGATCGCTGCCGTTGTCGGTGGCCGCCGGGGTGACGGCCGCCGGTGGTCACGTCGCCATCGTCGGCCAGCCTGATGTAGGTCTGCTGGCCGCCGTGGAGATGGGCGCGGACTTGACCCGGTTGGCCGTGGTGCCCGATCCCGGCGGCGACCCTGTCGAGGTGGCCGCCGTGCTGCTGGACGGGATGGATCTGGTGGTGTTGGGGCTGGGCGGCCGATCGGTGCCGATGTCGCGGGCCAGGGCGGTGACCGCACGTGCGCGCACCAGAGGCTGCACGCTTCTGGTCACCGAGGGGGACTGGCATGGAGCGACGTTGCGGTTGGCGGCGACGGTCAGCGAGTACGAGCTGACCGGCCGGGCCACTCCTGGGTGCGGCCGGATCGGCCGTGTGCAACTGGCCATTTCATGCGGTTCGAGGCTGGCAACGGCGCTCTGATGTCATGCCTTCCCGGGTGCTCGCTCTGTGGTGCATGGACTGGCCGGCGGTCGCGGCGGCGGCCGCGGCAAAGCTGCCACCGACCGCACCGATCGCGGTGACACTGGCCAACCGTGTGATCGCCTGCTCGGCGGCGGCGAGGGCGGCCGGGGTGCGGCGTGGCCTGCGCCGCCGCGAAGCCCAAGCCCGTTGCCCGCAACTGCATGTCGTCACCGCCGACCCCGGCCGCGACGCCCGGTTCTTCGAGCCGGTGACCGCCGCGGTCGACGACCTCGTGCCGCGCGCCGAGGTGCTGCGTCCCGGCCTGCTCGTGTTGCCCGTCCGCGGGGCGGGCCGCTACTTCGGTTCCGAACCGGCCGCGGCCGAGCGGCTGGTCGACGCGGTGTCGGCGGCGGGCGCCGAGTGTCAGGCCGGCATCGCAGATCAGCTGTCCACCGCCGTCTTCGCCGCAAAGACGGGCCGCATCGTCGAACCGGGCGGCGACGCGGCGTTTCTCGCGGGCCTGTCGATCCGGGAGCTGGCCGCCGAGCCCAGCCTGTCCGGCGAGGGCCGTGCGGATTTAGTGGATCTGCTGTGGCGGTTGGGAATTCGCACGGTCGGGCAGTTCGCGGGGCTGTCCCGCACCGACGTGGCGTCCCGGTTCGGCACCGACGCCGTGGCGGCGCACCGGTTCGCCCGCGGTGAGCCCGAACGCGGGCCGTCCGGGCGGGAACCCCCGCCGGAGCTCGACGCGGTGATGGCGTGCGATCCGCCGATCGACAGGGTGGACGCGGCGGCGTTCGCGGGTCGCTCGCTGGCCAGCCAGCTGCACCAGACGTTGATGTCGGCCGGTGTCGGCTGCACGCGGCTGGCCATTCACGCCGTCACCGCCAATGGCGAAGAGCTGAGCCGAGTTTGGCGCTGCGCGGAACCGCTGACCGAGGACGCCACCGCCGACCGGGTGCGCTGGCAGCTCGACGGGTGGCTGAACAGCCGGGTACACGACCGACCGACCGCACCCATCACCACGCTGCGACTGCGGCCGGTGGAGGTGGTGTCGGCCGAGGCGCTGCAACTGCCGCTGTGGGGGTCCCCCGGCGAGGAAGACCGGCTGCGGGCCCGCCGAGCGCTGGTGCGCGTGCAGGGGCTGCTCGGACCGGAGGCCGTGCAGGTGCCGGTGCTGTCCGGCGGCCGCGGGCCGGCGGAGCGCATCACGCTGGTCCCGTTTGGTGACGAACCCCACCCCACGGGCCGATCCGCGCCAGCCCTGGCCGGGGCGACTTCCCGAGCCCTCACCGACGGTGCTGCTCGACGACCCGGTGGAACTTCTTGACGCTCAAGGCAATCCGGTGCGGGTGACCGCAAGGGGACTGTTTACCACAGAGCCGGCGCGACTGGACGCGCCCAATAGGGACGGGCTACTGCGCTGGTGGAGCTGCCCGTGGCCGGTCGACGAACGCTGGTGGGACCCCGAGGCCACCACTGGGCGCACCGCCCGAGTTCAGGTGCTGCTGGAGACGAATCAGGCGCTGCTGCTGTGTTATCGCCAGCGGCGCTGGTACCTGGAGGGAATCTATGACTAAGTGGTCTGGCCCGTAAGTTCGGCACCGGAGTTAACGCAAGTTCAACCTCGTCGCGAGCTCCCTGACACCGATCCCGAATGTCTCCAGGACGGCGACACCGGTGTCGGGGTCGAGTTGGAAGATGGCGAGGTCGGTGTAAACCCGGTCGACGCAGCGCATCCCGGTCAACGGGTAGCTGCACCGAGAAACCAATTTGGCGCGCCCGTCCTTGGCGAACAGCGACATCATCACGTACACGGACTTGGCCCCGATGGCCAGGTCCATCGCGCCGCCCACGGCCGGTATGGCATCCGGCGCGCCGGTACTCCAGTTGGCCAGGTCACCGTGGAAGGAGACCTCGAAGGCGCCCATCACGCAGACGTCGAGGTGGCCGCCGCGCATCATCGCGAAGGAGGCGGCGTGGTCGAAGTAGGCCGCGCCGGGCAGTTCGGTGACCGGAACCTTTCCCGCATTGATCAGATCGGGATCGATCTCGTCACCGCGGGCCTCCGGCCCCATGCCGAGCATCCCGTTCTCGGTGTGCAGCACGATTCCGGCGTCGGGCCGCAGGTATTCCGCCACCGTGGTCGGCTGGCCGATGCCGAGGTTCACCACCGAGCCCGCCGGGATGTCGCGGGCCACCGCCGCGGCCAACTCTTCGCGGCTGAGCGGCCCTCGGTCAAGGTGCTCGACGGCGGGTGTCATGCCGATGCGCCGGCAATGCGGTGACGATCGAGTACGCGGTCAACGTAAATGCTTGGGGTGACAACGGTTTCGGGATCGATTACGCCCATGTCGACGACTTCGGCGACCTCGGCGATGGTGGTGGTCGCCGCCGTCGCCATGACCGGACCGAAGTTGCGGGCGGTCTTGCGGTAGACCAGGTTGCCGAGGCGGTCCGCGCGGTGGGCGCCGATCAGCGCATAGTCGCCGCGTATCGGATATTCCAGCAGGTACTGCCTGCCGTCGATGGTCCGGCATTCCTTTCCCTGCGCCAGCGGTGTGCCGACCCCGGTGGGGCTGAAGAATGCGCCGATGCCCGCGCCCGCTGCCCGCAACCGCTCGGCGAGGTTGCCTTGAGCTATCAGCTCGAGTTCGATGTGGCCGGCCCGGTAGAGACGATCGAAGACCCATGAGTCACGTTGGCGGGGAAACGAACACATGATCTTGCGGACCCGCCCCGCGGCCAGCAGCGCCGCCAGCCCCGTGTCGCCGTTGCCGGCGTTGTTGCTGACCACCGTGAGGTCGGTGGCACCCTGCCGGATCAGGGCGTCGACGAGGACGGTGGGCATCCCGGCCATCCCGAACCCGCCGATAAGGACGGTGGATCCGTCTTCGATACCGTCGACGGCGACGGCAGGCACGTCGGTGATAACGATGCTCACTGCGCGTCGATCTCCCGGATCACCTCCTGGGCGATCCGGAACGCGGTGTTCGCGTCCGGCACGCCGCAGTAGACCGCCGTCTGCAGCAGGACCTCCTTGATCTCGTCGGGCGACAGTCCGTTGCGCAGCGCGGCCCGGACGTGCATGGTCGAGTTCGGTGTCATGTCCGCGGGCGACCAGCGCGGTCAGGGCGATGATGGAGCGGCTGCGCCGGTCCAGGCCCGGCCGGGTCCAGATTGCGCCCCAGGCGTATTCGGTGACGAGGGCCTGGAAGTCGCGGGTGAAGTCGGTGGTCTGCGCGTCGGCGCGGGTTACGTGAGCGTCGCCGAGCACCTCACGCCGCACGGCCATGCCGCGGTCAAAGCGGCTGTCGGTCATCGATTCTCCATTCCGTCAACTCTGCGAGCAGGGTCGCGATCCGGTCCGGCTGTTCGGCCGGGGCGAGGTGCGCTGCGTCCGGCACCTCGACGTACCGCCCGTGTGCGACGCCTGCGCCGATGAATCGCAGCAACTCGGGCGGGGTCGCGACGTCCTTCGCGCCGGCTACCGCGAGGACCGGGACGTCGATGTCGGCAAGCCGGTCGCGTACGTCGAAGCCGGCGAGCGCCTCGCAGGTTCTCGCATAGCCGGTGTCGTCGACGTCTTGCAGCGCAACCAGCAGCGCCGTCGCGGTGGCCGGGTCGCGGTCGGGGAATCCCGGCGCGAACCACCGTTGAGCCGACAGCGCGACGAGGCCGGCGGTACCCGCCTCCCGCACCGTTCGCGCCCGGGACCGCCAGTCCTGCCGGCTGCCGATCTTGGCCGCGGTGCAGATGAGTGCCGCGGCCACGATGCGCTGCGGGTGGTCGAGTGCCAACTGCAGTCCGACGGCGCCGGCCACCGACACGCCGGCGTAGCGGAACGGCTCTCCGCCAAGGGTGTTGTCCACCAGGTCGACGACGCCGGCGGCGAGGTCGGCGATGGAGAAGGCGGCCACCGGCGGTGGGCTGGCGCCGTGGCCGGGAAGGTCCCAGCCGACCACGTGGTAGGTGTCGGCGAGGCGCCGCGCCGCCGCCGACCACACCGCCGCGACGGTGGTGCCGAGCGAGGGGCCCACGACCAGCAGCGGCTGGTCGGACGAGCCGGCCAGCCGCGAGCCGACGATGCGGGGGGTACTCATCCGCGCTCTCCCAGGACGCGCCGGGCACGATCCAGGGTTTGGTCGATCAGCACGTCGACGGCGCCGAAATAGGTTGGCGACGCGGCCTTGTCGACGAGGGCGGCGATGGCCCGCTGTTCGGCGAGCACGTCGGCGTCGGCCAGGTTCTCGGCCATCCGCGCCGGATGAACCTGCAGGCCGGCCACAAGTTCCCCGCACTGCGAGCCGGCGACAACGGTCCGGCGGGCCAGGGTGCGCAGGGTGTCCCATTCGACATGCCAGGCGCCGTCGGGCCGTTCGTCGTGGGCCAGCGCCGCGGCGGTGTGCAGCGCAGCCGCCAAGGCTGGCGCGGCCAGGGCGGCCCGGCGGATGAGGATGGACAACACCGGGTTGCGCTTGTGCGGCATCGTCGACGACCCGCCGCGGTTGGCGGTGGCGGGTTCGCTCAACTCGGCGATCTCCGGACGGGCCAGCGTGACGACGTCGGAGGCGATGTGACCCCAGGCGTCGGTGCATCCGACCCACGCGTCGGCCGCGGCGGTCACCGGCGTCCGGGTGGTATGCCAGGGCGCTCGTGCCGTCAAGCCCAGGGTGAGCGCGGTGTCTTGCATCAAGCGGGCGGAGACCTGCGCGGGCTCTCGGGCGCCCCGGACCAGTACCGCCAATTCCGTTGTGGCCGCGAGTGTTCCCGCTGCGCCGCCGATCTGGACGGGGGTTGCCAGCGCAACGACGCGCTCATGGGCGTCAATGACGCCGGCGAGCCACCCGGCGGCTTTGGCGCCGAACGTGGTGGGCACGGCGTGCTGGGTGAGGGTGCGGGCCACCATCGGCGTGTGCCGGTGCGTCTCGACCAGCGTGCACAACGCCGAAATCTGTTCGGCGAGAACAGATGTGAGGTGATCAGCTGCAGTCCGGCTCGCCAGCATCAGTGCCGTGTCGAGGACGTCCTGGCTGGTGAGGCCGCGGTGGATCCATCGCGCGACCGCGGGGTCGGCGCGGTCCCGCAGCAGTGCGACCAGACCGATGACCGGGTTGCCGCCGTCTTCGGCGCTGACCGCGAGCGACTCGCAGTCCCGCGCATCGACGAGGTTGCGCAGGTCGGTACCGGCACAATCGGCCGGCGCCAGACCGGCGGTCGCGACTGCCTTCAGCCAGGCGGATTCCACCGTGATCATCGCGTTCAGCAGCGCCTGATCGGTCATGAGGTCTTTCGCCCGGTGGTCTCCGGGCCACAACAGATTCGTCATGGCGGATCGCGGCGATAGTCCAGAAACACCGTCTCCCGTGGGCCCTGCAGGTGGATGTCGAAGCGGTACCCGGTCGGTTCGGCGGTGCACATCAGGGTGTCCCGACGAGCGTCGTCGACGGTGTTCAACAGCGGATCGGCCGCCACGATGCCCCCGGGCAGATAGGCGCGGGTGAACAATCGGTTCAACAGTCCGCGCGCGAAGACGGCCAGCGCGAAGAAGGGCGGCCGTCCGGCGGTGGTGGATCCCGGTGTCAGCGTGGTGAACTCGTAGTGCCCGTCGGTGTCGGTAGCAGATCTGCCCCATCCGGTGAACACGTCGTCCTCGCGGCGCAGCGATCCGGGCTGCCGGACGACAGTGCCGTCGGGGCCGGTCTGCCACACCTCGACCAGGGCGTCCGGCACCCCGCGACCGGCGCCGTCGTACACCGCGCCGTGCAACCGGACGGCATGCGCGTGGGCGTCACCGACCAACCGGCTGTCGCCGGGGCGCAGCAGCGCATGGAAGAACGGTCCGACGGTCTGCCCCGGGGTGGCGGCCAGGTCAGACATAATCGGCGCCGGCCTCGGTCCAGGTCCGGCGGCTGCCGGTCAACACGATGTCCCAACGGTAGCCGGTCGCGTACTCCGGCTCGGTGATGTCGTGGTCGTACGTTGCCACGAGCCGACTGCGGGCGGCCGGATCGACGATGGATTGGCAGATGGGATCCAGGCCGAACAACGGATCGCCCGGGAAGTACATCTGGGTGACGAGGCGCTGCGTGAACGCCGTCCCGAAGACCGAGAAGTGGATGTGCGCGGGGCGCCAGGCGTTGTGGTGATTGCGCCACGGATACGGGCCGGGCTTGACGGTCACGAACCGGTACGTGCCGTCCGGACCGGTCAGACACCGGCCGATGCCGGGGAAGTTCGGATCGATCGGGGCCGGGTGTTGGTCACCCTCGTGACGGTATCGGCCGCTGGCGTTGGCCTGCCAGATCTCGATCAGCTGACCCGGCACCGGCCGGCCCGCGCCGTCGAGCACCCGTCCGGTCACGACGATGCGCTCCCCGATCGGCTCACCGCGATGGCCGGCGGTCAGGTCGGCATCGCGGGGGTCGACGTCCTCGTGGCCGAAGCAGGGCGCCCCGCATTCGATTTCCTCGGGATCAACCCTCAGTAGCGGAGATGTGGGATGGCGCAGAATACTGCTGCGGTACGGCGGGTAGTCGAGCCGCGGCTGCGTTTCCCGCCTACCCCGGCGCCGGTAGTCGGCAGCGATGCCGGCGATCTCCGCCGTGATTTCGCTCTGCGATGCGGCGCGGGCCGGCTCCGTGGCAGCCGTCATGAAGCGTGATGCTAACCACGCGATCGGCCAGCCTCAATGCCCCATCAGTGGGAGCGACTCGGTGGCGGCGTCGCGCAGCCTGGGCTGAGCCCGCGGTGTTGACCACGCCGAGCGGCGTGCGGCATTCTCTAGTGAGAGGAATTGAATCTCTGTATAGCAGACCATGGAGCTTTCCATGACCGACCATGCGCAACTCTTCGACGACGTCCGCCGCGGCATGATCCCCGCGCACATCTACAACGACCGGCAGATCTTCGAGCTGGAGAAGGAGCGGTTGTTCAGCCGGGCCTGGCTGTTCGTCGCGCACGAGTCCGAGGTCCCGCAGGACGGCGACTACGTCGTGCGCCGGGTGCTCGACGATTCGTTCATCATCGCCCGCGATTCGAAGGGCGACGTCCGGGCGATGTTCAACATGTGCCTGCACCGCGGCATGCAGGTGTGCCGCGCGGAGATGGGCAATGCCTCGAACTTCCGGTGCCCGTACCACGGCTGGTCCTACCGCAACGATGGCCGCATCACCGGCCTGCCGTTCCACCGCGACGCCTACGGCGGCGAAGAGGGGTTCCAGAAGAAGGGCCAGACCCTGCTGCCCGCGCCGAGCCTGGCCAGCTACAACGGCCTGATCTTCATCAGCATGGATGCCGGCGCCGAGCCGCTCGAGGACTACCTCGGCGACTTCAGGTTCTATCTGGACTTCTACACCAGGCAGAGCGCGCATGGGCTCGCAGGTGCGCGGACCGCAGCGCTGGCGGATCAAGGCGAACTGGAAGATCGGCGCCGAGAACTTCGCCGGCGACATGTACCACACCCCGCAGACCCACACCTCTGTCGTCGAGATCGGTCTGTTCCGAGAGCCCAAGGCCGAAAAGCGCAAGGACGGCGCCACCTACTGGGCCGGCAAGGGCGGCGGCACCACCTACAAGCTCCCGCCGGGCACGTTCGAGGACCGCATGCGCTACGTCGGCTACCCCGACGACATGGTCGGCCGGATCAAGGAGGTATGGACCGCGCGGCAGCAACAGACTGGTCGGCGAGGACGGCTTCATGATCTCGGCCGCCACGTGCTTCCCGAACATGAGCTTCGTGCACAACTGGCCGAAGGTCGAAGCCGGCGACGACGTGCTGCCGTTCATCTCCATCCGGCATGTGGCAGCCGATCAGCGAGAACGAGACCGAGGTGTACTCGTGGTTCGCCGTCGACTCGGCCGCGTCCGAACAGTACAAGGAGAACTCCTACAAGGCGTACCTGATGTGCTTCGGGTCGACCGGCATGTTCGAGCAGGACGACGTGGAGAACTGGGTGTCGTTGACCAACACGGCCGCCGGTTCGATGGCACGGCGGCTGCTGCTCAACAGCCGGATGGGTCTGCTCGAAGACGACCGGCCAGTCGTGGAGGCGTTGCCGCCCAGACCTGTTCCACGGGCCGGGGCGGGCGCAGGTGGGTTACAACGAGCACAACCAGCGACAGTTGCTCAAACTGTGGGCCGACCATCTCCAGATGCCTCCGGTCGCCATCGCGAGGACGGCGGTCGGCAGCCGACAATCCCGGCGGCATCGCTCCGCTGGCGCAGCCGGCGAGGCCGGCATGACGACAACCGAACCGCTGGCGAAGCCGCTGCCGTTCAACGACGTTCGGCACCTGCAGGCGCATCAGTTCCTGGTCGACGAGGCGTACCTGCTGGATGCTCAGCGCTACGAGGAGTGGCTGGACACGCTGACCGACGACGTCCGCTACGTCATGCCCGTGCGGGTCACCACCGCGCTCGGCGCGGGATTCGACACCTCCCCGGGGATGGCCCATTTCGACGAGAACAAGTACTCGCTCGGCCGCCGGGTCGCGCGGTTCCGCACCGAGCACGCCTGGACCGAGGACCCGCCGTCGCGGCTGCGCCACTACATCACCAACGTGCGCACGTTCGCCCGCCGGGACGACGCGCATCTGGTCGTCGAATCCGCCGAACTGCTCTTCCGCAGCCGCGGCGACGTCAACGAGAGCGCGCTGGTCTCCTGCGGTCGCGAAGACCTGCTGCGCCGCGAGGACGAACGGTGGCGGCTGGCGCGCCGCACGATCGTCGTCGACGAGTCGGTGATCCGGATGCAGAACCTGGCGGTGTTCCTGTGAGTGCCGACGAGTTTGCCCTGCTGCTCCTCGGCGCGGTAGGCGAACCACTCACTGTCGCAAACGAATTCACCGAGGTCGTGGTGCGCCGCGTCGACACCCGCAACGGATCGCGGTTGTTGATCACCGCGCCCAGGTCCGGACAGTGGATAACCCTCGACGCGCTGGAGGTCGAGGCCCTGACCTGGCAGAATCCCCGCACGCTGGCGGCGATGGTCGGCAACATGAACGCCCCGCTGCTTCCCGACGAGGACGAACCGCGATGACCGGATGGCTCGACGGCAAGCGGGCCCTTGTCGTGGGCGCCGGATCCGGGATCGGCCGGGCGGTTCTCGACGCCTTCCGCGCCGAGGGCGCCCGGGTCGCCGTGCTCGAACGCGACCTCGGCAAAGTGCGGCGAGTTGCGTCGGCAACTGCCCGAGGTGCCGGTCACCGAAGGCGACGCGACATCACGCGAGGCCAACGACGAAGCCGTCGCCGCCGCGGTGGCTGCCTTCGGCGGGCTCGACACGCTGGTCAACTGCGTCGGGATCTTCGACTTCTACCAGGGCATCACCGACATCGACGCCGACCACCTCGCCGCGGCGTTCGACGAGATGTTCCGGACGAACGTGCTGAGCCATCTGCAGTCGGTGAAGGCCGCGGTGCCGGCGCTGCAGGCAGAGACCGGTTCGTCGATCGTGCTGACCGAGTCCGCGTCGTCGTTCTATCCCGGCCGCGGCGGGACGCTGTACGTGTCGTCGAAGTTCGCCGTGCGCGGACTCGTCGCCACCCTTGCCTACGAACTCGCACCCCGCATCCGGGTCAACGGTGTGGCGCCGGGCGGCACCCTCAACACCGACCTGCGCGGTCTGCGCAGCCTGGGACAGGACAGCGCCCGCCTCGACGACACCCCCGACCGCGCACGCGACCTGGCGGCACGGACTCCGCTGAACGTCGCGCTGTCCGGCGAAGATCACGCGTGGAGTTTCGTGTTCTTCGCCTCCGACCGGTCCCGGGGCATCACCGGCGACACAGTCCACCCCGACGGCGGATTCGGGCTGGGTGCGCGATCATGAGCCGCGATGCTTGACGAGCAGCGCGCGCTGGTGGCGCAGGGCTGTCGGGTCGCGGCGGCCCGCGGACTGGTCGACGGAATCCTCGGTCACCTCAGCCTGCGTGTCGACGACGAACGCCTGCTGATCCGCTGCCGCAGCGACGGCGACACCGGGGTGGCGTTCACGCGGCCCTCCGACATCCGGCTCATCCGCTTCGACGGCACCGCCGGCGCCGCCGGCGAACTCGACGGCTACCGCGTCCCCAACGAGTTGCCGGTGCATGCCGAACCGATGCTTGCCGACGCGCGGCATCGGGCGGTCGCGCATCTACATCCGCCGAACGTCGTCGCCGCGGATCTCGCCGGCATCTCGCATCCGGCCGATCTACGGTGCCTTCGACATTCCCGGCGTCTGGCTCGCACGCGGCGGAGTGCCGGTGTACGAACGGGCGGTGCTCATCCGCAACGCCCGATTGGGCAAGGAGATGGTCGCCGCCATGCAAGGACGGCCCGTGGTCATCTGCCGCGGGCACGGAATCGTCAGCGCCGCCGCCACCGTGCAGCAATCGGTGCTGCAAGCCATCGCCCTGGATCGGCTCGCCCTCATGTCGCTGCGCGTGCGTGCTGCCGGTGTGACGCCGCGCGAGATCGACGAGCAGGACTGGGACGACCTCCCCGATCTGGGGCCCAGTTTCACCGCCGACGCGGCCTGGCGGCACGAGGTCGCGCGACTCGGCGATCAGCCGAGTTGATCGCCGATCTCCTTGGCGGCCTTGATAAGCGGGGCGGCAACAGACGCGTACTGCGACTTGGTCAGGCGGTGCTGCGGAGCGGCGGCATTAAGAGCCAGCCGCAGCCCGGGCGCCCGGGTCGGAATCGGCACCGCGACTGAGGCGACCCCCTCCTCGCTCTCTTCCCGGTTGGTGGCGTAGCCCTGCTTGCGGACGCGGGAAAGCTCCCGTTCCAATTGAGATCTGCTGCCGATCGAGTGCGGCGTAATGCGTTCCAACTGCTCGTCGGGCAGCAGTCGGCGCAGTTCGGATTCCGGGAGCTGGGCGAGCATCGCCTTGCCCGTCGAGGTGCAGTGCGCCGGCATCGTGCGGCCCAGCCGGGAGGCGACGCGGACCGCGGTCGGGCCCTCCACGGCTGCGATGAACCGCACGCCGGCGCCGTCCAGCATTCCGACGTGGACCGATTCCCGTAGGCGATCACTGAGGTCGCGCATGACCGGCGTGGCGATGCCCTGGATGTTCAGGCGACCGAAGATCGAGAACGCCACCCCGGTGAGCGCCGGGCCCGGCCGATAGGCCTTGGACACCGGATCCTGCCGGACGAACCCCCGGTACTGCAGCATCGCCAGCAGCCGATGCGCGGTGGACGACGCGACGCCCAGGTACCGGCTCGCCTCGCTCATCCGGATCTCCGGCCGTTCGCCGAGCAGCAGCACCAGTTTCAGGGCATTGTCGACGGATTCGATCGGATATCGCGGTGCAAGCGGATCGGCGGGCGCAGCCTTTTTCTGCATACCAGAGAAGTTACCTGTGCAGTCGAGA
>CAWIDX010000012.1:0-23590 GCA_963834955.1 uncultured Actinomycetota bacterium
TCGCACTCGACCCCACACCGTTTCATCACGACTACGAGTTGCTCGACTTCCCTGGACTCATCGCGGACCTGGGATACGAGTACCTGCAATTGACTCCCCACCGGGACTTCATTCCGTTCTACAACCACCCGCGCGCCGACGATGAGCTGGTGAGGAAGTTCCGCACGGCATGCGCGGCGGCGGGCGTGGGCATTGCGTCGGTATTGCCGGTGCTGCGCTGGTCAGGTCCCGACGAAGACGCCCGAGAAGCCGCGGTGCGCAACTGGAAACGGGTGGTTCAGATCACCGTCGGCCTCGGCGTCAACGTGATCAACACCGAGTTCTCCGGCCGACCGGAACGGGCCGAGGAATCCGAGCGCGCGTTCTTCCGCTCGATGGAAGAACTGCTGCCGATCTTCGAGCGAGAAGGCATCGACGTACGGATCGATCCCCATCCCGACGACTTCGTCGAGGACGGCCTGGAGGCGCTGCGAATCATCCGCGGGATCAACTCGCCCCACATCGGCATGGTGTATGTCGCCTGCCACAGCTACCACATGGGCGGCAACATGACCGAGATCATGCGGGCGGCGGGCGACAAACTGCGACTGGTGCACGTCGCTGACACGATGGATCACCGCCGCAGCCACGGGTTGCGCTACATCACCAATCCACCCGGTAACCCGGCCCGGGTCCACCAGCACCTGAAGATCGGCGACGGCGACCTCGACTGGGATGAGTTCTTCTCAGGTCTCGCCGATATCGGGTTCTACGACCGGCCCGACACCGTCATGGTGTCGTCGGTCTTCGCCGAAGACGAGAACGCGCACGAGGTTTCGCGCTACCAGCTTGCCACCATGAGCGATTACGTCGCCAAATACCGGAAATGAGAACATAAATGGCGCCCACCACCATCACCCACTGGATCAACAACAAGTCCTATCCCGGCAGCGGCGACGCCACTGCACCGGTCACCAACCCCGCCACCGGCGAGGTGACCGGCGAGGTGGCGCTCGGCAGCGCCGAGGACGCCCGGGCCGTGATAAATGCTGCCGCCGCCGCATTCCCGGCGTGGCGGGACACGTCGCTGGCCAAGCGCACCGCGATCCTGTTCAACTTCCGCGAGCTGCTCAACGCCCGCAAGCATGAGCTGGCCCGTATCATCACCGCCGAGCACGGCAAGGTGGTCTCCGACGCGCTCGGCGAGGTCAGCCGTGGCCAGGAGGTCGTCGAGTTCGCCTGCGGCATACCGCACTTACTGAAGGGCGCGTTCACCGAGAACGCATCGACCAAGGTCGACGTGTACTCGATCCGTCAGCCGCTCGGACCGGTGGGCATCATCAGCCCGTTCAACTTCCCCGCCATGGTTCCGATGTGGTTCTTCCCGATCGCGATCGCCGCGGGCAACACCGTGGTGCTCAAGCCGAGCGAGAAGGACCCTTCCGCGGCGCTGTGGCTGGCGCAGCTGTGGGCGGAAGCCGGGCTGCCGCCGGGTGTGTTCAACGTGCTGCAGGGCGACAAGACCGTCGTCGACGAACTGCTGACCAACCGGGCGATCAAGTCGATCAGTTTCGTCGGGTCCACGCCGATCGCGCAGTACGTCTACACCACCGCCACCGCCGCCGGCAAGCGCGTGCAGGCGCTGGGCGGCGCGAAGAACCACGCGGTGATCCTGCCCGACGCCGACCTCGACCTGGCCGCCGATGCGATGGTCAACGCCGGGTTCGGCTCGGCCGGTGAGCGTTGCATGGCGATCTCGGCCGCGGTCGCGGTCGGGCCCATCGCCGACGAGCTCGTCGACAAGATCGCCGAGCGGGCGCGGACGATCAAGACCGGCGACGGCACCCGCGACGCCGACATGGGTCCGCTGGTGACCAAGGCGCATCGCGACAAGGTGGCGTCGTACATCGACGCGGGCGAGTCCGATGGCGCCAAGGTCGTCGTCGACGGCCGCGAGGTTACGCGGACGGCGGAGCGGACGGCTTCTGGCTCGGCCCGACTCTGATCGACCAGGTCACCCCGCAGATGAGCGTCTACACCGACGAGATCTTCGGGCCGGTGCTGTCGGTGGTACGGGTCGAGTCCTACGACGAGGCGCTGGATCTGGTCAACGCCAACCCGTACGGCAACGGCACCGCGATCTTCACCAACGACGGCGGCGCGGCGCGGCGCTTCCAGAACGAGGTGGAAGTCGGGATGGTCGGCATCAACGTGCCGATCCCCGTGCCGATGGCGTACTTCAGCTTCGGCGGGTGGAAGGCGTCGCTGTTCGGCGACTCGCACGCCCACGGCACCGAGGGCGTGCAGTTCTTCACCCGTGGCAAGGCGGTCACCAGCCGCTGGCTCGACCCCAGCCACGGCGGCATCGAGCTCGGCTTCCCCCAAAACACGTGAGCCCCTTAGCCGCGAACGTGCGCCCACTGCGAATTTTCCGCGATTTTTTCGCAGTGGCTGCACGTTCGCGCGGCCAATATCAGTAGCTCACGCATCTACAGCAGCGGCTCGGTACGCAGGCCGCAGTGCACACGGATGACCTCGAAGTCGCGATCGCGGTGTGCCACGACCACATCGAGCCGCAGCGCCATTGCCGCAACCAGGCAATCGATCACGCTTCGCACGGTGTCGCCCCGGCGACGACACCGGCGATGGATGGCGGCGGCGTCCTCGGCGTCGCGCACCGGCGCGAGGGGTTCGACGTCAAAGCGCTGCAGAAGCCTGCGCCACAGATCAGCCTTGGCGTCATCGGTCGTCCCGATGAGCAGCTCCGTCAGCACGACATCCGGCACGATGATCGACGACTCAGCTGCTATCCGATCGGCCAGCCACTGACTGGCCGCCGTGTCGGCGCGTGTGAAGTAATCGACCCAAACAGACGTGTCGACGATCATCTACGCCTCTGAGAATGACTCAATCTCGTCATTCGTGTAGTCAAAGCCGGTGCCCTGCAGCGCGAGTGCCTCATCGCGATTCAGCGCCTCACCAACGAGCCGGCGCAACGCGAGGTCGACCGCGCTGCGTTTGGAACTGAGCCGGTACATCCGCTGCGCGGCTGCGATCAAGTCGTCGTCAATCTCGATGTTTGTCCGCGACATGACACCACCGTACACCTCGCTGTGTAAGACGGCCCTCGCGAGCGTGCGCATCTGCCGGTGCGAACACGGCGTGTCGCGTGGCAGACACGCACGGTCGCGCGGGGTGGGGGCACCGGCATAGGGCATAGATTGAGCACATGGGGCTTCGAAGGCTGCTGAGGGGACGCAATGTCACCCGCGACATCGAGGTGAACTACGACGAACAGGACACGGTCGCGACCGGAGCCGAGCGGCAAGCCGCCGGCGTGACGGCGGTGATGGTGTCGATGCAGCGCAGCTTGAAGTCGATGGGGCCGTGGCGCACCGCGGCCTCACTCTTCCGGCTCAATCAGCGCCACGGCTTCGACTGCCCGGGCTGCGCGTGGCCGGAGGAACACGGCGGCCGCAGGTTCGCCGAGTTCTGCGAGAACGGCGCCAAGGCGGTGGCTGAGGAGGCCACCAAGCGCGTCGTCACGCCGGAGTTCTTTGCCCGGCACTCGCTGTCGGATCTTCAGACCCGCCCCGAGTACTGGCTGAGCCAACAGGGCCGCCTGACGCATCCAATGGCGTTGCGCGACGGCGACACTCACTACCGCCCGGTCAGCTGGGACGACGCCTTCCGGATGATCGCCGATCACCTGCGCGCACTGGATGGTCCCGACGAGGCGGTGTTCTACACGTCGGGGCGGACCAGCAACGAGGCGGCGTTCCTCTATCAGCTCTTCGCCCGCTGCCTGGGCACCAACAACCTGCCGGACTGCTCGAACATGTGCCACGAGTCGTCCGGTGCCGCCCTCATCGAGGCGATCGGCGTCGGGAAGGGTTCGGTCACCGTCGACGACGTCGTCAACGCCGACCTGATCATGATCTGCGGGCAGAACCCGGGCACCAATCATCCGCGCATGCTCTCGACGCTGGAGAAGGCGAAGGACAACGGGGCCACGATCATTGCGGTCAATCCCCTGCCGGAAGCCGGGCTGATCCGCTTCAAGGATCCGCAGAAGGTGCACGGGGTGGTCGGCAAGGGCATTCCGATCGCCGACGAGTTCGTGCAGATCCGCCTCGGCGGCGACATGGCGCTGTTCGCGGGACTGGGCCGGCTGCTGCTGGAGGCCGACGACCGCGCGCCCGGTTCGGTGGTGGACCGCGAGTTCGTCGACAACCACTGCGCGAACTTCGAGCAGTACGAAGCCCAGACCCGCGGCGTCGGCATCGATACCGTGCTGGAGGCGACGGGCATCGACCGGGCGCAGCTGGATCGCGTCGCCAAGATGATGATCGAGTCCGACCGCATCATCGTGTGTTGGGCGATGGGCCTGACCCAGCACCGCCACGCCGTGGCGATGATCTCGGAGATCACCAACGTTCTGTTGATGCGCGGCATGATCGGCAAGCCCGGCGCCGGATTGTGCCCCGTCCGCGGTCACTCAAACGTGCAGGGCGACCGCACGATGGGCATCTGGGAGAAGATGCCGGAGAGGTTCCTCGCCGCGCTCGACCGCCACTTCGGCATCACCAGCCCGCGCGAGCACGGGGTGGACACCGTCGGGGCGATCCGCGCGATGCGCGACGGACGCGCAAAGGTGTTCATGGGCATGGGCGGTAACTTCGCGTCGGCCACCCCCGACACCGCCGTCACCGAGGCGGCGCTGCGCAATTGCTCACTCACGGTGCAGGTCTCGACGAAACTGAACCGCAGCCACGTGGTGCACGGCCGCGAAGCGTTGATCCTGCCGTCGCTGGGCCGAACCGACAAGGACATTCAAAACGGCGTCAAACAGCAAGTGTCGGTCGAGGATTCGATGTCGATGGTGCACCTTTCCAGGGGCAGCCTGCAGCCGCCCAGCCCCGAGGTGCGCAGCGAGGTCGCCATCGTCTGCCAGCTCGCCCAGGCCGTGTTCGGCGCTGATCACCCGGTGCCGTGGCAGAGGTTCAACACCGACTACGACGCCGTCCGCGATGCGATCGCCGCGGTGGTGCCCGGCTGCGAGGACTACAACCGAAAGGTGCGCCAACCCGACGGCTTCCAGCTGCCGCACAGCCCGCGCGACTCACGCGAATTCCCCACCAGCACAGGCAAAGCCAACTTCGCGGTGAATCCGCTCGAATGGGTGCCGATTCCGCCCGGCCGGCTGGTGCTGCAGACGATCCGCAGCCACGACCAGTACAACACCACCATCTACGGCCTCGACGACCGCTACCGGGGCGTGCACGGCGGCCGGCGGGTAGTGTTCGTCAATCCCGCCGACATCGAGACGTTCGGGTTGTCCCCAGGCGACCGAGTAGATCTGGTGTCAGAGTTCACCAACGGTGACGGCCAGCTGCAGCAGCGGCGTGCGAAGGACTTCATGGTGGTGGCCTATTCCACGCCGGTCGGCAATGCCGCCGCGTACTACCCGGAGACCAATGCGCTCGTCGCGTTGGATCACGTTGCAGCCAAGTCGAACACGCCGGTGTCGAAGGCCGTTGTCATCCGCCTGGAGCCGGCGAGTCAACGTCATGACCTGGTGAGTGGTGCCACATGGGCCGAGTAACGGCGCGGCGCCCGGTCCGGCACGTCACCGCCGCCGACGCGGTGCGCCGGCCCGAGACACTGGTGGTCGAGGAACCGCTCGAGATCCGGGTGAACGGCGCCCCGGTGACCGTCACAATGCGCACGCCCGGCTCGGATATCGCACTCGCTCAAGGGTTTCTGCTCACCGAAGGCGTGATCGGGCGTCGCGACGACGTGCTCACGGTGCGCTACTGCCGAGGGGATGGGGCACCCAACACCTACAACGTCCTCGACGTGACGCTGGCCCCTGACGTCCGGCCGCCTGACCTTGATGTCACCCGCAACTTCTACACCACCTCGTCGTGCGGCGTGTGCGGCAAGGCGTCGCTGGAGGCCGTGCGAACGATCAGCCGCTACTGCCCGGGTGATGATCCGGCGACCGTCGCCGCCGACACACTGACCGGGCTGCCGCACGAACTACGTGCCGCACAGAAGGTTTTCGAAAGCACCGGGGGGCTGCACGGCGCCGCGCTGTTCGATGTCGACGGCACCCTGCTCGTCGTGCGCGAGGACATCGGCCGGCACAACGCCGTGGACAAGGTGATCGGCTGGGCGCTCGAGAACGACCGAATTCCGCTGAACGCGACCGTCCTACTGGTCAGCGGTCGGGCCTCGTTCGAACTCACCCAGAAGGCTGTGATGGCGGGCATCCCCATCCTCGCCGCGGTGTCGGCGCCGTCATCGCTCGCCGTCGACCTGGCCAGCCAGTCGGGGGTGACGTTGGTGGCGTTCCTGCGCGGCGACTCGATGAACGTCTACAGCCGACCCGACCGGATCACGACGCTCTCAGTGACGCACAGAGCACTACCGCGGCCGCCAAGATGTCGGCTCGCATGTGGGGCCGTGGTGCGTCCTGCCCGCGGTAGGCTCGTATAGTGGGACCTGCGAGAAGAACATCGAAGTGGCAATAACGGACGTTGCGGTATACGCGCATTTGAGCGAGGCGGACGTCGAGGAGCTCGGACGCGAACTCGACGCGATACGCCGCGATGTCGAGGAGACCCTCGGCGAGAAGGACGCGGCCTACATTCGTCGCACGATCCTTTTCCAGCGGACGCTGGACGCCGCGGCGCGGCTGGTGATCCACTGCAGCCGGAGCAGGACAGGCTGGCTTGCGGGGACGATCGGTTTGGCCGTTGCGAAGAGCATCGAGAACATGGAAATCAGCCACAATGTGACTCACGGCCAATGGGATTGGATGAACGACCCGGAGATCCACTCACGCACGTGGGAGATGGACATGGCCGGTCTCTCGTCGCAATGGCGGTACTCGCACAACTACATCCACCACGTGTTCGCCAACGTCCTCGAGATCGACGACGACATCGGCTTCGGCATCATGCGGGTGACCCGCGACCAGTCCTGGAAACCGGCTTTCCTCGTCCAGCCACTTCGAAACTTCTTGCTGGCAGCGGTATTCGAGTGGGGCATTGCCCTCCATGGCCTGCACGCGGCGCGCGAATGCGCGACCACAGAAGAGGAAGCTTTGGCGGAGGGCAAGGCGCTGCGCCGCAAGATCACCCGCCAAGTCACCAAGGACTATCTGCTGTTTCCGGCGATGGGCTTCCGACGGTGGCGGCGGGTCCTGACGGCCAACGCCACCGCGAACCTGATCAGAAATCTTTGGGCCTACGTCGTGATCTTCTGCGGTCACTTCCCCGACGGCGCAGAGAAATTCAACCCAGAGGTAGTCGAAGAAGAGACCAAGTCAGAATGGTATCTGCGACAGATGCTGGGCAGCGCGAACTTCGATGCGGGACCCGTCCTTGCGTTTCTGAGCGGCAACCTCTGTTACCAGATCGAACATCACCTGTTCCCCGACCTGCCCAGTAATCGCTATGCACAGATCGCCCAACGAGTGCGGGCGTTGTGCGACAAGTACGATCTGCCCTACACCACCGGTCCGATGGCGCGTCAGTATCTGCTGACCCTGCGCACAATTCACAAGCTTGCGCTCCCCGATCGATTCCTGACCGCCACATCCGACGATGCGCCCGAAACCGCATCGGAACGCATGTTCAGCGCCGACACCGCGACGGCGACAGTCGCCCCGGTTGTCAAGCGACATGGGTTACGCACCGCATTGGAAGGGCGTCGGCGGGCCTAAGCGGCACGGTCGGAACTACGCGCTCTTTTCGCGACGCTCGGCGCGCGACGGCTTGCGCGGGACGATCGTGGGCAGCACGTTGTCCTGCACGGTCTCCTTGGTGACCACGACCTTGGCGACGTCGTCGCGGCTCGGGATGTCGTACATCACCGGCAGCAGGACCTCTTCCATGATGGCGCGCAAGCCGCGGGCGCCGGTGCCGCGGTGGATGGCCTGGTCGGCGATCGCCTCCAGCGAGTCCTCCGTGAACTCCAGCTCCACCCCGTCCATCTCGAACAGCCTGGTGTACTGCTTGACCAGCGCGTTCTTCGGCTTGGACAGGATCTGGACGAGCGACTCCTTGTCCAGGTTGGTGACCGATGCGATGACCGGCAGGCGGCCGATGAACTCCGGGATCAGCCCGTATTTGATCAGATCCTCGGGCATGACGTCGGCGAAGTGGTCCTGGGTGTCGATCTCGGCCTTGGAGTGCACCTCGGCACCGAATCCAAGACCGCGCTTGCCGATGCGATCCGAGACGATCCTCTCCAGGCCGGAGAACGCACCCGCAACGATGAACAGCACATTGGTGGTGTCGATCTGGATGAACTCCTGGTGCGGGTGCTTGCGCCCACCCTGGGGAGGCACCGACGCCTGGGTGCCCTCGAGAATCTTGAGCAGCGCCTGCTGCACGCCCTCGCCGGAGACGTCGCGGGTGATCGACGGATTCTCGGACTTGCGGGCGATCTTGTCGACCTCGTCGATGTAGATGATGCCGGTCTCGGCGCGTTTGACGTCGTAGTCGGCGGCTTGGATCAGCTTGAGCAGAATGTTCTCGACGTCCTCGCCGACGTAGCCGGCCTCGGTGAGTGCCGTGGCGTCCGCTATCGCGAAGGGCACGTTGAGCATCTTCGCGAGCGTCTGCGCGAGGTAGGTCTTGCCGCAGCCGGTGGGGCCGAGCATCAGGATGTTGGACTTGGCCAGCTCGACGACCTCGGTCCGCGAATCGCGGGTCTTCTCACCGGCCTGGATGCGCTTGTAGTGGTTGTATACGGCGACGGCCAGGGTGCGCTTGGCGGTGTCCTGGCCGATGACGTAGCTCTCGAGGAAGTCCCGAATCTCGACGGGTTTGGGCAGTTCGTCGAGTTTGACGTCGTCAGCGTCGGCGAGTTCCTCTTCGATGATCTCGTTGCACAGGTCGATGCATTCGTCGCAGATATACACGCCGGGACCCGCGATGAGCTTCTTGACCTGCTTCTGGCTTTTGCCACAGAACGAGCACTTCAGCAGGTCACCGCCGTCTCCGATGCGCGCCATGGTGGTGGGGTCCCTACTTTCTTACGTTCGCTGTCAGCCTGGTCGTCTCGGGCGTCTGTCCCGACGCTACCCGCTTGTTCGGGTGGGTCGCGACCCAACGCGGCGAATCGCGTCGGTGGTATTTCGCACGGTGCCCGCCGCCCGTGCGCCCACAGTGAACATATCGCCTACCTGTGTGCACCGCGGGATGGAACGCCAGACCGTGTCCTGGGCGTGTCGCCGCCGTTATCGCACCGGAGGGCACGGATTCCGCGGTCCGTAGAGTTACGCCGTGGTCTTGGCCGTGCCCCACGATACCGTGCTGATCAGCGATGGCGGTTTGGCCACCGAATTGGAGGCCCGCGGCCACGATTTGTCCGATGCGCTCTGGTCGGCCCGGCTGCTTGTCGACGCTCCCCAGGAGATCGTCGCCGTACATGCCGCTTTCTTCCGCGCGGGTGCGGCGATCGCCACGACCGCCAGCTACCAGGCGTCCTTTGACGGTTTCGCGGGCCGCGGGATCGGTCGCGTCGAGGCGGCGGGGTTGTTGCGGCGCAGCGTCGAGCTGGCGCAGACTGCGCGGGACGAGCTGGGTGGACAACGCTGGGTGGCGGCGTCGGTGGGGCCGTATGGCGCGGCGCTGGCCGACGGGTCGGAGTATCGCGGCCGCTACGGGCTGAGTGTCAAGCAGCTGGCCGATTGGCACGGGCCGCGGCTGGAGGTTCTCGCCGATGCCGGGGCCGACGTGTTGGCGTTCGAAACGGTACCCGATGTCGACGAGGCCGAAGCTCTGATGAATCTGGTTCGGGACCTGGGCGTGCCGGCCTGGCTGAGCTACACGATCGAGGGCCCGTATACCCGCGCGGGTCAGCCGCTGTCGGAGGCGTTCTCGGTCGCCGCTGGTGTGCCGGAGATCGTCGCGGTCGGCGTCAACTGCTGCGCACCCGCCGACGTGTTGCCCGCGATCCGGCTGGCACGCGAAGTGACGGACAAGCCGGTGATTGTCTACCCGAACAGCGGTCAGACCTGGGACGCGGTTGGCCGTGCCTGGGTGGGGTTGACACGCTTTTCACCCGAACTGGTTCCGCAATGGCTAACAGCCGGAGCACGCATCGTCGGAGGATGCTGCCGCGTGCGGCCCACCGATATCGCCGCTATCGCGGCGGCAACCGATTCCTAGTGGCCGAACCGCGGTTGAGTGAAGACCGATTGCCCCTCGAGCGACAACGTTTGGCCTCGCCGGTCGGCTACCCGGGCTGAGCCGAGAGTTTGCGGTACTCCAGCACCGTGTCGATGATGCCGTAGTCCTTGGCTTCCTCGGCGGTGAGGATCTTGTCGCGGTCGGTGTCCTTGCGGATGGTCGCGGCGTCCTTGCCGGTGTGGTTCGCGAGCGTCGTCTCCATCAGCGTGCGCATCCGCTCGATCTCGGCGGCCTGGATCTCCAGGTCAGAGAACTGGCCCTGGATCACCCCGGCCAGGGCCGGCTGGTGGATCAGCACGCGGGCGTTCGGCAGTGCCATCCTTTTGCCCGCAGTGCCCGCGGCCAGCAGCACCGCGGCCGCCGACGCCGCCTGCCCGAGGCACACCGTCTGGATGTCGGCGCGGACGTACTGCATGGTGTCGTAGATCGCCATCAGCGACGTGAACGATCCGCCGGGCGAGTTGATGTACATGGTGATGTCGCGGTCGGGGTCCTGGGACTCCAGCACCAACAGCTGGGCCATCACGTCGTTGGCGGAGATGTCGTCGACCTGTGCGCCGAGGAAGATGATGCGTTCGTCGAAGAGCTTCGCGTAGGGGTCGACGATGCGTTCACCCAGGTGGGTGCGCTCGGCGAACTGCGGCAGGACGTAGCGGGCCTGTGGGTGCAGCGCCGGGTCGAGGTAATTAGGCATTGGACACTCCGTTGATCTCGGCGCGGCTGATGATTTGGTCGACGAAGCCATACTCGAGCGCTTGCGGCGCGGTGAACCAGCGATCGCGGTCCGAGTCGGCGACGATGCGCTCCAGCGGCTGACCGGTGAACTCGCTGTTGAGCCGGAACATCTCCTTTTTGATCACGGCGAACTGCTCGGCCTGGATCGCGATGTCGGCGGCACTGCCGGTGACGCCGCCGAGCGGCTGGTGCATGAGGATTCTGGCGTGCGGCAGGGCGTACCGCTTGCCCTTGGCGCCCGCGGCCAGCAGGAACTGGCCCATGGATGCGGCCATGCCCATCGCATAGGTGGCGACGTCGCACGGCGCTAGCTCCATCGTGTCGTAGATCGCCATGCCGGCGCTGATCGAGCCGCCCGGGGAGTTGATGTAGAGCGAGATGTCCTTGGTGGGGTCCTCGGCGGCCAGCAGCAGGATCTGCGCGCACAGCCGGTTGGCGACGTCGTCATCGACCTGGGAGCCCAGGAAGATGATGCGCTCGGCGAGCAAGCGCTCGTAGACGGAGTCGACAAGGTTGAGCCCTGGCGCACCTAACCGCATGTGGGTCACCGCAGTTCCCTCTCTTTAACGGGTCTCTGTTCTCCGACACTAACCAACGAGCCACGCCGTGCAGTCCCGGCGAGGTGCGCGTTCGCTCACAGCGTCATTTGCTCTCGACGACCTCGGGCTCGTCCGTGGGTTCGTCCTTGGCCTCGTCCGTGGGTTCGTCCGTGGGCGCGGCCGTGGACTCGTCGCTGGGCTCGCCCGCACTGGCGGCCGGCTCCTCGCCACCACCGAAGAACTCCTCGGTGTCGATCGGATTGCCGTCGGTATCGGTGACGGTCGCCGCCCGCACCACCGCCGCCAGCGCCTTGCCCCGCCGGACGTCGGCGAACATCACCGGCAGCTGGTTGTTCTCCTGCAAGTACTGCAGCAGTTGCTGCGGCTCGACACCGTACTGGCGGGACTGCAGCACCAGCCGCTCCGTCAGGTCGTCCTGCCCGACCTGCACGTTGAGCTCGTCGGCCACCGCGTCGACGACCAGTTGCGTCTTGACGCCCTTCTCGGCGTTCTCGCGCGACTCGGCGTCGAACTGCTCCCGGCTGCTCCCCTGCTCGGCGAGGGCCTCGGCGAACCGCTCTTCGTCGTGGTCGAGGCCGTGTATGGCGTTGTGAACGGCCTGGTCGACCTGAGCTTGCACAATGGCTTCCGGCAGCGGGATGTCGACCTGCTGCAGCAGCGCGTCGAGCGCCGCATCGCGGATCTGCTCGGCCTGCTGGATGCGCTTGATCCGTCGGACCTGGTCGGCGAGGTTGACCTGCAGCTCGTCGATGGTGTCGAACTCGCTGGCCAGCTGGGCGAACTCGTCGTCGGGCTCAGGCAGCTCGCGTTCCTTGACCGAGTTGACGGTGACGGTGACCTGCGCCTCCTCGCCGGCGTGCGCGCCGGCGGTCAGCGTCGTGGTGAACACCCGCGTCTCCGCCGCGGACAGGCCGACGATCGCCTCGTCGAGGCCATCGATCAGCCGGCCCGAGCCGACCTCGTGGGACAGACCTTGGGTCGACGCGTCGGGCACGTCCTCGCCGTCGACGGTGGCCGACAGGTCGATGGAGACGAAGTCGCCGTCCTGCGCGGGCCGTTCGACGCCGGTGATCGTGCCGAAGCGGGCGCGCAGCGACTGCAGCTCGGCGTCGACTTCGTCGTCACTGATCTCGATCGGGTCGACGGTGACCTTCAGCGCGCTCAGATCGGGCAGTGTGATGTCGGGCCGGACGTCGACCTCGGCGGTGAACACCAGCTCCTCGCCGTCCTCGATCTTCGTTACCTCGATCTTCGGCTGCCCGATCGGGCGCAGATCAGAGGTCGAGACCGCCTGGGTGTAGCGGCTCGGCAGCGCGTCGTTGACCACCTGCTCGAGGACGGTACCCCGGCCGATGCGTGCCTCCAGCAGCTTGGCCGGGGCCTTGCCCGGCCGGAAGCCGGGCAGCCGGACCTGCTTGGCGAGCTCCTTGTACACCCGGTCGAAATCGGGTTTCAGCTCGGCGAACGGCACCTCCACGTTGATTCTGACGCGTGTGGGGCTCAGCTGCTCCACGGTGCTTTTCACTATTTCTGGCGCTCCTCGGTCGGTTCGGTTCACGTCGGTCGGGGTGACAGGATTTGAACCTGCGACCTTCCGCTCCCAAAGCGGATGCGCTACCAAGCTGCGCTACACCCCGTGTTGTCCTGCTGATCTGCACGACGGGCGACCAGCCGATACTACGGCCTGGCCTTGGCCAGGCCTCAATTGCATTTCGGCGATTGGCCCGGGTTGACTTCGTATCGTCGAGAGCCGGTACAGTGCCATGTGCTGCGGGCGTAGCTCAGTGGTAGAGCCCTAGTCTTCCAAACTAGCTACGCGGGTTCGATTCCCGCCGCCCGCTCTGACGAACCGCCTGCCAGGGCGGTTTTGCCGTGCCACCCCGCGTCGTCACTCGGTCCACGTGATCGCCCCCGACGGACACAACCGCACCGCGTCGCGGACCCTGTCCTCCTCGGCCTCCGGCACGTCCTCGGTGAGGACCACGACGACGCCGGCGTCGTCCTGGTCGAACACCGCCTCCGTCGTCATCACGCACATGCCCGCGCCGATGCACCGGTCATGGTCGGCATGAACTTTCCCCATCGCACCTGCAACGCCCGCAGGCCGTAGATGAAATGGAACGACCGGAAGTCGACGTCGTCGAACGGTTCGGCCAGCGCCAACCCCGGGAACCGCTGCAGCAGAGCGGGAAACGCGATCCGCATCTCCATGCGCGCCAAGGGTGCGCCGAGGCAGTGGTGCACTCCGTGCCCGAACGCCAGATGCCCCATGCCGCCGCGGCGAATGTCGAGGGTCTCGGCGTCGTCGATCAAGCCGGGGTCGCGATTGGCCGACGGTAGTGACGCGAACACCAACTCACCCGCCGGAATCGCGACACCGGCGATCTCGACGTCGGTGGTGGTGATCCGTGGGATGGCGGTCTGCACGATCGACAGCCACCGCAGCAGTTCCTCGACGGCAGGCCCGACGGCGTCGGGATCGTCGCGAACGGCGGCCAGCTGATCCGGGTGCCGCAGCAGCGCCAGGGTGCCCAGTCCGAGCATGTTCGACGTGGTCTCGTGCCCGGCGATCAACAACAGCCCCGCGATGCCGGTCAGCTCCTGGTCGGTCAATTCGTCGCCGTGTTCGCGGACCAGCATGCCCAGCATGTCGTCGCCCGGATCGCGCCGCGCCCCGGCCACCAGGGCGCGCATGTAGGCGCGGCCCTGCCGCTGCAGCTCGAACCGCTCGGGCATCGGGATCGACAAATCCAGTTGACGCGCGCTGCGACGCTGGAAGTCGGTGCGGTCGGCGTACGGCACGCCGAGCAGTTCGCATATCACCAGCGACGGGATCGGCAGCGCGAAGTTGGCGACCAGATCGAGCGGCGCGCCGGCGCTCGCCATCGCGTCGAGGTGCTGTTCGACGATCTCGACGATCCGCGGTTCCAGCCGCTTCATGCGGCGGGCCGTGAACTCGCCGGTGAGCATGCGCCGCACCCGCTGGTGCTCGGGCGGGTCGAGGCCCAGCAGATTGCCCGCCCGCGCCTCGGTCTGCTCGTCCTCGGGCACCGCGGGTGCGCCGGGAATCACGAAACCGGGCGGCCGGGCGTTGGAGAACCGGGCGTGGTCGGAGAGCATCGCCTTGACGTCGTCGTGGCGGGTGACCAGATACACCGTCATCCCGAACGCGTTGACGACGGTGCGCACGCCCTCCGATTCCCGGATCTCGCGTAGTTCGGGTGTCGGATCGAAGGCGTTGCGCCGCATGTGCAGCGGCGGCAGCGGCTTGTCCGATGCACGGCCTGGACCATGACAACGACGCTACGCGCGCTGCATGAACTCTCCGATCAGCCGGTTGACGAGCGGCGGGTTCTCCAGCGCGGCCAGGTGCGCGACGCCCTCCAACACGGCGATCGCGGCGCCGGGGATCGCTTCGGCCATCGCGATGGTCTCCGGCAGGCCGAACGTGGCGTCCTCGGTGCCCGCGACCACCAGCACAGGGGTGCGGACGCGACGCAGCAGTTCGCGTTGATCCGGCCGCGCGGCACCACGCTGCGCACCGCCCAGCGCGCGGATGCCGCGTCGACACGCTCGACCGCGGCGCGCACGGTGGCCACCACGTCTGGTCGGGTGGAAAAAGTCGTCGAGCCGAGGAACGCCTTGAGGACCGAACGCGTCAGCGGGGGCTTGATGCCCCCAAGCACCCGCGCCGTCTGCAGCAGCGCGCCGTATTCGACCTTCTGACGCCAGCCGGCCGCCGACGCGGTGCAATTCATCAGCACCGCGTCGCCGACCCGACCGGGTAGGTGGCCGCGAACGTTCCGCCGATCATGCCGCCCCAGGAGTTGCCGACGACGTGCGCGCGGTCGGCGCCGATGCCGTCCAGGATGTCGGCGATGCAGCGGGCGCAGTCTTCGAAGCTGAACATGGCGGTGAGCGGGTCGCTGCCGCCGTGGCCGGGCGGATCGACGAGGACCACCCGGTATCGCCCACTGAAGTAAGTGGCCTGGGAGATCCACATGTCGCCGGTCATCAGCAGACTCGGCCAGAACAGCATGGTCTCGCCGGTGATACCGGGCCCCTCACTGACCTGGATGCGCACCCGACCCAGAACCGTGTCGACCACCTCGCTGTGCACCACTCACACCGTAGTGGGCAGCCAGTCCCCGACTTGGCAGTAACGTGCAGACGACGCTTCGAACGAGGCGCGGCCGCATGGCCACGATGACTTCAAGGTCGGGCCGAGTCGTTACGCCGCATGGCGGTCCTTGCCGCGGGACCGCGCTGGCCGGGCCGACCTGCGCTGAGCGGACGGTCCACCGTGCAGATGGACGGCGCCACCGTGTTTGCCCGGCCGGTCCGACGGCCCGTGGTCGGGTCAGCCGGTGCCTTTGCCGGGCAACGCAACTGTCGATGCGGTGGTCGATTCGCGTCCACCACACCGTCGCCCGCTCCAACGAAACAGCGCTGGTGGGGTAGTTTGCTTGCTGCCCGAGTGTTCGATTCAACCGGACGTACGCAGTCGGGGGCTTTCTGCTCTGTTGTTCTCGCTGACGCTGCCCTAGGGTGCCGTTGCTGACGGCGAGCGATCGGGTTTGCCAGCTTGAGCCAAAGGGGCGCAATCCCAATACAGAGCCTTGGGGACGACACGCGGCGGCCCCGCAACCACTCGGCCGGGCATCGACGGGCCAATGATCGTCACGGATGATGCGCCCAACGCGCTGAGCGTCGATTAGACGGAGAGGCTCCGGCAGCAAAGGGTCGCCTTACTGTGGCTGTGGGCGTCGTCGTCGGCAGCGATCTGCGTGCACTACCACATCCGATCCACGCAGCGGCGGCAAAAATGCGGACAGCGCATCCTTCAAAACCCGCGCGCGGTCATTGACCGCGCCAATGCGCTGGACGTGTTTTCGACGGTTCCGGCCGACGCCTTCGGCCAGATGTCCGGCGCACGGTGTCGAAGGTCGCGCAGACCTTCGCCCTCACCCGACCGCGAACGAAGCAAAACCCGCCAGGCTGAGCGCGGTGATCGCGACAATCGCGAAATGGCCAGACTCAGCGAACGGCGATCAAGCGATGTGTTGAGACGACGAGGAAGCGACGGGCATGCATAAGCAGACGAATCCGGCATGCGCCGAATGCCAACTGGCCCCCCGTACCGCGCTCGCGCTTTGCGTCGGGAACTTGCCGAGAGAACTGACACACCTGAAAAAAATCTGAGATTCGCTACCCACGTTCTCTCAGCCTTTGCTAAGGTTTGCTCAGCTGGTCGAACAGCCGAGTTTTGGACATTTCCGCACTAGTAAGGGAAACCGATGACAATCGAGCTAGCCAACACCCACGTTCCGCCAGCACTTCGAGCCGCGAAGCCGAAGCACGCAGCGCCCAGTCGTATCGCAGCCAAGCGGTTGGCGGGCGGCGCGATGTTGAGCGCGGCGATCGCAGGCGGAGCTTTCGCCGCCGGGCCGCTAGTCGGTCTAGCAGCGGCGCCGCGGTGGCCGCGCCGTGCGCGGAGGGGAATCATCTGCCAAATCTTCGGGGGCAGCGCCGATCTCATAAACACCGCCGCCGACGGCCCGCAGGCTGCACTCGCCGACTGGCGTCCCCACCTTTCGGCCCGGGTCGCATGCTCATCGGCGACAGCATCGATGCCGCTTCCGCCAACTGCGGCGCGACTGTAAAGGCCGCGACGCCGGGTTGCCGTTCGGCGACGGCGGCAACGGCGCGATCGCGGCCACGGCGGCAAGGACGGGCTGATCGGTAACGGCGGCGCCGGCGCGCGGATCGCCACCTTCGATGACGGCAAGGTCGGCAACAGCGGCGACGCCGGACCTTCGGACCGGTGGCCGAGGCGGCGACGGCTCGACGTCGACGGCCTCCGGTCCACTACCGGCGCGGCCGATGGCGACGGCGGCGAGGATGTCTCGGTCTTGGGCGCCGGCGTCGAGGGCGGCCGGTGGCTCAGCCATGGCTAGATGGCGAGTCTACTGCTAGCGACATAATCGGCAACGCCACAGGTGGGCTGGCAGGACCGGCGGCACCGCCGGCTTGTTCGGTTTCGGCGGCGTGGGCGGCAAAGCGGCGCCGCACAGAACATAAATAATCCATTTCCGACATCCCACCAATCTCGACTGCCACCGGCGGCGCGGGCGGCGCGGGCGGCGGAGGAGGAAGCTTCGGCTTCGCCGGGGCTGGCGGTACCGGTGGCGCCGCCACCGGGAAGGGGTACCGGCTCGAACCATCCCACAGGTAGGGCCATTGGTGGAGCCGGTGGAGCCGGCGGCGACAACGGTCTGTGGGCCGGTGCGGGCGGACTCGGCGGCGACGCGAACGCCACTCGTACAGCCACCGGCGGCCTGGGCGGGGCCGGTGGCACGAGCTTCCTGGAAGGCGGCGAGGGCGGCGCCGGCGGTACCGGCACCGCCACCGGGACGTCAACGGCAGTTTCGGAGCTATCACCCTCACAGGCACTGGTGGCGGCGGCGGCCTCGGCGGCGGCGGCCTGTTCGGCGGCGCCGGTGGTACCGGTGGCGTCGGGAGAAGGCGACTGGCGCGGATAGGCGGCGCAGGCGCTAACGGTGGCTTCGGCACTATCACAGGCGGCGCCGGCGGCGACAGCGGCGCCAGGTTCGGCAAGGGGACTGACAGCTACTTTTTGGCGTTCCTAGTAGCTATTACTCCCGTCCTGGGTGGAGCCGCCGGAAGCGGTGGCGGCGGTCTATGGGCCGGCCCCGGCGGCGTCGGCGGCGACGCGACCGGCGAGGTCGCGCGGGCCGGTAGGGCGGCCTCGGCGGAGTGGAGGTTCGTTCGGCGGCAACGGCGGCGCCGGCGGCAACGGGACCGGCGTGACCGCATGAACGGCCTGACCAGCGCATCGCGTTCGCCGGTGAAGGCGGCGGCGGCGGAAACGGAGGTCTGCTGGGCGGCGCCGGCGGCGTCGGCGGCACCAGCAACTTCACCAATGTTCTACTATCCCCCCGTCACCTCCTTTCTTCTCGGCATGTCCGTCGCCGCCAGAGGCGGCGACGGCGGTAATGGTGTGATCGGCGGCGCCGGCGGCGCCGGCGGCAAGGCCATCGGGACTCTCGCTGCCTACCTCCCGGTTCCCTCCCCCCCGGCATCCCGTTCCCGAGGTCGTCACCGTTGAGTTCGGCGGACGGCGGCGACGGTGGTGACGGCACCTTCGCCGGCGGCGACGGTGGGCGGCGTGCCGCCGGCTCGCTGGGCACGAGCTTCCCCTTCCTACCCTCCGCTATTCTTGCGACCGCCGGTAACGGCGGAACTGGCGGTAGCGGTGGAGTGATCGGCGGCTTCGGCGGCCCGGGCGGCGACGCTCTCGCCCTCGGAATTGCCGAAACGGTAATGGCGGCAACGGCGATCCCGACGGTCTGTTCGGCGGCTGCGGCGGCGTGCGGGCACGCTGTCGGCCTCGTGTCGGCCACCGGCGGTGGTGGCGGCATCGGTGCTTCGGCGGTTTCTCAGGCGGCTGGGGCGGCCCGGGCGGCCTCGCGGTCTCCCTCGTCGACGCCCAGGGCGGTGACGGCGGGGATGCCGGTGACGCAACCGGGTTCGGCGGCGTCGGCGGCGACGCCGGCGGCGCGGTCTCCGTCGGCGACGCCACCGACGGCGGACCAGGCGCCGGCGGCGACGGTGTGGTGCCCGGCCGCGACGGCTGCGGCGGCCTCGGCCGCATCGGCGGCGGCAACGTCATGGCACGGGCAACGGGTTCGCGCCCACGACGCGCCACCGGGACTGCCAACGGGTCTGGCAGCCAGCGGAGCGGGTCACTCACGAACGGCAGCCAGCAACTCAACTCTGCGCTCGACAAGAGCAGAGCTGAAGAAGGCGCTCAACGACACCGTCAACAGACTCACGGCGGGGCCAAGATAGCGCCGGAGACCGAAGATAGCGCCGGAGACGCCGAAGATAGCGACTAGAGACGCCAAAGATAGCGCCGGAGACGCCAAAGATAGCGCCGGAGACGCCAAAGATAGCGGCGAGTGACGACGTGCGGAGTCGCTTGAGTTAGCGGCCCGAAGTCACCGATCCCGACGAATCGGCCCCCTCCCGACAGGAGGGGGCCGATTCACGTCCGCCCTCGGCGACGACTACCGGCTGCGCTGCCGCCGCCGGGCCTGCTTGCATGCGGCCCGAGCACCAGATCTTGTTGTGCCCGGGGGTTGATCGGCTTCCCGGCACTCAGGATTCAAGCAACGGAAACGAACCACACGGCGGCCGCCCTCTAGTCGCTGCCAGGCGAGACGGCAATCGTCGGTGTCAGCATGCGCTGACACCGACCATTGCCTTTGCCTGGTTAAGCCCGCATTCCGTCTTGATCACAACGCCGTCTACCAGCGCGATCGCGCACGGTGCTTCAGCTACGGTAGGAATCTTCCATTCCCGTCGCCCGCTCGGTCGAGGGCGTCCGGCGTCAGGAGGATCGTTGAGCCACGAGTCGGCAGTCGCCGTCGACGGTTCGTGCGCTCCCGAGCTTCGAGCGGGTCCGCGACGCCTTCGAGCAGAACTTTCCGAACGCGGCGAGGTCGGCGCCGCCGTCGCCGTATGGGTCGACGGCGATCTCGTCGTCAACTGTGGGGCGGGTCGGCCGATGCGGCACGAACCCCGGCCGTGGCGGGAGGACACTGTCCGCGTGTATCGGCTCCAAAGGGTTGACGAGCACCTGCGTGCATCTGCTGGCCGATCGCGGCGAGGTCGACCTGACGCGCCGATTGCGCGCTATTGGCCGGAGTTCGCTCAGGCCGGCAAGGAATCCATCACCCTGGCGATGGTGATGGCGCACCGTCGGGCGTGATCGGCCCGCGCACCCGATGGCTCCCGAGACTCTCAACTGGGATCACGTCTGCGCGTCTCTGCCGCGCCCGAACCGTGGTGGCGCCCGGCACCGCGCAGGGCTATCACGTGGTGACGCTGGGCTACATCCTCGGCGAGATGGTGCGCCGGGTCACCGGCCGCACCCTTGGTCAGTACCTGCGCACCGAGATCGCCGAGCCGCTCGGCATCGACGTGCACATCGGAGTCCGGCGCGCCGAGCACCACCGGTGCGCGGACATCCTCAACCAGCCGCGTATCAGCGATGCGCTGGCCGCCGTGTCGCGCCCGCGCTTGCCCGTCGTCGTTGGATGAGCACCCCAAGGCCGGGACTGGCCGTCGCGATGGGTTTCATGCCCGACGTCGAGTTGGGCATCACGAAGATCGACGTCTGGCGCGCCGCCGAGTTCCCCAGCAGCAACGCCCACGTGTCCGCGCTGGGCCTGGCGACCTTCTACAACGCGCTGGCCCAGGAGAAGCTGCTGACCCGCGAGCACATGGAGCGGGTGCGGGTGCCGCAGGGCGGCTTCGACACCGACGTGGTGCTTGGTCCCCGGGTCGCCGACCACGGCTGGGGTTGGGCTACATGCTCAACCAGCGTGCGCATGCGGCGCCCAACCCGCGCATCTTCGGCCACGGCGGCTCGGGCGGCTCGTACGCGTTCGTCGACCTCGAGCACCGGATCGGCTACTCGTACGTGATGAATCGGTTCGACGCCACCAAGTGCCACGCCGACCCGCGCAGCGTGGCGCTGTCGAACGAGGTTTACGCCGCGTTGGGAGTCGACTGACGATCCGTCAACCCGCTCATCCGTCGGTACTGTTGACGGCATGGACGGCGTGCTTCTGATCCTCATCATCGTGGTCGTCGGCGTGATCGGGCTGGGCGTCTGGGCCGTCGTCGCGAGCCTCCGGAAAGCGCGCCGCCGCGTCGCTGGCCGACGCCAAGGCCGACGCCCGGCGCGTCATCGAGCGGCTCGGTGGCCAGGTGCTCAACCTCACCGGCACCGACGCCGCCTCCAACCAGGCGCTGGCCGACGCCTCGGAGCGGTTCACCGCGGCGTCGTCGCAGATCGAACAGGCCACCACCGTCAAGCAGGCGCAGCTCGCCAAGGAAAGCGCGGTGGAAGGGCTGTACTACGTGCGCGCGGCGCGGCAGGCGATGGGGATGGACCCCGGACCGGAGCTGGAGATTTTGTCTGGCCAGCGGTCGGCTGGTGTGGTGACCGAGGACCGGCGCGTGCAGTTCGAGGGCCGCGAGATCGAGGCTTCGCCGACGCCGTCTGAGCGCACGCCGAACTACTACCCCGGTGGCCGGGTCGCCGGGCGGCCGGTGCCCGCGGGCTGGTACTCCGAACCGTGGTGGAAGCCCGCGCTGGTCGCCGGTGCATGGGGCCTGGGCTCGGTGCTGTTGTTCGACGCGCTGTTCTCCGGCATGCACGGCACGGCATACGACCAAGGCTTCGACAGCGGGTACGACGCCGGCATGGCGCAAGACGCCGGCGGCGGAGACCAAGGCGGCGACTGGGGCGGCGACCAAGGCGGCGACTGGGGTGGCGGCGATTTCGGGGGCGGGGACTTCGGCGGCTTCTGATCCGTGGGTCTCCTCGGTTAGAAACGGCTTTCCAGCCGGGCCGTGACGCCGGCCTCCTGCAGATCGAGGCGCTCCAGCATCGCGCGCGCGGCCTCGTCGTCGATGTTTCCTGCGTCGCGCTGCTCGATGAGCGCGGTGCGCTGGGCGGTGAGCACGTCGCGGTACACCTTCGAGAACGCCTCGGCGGTTGGCGTGTGCTCGTCCGGATCGGGCATCTCGTCGGCGTCTTGGGCGTGGCGGGCAATGGTCTGTCGGATCTCGGCGATCGTCGCGGAGTCCAATCCCCGCGGCGGGTGCTGTTCGAAGCGGTCCAGCACCTCGGTCGCCGCGGCGCGCACCAACTGCTCGGCCTTTTTCGTTTCGGCGTGGTCGTAGACCCCATCCTCGTCGGAGGACAGCTGCAGCCTGCGGATCAGCGGTGGCAGGGTCCAACCCTGCAGCAGCAGGGTGCCGACACTGACTGCGAAGGCGATCGCCTGGATGGTGGCGCGTTCGGGAAACGGCTCCCCGGACATCGTCATCAGCGGGATCCCCGAGGCGGCGGCCAGGGTCACGACGCCGCGCATGCCGGTCCACGACACCACGATGTTCTCTTGCCACGTCAGCGACCTGCCCTCGGTCGGCGTCCGCCAGCGCGGGGGCAGCGCCTCGCGGGCTCGTTGCCGGTACGGGCACCGAAAGCCGAGCGCCGACCCTGCGGGAGAGCGGTCCCGGCCCGAACATCGCGAACACGAATATCGGGCGGATCAGCAGGACCGCAATCAAGACCACCACCGACGCCACGACCACGTCGACGAGCGATTCATGGGCCTCGTTGAGGTCTTCGAGGATGAACCGCAGCTGCAGTCCGATGTAGGCGAACACGAACGCTTCGAGCATCACATCCACCGAGTTCCACACGTAGCGTTCCTGCAGCCGGGTCTGGTACCCGGCGCTCAGCGTGCCGTGGCCGACGACGAACCCGGCGACCACCACCGCGAGCACGCCCGAACCGTGGAACTGCTCGGCGATGAGGAACGCGGCGAACGGCACCACCAGCCCTTGAATGGTTTCCAGACCGGGGTCTGCGAGATGGTCACGAATCCACAGCGTCACGTAGCCGAGCCCGGCGCCGACCACTGTGCCCAACACCGCGCTGTAGCCGAAGAGCAACACCGGGTTGTCGATGAATGACTCGCCGCCCACCACCTGGTCGACGGCGAACGTGAACAACGCCAACGCTGCCGCGTCGTTGACCAGGCTTTCGCCGGTCAGAATCGCCATCACTTTCCTCGGCAGGCCCAGCCTGCGGCCGACCGCCACCGCCGTCACCGCATCGGGCGGCGCTACGACCGCGCCCAGCACCAGCGCCGTGGCGAACGTCAGCGCGGGCACAAGCCAACTCGCCACCCCGGCAACGACGACCGCGGTGATGACCACGAGCACAACGCCCAGCCCGAGGATGGGCCGAATGATGCGCAGGAACGTCGGGAACGAAAAGCCCAATGCCGCCGAGTGAGCAGCGGCGGCAGCACCACCGACAGCAGAACGTGGGACTCGAGTTCGACGCCCTGAAGCCGGGGATGAACAACACCACAAACCCGACGATCACGAGCATCAGTGCGGGCTGCAGGCCACCGCGATGCGCGATGGCGGTGACCAGAATGGCGCCGACGACGACCAGGATTAGTTCCACCCCGGCATTGTCGCGGGCGGCGACGGCTC
>CAWIDX010000013.1:0-94963 GCA_963834955.1 uncultured Actinomycetota bacterium
CGGTGGCCGGGGCGAGGCGGGCCACCCCGCGCAGGATCCACGGTGTTCGCCTGGCCATCACCGCCACGGCGCGGTCGGAACGGCGCATCGCGGTCCGAGGGCCGGGGGTGGGCATTGACGCCAGTTCCGCCTCGGCCGATCCCGCCCGCGGGCCATGGGGATCGACCGCCAGGAGTTGCCAGGTGCCGGGCACGCCCCGCAGCTCGACGCTGCCGCGGTCCTCGAAGCCGGTGCCCGAGCCGACGACCAGGTCACGCACGGTGCGGGAGACGAGGATTTCGCCGGCGCCGGCGTGGCCGAAGATCCGCGCCGCGATGTGTACTGCGATCCCGCCGATGTCGTTGTCGAGCAGTTCGCACTCGCCGGTGTGGATGCCAGCGCGGATCTCGATACCCAGTGTCTCGGCGTCAGCGCGCAAGGCCTCGGCGCAGCGGATGGCCTGCGTTGGGCCGTCGAAGGTGATGAGGTGGCCGTCGCCGGTGCTCTTCCACCACCGTGCCGCCGAATCGTTCCGTGAGCTCGGCGGTGATCTCATCAAAGCGGTGCAGCACCGCACGCCACCGCTCGTCGCCCGTCGCCGCGGCGTGTTGCGTCGACGCGACCATGTCGGTGAACAACACGGTGCGCAGGGCGCGACGTGACTGGGACGGCGCGGCGTGGCTGCCGGTGAGGAACTCCTCGATCTCGGTCAGGATCCTGTCGGGATCGGTGAACCAGGGCGCGTGGTCCACGCCGTCGACTTCAAGCATCCGCGCACCGGGGATGTGGTCGGCGAGGTACCGGCCGTACTGGACCGGAACGACGTCGTCGCGGGCATGGATGACCAGGGTGGGCACGGTGATCGTCGGCAGGATCGGCCGCACATCGATCCGGAACACCGCTTCGGCGTCGCCCGCGCCATCCCCGGGCTGGCGCTCATGCGCTCCAACATTGCGAGCTGGCGTATCGACCGGACCGACGGCAGCAGAGCCTTGAGTGCCGCACCGCTGCCCCACGCCGAGCGGACGGCGCGGCCGAATTCCTGGCAGCGGGCGATCTGCTCCACCGACGGCGTGTAGTCCTCACCCAGCTCGGGTACGACGCGCGCCCGCAGCTCGGCCGGGTCGCGGTCCAAGTCGTCCCAGCCGCGGCGAAGGAGTACGCGAGGTGCCGGTGAGGATCAACGCCCGCGTTCGCTCCGGTCGTGTTGCCGCGAAGAAGATGGCGGCCGGGCCGCCCTCGCTCAGACCGAAAAGCGACGGCCTTTCCGAAGCCGGCGGCGTCCATGACGGCCTCGATCTCGGCCGCCCGATCATCCAGCGTGCGAACTTTCGGGACCGGGTCCGACAACCCGACCCCGGCCTTGTCGAACAGGAGGACGCGACAGAACGTGGCGAGTTGCTCGAAGAAGGCCTCGAATTCGGGCATGGTCCAGAACAGCTCGACGTGGCTGACGAACGACCCGGCGAAGACGAGCTCGACCGGCCCGTCGCCGAACACCTGATACGCCAGGCTGAGATCGCCGCAGGATGCGTACGACGTTTCCGCCACGGCATGAGCGTACTGCTGCCCTGCGCGACGACTTCCGACTTTGGCGCAGTTGGCGTGCCGCTCGGACGGCGAACTGTCTCTCGACGCGCTCACACGACAGCTCATCCGTGAACGCTACGAATTCCGTTTCGTCACAACCCCCGACGGCGGGGAGGCGCTGGCGCTGGAGCGCGAAGTGCAACGTGGCGCGCTGTCCGCTGGCAAGCCCTTCCTCACCCTCTGTAGCCGCGCCGGCGGGTTGTTGCCGAATCGGCCCAACCGCCCGCACGGCTGTGGAACGTCTTGAGCAGATGGTGGCACCGACAGGCTGAAGAACACTTTAGGTGTCAGCTGTCGCAATGACACCGAAACTCGACCCGCTCCTCGGCTTACACTTCCGCCGTGTTCTCGGAGACGCGCTACGCGCTGAACGGGGACTTGCGCGTCGCCTATCGCACGTCGCGCGAAGGTCCTCGCGACATCGTGTGCGTCCCGAACTGGTTCACGTGCTGCGAGGTTCTTCCGGAGCTACCGTCCCTTCAAGGGTGGGTCGAGGCGATGACGTCGCTCGGTCGGCTGATCTTCTTCGACCAGCCGGGCACGGGAGCGTCCGATCCCGTCACGCCGGGCGCGCTGCCGACCTTGGAGCAATGGGCCGACAGCATCACCGCGGTGCTCGACGATCTCGGGAGTCGCGAAGCGGTACTCGTCGCGGTCGACGGCGCGTTCGCGACCGGGGCGCTGTTCGCGGCGACACATCCGTCTCGCACCACCGCGCTGGTCGTGCTCGACGGTTACGCGGATGCGGGCGGAACCGCACTAGTTCAAGACGAAATCCGAGCCGCATGGTCGCGCATGTGGGGCAGCGGGGAGACTCGAACATCTGATGAATCCGGACATGCCGTGGAACGAGGAGATCCGGGCAACGTGGGCTCGAATGGAACGTCTGGCGGCCAGCCCAAGGACGCTAGCTCTCATGATGCCTCTCGTGAGCGGAAGTGGACGTGCGGGCGGTCCTTCCGACAGTCCGCGTGCCGACTCTCGTCGTCCAGCACGCCGACGACGCGATCATCCCGCCCGCGAAGGGCAAGTACATCGCCGAGCACATACCCGGCGCGAAATATGTTGAGCTGCCGGGCCGCAACCTGGTACCACTCCGTTGAACCGATGGCGCGCGTCCTTCCAGGAGATCGCCGAGTTCCTCACCGGCCACCAGGCAGAGGTGGCCGATGATCGGGTTCTCGCCACGGTGCTGTTCACCGACATCGTGGACTCGACGCGCCGGGCCGCGGAGATGGGCGACCGTGACTGGCATGCGCTGCTTGATGCGCACGACGCCGTCGTCCGGTCGCAGCTCGCTCGGTTTCGAGGCCGTGAGGTGAACACATCGGGCGACGGCTTCCTCGCGATGTTCGACGGCCCTCAGCGAGCGATCCGCTGCGCCATGGCGATCCGCGACGCGGTGCAGGCGCTCGGCATCGAGGTGCGCGCCGGGTTGCACACCGGCGAGTGCGAGGTCCGCGGCGATGACATCGGCGGGATCGCCGTGCACATCGGCGCGCGCGTGAGCGCACTGGCAGGGCCGAACGACGTGCTGGTGTCCAGCACGCTGCGCGACCTCGTGATCGGGTCAGGACTCGAGTTCGACGACCGCGGCGCTCACGAGCTCAAGGGCGTGCCCGGCGAGTGGCATCTCTTCGCCGTCGCCTCGACATAAGGAGCGAGCCCCTTTGTCGGGGACATGTTGTTGAATCGCGCGACAGGGGTGAGGAGTACAGATGGATCGTGGAGATGCCGTCGCCAGGTTCGCCTACGAGATTCCGTCGCTCGATTCGTATTGGCGGGCGATCATCCTGTTCGGCCAGAACGTCGCGTCGTACAAGTTCGCGCTCGCCGGAGCGCTGCTTGAGCTCGGCGCCGGCCCGGAGACGGTCGGCCTCGACGAACTCGCGGTTCCGTTCGCCAGTCGCGTCGCGGAGCACCTCCGCACACACGACAAGCAGGGCACGTTCGAGCGGAGCCGCTTCCTCGACGCCTGCCGGGCCTTCAACCGAGGAGAACTCGACGACGACGGGCTGCGCGCCAAGACCGTCCAGCTCGGCTTCGACAACGTGATCGACGCCTTCCACGTCGTGGACCGGTCGGAGGTCGCCGAGCCGGTTCTTCATCGACGAGCGTCGAGAGCGGGAAGGGCATCCGACTCACCGATCAGCTCCGATCGCTCGTCCGACGACGGGCAGGCCGGCAACCTCGGCGAGGAGCTCGAGGCTCGGTGGCGGCTGGTCGAGACGGCATGGGAGCTGAACCTCCCTCGGCACCTGCTGACCGTGGAGTACGAGCCGGTCAATCACGACGCTCGTCGTGCCGAGACGGCGCACGGCCATCACCGGCGCGCGAGGCGCGCTGAACGGCTACCAGAAGGGCCACTGCTTCTACTGCTTCGCGCCGGTCTCGAATCGTCGGCGGAGTCGCATCGACATGCCAGGTCGACCACGTCTTCCCCTGGTCGGCCGGGACGCAGGTCGGCGGCGCGCCGATCGATGGCGTCTGGAACCTCGTTCTGGCGTGCGCCCGCTGCAACAGCTGGCACGAGAAGTCGGACCGCCCGCCCGACCTCAACAAGGGCAAGGGCGACCCGCTGTACCGCGGCGGCGGATCAATCGGCATCGTCGGCGCCTCCCGCGTCGGCCTGCTGGCCGCCTCCGACCCCGACGACGACCACCTGCGCGTCCTCGCATCGATCAAGAACAACCTCGCACCCACCCCGTCGTCACTCACCTACCGGCTCGTGTCCGATGGCAACGAGCTCGACGTGGCCCGCATCGAATGGGACGGTGAAAGCGAACACGACGCCCGCGCACTCCTCGCCGACCACGACGACCCCGGTGGCGTCACCGAGGCAGAGCAATGGCTCGAGGACTATCTCCAACAACAAGGATCGTCACCGTCGAAGGACGCGAAGACGCAGCCTGGAAAGACGCACGAATCAACGAGCGGACGTTACAACGCGCAGCAAACAAGCTCCACGTGTCGGTCGAGTCGAAGGGATTCCCCCGCTGCGTGTCGGCCACCACCAGGTCAGAAGCTATTTATGCAGATCAGGCACCGTATCGGCGAAAACACCGTGGAAACGGATTCAATCCCAGTATCGCGCACCAGCGTTAGCACAGGTCAGGCCCGGTTTTCACCGGGCCTTCACCGTCTCCGCGCAATAAACGCGCAATAGGGGCCCGGCGGGGTGCAGCAACCGGGAGGAAACCGAAATTACGCAAACCGTCCCCGACACCACAGCGGCGATCTGCTCGCCGTCGTGCAGGCGGCGCAGCGGCTCGGCGTCGGCGTCCGCGATGTACGCCGTCTGGTGCGCACCGAGCAGTGCCCAGTCGTGACCGATTCCCGTGGCGGCGGCGCATCCCCGCGCAATGGTGCGACGATCGGCAAGGGTGGCTGGGGAGCCGCTGATGATCGAGGAAATCCGGGCGGAGGACAAGGGCCGACGAGATGAGAGCAGGGCCTTGAATGGTGAACACGCAGCCGGGAGTTAAGAAATCACTTCTAACCCGCCGGCCACGTCGGCGACGAGGTCGAAGCACCCATCGTCGTGAGCAAGCCACGTAGCCGATCCTCGCTGTGTTCGAGCACCTCGAGATCCACGTCCGCTGCACCTGGCTTGCCACCGCGGTACTCGAACGGGTTGTCGAGGTCCCGGATCAACGCCAGCACGTAGACGAGCAGGTAGCTGATCACCCCGACCACCAACGCCGTCGGGGCTAGCTCGCCGATCTCGGTGATCAGCAACAGCGCGAGGATCATCAAGGCCGTGATCTCGGCGATGAGGTAGCCCGCCGACACGTAGGACGTCCGGCGCATCGTGTCCATCCGGATCACCAGCCTGCGCATGGTCGCCTGCTCGGACTTCAACCGAGTCGTGAAGCCAGCCTGGATCTTCGGCGCGAACACGATGAACAGCGGGTTCAGTGCCCGCAGGTCGGCCATGACCTCGTCGAAGCCCTTGTTGTGCAGCAGCCACATCCGCACCGAGTGCCCGATCTCGACCAGCTGCGCCACACACTGCCGCGCCTCGGGCAGCTTCAGCTCGGCGTCCATGATCAAGCACTCGTCCGCGACCGTCTCAAGGCTGGCTGCCAGCTCACCGGGAAGGCGTTCGGCCTCCTTGAAGTCGCCCGCCGTACCGCTGAGCATGAACCCCACGATGAACACCACGGCCGCGATGACTCCGGTCAGCAGGGGACTGAAATCCAGGTGCTTGGCCGAGCTCTCGTCGTACAGCCACTTCAGCACGATCACCGCACGCCACCGGCAGGGCCTGAACGAGGAGCCGCGGGTTGCCGCGGAAGAAATTTTGGTCACCCCAAGAGCGTGGTGGGTCCAGCGCCGTACGGCAAGGATCCGTTGGGACTACTGCCAAAGTTCTGGATCGTGTGCATATGCCGTATCGACAGCCCGGGTAAAGGCCATCTATCAGGCGGGTGTAACCCTCAACCAGAAATCTGGTCGTTCACAATTCGCAGGAATCTGCGAATTCAACCGCCCTGGAATACAAACTTACAGCATTCCCGTAAATCTTTGGATTCCCAAAAATTTGGGAATTCAGCCCGGTTCGCAGCTTCCCGCACCGCGGCCAGCCGGCCACCACCGGCAACACCGGATTGCTGTTTGCGCAGCTTCTCCAACAGCTCGACCAAACGCCGAGCCGCCGCCGGATGCTGCGGAACCGCAAGCTGGTTGTCGAGCACGCACGGGCCAACGCCAACGCAATCGCGGCCAGGGCGGGACGATCAGCAGCACCCGCGACCGAGGCGACCTCCGCGGCCACCGCGGCCTCGACAGGCCCAGGCTCACACTCGACCACCGGCGTGGTGGACGACAGCGCCAGCTCCACGGCTTCCCAGTCGGCGGGTGTGAGTACCAGCGCGGACGGGGTGTAGCCCGATGTCTCCAGCTTGGTCAGGCTCTTGCGCAGGGTGGCCAGCACGCTGGTGCTGTAGGCCTGGGTTTGGATTCCGACGGTGCCGGCGATGTCGTCGAGCGCCACCGCCTCGACCGCGACCCTCAAGCCGTACAGCAGTTCGCGTTCTACGAACTGTTGCAGCGTCATTGCCCATAGGACGAGAGGCGACAACCAACTTTTCGTCTAGCACAGAAATCCATGACGCTCTCAACGGGGCGGTCTCGTATGCACCGGTTACGAAACGGTTGCGAAGGAAGACCGTGATTGGGGCGCGGAGAGTGCTGCCGATGTCGGAAAGTGCGATCTCGAAAACGAAACCCTCAAAATGCTTATTTGGAAGGACAAAGGCCAGAAGGAGAACCGGATCGGCCTGAGCAAGAAGATGGGCTGCGAGATGGGAAAGTCGTTCAGGCTTCTCGTCGTATGACTTCGTAGATGGTGGCCTCTGGACCGTGTCCGAGATCTCTGAGACCCTCGCGAAGAAGATCTCTGACGCAATAGGGGTAAGGCGACTCACGTTGATTGTGGCTAACCCGCGAGCGGCCTGACCTGTATATCCGGTTGGAGCATGTCGGGTGTCGATGCCGCTAGGCCAGATGACAGCACTGCGGGCACGAGCTGCCGCCGCTGTCGCGACCGGGCCGCAAATACTGCTCCTGCCAGTTTCCAAGCGTTGGAAACTCGCAGCCGCGGCATCGCCGCCGGTTGCTCAAATAGGGGTGTGGCCGGGGCCGCGATGTCGCCAAGTCACCACGGACCCGGCCACCGGGGCGCGACTGCAGGAGTGAACACGGCTCCGCGCGCAACCCCGCGCACATCACGGCTTTAGCGTCTACCGACGTCTACCGGGTGGACCGGGCCTAACGATTGGGGTGGGCCAGGTCGAGACCGGGACCTATGCCAGGTCGACCAGGTGACCAGGATTACGTCGATGTCGGCGTCCAGGTCGACGTCAATTGGATTCGATTCGGGATCGGAACCGGAATCCAGGGATTGTAGGTCACGTTCGGCTGTATCCAGGGTTGGCAGTCCAACGTTTCGTAGTGTAGACCAGGCCGGGAGGGCAAGGTTCGTCGGCAAGGCTGGTCGCCGGTGACGCGAGTCGGTTAGCGGCAATGCCGTCAGCACGAGGGCAGAACCGGCGCAACGTCGTAGCCGATGCCCCATCGCAGACCTCTTTTCTGGTTCTCAGCGAAAGGTCAGGGTGGGATTGTAGGCATTGTATGTGGTATCGCGAACGGGTTATCGTCCAACTGGCCTGGGTAGCCACCGAATATGGGCGCAACCACGCACGCGCGTCGTCGAGCCTGTCGCGGCAGGTGTTTGCTAGCTGCCAGCCCATTTGGGAATTTTCGCACTGTGCACAAATCGGTAGCTATTGGCCGCTTCCGCTCTGACGCCGCCGGGGTCGCCTCCCCAGGGGGTAGGGAGTGGGTCTGACCAGGCACGATGTGGTCGCTTTGCAACTGCTTCCCGTTCTCTCTCCCCTCGCTCGTGTTCACATGTAGCAAACAGACTCACCAAGTTCGCCCGTGCCTCGCGGCCTTGCTGCTGCCGCCACCGCGCGCGGTTGCAACCGTTATGGGACAGCGCCAAGTTGCCCTAGGCTGTGGCCGCCTTCAGAGATCGGATCTATGTGGTCTGCGGTGTACGTTCATCGGGTGCGGCCATGCGATGGAGCAATGATCAGAACCTGTGGATGGCCCTCGGCCGGGTGACGTGAAGGGGCGCACCTTCCCGAGGATGATCTGAAGTCCAAGTAGTTCTGATCAGGACCGGCGTTGGCGCGCTGGTTCGGGAAGGTACGCCCATGCTCAAGGTAGTCCAGGACGCCGATGAGTCCAACGAGAACGGCGCGGCGGCGGGTCGTTGCTGGATGAGATTGTCCGCGACGGCGCCCGGCAGATGCTGGCGGCGGCGTTGCAGGCCGAGGTCGCCGCCTACATCGAGGCGCATGCCGGCGAGGTCGACGAGGACGGTCACCGGCTGGTGGTCCGCAACGGCTACCACGGCCGCGGGAGGTGACCACGGCGGCGGGTGCGGTGCCGGTGCGGGCAGCCGCGGGTCAACGACAAGCGCATCGATGAGGTGACCGGGGAGCGGGCGCGGTTCTCCTCGGCGATCCTGCCGGCCTGGTCGCGGAAGTCCCCGCAGGTGGCGGAGGTGTTGCCGCTGCTGTACCTGCACGGCCTGTCCAGCTCCGACTTCGGCCCGGCGTTGGAGCAGTTCCTCGGCTCGGCCGCGGGCCTGTCGGCGGCGACGATCACCCGGCTCACCGCCCAGTGGCAAGACGAGGCCGAGGCGTTCAACAACCGGTCGCTGGCCGGCACCGACTACGTGTACGTCTGGGTCGACGGCATCCACCTCAAGGTCCGCCTCGAGCAGGACAAGGTGTGCCTGCTGGTGATCATCGGCGTCCGCGCCGACGGCACGCAAGGAGCTGGTCGCGCTCGCCGACGGGTTCCGCGAGTCGGCCGAGTCGTGGGCCGACCTGCTGCGGTCGTGCCAGACGCCGCGGCATGCCCGCGCCGGTGCTGGCGGTCGGCGACGGCGCGCTCGGGTTCTGGAAGGCCGTTCCGCGAGGTGTTCCCCGACACCCGCGAGCAGCGGTGCTGGTGGCACAAGATCGGCAACGTCCTCGCCGCGCTGCCGAAGTCGGCGCACCCCGGCGCGAAGGCCGCGCTGGCCGAGATCTACAACGCCGAGGACCACGACCACGCCCTGCAGGCGGCCAAGGCGTTCGCCGCCGACTACGGCGCCAAGTGGCCCAAGGCGGCCGCGAAGATCACCGACGACCTCGACGTGCTGCTGGCGTTCTACGACTACCCCGCCGAGCACTGGATCCACCTGCGCACCACCAACCCGATCGAGTCGACCTTCGCCACCGTGCGGCTGCGGCAGCGGGTCACCAAGGGACCCGGCTCCCGGGCCGCCGGCGTCGCGATGGCGTTCAAGCTCATCGAGTCCGCCCAAGCCCGCTGGCGCGCCGTGAACGCACCCCACCTCGTCGCGCTGGTCCGCGCCGGCGCCACGTTCGAGAACGGCAAACTCGTCGAACGACCCGACGACAATCAGGAGGTGATCAGCAAGCCGCGTGACACGCCGATCCACAGGTCTTGACTATTCCTCGTTCGAGCCACCCTCCGCAAAGGGCGCAAAACATCTGCGTTACGCAGAACTCTGGCCCTGTTCCGGCGGTATGCCCGGGCTGGAGGCGTATCTCTGCCACAAACCACCGTCCACGCTACGCGCGACCGTCGGCCCCACGCCCTAAGTCGTTGACGCCTGCGCCGCCAACCAGCTGGGCGGGCGCTTCTCGATGAAAGCCTGGACGCCCTCGAGCGCGCTTGGATCCATCATGTTGCAGGCCATCGTCGCGCCCGCGTCCGCATAGGCGGACTCGATGCCGACTTCGATCTGGCGGTAGAACAAGGCCTTCCCCATTGCGACGGCGACACCCGGCTTCGCGACAATGCTCGCGACCAGCGCCTCGACCTCGTCGTCCAGCGCCTCTGGCGCCGCCACCCTGTTGACCAGCCCTAACACGCGGGCCTCCTCGGCAGAGACGAAATCGCCGGTGACGAGCATCTCGAAGGCGGCTTTGCGTGGCAGATTACGCGTTAGCGCCACGCCCGGGGTCGCGCAGAACAGCCCGACGTTGACGCCGCTGACCGCGAAGCGCGCGTCGTGACTCGCCACCGCGAGGTCGCACATCGCGACGAGCTGGCAGCCCGCAGCAGTCGCGAGACCATGCACACGCGCGATCACCGGCACCGGCAGGCGCTGGATCGCAAGCATCACAGCTGTGCACTGCGCGAACAGGCGCTGGTAGTACTCGAGCGATGGCTCGGCCCGCATTTCCTTCAGGTCGTGGCCGGCGCAGAAGGCCTTGCCGGACGCCCCGAGCACGACGGCGCGCACCACCTCATCCTTGGCGAGCGCGTCAATGGCCTCGCCGAGCGCTGCGAGCATCGCCTCCGACAGCGCGTTGAAGGCCTGCGGGCGGTTCAGTGTCAGCGTGACGACGCCGCGATCATCGCGGTGTTGCAGCAGCGGCGGTTCTTCCATCGCGTTGACCTCACTCGATCGTCGAGGCGCTGTTGGCGCGCTCGCGCAGCTGGAACTTCTGGATCTTGCCAGTGGATGTCTTCGGGATCGCCTCAAAGCGAACCTCATTCGGTACCTTATAGCCTGCGACCAGCCCGCCGCAGTGGGCGATCAGCTCCTCGGCGGTCGCCTTCGCATCGGGCTTGAGCTCGACGCAAGCCATGCGTCACGGGCACGGATGACACGCTGAACCGACAGGTAGGTCTAAGGTGGCGCAGCCGCGAGGACGACTGAACGCACCGCGTCCGTGTTGCCCGGCAACGCGCTGGATTGGGCGCTCAGACCCGCTGTGGCGCGGCGTAGGTTCTGTAGCTGTGTGACTGTCTGCCGGCGTGGCCGATGGAAGGAGAACATGGTGAATCTGGCGAGCTGGACCTTAGGCCTGTCGCTCATCGTGCTGACCATCGCGATCCACACGACCGGGGTGGTGATGATGGCGTTCGGCCTCGAAACGAGGATTCGGGTCCGGGTCGACAAGCACAAGGATGATCCGCGGCGGGCGACTCCAATCGTGATCGGCCATATCGGGGCGGTCGCGCTGATGTTGGCGGCTCTGCACGGACTGGAGAGCATGCTCTGGGCGTCGGCATATTGGTGGCTCGGCGCGCTCGGCTCGTTCACGGACGCATCGGTCTATTCCCTTGCCACCATGACCACGTTCGAGATACCGGGGTTAGCGTTGCCATCCCGGTGGCAGATGGTAAGCGCGCTAGAGGCAGTGAACGGCGTGCTGCTGTTCGGCATCAGCACGGCGTTCATTTTCGCGGTGATTCAGGTCCACTGGCTGATGCTCTCCCGCCGACACACGCCCTGAAAGGCGTTGTTTTGCAAGACCTTTGACGCGCATCGGCAAGGACTGTGCAATCGGCTCGATTGCATCGGTGCGAACGCCAAAAGCCGCTGCGGCACAGGCGGACCGGGTGGGGTTGTAACCGATTTGACGAGCCAGTCCTCTTGCGGGCGAGAGTCGTCGTTAGCGGTATCGCGCTTTGCCTGGTTACAGCTGACTGAGTGGGCAGACGGCTCGATTGACGACGGAACCATTGAGCCGCCGCAGCGTCGCTCACATCCCCGGCGATCCGAGATCAGCCACGGCCGAGGGCTCACGCCGCCAGGATTCGAAGATACGACCGAAGCCGAGGGCGGTCGGTATCACGGCAAGACGCTTCCGATGGGACCGGAAGCGGCCTAGAACACCGAGGCGCGGGCCAAGATTGTGGTTTAGGCACACAGAGCCTGGCGTGGCGTTAAATTTATGTGCCCGTCAGTAAATTCTTAGGTGGTGCTCATATGGTTCGCGCAATTGTCGTCACAGCGTGCATCGCTGCAGCCCCCGCCGCGGTCGGGGCGATCCTTGCCGCCCCCGCAGTGGCCAGTCCGGGGAATGACCAGTTCAGCTCAAACGCTCCCCTTCAGAACGCTCCCCTTCAGCCCGGCCCCGACATCGACATCCCCGACATCGACGTCGTCCCCAACGTCAACGTCCCCAACGTCAACGTCCCCAACGTCCCCAACGTCCCAACGTCAACGTCCCCAACGTCAACGTCCCAGGCATCCCGGGCAACGTCAACGTCAACGTCCCCAACGTCAACGTCGCGGACGACATCGCGGACATCGTCCCGAACTTCAACGTCGCGGACGACATCACGGACATCGTCCCGAACGTCAAGGTCGACGTCCCCAACGTCCAACGTCCCCAACGTCAACGTCCCCAACGTCCCCAACATCGTCCCCAACGTCCCCAACATCCCCAAACCCAAATCGGTGACCGGCCGCGGTGGCGGCCGTCGGTAACAGAAAGGCCATGCCCGTGGCCTAGTGGGGGTGGGGCCCGGTCTGACGCCGCCGGGACTCGAAGACGCCACCGAAGCCGAGGGCGGTCGGTATCACGGCCGCACGCCGCCGGTCGCCCGTACATACATATGGCACGAGGCACCGCCGGTAAACCGGCGGGCCGTGGATGGAGGGCTTCGACTGAGCTCAGTGCGCGTGGGGTTTGTTGGCCGCCGATCCCAAGAATCGGGGAGTCGGTTTTGGCTGGCAAACATCGGGGTACTAGTCGGCTGGCGACGGTTGTCGCACCCGCAGTTGACGCCCGCTGACTGGTTTGGTAAGTGAACCTCAGTTCCGAATTATCGTAGGAGTTCACTCATGAGTGCTCGCCGAATCGCTTGTTTCCTTGGTGCTGTGATGGTGACCGCCTGGGCGGTGCTGCTGAGCGCAGCCGTCCCGTCCGCTTCTGCTCAGCCGTGCCCCGACGTGGAGGTGGTATTCGCCCGCGGTACCGGCGAGCCACCTGGCGTTGGCGGGATAGGACAGGCTTTCGTCGACTCGCTGCGCTCGCAGGTTGGCGCGAGGTCGCTCGGGGTGTATGCGGTCAACTACCTTGCCAGCGGCGATTTTGGCAGCGGCATGGAGTTCGCCAGAACGGTCGTCGACGGAATTAGGGACGCGGGCGCTCATGTCCAGTCCATGGCGGCGAACTGCCCCAACACCAGGATGGTGCTCGGCGGATACTCCCAAGGCGCGCTCGTGGCCGGGTTCGTCACCTCGGCTGTCATACCGGAGGGAGTACCTGCTTCGCTCGTACCCGCGCCGATGCCGCCGGAGGTGGCTGACCACGTCGCCGCAGTGGCCCTCTTCGGAGAACCTTCGGATCGGTTTATGCGCGATGTCGGCGCGCCGCCTGTCGCAATCGGCCCGTTGTATGCCCCCAAGACCATCGAGTTGTGCGCTCCCGGCGACACTATCTGCGATGGTGCTCCCGTTGGGGGGCCCACCGTCGCGCACGCTCTGTATGCCGTAAATGGGATGGTCGGCCAGGCTGCGACTTTCGCCGCGGATCGGCTCTAACCGGAGAATTCGGCAGCGGGTGCGTTGCCACCGCCAAGTCTTGCTCCTCGTGCGGCCGCTGCTCGCTATGCCGAGAAGGCTCAGGGCCAGGGCGAAGCGTTTCCGCAGCGGCGCCGTCAGAGCGTGCGAAGCGGCTGGTTCCGTTACTACTTCGATCGATCGGAACGCTGGGAATGGTCACCACAGGTCGAACGCATGCACGGCTACGCCCCGGGGCCGTAGCTCCAACGACCGAGTTGGTGCTCCAACGGTGATGTAGGTAAGCCACTGAGCGCTTGGGGTGGCTCCGGCCCCCATTGTCGCGCGATACTTGTGGGGCTCGAAACTTCGCAACGTCGCAGACATTCGAGAGGAAATCATGGTCAAGATCCCGCTGATCGCGGCAAGCTCGCTACTGGCGGCCGTCGCGCTGGGCACGCCCGCTCACGCTGATCCGCGAACGCTGCCACCGAGTTACGGCAGCAACGGTACTTTCGCGGTCGGCACCGAGCCCAGGGATGGGCTGACGGCCTTCATCCCACCGGGACGGTTCCGAGTCGACCAGTCACCGAGTATGAATCCTTACTTAAGTGCCCCCGGCTACTGGCAGCGGTGCCACAACGTGCTGTGCGCCCCCAGCTATCCGGGCCACATCATCGCGACCGGTTTCGCGCAACGCGATCGCAGCACCTTCATGGAAATCCTGCCCAGCGACACCGCCGTGTACCTGTACAACGTCACACTTACCGTCGCCGGCTAATACGGGGCGGCACGGCACCGAAGCGGTAAGTGTCTCGGTTATCGCTTCGTGGCAATGACCCCGTGACACAGCACGGCGTAGGCCGCCGCGAACGCGACGTCGTCACTGTCTTGGTCATTGCCGCCAAGACCACGCACTTTGTCTTCAATCGCGCACCGAATCACGTCAGTGCTCAGCACAATCTGCCTGCTCATCGCGCCCTTCCCCGTAACACAGCTACCCGGTCATGCCCACAACGGCAAACTAATCAACCAGATTGGTGAGTCGGGCCGGGCGAAAGATCGCCCTGTCTTTCGCAGATTCGTGTATGTATCAGCAGTCAGAACGAGCAACGTCCCGTTCCAGAGAGGACTGGCCCCATCTATGCGCGAAGACGTTGAACCGGCGCGGCGGCGGCTCAGCTTCCGGCGGTCGAACCTGGGGATTCTTCTCGCCTGGGCAACGCTCTCAGTGGTACTGCTGACCACGCTCGTGCCGCTGTGGATGCCGAAGATCGGTCTGCTGGCGGGCGGTGGAGACTTTTACGTTTACCGCGACGGCGCCCGTTATCTGCTGGATGGCCAACCGCTCTACGCCGGGCCCTTCCGCGTCTGGAACCTCCACTACACCTACACGCCGTTCTCGACGGTCACTTTCGCGCCGTTTGCATGGCTCCCCGACGGCTCCGGCAGGCACATCTGGTTGGCAATCAACATCGTTCTGCTCGTCCTGATCGTCATGCAGTGCTGGCGGATGCTGGGCTACCGGATCACCCCCTACCTCACATGCGCCTCGGCGCTACTCGCCATTGCCTGCGCGTTTCTCGAACCGGTCCGCTCCACATTGTTTTTTGGGCAGATCAACTTGCTGCTGATGCTGCTGGTGTTGTGGGACACCTCGCGCGGGGAGCGCAGTCGGTTCAAGGGCATCGGCATCGGCATCGCCGCCGGCATCAAACTCACGCCAGCCTACTTCGTGCTCTACTACCTCGTCCTAAGGCAGTGGAGAGCCGCCTCGGTGGCACTGGCCACGATCGCCGCCACCGTCGGGGTGGGATGGCTCGTCATCCCCAACGACTCGTGGCAGTACTGGACCGGCAAGTTCCTCGACTACACCCGAGTCAGCAAGAACCTCGCACACCCCGGCAACCAGTCGGTCCGCGGCGCGATCGTCCGCCTGACCGGAGAAGTTCCACCGACGTGGTTGTGGCTGTTGGTCGACGCGGGCGTCGTGGCGGTCAGCATGTGGATCGCGGTTCGCCTATATCGCCGCGGGGAACCATTGCTCGCGGTGACGGTCGTCGGCTTGAGCGCCGCCGTGGTGTCACCGTTCACGTGGAGCCACCACTGGGTTTGGTTCGTGCCGGTGATCGTCTACCTGGTGCACCGGGCGCTGACCAACAGGTGGTGGTGGCTCGGGGCAGCGACATTGTTCGTCGTGATGGGCTCATGGGCATACTCATTCGCCACCGACACCAGGCCGCGCGTCGGTCTTTACCTATTCGCGCCGAAATGGATCGGATGGGAGCCGCTGGTGAATCTCCATCTGCTTGTCTATGCCGCCGTCCTGATCGCCGCAGCGCTGATCGCACGCCGACTAGTCCGCAACGGTCCCCGCACCGAAGCGCCCGCAACCGCGACCGCCGAGTCCGTCACCGTCGACGCATAGGTGTTTGGAACTCAGCTTTTCGATTACTACCAGGGGCGGCGGGGCACCCGTTAGGCTTTGGCGCAGGGCCAACGGGGAGTGGACTGACCACGAGGCAAGGTGGAACATGATTCGCCAACTGACCGTCGCCGCGGCGCTCGTCGCTGCTGCAATCAGCACCGCGCCAGCCGCCGTCGCCGACCAGGGCGACGACAACCCGGGGCGGTATGCCACCGATGTGCCCAACATGATTTACGACGTCGAGCTGAACCAACCGTGCACCAACATGGGGCGGTTCGTCTTCGGACGGGGCCGCGGCGGCGCGCCGATGCAGTGCCACTGGATCCCGAACCAGTGGCCTCCCATATACACCGGGTTCTGGATCTCCTCCTACCCGCTGTACGGGGTTCAGGAGATCGGCGCCCCATGCCCGGATCCGCACTCGGCGGCCCAGGCTCCCGACGGACGCCCGCTGCTGTGCCTCGGCGCGAGAGGCTGGCAAGCCGGTGTCTTCACTGGAGCCGGCTTCTTCCCGCTGTAAACGCCAACAGGGTTCACCGAAACTACCGTTGTTCACGGAATATTGCGTTATTTCGTCAACAAACGTAGTTTCGTCGCGCTACGCTGCGGGCCACTTCGACGCGTAACGCGCTGAAGCGTCAACTCGCGGTTGACGCACCCGGATCGCGTCAACCTAAGGTTGACGACATGCCCATCGACTACCCGGTCCGCCTCGATGACCTGATCAACGCGATCACCAAGGTCCATTCCGACGAGCTCGAGCAACTCACCGACGCGGTCCTCGTCGCAGAGAGTCTCGGCGAGATCGCCGATCACCTCATTGGGCACTTCGTCGACCAGGCTCGTCGGTCGGGCGCCTCCTGGACCGACATCGGTAAGGCCATGGGCGTTACAAAACAGGCCGCACAGAAACGGTTCGTGCCGAAAGCCCAAGCGCCCCTGGACCCGGACGAGGGGTTCACCCGCTTTACCCCGCGTGCCCGCGAGGTCGTGGTGGTCGCGCAGAACAAGGCGCACGAGGCCGGCAATGACGAAATCACGCCGGCGCACCTGCTGCTGGCGCTTGTCGACGACCCCGCGTCGTTGGCCTGCAAGCTGTTGCAGAAACAGGGCGTCACCCCGAAAAAGGTCCGGGCCGCGGTCACCCTGCCACCCCGGCAGGGCGACCCCCCCACGCTCATCCCGTTCGACCGGTCGTCTCGGAAGGCGCTCGAGATCACCTTCCGCGAAGCACTTCGCTTGGGCCACAACTACATCGGCACCGAGCACATCCTGCTCGCCCTACTGAGAACCGAGCCCAAAGACGGCACGTTGGGCCAACTCGGCGTGGACAAGTCCACCGTCGAACGCGACCTGGTCGCGGCGCTGAAGTCCATCACCGGCACGTAGTGCGACGAACTGCCTGTACCGCCACGCGTGGTGTGAGATTATGCGCACACGCCAAGGAGGGAACTATGTATCGCTGGTTCGCTGGTCTACTCGCCGCTTTGTCCATTGCCACTTTTTTCTCGGCACCGGCGGCCCAAGCGGGCGACGCCCCGATCGGCCGGTTAGGTGACACGCTGCGCGTCGAGTTCAAAGAGATGGCGGTCGACGTGACCGTCAGCAACCTGGCACCGTCGCCTATCCCGCCCGGCTTCGGCTATCCCCCGCGTTATCGGGGAGATCCGCGGTACAACGCTTGGCCGCGTCAGCAGGTGTGGCGCGTCCAGGTGACCGTCAACGCGGTCCAGGTGCCGAACCCCTTCATCATGTCCAGGGCGTTCTCGTTCCGCGGCGTCACGCCGACCGGCGACGCGTATCAGGCCCGCATCACCGATGCGCCCGACGATCTGCAGTTCGCGCTGCAGAATGCCCCGCAAGGGGCGACGGTGGGCGGCGGGGTCTGGTGGGACTGCTACCGCGACCTGGTGAGCAACGTGGTGTTGATCAACCCGCAGACCGGTTTCCACTTGGCGCAGTGGAACGTCTGAGGGCCGCCGTTGGTCCGCGTGACGGTTGCCGGGACCGCCGACGTCGATGAACTGGCCCGGGTCGCCGCCTGCACCTTCCCACTGGCCTGTCCGCCGACGGCGGCATCGCAGAACATCGCCGCGTTCGTCGACGCCCATTTGTCGGCCGACCGCTTCACCGACTATGTCGACGACCCCGACCGGGTAGTTCTCATCGCACGCGACGGATCCCGAATCGTCGGTTACGCCATGCTGATTCGCGCGCCGCCCGATGACGACCACCTGCGGCGAGCGGTCACCGCGCTGCCGACGGTGGAACTGTCGAAGATCTACGTGTTGCCCGAACGTCACGGCACCCGTGCGGCCCCGGCGTTGATGGCCGCCGCCCTGGACCACGCCGCTCGCCAGAAAGCGCGCAGTGTGTGGCTCGGCGTCAACCAGAACAATCAACGGGCGCAACGCTTCTACGCCAAACACGGCTTCACGGTCACGGGGACCAGGACCTTCCACCTCGGCTACGGCATATCGGCTGGTCTGGAGAACGACTACGTGATGGTCCGATCGCTGTGAGTCAGCGCCAAGAGCCGCGACGTGGCGCGCAGATACTTCTTTCGAAAGCCGCCCGCCAGCATCTCGTCGCTGAAGATCGTGTCCACCTTCGACCCCGACGCCATCACCGGAATGCCCGCGTCGTAAAGCCGGTCCGTCAGCGCCACCAGTCGTAGCGCCACGCTCTGGTCGTCGATCGGATGCACACCTGTCAAGAACACCGCCCGCACACCCTCGATCAGGGTCAGATACCGCGACGGGTGCATGGTGGCCAGATGCTCGCACAGCGCGTCGAAGTCGTCGACGGTGGCGCCGTCCACCTCCTCGGCGCGTGCGCGGACCTCGTCATCCGACGGTGGCTGCGGCGCCGGTGGTAGATCGCGGTGCCGATAATCCGGTCCGTCGATCCGAACCGTCGCGAATATCGTTGCCAGGGTGTGGATTTCCCGCAGGAAGTCCTCCGCCGCGAACCGCCCCTCCCCCAGCTGCTCGGGCAGTGTGTTCGACGTCGCCGCCAACGAGACACCACGCGCAGACAGCTCCGACAGCAACCGCGACACCAGCACCGTGTTGCCCGGGTCGTCCAGTTCGAACTCGTCGATGCACACCATCGTGTAATCGGCCAGCAGATCGATGCATTCGACAAAGCCGAACACCCCCGCGAGTTGTGTCAGCTCGCCGAACGTCGCGAATGCCTTCGGGTGCGACAGGTCTTCGGGCAGCGCGAAGTACAGCGCCGCCAACAGATGCGTCTTGCCCACCCCGAAGCCGCCATCGAGGTACAACCCGGCACCCGGCAGCACCGCCGGCTTGCCGAAGAGCCGCTTGCGTCCCGCGCGCCGTTGCACGGCCAGATCGACGAACTCCCGGCAGGTACGCAACGCCGCGGCCTGCGATGGTTCGGCCGGGTCGGGGTAATAGTTGTCGAAGCTCACGTCGGCGAAGGTGGGCGGCGGTATCAGCTGGGCGATCAGCCGCTGCGGCGACACGGTCGGATGGCGGTCGACCAGGTGCGCGACGGGGCGGCCCATGGTCGCACTGTAGTGACGTGCTGCAATCGTGGGCGTGTCCATGAACGTGGTCGAGTCGCCGTGACGCCTTTCACATTGCTCGGATCCTCAACACCGGTCGAGGTGCCCGACCTGGCCCGGCTCTACGACTATCCCGCCGACCTCGACCGCTGCTGGGTGCGAGCCAACATGATCGCCAGCGTCGACGGCGCCGCGGCCGTCGACGGCAGGGCGGGCGGATTGGCCGGACGGGGCGACCGCGCCCTGTTCACCGTGATGCGTGAGCTCGCCGATGTCATCCTGGTCGGCGCGGGCACGGTCCGTGCGGAGAACTACTCGGGTGCGCAACTGTCCGTCGCCGCCCGCCAGCACCGCCAGGCCCGGGGGCGAGCGGAGGTGCCGCCGATCGCCGTGGTGACGGGCAGCGGCGAGCTCGACCCGAACAGCCGACTGTTCACGCGCACCGAGACGCCGCCGCTGATCTTCACCACGGCGACCTCGTTCGCCGCGACACAGGACCGGCTGCACGGCGGTGCCGTCGTCCTCGACGCGTCGACCGCCGATCCCACCCTCGTCGACCCGAAGGCCGTCCTGGCCGAGCTGGCCAAGCGCCGATTGCACCGCGTGTTGTGTGAAGGGGGACCGACGCTGCTCGGCGACATCGTCGCCGCGAACGTGCTCGACGAACTCGCACTGACGATCTCACCGATGCTGGTCGCCGGCACCGCGCTGCGCGTCGTGGAATGGCAGTCCGCGGTGACGGCCCGACTGCGGTCGGCGCACCTGATGACCGACGATGACGGTTACCTCTACCTGCGCTACACCCGGGCTCGGTGATAGCTACCGCTACCCTGGGCAGCATGTCCGGTCGCACCCTTGCCGCGCTCGTCGCGGTCACCGCTGTGCTGGCCGGATGCGCGCCGGGTTTGGCGGCCAATCCGCGATACGCCACCGACGCCGGGCACGGCAGCAGCGACGACACCGCCACCCCGCCGCCACCGGGCGGCCCGCCGCCGATCGCGGCGCCGAAGAACGATCTGTCCTGGCGCGAGTGCACGTCGCGGGTGTTCACCGAGGCAGGCACCACGGCGCCGCCCGGGATCACGGTGGACTGCGCCAGCTACGACGTCGACCTGGATCCCATCAACGACGCAGTCGGCACCCTGACCATCGGAGTAGTTCGCGCGACCTCGGTGGCCACCCCGCCCGACGCCGGGCCGCTGGTGTTCACCAGCGGATCGGACCTGCCTTCTTCCGTCGCGTTGCCGACGTGGTTGTCGCGGGCCGGCGGCGACGTGCTCGCCAGCCGCCCCATCGTGGCGGTCGACCGCCGGGGTCTGGGTCTGTCCGGGTCGTTGGACTGCCGCGATGCCTTCGACCGCCAGGAAATGCACGACCAGGGCCAGTTCGAGTCGGGCGACGACCCGGTGGCCAACCTCGCCGACATCGTGGTCACGGCAACCACCAGCTGCACCGACACCATCGCTCCCGGTGATTCCGCCTTCGACAACGATCACGCCGCCGAGGACATCGAGCGCCTGCGCACGACGTGGGACGTTCCCGCCTTGGCCCTGCTCGGCGTCGGCAACGGGGGCCAGGTGGCGCTTGCGTACGCCGGCCGCCATCCCGACAAGGTGGCCCGCCTGGTTTTGGACTCCCCCATCCCCGCGGGTATCAACGCCGAGACGGCCGCCGAACAGCGCGTCCAGGGCCAGCAACAGGCGCTGGACGCGTTCGCCGCACAATGCGCGGCCGCAGGGTGCCCGCTGGGTCCCGACCCGAAGGCCGCGGTAGACCAGATATTGGCCGACGCGCGCGCCGGCCAGGGGCCCGGCGGCGCCTCGGTGGCGGCGATCGCCGAGGCGATCAGTACCGCGCTGGCGTTCCCGACGGGTGACCGGGTGACGAGCACCAACGACCTCGCGTCGGCACTGGCCGCGGCGCGATCCGACAACCCCAACCAGCTGACCAACCTGATCAACCAGGCCGAATCGTTGCAGCAGACCGACGGGCAGTTCGTCAACCGCTGCAGCGACTCGCTCAACCGGCCAACCCCCGACCGGGTCCGCGAGCTGCTGGTGTCGTGGGGCAAGCTCTATCCGCAATTCGGCGCAGTCGGCGCACTCGACCTGGTGAAGTGCCTGCACTGGCCGAGCGGCACCGCGCCGGCGGATCCCAAGGACCTCAAAGTCAATGTCCTGCTCATGGGCGGTCAGAACGATCCCATCGTGGGCAGTGAGGGTGTCCCGGCCGTCACCGCAACCATCATCAACGCCGGAAGGGCCAGTAAGCGGGTGATGTGGCAGGGCATCGGCCATGGCGTCAGCGTCTACTCCGCCTGCGCACTGCCGCCGCTCATCGGCTATCTCAATTCCGGGAACCTGCCCGACACCGACACCTACTGCCCCGCCTAAGCGCCGCGCAGCTACCGGCACGGTACGGTGCGCTGGTGGCGCCCCAAGATTCGACTCGCGGCGGCTCGCTTCGCACCGCCTTGCTGACTGTCTTCCGGCCGCGCACCAGCCCGCCGAGCGCGGCGACCGTGCTGCGCTCCGCGTTGTGGCCGCTGGCGATCTTGTTCATCATCCACCGCAGCTACGTGCTGGCGACCAACGGCGCGATCACCAACGACTTCGCGCCGGTGTACCGCGCCGCCGTCCGTATGAAGCTCGGTTTGCCGATCTACGACGAGAACTTCGACTACGTCAACCCCCACTACCTGTATCCACCCGGCGGCACGCTGGTCATAGCGCCGTTCGGCTACATACCCGAGTACGCGTCCCGCAACTGGTTCATGTTCTTCAACACCGTCGCGATCGTGTTTGCCGCGTACTTCCTGGTGCGGTTGTTCAAGTTATCGATTACCTCGGTCGCCTTTCCCGCTGTGCTCGCGGCCATTTACTGCACCGAAACCGTGGTCAACACACTGGTTTTCACGAACATCAACGGCTGCATTCTGCTGCTGGAGGTGCTGTTCTTCCGCTGGCTGCTCGACGGCAAGGTCAGCCACGAGTGGTGGGCCGGCGTGGCGATCGGACTGACACTCGTGGTGAAACCGTTGCTGGCGCCACTGCTCTTGCTGCCGCTGCTCAACCGGCAGTGGCGCGCACTTGTCACCGCGTTCGTCGTGCCGGTGGTGCTCAACCTGGCCGCGATCCCGCTGATCGCAGACCCGATGAGCTTCATGACGCGCACGGTGCCCTACATCCTCGGCACCCGCGACTACTTCAACAGTTCGATCCTGGGCAACGGCGTCTACTACGGCCTGCCGATGTGGCTGATCGTGTTCCTGCGGATCGTGTTCGCCGCGCTGGCGGTGGTGTCGCTGTGGCTGTTGTACCGCTACTACCGCACCCGTGACCCGCTGTTCTGGTTCACCACGTCTTCGGGTGTGCTGCTGATCGCGTCCTGGCTGGTGTCGTCGCTCGGGCAGGCCTACTACTCGATGATGCTGTTCCCGTTCCTGATGACGGTCGTCTTGCCGAACTCCGTCCTGCGCAACTGGCCGGCGTGGCTGGGGATCTACGGGTTCATGACCGCAGACAAATGGCTGATGCGCCAATGGCCGACCACGGGTCGGGCGTTGGAGTATCTGAAGGTCACCTACGGCTGGTCGCTTGTCCTGATCGTGGTGTTCGCGGTGCTGTACTTCCGCTATCTGGACGCCAAGTCCGAGGACCGGCTGGACTCCGGCATCGATCCGCCGTGGATGACGCCTAAGCCGGAGCGCGCTAGCGTGAACGCATGACCTCTCCGCAGCCGAAAGTGCAACTCTCAGACGACGAGTGGCGTCAGAAACTGACTCCGGCCGAGTTCGAGGTGTTGCGGCGGGCCGGCACCGAGCGGCCGTTCACCGGGGAGTACACCGACACCAAGACCGAGGGCGTTTACGAGTGCCGCGCCTGCGGCGCTGAGCTTTTCCGCAGCAGCGAGAAATTCGAATCCCATTGCGGGTGGCCGTCATTCTTCGACCCGTCGCATTCCGACGCGGTGATCCTGCGGTCCGACGACTCGCTGGGGATGACGCGCACCGAGGTGTTGTGCGCGAACTGCCACAGCCACCTCGGTCACGTGTTCTCCGGTGAGGGCTATCCGACGCCGACCGATCAGCGCTACTGCATCAACTCGATCTCCCTGCGGTTGGCGCCAACGTCGTAGCGTCGAACGAGAAAACGCGAAAAACCCCCGCACTTGGCGTGTCGGGGGTTTCTGCGTTCTTTGGGCGGCCGCGGCGGGCGGCGGTCACGCTGCCGCGGGCACCGCCGCGGCAAAAGGCCGGTGTAACAGCCGGACGCACGGCACCTGCAACGGCCGGACGGGGAGCAGCGGTGGTCGGCTTCCGGTTCTTGATCGCATGGACGATGGAAACGGTCGTCGGCACGGCCAGCGGGAACGCGATGGTGAGGAGGATTGCGACGATGTAGAAGATGTCTGACACGGGTGTACTCACTTTTCTCTGACGGGGTGATCTGCTGTTTGGTGCTCGACTTCGCGTCAAGCTCGATGTAAAAGTTATCGAGCGAGCACGGGTGCAGCGAAGTCCCGAAACAACCAACTTTCGACGCATCCTTGTCTCCGGGCGACAAACACCCTCAGTACATGCGGCCATGGTGGCATACGGCAGTCGCTACGGCAGGGTCTTCACCAACTGCTCGACCGGCACCCGCGGCCCGGTGTAAAACGGTGTCTCCAAGCGGACATGCCGGCGGGCATCGGTCGCGCGCAGATCGCGCATCAGGTCGACAATGCGGTGCAACTCCGGCGCTTCGAACGCCAGGATCCATTCGTAGTCGCCCAGCGCGAACGCCGGCACCGTGTTGGCGCGGACGTCCTTGTAGCCACGGGCGGCCATGCCGTGCTCGGCGAGCATCCGGCGGCGCTCGTCGTCGGGCAGCAGATACCAGTCCAGCGACCGCACGAACGGATACACGCAGACGTAGGCGCCCGGCTCCTCCCCGGCGAGAAACGCCGGGACGTGGCTCTTGTTGAACTCGGCCGGTCGGTGCAGCGCCACGCTGCTCCACACCGGGGTGCTGGCGCGGCCCAAGGTCGTGGTGCGCCGGAAGTCGGCGTAGCTGGCCTGCAATGCCTCGACCCGCTCGGCGTGCGTCCAGATCATGAAGTCGGCGTCGGCCCGCATGCCCCCCACGTCGTACAGTCCGCGGACCACCACGCCGTTGTCTTCCTGCTGTTTGAGGAAGGTCGCCGTCTCGTCGACGACGGCCTCGCGGGCCCCGTCTTCAGAGCCGAGCGCCCCCGGCCGCACCGCGAACACCGAAAACATCAGGTATCTGATGGTGGCGTTGAGGGCGTCGAAGTCGAGGCGGGCCATGCCCCTATCGTGCCACGACAGTTTGTGTGAGTCGGGCGGCCGCCGCGGTGCCCGACGCGATGCAGGCCGGCACACCGATGCCGTCGAGGTAGTTGCCCGCCAGCGCCAACGCGTCCGGCAGCCCATCGCGGATCTCGGCGACGACCGCCGCATGGCCGGGTGCGTATTGCGGCATCGCGTCCGGCCACCGCTGCACATAGCCCTCGACCACGTCCACGCGGACGCCGAACACCGCGGCCACGTCGTCCACGGCCCAACGCAGGAACTCGTCGTCGCCGGCGCGGTGCGCCACATCCTCGCCGAACCGGCCGAAGCTGCACCGCAGGAGTTCGGTGTCGTTGCCGGCACCGGTTTCGCCCCACTTGCGGGTCGACAGCGTGATCGCCTTGGCGTGCAGCGGCTCACCGCTGGCCACCAATACGCCGGACCTGTCGGGCAACGCGGCGCCGGGGCTGATCGCCAGCGCGACGACCGCCGACGAGGCGATCGGGATGCGTGCCGCACCGGCCGCCGATGTCGGCGCGACTTCGGCGAGCAGCGTCGGGACTTCTGCTGCCGGTACGGCAAGCACCACCGCGTCGGCGCGCCACGCGCCTCCGTCGGCGTCGCGTAATTCGAACCCCCCGTCGGCGCTTCGTAGCGCGGTCACGGCTGCACGGATCCGGTCGGCGCCGCTGCGGCGCGCCAGCTCAGCAACCAGACGCTCGTACCCGCCACTGACCGCGCGGAATATCGGTGCGCCGGTACTGGGCGGCAACGCTGCGCGCACCGCGTGGGTGAGGCTAGGGGCGCCGCCGTCGAGGGCGGCGGCCACACCGGGCGCGGCCGAGCGCAGCCCGATCGTCGCCGCCGACCCGGCGTAGACGCCGCCCAGCATGGGGTCGACCGACCGGGCGACGACCTGCGCGCCGAACCGGTCGCCGACGAGTTCGGCGACGCTGGGGTCGGCGCCGGACTCCCATCGCAACGGCCGGGTCGGCTCGGCCTCCACTTGGTTGCGGGTGGCGACGTCCACGAGCCCGGCCAGCGACTGCGCCGACGTCGGGATCCCGTTGACCGTGCCTGGCGGCAGCGGGTGCAGCGCGCCGGCGGCATACACCAGCGGGCGGGCACCGGTGGTGTCGACGATCTCGTCGGCCATGCCCAGCTCGGCCAGCAGCGCCGGCACCTCCGGCCGGCGAGCGACAAACGCCTCGGCGCCGACGTCCATAGGTCGGCCGGCGAGCCGGATGGTGCGCAGGGTCCCGCCGAGGTGATCGGCTGGGTCGAAGAGCATGATGTACGCCGCCTCGCCCGCCGCCGCCCGCAGCCGGAACGCCGCGGTCAACCCTGAAATGCCGCCTCCCACAATGGCATACGAGGTAGTCACAGCGAATGCACCAGCGACACAACCTTGGTGAGAACGTCGGGATCTGTGTCCGGCAGCACGCCATGGCCGAGGTTGAACACATGGCCCGTCGCACCGGCGTCCACCGCGCGCCGTCCGTCGTCGACCACCCGGCGGACCGCCGTTTCGACCACCGGCCAGCCGGCCAGCAGAACCACCGGATCGAGGTTGCCCTGCAACGCCGTACCGGGGTGCACCCGGGTGGCGGCGTCGGGCAGCGCGGTGCGCCAGTCCACGCCGACGACGGACGCCCCAGCCGCCGACATCGCGCCCAGCAACTCGGCCGTGCCCACCCCGAAGTGCGTCATGGGTATTCCCGCGGATGCCAGGGTGGCGAAGATCCGCGCACTGTGGGGCAAGACGTGCTGCCGATAGTCGACCAGCGACAGCGTGCCGGCCCACGAGTCGAAGACCTGCACGGCGTCCACGCCGGCGTCGATCTGCACCTGCAAGTACGCGATCGTCAGGTCGGTCAGCGTGGTCATCAGCGCGTGCCAGGTGGCCGGCTCGCCGAGCATCATCGCCTTGGTGCGCTCGTGGTTCCGGCTGGGGCCGCCTTCGACGAGGTAGGACGCCAGCGTGAACGGCGCTCCGGCGAACCCGATCAAGGGCACCTCGCCGAGCGCGTCGACGAGCATGGCGACGGCCGCGCTGACGGGCGAAACAGCCTGCGGGTCAAGTGGTTTGAGGGTAGCGACGTCGTCCGCCCCGCGCACCGGATGCTCGATGACCGGGCCGACGTCGGGCACGATGTCCAACGCGACCCCCGCCGCCCGTAGCGGGACCACGATGTCGGAGAACAGGATGGCGGCGTCCACGCCGTGCCGTCGCACCGGTTGCATCGTGATCTCGGTAACCAACTCCGCATCAAAGCAGGCGGCCAGCATGCTGTGCTGGGCCCGCAGCGCCCGGTACTCGGGCAGCGACCGGCCGGCCTGCCGCATGAACCACACCGGCACCCGGTCCGGCTTGCGGCCGGTCGCCGCGGCCAGGTACGGGGAATTCGGCAGGTGGCGGCGGGTGCTCACCGGACCATGCTGCCATGACGCCTGAGCAGTTCGGCGCGCCTGCGAACATGCCTGGGTAAATGGACTAGCGTTCCAGATCGTGACGTCCGTGGAACCGGATCAGTTCCGCGCGGCCGTAGCGGCCATGAACGCCGCCGTCGTCCGCCCGGAGATTGAGCTCGGCCCGATCCGGCCGCCGCAGCGGCTGGCGCCGTACAGCTACGCGCTCGGCGCGGAGGTTCGCCACCCCGAGACCGCCATCGCGCCCGAGAGTTCGGAGGGCTTGCAAGGAGAAGAAGCGTTCGGTCGGCTGATCCTGCTGCATGACCCCGAGGGTGCTGAGGCGTGGGACGGCACCATGCGGCTGGTTGCCTACATCCAGGCCGACCTGGACCCGAGCGAGGCCGTCGATCCACTGTTGCCTGAGGTGGCGTGGAGCTGGCTGGTGGATGCGTTGGAGTCCCGGCTGGGCCACGTTACCGCCTTGGGCGGCACGGTCACCGCGACGACGTCGGTGCGCTACGGCGACATCTCCGGGCCGCCGCGGGCGCATCAGTTGGAGCTTCGGGCGTCGTGGACCGCCACCACGCCGGATCTGGGTACTCACGTGCAGGGCTTCTGCGAGGTGCTTGAGCATGCGGCGGGATTGCCGCCGACGGGGGTGACGGATCTGGGTTCGCGGTCGCGCGCATGAGATGAGCGCACCGAAGGGACCAGAGGGCTGGAGCGATGGGGGTACCACCCGCCCGAAGGGCAGGGGGACGACGAGGGAATCGCGCACAGAGCTGCCCAACTCCGACGACCCAGGTGCCCGGGAGGCGGCCGAGCCGGAACCCACCCCGCTGCTGCTGCCGACCGGCGGGTTGCCCCCGCTAACCATCTACGCCGACGAAATCGCCTCGGCGGCAGAGCAGTTGGCGTCTGGGCACGGACCGTTTGCGGTCGACGCGGAGCGGGCGTCGGGGTTTCGGTACTCGAATCGCGCGTATCTGATACAGATTCGCCGGGCCGGTGCGGGCACGGTGCTGATCGATCCCGTCGGCGGTGGCGGCGATCCCGCGGAGACGCTGCGTCCCGTCGCCGATGTCCTCGCTACCGACGAATGGATCCTGCACTCCGCCGACCAGGACCTGCCGTGTCTGGCGGACGTTGGCATGCGCCCGCCGGCCGTTTACGACACAGAACTGGCCGGGCGCCTGGTCGGCTTGGAACGGGTGAATCTGGCCGCGATGGTGCGCCGGCTGCTGGGACTCGATCTGGCGAAGGGTCACGGTGCGGCGGACTGGTCGAAGAGGCCGCTGCCGACGGCCTGGCTGAACTACGCGGCGCTGGACGTCGAGGTGTTGCTCGACCTTCGCACGGCGGTCGCAGAGATGCTGGCCGCGCAGGGCAAAACGGACTGGGCGGCACAAGAATTCGAGTACCTGCGCCACGCCGAACCGCCGACGACGCGGCGGGACCGTTGGCGACGCACGTCGGGAATCCACAAGGTGCGCGAGCCGCGGGGACTGGCCGCGGTCCGCGAGCTGTGGACCGCGCGCGACGACATCGCCCGCCGTCGCGACATCGCGCCCGGTCGGATCCTGCCGGACTCGGCGATCGTCGCCGCCGCCAACGCCGATCCGAAGTCGGTGGCCGAGCTCACCGCGCTGCCGGTGTTCGGGGGCCCCCGGCAGCGCCGCGGCGCCGACACGTGGCTGGCCGCGTTGGCGCGCGCACGCGAGGATCCCGCACCACCTCGCGCGTCGGAGCCGTCCAACGGCCCGCCGCCGGTCGCCCGCTGGCACCGCCGCAAACCCGACGCGGCGCACCGGCTACAGGCCGTTCGCGACGCTCTCGGCGACCTCTCCGACCGGGTCGGCGTGCCGACCGAAAACCTGGTGTCGCCGGATTTGGTGCGCCGGCTGTGCTGGGACTGGCAGGACCGCCTCGACGTCGCCGGCACCGTCGACACGTTCCTGCGTGAGCAAGGCGCGCGGCCCTGGCAACGCGAGCTCGTGGTGGAGGTGCTGGCGAAGGCTTTGATGGCCAAGCCGACGACATGACCTCGGTCAGCTGTCTATGTCTCTATGTCCATCTCGACCAGGACCCGTCGCAGCACCTTGCCGGTGGCGTTGCGCGGCAGCTCGTCGATGAACACGACGTCGCGGGGCACCTTGTAGCGGGCCAGGTTGTTCTTGACGTAGAGCTTGATCTGCTCCGCGTTCTGCGACGCGCCGGGCTCGGGAACAACGAAGGCACGCAACCGCTTTCCGAACTCAGCGTCGTCGACGCCGACCACGGCCGCGTCGGCGACATCCTCATGCTCGACGAGCAGGTTCTCGACCTCCTGCGGGAAAACGTTCTCGCCGCCGGAGACGATCATGTCGTCGTCGCGGCCGTCGACGAACAGCAGCCCGTTCTCGTCGAAGTGGCCCATGTCGCCGCTGGACATGTAGCCGTCGATGATCTGCTTGTGCCGGCCGTCGGTGTATCCCTCGAACGGCGACCCGCTGCGGATGAAGATCCGACCCCGCTTGTTGGCGCCGTGGACGCGCTGGTCGTTCTCGTCGAACAACACCACTTCGCAGGTCACCGGCGAGCGGCCCGCCGTTCCGGGAGCGATTCGCAGTTCGTCCGGGGTGGCGACGGTCGCCACGGCGCACTCGGTGGAGCCGTACAGGTTGTAGAGCACATCGCCGAACGTGTTCTGCACGCGGTTTGACAGCTCGGGGCTCAGCGCCGACCCGGCGATAACGATCACCTTCAGCGACGACGTGTCGTACTTCGCGATGACGTCCGGAGGGAGTTCGACCATGCGGTGCAACATCGTCGGGACCGCGACCAGCATGTCGGCCTTGTGGTCAGCGATGAGCTTGAGGGTGCCCTCCGGCTTGAACCGCCGGGTGGTGACCACGTTGTTGCCCAGCGCCGCGCCGACCAGGTAGGTGGCCAGGCCGGTGCTGTGGAAGATCGGCGAGACGATGACCATGGTCCCCTTCCGGGGGAACGGGATTCGGTCGACCACCTGCGCCGTCGCGAACGGCGACAGCTTGGCCCGCGGCGCGCCCTTCGGCAACCCGGTCGTGCCGCTGGTGAGGATGACGAACCCGCCCGGCTTGCTCGGCGCGGGCAGCGGCTCAGTGGAGTTCGCCGCGATGATGTCGTCGATCGTTTCCACCCCGGCGGGCAGGTCGGTGCCCTCGTCCAGCCAGGTGAGCACGCGCGGCAGGTCGGCGGGCAACGCGTCGAGCAGGCCCAGGAACTCGCTGTCGTGAAGCACCACCTTGACGTTCTCCCGCTCGCAGACCTGCGCGAACTGCGGCTTGGCGAAGCCCGTGTTCATCAGCACCAGCCGGGCGCCGAGCTTGCCGCACGCGGCCATCGCGATGATCAGGCCGCGGTGGTCGCGGCAGAGCAGGCCCACGACCGAGACACGGCCAGCTTCGGAGGCGACGCCGAGTCGCTTCAGCCCGTGCGCCAACGCGGTGGACTTGTCGTCGACCTGCTTATAGGTCAAGGTCCCGCGCTCGTCGACGACCGCCGGCAATGACGGGTACTTGCGGCCGCCCTGGATCGCCATCGTCCCCTGCGGTCCGTAGAGGCCGGCGTTCTTCGCGGTCTCCAGCGTCACGCCCAGGTTGCGGAGGTCGAGGATGCCGGTGTCACGCAGTCGCTTGACGGCGTTCGCCGTCTCGGCGACGTGACTCAGCTTCTGCCGAATTCCGGTCAGTGCGTCAACCATCGGGTCTCCTACGCGTCAATTTCGATGCAGGGTACAACCTGTGCGGGTGGGCGTGGCCTGATCGGCGACGTTATTCGGTCAGTCGACCTGTTCGCGCACCGTCGACTCGTCGGCGGCGCCCAGGGCCGCGACCCATCCAGTGATTTGACGGGCCACGTTCTGGTCGGTGAGTCCGACGTCGTTAAGCGCCTGGCCGCGCGATGCATGCGCCAGGAACTGCTGCGGGACACCAACGTCGCGGCACGGCACGTCGATCTCCGCGCGACGCAACGCGCTCGACACCGCCGAACCCACGCCACCGGCCACGCCGTTGTCCTCCAGCGTGACGACGAGTTTGTGCCGTATCGCCAGTCGATGGACGGCGTCGGGCACTGGCAGCACCCACCGGGGATCGACGACGGTCACGCCGATGCCCTGGTTTCGCAGCCGCTCGGCGACCGCCAGCGCCATCGACGCGAGCGCGCCGACGGACACCAGCAGCACGTCTTCCGATAGACCGCCCGCGGGCACCGCAAGCACGTCGAGTACGCCACGCCGCTCGAGCGCCGGAATGTCTTTGCCCACATCACCTTTCGGGAACCGTATCGCGGTCGGCCCGTCGTTGACGTCGAGCGCCTCGCCGAGTTCCTCACGCAGCCGCGTGGCGTCGCGAGGCGCGGCCACCCGGATTCCCGGCACGATGCCGAGCATCGACAGATCCCACGTGCCGTTGTGGCTCGCCCCGTCGGGCCCGGTGATACCCGCCCGGTCCAACACCATGGTCACGGGCAGCCGGTGCAGCGCGACGTCCATCATGATCTGGTCGAACGCCCGGTTCAAAAACGTCGAGTAGATCGCCACAACGGGATGCAGACCACCCATCGCCAGCCCGGCCGCCGACGTGAGCGCGTGCTGCTCGGCGATGCCGACGTCGAAGAGCCGATCGGGGAACCGCTCGCCGAACGCACTCAACCCCGTCGGACCGGGCATCGCGGCGGTGATCGCGACGATGTCGCGCCGTTTGGCGCCGTATGCCACCAGGGCGTCGGTGAACGCCGACGTCCACCCGGGCGCGGCGGTCGAGGTGGCCATGCCCGGTCATCGGGTCGATCACCCCGGTGGTGTGCATCTGCTCGGCCTCGTCGTTCTCCGCCGGCGCGTAACCCATGCCCTTGCGCGTGACGACGTGCACGATCACCGGCGCGTTGAACTCACGCGCGTGGCGCAGCGCGTTCTCCACCGCGGGCTCGTCGTGCCCGTCGATCGGCCCGACGTACTTGAGCCCGAGGTCGGTGAACAGCGCCTGCGGCGCCAACGCGTCCTTGATGCCGACCTTGACGCTGTGCAGGGCCTGGTAGCACAGCTCGCCGATGAGCGGCATGCCCCGGATCGCGCGGCGCCCGCTGTCCAGCAGTCGCTCGTAGCCCGGCTGCAAGCGCAGCGCCGCCAGACGCTCGGCGAACCCGCCGATCGTCGGGGCGTAACTGCGGCCGTTGTCGTTGACGACGATCACGATCGGACGCCCAGCCGCGGCGATATTGTTGAGCGCCTCCCAGCACATGCCGCCGGTCAGCGCCCCGTCACCCACGACCGCGACGACATGGCGGTTGCGGTGCCCGGTCAGTTCGAACGCCTTGGCCAGCCCGTCGGCGTACGACAGCGCCGAGGACGCGTGACTGGACTCCACCCAGTCGTGGTCGCTTTCGGCGCGGCTCGGATATCCCGACAGCCCGCCCTTCTTGCGCAGGGTGTCGAAGTCGTGGCAGCGGCCGGTGAGCATTTTGTGGACATAGGCCTGGTGACCCGTGTCGAAAATGATCGGGTCGTGTGGCGAATCGAATACCCGATGCAGCGCAAGCGTCAGCTCAACCACACCCAGGTTGGGCCCCAGATGTCCACCGGTAGCACACACCTTGTGGATGAGGAATTGACGAATTTCGTCGGCCAGTTCGGTGAGCTGCTGCCCAGATAGGCGTTGCAGATCTGCGGGACCGCGGATCTGTTGAAGCATCCAGACAGTTTACGCAACAAGCCGCCGGGAAAGAGGCGGAGCACGTGGCAGCGTCAGCCGGACGTCACCGAGATGTCAGCAATGCGACGGTCTCCACCTGGTGGGTGAGCGGGAACGCGTCGAACACCCGCAACGCCTGGACCGAGTATCCGTGCTCGCGATACAGGCCGATGTCGCGGGCGAACGCTGCGACTTCGCAGCCGAAGTGGATGACCCGCGGCACACCCGCGTCGGCCAGCAGGCCGATCACAGGCTTGCCTGCCCCTGCCCGTGGCGGGTCGAGAACCGCGAGGTCCGCGCGCTCGCGCTGCCCCGTCAGCACCCGGCGCACCGAGTCGGTCACCACGCTGACCTGCGGCAAATCGGCCAGGGCTTGACGGGCGGCACCCGTCGCCGAGCGAGAGGAGTCAACCGAGACGACCTGGCCGACGGTGCCGACGGCCTCGGCCAGCACCGCCGCGAACACTCCGGCGCCGCCGTAGAGGTCCCACGCTGTCATCCCGGGTGACAGGTTCGCCCACTGCGCAACCAGCCCGCTGTAGACGCCGGCCGCGTCGCGGTGCGACTGCCAGAAGCCGGTCACCGGGACCTGCCAGCAGCGGTCACCGACCCGCCGCACCGCTAACCGCCCGCCCTCCACCACCCGCAGGTTCGGCCTGCCGCGGCCGCGCCAAGGTCCGGTCTGGACCACGTGCCGACGCCCGTCGTCGTCGACCACGACATGCAGCTCCGCGCCCGGCGGCCAGCCGAGATCAAACAGCCCGTCCAGCATCCCCGGCAGCAACTGCGCGCAGCGCTGCGCGGGGACGACCTCCTTGCTGTGGTAGCGGTGGAAGCCCGCCAGCACGAGCACCGCCCACCCCCAGCCGCACCCGGGTACGCCAGCCGGTGGCCTCACCGTCGCCGATCGGCTCGACCGTAAGCGGCTGGTCGCCGTCGAGGTGGAAGCCGCCGACGTGCTCCAACTGGTTGGCGACGACCTCGCCCTTGAGCGCCCGGGCGGCGGCCGGCTCGGCGAACGCCAGATCGCAGCAGCCCGCCCCGTGCGGCCCGGCGATCGGGCAGAGCGAGGCGATTCGGTGTTCGGACGCCTCCAGGATTTCGACGGCCTTGGCGTGCAGATAGGACCCGCGATCATCGGTGACACGTGCCCGCACCCGCTCGCCGGGCAGCGCGTAGCGGACGAACACGACTCGGCCGTCGTGGCGCGCGACGCAGCTGCCGCCGTTGGCCGGCGCGCCGGTGGTGACGGTGACCTCGACCGCCGGGTCAGCCGTCAATCCAAGAACCCGCGGCGGACGTCACCTGGCGCGCTCTGTGGCTCCAGCGTCTTGAGCCGCTCCGACGACGTCAGCTGCCACGGGACCGATGTCACCATCACGTTTGGTATGAACAGCAGCCTGCCCTTGAGCCGCAACGCACTTTGGTTGTGGAGCACCTGTTCCCACCAGTGCCCGACGACATATTCCGGAATGAACACCGTCACCACGGTGCGCGGGGATTCCTTGGTGATCCTCTTGACGTAGTCCAGCACCGGCCGGGTGATTTCACGGTACGGCGACGACACCACCTTCAGCGGCACGGTGATGTCGCTCTCCTGCCACTTGTGCACCAGCTCGCGGGTTTCGACGTCGTCGACGTTGACGGTGATCGCCTCGAGTACGTCGGGCCGGGTGGCGCGGGCATAGGCCAGCGCACGCAGCGTCGGCATGTGCAGCTTGGACACCAGCACGATCGCGTGGTTGCGGCTGGGCAGAACCATCTCGCCGCTCTCGGCCTCCTGCTCGGCCAACTCACGCGCGACGGTGGCGTAGTGGCGATGGATGAGCTTCATCATGACGAACAGGCTCGACATCGCCAGGATCGCGATCCAGGCGCCGGCGACGAACTTCGTCACCACGACGATGATCAGCACTGTTCCGGTGCACAGTAAGCCGATGGTGTTGATCACCCGCGAGTGCATCATCCGGCGCCGCTCGTCGGGGTCCGTCTCGACGCGCAGCAGCCGCGTCCAGTGCCGGACCATGCCGATCTGGCTGAGTGTGAACGACACGAACACACCCACGATGTAGAGGTGGATCAGCGCGGTGACCTGAGCCTGGAACGCGATGATGAACGCGATCGCGGCGAAGGCCAGAAACAGGATCCCGTTGGAGAAGGCCAGCCGGTCGCCGCGGGTGTGCAGTTGCCGCGGCAGATACCGGTCCTGAGCCAGAATCGACCCGAGCACCGGGAAGCCGTTGAACGCGGTGTTGGCGGCCAGCACCAGGATCAGCGCGGTGACCCCGGCGATGAGCAACAATCCGACCGGATTGCCATGGAACACCGTCTCGGCCAGCTGCGCGATGAGCGTCTTCTGTTGGTAGTCCGGTGGCGCGCCGATCAGCTGTTCGTGCGGGCGCTCGGCGATCTTCACGCCGGTCGCGCGGCCAAGCATGATGATGCCCATGAACAGCGTCACCGCGATGAGGCCAAGCAAGGCCAAGCGTGGTCGCGGCGTTGCGCGACTTCGGTTTTCGGAACGCAGGCACCCCGTTGCTGATGGCCTCGACACCGGTCAGCGCTGCGCAGCCCGACGAGAACGCGCGTGCCACCAGGAACACCAGAGCGAAGCCCAGCACGTCGCCGTGCTCCGAGTGCATCTCGAAGCCGGCCGATTCGGCCTTCAGATCGTTGCCGAGAACGTAGATCTGGAAGAAACCCCAGGCCAGCATCCCGTAGATGCCGATCATGAACGCGTACGTCGGGATCGCGAACGCGGTGCCGGACTCGCGGATCCCGCGCAGATTGGCCGATGCCAGAAGCAGGATCGCCGCGACGGCGAAAAAAACCTTGTGGTCGTTGACAAACGGCACCGCCGACCCGATGTTGCTCATCGCCGACGCCATCGACACCGCCACCGTGAGCACGTAGTCCACCAGCAGCGCGCTGGCGACGGTCAGCCCGGCGGTGTGACCCAGGTTGGTGGTCACTACCTCGTAGTCGCCGCCGCCCGAGGGATAGGCGTGCACGTTCTGGCGATAGCTGGCGATCACAATCATCATCACCGCGGCCACGGCAAGGCCGATCCACGGCGCCATCGAGTAGGCGGCCAGTCCCGCCACCGACAGGACCAGGAAGATTTCCTCGGGTGCGTATGCCACCGAGGACATCGCGTCCGAGGCGAACACCGGCAGCGCGATCCGCTTGGGCAGAAGGGTGTGTGACAACCGGTCGCTGCGGAACGGGCGACCGAGGAACACCCGGCGCACAGCGGTCGATAGCTTGGACACGAGGACCAACCCTATGCCCAGTCGGGGCGCGGCTGTACCGTTGTTCGGACAGTTTTCGCGCCGTGGCTAAACCGCTTGACGCGGCCCGGTCCGTTCCCAGCCCGCCGGAAAGGACGTGCGAGTGCGAGTCGTGGTGATGGGATGCGGACGGGTCGGTGCGTCGCTGGCCGGCGGGCTGTCCCGGATCGGCCACGAGGTGGCCGTCATCGACCGCGACAGCACCGCGTTTAACCGGCTCTCGCCGGAGTTCACCGGCGAACGGGTGCTGGGCATGGGGTTCGACCGCGACGTGTTGTTGCGGGCCGGCATCGAGGAGGCCGGCGCGTTCGCGGCCGTGTCGTCAGGCGATAACTCGAACATCATTTCCGCCCGGGTGGCGCGCGAGATGTTCGGCGTGGATCGCGTCGTCGCACGCATCTATGACGCCAGACGCGCCGCCGTCTACGAGCGGCTCGGCATCCCGACGGTGGCCACGGTGCCATGGACCACCGACCGGCTGCTCAACGTGCTGCTGCGCGAGACCGAAACCACGAAGTGGCGCGATCCGTCGGGCAACGTCGGCGTCACCGAGGTCGCGCTGCAGGAGGACTGGGTCGGTCACCGCGTGACCGAGTTGGAGGCAGCCACCGGTGCGCGGGTGGCGTTCATGATCCGGTTCGGTGGCGGCCTGCTGCCGGAGCCGAAAACCGTGATCCAGGACGGTGATCAGGTGTATGTGGCCGCGATCGCCGGGCACATCGCCGAGGCGCTGGCCATCGCGGCGCTGCCGCCGAGTGAGGACATCGAGGATCGCCGCCGATGAAAGTCGCGATAGCCGGTGCGGGCGCGGTCGGCCGCTCGATCGCCCGCGAGCTGATCGAAAACAATCACGAAGTCACGTTGGTGGAGCGCAATCCCGCCCACGTCGACGTCGACGCCATCCCGGCCGCGCACTGGCGGCTGGGCGACGCATGCGAGCTGTCGCTGCTGGAATCGGTGCGCCTTGAGGAATTCGACGTGGTGATCGCCGCGACCGGCGACGACAAGGCCAACGTCGTGGTGAGCCTGCTGGCCAAGACGGAGTTCGCCGTGCCGCGCGTGGTGGCGCGCGTCAACGACCCGCGCAACGAGTGGCTGTTCGACGACGCCTGGGGCGTCGACGTGGCCGTGTCGACCCCCCGCATGCTCGCCTCCCTGGTCGAAGAGGCCGTCGCGGTGGGAGACCTGGTGCGGCTCATGGAATTTCGGAAGGGTAAGGCCAACCTGGTGGAGATCACGCTGCCCGACGACACCCCGTGGGGCGGCCGGCCGGTGCGCAAGCTCGAACTGCCGCGCGACGTCTCCTTGGTCACCATCCTGCGGGGTCCGCGCGTCATCGTGCCGGAGGCCGACGAGCCGCTCGAAGGTGGCGACGAGCTGCTGTTCGTGGCGGTGGCCGGGGCCGAGGACGAACTGCGCCGACTGCTGCGGCCCGATCGGGCCTAGTTATCCCCGAGTCGCTCCGTCCCCCGCAGGCGGGTGGGGGTACCCCCAGCCTGCGAGGGGGAGTACCCCCACCCGCCCGCCGGTCAATTCTCAGTCGCTTCAGCCGGATCCGGCTCGGGTCGCTGCGACTCCTCGTACCGCTTCACTTCGCGCTGCGCCAGCCGGACCGGGAAGTACGTCGCCAAGGCAGCAAGGATCGTCAACGGCCATCCCATCGAGATGCGGGCCACGCCCAGCCACCCGGTCGAGTCCATGTCGTATAGGTAGCGCTGCACGAGGAACCGCGACAAGAAGACAACCACCCAGATCAGCGTGGCGACGTCGTAGGCCCACACCGCCTTGCGCACCCGCCGCCAGCTTGTGTCATGCCCTTGGAACCAGCCCCAGATGTAGCCGACGATCGGCCGTCTGATCACCACGGAGGCAGTGAAGACGCTGGCCCAGAACAGCGCGCTCCAAATGCCCAGCAGGAAATAACCCTTGCTCTCCCCCACCACGTAGGCGATGAGCGCGCAGATGCCCACGCCGATGAACCCGGAGATGGCCGGCTGTACCGACTCCCGTCGCCACAGCCGCCACAGCAGAACCAGGGTCGCCACGCCGAGCGCCGCGCCGATCGCCGGCGTCAGCCCCGCCACCGACGACACCGGCACGAACACCACGATCGGCAGCGACGAGTAGATCAGTCCGCTCAGGCCGCCCATCTTCTCGAGCAGCGCACGCGGGGCGCTGTGATTCTTCGACACAGTCCTCAGATGACTTCTTGAACGAACGCCTCAGCGTTGAATTTCGTAGCGCGGGTTGTAGATCGCCTTGGCGCCATTTTCCAGTTTCCGAGCCGACCGTGTACCTTCAGCGTCCGGCCCGGGTCGATGCCGGCGATGCGCCGCTGGCCAAGCCACACCAGTGTGACGGAGTCGGTGCCGTCGAACAGTTCGGCCCTGATTCCACCGGCACATCCCTTGGCGTTCGCCTCGACACTGCGCAGGGTGCCGACCATCGTCACCTCCTGCCCGCGTTGGCAGTCGATGGCACGTTGGGCGCCGGTGTTGACGGCTTCGTCGGTCAGCTCATCGACGTCGCGCTGCTCGGGGTCCTCCGTCAACCGACGGGTGAGCCGGCGCAAATACTTTGCGGCCGTCGCCATGACCAACTCCTGCCACTTTGCGTGTGAGGGTGTATCTACCCTGCCCTCGCCACGGTAGACCCCTGCAGACCGTAATGCCACGCGAACCGGGCCGGTTAACCAGTACCGGCGGGCGCCGGGCACGATCGGGCAATGGCGGTGAATCTGCGTGGCGTTCGGACCGTCCTGCTGCCAGGCACCGGCTCGGACGACGACTACGTCGTCCGGGCCTTTTCGGAGCCGCTGCGCGACGTCGGCGCCGTCTTGGTGACCGCGCCGCCGGAACCGACGCGACTCATCTCCGGCTACCGCGCGGTGCTCGACGCGGCCGCCGATAACGGCCCGATTGCCGTCGGCGGAGTGTCGATCGGTGCGGCGGTCGCGGTGGCTTGGGCGCTGGCCCACCCGCAGCGCACCGTCGCCGTGCTGGCCGCGCTGCCGCCGTGGTCGGGCTCGCCCGACGATGCGCCTGCCGCGCACGCCGCTCGCGAGTCGGCCCTTGCGTTACGTCGCGACGGGCTGGCCGCCGTCACCGCGCAGATGCGCGCGTCGAGCCCGCGATGGTTGGCTGACGAGCTCAGCCGATCATGGGCGGGTCAGTGGCCGGCGCTGCCCGACGCCATGACCGAGGCCGCGGCATACGTGGCGCCCGATCACCGCGACATCGAAACTCTCGCAGCGCCGATGGGTGTGGCTGCCGCGGTCGACGATCCGATCCATCCGATCGTGGTGGCGAAAGAGTGGGTGAGGGCCGCGCCGCGAGCCGCGCTGCGGACGGTGACGCTCGACGAGATGGGGGCCACGCCGGCCGCGCTCGGCGCCGCTTGTGTGGCCGCGCTGTTCGACGCCTAACCACCCATAGTGGTGCGTAGCTGCTGCATGGCCGAGCCCTGGGCGCTGCGTCGCGCCGTCGGCTCTGGCGCGTCCGGCGGCGCGGCCCCGGACTGGGCGGCCTGCTGCGCGGCGGCGGCGCGCAGATGGTCGGCCATCGGCTCCGGCAGCTGTACGGGCAGCGGTGTGCGGACCGGCATCGGGGTGTCGCCACGGCGTACCACGGTGTCTGCCAAGGCGTTTCGCGCCTCGTCCGTCAGCGCGTCAAAATTCTCGGCGGGGCCGTGGACCACGCAGCGCACCATCCAGCGATAGCCGTCGACGCCGATGAATCGGATCATCCCTGCCCCCGTGCCCACGACCTCGCGGCCCCACGGACCGGTCTTGACCGATACCTTGGCGTTCGCGCGCAACGCGTCGGCGAGTTCCGCGGCGACCTCGCGCCACAACCCCGTGCTCTTCGGAGCGGCGTACGCGGCGATCGTGAAGCGGCCGTTGGGGGTCATCACCCACACGGAGCTCGGCACCCCGGTATCCGTGAGTTCGACCTGCAGCTGCCCGGTTTCGGGCACCGGTATCAGCACCGACCCGAGATCGAGCCGCGCCACCGCCGCCTGCGCGGGATCGTCGAAGTCGTCGATGTCGAAGGGACCGTCGACTTCAGAATCCGAGGTTCCTGAGGGCTCCTCCGTCGACTCCTGCGGCTTGGGCGCCGCGTCCTCGGATGCGGGCTGCCCGTGATGCTTTCCGCGTTTGCGGTTACCGAATGCCATTACAAACTCGCATGTCCACCGGAGGAGCCGTGTCCGCCCGCGCCGCGCGACGTCTCCGCCAGCCCGGCTTCGTCGAACGACGACACCTCGATCAACTCAGGCAACTCCACTCGCTGGACCAGCAGCTGCGCGATCCGGTCTCCGCGGTGCACGTGGATCGGCTCACGGGGATCCAGGTTGATCAGCGCGACCTTGACCTCTCCGCGATAACCCGCGTCTATCGTTCCTGGGCTGTTGACGATCGAAAGCCCAACGCGGGCAGCCAGACCGGACCGCGGATGAACCAAGCCGACCATGCCGTACGGGATGGCTACCGAAATACCAGTGGAGACCAGCGCGCGTTCACCGGGCCGCAGCTCGATGTCCTGAGCGCTGCAGAGGTCGACGCCCGCGTCGCCGTCATGGGCCCGTTCGGGCATCGGCAGATCGCGGTCCAGCCGAACAACCGCCAGACGAGTGGACACGACTCCAAAGACTACCCTTGGCCGCGTGTCCGCTATGGCCCGCCACCTCGCAATCTCTGCGCTACCGCGAGCGGTTGACCGTGCCCTGGTGGTGGTGGCCACCCGCGTTCGGCGTGGCCGCACTGATTGCCCTGGAGGTCAACCAGGCGGCTCGCCAGCTTCCCAACTGGATCGCGTTCGCCGTGTTGTTCGCCGTGGCGGCGGCCGTGCTCGTGTGGTTCGGCCGGGCCGAGGTGCGCGTCAGCGCCGACGACACCGGCCGGGTCGAGCTGTGGGCCGGCCAGGCCCACCTGCCGGCGGACGTGATCAGCCGCTCGGCGGAAGTGCCGAAGACGGCCAAGTCGGCCGCTCTAGGCCGCCAGCTCGACCCGGCCGCATACGTCCTGCACCGGGCCTGGGTGGGCCCGATGGTGCTGGTGGTGCTCGACGATCCTGACGACCCGACCCCGTACTGGTTGCTCAGCAGTCGCCACCCTGAGCGAGTCCTCGCCGCGTTGCGGCGCTGACGGCGCGTTACGCGGCGCAGTCGGTACAGATCATGCGGCCGTCCTTCTCGCTGGCCAGACGGCTGCGATGGTGCACCAGAAAGCAGCTCGAACAGGTGAACTCGTCGGCTTGCTTCGGAATGACCCGCACCGACAGTTCTTCCCCCGACAAGTCCGCCCCGGGCAGCTCGAATGATTCGGCCGATTCCGATTCGTCGACGTCGACTACGGCCGCCTGCGCTTCGTTCCGCCGCGCCTTGAGCTCCTCTAACGAATCCTCGGACACGTCGTCAGTCTCGGTACGCCGTGGGGCGTCGTAGTCCGTAGCCATCGTCTCTGTCCCCTCGTAAAACAAACTGCAGCAAGGCAGCCAGGCAAGCTTTGTACCAGCGTCGAACGCATCCGCCAAACGTTTCGTGCCCAGAATTCACCCAGATGAAGTGTGATTTACATCACAGTATGCCGACCCGCGGCGGTGACCGCCCTGCCACCTCCGTTTACAGTGCTCACGTGGTCTCTCAAATCACCGAAGGCACCGCCTTCGACCGGCACGGCCATCCATTCAAGCGGCGCAATTACCTGCCCGGCATCGTCGGTCGGGCTGGTCTTGCTGGTCGCGACGGGGATGATCTGGGTGATGGCACTGAGCCGGCCGCCCGACATTCGCGAGGCAGCCGTCTGCAATCCGCCGCCGGAATCCCTCGACCCGTCACAACTTGTGCTGGGCGAACAGGTTTCGCGAAGCACGATGTCTGAGGTGAACCCCGCCCCGCTTGCCGACACCAGAACCAGGGTGCTCAACGCCAGCGGCCGGGGCGGTCAGGCCGCCGAAATCTCGAGCGCGCTGCGCGACCTGGGCTTTGCCCAGCCGACGGCAGCCAACGATCCGATCTACGCCGAGACCCGTCTGGCCTGCCAGGGCCAGATCAGGTTCGGGCCGGCCGGCAGGGCAGCCGCCGCCGCGCTGTGGCTGGTCGCCCCTTGCGTCGAGTTGTTCCAGGACCAACGCCCCGACGACAGCGTCGACCTTGCCCTCGGCACCGACTTCACCGCACTGACGCACAACGACGACATCGACGCGGTGCTGACCAGCCTGCGCCCGGAGACCACCGCGCCGCCCGACATGGCGCTGGTGGAGAAGATCCACGCCGACGCCTGCTGATCAGCGCAGCGTTTCGTCCACCCCCAACGCGCGCAGTTCGTCGAGGAGGGCCGCAGCGATGCCGGGCGCCGCAACCAGCGTCAAGCCCGTGCCGCCCGGTGGCGGTACCTGCACCCGCGCGCCCGCCTCGGCGGCGATCAGCGCGCCGGCGGCCCAATCCCACACGCTGAGCCCGTGCTCGTAGTGGGCGTCGAGTCCGCCGGCTGCCACCAGGCACAGGTCCAGCGAGGCCGACCCGATGCGACGCACGTCGCGCACCTTGGGCAGAAGCGCCGCAAGCACTTCGGCCTGGGCCGCGCGGCGCCCCGGCTCGTAGCCGAAGCCGGTACCCACCAGCGCCATCGCCAAGTCATCGACGGCGTTGCACCGCAACGACTTCCGGGTTCCGGCCGAATCGGTGAGGTGTGCGCCCAGGCCGCGCGCGGCCGAGTACACCCGGCGGCCGGTGACGTCGGCGACCGCGCCGGCCACCGACACTCCGTCAACCTGCGCGGCCACCGACACCGCGTATGCGGGGATTTCGTAGACGAAGTTCACCGTGCCGTCGATGGGATCGAGCACCCACGTCACCCCGCCAACGTCACCAACCGACTGGTCCGGGCCGCCGCCCTCTTCGCCGATCACCTGCTCGCCGGGGCGCAGCGACGCCAACCGAGTACGCAGCAGCCGTTCGGTTTCGGTGTCGACGACGGTCACCGGATCGGTGCGGGTGGATTTGGCCCGCACGGGCATGTCGAACGGCACCGTCGCCGAACACCTCGGGCCGACGACGCCGCACGAATTCCGCCGCCTCGCTCGCAAGCTGCTCGGCCACGGAGCGCAACGCAGCGGCGTCGGTTGAGATGTCGGTCATCTTCACATCGCAGCACAGTGGCCGACACCCACACCAACGCTCACCTGAGCCATTAATGTGGGACACGCGTCACACAGTCGCCTGCCTCATCGAGGAGTGCCCATGACCGCAACCGATAGCCCCTGTCAGTGAATCCGTGAGCGGTGGCGGGGCTGCGCACCGCGGATTCGGCGTTGACGTCGGCGGCAGCGGCGTCAAAGGCGGCATCGTCGACCTGGACACCGGTCAGCTGATCGGTGAGCGGTTCAAGCTGCCGACCCCCCAGCCGGCCACTCCGGACGCGGTGGCCAAAGCGATCGCAGCGGTGGTCCGGAAGTTCGCCTGGACCGGTCCGGTCGGCGCCACCTACCCCGGTGTCGTCACAGACGGGGTCGTGCGCACCGCGGCCAACGTCGACAAGTCGTGGATCGGCACCAAGGTCACCGAGGTGATCAGCAGCCAGCTCGACGGTCAACCGGTGACGGTGCTCAACGACGCTGACGCCGCCGGATTGGCCGAAGAGCGGTTCGGCGCCGGCAGAGACAACACCGGTGTCATCGTGCTGCTGACGTTCGGTACCGGTATCGGGTCAGCGGTGATCCACAATGGCGTGCTGCTGCCCAACACCGAGTTCGGCCATCTGGAGGTCGGCGGAATGGAAGCCGAGCACCGAGCGGCGTCGTCGGTCAAGGAAAAGAACGAATGGTCCTACAAGCGGTGGGCGCCGGAAGTCACAAAGGTGCTCGTCGCCATCGAAAACGCGATCTGGCCCGATCTGTTCATCGCCGGCGGAGGGATCAGCCGCAAGGCAAACAAGTGGATTCACCTGCTGGAAAACCGGACGCCGGTGGTGGCTGCGGCGCTGCAGAACACTGCGGGGATCGTGGGTGCGGCCATGGCGGCACCTTCGATCCGGTCCGGGGAATCAGCCCGCTGACCGGGGTGTAGGCGCACACTGTCGTTACAATGGTCGACGGCGGCCGCATAAACCGAGGAGCGGCGACAATCCACATTTGATGACACGCCGATATTCGACATAGTGCAAAGACAGCCGGCCTTTCGGTAGCGCGCGCCCAGTCGTCGCGCGGCCGGCATAGGTGAAAGGGAGTACGTGGCAGCCACGAAGGCACGTGCGGCGACCGACGAGCCGGCCAAGCGGAAAGCTAACAAGACCTCCGCGAAGCGGACGTCAGCGAAGGCATCTCCCACCTCCGCGCCGGCCAAACGGGCGAGCAAGGCCGTAAAGGCGACGAAGGCAGGTGCCGAGAAGCCGGCCAAGGAAACAAAGTCCGCGAAGGCCGGGCCGGCCACCAAGCCGCGTGCGTCGCGGTCCAAGACCGAAGCCCCGGCCGCCGCTGCAGCAAAGCGCGCCGGCCGCACGAAGAATGCGGCTCAGGAGGTAGAGGCTGTCGTCGCCGAACCGGTAGAGACCATCGACACGGTCGAAGAGGACGTTGATCTCGACGCCGCCGAACCGGGCGACGACATCGATGTCGATGCCGAGGAGCTGGACTTGGCGGACCTCGAGGAGATCGTCGAAGGCGGTCGTTGAGGACGCTGCCGGTGCAGAGCCCGAGGCGGACGCCGAGGCGCCGGCGGCCGAGGGCGGCGAAGAGGTACCGCCGGCGGCCGAAGAAGACGAGATCGCCGAGCCGAGCGAGAAAGACAAGGCGTCGGGCGACTTCGTCTGGGACGAGGAGGAATCCGAGGCGCTGCGCCAGGCCCGCAAAGACGCGGAGCTGACCGCGTCGGCCGACTCGGTGCGTGCCTACCTCAAGCAGATCGGCAAGGTGGCGCTGCTCAACGCCGAAGAGGAAGTCGAACTCGCCAAGCGGATCGAAGCCGGCCTGTACGCATCGCAGAAGATGGCGGAAATTGTTGAGCGGGGCGAGAAGCCCCCGGTGGCGCTGCGCCGCGACATGATGTGGATCTGCCGCGACGGCGACCGCGCAAAAAACCATCTGCTGGAAGCCAACCTGCGGTTGGTGGTCTCGCTGGCCAAGCGCTACACGGGCCGCGGTATGGCGTTTTTGGACCTCATCCAGGAGGGCAACCTCGGCCTGATCCGTGCGGTCGAAAAGTTCGACTACACAAAGGGTTACAAGTTCTCCACGTACGCGACATGGTGGATTCGGCAGGCGATCACCCGGGCGATGGCTGACCAGGCGCGCACCATCCGGATACCGGTGCACATGGTCGAGGTGATCAACAAACTCGGCCGCATCCAGCGCGAGCTGCTGCAGGACCTCGGCCGCGAACCCACGCCAGAAGAGCTGGCCAGGGAAATGGACATCACGCCGGAGAAGGTGCTGGAGATCCAGCAGTACGCGCGTGAGCCGATCTCGTTGGACCAGACCATCGGCGACGAGGGTGATTCTCAGCTCGGCGATTTCATCGAGGACTCCGAGGCAGTGGTGGCCGTCGACGCGGTGAGCTTCACGCTATTGCAGGACCAGCTGCAGTCGGTGCTGGAGACGCTGTCCGAGCGCGAGGCCGGGGTCGTGCGGCTGAGGTTCGGCTTGACCGACGGCCAGCCGCGCACGCTCGACGAGATCGGTCAGGTGTACGGCGTCACCCGCGAGCGCATCCGCCAGATCGAGTCGAAGACGATGTCGAAGCTGCGCCACCCGAGTCGCTCGCAGGTTTTGCGCGACTACCTGGACTGAGTCGTCGCCGCAGGCGGTGGCCGGGGGTAGCTCTAAACGAACCGCCCCGCTGAGTATGGTGAGCCGATGCAGGGCACGCCGTTCGGGGACTACCGGCTCATCGAGTTGCTGGGCCGCGGCGGCATGGGCGAGGTGTGGCGCGCGTTCGACACCGCTACCAACCGGATTGTCGCGATCAAACTGCTGCCGCCGCAGTTCGCGCACGACACACGTTCGTGCGGCGGTTCCGCCGGGAAGCGTGGCGCGGCGCAGCTGAACAACCCGCACGTCATCCCCATTCACCGATACGGCGAAATCGACGCCGGCTCTATGTCGACATGCGGCTCATCGAGGGCCGCGACCTACAGGAGGTGTTGGCCGACGGACCGCTCGATCCCGGGCGGGCGGTGCGGATCGTCGAACAGGTGGCCAAGGCGCTGCGCGCGGCACACAAGATCGGGCTGATGCACCGCGACGTCAAGCCGTCCAACATCCTGCTCGATGAGGACGACTTCGCCTACCTGATCGACTTCGGGATCGCCCGCGGCGCCGATCAGACCTCGTTGACCAGCTCGGGCGCCATGATCGGCAGCTGGGCACTACATGGCACCCGAGCGGTTGAGCGCACGCGAGGTCGACGCCCGAGCCGACATCTAGCGTTGGCCTGCGTGCTGCACGAATGCCTCACCGGCCAGCCGGCCGTTCCCCGGCGACAGTCTGGAAAGCCAAGTCGCCGCGCACCTGACCACACCGCCGCCGCGACCGTCGAGCACTCGCCCGGAGGTGCCGGAGAAGTTCGACGCCGTCATAAAGAAAGGGATGGCCAAGGACCCCGACGAGCGGTACGCAACCACCGTGGAGCTGGCACACGCCGCCCGCGACGCAATCACCGTGCCGATCCCGCGACCTGAGCCGACACCCGTATCGCGAGCCGACATCCGCGCCAGCGGCCACCGAGCCTCGACGGTCACCGCGCCGACCGTCCGCCATCAAGAGCCGACCCGACCGACGCGCGACCGTTTGATGGCACCGCAGACCCAGCCGCCGCCAGCCGACGTCACTCGGAGCGGCTGAGCCGCCAGATTCGCCTGCTGTTCCGCCGCCGGCTGCGACTTCCACCGGCCGGGCTGTCGAGTGAACACCGGGCATCGCCCGTGCTACGGCTGTGGTCGCGGCGGAAACTCCTCATTGCAGTTGTTCTCGTACGTCCTCGTTGTGGCTGGCCTGGCCATTGCGCGCACCGTCGTGCGCAGCAACTACTACGTCACCGCCGACCGTGACGGCACGGTCACCATCATGCGGGGTGTGCCCGGAGATTTACTCGGCTACTCGCTGCAGGAGCCACACCTCTTCGGCTGCATCGACCGCCAAAATATGTTGTCCCTCAACGATCCTGGGCAAGACCACCCGGCTACTGTCAGCTCCTCAAGGTCAAGGATCTCAACCCAACGTGCAGAAGCCACTGATCGATGGCCTGCCGACCGGAACGCTCGACGAGGCAATCAAGAGCCTCCAGGAATTGGTTCCGTCCAAGTTGCTGCCGGTCTGTGCGGAGCGTCCCGTGCCTCGGCCGATCGCCCCGGCGCCGCGGTGACGAGGCCCAGCGGAAGGACTACGCGACAACGAAGCCACCGCCACCAGAAGAGCCGGGCATCAACTGCCGGAAAACCGAATGAATTGCTCAACCGCAGCGATGTCGACGGACTCCTACGCCAGCCGCGACTACCGCCACTTCATCAAATCCTTGGACCCGGGGCGCTTGCCACCGAAGAGCATTTCCACCGGTAAGTACAGCGCACATCGTCCCTGTGCGCGACTACCTTGGACAAGGCAGGAACGGCTCGGCGCAACGGCGCGACTTAGTGTCGCCGCTCGCGCACCTTGTACGTGGAGGGCCACGACTTTCTCGAGTCGTCTCCCGTCAATGGATCCCCCATACCCCCGACCTTGACGTCGAACGCCTCCATGCCGGGACCGACTTCGCGACTGGCGTGCTCCTGGGCGAGGTAGTACAGCTCATCGATCGTGGCTTCCGAGTACGCAACGAATGAGGTGTTACGGACGACGTCATCAACCGCGCCAGCGGTCATCCGATCGGGCAGGATCCTCGACGCGAGCGCCGCAAGACCCAGCAGCGAGAACGGAATGACCCAGTAGCAGACGACTGACAGCGCCGTCTTCGTGTCGAGAATTGTGGCATCACCCTGCACGATCGGCGGGATCGACGACGACACCGTCATGCCGGCGAACGCGGCCACCCAGATCCACGTCAGCAGCGCGGTGATCCGCCCGAACAGCTCGCTCTTGACCACCGCGGCGGGCTGGTCCACCTCGGCGAACTCGCGAACGAACGGCTTGCCGATCAGCACACCGGTGAGCGCGACGAGGAAGATCCCGGCGTTGCTCAACGGCTGCATCCACCGCTCCATGAACGACTGGCTCACCGTGAATGTCAGCACGGTCAACACCAAAAATGTTGCCACCGCGCCGATTTCGAGCGTACGGCCGGCCGAACCATTCACCCGCCCGATGACAAGTGACAGCACGGCGATCCCGAGCGCCACCAACACGGCGGTGGTGAAGGGCACATTGCCGACGAGCACCCAATAGACGATCCACGGCGCGAAGCCCAACAGAAATCCCACGGTGAGTCAGTGTAGGGAACTCTGGTCCGTACCCCTGGGGCACTGATGGGCGCCTCGCGCGTCTACGTGGACTGAGCGAAACGGCGCTAGAGGCGACTCGCGGCGAAAGTTGCTGCCTGGCCGGTCATCCCGTTCACCGCATAAAGGCCGTGCGCGAACCCTTCCCCCGAGCCAGCGCAAATCGGGTCGTTGGAAACGCACAAGTCGATGGTCTTGGCCGCATACAACGGGCCGATTGTGATAGTTGGCGCGCCGATCGCGCGCATGAACCGGTTCGACGGCTTTCCGAAGAGTGCGACAGCGGCGACATGGTCAGCCACCTCGGGCGGCATCGGTTCGGGTACATCCGAAGCAGGTATTCCATCCGGCACTGCATCCGCGGTGACGAAGCCGATCACGGCCGCGCCTTGGGAGAAGCCGCCGAGCACCATCCTCGTGTTGGGACAGTTCGCCGCCATGTTCTTGACATGAGCGGCCGCGTCTTTCACGCCGTCGATCGCGGTGGGAAAATCGGTGTTGGCCGGGTACTTGACCGCATACACCCTGAAAGACCTCGTGCCGACTTGCGAGCGCATCGAGTCGACAAATGCCTGTCCTATCCCGCCAACACCAGGTGGCTCGTCGGTACCCCGAGCGAACACCACCTCCACGTCGGGACATGGCTGGGCGGACGCGGCCGGGACGGGTGCGCTCAGCAGGGCCCAAGTTGTCACCCCCGCGACGCCAAGAAAACGAGCAATTTGGCGCGTGCTCACTTCTCAATGCTGACATATCGCGGGAAGCCGACCACGCACCAGATTGAAAGCAGCGCGACCGTTCTCGGCGTGTCGCCACGGTGGCGTGAGTGTCGCGGGATTAAACGACGGCGCGACAGGGCAGTATTGAGGAGTGAGCACCGCCGCTGTGGTGGTAATTGTCGTAGTGCTGATCCTTTTAGGCCTCGGCATTGTGATCAATAACCTCTTTCGGCTCCGCGAGTGGTTGAACAAGTCACCTCCGAGCCCAAAACTCCCACAAGATCCCGATGCGGAACCTTGAGTTCAGCTCGGCGAAGCACTGCCGGCAGCAAAAATATTCAGACTCCCTAAACTGTTCCCTCGTGGATGGACCCGCGTCGCCCGAGCGAGATCGTGAGCCCGTGCGCCGGATCAACGTTTCGTCCGGTTCGGAGTACGAGACGTCCGTCGGTTATTCCCGTGCGGTGCGAGTCGGCCCGCACGTCGTCGTCTCGGGGACGACCGGGGCCGGTGAGGATGCTACGGCACAGACGCGAGATGCCCTGCGCCGCATCGAGACTGCGCTGGGTGAGCTCGGGGCCACGCTGTCCGACGTGGTGCGCACGCGGATGTTCGTCACCGATATCACCCAGTGGCCGCATATCGCGGCCGTGCACGCGGAAGTCTTCGGCGACGTGCGTCCGGCCGCGACCATGGTCGAGGCCTCCGCCTTGATCGCCCCGGAACTCCTGGTGGAGATCGAAGTAGACGCCTACGTCGACGGCGCTGGCGCAAACGGCGGGAACGACCCGTCCGGACCCGGGCGATAGTCGCTGACCGCGACGACGGCCGTCACCGGCAGCGGTCCGTAGAGGTGCGGGAACAACATCGACCCGGATCTGTTGGCACTCCGGGCTCCCACCGCACGGGACTGTCGAGCCGAGCGGGATCGATTCGCAGCAGCATCGGGTCCATCCGCCCGGCGTAAAGCCGGTTGGCGGGCTGGTGTACCTGCGACGGGTTCTTAGCTGTTGGTGTGTTTGTTGGTCGGTGTGGGTCGTGGCCGTTTTGTCGGTGGTGTCTGGGATGGTCGCGTTGTGACGGTCAGGACGAAACGACTCCGCGCGTGGCCGCCGCCGAGACCCGTTCCGGGGATGGGTCATGACGGCCGAAAAGTTACGTCAGTGGCGCGGGGTAAAGCCGGTGGCAGGTCCGTCTGGTGTGGCGGTCACCACCAGACTGCGTACCACCCCCGAGGACGAACACGTGCTCGACCTGGTTGCCTTTGACCTGGGCACGCTTCGGCGCGCGGACCTGGCCGCCGTTACCCGCTCTGGGCCGTTGGACCCGACCTTGGCCGGCGGTGCGAAGCGGCAGGCCCGCCCTGACCGGCTCAACAACCGCAAAACGGTGTTGACTGCTGAATCGGGCGGGCGGTGCTCGCCGAGTCGGCGGGCCGCCGCCCAGTCGGCTGAGGAGCAAATGGTAATTACTCGATCAGTCTGCGCGAAAAAAAGTGAGAGATGCCACATCCGGATGGGGCCTTGGAACAAAGCCGGATCCCACGGCGTCTGTCACAGTAGAGATACGCGAGGAACGGAGGGGCGATGACCGCAACGCTCACCAGTCCGGAATTCACCAGGGCTGACCGCTGCGACCGCTGCAGCGCCACTGCTCGCGTACGCGCGAAGCTGCCGTCCGGTGGCGAGCTGCTGTTCTGCCAGCACCATGCCAACAAGCATGAGGCCAAGCTGGTCGAACTGGCCGCGGTGCTGGAGACCAGCGAGGCGCCGATCAGCTGATCGAAAGGCGGATCGGCTCTCTCGGTGCAGGGTTTTCCCGGCGCGGTCGCTGTGCAGAATCAGCCCCGTCAGGAATGCTGATCTGGTTATGACCGACCAGGCCACCAATCAGCCGGCGAAGCATCCCGCATGGCGGGTAACCATCCGGACGCTGTCGAAGGCCTGGGACGATTCGATCTTCTCCGAGTCGGCGCAGGCGGCATTCTGGCAAGTCTTGTCACTGCCGCCTTTGCTGCTCGGCCTGCTGGGCAGCTTGGCCTACATCGGCCCGCTCTTCGGCCCGGACACCCTGCCCGCCATCGAGGACCGTTTGGTCGGCGGCGCGAAGAGCTTCTTCTCCCCCAGCGTCGTCAACGAAATCATCGCGCCCACCATCACCGACATCGTCCAGGGCGCCCGAGGTGAGGTGGTGTCGATCGGCTTCCTCATCTCGTTGTGGGCTGGCTCATCGGCGGTTTCGGCGTTTGTCGACTCGGTGGTCAAGGCCCACGACCAGACCCCGTTTCGCCACCCGGTTCGGCAGCGGTTTTATTCGCTGCTGATCTACGTCATCATGCTGGCGGTCGCGATCGTGGTGTTGCCGCTGATTGCCCTGGGGCCGCGGCAGATCGCCAGATACGTGCCCGACGGCTGGGAGCACGTGCTGCGCTACGGCTATTACCCCGCGCTGGTGGTCGGGCTGGCGTTCATCGTCACCGTGCTGTACCGGGTTGCGCTGCCCAAGAAACTGCCGTCGCACCGCCTGGTCCTCGGCGCGGTGCTTGCGACGACAGTGTTCCTGATCACGAGCTTGGGGCTGCGGTTCTACCTCGGGTGGATCACCGGCACCGGCTACACCTACGGCGCACTCGCCACCCCGATTGCGTTCCTGCTGTTCGCGTTCTTCCTCGGCTTCGCGGTGGTGATCGGCGCCGAACTCAACGCCGCGATCCAGGAGCAGTGGCCGGCACCGCACCCCCGTAGCTGGTGGCTGAAGTCGAAGACGGCCGAGACCACCGGCAATGACGTCAGCGCCGAAAAGGATGCGACGTCGGTTTCGGCCGTCAGCCCTTCTTGAGGTTCTCGTAGATTCGCTTGCAGTCGGCGCAGACCGGCGCTCCGGGCTTCGGCGACCGCGTCACGGGGAAGACCTCGCCGCAAAGCGCCACCACGTGGGTACCCATGACGGCGCTCTCGGTGATCTTGTCCTTCTTGACGTAGTGGAAGAACTTCGGGGCATCGTCGTCAGTGCCGTCGTCGACCCGTTCCTCGGTGTCGGTCCGTTCGATCGTCTGGGTCTCCATAACCGCCATTGTGCCCCGTAAGACAGCCGCCAGAAAGCGGCCGGTCCACAAGCGCTCAGGTGTGGAACAGTGGAGGCATGAAACACGGCCGTCCCGAGCTGGGTTTCGACGACGACGGTCGGCCAGTACTGATCACCGCCGCCGCACTGCCCTATGAGGTGGAGCAACGCGAGCGTGTCCGAAAGTACATCACGCTGATGGCGATTCGCGTGCCGGCGCTCATTCTCGCCGCGATCGCCTACGGCATTTGGCACAACGGGATCATCTCGTTACTGATTATCGCCGCCTCGGTGCCGTTGCCGTGGATGGCGGTGCTGATCGCCAACGACCGTCCACCGCGGCGCGCCGAGGAACCGCGTCGATTCGACCGGACGGCCCGCAGCACGCCGTTGGGTGCCAACGCCACCCGCCCGGAATTGGAGGACGGTACGAGCCGGATGGGGCAACGACGGCAGCCGAATCCGGAGACGATCGAGCCAGATTAGGAGCATCTAGCTCCATTCTCAGGACATTCTCAGGTCGTCGCTGAATAAGCGCAGCTCAGACGGGCTACCCGGCACCTCAAACGGGAACTTCAACGACACATCAGGCGTTGGACTCGAAGACAGTTCGAGGCGATCATGAGAGGCCGTAATGGCAAATGCCACCATTAGCCGGGTTGACAAGGACCTGGACGCTCAAAGTCCGGCCGCCGACCTGGTGCGGGTGTATCTGAACGGCATCGGCAAGACCGCGTTGCTCAACGCGGCGGACGAGGTCGAGCTCGCCAAGCGGATCGAGGCCGGGCTGTATGCGCAGCATCTACTGGAAACCCGCAAGCGGCTCAGCGAGAACCGCAAGCGCGACCTCGCCATCGTCGCGCGCGACGGTCAGGCCGCTCGTCGGCATCTCCTCGAGGCCAACCTGCGGCTGGTGGTGTCGCTGGCCAAGCGCTACACGGGCCGCGGCATGCCGCTGCTCGACCTGATCCAGGAGGGCAATCTGGGTCTCATTCGAGCGATGGAGAAGTTCGACTACGCCAAGGGCTTCAAGTTCTCGACGTACGCCACGTGGTGGATCCGCCAGGCGATCACCCGTGGGATGGCCGATCAGAGCCGCACGATCCGGCTGCCCGTCCATCTCGTCGAGCAGGTCAACAAGCTGGCACGGATCAAGCGCGAGATGCACCAGAACCTCGGGCGCGAAGCCAGCGACGAGGAACTGGCGGCCGAGTCCGGCATTTCGGTGGACAAGATCACCGATCTGCTCGAGCACAGCCGCGATCCGGTGAGCCTGGACATGCCCGTGGGCAGTGACGAAGAGGCGCCGCTTGGCGACTTCATCGAGGACGCCGAGGCGATGTCCGCGGAAAACGCCGTCATCTCCGAGCTGCTGCACCACGACATCCGCAGCGTGCTGGCCACACTCGACGAGCGCGAACACCAGGTGATCCGCCTGCGGTTCGGCCTCGATGACGGACAGCCGCGAACACTCGACCAGATCGGCAAGCTGTTCGGGCTTTCCCGCGAGCGAGTTCGGCAGATCGAGCGCGAGGTCATGTCCAAGCTGCGCCACGGCGAGCGCGCCGACCGGCTGCGCTCGTATGCCAGCTAAACCACAAGGCTCCCTCTCAGTGTGTGCCCGCCGGGAGACCGGCGGGCACACACGTCTTTCGGGGGTCGGCATTCACTAGCGAGTGTTCGACGGCCGTTGCGCCAGGTAGGCCGGTAGACTCGGAGCGCCGACGGAGGGTACGAAATGAACGATCTGGTCGATACCACCGAGATGTATCTAAGGACGATCTACGACCTCGAAGAAGAGGGCGTAGTACCGCTGCGCGCTCGGATCGCGGAACGGCTGGAGCAGAGTGGACCGACCGTCAGCCAGACCGTGTCGCGGATGGAGCGCGATGGACTGCTCCACGTGGCCGGCGACCGGCACCTCGAGCTGACCGAGCAGGGCCGGAATCTGGCCATCGCGGTGATGCGCAAGCATCGGCTCGCCGAGCGGCTGCTGCTCGACGTCATCGGGCTGCCGTGGGAAGACGTCCACGCCGAGGCCTGTCGGTGGGAGCACGTGATGAGCGAAGAGGTTGAACGCCGCCTCGTACAGGTTCTCAACCACCCGACCACCTCCCCATTCGGCAACCCGATTCCCGGTCTGGCGGAGCTGGGCGTGGATTTGACCTCCGAACCCGCCCTCGACGCCAACCTGGTCCGGTTGACCGAGTTGCCGGAGGGTCCCCCGGTCGCCGTCGTGGTGCGTCAGCTCGCCGAACACGTGCAGGGCGACGCCGACCTCATCACCCGCCTCAAGCAGGCGGGAGTAGTGCCCGACGCCCGCGTCATGGTCCAAACCAGCCCCGGTGGGGGCGTGACCATCGTGATCCCGGGCCACGAGCACGTCGACCTGCCGCATCACATGGCTCACGCCGTCAAGGTCGAAAAGGTCTAACTCACCCGCCGGCGAAACGCCCGTTGCGCGGGTAGCTCCACCTTCAATCGCTCGGCCAATCGATATCCCGTCTGCGCCAGATCCCGGATCTGCTCGGGACGCATGCCCGATTGCAGAGCGGTGTCGAGCATGCCGGCCATCCGATGCGTCGCGTCGCAGCGCAGCGCGGCCTCCAGGGCGACGCCGGCCAGCGGCCCGTCGCCGCGGGCGTACGCCGAGAAGGCAAGCAGCGCAAGCGCTTCGACGCGCCATGGCGAGGGCAGCGTCCGCGACAACAGCGCCCACATCGCCTCGGCATCGGCCGCCTTCTCGCTGATGGCCAGCGCAAACAAGGTGTCCCGGACGATGACGTCGGCCAACGCGGCGCCCAGCGCCGCCACGTCATCCTCGGCAGGGTCGGCCCCGCCGGCGATCTCGCCGGCAGTCGCCAGCGCGAACTCGATGTCACGTCGCGCGCTGCCGTCGGGATCCGCGCCGCGCGCGTCGGCATCGTCGGCCAGCCGCTGACGGATCAGCCGCGCAACGCGTTTCGTCCGCGCCTTGTTCTTGACGGCGATCACTTCGGTGAGCTCTTCACGTCGCATGTAGAGGCGACGGCCGTCGAGGACGGCGGCCATCGCCAGTGGCGATGCCGACGGGTCGTCGACCGTGCCGCGCGCGCCGCAAAGATCGGCGCAATGCCAGCGCCCGCCGGCAGCGACCTGGTCGACGACATGCACCGCCATCAAGGTGATGTCCTGTAGCGCTAGGACCTCCGACAAGTTGGCCGCAAGTCGGCGAAAGTCATCGGCGCACATAGGACAGCGGGCCCCTTCGGCGTCGACGATCACCGCGATCGCGGTGTCCGGTCTGGCCGCTGAGGCAACCTCGGCAATGCGGTCGACGGTGTCAGCCAGTTGCGGCGACAGGTCCACCCGCATCACCGAGCCGAGTTCGCCGCGGTCGACGGTGACAAGCACCAGGGATTTCTCGGGCACGAAGCCCAGGACGGCCGGCAGTGCGGCGATCAGGGCGCCGGGCCGGTTGAGCAGGAAGTCAGGTTGCGATCTGGTCATGCCGCAACGGTGTCGCGCTGCACCGTCACCGCGGGTCGTCAACACCGCTCAGACCGCCCTGCCTGGGGACGAACTCGCCGCTGGGGACCAGTGTTCACACGGTATTGATGCCGCAGACGTGCAAGTTGGCGCTAGGTGGCGTACATCTGTGTGTCATGGGTTCCATGGAATACGACCTCGTCGTCATCGGATCCGGTCCCGGAGGGCAGAAGGCCGCCATCGCGGCGGCCAAGTTGGGCAAATCGGTCGCCGTCGTGGAGCGCGGCCGGATGCTCGGCGGTGTCTGCGTCAACACCGGCACCATTCCGTCCAAGACCCTGCGGGAGGCGGTGGTCTACCTCACCGGCATGAGCCAGCGCGAGCTCCTTGGCGCCAGCTACCGGGTCAAGGACAAGATCACCCCGGCCGATTTGCTGGCCCGCACACAGCACGTGATCACCAAGGAAATCGACGTGGTCCGCTCGCAGCTGATGCGTAACCGTGTCGAGCTGTACACCGGGCACGGCAGGTTCGTCGACCCACACACGATCCTGGTCGAAGACCCCGCCCGTGCCGAGCGAATCACGATCTGCGGGCGTTACATCGTCCTCGCCACCGGCACGAAGCCGGCCCGACCACCCGGCGTCGAGTTCGACGAGGACCGGGTGCTCGACTCCGACGAAATCCTCGAACTCAAGCACATCCCATCGTCGATGATCGTCGTCGGCGCGGGCGTCATTGGCATCGAGTACGCATCGATGTTCGCCGCGCTCGGCACCAAGGTGACCGTCGTGGAGAAACGCGATTCGATGCTGGAATTCTGCGACCCCGAGGTCGTCGAGGCCCTGCGGTTCCACCTGCGCGACCTCGCCGTCACGTTCCGCTTCGGCGAGGAGGTGACCGCGGTCGACGTCGGCTCCGCCGGCACCGTCACAACCCTGGCGAGCGGCAAGCAGATCCCCGCCGAAACGGTGATGTACTCGGCCGGCCGCCAAGGCCAGACCGACCACCTCGACCTCGAGAACGCGAACCTGGAAGCCGACAACCGAGGGCGCATCTTCGTCGACGACCAGTTCCAGACCAAGGTGGACCACATCTACGCCGTCGGCGACGTGATCGGCTTCCCGGCGCTGGCCGCGACATCGATGGAACAGGGCCGGCTGGCCGCCTACCACGCGTTCGGCGAACCGACGGTCGGCATGACCGAGTTGCAGCCGATCGGGATCTACTCGATCCCCGAGGTGTCCTATGTCGGCGCCACCGAGGTGGAGCTGACCAAGGACTCGATCCCCTACGAGGTCGGCCTGTCGCGATACCGGGAACTGGCCCGCGGCCAGATCGCCGGCGACTCCTATGGCATGCTCAAGTTGCTGGTGTCCACCGAAGACCTCAAGTTGCTCGGCGTTCACATCTTCGGCACCAACGCCACCGAACTCGTGCACGTCGGCCAGGCCGTCATGGGCTGCGGTGGCACCATCGAATATCTGGTCGACGCGGTGTTCAACTATCCGACGTTCTCGGAGGCGTACAAGGTCGCGGCGCTTGACGTGATGAACAAGCTGCGCGCGCTCAAGCAGTTCCGCGCGTAGGGGGTAAGCCCTGGCTTCAACAATTCGGGGAACTCGTATTCGCAGAATCGCGGGTCTTGGATGCGTTTGGCGCGCGCACCGACGACACTGGACCGTACGGGGACGGCGAAAGGAGGCGACGACGATGGCTGACAGCCACGGCGACTACCGTCCCGAGCAGACCGGGATGTACGAACTGGAGTTTCCGGCGCCGCAACTGTCCACCCCCGACGGCCGTGGCCCGGTGATGATCCATGCGTTGGAGGGCTTCTCCGATGCCGGCTACGCGATCCGCATCGCCGCGCGTCATCTCATGGACACGTTGGACACCGAGTTGGTGGCGTCGTTCGCCATCGACGAACTACTCGATTACCGGTCACGACGGCCTCTGATGATCTTCAAGACCGACCACTTCACCCACTACGACGATCCGAAGCTCAGCCTTTACGCACTGCACGACAGTGTCGGAACGCCGTTTCTGTTGTTGGCCGGCATGGAGCCGGACCTGAAGTGGGAGCGGTTCATCACCGCCGTGCGTCTGCTGGCCGAGCAGCTCAGGGTTCGCCAGACGATCGGTCTGGGCACCATCCCGATGGCCGTGCCGCACACCCGTCCGGTGACGCTAACCGCGCACGCGAACAACAAGGAGCTGATCGCCGACCACCAGCCGTGGGTCGGCGAGGTGCAGGTACCGGCCAGCGCGTCCAACCTGCTGGAATATCGCATGGCTCAGCACGGCCACGATGTCGTCGGCTTCACCGTGCACGTGCCGCACTATCTCGCCCAGACGGAGTATCCGGCCGCCGCCGATGCGCTGCTCCAGGAAGTGCGAAAGGTGGCGTCGCTGCGGATCCCGCTTGAACCGCTGGGCCAGGCGGCGGCCGAGGTCAGGGCGAAGATCGACGAGCAGGTCAACTCGAGCGCGGAAGTGGCGCAGGTGGTCGCGGCGCTCGAACGTCAGTACGACGCCTTCATCGCCGCGCAGGAAAACCGCTCACTTCTGGCCCGCGAGGAAGACCTGCCCAGCGGCGACGAGCTCGGAGCCGAGTTCGAACGCTTCCTCGCGGAACGGACCGGCGACATCGCGGACGGCTTCAACGGCGACGACAACAACTGACGACGAGCGGCCCGCCGTGTGGGCCTTTAAAGTAAGCCCATGACAGCGGGCAAGGCCAACCTGCACCCGGTGCGGAGCTCATCGGCGCAGGCCACGCCGTCGCTGCATTTCCGCACGATTCACGGCTACCGACGGGCTTTTCGGGTCGCGGGCTCCGGACCCGCGATCCTGCTGCTTCACGGCATCGGCGACAACTCGCTGACCTGGGAGACCGTGCAGACGAAGCTGGCCGAGCGGTTCACCGTCATCGCACCTGATCTGCTGGGACACGGCCGCTCCGACAAGCCCCGCGCCGACTACTCGGTGGCCGCGTACGCCAATGGCATGCGGGATTTGCTGGCTGTCCTCGACATCGAACGGGTCACCGTGGTGGGACACTCACTCGGCGGCGGAGTGACGATGCAATTCGCCTACCAGTACCCGCAATTGGTGGAGCGGATAGTCCTCGTCGGCACGGGCGGGGTCACCAAGGACGTGCATTTCGCCCTGCGGTGGGCGTCGCTGCCGGTGACCACTGAGGCGCTGGCTCTGCTGCGTATCCCAGGAGCGCTGCCGGCGCTGCAGCTGTTGGGACGCATCGTTGGCTTGGCGCTGGGCTCGACGCGCTTCGGCCGAGATTTGCCCGACGCGCTGCGGGTACTCGCCGAGCTGCCCGAACCGACCGCTTCCTCGGCGTTCTCCCGCACCTTGCGCGCTGTGGTGGACTGGCGCGGCCAGGTCGTGACCATGCTGGATCGATGTTATTTGACCGAATCCGTTCCGGTGCAATTGATTTGGGGTGAGGACGATTCAGTCATCCCGGTCGGCCATGCGCAACTCGCCCACGCGGCAATGCCGGGCTCGCGGCTCGAGATCTTCGGCAAGTCAGGGCACTTTCCCTTCCACGACCACCCCGACCGGTTCGTGGAGGTGGTCGAAAACTTCATCGACTCGACCGAGCCGGCCGAATACGACCAGGATCTACTGCGCGAATTGCTGCGCACCGGCCTCACAGAGGGAACGATCTCGGGATCGGCGGACACGCGGGTGGCGGTGCTCGACGCGATGGGATCAGACGAGCGCAGCGCGACCTGACTTGCCGCCGCCGCGTCGTCGTAGAGTCGCCTCATGAGTATCGACGTGACGGTGCTCCGGGTGTTCACCGACCCGGACGGGAACTTCGGCAATCCCCTTGGAGTCGTTGCCGCCAATGCGGTCGCACGCGGTGATCGCCAACGCATCGCCACGCAACTCGGTTACAGCGAAACAATTTTCGTCGACCTGCCGCCCAGCGGTTCACACACCGCGCGCATCTCCATCTTCACGCCCACCTCCGAACTTCCCTTCGCCGGGCACCCCACGGTCGGAGCCTCGTGGTGGCTGCGCTCGCTCGGGACGCCGGTCCATACCCTGCAGGTTCCGGCCGGCATCGTCGCAGTAGACCAGGAGGGCGATCTGACGTCGGTGCGTGCCCGGGCGGACTGGGGGCCGGAGTTTGCGCTACACGAACTCGGCTCACCGGATGACGTGTTGAGCGCCGACCCCGATGATTACTTCGACGACGCCGCGCACTACATCTGGGCATGGATCGATAAGGCGGCCGGCGACATCCGTGCCCGGATGTTCGCACTCGAGTTGGGTGTGCCGGAAGACGAGGCGACGGGCTCGGCGGCGGTGCGTCTCACCGAAGTCCTCAGCCAAGACCTCACGATCATCCAAGGCAAGGGTTCGATGATTCAGACCCGCTGGCACCCAGACGGGTGGGTCCGGGTGGCCGGACGGGTCGTCAACGACGGTCAGCTGACGGTCGATTAACGCCTATCCGGACGCGTCCACCTTGCGATGGGCGCGCAGCGCTTCTATTTCGCGTTCGAAGTCGGCGGCGGACGAAAACGACCGATACACCGAGGCGAATCGCAGATAGGCGACTTCGTCGAGCTCCCGCAGCGGCCCCAGGATGGCCAGCCCCACCTCATGGCTGGGCACCTCGGGTGCGCCCCCCGCCCGCACGGTGTCCTCAACCTGCTGAGCCAGCAGGTTGAGCGCGTCGTCGTCGACCTGCCTGCCCTGGCAGGCGCGCCGCACGCCGCTGATGACCTTCTCCCGGCTGAACGGCTCGGTCACGCCACTGCGCTTCACGACGGCCAGCACCGCGGTTTCGACGGTGGTGAACCTGCGCCCACACTCCGGACACGACCTCCGGCGGCGAATGGCTGAACCTTCATCGGTTTCGCGCGAGTCGACTACCCGGGAATCGGGGTTGCGGCAGAACGGACAGTGCATCACTGCTCCTTCGCCGCACGATCTACCTGAGGGCTCGAACGACTCCGAGACTACCTGCGACGGCCCGGCACCGGCGAACGACCGCGACGACTCGAAGCCGCCGCCCGGCCGACACTGTGGGGCGTGCATCGCCTCAACCGATCGGAGCGATGAGAGTTTGTCCGGCGTCCAACGCCGCCGAGTCAAGACCGTTGAGTTCCTTGATGCGCTCAACGACATAACCGACCGGCGCATCGGGTGCGACCCGCGTGGCCACGCCCTGCAGGCTTTCGCCCTGCTGCACCCGGACCACAGCCAGCTGCTCCGGGACTGCCGTGGATGATCCGTCGGTGGCGCGGGCCAGTCCCATCAGCCCGAGCCAAATCGTGATCAGCGCCGCTAGTCCCGCGAGCACAGCCGTCGCCGCGACGCTGACCGGACGCACGCGGTGCGCGGTTCGCGACACCGCCACGCCGGTTCCCCGGTACGCCACCGCACCGACTCTGGGTCGACTCGGCGCCGGCCGACGAGGCCTCTGGTTTTTGACCGACCGCCCCGTTGTCGGGTGCCGTGGTGCCGCCTCGACGATCATCATGTCTGTCCCTTCCTCTTCGATACTGTGTTCGAATATAGTCGCTCATCCGTTCGATTTCCGAACGTTTGATCGGTGTGTACCAGAAGGCGCCGACAAGTCGATCGGCAAGCGGCCACGGTGCGACACACCTCGAACAAATGTTTGAAGTTGTCGGCGACGGGGGCTAGATTTGGCGGCATGAGCGACAGCACCGACACCACGAGTCCCGCGCAGAAGAGCGCGCTCACCCCGCGTCAACGCACCATCCTCGAAGTGATCCGCGCCTCGGTGAACACCCGGGGCTATCCGCCCAGCATCCGAGAGATTGGCGACGCAGTCGGCCTGACCTCCACCTCGTCCGTCGCTCATCAGCTGCGCACGCTGGAGCGCAAGGGTTATATACGGCGCGACCCCAACCGTCCCCGGGCGGTGGACGTGCGCGGCGTCGACGAGAAAGTAAGGCCCGCAGCCACGACCGACGTGGCGGGCTCCGAGGCGCTGCCGGAACCTACATTCGTGCCGGTGCTCGGCCGGATCGCCGCCGGCGGGCCGATCCTCGCTGAAGAGGCGGTCGAGGATGTGTTCCCGCTGCCGCGTGAGCTTGTCGGCGACGGCTCGCTGTTCTTACTCAAGGTGGTCGGCGAATCGATGGTCGACGCGGCCATCTGTGACGGCGACTGGGTGGTGGTTCGTCAGCAGGCCACCGCGGACAACGGCGACATCGTCGCGGCGATGATCGACGGCGAAGCCACGGTCAAGACGTTCAAGCGCACCAGCGCTCAGGTGTGGCTGATGCCGCACAACCCCGCGTTCGACCCCATTCCAGGCAACGATGCTGCGATCCTGGGCAAGGTCGTCACGGTCATCCGCAAGATCTAGCGGCCAGTCGTCGACGGTGGCCGCACCTCGCCGAATCCGGGTCACCGAGCTGATCCAGCCGACATCAGTCCTCGGCGTGGCGTTCGTAGTCCCATCGCTCCAGTGACGACTGCAGGTCGTGTAGTCCCAGAGCGGTTAACGGCGCGCCGAACGCGATTAACGACGTCAGCAATACGCTCATGTCTCGACCTCCGTTGCTCTTACTGGAGATACGAAAACGGCCGAAGACACGTTCAACGGGGTCTTCCGAAGTCGAGCGGTACAGCACCTCAATGGCCTGGGCGGCTAGACACCTAGGCTGCGGCCGATGATTTCCTTCATGATTTCCGTTGTGCCGCCGTAGATCGTCTGCACGCGGGAATCGAGGAAGGCGCGGGCGATTCCGTACTCGCGCATGTAGCCGTAGCCGCCGTGCAGCTGCAGGCACCGATCCACCAGACGCACCTGCGCCTCGGTCGAGTACCACTTGGCCATCGCGGCCTGCTCCACCGACAACTTCCCGTCCAGGTGAAGCTTGATGAACTCGTCGACCATCATCCGCACCACGGTGGCCTCGGTGGACAGCTCCGCCAGCACGAAGCGACTGTTCTGAAAGCTGCCTATCGACTTGCCAAAAGCCTTGCGCTCCTTCGCGTACTTCAGCGTGACCGTCAGGGCCTCTTCCATCGCCGCCGCGGCCATGATGGCGATCGACAGCCGTTCCTGGGGCAGATTCTGCATCAGGTAGACGAAGCCCATCCCCTGCTCGCCCAGCAGGTTCGACGACGGCACGCGCACGTTGTCGAACGACAGTTCCGCGGTGTCCTGGGCGTCCAAGCCGATCTTGTCGAGCTTGCGCCCCCGCTCAAACCCGGGCATGCCCCGCTCCACGACGAGCAGGGAAAAGCCCTGGGCACCCTTGTCGGGATCCGTGCGGGCGACCACGATCACCAGGTCGGAGTTGATGCCGTTCGTGATGAATGTCTTGGCCCCGTTGAGGATCCAGTCGTCACCGTCTTTGACCGCCCGGGTCTTGATGCCCTGCAGATCGCTGCCCGTACCGGGCTCGCTCATCGCGATCGCGGTGATCAGCTCACCGCTGCAGAAGCCGGGCAACCAGCGCTGTTTCTGCTCATCGGTGCACAGATTCAGCAGATAGGGCGCAATTATGTCGTTGTGCAGCCCCCACCCGATGCCGCTGAAATGCCCGCGCGTCGTCTCTTCAGTGATGATCGTGTTGTAACGAAAGTCGGAGTTGCCGCCGCCGCCGTACTCCTCGGGCACCGCGATGCCGAGAAAGCCCTGCTTGCCGGCCTCCAGCCAGACGCCTCGGTCGACGATCTTGTCCTTCTCCCACTGCTCGTGATACGGCGCAACATGGCGCTCCAGGAAGGAGCGATAGGCCTCGCGGAACAGCTCGTGCTCGGGCTCGAAAAGCGTCCGTTCGTACAGGACGGGACTACCCATGGATAACCTCCGGCGACTGGGACTCTGCCGCCAAGATATACCAACCGGGCGGTTGGTCTGGCATCGGCCGCGCCGACATACAGTCGTCCACATGACCGGGACGATCACCGTCGCCGAGCGCGGGCGGACGCTTGCCTTCTCCTTCGACGACATGCTCCGCTACGCCGGGCCCCACTCCCCCGGCGGTGTGGCCAACGCGTTCAAGGTGATGCAACGCGCGTTCGCCCTGCTGTCCCCCGACGCACCACCGCAGCGGCGAGAGGTGCTCATCCGCACCGCTTTTCGCGGGCCAGGGGCGCGCGACGGTTTCGAAGCGGTCACCAGGGCCGTGACCGACGGCCGCTACACCGTCGACCCGGCGCTGGAACGTCCCGACCGCGGGCGTCTGCTGCAAAGCTTCGTCTTCGAGATCACCCTCGGCGAGCGCACCGTGACGCTGGTGCTGCGCGACGGGTTCGTCACCGAAGAATTCATCGACCTCGCCGGACGACCCGACCGGACGGCCCAACAAGAGTCCCGCCTCGACGAACTGAAGGCTCAGCTGGCGGCCAGGGTGATGGCACAACCGGCGGACAAGGTTTACGACGTGGCCGACTAGTCCGGTGGGCAGGAGCGCTGGGGGCACCACCCGCCCGGAGGGCAGGGGGACGACCAGGGAACTAGCTCGTCGCGAACTGCCGCAGCGACGCAGCCAGCGCCACCGGCACCCTCGCCTTGATCCGGGTGCCGTCGACGCTGTGTTCGGACTCCTGGACCCGGCCGTCGGCGTGCACGCGAGCCACCAGATCGCCGCGGTCGTAGGGAATGACGACATCAACCGGGGTGTCGGTGGGTGGGGTCAGCTCGGCCATCCGCCGGCGCAGCCCGTCGATGCCGTCACCGGTATGGGCGGAAACGAACACCGCTCCCGGAAGCGCCCGGCGCAGCTTGGCCAGCGTCAGGTCGCTGGCGGCGTCGACCTTGTTGACCACCAGCAACTCCGGAGCCGGCTTGCCGTGGTGGCCGGCGATGACCTCGGAGATGACCTGTCGCACCGCGTTGATCTGGGCCAGCGGGTTGACGTCGCTGCCGTCGACGACGTGGACCAGCAGATCGGCGTCGACGACTTCCTCGAGGGTGGATCGGAACGCCTCGACCAATTGCGTCGGGAGGTGTCTGACGAACCCGACGGTGTCGGTCAGCACGAACGCCCGTCCATCGTCGAAATGCCCTCGGCGCGTAGTGGGTTCGAGGGTCGCGAAAAGCGCGTCCTGCACCAGTACCCCTGCGCCGGTCAGCGCGTTGAGCAAGCTGGACTTACCGGCGTTGGTGTAGCCGACGATCGCGACGGACGGGATGTCGCTTTTCAGCCGACGATCTCGCTGCGTGTCGCGGACCTGCTTCATCGCCTTGATGTCGCGGCGCAGCTTGGCCATCCGCTCGCGGATGCGACGACGGTCGGTCTCGATTTTCGTCTCGCCGGGTCCGCGCAGGCCCACACCGCCCGTACCGCCGCCGGCCCGGCCGCCGGCCTGCCGGGACATCGACTCACCCCAGCCGCGCAGCCGCGGCAACATGTATTCCATCTGGGCGAGCGACACTTGCGCCTTGCCCTCGCGGCTGGTGGCGTGCTGGGCGAAGATGTCGAGGATCAGCGCAGTGCGGTCGATGACCTTCACCTTGACCGCCTTTTCCAGGGCGGTGAGCTGCGCAGGCGAAAGCTCGCCGTCGCAGATCACGGTGTCGGCACCGGTAGCCAGCACGACCTCGCGCAGTTCCTGCGCCTTGCCGGAGCCGATGTAGGTGGAGGCGTCTGGCTTGTCGCGGCGCTGAATCAGCCCCTCGAGCACCTGTGATCCGGCCGTTTCGGCCAGCGCGGCGAGTTCCGCCAGGCTGGCTTGCGCGTCGGCGGCGCTGCCTTCGGTCCACACGCCCACCAGCACCACGCGCTCGAGCCGCAGCTGGCGGTACTCAACCTCCGAGATGTCGGTGAGCTCGGTGGACAGCCCGGATACCCGGCGCAGCGCAGAGCGGTCCTCAAGCGCGAGTTCGCCGGTACTGGGTGTGGCGTCAGATGAGAAATCGAAATGAGTCATGGGCAATAGAACATGGTGCACGTCGAAGCGGAGTCGTGCATCTGAATTAACACTGCTGGCCGGCCCACCATTCCTCCGACAGCTCGCCGCGCGCCAGCAACACCGACGGGCCGCGCAGGTAACTCGTGGCGTCGCTGATCGTGACATGGACTTCCCCGCCGATCACCCGCACCGTGATCGCGCCGGTGGATCGGCCCGCGTGCGCCAGGGCGGCGACCGCGGCCGCGACGGTTCCGGTCCCGCACGAACGGGTCTCCCCCACACCGCGCTCGTGAACCCGCATCAAGACGGCATCGTCGCGCGGTGCCGTAAGCACCTCGATGTTGACTCCCTCCGGAAACTGCCCAGCGTCGAACGACACCGGCGCACCGACGTCGAGGCCCGCCAGCCCGTCAGCGGTCAATTCGGGGTCGACGCACGCCAGATGCGGGTTACCCACGTCGACGGCCAGCCCGCGAAAGCGCCGCCCGCCCACTACCGCCTCACCGGGGCCGAGCGCGTTGGCCTTGCCCATCTCGACGGTGACATCGGCGAACGCGTCGTCGACGTGATGCAGCCGCACCGGCCGCGGACCGGCAAGGGAGCCGACCACGAACTCGTCGCGTTGCTCGAGCCCGCTGGCACGCAGGTAGTGCGCGAACACCCGCACGCCGTTGCCGCACATCTGCGCGATCGATCCGTCGGCGTTGCGGTAGTCCATGTACCAGTCCTCGCCGTCGAGACCCTCGGGCAGCCGGTCGAGTACGCCCGCGGCGGCGGCCGCACCCGCCGTCGTCACCCGCAGCACACCGTCGGCACCGAGACCCCGTCGCCTGTCACACAGCGCGGCCACCGCGGCCGGCGGCAACGCCAACGTCGCCTGCAGGTCATGCAGCAGCACGAAGTCGTTCTGCGTGCCGTGGCCCTTGGCGAAGATCACCCACTCAGGGTACGTCCCGGGGTGCGTCCCGCCACGCCCGCAACGTGGCCTCGACGAGGTGAGGGTCGGCTCCATCGAGCCACCGGATGCGGTGGTCGCGGCGAAACCACGAACGCTGCCGTCGCACGTAGCGCCGGGTGCCGACGAGTGTCTGCTCACATGCCTGCGAGAGCGCTGCTTGCCGGTCGGGGGCCGCCAACGCGGCGATCACCTGCGCGTAGCCCAACGCCCTCGACGCGGTGACGCCCTCGCGCAGGCCCCGTTCCAGCAGCGTCACCACCTCGTCGACGAAGCCGTGCGCGAACATGCGCTGCGTTCGCGTCGACAGCCGTGAGTCGAGTTGCTCTGTCGGCCAATCCAATCCGATGAAGACGGTGTCCCATCGCGGCGCGCCGATCGCCGGTGCAGACGCGGCGAACGGCCGGCCGGTCAGCTCGACGACCTCCAGCGCGCGCACGACGCGCCGGCCGTCGCTGGGCAGGATAGATGCCGCAGCCGCCGCGTCAACCTGACCCAGCTCCCGGTGCAGCGCCGCGACGCCGATCTCGGCGAGCCGCTGTTCCCACCGAGCGCGCACCTGCGGGTCCGTCGCGGGAAATGCCCAGTCGTCGAGCAGCGACTGCAGGTACATCATCGAGCCGCCGACAACGATCGGCACCGCGCCGCGGGCGGAGATGTCCTCGACGTCGGCGGCGGCCTGCCGCTGGTAGAGCGCGACCGTCGCCGTCTCGGTGACGTCGAGAACGTCGAGCTGGTGGTGTGGGATGCCACGGCGCTCACCCACCGGAACCTTGGCGGTGCCGATGTCCATGCCGCGGTAGAGCTGCATCGCGTCGGCATTCACGATTTCTGCGCCAATCTCCCCTTGGAGAGCCTCGGCCACCTCCAGCGCGAGCTGCGACTTGCCGGTGCCTGTGGGGCCGACGATCGCGATCGGCCGGCTCACTCGGTTGATTCCCCACTCGTCCCCCTGCCCTCCGGGCGGGTGGGGTGCCCCCAGCGCTCCGGCCCTCCGGAAGCCAGACACCCACGAAATAGCCGACGCCGAAGGGCGCGCTGCGGTGCAGCTCTTTGGTCGACCGGGGCGCGGGCTCGGCGAGGCCCGCCAACACCTGCCACGCGACGCGGCCGGTGATCGAGTCGGGCAGCCCGGCCAGCGCGCGGACGTCGCCCTCGGCCAGCGCGTCGTCGAGTGCCGCCTGCACGGCAGCCGACGCCGGGTCATATCCGCCGGGCGCACGGGGGCTGAGCGTGTGCGCCCCGTCGGCGACGACCAACACCCCGACGGGGTCGGGCATGGCGTCGATCTCGGCACGCAGGGCGCGGCCGGCCGCGATAGCCGCATCGACGCCATGGTCGACGGCGTAGGCGCCGACCTGCGCCATCGCGGTGGGCCTGGTTTCACCACGCACCCAGCCGGCGATCAGCGCGCACAGCGGAAGCTCTCCTGCCACGTGTGCCGTCGGCGACAGCCGCACCGACACGTCCCGCCCGTAACCCGCGAAGGTGCCCGTGCGATCGGGAGCGATCACCACGTCGGTATCGGCGACGCCGACGGCCACCCAGCGGTCGGGCAACGTGGCCGCCGCAGCGAAGACGGCGCGGCGCAGGTCCGTGAGGTCGGCCGCGGCGGCACCCGCCACCGCCGGCACCAGGACCGGCGCCGACGGGATGATCGCGATGCCGGTCAGCACGGTTTCACGCTAATCGGGATTTGTCGCCGACCGGTGCTCATTCCCTCGTCGTCCCCCTGCCCTCCGGGCGGGTGGTGCCCCCAGCGCTCCTGCCCACCGGTGCGCCCTGCGCCGCAGCCTCGCTACGGGCGAGCGTGGCGGTGGCCACCACCATCACCACCACTGCCGCCACCAATGCGAACCATCCGGCGTCGTCGGCGTTGAGCGTCTCGCCGAGCACGACCACGCCGAGCACCGAGGCAATCATCGGTTCGGTGACCGTCATCGTCGGCAGCGACGCCGTGAGCGAGCCCGCCCGAAACGACGACTGCTGCACGGCGGTTCCGCCGATCCCAACCAAGGCCCAGGCGTACAGCTCAGGTGTGCGCAGCAGTTCCCAGACGCCGTCGTCGACCCGGTCGACCACCGCCTTGGTCAGCACCGCGAACACTCCCCACAGCGCGCCCGAGACCAACGCCAACAACACCGCGCTCACCGGGCCGGACCATAGCCGCGCGCCGATCACACAGAACGCCAGCACCGGTCCCAGCACGATCACCACCTCGGTCCACGTCTCCAGCGACGCGTGCGACTGGCCGGCTCTGGGATTGCCGACCGTGATGATGAGGGCGACACTGCCGGCCAGCAGCACGGCCCAGATCCATTCCCAGCGCGTCACCCGGCGGTTGGCTAGTTTGGCGCTGATCGGCAGCGCGAACAGCAGCGAGCTGACCAGCAGCGCCTGAACGAGTAGCACCGAGCCGAGGCCCAGGGCGGCGGCCTGCAGCACGAACCCGACCGCAGCGACGATGCTGCCCGTCCACCACTTCGGGTCACGCAGTAGTCGGGTGAACAACTCGATGTGCCCGACGGGCTCGTCGGTGACCTCGTGGGCCGAGCGCTGGTGGATGACATTGCCGATTGCGATGAACAGCGCGGCGCCCAGGGCCAGCAACGCGGCGATGTCCGCCTTGGCCACCCGACCTCCTCACGTTCTTGGTTGGCAGAAGAGACCAACCTGCCGCCAATGCAACGGCACCGACGCCATGGTCGCAGGCCACCTGTTTGAATAGCGGAGTCGGGACGTGCAGGGATCGTCCCGGTGCGAGCGTCAGGCGCCGCGTCGCGCGGCAGATGTGCGGGCCCAGCCCGCGCGGAGGTGTAACCACATGACCGACCACGACCCCCAGCAGAACCAGCCGTCCGAGACGGCGGTTCCCACGCCGGCGCCTCGGCCGGTGCCGCGTCCAGCGCCCCGCCCGGGCCATCCCGTCGGTCATGCCGCGCCGATGGCCACCGATCCGCATCGCTTCGGCCGCGTCGATCCCGACGGCACGGTGTGGCTGATCACCGCCGCGGGTGAGCGGGTGATCGGCTCCTGGCAGGCCGGTGATCCCGAGGCCGCCTTCGCGCATTTCGGCCGCCGCTTCGAGGATTTGAGCACCGAGGTGGAACTGCTGGAGCAGCGACTGTCGTCGGGAAGCGGCGACGCTCGCAAGATCAAGTCGGCGGCGGCCGGACTCGCCGAGGGGCTGCCGAACGCGGCAGTCCTCGGTGACGTCGACGCGCTCGCCGCGCGGCTGGATGTGATCAGTCAGCACGCCGACGAGACGGCGCAGGCGGATAAGGCACGGCGAGAAGAACATCGGGCGGCGCAAATCGCCCGCAAGGAGGCGTTGGCCACCGAGGCTGAGGAACTGGCCGCCAATTCCGAGCAGTGGAAAGCAGCCGGCGATCGGTTGCGCGCGATCCTCGACGAGTGGCGCACCGTCAGCGGCGTTGACCGAAAGACCGACGAGGCACTGTGGAAGCGGTATTCGGCCGCCCGCGACACGTTCAATCGCCGCCGGGGCTCACACTTCGCCGAACTCGACCGCGAGCGCACCGAGGTGAAGCACGTCAAGGAACGCCTCTGCGTGCGAGCCGAGGAACTCGCCGAGTCCACCGATTGGGGCACCACCGCTGCGGCGTTCCGCGACTTGCTGACCGAGTGGAAGGCCGCTGGGCGGACCGCCAAGGACACCGACGACGCGCTGTGGCGACGGTTCAAGGCTGCCCAAGACACTTTCTTCTCCGCTCGCAACGCCGCGAACACAGAGCGCAACACGAAGCTGACCGCCAGCGTGCAGGCAAAAGAAGAGTTGCTGGTGCAGGCCGAAAAACTCGACACCACTGACGTGGACGCGGCCCGCACCGCGCTGCGGGTGATCGTCGAGAAGTGGGATGCGATCGGCCACGTGCCCCGTGAGCGGGCGGCCGAACTCGAAAAACGGCTGCGCGCGGTGGAGAAGAAGGTGCGCGACGCGGCCAGCGCAGGCTGGACCGACCCGCAGGCGAAGGCACGCGCCGAGCAGTTTCGGGCACGCGCCGAGCAATTCGAGCGGCAGGCGCAGAAGGCCCTGGCCGCAGGCCGCACCGCCGAGGCGGAGGAAGCCCAGGCCAACGCTGAACAGTGGCGCCAGTGGGCAGAGGCGGCGCATGAGGCGCTGGGCAAGCGCCGCTAGGTTGCGCTAGCGCTCGTCGGTTCGGCCCTTGTCGTCCCCCATGTCGTCGCCGGCGTCGTCGTCGAGGGTCTCGAGGAAGCTCTTCGACTGCCGCTCGGCTGCGGCACGTCGGCGTTCCTCCTCGGCCGCGAGTTGAACGGCGGTGCGCGACCACACCACCCGGGCCCAGTGGAAAGTCAGCAAGATCACCGCGATCCACGCAATGATCAGCCCCACGCCAGGTCCCGGTGCCCCCGCACTGGCGGTCTGTCGCGACCACACCGCAAGAAGACCGGCCATACAGGCCAGCGCCGACCCGGCCAGCGCGAACCACGCCAACACCCAGCGGCGGGTCAGCAGCGCCAGCATCGAGAACCCGACACTGAACACCAGCACCAGCCAGACGAACACCCGCGAGGGCAGCGCGATCGCGGCTTGAGAGGCGGCGTCGCCGCCTACCAGCGCATCGAAACCGCGCGCCGCGCCGGTGTGAGGCAGCAGAAATGACGCCAGCAGCACGAAGACCAGGATCGCGACCACCAGCGCCCGCGCACCGGGTTCGATCTCCCCCGCGACGCGCCGTTCGGCGGCGTCGATGTCCTTCTTGAACGCCTCGAAGTCGTTGGACGAGTTCTCGTCGGTCACCGCGCGCACCCCGACACCGCCAACGGCGCGGCGGGTGTGCCGACGCCGGGCATGCCGAGCCCGACGGTGCTGGGCCGTCGGCCGGCCTCGTGCGCGTCGCCCGCCGCGGTTCTGCGGTGGCTGCGCACCGGACCGTCGGCGATCAAATGATGGGGCGCGGCGCGGGTGATCACGGTGGTGACGACGTCGCCGGGCCGGATGCCGTGGTGCGGGAGGAAGTGCACCAGCCGCCCGTCGCGGGCGCGTCCGGTCATCCGCGCGGTCCTGCCGTCTTTGCGACCCTCCCCGGCGGCCACCAGCACCTCCACGCAGGTGCCGACCTGGGCGCGGTTCTCCTCGAGGGAAACGCGCTCCTGGGTGGCGACGAGCCGCTCGTAGCGCTCTTGGACGACCTCTTTGGGCAGCTGGTCGGCCATGTCGGCGGCCGGTGTGCCGGGCCGCTTGGAGTACTGGAAGGTGAATGCGCCGGCGAATCTCGCCCGCTCGACCACTTCGAGGGTGGCGGCGAAGTCCTCCTCGGTCTCGCCGGGGAAGCCGACGATGATGTCGGTGGTGATCGCGGCGTGGGGCATCGCGGCCCGCACGTTCTCGATGATGCGCAGGTATCTCTCGGCCCGATACGACCGGCGCATGGCGCGCAGAATCCGGTCCGAGCCCGACTGCAGCGGCATGTGAAGGGCCGGGCAGACGTTCGGGGTGTCGGCCATGGCCTCGATGACGTCGTCGGTGAACTCCGCGGGATGCGGCGAGGTGAATCGCACCCGCTCCAATCCGTCGATGCGCCCGCAGGCCCGCAGCAGCGACGCGAAGGCGCCGCGATCACGCGGCAGCGCGGGATCGGCGAACGACACTCCGTAGGCGTTGACGTTCTGCCCCAGCAGGGTGATCTCCAGCACGCCCTGATCGACCAGCGACCGGATCTCGGCGAGGATGTCGGACGGTCTGCGGTCGACCTCTTTGCCGCGCAGCGCCGGAACGATGCAGAACGTGCAGGTGTTGTTGCACCCGACTGAGATGGAAACCCAAGCGGCATAAGCGGATTCGCGGGTGGCGGGTAAGGCCGAGGGGAACTCCTGCAACGCCTCGGCGATTTCGACCTGGGCCGTGCGGTTGTGACGAGCCCGTTCGAGCAAGCACGGGCAGCGAGCCGATGTTGTGGGTGCCGAAGACGACGTCGACCCACGGCGCCCTGCGCAGCACCGCGTCGCGATCCTTCTGCGCCAGGCAGCCGCCCACCGCGATCTGCATGCCCGGGTCGCGCTCCTTTCGAGGCACGAGATGGCTGAGGTTGCCGTAGAGCTTGTTGTCGGCGTTCTCCCGCACGGCGCAGGTGTTGAACACCACGACGTCGGCATCGGCGCCGTCGGGGGCCTTGACGTAGCCCGCGGTCTCCAGCAGGCCCGCGAGCCGCTCGGAGTCGTGCACGTTCATCTGGCAGCCGTAGGTGCGGACCTGATAGGTGCGCACGGGCCGCCGGTGGGCTGCGGCGTCGATCGGCGCAAGTGTCGAGGTCACTCGCCCATGGTACGGGCGGGTCAGATGCGGTCTTCCGATCACCGAGTGCGACGGGGCAGGTCTGGGTAGGGTCTGCTCATGCCCGGCAACCGAGTCGACGACCGCCGGTACGTCGACGCCGATGGTTTCAGTACGCGACGTCAACAAGCACTTCGGCAGCCTGCATGTGCTCAAGGACATCAACCTCGACGTGGGGCGAGGGCAGGTGATCGTCGTGCTGGGCCCGTCGGGCTCGGGCAAGTCGACGTTGTGCCGCATCATCAATCGGCTCGAACCGATTGACTCGGGCACGATCGCGATCGACGGTGAGCTGCTGCCCGCCGAGGGACGCAAGCTCGCGCAACTGCGGTCCGACGTCGGGATGGTGTTCCAGTCGTTCAACTTGTTCGCGCACAAGACGATTCTGGAGAACGTCACGCTCGCGCCGGTCAAGGTCCGCAAGCAGGCCAAGGACAAGGCGCGAGCGAATGCGATGGCGCTACTGGAACGCGTCGGCGTCGCCAATCAGGCCGACAAGTACCCGGCTCAGCTGTCGGGCGGCCAGCAGCAGCGGGTGGCGATCGCGCGGTCTCTGGCGATGAACCCGAAGGTGATGCTGTTCGACGAGCCAACCAGCGCGCTCGATCCCGAGATGATCAACGAAGTGCTGAACGTGATGACGTCCCTGGCCAAGGAAGGAATGACGATGCTGGTGGTGACCCACGAGATGGGTTTCGCGCAGGGGCGCCGCCAATCGGGTCGTGTTCATGGACGGCGGCGCCATCGTCGAGTCGGCTGAGCCCGCGGAGTTCTTCGGGAACCCGAAAACCGACCGCGCCAAAGACTTCCTTGGAAAGATTCTCCACCACTAACGCCCGGCGAAAGGAACGTTCCATGCCGTCTCTCAAAGTACGGGTCGCAGCCGCCGTTGCACTCGCCATCGCGTTGCCGCTGTCGGCGACCGCCTGTGGCGGTGGTGATGGCGGCGGTGGCGACACCATCGTCATCGGGACGAAGTTCGATCAGCCCGGACTCGGGTTGAAGAATCCCGACGGCACGCATGAGCGGCTTCGACGTAGACGTCGCGAAGTACGTCGCGCAGCAACTCGGGTACAGCGAGGACAAGATCGAGTGGAAGGAATCCCCGTCAGGGCAACGGGAGACGCTGATCCAGAACGATCAGGTCAAGTTCATCGCCGCCACATACTCGATCACCGATGCCCGCAAGGAGAAGGTCGACTTCGCCGGGCCGTATCTGATCACCGGGCAGAGCCTGCTGGTGCGTGCCGACAACAACGACATCACCGGTGCGGCGTCACTGCAGAACAACAAGAAGCTGTGCTCGGTGTCGGGTTCGACGCCCGCGCAGCGCATCAAGGACGACTACCCCGGTGTTCAGCTGCAGCAGTACGACACCTACTCGGCGTGCGTGGAGGCGCTGAAGAATGGCGCGATCGACGCGGTGACCACCGACGAGGTGATCCTGGCCGGTTACGCGGCGCAGACTCCCGGCGCGTTCAAGCTCGTTGGCGACACCTTCTCGGAAGAGAAGTACGGCATCGGCCTGAAGAAGGGCGACACCGAGCTGCAGACCAAGATCAACGACGCGATTGCCAAAATGGAGCAGGACGGAGCCTGGAAGGCGGCGTGGGACAAGAACCTCGGCCCGGCCGGCATCGCGGCGCCGGCGCCGCCACCGCTCGACAAGAACTGAGCGGGCCGCCGCCGAAGTGGAGATTTTCACCGAGTATCGCGGCCAGATCTTCGAGGCGTTCTGGACCACGATCCAGCTGACGGTCTACGCCGCGATCGGAGCGCTGATTCTCGGTACAGCGCTGGGCGCCATGCGCCTGGCGCCGGTACCGATGCTCAATTGGATCGGGACGGCCTACGTCAACGTCGTGCGCAACACCCCGCTGACGTTGATCATCCTGTTCTGTTCGTTCGGGTTGTCGCAGACGCTGGGCATCACGTTGGTCGATCCAGAGTCGGTGACGTCGATCGAGGACAGCAACTTCCGGTTGGCGGTGCTCGGACTGGCGGTCTACACCGCGGCATTCGTGTGTGAGACCGTTCGCTCGGGGGTGAACACGGTGCCACTGGGGCAGGCCGAGGCGGCGCGGTCGCTAGGCATGACATTCAGCCAAAATCTGCGAATCATCCTGCTGCCGCAAGCTTTTCGTTCAGTGCTCATTCCACTCGGCTCGGTGTTGATCGCGTTGACGAAGAACACCACGATCGCGTCAGCGATCGGTGTGGCCGAGGCGGCGCTGCTCATGAAGGAGATGACGGAAAACACCGCGGCGATACTGACCGTCGGAACGATATTCGCCCTCGGCTTCGTCATCCTGACGCTGCCCACGGGGCTGTTCTTCGGGTGGCTGGGTAAGCGGTTGGCGGTGGCCAGGTGAGTTCGGCATCGGTCCTCTTCGACACCCCCGGGCCGCGGGCACGGGCACGGAACCGGGTATTCAACGTCGTCACCGCGCTGATCATCGCGCTGGTGATCTGGGTGGTGTACTCCCGGCTGAACTCGAAGGGTCAGCTCACTGCCGCGAAGTGGGAACCGTTCCTGACGTCGAATCTGTGGACCACCTACGTGTTGCCCGGTGTGCAGGGGACGCTGACCGCGGCGGCGGTATCCATCGTGCTGGCGTTGGTGCTCGGCTTCGTGCTCGGCGTGGGCAGGCTGTCCACGCACAACGCGATCCGCTGGGTGTGCTCGGTGGTCGTCGAGTTCTTCCGTGCGGTGCCGGTGCTGATCATGATGCTCTTCGCGTACTCCCTGTACGCGCTGTACGACGTCTTCCCGTCCAAGCATTTGGCGCTGGCGGGTGTCATCACGGGTCTGACGCTGTACAACGGTGCGGTCATCGCCGAGATCGTCCGGGCCGGGGTCAATGCGCTTCCCCGCGGGCAGTCGGAGGCGGCGTCCGCTCTTGGTTTGACGCTGGGGCCAGACGATGCGGTCGGTCCTGCTGCCGCAGGCGATCACGTCGATGTTGCCGGTGCTGATATCGCAGCTGGTGGTCGTCCTCAAGGACTCCGCGATCGGCTACATGATCACGTTTCTCGAGATGGTGCGTCAGGGTGTCCAATTGGGCGCGTCGTACGGCAACCTCCTCCCGGCCTTGATCGTCATCGCGGTGTTGATGATCAGCGTGAACTTCGCGCTGTCGTCCTTCGCGATTTGGCTGGAGGGCCGGCTGCGCAGGTCCCGTCGCGCGCCTGCACCTCTGGCAGCCGAAGCCATCGAGCTGGAGGGGGCACCGGGCGCCAAGGTGGAGCAGGCGCACACCTAGACCGAAGTCGGCCTAGACCCGACGCCGCTCCCGCTCACTCGCAAGCGCGGCGCTGACGACGTCGAACGCCATGGATTGGCTGTAGCCGCGGCGGGCCAACATGCCGACGAGTCTGCGCGCGACTTTCGTGTCATCGTCGTCGCCGAGCTTGTCCCGGCGGAGCTTGTCGCGGACCAGTTGCTCGGCCCGCTCCCGCTCAGCGTCGGCGTCGATGCCCGCCAGCGCGGTGGTGATCACATCGTTGTCTACGCCCTTGGTCCGCAGCTCAGCGGCCAACGCGCGCTTGCCTTTTCCAGCGTTTACCCGGCGCGACTGGACCCACTGTTCGGCGAAGTCGGCGTCGTCGACCAGCCCAACTTCGCCAGCCGATCGAGCACTTTCGTGCTGACCTCGTCGGGATAGCCGCGCTTGGTCAGCTGCCTCTCGAGCTCGGCCCGCGTGCGTGCCCGCGCGGTGAGCAGACGCAGGCACAGCGCCCGCGCCTGCTCCTCACGCGTGTCAGAAGTCGACGGGGGCGGGCAGGACGTCGTCATCGGTCACCACGGCGCCAATGCCAAGCTTCTCCTTGATCTTCTTCTCGATCTCGTTGGCCACCTCGAGGTTCTCCATCATGAAGGTGCGGGCGTTCTCCTTGCCCTGACCCAGCTGCTCGCCCTCGTAGGTGAACCACGAGCCGGACTTGCGGATGAAGCCCTGCTCGACACCCATGTCGATCAGCGAGCCTTCGCGACTGATGCCCTTGCCGTAGAGGATGTCGAACTCGGCCTGTTTGAACGGCGGCGAGCAGTTGTGCACGACAACCCCTTCCGCGACGAGGTTGTGCAGTTCCTCGACCTCGAGGTCGAACGTCCGTACCCGCCGCGTTGGCAGCACTTCTCGGACCACTGAGTACCGGAGTTCTTCCGCCAGCACATCATGCAGGAACTTGTCATCCAAGGCGTCCGCGAGCGCCTGCACGCGATCCCGGCGGAGACGGCTGGCACCTAAGACCTGCTTCATTCCGCCACGAGGGTTCCCGGAACCTGCACCGATCATGGCTGCGGCCTCCTGCGCGGTCACGCCACGCTCGCCAAGGTAATTCAGCACGGCATCGGCCACCTCCGCGGCCAGATATGTCGCCTGCGATCCACGCCGCCGCCCTCGCATAGCTTCTGGAATCGCCTGGATAAGGGCGATACCACGCGGCCCCCACATGGGAACTGATTCCGCGAATGCTGTGACGTTCTCCATACCCGAGACCCGGACCTCGAACACTTGGCGCTTGCCCTGGATCCGTCGACCGTTGACGATACTCGGCCGCTTCTGGGTCGGATCGTAATCTCGAACGGTGCTCACGATACCGAATCTCAGTAGCAGCCAATGAATCTGGTGTGCGAGCTGTTCAGAGGTCGTCGTGTAACCGACCCGAAGCGCCCCGGTCTGTTCCCGGCTCACCCAGCCGTCGCTCTCGAACAGGCCGAAGAGCAGATTGCCGACAATATCGGCAGCGATATCTGGCTCGAAGAACCAGTTCGGAATCGTCTTCTCCCCATCCCCGATCAGATAGCCGAGCAGCCGTGCATGATCTGCCGAAATCGGCGCACTGTCACCGAATCCATCGAAGCGCCGCGGTTGCGCCACCCGGTCTCCCTTGCGGAGTTCCCCGGCCTGACGCCAGCCGTATTCTGTCAGCACCTTGTGATCGGGTGTCGCCCACACGGTTGCACCACCGGCGATCCGCAACCCGATCACATCCTGCGTTCCCTGGTCGAACCAGGACACCACGGGCCGCGCATGCAGCGTTCCGACCTTGGCACGCGGCCACGACATGAATTTGCTTCCGCCCATCGACAACATCCTCAATGCGATGCGTTGTACCGGTGACCGGATCGAAGATCCGAGTGCCCTCTGCGAGGCACTTGTTCTTGACCACCTTGACGCGGGTGCGGTTTCCGACCGCGTCGGTGCCGTCCTTGAGCGTTTCGATTCGCCGCACATCCAGCCGCACCGAGGCGTAGAACTTCAAAGCCTTTCCGCCCGTGGTCGTTTCGGGACTGTTGTGCACCATGACGCCGTCGGCGAAGTAGTTGTGCGAGCCCTCGACCTCGATGTCGAAGCGGTTCATCGATCGGGTAGTCGCGGCTTCGACTGCACATCGAGGACCCGCGCCGGCACCAGCTGCATGCGTCGGTTCGACGAACTGCGGTTCACCGTTGCACTGACCACGGAAGCGCGGTAGCAACTTGTACTCCATCGACGGATGCCACGTACGGCGCCACCAATTCCTGGAACTTCGCCGTGGCCTCAGTCGAGAACACCAACACCGCCTTGCCCGCAGCACCGGCTTGGCGCAGCCGCACATCAAGCCCATGCGTGTCGCGCAAATAGTCACGAAGGCGCACTTGCGATCCCTCGCTCATCGCCTCTACGCAGATCTCGATGCGGCCGCTGCCGCCCTGCGGTGCGCTGCTGCAGGCCCTTGGAACGCACAGTGAAAGACCCGTCGTCCATGTACCAGATGGCCAACGCCAGCGGGGTGAGCGCCTTGAGGTACTCCTCGGAGAGGAACTTCTTGCCGTCACCCAGGTACACCGCGCTCTGCAGTTCGTGCGAGTTCGGCAAGCGGGGTGAAGTCGGCAAACACGGCACCTTTGCGATTACTGCTGCGGCGAGTGGTGGATGTTCCCCAGAAGAGCGACTTTCCAGTCGCAGATACTCCGACTGCTTCGCCCCGTGTCCCAGACGGAACCGGGCACGATTGCGGAATCTTGTCGGACTGGAGGAGATAGGCATCCGTCGCCCATCAACGAACCCAGCACGACTTCCCACTGTTGATCGCTGAGCAGCTTGGCTGCGCCAGCCATCACGCGGTCACCGACGCTAAGATCTTCGGCTTCACGCCAGCCGCCTGGAGTGCGGATGAGATGGTTACGAGTCATCGCCAAGCTGGCATGGCCATGCCCTGACCCGCCGCCGGCTTCGATCGACCTTGAAGCTGCAGGAACTCTTCGGTCTGGCCCGTTGTTGAACCAATTGGTCACCTTGCGCGGCACGATCCGTCCGGACACGAGGTCGTAGGACAAGACCTCGACGTCCATCTTCTGGTCCACGATCTTGCCGATCTTCTCAGTGATCCGTCGGCGAGGGTGACGTTGGTGTACCAGGACCCACAGCCGAACATGACTCCGATTTTTTCCCGCAACTGGTTGATGAAGATCGCGGTGGTGCCCGAATTGCTCAGTGCGCCGGTGAGTTTCCGCAGCGCCTGGCTCATCAGCCGGGCCTGCAGGCCGACGTGGCTGTCGCCCATCTCGCCCTCGATCTCCGCCCGCGGCACCAGCGCCGCGACCGAGTCGATCACGATGATGTCCAGCGCGCCCGAGCGGATCAGCATGTCGGCGATCTCCAGCGCCTGCTCGCCGGTGTCGGGCTGAGACACCAGCAGCGAGTCGGTGTCCACGCCGAGGTTCTTGGCGTACTCCGGGTCCAGCGCGTGCTCGGCGTCGATGAACGCCGCGATGCCGCCGGCGGCCTGGGCGTTGGCCACCGCATGCAGCGCGACCGTGGTCTTACCCGAGGACTCGGGACCGTAGATCTCGACGACCCGGCCGCGCGGCAGCCCGCCGATGCCCAGCGCCACGTCCAGCGCGATCGAGCCAGTGGGAATCACCGAGATCGGTTGACGTACCTCGTCGCCGAGGCGCATCACCGAGCCTTTGCCGTGGGTCTTCTCGATCTGCGCCATCGCCAGCTCGAGGGCCTTCTCGCGGTCAGGGGCCTGCGTCATGACTGGTACCTCTCTAGGTAGTCGGTGTTCGGTTGATCGGGGTATCGATCAATTGGCCGCGACGCTAGACGCAGGCACCGACAAGTCGGCCTGACCAGCATCTCGCCGTCGAACATTGCACCACCCTAGACGAACGGATGTTCGATTCAAGTCGACACGCCGACCGGTCACGCGCCCTGGCGGTAACGTCGCGTGTCATGGCCGAGCAGCGACGTGAAGACATCCGGATCCCGTCCCACGGCGAGCAGCTCGCCGCCTACCTGTACCGGCCGACGGCGGCGGATCGCAAGGTGCCCTGCGTGGTCATGGCCCACGGGTTCTCCGGCACACGCGACGACGGCCTGCCCGCATACGCCGAAGCATTCCAAGACGCAGGGTTCGCGGTCGTCGTCTTCGACTACCGCCACTTCGGTGCCTCGACCGGCGAGCCGCGCCAGCTGCTGGACATCGGTCGCCAGCTCGACGACTACCGCACGGTCGTGGCCTGGGCGCGCCAGCTCGACGGCGTAGATCCCGAGCGCATTGCCTTGTGGGGCACGTCGTTCAGCGGCGGTCACGTGCTCGCCGTCGCCGCTGGTGATCCCCGCATCGCCGCGGTGATCTCCCAAGGTGCCCTTTGTCGACGCTCTGCCCACGCTCAAGGGGATACCGCTGAAAAATGCCGCACGCCTGACTCTCGCGGGCTTGCGCGATCAGGTCCGCGCCGCTCGGCGTCGCCCGCCCTACCTCCTCCCCGCCGTCGGCGACCCCGGCACGTTCGCCGCGATGACCGCACCCGACGCCAAACCCGGCATGGAAGCGATGGTGCCGCCGGAATCGCTGTGGCGCAACGAATTCGCGGCGCGGCTGATGCTGACGTTCGCGCTTCTACCGCCCGGCGCTCAAAGCCCCACGGATCACGATGCCGCTTCTGGTCTGCGTCTGCGACGAGGACTCAACGACGCCTGCCCAGCCGGCGATCAAGGTCGCGCAACGCGCACCGCGCGGAGAGCTCAAGACCTACGCGTACGGGCACTTCGACATCTACCTCGACCCGCAGGCGAAGGCCGATCAGGTCGCGTTCCTCCGGAGAGTGATCCCGGAAGTCGCCGCACAGAAGGCTTGACGCGTCACCACCGCTCACGCGGCACGTCGAAGTCGGCACACAGCGCCCGCCACACATCGCGGGGATCCTCGCCGTCCTCGATCGCCTGCTCGGCGGTGCGCCCGCCCAACGCGGTCAGCACGTGGTCGACGAGCACCGACGCCCCATACACCGCGCCGAACTGACGTGTGACCAGTTCGTCGAACTCCGTCAGCCGCATCCGCCCAAGCTATGCCATCGCCTCTTGGCACACCTGTACCGGATCCGCCACCGTGGCCACGCTCGCACCGGCACGCCGCGCCGCGTCGCGATACCGCGGCGTCGACAACACCTCACCAACCGCCGCGGCCAGCGCCTCGCCCGTCAACGGCCGCACCAGCGACGCACTACCTTGCCGCGCCACACGATTGGCCATCTCCCACTGGTCGCCGCCGCCCGGCACCACCACCAGCGGCACTCCGGCCAGCAGCGACTTGGCCACCATGCCGTGCCCGCCGCCGCAGACCGCCACGTCGGCGTCGGCAAGCAACCGGTCCTGGCGTCCGAGCCCTACCACCGCCCACGGCGGCGCCGCCTCGTTCTGACCCTTGAGCCGCGACACCACCACCCGAGACCCATCCGGCAACGTTTCCCCCGGCACCAGGTGTTCGAGCGCCACATCGGCCAGGCCGCGAGTGCCGGTCAGCGCGGTCGACGGTGCCACGACGACCAACGGCCCGTCGCCTGCCGGCACGTCGAGCACCGCGTCGGTCGGCTCGAAATGCAGCGGGCCCACCACCACCGCCTCCGCCGGCCAGTCCGGCCGCGGGACCTCCAGCGCGGGCAACGTCGCGATCAGCCGGCGCAGCGGCTCAACCCCTTCAACCGGCAGCCCGATCGACACGCGCGCCGCCGCCCGCTGCCGCCGACCCTCGCGCAACGAGCGTGCCGTGAACGTCCGCAACACCGCGTCGCGCACCCGGCCACGCAGGCCGACCCCCGGTGCCAACCCGCTGCCGACCGGCGGCAACCCCTTGGACGGGAGATAAAGCGGGTGCGGGTTCAACTCCACCCACGGCACCCCCAACAGCTCCGCCGCCAGGCCCCCGGCCGCGGTGATCACGTCAGACACCACTAGATCCGGCGCCAACTCGACCAATCGCGGCGCGTTGAGCACCGCCATCCGGGCCGCCCGCTGATGAATTTTTGCCCCGGCGTCGCTGTCGTCGTCCAGCGCAGTGGGGTCCAAGCCGTCGAGTTCGACCGCGTCGACGCCGGCCGCACGCGCGGTGTCGAGCCACTCCACGCCGGTCAGCAGCGTCGGCTCGTCACCGGCGGCCACGAACTTCAGGCACAACGCGATCGCCGGAAACGAATGTCCCGGATCCGGCCCCGCGACGACTGCCACCCGCATCGCGCCTAGCCTGCCACACTACGCTGGCACCCATGACCGACCAGCTGCGCGAGCAAGCCGCCGTGATGACGCCAACCCAAGTCGTCGAAAAGTTCCTGTACGCCCTGCAGGACAAGGACTTCGACGCACTGCCCGACCTGATCGACGACGACATCGTCTACCAGAACGTCGGCTTTTCCAACGATCCGCGGCCGTCGCCGAGTGTTGAAGGTTCTCGGCGGATTGCGCCGGCCGAATGTCGGGTTCGAGGTCAAGAACCACCGGATCGCCGCCGATGGCAGCTCCGTGCTCACCGAGCGCACCGACGCCCTGGTCTTCGGACGGTTCCGCGCGCAGTTCTGGGTCATGCGGCACATTCGAGGTGCACGACGGCCGAATCACCCTGTGGCGCGACTACTTCGACGCCTTCGACTTCACCAAGGCGATCGTTCGCGGCCTGCTCGGGATCGCCGTGCCTTCGCTCAGGCAGAGCCTCTAAAGCCCGGCTTGTTCAGTTCGTCGAAGGCGTGCGCCCAACCGAGCATGCGATCGGTGGCGCTGACCAACTCCTCGCGATACTGCTGACGCGACATCGGCGAGCTCGACGTCGAAACCAGTTGTGCTGCCGCGCTGACCATTTCGTTGTACTGCTCGACACCCTGGTTGAGTTGCGCGGTGAACGCGTGGATTGTCGGGGTCAGCGAACGTGACGACGGACTCGACGCCACCGCGCGTTCCATCGCCACCACGTCGTGGGCGGTGGCCGACATGGTCGCGGCCACCGAGTTCGCGGCGCCAGCCAGGTCGCGAAGCTCGTCGGCGGGCAACATCTGCGCGCGCTCCATCACGCCGAGCAGGTTGAACAAGCTGCGCTCGGAGGCGCCCAGCGCGACCATCGCACCGCGAGCCGACGACCCCAGTGGTGGCAGCCGTCTCTTAGCACTCGGCCGCGGCGGCGGCAATGGCTCCTTGCGCAGCCAGTGATAGCGCAGGCCGAACAAAGTCGCCGGCGCGGCCGCCCCCGCGGCGATCAGGCCCGAAATGAGCAACCCCCAGAAGGGGATCACCTCCCAGGACGCCAGCAGCAGGGTCACCAGCACCCAGAACAGACAGCTGACCGCGAAAAACAGCGTCAGAGCCAGTGCGAATCTACGTTTGCGGCACAGCCGAGCCCGTGGGTCGGCGATTGCATGCAGCTTCTGGGCCGCCACATCGGCGAACTCGCTGGCGGTATCGAGGCCGCGCTGCGCCAGCGACCGCCACGTCTTTTCCACGACCGCCATGCGAACCTACTGGCTGGCCGGGTTCTGCGGGGCGGGCTGTGCGGCCGGCTTGGCCGGGGCGGGCGTGGCCGACGGCGTTCCCGCGCCGCCGGAAGGCCCCCCAGCAGGAAGGGCTTCCCCGCGCATCGACGCACGGATCTGTTCCAGCCGGGAGTGGCCGGCCATCTGCACGCTGGCCTGCTGGATCTCCATCATCCGGCCCTGCACCGAGGTCTGCGCCAGCTCCGCGGAGCCGAGCGCGTTGGCGTAGCGGCGCTCGATCTTCTCGCGCACCTCATCCAGGCTCGGGGTGTTGCCCGGCGCGGCGAGCTCGCTCATCGACCGCAGCGAGGCACTGACCTGCTCCTGCATCTTTGCCTGCTCCAGCTGGCTGAGCAGCTTGGTGCGCTCGGCGATCTTCTGCTGCAGCATCATCGCGTTCTGCTCCACGGCCTTCTTGGCCTGCCCGGCGGCCCCGAGGGCCTGGTCGTGCAGGGCCTTGAGGTCTTCGACGCTCTGCTCGGCGGTGACCAGCTGCGCGGCGAACGCCTCGGCCGCGTTGTTGTACTCGGTGGCCCTCGTAGCGTCGCCGCCGGCAGCGGCCTGGTCGGCCAGCGTGAGCGCCTGGCGGACGTTGACCTGCAGCTTCTCGATGTCAGCGAGCTGGCGGTTGAGCCGCATTTCCAGTTGTCGCTGGTTGCCGATCACCTGCGCAGCCTGCTGTGTGAGCGCCTGGTGCTGGCGCTGGGCCTCCTCGATGGCCTGCTGGATCTGCACCTTCGGATCGGCGTATTCGTCGACCTTCGAGCTGAACAGCGCCATCAGGTACTTCCACGCTTTGGTGAACGGATTAGCCATGAGTTGCTCGCCTTCGTGTCTTCGCTTGTATCGGGCTCTCGGCCTGGGTGCCTAGCCTGCTGCCCAATTTATCGGGTCCGCGGGGATCGCCACACCTTTCGGGCCGCCTCGCTCACGCCAGCGCCAAGGACACAACCGGTGGGATGACGACCTTGGTCGTCTCGTCGATGTGGGTGGCCGTCACGCGGTCCGGGTGCTCGAGACGTTCGAGCCGCCGTCCGGCTTCCGTGAGAACCTCAGACAGCGGGATGTCGAGCGCGCCACAGATCGCCATCAGCAACTCGCTAGAGGCCTCCTTGCGCCCGCGCTCCACCTCAGACAGGTATCCCAGGCTCACCCGAGCCATGTCCGACACCTCCCGCAGGGTTCGGCCCTGCGATGTGCGTGCACGACGCAGCACGTCGCCGATCACCTCGCGCAGCAACGCTGCCATGGTGCACTCCTTCGCGTGGGCGGATTCCTACCGAAATGGCAACGTCAGTCATCGGTCGGATGGTTCCCGTTCACTGCTGTGCGACAGGCCGCCCTCGGGTGTCCCTAACCGCCTGGACCACGTAGTCGATGCCCGTGACAACGGTGAGCACAATCGCGATGGCCATCACCACGGTCGCTGCGGTGTGCCACACACCCGACAGCGGCAGGACGAACAACCCAATGGCGACAGCTTGAACCAGCGTCTTCAGCTTGCCGCCGTGACTCGCCGGAATCACGCCGCGGTGCAGCACCGCGAACCGCAGAACTGTGACCCCGATCTCCCGCACCAGGATCACGACCGTTATCCACCACGGCAGCTCGTGCAGCAGTGACAGCCCTATCAGCGCAGCACCGAGCAGCGCCTTGTCGGCGATCGGGTCGGCCAGCTTGCCGAACTCGGTGATCGTCCCGTAGCTGCGCGCCAGCGCCCCGTCGAGGCGGTCGGTGATCATCGCGACGGCGAATATGACGAAAGCAGCAACGCGCCAACGGGTTTCGTGTCCGTCGCCGGCGAACAGCGCGAACAGGAAGACCGGCACCAGAACCAGCCGCACGGTGGTCAAAACATTTGCGGCGTTGAGCAGACGCGCTGTCGGAGACCTCGGCATCGACGCCGGGTCTCGCGAAGGGGGCGCTGGCACCGCAACAGGATATCGGTTGCCGGTTCGTGCACGTGAAGCCGATACTGTGCAGGTTGTGAGCTCAGCGACCGATGCCTCCTGGCCAGAGGGATCATCGCTGCGCGGTGAGCGTGACGACGGGCTCGTGATCCGGCGGGCCCGAACGTCCGACGTCTCGACCATCAAGAGTCTTGTCGATTGCTACGCGGGCAAGATTCTGTTGGAGAAGAACCTGGTAACGCTCTACGAAGCGGTACAGGAGTTCTGGGTCGCCGAACTCGGCGACGAGGTGATCGGCTGCGGCGCTTTGCATGTGATGTGGTCGGACCTCGGCGAAGTGCGCACCGTCGCAGTTCATCCGAAAGCCAAGGGCCACGGCGTCGGCCACGCGATCGTCGATCGGTTGCTGCAGGTGGCACGCGAACTCCAGCTGCAGCGGGTGTTCGTCCTCACCTTTGAGACCGAATTCTTCAGCCGGCACGGCTTCGTCGAGATCGAGGGCACCCCGGTCACCGCCGAGGTCTACGAGGAGATGCGCCGCTCATACGACACCGGCGTGGCGGAGTTTCTGGACCTGTCCTACGTCAAACCCAACATCCTCGGCAACTCGCGAATGTTGTTGACGCTCTAATCAGCCGCGAGACGCAGCATTTCGTCAACCGACCATTGGTCGTCAGCGTGGACGACCGACAGGTGACTACTCGAACTCGCCGCCGCTGTCGCTGTCCACGCCGCGGATCGCCCCCAGCGTGGCGGCCAGCTCGTCGGGCTTGACCAGCACCTCGCGCGCTTTCGAGCCCTCAGTGGGGCCGACGATGCCGCGGGTCTCCATCAGGTCCATCAACCGGCCCGCCTTGGCGAACCCGACCCGCAGCTTGCGCTGCAGCATCGAGGTCGACCCGAACTGGCTGGACACCACGAGTTCGACGGCCTGCAGGAACACGTCCATGTCGTCGCCGATGTCGGGATCGACCTCGTTGCGCTCCGCGCTGGTCTTCGTGTTGGTGACGCCCTCGGTGTACTCCGGCTCGGCCTGGTCCTTGCAGGCCGCGACGACCGCGGCGATCTCCTCGTCGGTGATGTAGGCGCCCTGCAGCCGGATCGGCTTGTTGGTGCCCGTCGGGATGAACAGCGCGTCGCCCATGCCGATCAGCTTCTCGGCGCCCTGCTGATCGAGGATGACGCGGCTGTCGGTCAGCGACGACGTCGCGAACGAAAGCCGGCTCGGCACGTTGGTCTTGATCAACCCTGTCACCACGTCGACGGATGGCCGCTGGGTGGCCAGCACCAGGTGAATGCCGGCGGCGCGGGCCTTCTGGGTGATTCGCACGACCGCGTCCTCCACGTCGCGCGGCGCCGTCATCATCAGGTCGGCCAGCTCGTCGACGATCGCCACCACATACGGATACGGCCGGTATTCCCGCTGGCTTCCCAGCGGCGTGGTAATGGCGCCGGACTTCACCTTCTGGTTGAAGTCGTCGATGTGGCGCACCCGCGACGCCTGCATGTCCTGGTAGCGCTGCTCCATCTCCTCGACGAGCCACGCCAACGCCGCGGCTGCCTTCTTCGGCTGCGTGACGATCGGCGTGATCAGGTGCGGGATGCCTTCATAAGGCGTCAGTTCCACCATCTTGGGATCGATCAGGATCATCCTGACCTCCTCCGGGGTGGCTCGAGCGAGCAGTGAGACCAGCATCGAGTTGATGAAGCTGGACTTGCCCGAACCGGTGGAGCCCGCGACGAGCAGATGCGGCATCTTCGCGAGGTTCCACGAGATGTACTCGCCTTCGATGTCCTTGCCCAGCCCGATCACCAGCGGATGGTGATCGCGGCGGGTCCCCGGCGCGGTCAGGACATCGGCCAGGCGCACCATTTCGCGGTCCACGTTGGGCACCTCGATGCCGACCGCGGACTTGCCCGGGATCGGCGCGAGCATTCGCACGCTCTCGGTGGCCACCGCATACGCGATGTTGCGGTGCAGCGCGGTGATCTTCTCGACCTTGACGCCGGGCCCCAGTTCGACCTCGTAGCGGGTGACGGTCGGACCGCGGGTGCAGCCGGTGACCGCCGCGTCGACGTTGAACTGCTCCAGCACCGAGGTGATGGCGTCGGCCATGTTGTCGTTGGCGGCGCTGCGCCGCCTCGGCGGGTCACCGGCGATGAGCAGATCCAGTGACGGCAGCGTGTAGGGCCCTTCGACGACGCGGTCGAGGTCCAGGGTGCTCTGGCTTCGACGCGTTCCGGCTCGCCCGTCGGCGAGACGATTTCGGCGCGACGTCGACGGCCGGTTCCGTCGGCTCCTCGTCGTCCGCACTGTCGACGGCCTCGTCGTCTGGCGGTTCGTCGGGCAGCGGTACCGGGTCGTCGTCCCAGGGTTTGTCGATGAAGCCTCGTGCGCCGACGAGGTGGCGCAGTCGTTCGGGCAGCTCGCGCACGGTCATGCCGGACAGCAGCAGCAGACCGAACAGCACCCCCAGAAAGAGCAGCGGCGCCGCAATCCAGGCCGTCAGCCCGTCAGACAGCGGGCCGCCGATGGCGAAGCCTACGAAGCCGGCAGCATGCTGACGGGCGGCCGACGTCGTCGGCGAGCCCGCCCACAGGTGCCACAACCCGAGCATCGGCAGCCCGACCATGGTCACGCCGAGAATCAGCCGTGGCCGCGTCACCGGGTCGGGTTGCGACCGCATCAACGTCACCGCGGTCGCGACCGCGACGATCGGCACCAGCACGACCGCGGACCCGATCACCATGCGCACTCCGCCGTCGATCCACTCGCCGACTGGCCGAGCGGCACCGAACCAGCAACTGGCCGCGACCACCACGGCAATCCCCATCAGCGTGAGCGCAATTCCGTCGCGGCGGTGGCCAGGTTCGATGTCGCGGGCATGGCCGACGGAGCGAGCGGCCGATCCGAGCCCGCGGGCCAGTATCAGCCAGGTCGCGCGGGCGCCGCGGCCGGACGCTTGAATCATGGCGCCGAGCCCGGCACTGCGCCGGGCTTTGCGGCGGCTCTTGGGCCTGCGCTTCGGGGTCGGGCGGCTGGCGTTCCGCGAACCGGACCGCGACCTGGCCGTTCGGTCGCCGGAACGGGCTGCGGTCTTGCTAGGCATGCCCGTAAGCCTAGTCGCAGCCGCCTCAAATGCACCATCTACCACACTGGTCACAGTTTGATTGCGGACTTATCATCCCGGAATGAGTACAACTCCCACCGCAGCAGGCGTTCCCGTGTCGACGAAGCTGCTTTGCGCCGTCTACGCCGCCATCGCGATGGCTGCCCTGATCGCCACCTGGAGCCAGAACGTCGCATACTTGGACAACCCGGCCAACTTCATACCCGCGTTCTCTCAAGACCTGAAAGTCACGCCGGCCTCCCGGTCGATCACCGTCGACATCATGCTGTTTTTCCTCGCCGCCGCGATCTTCATGGTGCTCGAGGCACGGAAACACGGGATCAAGTTCGTCTGGGCGTACATCGCCGGCGGGTTTCTCATCGCGATCAGCGTGACTTTCCCGCTCTTCCTGATCGCCCGCGAATGGCGCCTGGCCAAGACGGATCCGGTACGACGGATTACGGCCGTCGACGCGATCTTGCTGGCGGTGGTCGCCGTGGCGATCGCGGGCGTGACCGTCTGGGTCGACGCGGTGTGACTACGGTGGACAAGCATCCCCTAGACACTCACCGAGGAGTTCATCGCCAATGCCTGTAGTGGTAGTCGCAACCATGACCGCCAAGCCCGAGTCAGTGGACACTGTGCGCGAAGCCTGTACCCGCGCCGTCGAGGCCGTCCACCAGGAACCGGGCTGCGATCTCTACGCGCTGCACGAAGCCAAGGGCACGTTCGTCTTCGTCGAGCAGTGGGCCGACGCCGACGCGCTCAAGACCCACAGCACCGCGCCCGCTGTCGCCGCGCTGTTCGGCGAGATCGGCGACCACCTCGACGGTGCGCCCGACATCAAGATGCTTGCGCCCGTGGTCGCAGGCGACCCCGCAAAGGGTCAGCTCAAGAGTTGACATGGCACCGCTGAGCGGCAAAGTCGCGTTCATCACGGGCGCGGCACGCGGGCAAGGACGGGCCCACGTGGTGCGGCTGGCATCGGACGGCGCCGACATCATCGCCGTGGACCTCTGCGACCAGATCGCCTCGGTCCCCTATCCCATGGCCACCGCCGACGACCTGGCCGAGACCGTCAAACTGGTCGAGGACGCCGGCGCTCGGATCGTTGCGCGCGAGGCCGATGTGCGAGACCAGGATTCACTGAAGTCGGCTCTGCAGCAGGGACTTGACGAATTCGGTGGACTCGACATCGTGGTGGCCAACGCGGGAATCGCACCGATGCAAGCGGGCACGGAGGGCTGGCAGGACGTCATCGACGTCAACCTCACCGGCGTTCACCACACCGTCGAGATCGCCAAACCGGTGATGATCGAGCAAGGCCGCGGCGGGTCGATCGTGCTTATCAGCTCCGCCGCCGGGCTCGCCGGCATCGGCAGCTCCGATGCGGGATCGATCGGCTACGCCGCAGCCAAGCACGGGCTAGTCGGCTTGATGCGGGTATACGCCAATCATCTTGCCCAGCACAGTATCCGGGTCAACTCTATTCACCCAGCGGGTGTCGATACCCCGATGATCAACAACGAATTCATTCGCGCAATGGTTGGCGAAGATGGCCACCGAGACCGAGATTCCGAAGGACATGGGCAACCTTCTGCCCGTCCGCGTTTTGCCACCGGAGGACATCGCCAACGCGGTGGCGTGGTTGGTATCCGACGCAGCCCGGTACATCACCGGGGTGACCCTGCCGGTCGACGCCGGCTTCCTCGTCAAGCGCTGATGGCACGCGGAGAGCGCCCGGCGGCTCGAACAGCGTTCGGCCCAATGGTGTTGGCGGCCATCGAGCAGCACGAGCGGCCCGGGCGGCGGTTGGTGCACGACGACCTCGCGACGGCCTTCCTGCCGACGACACTGCGGTGGCTGGTGGCAGCCATGCGGTGGACTCCGGCCGCGACGGGCGCTCATCGCGTTGATGAACCTGTCTCGGACCTGGCCTGTGGGCGAATCTGGCCTGCCGCAAACGTTTCATCGACGAGCACCTCGACGAATCCCTCGATGCCGTCGACGCGGTGGTCGATTCTCGGTGCCGGCATGGATACCCGCGCATACCGTCTGGCGCGGGAGCGGTCGATTCCGGTGTTCGAGGTGGACCTACCGATCAACATCGCGCGCAAAGAATCGACCGTACGACATGTACTCGGCGAGGTGCCGTCGTCGGTTCGGCTGGTGCCCGTCGATTTCGAGATCGACGACGTGGCGGTGGCATTGGCCGAGCACGGATACCGGGCTGATGATCGCGCCTTCTTCGTGTGGGAAGGCGTCACGCAGTACCTGACCGCGGACGGGGTGCACGCCACCTTCGCCTTTCTGCAACAGGCTGCGCCCGGCAGCAGGCTCGTGTTCACCTACATCCGCGACGACTTCATCAGTGGGGTCAACCTGTACGGTGCGAACTCGCTGTATCGGCGGTTTCGGCAGCGGCGCCAGGTGTGGCGCTTCGGGATGCGGCCCGAGTCGGTGCCGACCCTCCTGGCGGGCTACGGATGGCACCTCGTCGTGAACGCCGGCCCCGACTACCTCGAGCACCACTACGTCAGGCCCACCGGACGGAACCTCACGGCGTCGCAGATCGAGTGGTCGGTGTACGCGGAAAAGCGCTGACTTCGCACGAAGTGGTTGAACCGGACGTCCGGTGCCGCCGGGAGTGGCTACACAAACCGCGACGCCGGCTCCGGCGCCTCCGCCAATCATCAGAAATCCAGGGGTGGTCACCGAGACCTACCTGGTCCCGCCGGCCCGGGCTAGCCTCGCCGAGGCTGTAAATCCGCAGCAAAAGTGCGAGTAGGGGCCTGCCGGAATGCAGTTTCGGCGCAGCGCTTCAGATTTCGATGACCGTGGGCACGATCATCGGCTGGCGACGGTAGGTCTCCCCCACCCACTTGCCGATGGTGCGACGGACGGCCTGCGCGATGCGCGCCGGTTCGGTCACGCGTTCGGCGGCCAGGGTTTCCAACTCGGCCTCGACCTTGCGCATGGCGGGCTCGAGGGCCTTCGGGTCTTCGGAGAACCCGCGCGAGTGCAGGTGTGGCGGCGCGGCCGGCCGGCCCGTGCCGCGGCGCACCACCACGGTGACGGCGATGAATCCCGATGACAGAACCAGCCGTTCGCCCAGCGTCGCGTCACCGACGTCGCCGGTCACCAGACCGTCGACGAACATCTTCCCGACGGGCACCGCACCGGCGATCCGGGCCCGGCCCCCGACGAGGTCGACGCTGACGCCGTTCTCCGCCAACATGATTTGCTCGGGTGGCACGCCGGTCCTGGCGGCCAGCTCCGCATTGGCCCGCAGCATTCGCCAGGTGCCGTGTACCGGCATCACGTTGCGTGGCCGTATTCCGTTGTAGAGAAACAGCAGTTCGCCGCTGTAAGCGTGACCGGACACGTGAATGCGCACTTGGTTGTTCGTCACCACTCGGGCACCGATCTTCGACAGCGCATCGATCACGCCGTAGACAGCTTCCTCGTTACCCGGGATGAGCGACGATGACAGCACGACCAAATCGCCTGAGGTCAACGTGATGCTGCGGTGCTCACCTCGCGACATCCGCGACAACGCCGACATCGGCTCGCCCTGAGTTCCTGTGGTTATCAAGACGACTTGCCCGGGCGGCATTTCCTCGGCAACCCCGATGTCGCGCACGTCGTCGTCGGCCACCCGCAGGAAGCCGAGCTCACGGGCGATGCCCATGTTGCGCACCATGGACCGCCCGACAAACGACACCTTGCGGCCCAGCGACACCGCCGCGTCGATGATCTGTTGCACCCGAGCGACATTCGACGCGAAGCAGGCGACGATCACCCGTCCCTCGGCCGAGCGGATCAGTCGGTGCAGAGCCGGACCGATCTCGCTTTCCGACGGGCCGACACCCGGCAGCTCGGCATTCGTTGAGTCACAAAGGAATAGATCAACACCGGCGTCGCCGAGCCGTGACATGCCCGGCAGGTCGGTCGGCCGTCCGTCCAACGGCAGTTGGTCAAGCTTGATGTCGCCGGTGTGAAGAACAGTGCCCGCGCCGGTGTGTACCGCGATCGCCAGCGCGTCGGGAATCGAGTGATTCACCGCGAAGTACTGGCATTCGAATACTCCGTGAGTGCTGCGCTGGCCCTCGGCGACTTCGACGAACACCGGCTTGATCCGGTGTTCCCGGCACTTGGCCGCCACCAGCGCCAGCGTGAACTTTGAGCCGACGACCGGAATGTCGCGACGCATCTTGAGTAGGTACGGAATCGCACCGATGTGGTCCTCGTGGGCGTGGGTGAGGACGAGCGCTTCGACGTCGTCGAGGCGGTTCTCGATGTGCCGGATATCCGGCAGGATGAGGTCGACGCCAGGCTCGTCGTGCGTCGGAAACAGCACGCCGCAGTCGATGATCAACAACCGGCCCAGGTGTTCGAAAACCGTCATGTTGCGGCCGATTTCGCCGATACCGCCAAGTGCGGTCACTCGCAGCCCGCCGGACGTCAACGGGCCCGGTGCAGTGAGCTCGGAATTCACCGGAGCCGCCCGGCCGGCGATAGCCTCATCGAAGCACCGCCGCAGCGCGCATGTCAGCGGCGAGGGCGTCGATCTGATCCGCGGTGGCGGGCACCTGCGGTAACCGAGGCTCGCCGACGTCAATGCCCTGAAGGCTCAGTCCCGCCTTCGCCATCGTCACACCGCCGAGCCGCTTCATCGCCGCGCACAGCGGGCTCAACGACACGCTGATCTTGCGAGCGGTGACAATGTCGCCGGAGTCGAACGCCGACCACAACTCCCGCAACTGGCCCGCGGCGACATGCGAGATCACGCTGATGAACCCGGTCGCCCCCATTGCCAGCCAGGCCAGATTCAACGGGTCGTCGCCCGAGTAGTACGCCAGCCCGGTCGAGGCGATGACGTCCGCCGCCCCGGCCAGGTCACCCTTCGCGTCCTTGACCCCGACGATGTTGGGGTGCGACGCCAGTTGGCGGATGGTGTCGAACTCGATCGGCACCACCGAGCGCGGCGGGATGTCGTAGAGCAGCACCGGCAGCGACACGGCGTCGGCCACCGCGGTGAAGTGCGCCAGCAGACCCGACTGAGGAGGCCGCGAGTAGTACGGCGTCACCACCAGAAGTCCGTGCGCCCCTTCGGCTTCGCAGGCCTTGGCCAACTTGACGCTGTGGGCGGTGTCGTAGCTGCCGGCGCCGGCGATGACGCGTGCCCGGTCCCCCACGGCGCCCAGCACCGCGCGCAGCAGGGCCAGCTTTTCCTCGTCAGAGGTGGTCGGCGACTCCCCGGTGGTGCCCGACACCACCAGACCGTCGCATCCCGAGTCGATCAGATGGCTGGCCAATCTCGACGCGGCGGCGAGGTCAACCGAGCCGTCGGGTCCGAACGGGGTCACCATCGCGGTGAGGACCGTGCCAAGGCGCGCTGCGGCGTCGATCCCGCTGGTGCTCACGGGCAATTAGGCTACCCGCTTCCCCTCAGGCTTCGGTCGCGAGCGGAGACGTGGCGACCTCCGTGCCGTCGGCCAGCGCGCTGATCTCGAAGTCGGTGAACACAGCGGGCGCGATCTCGACGAGTTCACGCAGACACGCGATCGCCAGGCGGCGGATCTCGACGTCGGCGTGTTCGCTGGCCCGCATGGCGATGAAATGCCGCCACGCCCGGTAGTTGCCGGTGACCACGATCTTGGTCTCGGTGGCATTCGGGAGGACCGCCCGTGCCGCCTGCCGGGCCTGCTTGCGACGCAGCATCGCGCTGGGCACGTCCGCGAACTTCTCCTCCAGCCGGGCCAACAACTTGGTGTAGGCCTCGCGGCTGGCGTCGGCGGCGTCGAGGAACAGGGCCTGCAGTTCGGGGTCGTCCTCCATGTCCGGTGGCACCACCACCTGTGAGTCCCGCTCCGGCACGAACCGCTGCGAGAGCTGCGAGTACGAGAAATGCCGATGCCGAATGAGCTCATGAGTGCAGGACCGCGAGATGCCGGTGATGTAGAACGACACCGACGCATGCTCGAGCACCGAAAAGTGGCCCACGTCGATGATGTGGCGCAGATAGGCGGCGTTGGTGGCGGTGCGCGGGTTCGGCTTCGACCAGCTCTGGTAGCACGCGCGACCGGCGAACTCGACCAGCGCCTGCCCGTCGTCGGCGTCGGTGCTCCACGGCACGTCGGATGGCGGCAGGAACTCGGTCTTGGCGATCAATTGCACCCGTAGTGGGGCGATTTCGGCCACGGCCCACCTTATCCTCGCAATTTCGGCGCGCAACACGCGCTCAGCGCGTCTC